>JAGHZR010000029.1 GCA_017745295.1 Novosphingobium sp.
ACCGGGCTTTCCATCTCGACCGTCGCCTTGTCGGTCATCATGTCGGCAAGGCGACCGTCTTCGTCGACCGTGTCCCCGATCTTGACGTGCCAGGCGACGATCTCGGCCTCGGCAATACCCTCGCCGATGTCCGGCAGGCGGAATGTGAAACGACCCATCAACTGTTCTCCATCACGCGGCACAAGGCCGCGCCGATCCGGGCCGGACCCGGAAAGTAATCCCATTCGAAGGCATGAGGATAAGGCGTATCCCATCCGGCTACCCGCTCCACCGGCGCTTCGAGATGATAGAAGCAGCGCTCCTGCACCAGCGAGGACAGCTCGCCGCCGAAGCCGCCGAACCGCGACGCCTCGTGGACGACGACACAGCGCCCCGTCTTGCTAACCGAACGGACGATCGCCTCGATATCGAGCGGGACGATGGAGCGCAGGTCGATGACTTCGGCATCGATGCCCGTGTCCTCCACCGCCGCCAGCGCAACGTGCACCATGGTGCCGTAGGCCAGGATCGTCACGTGCTCGCCTTCTCGCGCGATCCTGGCTTCGCCCAGCGGCACCCGGTAGTGCCCCACTGGAACCTCGGCATCGGCATGCCCGGTCCATGTCGCCAGTTCCCGCTCGTGGCGGCCATCGAAAGGCCCGTTGTAGAGGCGCTTGGGTTCCAGAAAGATAACCGGATCGTCGCATTCAATGGCCGCGATCAGCAGGCCCTTGGCATCGTAAGGCGTCGAGGGAATCACCGTCTTGAGCCCCGTGACATGGGCGAAGATCGCTTCCGGACTCTGGCTATGGGTCTGGCCGCCGAAGATGCCGCCGCCGTAAGGAGAGCGCACCGTGATCGGCGCCCAGAATTCCCCCCCGGACCGATAGCGCAGGCGCGCCGCTTCGGACACGAGCTGGTCGTAGGCCGGAAGGATGTAGTCCGCGAACTGGATCTCCGGCACCGGCCGAAGCCCCTGTGCGCCCATGCCGATAGCGGCGGCGATGATCCCGCCTTCCGAAATCGGCGTATCGAAGCAGCGCTTCGCGCCGTGATGCGCCTGAAGGCCGTCGGTCGCCCGGAACACGCCGCCGAAGTAGCCGACATCCTCGCCGAAAACGAGCACAGCCGGATCCCGCGCGAGCATGACGTCCAGCGCATCGTTGATCGCGCGGATCATGTTGAGTTCGGCCATCGCTCAGACCCCCGCTTCGCGCCGCTGTTCGAGCAGACGCCAGTCCGGCTCCGCGAACACACCTTCGAACATCTCCGCCAGCGGCGGCTTGGACCTGCCGAGCGTGCCGACCGCCTCGCCCGCCCGCACGGCCGCCCGCACCTCTGCGTCGAGTTCGGCCAGCAAGGCCTCGTGAAGCCGGGCATCCCATTCGCCAAGGCGGACAAGATGCTGGCGAAGCCGCTCGACCGGATCGCCGAGCGGCCAGCTTTCGCCTTCCTCGCGCGGCCGGTAGCGGGTGGGATCGTCGCTGGTGGAGTGCCCGGCAACCCGATAGGTGAAGAACTCGATCAGCGTCGCGCCCTTGTTCGCGCGGGCGCGCTCGGCAGCCCACTGCGTGGCCGCAGCCACCGCCAGGAAATCGTTCCCATCGACCCGTAGTCCCGGCAGGCCGTAGCCGATGGCCCGACCGGCAAAAGTCGTGTTCTCGGTTCCCGCAAGGCCGGCAAAGCTCGAAATCGCCCATTGGTTGTTGGTCACTGCGAAGATGACCGGCGCGCGGTAGACGGCTGCGAATGTCAGGGCTTCGTGGAAATCGCCTTCCGCCGTGGTGCCCTCGCCGGAATAGGCCAGCGCGATACCGTCCTGTCCGCGATAGGCCGATGCCATCGCCCAGCCCACGGCATGGCCGAGCCGGGTGCCGAGATTGCCCGAGAGCGAATAGAACCCATAGTCACGCGCCGAAAAGAGGATCGGCAACTGCCGTCCACGCAAGGGATCGTCCGCGTTGGAGAAGATCTGGTTGACCATGTCCACGAGCGGATAATCCCGCGCATGGAGCCAGCCCATCACCCGGTAGGTGGGAAAGCACATGTCGCCGGACTCGAGGACCAGAGCCTGCGCCGCCGGGATGGCCTCCTCGCCGGTGGATTTCATGTAGAAGCTGGTCTTGCCCTGCCGATGGGCACGGAACAGCCGGTCATCGAAGGCGCGGGTGCGGAGCATGGCCCGCAGCCCCTTGCGCATCAGGTCCGGCGACAGTTCGGGCTTCCACGGTCCGACCGCCTGGCCATCCTCGTCCAGCACGCGGATGAGTTCGAACGGCAGGTCGCGCATGTCCGCCGCATTGCCGAGCGGATCGGGGCGGCGAACGAGACCGGCTCCAGGAATGTCCAGATGATCGAAAGTGGCGGCATCCCCCGGCCGCGCGGGCGGCTCTGGAATATGCAGATCGAGTGGTGGCCGGTTCGCCATGATTCCCCTTCCCGTTGGTCTGGCTGGGGAGGCTAAGGAACGGGCACAGGAAAATCCTGTTCTAATTTTCTCAATTTTAGCAATTAAACGAATACTATGTTCTCACATTGAAGACAATGATAGGATTTACTTCCAATCCAGCAGAGACGATCGGGAATCGAAGAATGGACGATATCGACCGCAAGATATTGCGAACCTTGCAGGACCATCCCGAAATGCCGCTTGCCGACCTCGCTCCGCTAGTGGGCCTTTCGCAGACACCGTGCTGGCGGCGCCTGAAGAAGCTGGAAAGTCAGGGCACCATCCGGGGCCGCGCGGTGCTGCTCGATCCCGCCATGCTGGGACTGACGGTCAACGTCTTCGCCTATATCAAGCTCAAATCGCACGACGAGGCGACGCTGGAAGCGCTGGAAAGCGCGGTCGAGAAGCATTCGGAAATCATCGAATGTTTCTCGATGAGCGGCGACAGCGACTACCTCCTGCGGGTGATCGTCGCCAGCGTCGAGGCCTACGAACGCTTCCTGAAGCGCGAACTTCTGCATCTGCCCGGCGTTGGTTCGATCAACTCGAGCTTCGCCTTGAAGCGGGTCAAGGAAACGACCGTCCTGCCGATATGACCGGCATTTTGCAAAAAATTTTCCAAAACAGTTGAAATTCTCTGATTGGAAAATATCATTCCCCGATCTGGTGCCGAGTCTCACCCGGGCAAAGGCTCGGAGATATCCGTCACCACCGGAAGGAGAGGATGAGGCCGTATCGCCCGCCCTCCTCCAAGGGGGGAATGCTTGATGATACAACGGCTTTATCGATCGGCGCCTGCCGCCCCGTCATCCCTGCATTATCAGGCAGGGAAGGCGATCTGATGTCGTCCCTCAAGCTCGGCGCCTCGATCGAGACGCTTCTTCTGGCCGAGCCTTTCCGTATATCGGGCCGCGAGATCGACCGCGCGGAAGTGATGGTCGTCACGCTGGACGACGGCCGTCATCTGGCGCGCGGCGAGGCGAGCGGCGTCTATTACGTGGGTGACGATATCCCGCAGATGCTGGCCTGCCTGGAAGACGCCCGCAGCGAGATCGAGGCCCATCCCCCGCGCGATGTGCTGCGCGCGATCCTGCCGTCAGGCGGCGCGCGCAACGCCGTGGATGCCGCGCTCTGGGATCTGGAAGCGCGCCGATCAAGCCGCCCCGCGTGGGAACTGGCCGGACTTGCCGTTCCGGCTCCCCTGAAGACGACTTTCACCATAGGCGCCGACACGCCCTCGGAAATGGCCCTGCGTGCACGGCGTCATGCCCAGGCGCGCGCCATCAAGATCAAGCTGACCGGCGATCTGGCTCTCGACATCGCACGGGTCAAGGCCATCCGCGAAGCCCGCCCCGAAGTCTGGCTTGGCGTCGACGCCAACCAGGGTTTCGCCATCGGCGATCTCGAAGCGCTGGTCGCCGCGATGGTCGAGGCCGGGGTCTCGCTGATCGAGCAGCCGCTGGCGCGGGGGAAGGAGGCGGATCTCGACGGATTCCGCTCCCCCATCCCGATCGCGGCCGACGAAAGCGCCCTCACCCCGGACGACCTGCCGAAGCTGAAAGGCCGGTTCGATGTGGTCAACATCAAGCTGGACAAGTGCGGGGGGCTTACCGAAGGCCTGGCCATGGCTGCCGCCGCGCGAGAGGCGGGGTTTGGCGTCATGGTCGGCTGCATGGTCGGCAGCAGCCTGGCCATGGCGCCCGCCTTCCTGCTCGGTCAGGTCTGCGATCTCGTGGATCTCGACGGACCGTTGTTTCTTAAGCAGGATCGCAAGCCGGGCGCTCTCTACGAAAACGGCATGATCCATTGCGACGAAACCCTTTGGGGCCATCCATGAATAGCTTCGGCGCGAACGGGTAAGAGATATGCACGGAACCCCCGCGAGCACGGCGCCTTCGCGTAACTTGTTCGGCCAGCCTCCGGGGCTGACCGTCCTGTTCCTCACCAACATGTGGGAGCAGTTCTCCTACTTCGGCATGCGGGCGCTGCTGGTCTATTACATGACCCGGCAACTCATGCTGGGGCAAGTGCAGGCCTCGTTCGTCTACGGAGCTTACACGGCCTGCGCCTATTTCACTCCGATTCTGGGCGGGATGATCGCGGATCGCTGGCTGGGCAAGCGCCGCGCGGTCATGCTCGGCGCCACGATCATGGCTACCGGACACTTCATGATGGCCTTCGAGCCGCTGTTCTATGTCGCGCTCGCCACGATCGCGCTGGGCAACGGCCTGTTCCTGCCCAGCCTGCCGAGCCAGATCAACGACCTCTACGCGCCGGGCGACCCCCGGCGCGGCTGGGCCTACAATGTCTATTACCTGGGTATCAACATCGGCGGCTTCCTGGCCCCGCTCATCTGCGGAACGCTGGGCGAGATCTACGGCTGGCACTACGGTTTCGGAGCGGCGGGTATCGGCATGTTCGTCGGCTTGCTGATCTATCTTTTCGGCCAGCGCCACCTGCCGCCCGAGCGCCTCTCTCTCCCCCGGACGCAAGGCGATGCACAAGTCAGCCCCGGCGACGAGAAACGCATCTGGATGGTGCTCGCCGCCGTGGGTCTGTGCGTAACGGTGTTCCGGGGCGCCTATGAGCAAGTGGGCAATACCGTCGCGCTCTGGGCCGATAGCGGGATCGACCGCCAGTTCGGCAGCCTGACGATCCCGATGACCTGGTTCCAGGCGCTCAACCCCCTGCTGGTGATGATGCTGACGCCGCCGCTGCTTTCCGTATGGCGCAAGCGCGCGGATGCGGGGCAGGAGGCCGCCCCGGCGCGGCGCATGACGCAAGGCGCGCTGATCGTGGCGCTGGCCTATGCGCTGCTGGCGATCGTCTCATGGCAGGCCGGCAACGATCGCGCCGACTGGCTCTGGCTCGTGGCCTTTTTCGTCCTGTTCACGACGGGCGAATTGTTCATCCTGCCCACCGGCCTCGGCCTTTTCGCGCGCCTCGCCCCGCCGCGTCTCGGTGCGACGACAGTGGCTGCCTGGTATCTCGCGATCTTCGCGGGCAGTCTCAGCGCGGGTCTGGTCGGCATGTTGTGGAGCCGGATGGAGCCGGGCGCCTACTTCTCTTTGCTCTCCGCCATCGCTGTCGCCGCGGCCGGGCTTCTGTACCTTCTTGATCCCGCCGTTCGCCGTGTGGACCGATCCTCGACGCGGCGACAACCTCATTGCTGATCAGGAACAGCGCGCAGTCAAGTCGAAAAACCTGCGACAAGTTCGCAGCAGCGTCCTTATTTTCACATGTCGACCTCATATAGTGATCGCGCGACTGCCAGGGCTCCGGACCTAGAAAAATTTCTGTGTAGACGGTTACCTTGCCGGTCCGAGATGGTTATCCCTCTTCGTTATGCATCAGCAAGCCCTTGTCTTCGCGCTGATCGGTATTCTCGGTATCGGCGCCCAATGGATCGCGTGGCGTACCGGCTGGCCGGCCATCGCCCTCATGCTCGCAGCCGGTGTCCTTGCAGGCCCTGTCACCGGCCTCGTGGTCCCCGAACAGACTTTCGGAGATCTGCTGGAGCCGATGATCTCCGTGGCCGTCGCGCTCATCCTTTTCGAAGGCGGGCTCAGCCTCAACTTCCGTGAACTCAGGAAGACAGAAGGCGCGGTAACACGCCTGATGCTCGTGGGGATTCCGGTAGGCTGGGTGCTGGGCACACTGGCCTGCTACTATGTCGCCGGCCTCGTATGGCCGGTTGCCATCCTTTTCGCAGGTATCCTCGTCGTGACGGGTCCCACCGTCGTCATACCTCTCCTGCGCCAGAGCAATATCGCTCCTCGCCCGCGGGCGATCCTGAAGTGGGAAGCCATCGTCAACGATCCGTTCGGCGCCCTTTGCGCCGTCATTACTTACGAATACCTGCGTCGCTCCGGCGAAGGCGGCACCCTGATCTCGGTGGCCACGTCGCTGTTAGCCGCTGCGGTCGTGGCCGGTCTCATCGGTTACGGAGCTGCGCGCGCGATCGCCTGGGCCTTCCCCCGAGGCCACGTCCCCGAGTATCTCAAGGCTCCCGTCCTTCTCGTCACCGTCATCAGCACGTTCGTGCTTTCAAACCTGATCCAGCAGGAAACCGGCCTTCTCGCCGTAACCGTGATGGGTGTCGCCATCGCCAACATGCGGCTCGATTCCCTGCGCGACATTCACCCCTTCAAGGAGAACGTCACGGTTCTCCTCATCTCCGGCGTCTTTGTTCTGCTATCAGCCTCGCTCGATTTCGGCGTCCTGCGTCAGTTCGAGTGGCGCTTCATTGCCTATCTTCTCGCGCTGCTGTTTCTGGTGCGTCCGGCGACGGTGCTGCTCAGCCTGGCCTTCACCAAGATCCCCTGGAACGAGCGCCTGCTGGTTGCCTGGATCGCGCCGCGCGGCGTCGTCGCGGTGGCTATGTCGGGTCTTTTTGCCCTAAGGCTCGATCAGCTCGGCTATGGTGATGGCAGCATTCTGGTAACGCTGTCCTTCTCTGTCGTTGTCGCCACGATTGTCGCGCACGGCTTCAGCATCCGCTACGTCGCACGCTGGCTAAAGGTCATGGGCGCCCGCAAGAAAGGCCTCTTGATCGTCGGCAGCACCTCGTGGAGTCTGTCCCTGGCCAATCAGTTGCGGCAACTGGATGTCCCGGTCATGATCGCCGACACCAGCTGGCAGCGCCTTTCGGTGGCGCGGCAGGCCGGCATAGCGACCTATCACGGTGAAATTCTGGCAGAATCGACAGAGGAGCGCCTCGATCTGGCGCAGTTCCAGGTTCTCGTCGCCACGACCGACAACGAGGCATACAACGCGCTCGTCTGCAGCGAATTTGCACCGGATATCGGCAGGGATGCCGTCTATCAGCTTGGCGGCATGGGCGATGACGAGGACCATCGCAGCCTGCCCGAAGCTCTTCGCGGACGCGCCATGTTCGCCTCAGGCATCGGCGTAGAGGAAATAGCCGAGCACGAAAGCGCCGGCTGGACCTTCCGCAAGACGCGGATCAGCGAACAGTTCGATTTCGCCGATGCACAGGCCGCACTACCGGATGAGGCCGACATGCTTTTCGTGTTGCGAAAAGAGGGCAAGATCCTGTTCTTCACCCACGCTTCGCGCCCAACGCCTCAGCCGGGCGACACGATCATTTCCTACGGCCCGCCGCGCCGTGCAGAGCCGGAGCCCACTCGCAACATTGCCGAAACCAAGGAGGCGACAGCATGAATAACGCGCGGATAACCGCATCCTTACTTCTGCTGGCATCCCTTGCCGCTTGTCAGCAGCGGAACGAGGGACAAGCAAACGATGTGCCCGCAAGCGATGCCGCAATACCTGACGCACTCGCCAGCGCGGCACCGGACGAGCCAACGCAGGAGCCGAAGAAATCCATCATCCGCGAAGATGTCGATATCGGCCCGAGCGAGGCTCCCTCCCTGGAGCCGGTTCACCTGGTAGTTCCCTACCCGGCAAAAGGTGCAAAACCCGATGACACCGGGCGCGGGTTGATTGATGGCCTGCTTGCCAATCCAACGCTCCAGGCCGGCGGACAGATCACGATCTGGGGGCACAGCGATTCCCGCGGATCCGACGCAGAGAACCTTGCCGCCTCTCGCCGCCGGGCCGAGGCAGCGCGCGACTATCTTGCCAGCAAAGGTATTGATGCGAAGCGTATGACTGTCATTGCTCTTGGCGAAGCGCGTCCGATAGCACCCAATAGGAACCTTGACGGCAGCGACGATTCCGAAGGCCGCGCGAAGAACCGCCGGGTTGAGATCGAAGTCGCAGCACCGAACCCAAGCACTGCGGATCGAGCGCCTGAAAATAAAGGGCGTTGATTTTCAAACTCGACACACTGTTCCGTAGTAACGTTCCGCCCTCAACGATGTGATGATGGAACAATGCAAAGGAAGGTTCTGGTGAGGATAGCCAACTGACCGGCTTCAGATCATCGAGGAGGTGTTTGAGCGCATACGCAATGAAGAGGCAAACCGCGTCATCGCCCCGATGTGGGAGAGGCCCATCCTGAAAAGCGAGGCCTTCGGCATACACGGGACACTCTTCTTGGCCCGCTCGGCGCAGGTCTGGAATAACGCCACAGGCAACGAATCCTGTTCCCACACACAATATGCAGGCGAAGCGCCCCAAGCCATCGGTTCTCGCCGCGACGCCTCCATCGGCTAAGCGAACGGGCTGCACCTGAGAGCCTAAAATTTACTGCTGAACGACCGGGAAGGGTCAGCCTCGTTTATCCTTTTCAGTTGATCCACATCGTATGCGCATCGATCCGCAGCTTCAGGATCAATCGTGCGGCGGATGCGCGGGCTGCCAGTTCCTGAGCGCGGGCTTCGTTGGCCTGCCGGTCGGCATAGAGCCGATCCGCCAGATCGATGGCGCCCAGTTCCTGACCGCGGGCAGCCAGTTGGGCGCTTCGCTCGGCGCGGGTGACGGCGTCGCGGCTTGCTTGCCACGCGGCCTGTCGGGCCTGAAACTCCGCGACGTCGGCAGCAGCATTGCCCATGATCTCGGCTTCGACGTTCATCCGCTCGGCTTGCGTGGCAGTGGCTTCGGCCATCGCTTCGTCCGCCAAAGCCCGGCGATGTCCGCCGCCCAGAGGGAGCGACATGAAAAGCCCTGCCCCTTGTTCCTGCCCGCTGCGTTCGCTGAATACGCGCACACCCAGCGAGGGGTCGGCAAAGCGATCCGCGCGGGCGCGGCGCGCCAGCACTTCCTGACGTTCCGCCGTGCCGACGGCGGCTGCGATTTCATGGCTGCGTTCGACGATCAGCCGCTTGAGGCCATCTAACCCTTCTGTCGGGACCACCGGATCGGCAAGGCGCGGGGCTTCGGCAGGCAGCGGCAGATCGGGGAAGCGCGCTTCCAGCATGGCCTTGGCGCGGTCACGGGCGGCGGCGGCATCCCCCATCTGCGCTTCGGCCAGCCCAAGCGCGGCGCTCGCCTGCTGCACATCGATCTCTGCCGCATCGCGCAGTTCCATGCGCCGGCGGGTGGAGGTGACAAGCGAGCGCTGGTTCTGGACCAAAACCGACGCATTGCGTTGCAGTTCGGTAGCCAGCACCCAATCGTACCACAGCCCGGCCAGCATCAGTGCCGCCTGGTGCCGCGCATCCTCCATCCGGTTCTGCGCGATATCGACGCCCAGCGTTCCCGCGCGGCGGTCCAGCGCGGCCTTTCCGGGCAAGCGGAACGGGCGGCTGACGGTGGTGTCGTATTCGATGTAATTGCCATCGTGGTCGACATTGCGCCGCGACAAGGTGCCCTGAGCGGTGATCTCGTTCGGTCCCTTGCGCAAGGCTTCAGCCTGGGCATTCGCAGCACGCACGCGCGCCGCGGCGGCTTCGACCAGAGGTTGGCTGTCTAGCACGCCGTTCACGACTTGCTCGGGCGGCAGATCGGCGACCTGCCCCGTGACCTGAGAAGAGACTCCGGCCAGAAGAAGCAAGGCCCACTTCATGCTACGCGCCCTCCATCCTGGACGGCGACGGTGCGCCAGCGGAAGGGCAGGTTGCGGCGAGTCTGCGTTGCAGCCTCGATAGCTTCACCGACGCGATCCGCCGCAAGTTCAACCTCCACCGCCATGCGGGCCAGGGTTCCGGCTACACGCTCACCCGTTGCGGCATCATCGAAATCGCGGCCGAGCACGGCTTCTCGCCGCAAGTGGACGGGTGCGTGCAGGCAGTCGCCCACGGCGACCCCGATCATATCGGCGTCCTGGACGCTGCAGAAAAGCGTAAGCACCACGCGGCTCATGCGGAAATTCCCTTGGAGCTCTCGCCGAAGCGTTCAAAAAGGATGGGCAGCAGGACGAGCGTGAGCAGCGTCGAAGTCACCAGTCCGCCGATGACCACGATGGCCAGCGGGCGCTGGATTTCCGAACCCGGACCCGTCGCGAACAGCAGCGGCACCAGACCGAAAGCGGTGATGCTGGCGGTCATCAATACCGGGCGCAGACGACGTTCGGCGCCGGTCCGCACCGCGTCCGCCATCGGCACACCGTTCTCACGCAGTTGCTGGAAGTAGGCGACCAGGACCAGGCCGTTGAGCACTGCAATGCCCAGAAGCGCGATGAAGCCGACCGATGCGGGGACCGACAGATACTCCCCCGTCATCCACAGCGAGATCACGCCGCCCACGGCCGCAAAGGGGATGTTGGCGAGGATCAGCAGCGACCCGCGCAGCGACTTCAGCGTCACGTACAGCACCAGGAAGATCAGCAGCAGGGCGACCGGGATCACCATCATCAGGCGAGTCGAAGCGCGTTGCTGGTTTTCGAACTGACCACCCCACACGAGGCGATAACCTGCGGGCAGCGGCACTTGCGCCGCGACTTTTGCCTTGGCTTCCTCGACATAGCCGACGAGGTCGCGGCCCGATACGAAAGCCTGCACCAGAGCATAGCGAGAGCCGCTTTCGTGATCGAGGCGGATCGGCCCCTGCGTCCGCTCCACGCGGGCGAGGTCGCTGACGTGGGCCAGCTCGCCGCTGGGCGTAGTGATCGCCATGTCGGCAAAGCGCGTCTCATCCTCGCGCACGCCGTCGGCGCCGCGAATGACTACAGGAACGCGCTTCTGGCCCTCTGCAACGATGCCTGCGGGAAGCCCTTCCAGTTGCGCACGCAAGGTGTCCTGGAACTGGTCGATGGGCATTCCGGCACGGCCCGCAGCGGCGCGGTCGATATCCAGTTGGAAGTAATCGACCTTGTCGTTTGCAACGGTCAGGACTTCGGCAGCACCCGGTGTAGATTGCAGGACGTGCTGCACCTTGCCGGCGATCTCGGCCAGTTTGTCGAGGTCGGGACCGAAGATCTTGATCGCAAGGTCGCCACGCGCGCCGGTGAGCATTTCGGCCACGCGCATCTCGATCGGTTGGGTAAAGCTGGGGTCGAAGCCGGGAATGCCGTCAAGCGCCTTGCGCATTTCCGCGACCACGAATTCGCGGTCCCCACGCCATTCGGTCGAAGGCTTGAGCGTCACGAACATATCGGTTTCGTTGAGCCCCATAGGATCGAGACCGATCTCGTCCGTGCCGGTGCGCGAGATCACGCCGGTCACTTCGGGGACCTTCGCCATCAGTTCCTTCTCCACATTGCTGGTAAGGGACAGCGAACGGTCGAGGCCCACGGTAGGCAGCTTGGCGATCTGGATGACGACGGAGCCTTCGTCCATCGTCGGCATGAACGTCTTGCCGACCGCGCCATAGGCCAGCCCGGCAAGGACCAGTCCGGTTGCGGCAAGGCCATAGACCAGCATCTTGCGGTTGAACGCACCGGCCAGCAGCGAGGCGTAGCGCGGAGCCAGCTTGCGCATGATCCAGGGTTCGCCGTGGTCGCCGCTTTTCAGGCCATAGGACGACAGCACCGGCACCAGCGTCAGCGCCAGCAGCAGCGATCCCGCCAGAGCGAACATGATGGTGAGGGCAACCGGCGCGAACAGCTTGCCTTCCAGCCCCTGCAACGACAGCAGCGGCAGGAACACCAGCGCGATGATGACCAGACCGGCGGATACCGGCACGATCACTTCGGCTGTGGCGCGGAAGACCACATTGAGCTTTGGGACGTGTACGTCCTTTGCATGGTTCAGCCGGTCCACCACGTTTTCCACCACCACGACGGCGCCGTCCACCAGCATGCCGATGGCGATGGCAAGGCCGCCAAGGCTCATGAGGTTGGCGGACAGGCCCATGCCACGCATGAACAGGAACGTGGTAAGCGCAGCCATCGGCAGCGTGGCGGCGACGATCGCCGCTGCGCGCCAGTCGCCCAGGAACAGGATCAGCAGCACCACGACCAACACGGTCGCTTCCAGCAGGGCCTTCTGAACCGTATGAACGGCCCGGCCGATCAGGTCGGAGCGGTTGTAGAACACGGTGATCCTGGTGCCCTTGGGCATGCCTGCCTGCAGTTCGGCAACGCGCTGTTCGATGCCCGTTACGACCTGACGGGCATCGGCGCCGCGCAGGGCGATGACGACGGCCTGCACCGCCTCGCCCTTGCCATCAGCGGTGACGCCGCCGTAGCGAGTGATGGATCCGGTCGCTACGGTCGCGACGTCCGCCACCCGCACGATGTGGCCGTCGCGGGCGACTACGGTAGTCTGTTCAAGGTCGCTGGCATCGCGCACGGCGCCAACCGCGCGAACGATCAGGGCTTCCTCGCCAGCAGCGATGCGCCCAGCGCCGTCGTTGCGGTTGCTGCGTTCGATGGCGAGTTTGAGATCATCCACCGAAAGCCGGGCCGCTGCCAGCGCAACAATGTCGGGGCGCACTTCATACGTCCGCACGAAACCGCCAAGCGCATTGACGTCGGCCACACCGGGCACCGTGCGGAGGGCCGGGCGGATGGTCCAGTCCAGCAGTTCGCGCTTTTCGGTCAGCGACTGCGGGCCGTCGATCGTGAACATGAACACGTCCGACAGCGGGGTCGAGATCGGCGCCATGCCGCCCGTGACACCCTCTGGAAGATCGGCCATGATCCCGGCAAGCCGTTCGCCCACCTGCTGGCGCGCCCAGTAGATGTCGGTGCCGTCGGTAAAGTCGATGGTGATATCGGCAATGGCGTACTTGGCGGTCGAACGCAGGTTGGCCTGATTGGGCAGGCCGAGCATTTCGAGTTCGAGCGGAGCGATGACGCGGGTTTCAACCTCTTCCGGGGTCATGCCCGGCGCCTTGAGGATGATCTTGACCTGCGCCTGCGCGATGTTGGGATAGGCATCGACCGGCAAGGTCGAGTAGGCCCATGCGCCGATACCGCCCACCACGAGGGTCAGCGCCAGTACGAGCAGCCGATACGAAAGCGACCAGGCGACGAGTGCGCGCAGCATCAGTCCTCCCCAGCCATCGACTTGAGTTCGCTGAGGCCGGTTACGGCGATGCGTTCTCCAGCGCGCAGGCCGGACAGCACGACGGTGCGGCCATCGGCGCGATCGCCGATTTCGACTGGGCGGATGTGCGCACCCTGCGGTGTGCGGACGAAGACGCTGTGCTTGCCGTTTACGTCCAGCACAGCGCCGGAGGGCACCACTACAGTGCCTGCCGGGGCTTTGGTGGAGAGGGTAGCGGGCAGAGCGCGGCCGGACACGATACCGGCTCCGGCGGGAACACGGGCGCGCAGCGTGGCGGAGCGGGTCTGCGGGTCGAGCACGCTGCCAACGCTGGTCACTTCGCCGCGCACACCGCCGGGCAGCGTCACCGCCATGCCGGGGCGTAGCTTTCCGAGCAGGCGTTCGGGCACTTGCGCCGTTAATTCGTACCGGCTGGCGGCATCGATGACATATGCAGACGTGGTTTCATTGACCGGGCTGCCGGTCTGGATCGTGGCGCTGGTCACTTTGCCGGCGATCGGCGCGGTAAGGGTGTAGCTGCCGCTGGACGGAGCACCGTTGACCAAGCGAACGACACGGCGCTGCTCGTTCAGTTCCGCCTGAGCTTCGCGCAGCGATGCGCGGGCTTCGTCGGCGCGGGCACCGGCGATCACACCTTCCTTCGCCAACTGGCCAAGGCGGCGGTCGTTAGCCTGGGCCATCGCCACGCGGGCAGATGCCTGCTCCACGCCAGCGGCGATGGTGAACATCTCACGCGCGGCGACGACAGCGAGCGGCTGGCCCTGCCTGACGGTGTCGCCCTCGACCACCAGCGTGCGAGTGACGACGCCGGGAATGACCGCAGGTACAGCCACGCGGGCGTTGGGCGGGGGGGCAAGCGTGGCCGGGACAGTTGCGACCGGCAGTTCGGTCGCGTTCGTGACCGCCTTGAAATGGATACCGATGCGGGTGATTTCACCTTCGGTGAGGGCAACCACGCCCTTTTCCATCTGCGCTCCGGGTTTTTCGGCGGTGGCGGTGGTATCGCCTTCCCCGCCGGAGCAGGCTGCCACAGCGCCGAGCAGCGCCAGCAATGGCAATTGCCGGTTTCGAACCATGATGTGCGCCCCTGAAAATCTGTTAGCGGCCGCAGCATTTAGCTTCGCTTCCTGACGAGAGCCTGTCAGAAAGCGGCCATATGCGAATCTTGTTGATCGAAGACGAGGCTGGGCTGGCACAGAGGATTTCCGCCAATTTGCGGCGTCATGGAATGACCTGCGAGTGGGTTCCCGATGCCGAAGATGCGCTGTCTTTCGCAGCAGACGGGTTCACCGTCATGGTCGTCGATGTGGGGTTGCCGGGCATGTCGGGAATCGAGATGGTGCGCGAACTCCGCAACCGGGGCATCGCCACGCCTGTCCTGATCCTGACAGCACGCAGCAGCTGGCAGGAAAAAGTGGAAGGGCTGAATGCCGGTGCGGACGACTTCATCGTGAAGCCCGTTCGGACCGAGGAACTGGTCGCCCGGATACACGCCCTGGCCCGCCGGGTCGTCGGCCATAGCGCTACGCAGATAACCGCAGGCGGTCTTGCGATCGACACGGCAACGGGTGAAGCATGGGTGGACGGATCGCCGACAAGCTTGACCGGCAAGGAGTTCAGCCTGCTGCAATTGCTGATGTACAGCGGCGGACGAACCCTCACGCGGCAGGCGATCCTGGATAACCTCTACAACCTGGAAAAGGACCGTGAACCCAATGCCGTCGAAGTTCTGGTCGGGCGGCTGCGGCGCAAGATCGGGCGCGATCGCGTCGTGACCCGGCGCGGGGTCGGATATCGGCTTACGGCATGAGCGAAACCTCCGCCGGAAGCCTGCGCGCCCGCCTGATATTCGCCTCGGTCGTCGGCGTGGTGGCCGCCATGGCCTTGGCCGGCGTGTTCATCGGCAACCTCTATCGGATTCACACGACCGATCGTTACCAGGCGGAACTGGACCATCACCTGAGCGAACTCGTCGCCTTGGTGGAAGTCGATCTGGCAGGGCGCCTGCACGTTCGCAAGCCGCTTTCCGATCCGCAATTTCTCGTCACGCATTCCGGGTTGTACTGGCAGATCGATGCCGAGGCCCAACGCCTGCAATCGAGCTCTCTGGCGAACTTGCGCCTTGGAACGGTGGCCGATGGAGACTGGCGCGATGGTCTGGCAGGAGATCAACCGGTTCGACAGCGCAGCCTTCGGGTTGTGGTCAAAGGGCGACCGATGATCGTCACCATCGCTTCTGCGCGCCGATTGCTGGACGATCAGGTGGAACTGTTCCGTCCGGATCTGACGTTGTCGATGGGCGTGGTGGGCCTGCTGCTGCTCGCCGGAGCCATCGCCGTGGTCCACTTCGGCCTGGCCCCGGTGCGCAGGTTGAGTGAAGACGTCGACCGCCTGCGCAAAGGTGAGGCCAGACGTCTGGACGACGAAGTACCGAGCGAGTTCGTGCCTGTCATCACCCGCTTCAACGCCTTGCTGGAAGGGCAGGAACAACTGATCACGCGGGCGCGGACAGAAGCGGGCAATCTGGCGCACAACTTGCGCACGCCGTTGGCGCTGGCCATCGACGAAGCGGAGCAATTGCGCCTGGCGGGCCAGATCGAAACATCCGATTTTCTGCTGTCGCAATGCGCGGCGATGAAGATGCACATCGACTACCACTTGGGGAGGGCAAGCGCTGCCGGGACGCGAGGTGCGGGCACCATGACCGAAGTGGAACCGCTGGTGCGCGAGATCGTCGGTGCCATGCGCCGCCTTCATGCGGATAGACCGATGCGGGTGACAATCGACCTTCCGCCCGATCTTCACTTGTCATGTGACCGGGGCGATTTGGGCGAGATTCTGTCCAACCTCATCGACAACGCTTTCAAATGGGCGTCAGGCCATGTGATCGTGAGCGGCGGGGCGGATTTCGTCGAAGTGCGCGACGATGGTCATGGCATTCCCGTCAGTCAGCGCGATCGCGCGGTCGATGTCGGCACTCGCCTCGATCCGTCCGCGCCCGGCACGGGTCTGGGATTGGCAGCAACTGCCGACCTTCTGCGATTTTATCAAGGCGGGTTGGAGCTGGATGATGCGGTGGAAGGCGGCTTGCGCGCGCGCGCCTGCTTGTGATCCAAGCGGTGTCTGCTTACCGCGAGAGGAAATAGCGCGTCGCTTCATTTAACCGATCGGAAGCTTCCGACGGCGGCTCTCCGAACAATGATTGACACTTTTGACACGAAGCAAAAGCGGCCGGCCCGGCAATGAATGTAAAGCTGACCATCAGCAACCAAAAAGCTGAAATGTGGTACGGAGCGGCCGATAGGATCGCGACCTGCCTATCTCCCCCCTGCAATGCTTCCGCCGACAAATCTGCCGTAGAGCACGGGATATCGGTTTGCTGATAACTGTCCTTGGCTCACCAAATACCTACAAACCTGAACACCGGTCCGTGGGACATTCGCGAGCGTCGGCTTCGTAGCAACAACATCAGCATAGCTAACGTTCTCGCGCCAGGTTCTGCTAACAATCTGACATGAAACGCCATATTACGGTCGCGCGCGCATCGAGAACTTTCACTTCCCGGCTTGAACCCCGCGTCGGCTCCGGCATGAATATTCCGCGGCAGCGACGCTTGCCGCGTGCCGCTTAGCGACAGCCTTACCTGTCCGCGCACACGACGCGTCGAACGCAGTCCGGACATCTCGCAAGAGATTCAGCCTGTTTCGGAAGGGCGGTGCAGGAGCAGACCGCACCGCCCTTCAGATCAGAATTTGCCGGAGAACGAGGCGCCGATCACGCGCGGTTCGTTGAACACGGCGGCCATGTAGTTCTCGATCACACCCTTGAGGTTCTTCTCGTTAGTGAGGTTACGCGCGAAGGCGGCGATTTCATATCGTCCATTCGGCGCCGAGTAGCCGACCTTCAGGCCACCTTCGAAGTCGCCCTTCGAATAGAACTCCCGCGTCTTGTAGAGCACGAAGTTCGTATAACCCTGCCACATCCAGTCGGTCGCCGCGAACAGCGAACCGCCGTTGCCCAGCGGCACGTCGTAGCGGGCGGTGAGGTTGGCCGTATACTTCGGCGCATTGGGCAGCGGGTTGCCGTCGATCTGCGCGAAAGTGCCGCGGGCGTTGGTGATCGTCGGGTCCTGAACGGTACAGACCACCACGCCGTTGAGCGCACAGACTTGTGCGTAGACGTTCTTGTCCTTGATCTCGGTGTGCAGCAGGCTGAGGCCCGCCGTCAGCGTAAGGTTCGGGATCGGACGCGCTTCCAGCTCGGCTTCCATGCCGTAGGCCTCGGCCTTGTCGGCGTTGAACAGGACGCCGTTACCGTCGCTGTCGTTGCCGTTGAGCTGGATGTCCTTCACCCGGTAGGCGAAGCCGGAAAGATTGAAGCGGACGCGGTTGTCGAACAGCTGGGTCTTGATCCCCGCTTCGCCCGAGAGGATCGTTTCCGAATCCGCCGTGGTGAAGTCCGAGTTGAACACCGCCGAGCGGCCCTGGATCGTCGGTCCACGGAAGCCGCGCGCGACGCGGGCGTAAACGTTGACGTTCGGATTGACCTCATAGTTCACGCTGACATCCCAGCTCGGCTCTTCGCCCGAAAGGCGCACATAGCGGCGTCCACGATAAGTGACCGCGCCCGCGGCCGTGTCAGCAGTCTTGAGCAGGCGGGTCTTCTTGGTGTCCTTGGTGTAGCGACCGCCGGCGGTGACCGTCAGCCCCGGCACCAGTTCGTAGCTGGCCTGGCCGAACAGCGCCCAGCTCGTGTTTTCGTTGCGCAGACGCACCCAGTTGTTAGGGTTGTTCGCCGGGGGCGTCAGGAAATAGGCACGCTGGTAGAATTCGGTGATATCGCGCTGGTTGAACCACATGCCGCCGACCTGCCACTTGAAGCGGGTGTCGCCATTGCTCGACAAGCGCAGTTCCTGGCTGAGCTGGTCGAGATCGCGAACATTGCCCTGCGACTGACCGAAACCATTGGCCACGCCGTTCACCGGATAGTCCGCTCCGGCGCCGCCATCGGTATCGCCGCGACTATAGCCCGAAGTGGTTTCCCAGGCGCTGATCGAGGTGAGCGTGACGGGCCCGAAGTCCATCGCGATGCGGCTGGACGCGCCGTAAGTGTCGTAGGCCTGCGGGTTATTGTGCGCTTCGTCGAGTGCGATCTTGCTGCGCGGTTCGTCGCTGACGTCGTTCGAGCCCTTGGTGAAGGCGCCGCGATGGAAGATCGTCGAAGTGCCGGAATACTTGCGGGCGTGGAAGCTCGTCAGCATCGAGAAGCCCGTGCCGGTCGGCGCGAGCAGGAGCTGGATGCGTGCATCGCGTTCCTCGAAACCGCCCATGGCGTCCTTCTTCGGCGAGACGGTGCCGTCGGCGCTCGGGCCGTTGTAGGTGTTGTCGATCCAGTCGTCACGGCGCTGGTAGAGGCCGGAAACGCGCACTGCCAGCACGTCCTGGATGATCGGGCCGCCGACGCCTGCATCGACGTTGACCGAGTTGTAGGAACCGTAGCTGGCATTGCCACGACCGGTCCAGCGATCGGTGCTCGGCTTGATCGTGTCGATCTTGATGATACCGGCGGTGGTGTTGCGGCCGAACAGCGAGCCCTGCGGCCCGCGTAACACTTCCACCTGATCGAGGTCATAGACCGGATTGGACTTCAGCACGACATGCTCCAGAACGACGTCGTCCTGGATGATCGAGACCGGCTGCGAGGCGCCAAGGTAGAAGTCGATGTTACCGAGGCCGCGGATGTAAAAGCGCGGGAAGATGCGGCCGGTCGTCGTCTCGGCATAAAGACCGGGCACGCGGCCGGAGAGCGAGAGAATGTCGTCGCCCGCCGCCTGGAAACTGCGAAGCTGATCTCCGCCGACCACGCCGACCGAGATCGGCACCTGCTGGAGGTTCTCGGTGCGCCGCTCCGCCGTAACAACGATATCGCCGAGACCTTCCGTGGAAGGCGAAGTGTCCTGCGCGAAAGCATGGGTCGAAATACAAAGCGCACCCAGACCGCAGGTCAGATGCAGAGCTTTTTTGGCGATCACTTTCCTGGACACGTCGCATTCCCTGTTCGATCAAAAACTGGGAGCGCGGTTACTTTCTCTCAATGACAGTCTTGTTACCAAATTTTGCTGGGAATGTTTAGAAAGGTGATAAAGCTGGCGGATTCAACTTTATGCACAGCGATTTCGGAGAGTCCTGCGGCATTTGGGCAACGCTCGGGACACCTCCCGAACAGGAGGCCTTGCGATCAATTCTATCAGCCAAGCAATCAAGCAGTACGATGGCAATGGTGTGCCCTGCCCAGCCATCTGCCGATCGATGACCCGTCATGTCCGTTTCGCCTTGTTCCGATGACATGTTTTCCTCGCCTCCCGCCGTTCCAGGCGGCAAGCCAGCATGAGCGGATGCTCTGGCGTTGGACTATCAGCAATGCGCCATTATCGCGGCCGTTGGAGCCGGTTCACGAAAAGGCGGAATGCTGACTCCGTTTGGATTTTGTATAAGTTAGACGACATTGAATTTTGATTGCCGATAGAGGACATGACTGGTCTGTTCGCCGGCGACGGCGCGCTGACGGCAGGGTTGATCGACGGGGGAAATGAGGATGAAGCTGGAGACCTTGCTGCGGCGACGCGAGCCGGATCTGGCGCTCGTGATCGGCAACGGCATCAACCGCCACGCCAATGCTGCGGCAGTCAACAGTTGGGACGCGCTGCTCATCGGCATAGCGCACGACTGCATCCCAGGCGTCACGACCATTCCGCCCGGGACCGCGCTCACCGAATTCTATGACGTCGTCGAACTCAAGTCGCATGGCCGCACCGGCGCGATGCAGGCCGAATTCTGCAAGTCGATGTCCGACTGGCGTCCGTTTCATCACCACCGGCGGATTATGGAATGGGCGCTGAGCCATCGCGCGCCGGTCCTCACCACCAACTTCGACGACGTGTTGAGCCAGGCGGCCGGCTGCGACTTCCAGTTCCCGCACGACCCGAAGTTCACCGCCTTCTATCCCTGGGGCTGCCACTTTGCGCGGCACGAGATCGAAGATCCCTGCGCCGATTTCGGCATATGGCACATCAACGGGATGGCGAAGTACAAGACCAGCATCCGCCTCGGCCTGAGCCACTACATGGGATCGGTGCGCCGTGCCGGCGGCTGGCTTCACGGCCGCAGCGACACGAACCTGTTTCGCGCCAATAACCGCCGCGAATGGCAGGGCGCGCGAACCTGGTTGCACCTCGTATTCAACAAACCGCTGCTGTTCTTCGGTCTCGGGCTGGCCGAGAACGAGGTGTTCCTACGCTGGCTGCTGATCGAGCGAGCTAAGTATTTCCGGACCTTTCCCAAGCGTGCGCGCGATGCCTGGTACGTCTATGTCGACGATCCAAATGACGAGCGGCAGGACGGTAAGCACTTCTTCCTAGAGTCTGTCGGCATCCGCTGCATCGAAGCGGGAAGCTATGGCGAGATCTACGAAAATTCGGGCTGGCTGCACCGATAATCTTGGCGCCTGGTTCGGCCCTGTATCGCCGTTCAACCATCAATTTTTGAACTTCAGGCCCGGATATTCCGCTTATCCATTGTTGCCGCTCGGGGCGTATGCGACGGTAGGTGCACCATCACTCAGGCGTATCATCATCTTCGGCCTTGGCCTGCGCTGCGAGTTTAGCGTCGATCGCTTCCAGCGCTTTGACGAAACGCTCATGTGCCAATTGCGCCTTTGGCATCAGCTCGGGGCTGATACCCCCAGCGGCAAGAATCTCGGCGCGAACCTCCATCATCTTTTGCGCCTTCTTAATCGCATTGACCGCCACCAGGTCTTTGGAGATCGAGACGTAGCGGGTCGGTAGGCCAAACCGAGGGTGGGAGCGAACCGCCTTGTCATCCGGCACGAACACTAAGCGCGGTTCTCCATCAACCGTGGGGGTAACGTCGCGCCAGGTGCCGTCCTGTTGCTCCCATATCGCGTGGTGCTCTGCTTCCAGCCACGCGCCAGGTTTTTCCCAAATGATCCACCCCATGATAGCCTTGCCGCCATGGGTGCGGATCGCTCGATCGACGTTATCGAAGCACTCGGTCTGCAGACTACCCTCCAGGGGCTCCACCTCAACCCACTCGGGCACGCCCTTGAGCGCGATGCGAGCAAAGCGGATGACTTGGTCGTCGATTTGGGGGGGAACGATCAGTTTCATGGTCGCGCATCTATGACCCGTTCACATTGCCGGCAAGACGCACTCGACAGACTGAACAGGTATCAAGACCTCCCAACTCCCGACGGCTTGATGCCGGGCTCACCGTTCCGCGCTCGCCCCATCCCAGACATTCGACTGGCGATTCCCAATCCCAAGGTGCGGACGTTCCACTATTCCGACAGTCTGAGCTCCCTCCTGAACACTCCGTTTGCTAGCGAGACAAGTTTCAGGCAGCGCTTGGCGCGCGCCCGAGGTCGGACAAATCGCTGGGGGCGGACGGACAGGCCGTCCGCCCCCAGCGAGTCTCATTCCTTCAACACAAATCGATCGCCAAAATAGGACCCTGACCGCGTTGCCGCGTTCAAGATCCTGATGGGCCTGCCATTGCGACCTTTTGGCACCGTCATTGGCTTGCCCGCGCCGTTCTTCCAGCATGATCCCCAACTTCAACCGCGCCAGCCTTCGGTTGGCGTGTTGGGATCGTTGTTCCTGAGCCGTAGCCACAAGGCCAGTCGGCCAGTGCGTGGCCCGGACCGCACTGTCCGTCTTGTTGACATGCTGGCCGCCTGGTCCGCTGGCGCGCATCGCCTGATAATCGATGTCCTCATCCTTCAGGTCGATGATCGCGTCAGGCTCGGGCGCAAGCGTTATGCCAACAAACCAGTTCCGCCGCTTATGGCGAGGGCGGAAGGGACTGGTCCCGATCCACTGGTTGGAACCTATGCGCTCAGCAGCAAAGGCCGATGCTGCCTCGCCCCGAACGCGAAGGAGGATCGAGGACGGCAAATCCTCCGAACCATCGAGCACTTCGCATTCAAGGCCCATTGCCCTGGCCTCCTTTGCGAAAGCGCGTGCCAGTTGTGCCACTACCCATTGGCATTCCCTCGGGCCTTTGCCCACTGTGATGTGCAGGATCACTTCGCTCATGCCGCCTAATCAGGTCAAAATACCTGATGCTGCCAAGCACTCGGCCTGCGCAAACGGTCAAGAAATCGCGGCTGTCGTCGTTTTGATGTCTATGTATGGGTTCAAGCAGGGACGTCCGGCATTGGAATTTGCTCATGTTCTTTGCGATGCTCCTGGGCTCAGGAGCAATTAAGCGGTAATCGTGATCACTGCGGGTATTCCTGATAGAAATCGTTCTGCCAGTGGAAGTTCGTATGCGTGATGGTTACGCTGAAGTCGGTGGATGTCACCTGATGCCACCACCCCAGTGGAATGAACAGTGCTTCTCCGGCCCTCAGATCGACCTGATGGACGCGCATGCCCTTCAACGAGGGGAAGCGCGTGGTCAGGTCTGGCTCAGCAAGATCGCGAACTTCGCTGTAGACGTGGAAATCGTTGTAGATGCGCGGCGTTTCCAGCGGACTCGCCAGCAATACCCTTTTATTGCCGACAAGTTGCAGCAGGAGATTGTTGGTCAGATCGTGATGCAGCGGCGTGAAAGTCCCCAAGGGGCCGATCCACGTCATGCCATGCGGCCGATCGCAGTCGCGCGTGAGGAACTTGTCGAGAAAGCCGAGATCGGCGGCCAAAGGCGCAAGCGCCTCGGCATTCGCACCGGCATTGTAGGCGGTTAGGTACAGATCGTTGCCGGAACCGGGAGAGGTGATGCGATCGATGAATGTGTCGAAAGACATGGTCGTGACATGTTTGTGCATGTTCCGCTCGAAGTCCGCATTGCCGCTGCGACCGGCCTGAACTTCGACCGGTACCGCGCCGACGACCGATTTCAGGTATTCCGGCGTCCAGCGTTGCAATGCCGGCCAAGCCGCCAACTCTCCGGCCAACAGGGCCGGCCAGTTCGCGGCATAGTGGCGATCGAGAAATGCCTGCGCGTCGATCGCATCGTAGCGGGGAACCTGGCGGTTTTCGGAAAGAGCGCTCAGCCGCTGGATCGACTCCATGATCCATTTGAGCTTGCCTGGCTGCGGCTGCTTGGACGGCCGCTTATCGTTGATCCGTACGGCTTCGGCGTGGGGGCATCCGGAGCGTGGTTCCGGACCGCCATGGAATGCTTCGGCCCCCTTGAATTCGGCAAGGCGCAGTTTCGTCTTGTGATCCGAAGGCCCGGGTGCCCCGGAAGCATAGGTGCCGCGGAAGTAGTTCTTCTGCCACTTGTCCGCCGGGGCGCTGGGCGGTTCGGCTGCCATTCGGGCGTGAAAGGCATCGCGTCCCGCACTCCAGGTTTCGAACTGCGCCTTGAGTTCGGGCGCTTCCTCGATCGGGCGGATTTCGGGTTGGACCTGCTCGATCGCGGCGCGGCCGATCGGGAAGATGAAGCAGAAGGGTTCGTTCTCTTCGAAGCGGACGACGTGGTTGGGCCGCGTGAAGCGCCAGTTCATCGTGAAGCTGTAGGGCGACCAGTCCGTCTCGATAAGGCCGGAAAGGGGAGCGATGCCGTCCTTGGCACTGTTGGGAGGCCCGCCCGCCCAGAGGTTGATGCCCTGCTCCGTGCGGAACAGGCCCTCGACATGGAACGTGAGAACCCCCGCACCGAACAGCGCGACCGGCAAGGCTTCCCGTGGAGAGGCCGGATCGGGGCGAATGATGACGTCTTCGGGCGCGCTGCCGCCGTTCCATTCCGCCTCGAAGCCGACCGGACTCAAGACTTCCCAACCATGCGAATTGGCGATGTCGAGCGGCAGGCAGCGATAGGCGAAGCGTTCGGGCGTGGCATCCATCCATCCGCGTGTCTGCGAGGCGGCGCGGATGCGCGGCTTCCATCCCGAGTAAACGTAACAGATGAGTTTCATTGCAAGCGACGACCCCCAGCGCATTCAGGCGCGCCATGTTAATGCGGCAGGCGGAAAACGAAAAGGCAGCGCCTTCTCGCCCGCCCCCTACCAGACGATGCGCAGGCCGATATTCCCGCCGATCGCATCGTAGTCTCCCTGGGCCAGTCCTTTCGCCCAATCCACACCGGCGTGAAGGCCGATGCCGGATTTGAGCATAGTGGTGAAGCCCGTCCCCAGCTTCAGCGTGGTGCTCTCGCTTTGCAGAACCAGCGCATTGTTGTTGAAGAGAATTTCATGCTTCCCCGAGAAATTGTGCCAGAGATCGACATGGAGGAAGGGCTGGAAAAAGGCGCTTTCCGTCGTGGCGACATGCTCGATCCGCGCTGTGAGCCGGCCGGTATACGTGGTGACAACGTCGAAGTTTATGGTGGCGTAGAGGTCCGAGGTCGGATTCAGGGACACGTTCTGGACGATGAACTGGCCCTGCGTCTCCAGCGTCCAATCGTCGGCCAGCGTGATCGGATAGCCCGCCTCGGCGGAAAACAGGTAGGAGTGCCCTTTGAAGCTGGCGCCCACGTCTCGGTACGAAGAACCGTGGCCGGAGAGCCAGGAGTACATTCCGACCACGTCCAGGTACCACAAGTCGCTGCCAATATACGTGGCATAGCCGCCCGCGTTTTCGGACTTGAGGTTCATGCTTCCGGCTATCGCGTCCTGCACGCCCAGCACATTGCCGCGCGTCGTTCCTGAAGCTTCGCTGTGCGCATAGAAGGCACCCAGGCGCACCTGGCGGCCATCGTCATAATTGTGTGAGTACAAGTCGAAACCGGCCTGGATGCCCCAGACATGGCCATCGAACGTCGGCGCCAGTTGGTAATCCGCGCGCGCGACGATCTGATCTGCAGTCTGCTTGCGACTGTCTCCATAGATGCGCCCCCAGACTGACGGAGCCAGTCCATTCCCTGACTTGACCAACTGGTCACCTTGCCGCTCATGGAAAGTACCCAGCACGCCGAGGCCCAATTCCTGCGCAATCGTCGGGACGAGCGAATAGGAAGGAATTTCCGGGCGGATCGTTGGGATCGGGGTTGGGACGGGAGTAGGAGTAGGAGTAGGAGTAGGAGTAGGAGTAGGAGTAGGAGTGGGAGTAGGAGTAGGAGTGGGAGTAGGAGTGGGAGTGGGAGTAGGCGTCGGTGTCGGCACCGGCGTAGGAGTTGGAGTCGGCGGCGGCGTGGGAGTTGGAGTCGGCGTTGGAACGGGAACCGGGGTGGGTGTTGGCGTGGGAACCGGTACGGGCGTTGGTGTAGGGACCGGCACTGGCGTTGGCGTGGGAACCGGCACAGGCGTTGGTGTGGGGACCGGCACGGGCGTTGGCGTGGGAACCGGCACAGGCGTCGGTGTCGGCGTTGCGATGATCTCCGAACGCAGGAACCAGCTGTCCTCCGTGCCAGCCGTCACGCCGCCGCGATAGAGTCCATACTCATAGATGCCCGCCGCGACCGGACCGGCGAGTGAAAACGCGCCCGTTGTGGTCTGCGCGCCATTGGCGGCGTCCACGATCCGGATGCCATCCGCCGTCGTCAAATCGCCAAGCCCGTTCACGTTGGTGATGCTGATTGCCGTCGCGCCGTAGCCTTGCGCGCCTTGCCCGCTGATCACCAGTCGGTCGGATGGAGAATTGTCGTCCCCCAGTTGTGTCTGGAGCGCCAACCGTCCACCGCCGCCATAGTAGTTTCCAAAAACAGCGAAACGGTCGGTCACGCTGTTGCCGGCGTTGGTCAGGTCGATCAGGCCGTAATTGGATACGGTCACCAGGCTCTGAGATTGGTACGGCATCACGTTGTGCGTACCCCCGCCCGCGTAAACCGTACTGGTCGGGTCGATGTAGAGTTGTCCGGTTGCGGTGCCAGAATCGCCCAGTTTCAGTGTCGCATAGTTCGAAAAGGTCAGCGAAGAACCGCTGATCAGGTCGATCTCTTCCCAGTTGTAGAAACGGGCGACGCTATCACCGGCAGTCTGTTCGAAAATCAGCCGATCGCCGCCAAGGCCACCGTCGATCGGCATATTGTTGGCCATGTCGCTCGGCGTGAGCTTCAGGAACAGGGCAACGTCGTTGTCATTGCCCATGTCGATGGCATTCATCGCGCCGCCCGACCAGTATAGCAAGTCGTCGCCGTCCTGCATCTGTAGCGGATTGGTCAGGATGCCGCCGGTTACCAGAGCAAAGTCCTTGCCGGTGCCCAGCATCACATTGCCGTTGATTTCGCCGCCCAGCATCATGAACACGTCGTCACCGCCGCCGGTATTGACGCCAGTGCTGATACCCCGCTGAGGGCCGAGGATCTTGTTCACCGTTCCCACGCGGTTGATCACGACGTCGTTGCCGTCGCCTGTCTCCACCGCGCCGCTGATGTTTCCAGCATTGTCGATGAAGTCGGCGGAAGTGCCGGTGATGCGTATGCTGTTGGAAAGCAGCCCGGTATTCTGGACGAATACGCTGCCGTCACTGCTGATGCCGACATTGCCGTTGATCGTACCGACATTGAACAGCGTGTTCTGCCCGCCGCCATCGATTTCGACCGAATTGAGCACGGAGCGATTGACCAGCAGGTTTTCGCTCGTGCCGTTCAGTAGAAGCTGACCGTTGATAACGCCGGAGTTGTCCAGCGAGTTATCGCTGCCAACGACATTCACCGATTGAATGCTGCGGCCGGTGCCGATCGTAATATCGTTGATCCCGGCGCCGTCTATCTGCACGGAGCCGTTCATGTCTCCATCCTGGTTGAAGACGATGCGCCCGGCTCCGTTGCCGATCAGGTTTCCGTTGATGGTCCCGGTATTATTGAGAGTCTTGGTAAATCCGGCGATGCCCTCGAAAGTAACAGCGGCGGGATAATTCAGGATGGACCCGGCATTGTCTACCAGCACATCGCCGCTGCCGAACGCGCCGAGCGGACCGTTCAACGTGGCACCGGAAAGAATCTTTTCGATGACACTCGTATCGGTCGACGAATAACCGCCTGTCACGGTGCCCGAGCAAGTCACTACGCCCGAAGCGTCCAGAACACATTGCTGCGCCCAGGCTTCCTGCAAGGCGAAGGGAAGAAGAACCGTCGTGGCGGCAGCGCCGAGCAAGGCACGGCGTAACTTCTGGTGCGATCGGAAAGCGGTTTCAGGGCCGAACAACCACTGCTGCGAAGTTCTGCTTCGACCTGTCGAATGTGAAATCGATTCGGCCACGCTGCCTCCTGCGATTAACATCGGAAATGCCAGATACGATCGAAAGTGAATCGCCCACCGCTCATTATATGAGTAAAATGGCAGAACCTTCAATGCCCCATCCACGTCGCGTACGAAATTTTGCGAAGATTGTTATAAATAATCCGCCCAACTAAGTGACCGCAATGTTAACCTTCGGTCGACAGCCTGACGCGCCACACGGTTTAGTTGCATCATCTCCAAAATAATTGTAACGCGGAAGCGAAACGGCAATGTCAGATTCTGAGACGAAGGGAGCATCATGAAGCGGCTCTATTTTCTTCTCCCCCTGGTCGCCGCGCTGACGGCTTGCGAAACAACCACGCATGAAGCAGGCTTGAACGAAACGGGCGCACCGAACGGGATGGTTACGCTGTCAGGACGGGCGACATATCGCGAACGGATTGCACTGCCGCCGGATGCGCACCTGTCGGTCGCCATCAGCGACGTAAGCCGGATGGATGTTGCCGCGACAGTCATTGCCTCGACCGAGTTCGCTACGGAAGGGCGCCAAGTCCCCCTGCCTTTCGCGCTCGACTATGATGCCTCGAAAATCGATCCGCGCGGCCGCTACGCGGTGTCTGCCCGCGTCACAGATGGCAGCGGACAACTGATATGGACGACGGACACGCATACGGCCTTGCCTGCGCCAGGGCAGGCGGTGGAGCTGATGCTGGTGCGCGTTCAACGCTGAACCTCGGCGATTTCCGAATCGTCCGATTTGTTGAGCCATACTTCCCCTGCGCATTCGAACAGCGGCATGATCGAAGCTTGGAAATCGGAAATATCCCGTACCGGAGCAAGCGAGCAGCAGCACCTCTTTGCATAAAATTGATACACAATCAGATTATATGAAATAAAAGATTGAAATCGAAAATGAATTGCTCGACTTTACGGGCGATTGAATTGATTTCAAATCAGACTTGTCCGTATCTTTCTGCCAGAAGGGGCGCAAGTGAGGTATTCGTGCAGCGTCTTTAACCTGGCTGTCGCGCTTGCTGTTGCTGCCGCCCCCGGACAAGTGAATGCGCAAGCGAGCGACCAAACTCAAAGCGAAATAACTTCCCTCAGAGCCAAGGTCGAGGTGCTGGAAAGTGCCTTGGCGGAAATGAAGGCGCGCCTTGACGATATGGAAACCCGAAAGGCCTCGGATAGCGACGCCGGGTACGGTGCCCCCGTATCTCCTGTCGCCAGAAATGCTCCGCCAGTAGAGGCCAGCGCTGCCCTTGCGAAAGCCAAGACCATACCGGCTGCCCGCCTTTCGATCACCCAGACACGTCGCTTGCCCGATCGCAATACCATCGGCGACGAGATGACCGGCGTGGCTCGTCCGGACACGGCTGCGCCGCCTAATGATCCTGAATTGAAGGGCTTCATCGCCATCCCCGGCACGGACAGCATGATCCGGATCGGCGGGTTCGCAAAGATCAACGCCATGTACGACTTCTCGCCCGCCGGAAATTCGGACAAGCTGGTTACCGCGACAATACCGACCGATGGCGCGCGTGGGCGAAATGCCAATCTCGATGCGAATGCAACGCGCTTCAGTTTCGAAGTGAGGCGGCCGAGCAGCCTTGGGCCGCTACGCTTCTATCTCGAAAACGATTTTTATGGCGGATCCGGCGTTACTGCATTCCGATTGCGCCAGGCCCATGGGCAGGTCGGCAATCTTTACGGTGGTTATGGCTATAGCGCCTTCACGGATTCGGATGCCTTCCCGGAAACACTGGACGACGAAGGTCCGGGCGGCGAGGCCCTGCTCCGCGTTGCGGCGCTGCGCAAGATCTGGAAGGTCGGCAAAGGATTGACCGCAACCATTTCGATCGAAGACCCGTCTTCCGACATCAGCCTGCCTGACGGTGCCACCACCGAGCAGCCGATGCCCGACATCGTCGGCGCATTACGCATCGAGCGTGCGTGGGGGCATGTCCAGGCATCCTTCGTGGGCCGCAGCATCGGTTACCGACTTGGCAGGGACGATCAGAGTAAGACCGCCATGGGCTTCAGCCTGGCCGGACTCGGCAAGGTCGGGCGCGATTTCGTCATGGCCAGCTTCACGTATGGAAACGGTATCGCGCGTCATTTCAACGATCTGGGCGGCCGAGGCTACGATGCCGTCGTCGCCCCGGATGGCCAGGTCCATACTTTGAAGGCCTACGGCGGCTATGCGGGCTATACGCGGCATTGGGACACACGCTGGCGATCCAGTCTGATCGGTGGCGGCGTCGTGCTGGAGCGCGACGACCTGCTGCCGTCAACCGCATTCAGGTCGAGCACTTACGGAGCGGCAAACCTGATCTTCCAAGCCAGTCCGTCATTCTCCTTCGGCTTGGAGACGCTCTACGGCCGGCATGAATTGCAGAACCGCCAGAGCGGCGATGTGGTCAGGCTGCAGACCAGCCTCAAATACGATTTCGTACGATGAGCGCGTTTCTTCTCCAGCACCCCGAGATCGCGCTCTTCCTGTCGGTTTCGCTGGGACATCTGATCGGCATGGCGCGCTTTGGGCCGATCCAGTTGGGCGGCGTCTGCGGGACGTTGATCGTCGCGCTTTTGCTGGGGCAGACCGGCGTGCGGCTTGAAAACGACGTCAAGACGGTGTTCTTCGCACTGTTCATCTTTGCGCTCGGCTACACCGGCGGCCCGCAGTTTTTCGCGAATATCGCCAGTGGCTGGCGCTTCGGCATCCTGTCGCTGGTCGAAGCGGTGACTGTCCTTGCCGTGGTGATGACCGCAGCGGTTATGCTCTCGCTCAATCCCGGAGCCGCCGCGGGCCTGCTTGCCGGAGCCGCCACCGAATCCGCAGTGATCGGCACCGCTTCGGAAGCCATCGGGCACCTCCCGCTGGATGCTTCCGCTGCGGAATCGCTGCAGGGACAGATCGCGACAGCCTACAGCATCACGTATCTGTTCGGCCTGATCACGATCGTCATCTTCACCACGCAGATCGCCCCGCTTCTGCTGGGCGTCGATCTTCGAAAGGCTTCCGCGGAACTGTCCCGCAAGCTCGGTCAGGACATCGGGGGCAGCCAGCACGCCTTGCCTGAACTCGTCGGACGCGCTTTCTTCGCCGGCCCGGCCGCGGGCGGCACGGTCATGGCCTTCGAAGCGATGCACCGAAATGCCGTCACTATTGCGCGCATGCGCCGTGCGGGCGAAACGATCGATCCTTCTCCCGATACGACGATCCAAGACGGCGATCAGCTTCTGATCGTCGGACGGCGCGCCGCGATACTCGAAGCCGTGAACGGACTGGGCGGCGAAGTCGCCAGGATTGGGGTCGATCTTCCCGTTGTCACCCGCGATTTCGTGCTTGGGAAATCGGCGGCGGTGGGTCGATCTCTCGAAGAGGTCCGCAGGCTTGCCCCGCTCGACACGCGGCGCGGGGTCTATATCACCGGGTTGCGGCGCCTGGGTCGCGACATTCCCACTTTACCCGACTGCGTATTGCAGAGCGGCGACGTGGTTCGCCTGTTTGGCACCGAACGCGCCGTTATCCGGGCCGGCAACGAGTTAGGCCGTGTCGTGGAGGCAAGCAGCCACACCGACTTCATCATGCTGGGGCTGGGTGTCGTGTCAGGTGCGCTGATCGGCTTGATGGGCGTCACCATCGGCGGCATCCACCTGACCCTGGGGGTGGGCGGCGGCTGCCTGCTGTCTGGCCTGGTCTTTGGCTGGTACTCCGCGCGTCACGCCGGCATTGGCGCCTTCCCTCCCTCCGCCGCGCAGATACTCAAGGACTTCGGCCTGGCCGCCTTCATTGCCGCAGTCGGCTTTTCCGCAGGGCCGGATGCTTTGCGCCTAATCGGCGAATATGGATTCTGGCTGCCGCTGGCGGGAATCCTGTCCGCCCTGATCCCGGCTTCGTTGTCGCTGTTCATCGGCCATCGCCTGCTGAAAATCGAAGCGCCGTTTCTGCTCGGGGCCATAGCAGGCCAACAGTGCAGCACGCCCGCGATCAGCGCTCTGGTCAATACATCGGGCAGCTCGATCCCCGTGGTGGGCTACACCGTCACTTACGCCATTTCCAATGTCCTGCTGCCACTGCTGGGCCCGCTGGTCGTCGGCCTGGTCTTCCACATGAACTAGGAGCGCTGCATGAACTGGTTGCACGAGGTGTTCAGTCGATCTCCTGAGGCCGCTCTCTTCCTGACGCTCGCCCTGGGTTATGCCGTGGGCAAGATCAAGTTCGGGCGCTTCCAGCTTGGAGGCGTCGGCGGATCCTTGCTGATGGCGGTGATCGTCAGCCAGGTGGGCGTCCAGATCGACGACGGCGTCAAGGCCGTGATGTTCGCGCTTTTCATCTATGCCGTGGGCTATAGCAGCGGCCCGCAGTTCTTCAGTTCGCTCAACAGGTCGAGTCTCAAGGAAATCGCACTGGCGGCGTTCGTCGCCCTTGCCTCGCTGGCCACCGTCGTCGTTCTGGCACGGATGTTCGCGTTGGATAAAGGATTGGCGGCGGGGCTCGCTGGCGGCGCGCTTACCCAGTCCGCGATCATCGGCACCGCCAGTGACGCCTTGACCCGGCTGCCGCTCTCGCCCGAACAGATCAAATCCCTGCAAGCCAATGTGGCTATCGGTTACGCCGTCACTTACGTTTTCGGGTCGTTGGGGGCAATCATCGTCTGCGCCAACATCCTGCCGCGCTTCATGAGACAGGACCTTGCGGCAGCATCGGCGCAAGAGGAAGAGCGGCTGCGGGGAAGCGCTCCGCCCTCGGGACCGGGCATCAGCCCGGCCATGCCGCCGCTGGTAGGACGCGCCTTCGAAGTCGGTGCAGCTGCGGGCCGTAATATTACCTCTCTCGAACAGCAGGCCGACCAGGCCCTCACCATCGAACGCGTCATGCGCAGCGGACAGGCCCTCGATATCGCCGAGGATCCGGTTCTGGAAAAGGGCGACATCGTCATCGTGATCGGCCGGCGCGAACAGGTTATCGCACAAGCCAATTTCATCGGAACCGAAGTTCTCGATGCCGAAGACAGCCCACTCGTCATGCAATCCCGCCAAGCGGTCTTCACGCGCAAGGGGATGAACCGAATGACGATCGCCCAGATCAAGGCCATGCTCGATCCCGCCATGCGTCATGGCGTCTACATCGAGTCGCTCACGCGGATGGGACGCCCCTTGCCCGTGCTGCCGGAAACGGTTGCCATGCACGGCGATGTCGTCACGTTCTATGGGGCCGATTCCGATACCGCGAGGGCGGCGAAGGAAGCCGGCTATCCGCTGGCCGCGGATAACAAGACCGACTTCGTCTATATGGGACTCGGCATCATGGTCGGCCTCCTGGTGGGGCTTCTGGTTGCCAATGTAGGCGGCATTCCCCTGACCTTGGGCGCAGGCGGAGGCGCTTTGCTCTCGGGTCTATTTTTTGGGTGGTTGCGCTCGAAACGGCCGATGTTTGGTGCCCTGCCTCCAGCGGCGGGCCAGTTGTTGCAGGATTTCGGTCTTGCGGCTTTCGTGACGGTCGTCGGCCTCAATTCCGGCAAGGAAGCCTTGGTGACCATCCAGGAGCATGGGGTTACCATCTTCCTTTTGGGCGTGGTCGTCACTCTCCTGCCGCTCCTGCTGGCCATGCTGTTTGGCCGCTATATCCTGGGCTACAGGAATGCCGCGATCTTTGCCGGCGCGCTATCGGGATCGCGTAGCGCGAACCCCGCCTTCGGTGCCATCCTGGACAAGAGCCAAAGCGCGGTGCCGACCGTACCGTTCGCCATCACTTATGCATTGGCCAATGTATTCCTGACCCTCATCGGACCACTCGTCATCGGTCTCGTCTGATCCCCCCTATCAATAACGGAGCGTGCCATGGATGTCGAAATCGCCAAGCTGGCCCAACTCAGCCCCTTCGAGCTGAAAGACGAATTGATCAAACTGGCGGGAAGCGTCGAGAACCGGCTGATGCTGAACGCCGGACGAGGAAATCCGAACTTCCTTGCCACCATCCCTCGGCACGGGTTCTGGCAACTCGGGCTGTTCGCCATGCGCGAAGCGGAACGGTCTTTCGCCTATTTGCCGGAGGGCGTCGGCGGCTTGCCACGTCTCGTCGGTATCGAGGACAGGTTCGAGATTTTCGCCCGTGAGAACGCGGAAGAAAAGGGCGTCAATTTCCTGGCCGGCGCCGTGTCCTACGTTCGCGATCATCTCGGCATGGACGCTTCCACATTCCTCTATGACATGTGCGAGGCGGTACTGGGATGCAACTATCCCGTGCCCGACCGCATGCTTCGGAGCGCCGAGCCCATCGTCGCGCATTATCTACGACAGGAGATGGTGGGGGCCTACCCATTCATTGGCGAATTCGACATCTTCGCCACCGAGGGCGGTACCGCCGCCATGACATACATCTTCAATACCATGCGCGAAAACCGGCTGCTGTTACCCGGCGACAGTATCGCTATCGGCATGCCGATCTTCACGCCCTATATCGAAATCCCGGACCTCAACGACTACCGGCTCAAAAAAGTTCTGATCGAAGCTGACCCCGCGCAGGGCTGGCAGTATCCCGCGTCCGAGATCGACAAACTTCGGGACCCCGCCGTCAAAGCCTTCTTCCTCGTCAATCCGAGCAACCCGCCTTCCGCGCGCATCTCGACAAAGACGCTGGAGCAAATCGCGACGATCGTGAAGGATCGGCCCGATCTCATCCTACTGACGGACGACGTCTACGGCACCTTCGCGGACGAATTCGTATCGCTGTTCGCGGTGGCACCTCACAATACCATTCTCGTCTATTCCTATTCGAAATATTTCGGGGCGACGGGCTGGCGCCTCGGCACGATCGCGACACACAGCGACAATGTGCTCGACCGTGCGATCGCCGCCTTGCCGGAAGACGTGAAAAGGGAACTCGACGAGCGTTACTCGTCGATCACCACCACGCCCCGCGATTTGAAATTCATCGATCGTCTCGTTGCCGACAGCCGCACCGTCGCACTCAACCATACGGCCGGTCTCTCGACGCCGCAGCAGGTGCAGATGGTACTGTTTTCACTCTTCGCGCTGATGGACATTCCCAACGCCTACAAGGCAGCGATGAAGCGCCTGATCCGCGGCCGTGAGCACGCGCTCTACCGCGAGATCGGGGTAACGCCTGACGCAAACCCGGACGACGTCGGATATTACACTCTACTTGATCTTGGTGATTTAAGCGCGAAGGCGTTCGGGAAGCCATTTGCGGAGTGGCTGCTGCGAACCGTCGAACCGCGCTCGCTGCTTTTCGAACTGGCGAAGGATTCCGGCGTAGTGCTGCTGCCTGGCACCGGTTTCGGCGGATTGACACCGGCGGGACGAGTTTCGCTCGCCAACCTCAATGAGACTGACTACGCGAAGATCGGCAAAGCAGCCAGAGCCTTGATCGAGAGATACTATTTGAAATTCAACTCCAATAAGAATACATAAGGTAAATTATAGCTGTAATTTTCTTTTAATATAATAGTAAATCTGTTGATTCATTAGGCAGTGCGATGGTCCATATTTTTTTGGGAGGTATCCACCACATCAGTTCAGGTTCCATCACCCACCTTCATTTCGTTCCGCGAGTTAGCGCTCACCGAACGAAAGTGTCCCGGGTCGCAATGTCAGCCGCTTGCGGAGGTAAAAATTCCTTTTTGAAGTCGGAATGCGAGGATTTAAGCTACCCGTTAAGCTGGATCTCGCGTTTCCTTCGAGTCGGACGGAACGGCAGCAACCCTCGCTTGCTGTTCGAAGCTGGATAGCCCGTCATCGGCCGGTCTTGGACGTCCAGGTTGGAAAAGCGGCCGGCATGCACTTGGTGAATGGATGTCGGTGACCGAGCGTCTTTAAAGGGCCGAGTAATACGTGCCCCGGTTCATGGTGGGCGTGAAAGCGTCGATCTTCTGATTTGATCGGAAAGGTCTGGTGGGCAATTTCTTCATGAAATTGTCGATCAGATCGGATAGATATTCACACAGAATCGACCAAGCCCTGTTCGATCGGGAAAGGAAGGCCTTGCCGTGAAACGCCTCATCATCACTGCAGGTGGGCTTGCCTTGGCGCTGGGAGGGCAGACTTCATCGGCTCAGACCCCGTCAGGGCTCTCCGATCTCGTGGGTTCACGTGCGCCCGGCGCTGAAACCCAAATGAAGGCGCGTGGCTACGACCTTGTCAATGCACAGAAAGGCGATGATCGCAGCTACACCACCTGGTGGAATGGCGACAAGCGCCAGTGCGTCACTGTCGCGACGATGAACGGACGCTACGATTCCATCGCCGAGACGCTCGCTGCCGATTGCGGCCACAGCGCCGGTCGCGCTCAATCCGGCAACAGTGATCGCGGCTATCACCCGGACATCGGCTATGCGCCATCACGCAGCGGGCAACGCCAGTCACCAAGTTATGTCGAGGATCGCGATCGCTACCAAGTGAACAATCGATATGTCAATCTGGGGCTCGTGTGCTTCGGCGACGGTCAGCGCAGTGGGGTGTCGACGACGTACGGCTGGTCGTGGAATGCGCGGACGAACCGCTACGACTACGGCAACCGCACCGAAATGACCGGGCAGCAGTTCGATGCCTCGCTGATGCTTCAGTTCTGGGACGGTGGCGGGCGCATCCGCCTGCCCAAGAAGCTCGTTCCTCCCATCAACAGCCGGGGCAATGACGGTTGGTGGGATCTCTATGACGTGGATATGGGGCCGGACGTGATCCGGGCCAAATACCGTCTCAATGGTCTCAACAAGCCGCTGGTGACGATCAACCGCCGCAGCGGCCAGATCAGCATAGAGGGCACCGCGCCTTATGCGTTTCGCGGAGCCTGCGATCTGATCGACGGGCAGGAGCACCGACGCTTTTAAGGCCGCGCTATTCTCATGGCACTTGGGCGCGGTCTACATGTCCGCCATGTTCACGACGCGACCATCCGCCACGCATCATCTGGATGCACTGGCGGATTTGGCGGTTGTACTGGACCGAGTAGGACGAATTGCCGCTCTGCAGGGCATCGACATCGACGAAGCCGCGTTCGTGCATCTCCCCGTCGGCCGATAATCCGAGCGCCGACGGCTCCATCGACGTTGACCGAAGGGTCATGCCTGCCCGAGCCGGAATGGTGCCGTTGCGGTAGCTCGTATCGTGCCCGCGCTGCTTCACCCCGCTGTCATAACCGCGCGAATAAGGATCGGAGCGCAAGTATTTGTGATCGACCGCTGTTCGAGGACTTTCGTTTGAAAGCCGTCGGTTTCTCAGGCCGGTCTTGAGCGTTCAACATGAGGAAGCAGACGGACTGCAGCTGGAAACCGGAAATTTTCAGCTGAATGGCGGGAAAGGGTCGCGTTGCTGACCGTCGCGTTCGGCATCACTGTCGAAATAGCTGTCGTGGGGCTTGGCAGCTTCCGCTCTGTCAGGAGTGGTGTGGCTCGGCATCGGTACTCATCCGGCGTGGCGCGCAGGCTTGCTTCAAGCCTGTTTCGCCTGATGCTTGAGAACCGCCTCGTTGAAGGCTTCTTTGGGAACTACGCTTACTCGCGGCGAGAGGCGGAGCCATGCAAGAGCATAGTCCCGAACTCGATGATCGCCTTTTTCAGCGAAGAACAGATCATCCAACTGGGTCAACATTGGTGGCTGGAATAGCGGCAGCTCCGACCAATTCAGCACGCGCGCGACTTCATCGGAATGGTGTTGCGTCCAAGCGATTGTCGATTCCACGAATCGCTCGTAAGGCTGCGCTCCAATCAGCCGCAGACCGTTCTGCGCCGCGATTGCGATCGGCCGCTGATTGTCGCTGTTGCTGACGAACTGGGCATGCCCGCCATTGTTGACTTCCCCTTCATACCACAGAGCAAAATAGAGGTTCACAACCTCATCGATCCCATCGGGCGACCACAGAACCTCGCGCGGCGATGTGGTATCGACGAGCCACCGAAAATTCTCGACCGCATCGGTCGCGTTTTCGAGTGCCCCCTCGGGCAGCAAGATCTCGGTCAGAATCATCGCACCACCATGTCTCCGCTGCTCACCACCACTGGCAACTGCCTTCCCTGCGAAAGACCGGGCTGAGGGATGGATGAGTATAGACGTGGACTCTTGTCAATGTAACGAGGCTTACTCAAAATTCGGCGGTTAGCGCGAAGCGCGAGGGCCGGGAATTCACTAATAGTGGTCACACATAACCATCTGAACGAACATGGGGTAATCGCGGGAGCGCGTTACCTCATGTTCGTTCACCGAGTCGCCAGCGAGGATGAACGGCTAGGATTGGAACCTGTACGAACCCCCTGGCGTGAGATTGGCGAGCGAGGGATAGGTTCGACCATCCCGCTAAGCGATCAGGGTTCGTCCGGCGTAAAGCAGGATGGTGACCGCAAGCGTCAGCCACAGAGCCAGCCGACCGATGCGGCCAAGGCATGCCCCCGAAATCTGCCGGGCCAGTGCTGCCACCGCAATCGACACGGCCGTCAAAATCAGCCAAGCTCCCGTCAGCGGCGCAGTTGGCAGAAAGAAGGCCAGCATCGCCGTCAGCGCCAGCACCAAAGGCTGTCCCCAGCAGACGGCTGCCCAAATCCGTTCCCAGTGCGGTGCTGGAAGGCCTCGGTCGCGGCGGCGAGCGAGCCAGATCGTCACCCCGCTCGACGTCACTACGCAAAGCGCCAGGCCCAGCAAACCATAGGCGATCCGCACCGCCAATCCGCCGAACCAGCCGAAGTGCAATTGCCCGATGCCGCCGAGAATGCGGGTTCCGGCAACGATGTCGCGGGGGTGTTCCTCGTGGATCGTTCGGCCATGGGCGTCGAACTGCACTTCGTCCTGCGCAACCAGCAGCTTCGTACGGCGGCCGTGGACGGTGAGGCGCATGTCCGCCCGCCCCGGACGTTCGAGGACGATGTTGTCCGGCTCGGAGCCCTGCAAACGCGTGCGGGCCTGAGCGATCAAGGCGGTGAGATCGGGCATCGGCACCGCGCGGGCATCGACCGGGGGTGGCGGATCGATGAACAGCGCATAGACCCGGGTCATGTCGCCGCGATAGAGCAGCAGCGACAGCACGGCGACGATCAGCGTGCTGAGGCCAAGCAGCGCACCGGTCAGCGCCAGCGTGAAATGGAAGGGAAGCGCCCAGACGCCAAGGCGGTTGTGGAGGTCCGCTTCCTGCAGGCGGCGCGATCCGCCGAGCCGCAGATGGAAAGCGTCACGCACCACGCGCGGGTGGGCAAGGATGCCCGAAACCAGCGAGGAAAGCAGTGCCACGCCGGTCAGGCCGACGATGAACCCGCCCCAGCTTCGCGGCAGGTGCAGGCAGATGTGCAGGGCAATCAGGAACTCGGTCCAGACGGCTTCCAGCGACGAGAGCGTGCCGTCCTCGGCCACGGCCCAGTTGCGCTCGAAATCGGGCTTGTAGGCGACGAGCGTGGCGCCCTCCTTGGCCGGACCCGGCAGTGTCAGGTAGAGCGCGGCGTCGGCCGGAGCTTGCTTCGCAGCCAGCGTCAGCGCACGGGCGGCCGCTGCATCGGACAAATGGGTGGCGACGGGCGTGCCGGGCACCTCCAGTCGCTGGAGATCGGGGGCGAAGACCGCGATCGTGCCGGTCAGGCAGACGAGGTAGATGATCGCGGCAAAAGCCAGACCGAGCACCGAATGGCTGCTGAGCACCGAGCGGACCGTCTCGGGCGAGATCGGCCAGCGCCACTGTTTCTTGCGGGTATTGCTCATGCCGCCGCTCCCGAAATCATGCCGCCCAGAATGGCGAGGGCGAACCCGGCCGCACTCGTGCCGACCAGCACGGCGGTTGCGCGAAGCAGTCGGCGGTCGGCCAGGGTCCAGGTCATCGCCAGCCCCCACAAGACCGGCATGAGCAGGCCGCCGATGACGATGCGGGTGCGCGGATCGCCGGGCATGTAGACGGTCACGCAGAAGGCGACCGCCATGGCCGCGGTCATGCCGAGCGGGCCCGCGAGCAAAGTGCGCAGCACGCCGCGCCAGAACCGACCCGGCTCTTCCAGTGGCTCAGGCGCCGCGTCGATTTCACGCACGCGGGCGGCCTTGCGGCGCACCCGGCCCTGCCAGACCACGCCGAGCGCGCCGATTCCCTCCATCGCGAGAGCCAGCGCCGTGCCCTTGACCGGCCCGATTACGCAGGCCGCGGCTATGACGAGGCCAAGCAGAATCGCCCAGCCTCCGGCCAGCAACGCCGGTGCGGTACCTTCACGCCGCTGCCACGAGGCGCGCAGCAGGACAGCGCCGAGCGCGCCGCCTGCCAGTATCAGGAGGCTGGCGGTCCAGATCCCCAATGGCCAGATCACCAATGAACGCCCGCGCCGATGCCGAAGGTCTGCGGATCGCCAAGGATCGCCTGATGGATCGCGGCATATTCGTACTGCTTGTACTTCTCGTTGAAGAAATTGCGCACGAAGAGGAAGAGCTGCCAGTTCCCGGTTTCGTACCCCAGTTTGCCGTTCACGACCGTGCGGGCGGAAACCTTGTACTGGCCCTGGTCCTGTCCGACCCCGGTGAACACCGAGGTGCGATAGTTGGCATTGAGGTTCGCGGTGAAACCGCTGCCGAAGTCGGCATTGACGCCGCCCGCCAGCGTCCAGCGCGGGGCGTAAGGGAACTGGGTGCCCCTGAGGCCGAGCGAGCTGGTCGCGCCCGTGGGCAGGTCGAAATCGTCGAACTTGGTGCGTACGTGGCCAACCGAGGCGTAGAGGTCGATCCCGCGCGCGACTTTGGCATTGGCTTCCACTTCGAAGCCGTAGAGGTGCGAACCGGCGGCGTTGACCGTGTTGTAATCGTAGGAATTGAGGCCGAAGTAGGCGGTGACCTGCTGGTCCTTCCACCTCATGTAAAACACGTTGGCATTGACCACCAGCTTGCCGCCCAGCCACTTGGAGCGCAGCGAGCCCTCGTAGTTCCAGCTAAATTCGGGATCGTAGGCTACCAGTTCAGCGCGGGCCGGGTTCTGGCTCGATCCGCCCGAGCGATAGGCGCGCTGCACGGTGAAGGCGGTGGTGAGGTCCGGTGTCCAGTCCATGCTAACGCCCATTTTCGGCAGGAAGGCGTTGAATGTCCGGCTGTTCGAGGCGAGCGGCGAAGAAGCATCGTCGACCAGACCGAGCACGCCCTGATTGATGAGGCCGATGATCGGGGCATAGGCCGTGCCGAGGAAATTCACATTCGGCAGGGTGCCGTTGAACGTCGCGATGGTTTCGGCTGCATAGCGGTTGCGTTCGTGGTCGAAGCGGAAACCGCCGATCAGGGTGAGTTGATCGGTGACCTTGAAGCGCGCGTCACCGAACAGCGCCATCGTCTCGACCTTCTCGGGCTGGTCGGCATGATAGAGGACCGGGATCACTGGCAGTTGCCCGGCATAGGCGGTGGCAATGGTCTGGGCCTGCACCGCGCCGGCGCCATTGGCCTGAAGCAGTCCGGCGATGGTCGAGGTGGGCGTTGCGATGTTGACGCGGCTGTTTTGCTCGATCTCGCCGGTGCGGCGGTAGTACCAGGCGCCGAGCAGGCCGCTCAGGCGCTCGCCTTCGTAGTTGAGGCGCAGTTCCTGCGTCAGTGTCTTGTAGAGATAGCGGTTGTCGATCGCCTGAATATCTTCGGCTGTGCCGTCGGTATCGACCACCGAATGGACCTTCGAGCGGTTCCACGACGTGACGCTCGACAGCTTGAGCTGGTCAGACAGCGGATAGCTCAGCTTGAACACGGCGATATCGCTATCGATCTTGCCGCGGCTGTGCTGGTCGCCGGTCGAGATGCGGTGATCGTAGAAGTCCGGCACGTCGGTTCGGGCATATTCGTAGAGATAGCCGCCGTCGCGCCGCACGCGGTTGTAGCTGGCGACGGCTTCGAGGCCGGGAAGCGCGCTCGGCGTCCACAGGACCTTGCCGCGCAAATTGAGCGACTTCAGCTCGTCGTCGTGGCCGCCGCGTGTCACGTTGCGGATGATGCCCCGGTCGGCGCGGCGCTCCGCCGACAGGCGCACGCCGAATTCGTCGGCGATGATCGGACCACCCACGGCGGCGGAAAACGTGCGGTCGTCATGCTCGGTCCACAGCACACGGGCATCGCCGGTCCATCGGGCGAGCGAGGGGTCCTTGGTGGTGATGACGATGCCGCCCGCCAGCGCATTGAGACCCTGGATGGTCGACTGCGGGCCGCGCAAGACTTCCACCTGCTGGACGTCCCACATGTCGGTCGGGCCGCCGTAGAGCGCCCACTTGGAGATCGGCGCGCCGTCGACATAGACGCTTGCTGCATCGGCCTGACCGCCCGCGCCCACCCCGGTATTGCTCACCCCGCGAATGGTGAAGCCCGAGGATCCATACATCTCGGAAAGGTTCGCGGTGCGATTGTAGACGTCCTGGATCGAGATCAGGGTTTCCCGCTCAATCTTTTCGGAGGTGGTAACGGCAATGCTGGTCGGCGTCTGCTGCAAGGTGCGTGCAGACTTCTCGCCGGTGACGATGATGTCGCCGGATACTGATGCCTGTTCACCGGCAGGCGCAATCTGCTGCGCATAGGTAGGAACGGCGAGCGCAGCGATGGCTACACCCGACAATAAAACGGAAAAACGGATCAATTCTGCCCCCTGAAACGTTGTTCAGGGCCTATGACATCAGCTATTGCGAGTCAATCGCACTTTAGCCTGCTAAGCGAACCGGAATGCTCTGCAGATGTTCTATCCTAGATATCCGGCTTCAGATTCATCGCCATGAAATCGACAAAGGCTCTGAGCTTTGGTGTTACCTGGCGGCTGGCGGGCCACAGGACGTTGAACTGATCAACTTCGCGGACATGGTCCGTCAGTAACGGGACTAGCCGCCCATCGGCAAGTTCCCGACGAATGGCGAAGGGCGGAAGGCAAGCGATGCCATGGCCTTCGGCCGCCAGATGGACAAGCGGATCTACCGCCGTCACGCTCATCGTCTCTGGCAAGGCGCTGCCTTGTCCGCCCAGCGGCCACGGACGCAGTTTGCCGGTGCTGGGCGAGCGCTGCCGCAGGCAGCGGTGCGCAGTGAGATCGACGGGTACGATCGGCGTTCCATACGCCGCCAGATAGGCGGGTGAGGCCACGATCCGCAATCGGAAACTCCCTGCACTTCGGCGCATCAACCGGCTGTCGGCAGGCTGCCCGCTACGGACGACCGCATCGAACCCTTCCTCGATCACATCCACAAGCCGGTCGCTGAAATCGAGATCGAGCTGGACTTCGGGATAGGCGGTCATGAATTCCGCCAGCACCGGGGTCAGCAGCATGGCGACCAGCGGCAGGCTTACACGAAGCCGTCCGCGCGGCGCCCTATGCGTCTGCGCCAGTTCCGCGCGGGCTGCCTCCATCTCGGCGAAGATGCGCCGGCATCGCTCCAGAAACATCCGGCCCTCTTCGGTGAGCGCCATGTTACGGGTGTTGCGGTGGAAGAGGCGGACCTGCAACTGCTCTTCCAGCCGTGCCACCGCCTTGCCGATCGCTGAAGCGGTCAATCCGAGCTGCCTGCCAGCTGAAACGAAGCTGCCAGTTTCCGACGTCTGCACAAAGGCGCTGAGCGCAACAAGCTGATCCATGTCGCACCGATACCGGAATGTTCATCCGCAGTCATCGGAACACAGGCTCATTTTTCGTGATTTGCCCGGCACCTAGGCTTGCACGGTCATCAGATGGAGACCGACATGACCGCTACATTCAGCGCTGCCCCCACACCGACGACCTTCATCGTCAACGTCATTCACGCTCATCGGGGCAAGCAAGAGGAGGCATTCCACATGATCCAGGACGTGGTTCATTATGTAGCCGAGCGGAAGCCCGGCTTCCTTTGGAGCAGCCTTGCCAAGAGCGAAGACGGCCTCACGGTCGTGAACATCGAGGCGATCTCGGACGCAGCCGATGTCGAACTGTTCTTCTCGGACCCGGTGTTTCTGGAGAAATTCAACCGGCTTGATACGGTCTCGACCAGCGAGTTCCACACATACACCGTTGGCGATCTTGTCCTGCCGAAGGTCGCGGTATGATCGCTCTGCGCGGCCGATTGCAACTGGGAGGGCTCATAGCCCTCGGCTCTGCCGGTTTCGTCACTATCCTGACCGAGGCGCTGCCCGCAGGCCTGCTCCCGCAGATCAGCAAAGACCTCGGCGTGACGGAGGCGGCGGCCGGCCAATGGGTCAGCGTCTATGCGCTGGGGTCGCTCGCGGCGGCGATCCCGCTTACAAGCGTAACGCGCCATTGGCGACGGCGGCCGCTGCTCTTGGCCGCGACCCTCAGCTTCGCGCTGGGCAATGGCGTGACAGCCATCACCGACAGCTTCGCCATTTCGCTGGTCGCGCGGTTCGTGGGCGGCGTAGCCGCGGGACTGCTATGGGCATTGCTTGCACGCTATGCGGTTCGCCTTGCCCCCGAGCGGTTGGCCGGGCGGGCCACAGCGATTGCGATGGCCGGTACGCCGGTTGCGCTGTCGATCGGCATTCCGGCAGGAACGGCGCTTGGAGCATGGGCTGGCTGGCGCATTGCATTCGCGGCACTAAGTGTCGGCGCCATTGCATTAGCCGCCTGGATGGCACTGCGTGTGCCGGACTTTCCTGGCGAGGACGCGGCACATCGCCCTTCATTACGGCAGGTTCTCACCCTCCCAGGCTTACGGCAGGTGCTCATACTGACTTTATGCTTCGTGCTCGCGCATAATATTCTCTACACTTACATCGCACCGCTGCTCACCCGTAGAGAAATGGTGGAACAGACGGACCGGGTATTGCTCACCTTCGGCATTGCTGGTCTTGTCAGCATTCTGGTGACGGGCGCGTTGATCGACCGGCATCTGCGCTTGTTGACCGGCGTTGCCGTTTTCCTGTTCGCCGGCGCCGCAATCCTGCTTGGCCTGAGCATGAATCCTGTTGCCATTTACGCGTCAGCGGCAATCTGGGGACTGGGTTTTGGCGGAGCGGCGACCCTGTTTCAGACCGCATCGGCCCGTGCAGCGGATAATTCGGCCGACGTCGCTCAGGCCATGATCGTCACCACATGGAATCTGGCGATTGCCAGCGGTGCGATTCTGGGAGGTGCATTACTCGATCAATTCGGTGCCCGATCATTACCTGAGACGGCATTTGTGCTGCTCGCAGCCGCAGCCGCAGCGGTGCTGCCACGAACACGAAGCTCTTTGCGCAGCTTAAGCACGATGAAAAGCGAACGATAAACTACGACGGCTATACTTATCGTTTGCTGGCAGGAAAATGGAGCTAAAAGAACGAATTTAGCGGACTTATCGCCGACAGAGCCGCGGTTCAGCGCCTCCTATGTGCAGTTCCGAAGCGGCCATTCGTTCACCGAGGAACCAGCCACGCTGAACCACTGGCGATGGGACTTTGCTGCCGGTTCAAGCGGCGGGATTTGCAGACAAGGCGACGGCGCCTCGCTCCCCGGTCGGGAACCGAAGCGTCGTCGCCTTGTCGGGATCAGAACTGGATGCCGAAAGTCACGCGACCGCCATGGTTGGACTGGCTGTCACCGACGGTACCGAGGTAGGAGGCCCCCAGACGGATCTTACCCGTCACGAAGCCGAAGCCACCGTCAATCTGCATGGCGTCCTTCGGCAGAGCTGCGCCTGCGACCTCAAACGGCGCGGCACCGGCTAGGGCCACTGTTGCTACACCCGTCCGATCTCCCCAGCTCCGCTGATAGGCAAGCGAGAGACGCGGTTCGAACAGCGCGCGGGTTCCAGGCACCGGCGTTGATCCGGTGAAGTGGAAACCGATACGCGCCTGATCAATGTCCCGCTTGACGCGCGCCACGGCCAGCGCCGCCGCGCCGCCCATCTCCTCTGTCGGGTCGACCGACACATGCTGATGGGTGTAGCCGATAAAGGGTTCGAGCCTGACCGCCTTTCCGTCGAACAGGGCATAGCCCAGCTCGCCAAAGCCCTGCGCGCTGTTGCCATGCTGCCGCGAATGCAGGGTATCCGAGAAACCGGCAAAAGCGACGGCGCGATTGGTATTCAGTGTGTGCCAGCTATAGGTGCCGCCCGCCTGAACGCGCAGCGAGCCGACGCGATAACCGACAGTGCCGCCCGCATAATAGGACTTCACGCTGGACCGGCTCTGGAGCGCATTTTGATTATAGGTTCCGTAGGAATAGCCGGTGGCGATGCTGGCGCGGAAACCGTCCAGGCCATAGTCGATGCCCGTGACGATGCCGTTGCGGTGCGTATGCAGCACGGCCGTTCCCAGCGACGCATCGCTGTCGAACCTGCCGCTGTCATCCATGGCATCACCCCACAGGCTGAAGCCATCGCCGTCACGCCGCGTATTGAGGAGAAGCGCCTCGCGCAGATGGCGCCCCTCATCCATCAGCGCCATTGGCACGGCGGCATAGCTTTCGCCGGACAGGGCATTATAGGCGCTCCGCGCGCCCGCCGCGTCGAGCGAGACGATCCCCAGCGGGAGATTCGAGTTTAGGCCAAGACCCTGAAGGGCCGTCGCCACGGCACGCTGATTAGACGTCTGCGCCACATCGCCAAAGGCGACATTGTTGCGGATCAGGTCCAGCGTTACCGTGTTGCCCGTATAGTTCAGATAGGGCGTCAGGAATGCCAGGTTCGTGGTGACGCTGGAGAATGTTCCGGTGACACCGCCGCTGGCCGACAGGATCGTGTAGCGGGTCGTCGGGTTGTAGTTGCTGCCGCCCGCAAGGACGCTCACCGTGCCGCCCTGAAGCGTGGCCTTACCCGATGCGGTAATGCGATCGGATTGCCCCGCCGGAGTCGTGGCGACCTGATAGGTCGAGCCGGTCGCAAAGGTAACATTGCCCGTCACATTCAGCGTGCCGATCTTGCCGCCAAAGCTGGGCGCTACCGTCGCGCCATTGCCGACAGTCAGGCCACCGATCGTTCCAGTGCTCGACAGCAGGGCGCCGTTCGACACTGTCACGGCGGAGGCAAGCGATCCTGTCACGTTCAGGACGCCCCCGCTGACCGTGGTGGTCCCGGTATAGCTGTTCGCACCCGACAGGGTGAGCGTGCCGCTGCCCGTCTTGGTCAGGGACGTGGTGCCTGCCCCGTCAGTGATCGTACCCGCATAGCTTGTGGAGCTGTTGTTCGACCCGACCGTCAACTGGCCGTTGGTCAGCACCGCGTTGCTGTTCGTACCCGACAGGGACGCCATGGTGAAACTGGTACCGCCGAGATCGAACAGCCCGTCATTCACCAGCGCGCCCACGCCCGCGGTCGGGCTGGTGAGCAGAATGTCGCCGCTATTATCGATCGCGCCGTTGACCTGGCCGGAAATCTCCGCCGTGCCCGTGTTGGTCAGGCCGGCACTGAGGATGCCGGTGCTGGTGAGCGTCCCGTCATTGGCTATCGTACCGGCGACCGTTCCCGCATTCTGGAAGGTCGCGCCGGTGGTGACGGAAACGTCCGAAGCGAGCGAACCGCCGCCCGCGACGATCAGCGTACCAGCGGTGACGCTGGTCGTGCCGGTATAGCTGTTCGTACCCGACAATGTCAGCGTACCCGTTCCCAGCTTGACCAGCCCGATCGTGCCGCCGGTGCTGGTCAGCGCATTGGCGATGGTTGCGCCAACCCCATCATCCACATTGACGAAGCTCTGGCCCGGGGTGGAGAAGGGATCACCGGTCAGGTTGATCGTGCCCGTGCCGCCAAGCTGATAACCGTCGACCGTGAACTGAAGGCCCTGGACATCCTGCGCGCCCGCAATGCTGACTATGCCTGCGGTCCCGGCAAAAATGCCGACTCCCGCACCCCAGCCCGTGTTCACGGTTCCGGTCGGTGCGTCTGTCCAGTTCGTGCCTGCCGCATTCCAGGTGCCCGTACCGCCCTGACCGCCCGCACCGCTGCCGGTGCTGTCGCTGCCATCCCAATATTGCAGGGACTGGCCCGCATTGGCGATCAGCACATTCACCTGTCCGGGGATGGTGGTGTAAACCGTCGCGGACTGCGCCGTGGGCGTCGCCACCGTGTCAAAGCTGCCGGTCAACGTGCCGCCATAATTATAGAGCCGGTACGCGCCCGCCACCGGCGAGGCGGAGGCATTTGCAGCATTGACGAGGCTGAGCGTGCCCGCAAGGGTCAGGTTGCCGCTGACGTTGATCAGGTCGTTGCCCGCACCGCCACCCACATTGGGCGTTCCCAGCTCGAAAAGGGAGGTTGAACCACTGGCCAGCGTGTAATTGCCGTTGACGGTCAGCGTGCCCGGCGAGTTACCGGCCGAGACCGTGCCGCCCGAAGCGACGTTGACCGAACCGGCGATGATACCGGAACCGTGCAATGTGCCGCCCGCATTGACGTTGACGACCGCACTGTTGGTGACGCTGTTGCCGAACGTTCCGTTCACCGCGAGAATGCCCGCATTGATGTTCGCGATGCCGCTAAACTGTCCGGTGGAACCGCTGTTCACGCCGGTCAGGGTCAGCAGGCCGGAGCCATTCTGGTTGAACGTGCCCGTGCCGATGATCGCGCCCGACAGGGTCTGGGCCGAGGCGGAGTTCAGGGTCAGGCGGTTGGCCCCCACCGCGATCTTGCCATTGATGGTGCCCGCCTCCTCGATAACGAGCGTGCCCGCATCGACCTGAATGGCGTTGCCCCCGACAGCGGAGGTACCGATCGTGCCATAATTGGCGAGGGTGGTGGTGCCCGTTCCGCCGACGCGCAGGCCGATTGCGCCTTGCACCGACGGCTGGCTCGATGCACCGGCGGCGCCTATCGTGACACTGTTGGCGGTGCTGTTTCCGGTGAGGTAGATGCCTGCATAGCCGCTGCCGGTTGCGGTGACATTGCCGAGGGCCGTGACCGAGACTGTCCCCGTTATGGCCCGCGCCGTGATGGCCGAACCCGCATTACCGACGACGGTGCTGCCGGTCACGATGCCGATCGCGCCCGTACCGGTGAGCTGCGCATCGATACCGAAATTGCCCGATACGGCGCCGAGCGACGATGCGCTCGTGCCCAGAACGACATCGCCGTTCACGCCGCGCGCAACGACACCGGAATCCCCGCCATTATTGCCGCCGGTATAGGAACCTGCGCCCGTCACCGTCAGCGATTCCGTGCCGCTGCCCGAAAAATTGATGCCGCTGTCCCCGCCGGTGATGGAGCCGGCGTTTACGATCACGCCACCGCCGGACCGGACATAGACGCCCGACGTCTTGGCCGTGATGCTGCCGCTGTTGAGCGCCAGCGTGCCGCCATTGAGCTGAACACCATCCTCAAGCCCGCCATTCGATGTCGCGGTGATGATGCCGCCGTTGATAACTATGCTGGTGCCGCCCTGATCGACAACCGCAGCGCCCGAGGAACCGGTATAGCTGGTCCCGGCCGTGGTCAGATTGCCTGTCAATATGACGCCGCCGCTGCCTGCCACCGCCTGAACGCCGCCGTTCGTCATCGCGCCCGCCAGTGTGACGGCGCCCGTGCCGCGCGCAACGATCAGGCCGCTGCCCGATACGGCGCGGTTGAAGACGATGTCGTCGGAACGGTTGAACGCGAGCGTACCATTATTCGAGAGTGCGACGTTCGTTGTCGTGGCGATCGATCCGGTGGTTCCGCCATTGCCGATCTGCAAGGTGGTGCCATCAATGATGGTCTGGCCGGTATAGCTGTTGGTGCCCGTCAGAACCAGCGTTCCGCCTCCACCGGCGATCAGCGGTGCATTGCCACCGACTGGGCCGGTCACAGTCATGACATAACCGCCGGTATCGAATGTCGCGCCCATACCGCCCAATGTGATGGCCTTGGAAACGCTCACGTCCTGAAGCGCGCGGAAGGTCTGAGTCGTGAGGTTGATCGGCCCTGTGCCGAGGGCGCTGTCGCTGTCGAACGCGACGATGCTGCTCGAAGCGCTCAGCCCGTTGAAACTGTTCGTGCCGGTGAGGCGCAGGACGCTGGAACCGCCGCTGCCCAATATATTCACGCTACCGGTGTTTGCACCCATTCCGGTTATGCCAAGCGTATTGGCGCCGAGGCTGATCGTCACGTCATTCGTGGCGGAGACTGCGGGGCTTGAGACGTTGAAGCTGCCAGTGATGGTGATCGTCTGGCTTGAGTCGGCATTGGCAGTGGCGAGGGCCGTTTCGAACTGGCTCTGGTTCGAAGCCGTCCCTGCATGGGCCGGAGCAAAGTGCGAAATGGCAACGAGTGCCGTCGTCGTCAGAATTGCGCCTTTAAGCCCCTTAACCCGAATAATCTGTCCGACCATGTCCGCCTGTTCCAATGTCGTTGCGCTAATTCACCGATCACGGCCAACAGATCAGCCGCCCCCACCGGTTTTCCGGCCAATGGAGGCTCTTTGTTAATTTGCGGCTAATGCAAAGGCTTATGGAGATGCATCGGCGCGGGGATGATGACGCTCACACCTCGACTTAGGCGCCTGTTGCGGGGGGAAACGCTGTTGGCTTTTTCCGTCCGACACGGAGGCTTTTTAGAGTCCCTTTTGAAGTGACCCTGTCCCAGTTCTGCCACCGGCCAGAACGAGAGATCCGGCGCTTCTGACCCTGTCCCAGTTCTGCCACCGGCCAGAACGAGAGATCCGGCACTTCATCGGCCGGGGTTAACCCCGGCCGATGAAGCAAATTCGGCCGGCGTCATGAACCCCAGGGATGTGTGAGGTCGGGTCTCGTTGAAGTCCGTCC
>JAGHZR010000002.1 GCA_017745295.1 Novosphingobium sp.
ATCGCTTGTAGGCGCCGTCATGCGGTGGCAGAGGCTCTGGCAATCGAAGCGCATGAAAGGGCAGGGCATGACGATCCATGGGGCGATAGAGGCTGGCGGCACCAAGTTCGTCTGCGCCGTCGGCAGCACCGCGACGGGATCGCTGCGCACCGCGACTATCCCCACTCGCGATCCGGACGCGACTTTCGCCGAAGTCGCGGCATTCTTCCGCGATGCGGCGGACCTCGGCCCAGTGGCCGGGATCGGCGTGGCCAGCTTCGGACCGGTCGGGGTGGACCCGGCCGCGCCGGATTACGGGAAAATCCTCGCGACACCCAAGCCGGGCTGGGAAGGCACCGACCTGCTCGCCCGCATCCGCTCCTTCCTGGACGTGCCCATGGCGATCGATACCGACGTCAACGCGGCGGCCCTGGCCGAAGTTCTTGCGGCAGGGCCGGAGATGCGCCAGCTTGCCTATGTCACGGTCGGCACCGGCATCGGCGTCGGGCTGGTCAGCGAGGGCAGGCCGGTCCACGGCATCGGCCATCCCGAAGCCGGGCACATTCTCGTTCGTCGCCATCCGGCGCACGAGGGGTTTGCGGGAACCTGCCCGTTCCACGGCGATTGTCTCGAAGGACTTGCCGCCGGTCCCGCCGTGAGCAGCGCCTGGGGGGCACCGGCTTCCGAACTGGCGGCCGACCATCCGTTCTGGGAGATCGAGTCCCATTACCTTGCGCAGCTCTGCATGACGCTGTTCCTGACGATGGCACCGCAGCGCATCGTGCTCGGCGGCGGGGTGATGCAGCAGGCGCGGTTGATCCCGCTCATCCGCGCGCGCACGGCGGCCTTGCTCGGCGGCTACGTGCAGACCGCGCGGGACGAGACGGCGATGGAGCGGCTGATCGTTCCGCCTGCCTGCACCGAGCCTTCGGGTCTGGTCGGGGCCTTCCTTCTGGCCGAACAGGCGGCAGGCTGAGGGTTCAGGCGCCGCGCGACGTCAGCAGCGCGGCGCCGAAGCCGACGAAGATCGATCCGGCCACGCGGTTGAACAGCCGCTTCACCGAAGGACGGCGCAAGTGGCTGGAAAGCGAGCCGCCCGCCAGCGCATAAGTGCAGTACCAGAGCATCTCGATCACCGCGAAGGTCCCCACGAGAATGGCGAACTGCGGGGCTTTCGGTTCGGCGGGATTGATGAACTGGGGGAAGAAGGCGGCGGCGAAGAGCAGCAGCTTGGGGTTGCTGATCGCGATCGTGAAGCCGCCCCGGAACAGCGCCATGGGCGAAGAGCGGCGATCCAGCCGCTCGTCCGCCTCGTCGGCGGAGACCGGCGCCCGCCACGACTTGATGCCGAGATAGACCAGATAGGCCACGCCGAGATAGCGGAGAACCTCGAAGGCGCCGGGGATCGCCTTGAGCAGGGCGGTCAGCCCTGCCGCCGAGGCCGCCAGCACCAGCGTGATCGCCAGCATGCAGCCCGCCATGGCCGGTACGCTGCGGCGGAAACCGAACTCGACGCTGCGCGCCATGACATGGAGCATGTTCGGGCCGGGCGTTCCCGAAAGCAGGAACACCGCGAAAGCGTAGAGCCACCAGGTCTGAAGCGTCATCGATCGTCTCTATCGGGAAAGGCATCGTGCGATTACGCGCTGCCGGGCGAGACCGCAATGCCCTTGCCGTTTGCTGCGCCAAGGCGCTCCGCCCTCTAGACGGCTTCCACGAGGATTGTGTCGATCGTGAAAGAGCCATCCGGTTCGATCTCGAAATGCGCCGCGACATCCCGGCTTGCGGCCTCCTGCAAGGCGCCGATCGCGGCGACCTGTCCGGGCGGCGTCCGCATCCGGCCGGTCCAGTCCGCGAAGTCCATGCGCAGGCGGGCGGTGGTCATCCGGGTCGCGGCGAAACCGGCCCGGCCCAGCATCGCAAGCCACTCGGCCGCGGCATAGTCTCGGACATGCGAAAGATCGCGCAGCAGTTCGACCGCCTGCAGATGGGTGTCGGCAGCGGCATTGCCGGGTGCGATCACGTCGATGAAAATCGCCGGCGCGCCCGGCGTGAGCACGCGGCGTGCTTCGCGCAGGCCCGCTTCGGCATCGCGCCAGTGGTGCACCGAGTAGCGACATGCGAGGAAGTCGAAGGACCGGTCCGCAAAGGGCAGGGCTTCCGCGGCGGCGGCCTGCGTCGTCAGATTTGCGATCCCGCGCCGCGCCGCTTCGGCGGACACCACGTCCAGCATGCGCGGCGAGAGGTCGCAGGCGGTCACGGCGGTGGCGCCGTCCGCCATCGCGTAGCCGACATGCCCGCCTCCCGCGCCGAGGTCGAGCGCATGGGCGGGCCGAGCTTTCCGGGCCCGCTCGGCAATACGGTCGAGGTCGGCGCCCGAAGCATGGACCTGGCTGGTGACATAGGCGGCGGCGGTAGTGCCGAACTGCTGGTCGACCAGAGCGTGCCGGTCCGGTTCGCGGGTATTTGCTGTCATGGGTTTCTCCTTGCGAAGCCCCGATCGGCGCGAATATAGCCTGTTACAATGAACATTGTTATCCTGTTATAAACGGCACCATGCAGACTGGGGAACAAAGAAGGCTGCTCGGCGCCTTCGTGCGCATGCGGCGCGAAAGCATGGCTCCGGAAGGCCACGATCGCCGCCGCCGCACGCCGGGGCTGCGCCGCGAGGAACTTGCCGCCCGTGCCGCGATCGGCGCCACCTGGGTGGCGTGGATAGAACAGGGGCGCGAGGTCCGTCCTTCCGGCGAGACGCTTTCGCGGCTGGCCCGGGGCCTCAGTCTTTCACCGGCTGAACGCGACTACATGTTCTCGCTTGCGGGACGGCTCGATCCGTCCGGTCCTTCCGCGAATGCGCCGGATGCCGCGCCGCCCGCGATCGCGGCGCTGGTGCAGCGGATGGACTGGCCTTGCTATGCGCTCGACCCCGCGTGGACGCTCTGCGCCGCGAACCCGGCCGCGCGAGACCTGTTCGTCGGTCTCTTCGACGAGGACACGGCCCCGAACCTGCTGCGCTACGTGTTCACGCATCCGGCCGCCCGCGCGCTTTTGCCGGACTGGCAGGAGCGCGCAGGGCGCTTGCTTGCCGAGTTCCGCCGTGATTACAGTCATGTCATGGCCGACCCACGGGTGCGCGGCGTGGTTGAGCGGCTCCGGTCGGAAAACAAGGATTTTCGCACCTCGTGGGAAGGGCAGACGGTGCTGGCGCGCGAAGGCGGCGAACGCGTCTTCTGCCACCCGGAGCAAGGCATGATCCACTTCGTCCAGCACACTTTGGCCGATGTGGAGCGCGGCGATTTCCGGGTCGTGTTCCTGGAACCTGCAGACGCAGGCGCCTGATCGACGGAGCCGCAATTTCGGCGCCGCCTGAACGCACTCCCCACAGGCCTTGGACCAGTCGATTGGTCCGGATCAGCTCCCGATACCGGTCGGCTCCGTTTGGGGTGCGTTTCTGGGTCTGTGGCGACCGGGCCGACCATGAGTTCAACCTCACAGCGCGGCCGGTCTGGTTAAAGGCGACGACGGGGGCGTTAGCGCCAGGGCATCAAGACAGCAAACCGGAGCAACATCACCGACCCAATTTTGCGGCATAGAGCGCATGGTGGGTGAGGATGTACAGGGTCTTGCGATCCGCACTACCGAACAGGAGTTGCAGCGGCCGTTCCGGCACGTCGATCCGTCCGATTTCATCGCCCTCCGGTGTGTAGACGAAGACCTGGCCATTGGCGATGTAGACACGGCCTGCGGTGTCGCGGGTCACGCTTTCGCCGCCGCGCTCGGCGAAAGGCTTGAGGTCGGTGACGCTGCCACCGGCGCCGACCGTGCCGCTGTAGGTGCGGTTTTCCGAAGCGTTGGTGAGGAACACCCGCTCGCCCGGTTTGGCCTGAACGAAGCCGTAAGTGTCCAGCGAGTCCGAGAAGCGCAGGCCCCGATGGTCGGACGGTCCCTGTGCGAAGACGCGCCAGGCGGGCAGGACCACGCTGCCGTCCGGCGAAGCGTATTCCTGCGCCTGCTGCCGTGCCATGTTGCGGGTGAACATCTCCGCGAGCGTGGTGAACCGGTACGTCTTCGGATCGATCTGATCCTTGAACTCGCCGTTGATCCACCAGTTGACGGGCAGCACCGTCGCCGCCGTGCTGGCGGATTTGGCGGGGCGGGGTGCGATCATCGTCAGGTCCGTGTCGGGCGATCCCGGCTTCAGGCTGTAGACCGTGCCGTTGCGGCCGAACGAGGACAAGACCAGCAGGTTGCCCGAACGGTCCACCGTCAGGTTGACGGGATCGAGGGCGGCGTCGCGCACGATCTCCAGCTTGCCGTCGTCCGACCAGCTCCAGATGCGCTGGAACTGGCGGTCGATGAAGTAGAGCTTGCCCGCCGCATCCACCGCGCCGCCGCCGATGGAGTGGAAGCCGTCCGCCAGCTTTTCGACGGGGGCGCTTTCGAATGTCGTGGGGGACACCGGCGCGGGCGCGGCGGCCACGTCCAGCACCGCGAATTCGCGTTCGCGCACGTCGAGGCCGTGAGTCACGTCGCGCAGGGCGTTCTCGTAGGGGAACTTGCTGAGTCGCAGGAACGTGGCGCAGCCGTTTTCGTCGCACGTGCCGAGGCCGCTCTCGGCATTCACATGGACATTGCGGAAGCGGATGTCGTGCGAATTGTAGAGCGTGACGGCGGCGGGGGCTGTCTTGCGGGTGCGAGTGACGCGATAGGCGTGGAGGTTGGCGACCAGGATATTGCTGGAATCGCGGATTTCCAGTGCCACGGCATCGCCGCTCTCGCCCGCTTCGCCTTCCGTTTGCGGGGCGAGCAGTTCCCAATTCGAGACGCGGTTGAGGCCGATCTCGGTGCGGACGTGGTGCTCGACCGAGGCCTGGATCAGGCGGCCGGGGGTCGTCGTGTCGGAGATCAGGATACCGGGGTTGGCGAACGTGCTTGGGCTCCAGATGTTGGCGAACGTGCCGCCGCCGCCCTGCGTCACCCAGAGGCTGGCATATTGCCCGTCCCAGCGCCGGGCAGCGTCGGGATCGGCGGTGGCGTTGTTGTTGTAGGGATCGATCCGCGTGCCGTCGAAACGGTTGGTGCCGTGGCCGCCCTGGAACTTGACGTCATTGACCATCGAGCGGGCGCCTGCCTTCCAGAGCAGGGCCGTGGCGCGAGGGTTGTTGCCGCTGGTGTTCAGCCCGATACCGGCGACGATCGCCTCACCGCCCGAGGCGCTTTCCACCAGCGCCTTCGGCGCGCCGATGCCCGCATAGCCGGGCGAGCCGTCCGGCAGGACGATCTGCGTCAGGCTGGGGTGAAGGCCGATCAGCACCGAGTCCGGACGCAGGCGCAGGGTTCCGCTGACTTTGTAGAACCCGGCTGGCAGATAGACCACGCGGTGGGTGTCGATGGCCTTCTGGAGGGCGGCGGTATCGTCGCTGAGGTTGTCGCCCCGGGCACCGAGCGTGCGGACGCTTACCCATTCAGAGACGGGCGGCAGAGCACGAATGGCCGGAGCGGATGGGGCGGGCATGGCCGGGAGCGGCGCCGCATCGATCTGGGTGCGATATTCGCCCATCTTGCCGAAGGCGGGCAAAGTCAGTCCGTGGCTGAATGCGGCGACCTTGTAGCTCTCGCCCGAGCCGGGAACAGTCCGCCCGCTCTCGCGAAAGCGGGCGAAGACCGGCGTACGCGAGGCCGCCACGTTCTGGAAGCCGACTTGCGTGTAGACGTTGTTCTCGTTGGACACGATCACGCCTGCCTTCGAGACGTTCTCGAACCGCACGTCCTGTCCCCAGAGCCAATCGCCGTAACCCTCGTCGATCTCGATGCCGACAGGGGTATCGCGGATCGAGACGTTGAGCAGGGTCAGCCCCGCCTCGTGTTCGCGAATGGCGGCGTCGCGCTGGCCCTCGAACGTGGAATCGACGAGCGCGAAAGGCCAGGCGGGCGAGGGCTTTTCGGCGAGAATGCCATAGCGGCCGCCGCGAAAATGGAGGTCCTCGGCCTCGTTCGCGACATGGTACAGTCCGGCGAGGCCCGAGCCGATGTCGAAATCGACATGGCTGACGAAGCTGTGCTGGGCCGCGTGGAAGCGGATTGCGGTGGCGGCAGGGTTGCCGTCCAGGATGCGGAAGTCGATATTGCCGAGCGCCGAATAGAACGTGCCGGGGTTGGCGTCTGCCACGTCCTTGTTGAACGGCACCGAGCCGGGCGGGGGAAACGCCACTTCGCGGGCGTCCTTGGGATCGCGTTCCCGCGCCGAGCCTGCGAAGACGAGCATATGCGCCACGCCGCGCTGGAAACCGGGGGTCTTGGCGCCGAGGAGGATGACGGGTCGTTTCTCGCCCACGCCGAAGATGCGGACGCCGGGCCAGAGGAACAGCGTGCGGCTGATGCGATAAGTGCCCTGCGGCAGGAACACGATGCCGCCGCCCACGCCCTTGCCGGCCGGTCCCTGCGCGGCCTTGTCGATCGCCTGCTGGATCGCGGCGGTATCGTCGGTGCGGCCGTCTCCTTTCGCCATGACGGTGACGGCGGCGGGTTCGTCCGGCATCGTCATGTAGACGGAAGGCGAGGCGGCGAGCGGTGCGGCGGCGAGCAGCGTCAGCATTGCCGTGGAGGCTGCCAGGATCGCGCGCTTCATGTATTTCTCCGTATGGCGATGGCTTGCCGCCGGGGCGTCGACAAGCTCAGCCTGAGCGGGTTCAGAGATTGTGGCACCAACTTCCGCTCACCCTGAGGTTGTCTAAGGGTCAGGCTGAACCTGTCGAAGCCCTCTGTGGTTTACGCTGACAGGCAGGCTGGTCCCGGCTTTCGCCGGGACGACGCCACTTGTCAGAAATTGAAGCGAATGCCCGCGCGGTAGATCCGCCCCAGCGTGTCGTAGAGTGCCGGGTTGATGTCGAGACCGGTGTTGGTCTGCGGTGCCGCGACGGGATCCTTGTCGAACAGGTTGTCGATCTTGCCGTAGAGCTGAAGGTTCTCGCCGAACTTGATCGTGGCGCCGACGTCCACGTAGAAGGCGCCCTTCATCGTGTTGTAGTCGATGGTCGGGTGATTGCCGGTGGAAGCCGGGCAGGACGACTGGCAGACGACGTACTGGTTGCCGAAGGTGCCGTCGCTGATCCAGCGCTCCTGCACGGTCAGGCTGAAGCGGTCGCTGTCGTAGGTCTGGACGGCCAGCCACTTCCAGTCGGGTGTTGCGCCGTTGTTGGCGCCGGCCTGGTCGATCGGATCGACGCCCGCAATGCCCGCGTTGACGATGAACTTCTGGATATGGGTGGCCAGTGCGCGGACGGTGAAGTTGCCCGGCAGGCCCAGCGGCTGCTGCCACTGGTAGCTGGCCTCGATGTCGAAGCCGCTGGTCTTCCACGAGGCAAGGTTGAACGGCTGGACGTTGACGAAGTTGGTGCCCTGCGGACCGTCCAGCTGGAAGCCGCCGCAGAAGGCCTGGTTGCCGTCGAAGCAGAAGCGCACGATCTGGTCGGCGGACAGGGTGGAGACCACGCCGTCGAGCTTGATGTGGTAATAGTCGAACGAGAGGCTGAGGCCCGGCAGCCACGAGGGACGCGACAGCACGATGCCCAGTTCGGTGTTGCGTGCCACTTCCGGTTTCAGGTTGGTGTTGCCGATCGTGTTCTGGAAGATCTGCACTGCCTGGTTGCGGAAGGGGTCGTTGAAGTTCGGCAAAGTGGTGACTGTCGGCGCGGCGAAGAGCTCGGAGAGGTTTGGCGCGCGCACGTCGCGCGAGGTCACGGCGCGCAGGCGGATGCCGTCGAGCGGGGTATCCCAGGTGCCGCCGACCTTCCAGGTCCACACGGTGCCGGAAGTGCTGTAATGCGTGGCGCGCGCGGCGCCGTTGAGGTTGGCGCGGCCGAAGCTGTCGCTGTTAAGCAGCGGCAGATCGACTTCTACATAGCCTTCGTAGACCTCGTACTTGCCGCGGCCGTTCTTGTAGTTGCCAGCGGCCCAGTTGCTGCCGAGCGTGGAGTTGAGCAGCGGATCGGCCGGATAGTCGGCGCTGTTGGGGCTGAGGTCGGAAACGCCCGCGCCATAGGGGTCGGCGTTCACCCGGTAGAACTCGCGCCGGTACTCGCCGCCGAACGCCACCGAGACCGGGCCCGCCCAGGAATCGAAGGGACTGCCCGAGAGGTTGGCGCTGAGGACGTCCTGCGTCAGCTTGGTATGCTGGAACGGTCCGTTGTCGTGCGGCGCGACATAGGCGAGGGCGGCGTCGGACGGTGCGAAATTGCCGAAGATGTTGATCGGCTGGCAACCGTTGGCACGCGCAACCGGATCGGCGCAGACGATGGCGCCGTTGAGGGTGATCGCATTGGTCGCCGCCACATAGCGGTTTTGCAGCACGATGTCGCGGACGCGGATGTCCGAGATGGTGATGCCGTGCTCATAGTAGGCATCGTAGTTCCACGAGGTTCCGGCGGCGTCGAATGCGCCCTTGAGGCCGCCGACGAAGCGGTACTGCTTGCGGTTCGTATAGACGTGCGGATCGGGGAACGAGGCGTTGCTGGTGCCGAAACCGAAGCTGGTGATCCCGGCGGCGGCGCAGCGGTCGCGCACCAGTTGCGGCAGGAACGGATTGGCGCACTGCACCGTCAGTGAGGGTCTGCCGTAGCCGGGGCTGGGCTGGTTGTTGGTCTTCACCTGGGCGATGTTGACGGTGACATAGGCTTCGTTGTTCTCGGCGAAGTCATAGCCGATGCGGCCATAGCCGTTGATGCGCTCCAGCGCGGACTTGAGCGAGGCGCCCGAGCCGGGCGCGCCGGACAGATCGCCGCCTTCGCAGAAGCTGTTGCCGCGATAGCAGTTGCTGACCTGCCCGTTGCCCAGCGGCTGGCCGTTCGATCCGTAGTTGAAATTGTAAGGCGTGCCGTTGGCGTCGAAGGCGATGCCCTGAAGCGGGCCGTTGTTGATGAGGCCGTAGCGGGCATACTGGTAGGGCTGGGCGTAGTCGCGGTAGTTGAACTGCGGCAACCCGTTGTTGGTCTGGCCGGTGTTCATCAGCGTGGTGGCGCGATACCAGTCGCGGCTGCCCGCAAGGTCGGTGCCGAAGTCGCCCGCGCCGACGCCGCCTTCGTGGTCGTATTCGCCGCTGACGACAACATGGAGACGGTTGTCGAGGAACGACTTGCCCCATGCCGCCTGCACCAGCGCGGTCTTGTCATCCCCGTACTTGGTGATACTGCCGAGGATATTGCCCTTGAAGCCCTCGAAACGGGTATCGGTGATGAAGTTGACCACGCCGCCGACCGCATCGGAGCCGTAGGAGGCGGAAGCGCCGCCCGTCACCACGTCCACGCGCTTGACTAGCAGCTGCGGGAACATGGAAATGTCGGGCACGCCGGTCACGTTGGCGCCGACCACGCGCTGCCCGTCGAGCAGGGTCAGGGTGCGGATCGGCTGGAGGCCGCGCAGCGAGAACGAGCTGAGGCCCTGCTGGCCGCTCGACGTGCTGAAGGTGCCGGTCGAGGCGCCGGTCGAACCCTGGAGCGAGGGCAGCTGCGCGATCGTGGTGAAGATGTTGGGCTGGGCGTTGGCGGTGATCTGCTCCTCGCCGATCACGGTCGTCGGCGTCGGTGCGTTGAAGCCGCTGGTGGTGATGCGCGAGCCGGTGACGACAATTTCCGCTGCCTGACGCTCCGAGACGGGGGCCTCGGGCGGTATCGGCGGTTCCGCGCTCTGCTCCTGCGCATGAGCCGCGCCTGCAAGCGACACGGCGACAAGCGCGACGAGGCTGGCCCCGGCGCGCTGGCGGTGAATGATGCTCCTCACTTTCATCGATCTTCCCCTCTTCCTTCCGGACCGCTTATTTGTCAGGGCGGCCGTCTATTCTCTTGTGGCTGCTGCGTAGAGTGCGTGGTGCGTCAGGATGAACAACGTGGTGCCGTCGGCGCCGCCGAACAGGATCTGGAGCGGTCGTTCAGGCACGTCGATGCGGCCCTGCTGCTTGCCGTCCGGCGCGTAGATGTAGACCTGACCATTGGCGACGTAGACCCGGCCCTGCCGGTCGACCGCGACACTCTCGCCGCCGCGATCGGCGAAAGGCTTGAGTCCCTGCAAGGCGCCGCCCTTGCCGACCGTGGCGCTGTAGGTCCGATTTTCCGAGCCGTTGGTGACGAACACCCGCTCCCCCGGACGGCCCGAAATCAGCCCGTTGGCGTTGAGGCTGTGGGACCAGCGCCAGCCTACATGATCGACCGGTCCCTGCTGCCACACGCGGAAGGCGGGAAGCGCAAGGCTGCCGTCCGGCGAGAGATATTCCTGCGCCTTGGCCGAACCGGCGTCCTGCGCGAAGAGTTCGGCCAGCGTGGTGAACTGGTAGGTCTTGTGGTCGAGCTGGTCGCGGAATTCGCCGTTGACCCACCAGTTGACCGGAACCAGCGTTTCGGCGGCAGGCTTATTACGCACGGGGGTGGGCGCGATCACGGTCATCTGATCCTTGGGGCCGGCGGGATCGATCGAATAGACGCCGCCCTTGGCGCCCAGCGAGGACAGCACCAGCAGGTGGCCGGAGGCATCCACGGCGAGGTTCACCGGATCGAGCGCATTGTCGCGCACCACTTCCAGACCGCGCTCGCCGGTCCAGCGATGGATGCGCTGGAAGCGGCGGTCGATGAAGTAGAGCGCGCCCTTGGCATCGGTCGCCGCGCCGGAGATCGACCAGAAGCCGTCGGCCAGTTTTTCCACCGGCACGGCGGTTGTCGCGGCGGCGGCAGGGGTGCTGCTTTTCCCGATATCGAGGCTGGCGAACTCGCGCTCGCGTACCAGGCTCTTTCCGGTCACGTCCTCGATGGCGTTATCGAAGGGATACTTGCTGGCGCGCAGGAAGGTGCCGCAGCCTTCGTCGTCGCAAGTGGCGTAGCCGCTCTCGCCATTGACGTGGACGTTGCGGAAGCGGATCTCGCCCGAGTTGAACAGCTTCGCCGCGCTGCGGGCAGGGTGATAGCTGCGCGTCACGCGGTAGGCGTGGTAATTGGCGAAGAGGAGATTGCGCGAGTTGCGGATCTCCAGCGAGACGGCGTCCGGGCCGTCACCCACTTCCTGCTCGGTCTGCGGAGCGAGGAACTCCCAGTTCTGGACGTTGTCGAGCACGATCTCGTTGCGGGCGTGATGCTCGACCGACATCTCGTAGACGTGGCCGGGGGTCTCGGTGTCCGTCACCATGAAACCGGCCTGCGCAAAAGTGTTCGGGCTCCACACGTCGGCGAATGTGCCGCCGCCGCCGTCGACCCAGATGCTGGGATACTGCGCGTCCCAGCGCCCGTCGGCCACGGGATCGCCGCTGCGGGCGGAAAGCGAACCCAGCGGCTTGCCGTCGGCGGTGGGCGTACCGCCGCCGCCCATGATCTTCACGTCCTCGACGAGGCTGTTCTCGCCCGAGCGCCAGAGGAGCGCGGCGGCGCGCGGGTTGACGCGCCCGGTGAACAGGCCGAGACCCGAGACGATGTTATCGCCGCCGCGCGGGCTTTCGAGGATCGGCAGGACCGCGCCGAGACCGGCATGGGCGGCATTGCCGTCCGGGATATAGAGCTGCGTCATCGCCGGGTGCAGGCCGATCAGCACGCTGTCTGGGCGCAGGGTCAGGCGGTTCGTCACCTTGTAGAAGCCCGCAGGGAAATAGAGCACCCGGTTCGCGTCGATGGCGCGCTGGATCGCGGCGGTATCGTCGGCCTTGCCGTCGCCCACCACGCCCTGGCTGCGTACATCGACCCAATCCGTCATCGGCGGCAGGTCGCGGATCGCCCCCTTGCGCGCGGCCGGCAGGGCAGAGAGACCCTCGATGTCCGCCTTGGTCGCATAGGCGCCGTCGCTGCCGAGCGTGGGAACCGCGAGGCCGTAGGAGAAATCGGAGACCTTGTAGGCCGCCCCCTTGCCTGGCACCATGCGCCCGCTGTCGCGGAAGCGGGCGAAGACCGGCGTGCCGCTGGCAAGCGCGTTCTCGAAGCCGATCTGGGTGAAGACGTTGTTTTCGTTCGAGATGACCACGGCCGCCTTGCCGACGTTCTCGAAGCGGACGTCCTTGCCCCAGAGGGAGTCGCCGTAGCCGCGATCGACCTCGATGCCGACCGGCGTGTCGCGGATCGAGACGTTGACCATGGTCAGCCCGACTTCGTGCTCGCGGATTGCGGCATCGCGCTGGCCATCGAAGCTGGAATCGAGCAGGGTGAACTGCCAGGCGGGAGAGGTCTTCTCGGTGACGATGCCGTAGCGCCCGCCGTGGAAGTGGACGTTCTCAATGACGTTTCCGGCCTGGTAGACCCCAGCGAAAGCCGAACCCAGCCGGAAGTCCATGTGGCTGAGGAAGGCATGCTGGGCCATGCGGAAGCGCACCCCGGCGGCGGCGGGATTGCCTTCGCCGATCTCGATGTCGAGATTGCTCATGGCCGAATAGAACGTGCCGGAGTTGGCGTCTCGCACCGTCTTGCTGCGCGGCACGACGGTCGGGACCGGGACGGGCACCTGGCCGACCGCGTACTGGTCGTCTCCGGCGAAGACGATCATCGTCGAGACCCCCTTCTGGAAGCCGGGCGTGCGCGGGGCCAGAACGATGGTCGGGCGCTCCTGCCCGACGCCGTAGACCCGCACGCCTGCGGGAACCACCAGAGTGCGGGTGATGCGGTAGCGGCCCGAAGGCAGGAACACCATGCCGTGGCCGCCCGCGTCGCGGGACTTGTCGAGCGCGGCCTGAATGGCCGCGGTATCGTCGGTGCGCCCGTCTCCGCTGGCCTTCACGGTGACAGCGCGGGGGTCGGCGGGAGCGACGGGAAAGACCGAGGGACCTGACGCGGCTTGGGCAGGCGCACTGCCGAGGGGAACGAGCGCGCTTGCCGCCAGCAGGCCCGCCATCATTCCGCTGCGTCCGATCATTGCCGTCTCCCTGTCGGTTCGTTCTCGCGCCTTTTGCTAAAGGGAGTGGGCAGGCTTGGCACTTGCGACAAAGGTCGTAGTTCCCAGCCGGCGGTCGGGGCTTCTATAGCTCGCCCATCATCGCGATGGGCCTTGCGCCGTCGCCGGGCTGCAAGGACCCTGTTTTGCCAAGATCCTCAGAAAGCGGCGCTTTTTCGCGAGGCGCGATCATCGTCATGGGCGTAAGCGGCTGCGGCAAGTCGACCCTCGGCGCCTTGCTCGCCGAAGCGCTGGACTGTACCTTTCTCGAAGGCGACTCGTTCCATGCCCCCGAGGCGGTGGCGAAGATGCGCGCAGGCCAGGCCCTGACCGACGAGGACCGCTGGCCCTGGCTGGACCGGCTGGGCGCGGCGGCTGTAGCCTCGGTTTTGGAGAGGGGACGGGTGGTCGTCGCCTGCTCGGCGCTGCGGTTGGCCTATCGCGACCGGCTGCGCGCGGCGATCGGTGCGGGTGCGCATTTCGTGTTGCTGGAAACCAGCCGCGAGAACCTCTTCGCGCGGCTGGAGAACCGCCCCGGCCACTACATGCCCGCAAGTTTGCTGGACAGCCAGCTCGCCACGCTCGAAGTACCGCTGGACGGCGAGCAGGCCGTGGTGCTGGCCAGCGAGCAGCCGCCGGAATTCCTGCGCGACACCGTGCTGCGAAGACTGAGCTCGGACTGAAGCGCCCTCAGGGCATCAGGCGGCGGCGACCTTCCCAGAGGTGCCAGCGCATCGCCAGCGCCGCGCCTTCGGCGTCCTGCGCGCGGATCGCGGCGACGATCACCTCATGCTCGCGCAGCATCGTGGCGATGACCTCTGGCGGGCGCGAACGCGAGATGTCGACGCCGGCGCGCATGACTTTCTCGACATCCGACCAGAGCGCATCGAAAGCGATCAGGAACGCGGGATTGCCCGTCGCGGCGGCGATGCGGCGATGCAGTTCCATGTCCTCGGCATGGGCGGGAGCGTTGGAGAGCAGCGCCTCGCGCAGCATCTCCATGCCTTCCTCGACATGGGCCATCTCCATCGACGTGCGTCGGATTGCGGCGAGGCGGCAGGCTTCCGCCTCCAGCACGAAGCGGACCTCGTAGCTGCCCAGCGTCGCCGGAAGCTCGCTCATCGGCATGAAGGCAGCGAGCCGGTCCGAGGGGCGGCTCTTGACGAACGAGCCCGCCCCGCGCCGCGCCTCGGTAATGCCGTCGGAGGCCAGTCGCACGAGCGCCTCGCGCACGATGGCACGCGACACGCCGAACATTTCCGCCAGCCGGGCCTCCGAAGGCAGGCGCGCGCCGACCTCCAGATCCTTCGACTTGATGATCTCGACGATGCCCGCATAGGCATGGTCGGAAAGCCGTGCCTGGTTCATCGACGCGTCCTGTCTCTGTCCGTCATGCCGCCCCCTTTGTTAGATGACGCTGCTCGCCGCAAGCACCAGCAGCAGGCCGACCACAGCGACCACGGTCTCCATGACCGACCAGGTGCGGAAGGTGCCGGGCATGTCGGTGCCGAGGTAGCTCTTCACCAGCCAGAAGCCGGGGTCGTTGACGTGCGAGAAGAACAGCGATCCCGCGCCGATGGCGAGCACCATCCATTCGGGCGCGACGCCGGACGTGGCCACAAGGCCCTCCATCACGCCCGCCGTGGTGATCGTGGCGACGGTCGCCGAGCCGGTCGCGAGACGGATGCAGACCGAAACGCCCCAGGCCAGCAGGATCGGGGAGATCGCGCCGCCGCCCGCCAGCCGGACCAGCATGTCCGAAAGACCCGCCGTCACCAGAACTTGCTTTAGCGCGCCGCCTGCGCCGATCGCCAGCAGGATGCCGCCCGCAGGCGCCATCGCTTCCAGCCAGATCGCGTCCTGGATGCGGCGCTCGCCCAGCCGTCCGCCAAACAGCAGCGGCAGGGCAAAGAGGTTGGCGAGCAGCAGGGCGATCACCGGGTCGCTGATCCAGGTAAGCCAGGCCAGACCGGCGGCGATGCCGGGAGGAGCGATCGCCACGGCCTGTCCGGCGGCGATCAGCACCACCGGCAGCAGCACGGCGGTCAGGGCGCGGGCGACCGAGGGGGTCGGCACATCCATCGTCTCGGGCGCGAGCAGGGGCGGGCTGAGCTTGACCCCGCGCGCGGTGAAGCGGGCGAGCACCGGCCCGGCGATGATCGCCGTGGGAATGCCGACCAGCAGGCCATAGGCGAGTGTCAGTCCGAGGTTCGCGCCGAGGGCATTGACGGCCAGCAGCGGCCCCGGATGCGGCGGCACGAGGGCATGGACGACCGAAAGGCCGGAGAGCGCAGGCAGCATCAGTCGCAGCTTGGATTCGTCGTCGTCCATGCCCCTGGGCAGCGCGGCGGCGGCGGAAGCGACGATCGGCAGCAACAGGACGAGGCCGGTCTCGAAGAACAGCGGCAGGCCGATCAGCAGCGCGGTGAACAGGCTGGCCCAGGGCGCGCCCTTTACGCCCGATATGCGTAGCGCGGCATGGGCGAGACCGGCGGCGCCGTTCGAGAGTTGCAGCATCGCGCCAAGGCCGAGCCCCAGCGCGACCACCAGCCCGGTCCCCCCCAGAATCGCGCCCGCGCCTTTTTCGACCGACTTGGCGGTTTCCTCCAGCGGTATTCCGGCGAGAATGCCGACCGTGAAGGCGCCGCAGAGCAGCCCGACGAAAGGATGGAGTCGCCCGCGCACGATCAGCGCGATGGACAGCGCGATGCCGATCACGGCCGAAGAAATCAGCCGGATGTCTTCCGGGGTCATGGCCGGGTCGATCCCGTGCGGCGCGATTCGGGTTTCGCAACGGCTGCATGCTTGCTCGGCCTGGACGGCCGCGCTTGACGAAATGACGGCGTCATCCCTCGCCTCTCCCTTGTTTGCACTATTGTCGGGGGTGGCAATGCCAACCCAAATCTGTTGGACAGGTTATAGCTGGAAGATCGCTGTATTCTACAAAAATTAAGTCGTAGACGCAGATTCTGCTTGAACCTGTCTGACCGATTCCGGTATTACTCCTGTCAACGAACTCCGGTGCGGCGGGTCTTCGATTCAGGGCGGCACCACAAGAATCGAGTCAGTCAGGGAGAAAAGGGATGCACCTCGTTGCAGATCTGTGCACGGTTCCCGTCAGCCAGGATGTCGCCGCGCGCGACGTTGCGGCAACGGCCCTCCATTTTACGCCGACCCAGCTCAAGGTCCTGCGCTGCGTTCGTTCCGGGCTGCTGAACAAGCAGATCGCCTACGAACTCGGTATGGCCGAAGCGACGGTGAAAGTTCACATGACGGCGCTGATGCGCAAGCTCAACGTGCGCAACCGCACGCAAGTGGCGATAGCTGCCGGACAACTGGCGCGCGCCTGATCTCACGGGAGGGAAGGTTATGGGATCGCGGCGCGAAATTCTCGGTATCGGTGCGGGCATGGCGGCGGCGGGCCTGACGCCCGGCTTCGCTTCCAGGGCCTTTGCGGCAGAAGGCCGGAACGGCCGCAAGATCGGCTATGCCGTCGTGGGGTTGGGCTATTACGCCACGCGCCAGATCATGCCGAACTTTGCCGGATGCGAACACTCGCGGCTGGTCGCACTAGTCAGCGGTACGCCTGCCAAGCTGGAGCAATATGGCGCGCAATACGGTATTCCGAAAACCCATCGTTACAGTTACGCGCAGTTCGACTCCCTTCGCGACAACCCGGATATCGATGCCGTCTACATAATCCTGCCCAATAGTCTCCATGCCGAATACTCCATTCGTGCGGCGCAGGCGGGCAAGCACGTCCTTTGCGAAAAGCCGATGGCGACGTCGGTGGCGGAATGCCAGGCGATGATCGCCGCCTGCAGCAAGGCCGGGAAGAAGCTGATGATCGGCTATCGCTCGCGGTTCGAGCCTTACAACCGGCTCGCCATCGAACTGGCGCGCGGCGGCCATGTCGGTCCGACGCGGCTCATCACTGCCGAGCATGGCTTTCCCATCCAGCCCGGCCAGTGGCGACTGGACAAGCCGCTTTCCGGCGGCGGCTCGATGATGGATATCGGCATCTACAGTCTCAACGCGGCCCGCTACCTGACCGGCGAGGAACCCCTCGAAGTGAGCGCGGTGGAATCGACCGACCGCTCCGATCCGCGCTTCGCCACGGTCGAGGATCGCATCAGTTTCGTGCTGCGGTTTCCGTCCGGCATTCAGGCCAACTGCATCTCCAGCTACAGTTCCGCGCATAACGGCTACCGCGTGATCGGCACGCAGGGCTGGATCGGGATGGAACCTGCCACGCCCTATGCCGGGCAGACGATGACGATCCGCAAGGACGGTGTCACCGCGCCGAGGACGCTGCCGCCGCCGACACGCAACCAGTTCGCGGCACAGCTCGATCATCTTTCGGAATGCGTGCAGTCCGGCGCGACGCCGATCGTTTCCGGTGAGGAAGGATTGGCGGACATGCGGGTCATCGAAGCGATTTACCGCTCGGCGGCGGAACGGCGTCATATCGGACTGACGGCATGACCGACCGCCGTGGCGTGTTGGCCGGTCTTGCTGCCATGCCCGTGCTTTATGCGGCGCGGGCCGCGGCAGAAGAACCTTTCGGAACCGTGCGGCGCCTCGATCCCGAACTGGACCGTATCGTCGCGCCGGGGGCCTCGATACGCCGCCTCGCTTCGGGATTTCGCTGGGCGGAAGGGCCGGTCTGGGTCCCGGGCGAGAATGGCCTGCTGTTTACCGATCCGCCCGCCAATACGGTCCATCGCTGGAGCGAGGCCAAGGGCGTGGAAGTGTTCCTGCGCCCATCGGGGCTTCAGACGCCCGTGCCCACCAGCATTCGCGAACCCGGCCTCAACGGCCTTGCGCTCGATGCGGGCGGCGCCCTGATCGGCGCCGACAGCGGATCGCGGGTGATCGTGCGGATCGACCTGAAATCCCGCAAGCGCACGACACTGGCGGATCGTTTCGAGGGCAAGCGCTTCAACAGCCCCAATGATGTCTGCGTGGCAAAGTCCGGGGCGATCTACTTCACGGACCCCAGTTACGGACTGGCAGAGGGCGACGATTCCCCATTGCGCGAACTGGCATTTTGCGGGCTGTATCGTCTCTCGCCGGAGGGCAGGGTCGATCTGCTGGACCGCAGCCATCGCCGCCCCAATGGCGTGGCGCTTTCGCCCGATGAGCGCACGCTCTACCTCTCGTTGTCGGATGAAACCCAGCCGGAAGTGCTGGCCTATGCGCTCGGCGCGGACGGGATGCCGCGCGAAAGCCGCCGGTTCCTCGATCTGAAAGCGCGGCTCGACGAGGGGCGTCCCGGCCTGCCGGACGGCATCAAGGTCGGCGCCTCGGGCCACGTCTTCGCGACGGGGCCGGGCGGCGTTCATGTCTGCACGGCCGAAGCGCGCGTGCTCGGGGTCATCGAGACCGGGAAGGCCATCGCCAATTGCAGCATAGGGCGGGGCGGCAAGTCGCTGTTCCTGACGTCGTCCGACAGCCTGGCGGTAGTACCCTTGCTGCGTTCATGAGAACTGCGAACGACTGACGCCCGGAATTGCCGGGGAGCACAAGGTCCTCCCCGGCAATTCGTCGTCAGGCGGCAGACGACTTGCGCGTCTTCACCCAGTCGTCGACGACGCGCTCGAGAACCGTCAGCGGCATGCCGCCACCGGCCAGCGCGGTATCGTGGAAGCCGCGAATATCGAAGCGGTCGCCCAGCGCCGCCTTGGCCTTCTCGCGCAGGCGCACCCATTCGTTGTGTCCGACCTTATAGGCGCAGGCCTGGCCCGGCCAACTGCAATAGCGATCGATTTCCGAGGTCGCCCCGCCTTCCGCCCGGCCGGTATTGTCGATGAAGTAGCGGATCGCCTGCTCGCGGCTCCAGCCCTTGGCATGGATGCCGGTGTCGACGACCAGACGTACCGCGCGGAACAACAGGCTCTGGTAGAAGCCCACCCGGCCCAGCGGATCGTTGTCATAGGCGCCCAGTTCGTCGGCCAGTTGCTCGGCATAAAGGCCCCAGCCTTCGGAATAGCTGGAGAAGAACAGCAGGTTCATCAGCTTGGGCGCCGCCGGGCTTTCCTGCTGAAGGGCGATTTGCAGGTGATGGCCCGGAATCGCCTCGTGATAGGTCAGGGTGGGAAGGCCGAACTTCGGCCAGTTGGCGGTGTCGGTCAGGTTGATCCAGTAGATGCCCGGACGCGTACCGTCGAGGCTGGGCGAATTGTAGTAGCCCTGCGATGCGCCTTCCTGGATTTCGGGCGGTACGCGTTTGATCTCCACGCCGGACTTGGGCAGACGGCCGAAGGCCTTGGGCAAGAGCGCCTGCATCGCCGCCATCTGTTCGTTGAGATGGGCGATCAGTTCCACTTTCGCGGCGTCGGTGTTGGGATAGACATTGGCGGGGTTGGCAATCAGCGCCGCCATGCGCGCGCCGACCGTCCCTTGCGTGAACCCCTGCGACTTCAGCAGGGCGTCCGAACGCGCCGTGAGGTCCGCCACCTGTTCCAGCCCGATGCGATGGATTTCCTCGGCGGAGAGCCGGGTCGTGGTGATATAGTTCAGGCTATTGGCATAGTACTGCGCGCCTTGCGGCAGGCGCGAGACGGACGCGTCATGACCCGCCTTGGGCTGGACGGCCTTGAGGGCATCGTTCTGCCGCTGCAGGGCCGGATAGACCCGCTCGGCGACCAGCTTGCGGACCCGGTCGCCCCAATCGCCGGGGATCGACTGTTCGTGCGTGCGCCGGACGATCGACTGGACCAGCGTGGATTCTCCGGCAGCCGTCCCCAGCATCCCGGCCTGGAGGCCGATGGTCTTGCTCAGGATGAAGTCGGGCGGGATGACGCCGAGACCGAAATCCTCGCGCATCCGGTCGGTTTCGGCAGCGAGCACATCGGCGAAGTCGTTCACGCGCGAGACATAGGCTTCCGCGTCGGCCGCGGTCTTGATCGTGTGCTGGTTGTCGAGGAAGTCCCCGGTACCGAGATAGGCACCGCCGCCTTGGCTCACGCGATAGATTTGCGGCCATCCGCCCTGGCCGTAGGGGATGGCGTAAGTCTTGATGACGGCGTCGAGGTTTGCGGCGACCGTGTCGTAATAGATCGCGTCCTGTGCATTCAGCGAAGCCCTGTCGAGCGCGGAAAGCTGCGCGCGGGCGGTGCGGACGAGATTGCGGCTCTTTTCCTCTTCCGCGCGCGTGGGAACGGTCAGGCGGGACTTCAGGGCGGCGCGGGGGCCTGTGTCCAGCCCCAGTTGCGTCGCAGTCTCGGGCGAAGCATCGACCTGGGCATTGAAGTATTTGTCCATGAACGCGGCAAGGGCGGGGTTCGCACCCGTCGGCGATGCAGATGCGCGTGCGAATACGGGGCCGGCGGCTACGGCGGCTGCTCCTGCCGATGCGGACGAGAGGAAACGGCGACGGTCGATCATGAAAGCTCCGGCGTTTGGTTTATGGCCGAAGCCTACGCCATGGGCCCGAGCGAATGCAAATGGAACGGGATGGCCGCAATTCCCTATCATGCTTGAATTTTGTCATCCGGGCTTGAGGGATAACCGCAAGGGAGGCGTATTGCCTTGCATGACGCCGAACGACAGCTTGCCCCGTTCCCTGCTCCAACGCAGGCATTTCCTGGCCCTTGGCGGCGCCTTTGCGGGCAGCCTTGGCGTGGCGGGCCTGTTTCCGGCATGGGCGCGCAGCGGTACGCCGGGGATCGTTCACGCCAGCACTGATTCCGGCGTTCTGACCGGAAATTCCATCGCGCTTCAGATCGGCGCGAGCCATTTCTCCACCGGCGGCCGTTCGGGCCATGCGGTGACCGTCAACGGCACGCTGCCCGCGCCGCTTTTGCGTCTGCGGGAAGGCGAGACGGTGCGTATCGCCGTCACCAACCGCCTGAAGGAGCAGACATCGATCCACTGGCACGGGCTGCTGGTTCCCTTCCACATGGACGGCGTGCCGGGCGTCAGCTTCCCCGGCATCGATCCGGGCGAGACTTTCGTCTACGAGTTTCCGCTCACCCATTCGGGCACGTTCTGGTATCACTCGCACTCCGGAATGCAGGAGGCGGAAGGGCTGTTCGGCCCGATCGTGATCGATCCCGCTGGTGCCGATCCAATCACCTGCGACCGCGAGCATGTGCTGGTTCTCTCGGACTGGAGCCCGATCCACCCGCACGAACAGATGCGCCGCCTGAAGATGATGGGCGGCTATTTCAATCGCCAGCGCCAGACGCTTGCGGGGCTGTTGGCGGGCAAGGACCAGTCGCTGGCCGACCGTCTTGCCTGGGGGAAGATGCGCATGGACGCGACCGACATCTCGGACGTGACCGGATCGACCTACAGCTTCCTCGTTAACGGCCACGGCAATGCCGAGAACTGGACCGGGCTGTTCGCACCGGGTGAAAAAGTGCGCCTGCGCGTCATCAATGCCTCGTCGATGACCAACTTCAACTTCCGCATTCCCGGCCTGCCGCTGACCGTGGTGGCGGCGGACGGAAATCCCGTGCAGCCGGTCGAGACCGACGAAGTGCAGATCGCGATTGCTGAGACTTACGACGTCATCGTCCAGCCCGGTGCGGCAGAGAGCTACGGCGTGATCGCCGAGGCCATCGACCGCTCTGGGCTCGTCCGCGCGACCCTGGCGCAGCGTCCGGGTCTTGTCGGCGAGACACCGAAGCTGCGTGAAAGGCCCGTGCTCACCATGCGCGACATGGGCATGGACATGAGCGGCATGGACATGGGCGAGGGCGGGGTGATCGACCTCAGCAAGCCCGCCAACAGCTCCATGAGCGGCCACTCGATGTCGATGCGCGATCCTTCCGTCGCACCGGGCGTGAGGATGGGACCGGGTGTCGCCACGCTTTCACCGATGCCGGTGGACCGGCTGGCCGATCGGCCGACCGGGCTGGAAAGCGTCGATCACCGCGTGCTGACTTACGCGGATTTGCGTTCGCGCGATCCCAATCCCGATCCCCGCGTGCCGAGCCGCCAGGTCGACGTGCACCTGACCTCGAACATGGAGCGGTACATGTGGTCGATGGACGGCGAGGCGATGTCGGAAAACCCGTCGCCGATCCCCTTCCGTCTCGGCGAGCGCGTGCGCGTCAATCTCATCAACGACACGATGATGCCTCATCCGATCCACATCCATGGCCACTTCTTCGAATTGGTCAGCGGCGAGCCGGGAAATCGGGCGCGCAAGCACACCGTCAATGTGCTGCCGGGCGGCAAGGTCTCGTTCGATCTCACCGCCGATGCCGAAGGTGATTGGGCCTTCCACTGTCACATGCTGCTGCACATGCACGCGGGCATGATGCGCGTGGTGACCGTGCGCAAGGAGGCCGAAGCCTGATGGCGCGCCTGCTCCCGGTCCTCACCTCGCTGCTGCTGGCGACTTCCCCTTTGGCCGCGCAGGGGCAGGAGACCGGCTCCCCACCGCCGCAGGCCGACGAACATGCCGGAATGGATCATGGCAGCATGGATCATTCGCAGATGGACATGTCCGGCATGGACCTGAGCGCGCCGGGCATGAAGGGCATGGATCACTCCGCCCATGCCATGCCCGCAAGCACTGTCTCCGATGAGCCGGGCAACGCCCCGCCGCCACCGGTGCCGGTCGATTTTCCTGCGCAGCGCTTCTTCGCCCCCTACCGTATGGCGGCATCGCGTGCGGCGATGGTGAAGGAGATGACGTTCAAAACCTTCGCGCTTCAGGTCGATCAACTGGAATTCCGCACCGGCAAGGGCGGGGACGGCTTCGGCTGGGAAGGGCAGGCGTGGTACGGAGGCGACATCGACCGGATCGTGCTGGCCAGCGAAGGCGAAGGCACGTTCGGCGAGCGTGCCGAGCGCATTGAACTGGGTGCCTACTGGCGTCACGCGCTGGACCCGTGGTTCAACCTCCAACTCGGGATGCGGCAGGACTTCCGGCCCGATCCGCAGCGCACTTACGCGCTGGTCGGCATCGAGGGGCTGGCGCCTTATTGGTTCGAGCTGCAAGGACAGTTGCTCGTTTCGAACAAGGGCGACATCCATGCGCGCGGCAAGGCGGGCTACACGCAGCGCATCACCCAGTCGCTGGTCGTCGAACCCGAGGCCGAGGTGGATTTCGCGTTTCAGGACGTACCGGCACTGAACGTCGGCGCAGGTTTCGAGCGGCTCGAATTGGGCGCTCGGCTTCGTTACGAACGCAACCGCTCGCTGGCGCCCTACGTCGGCGTGAATTGGGAGCGCAAGCTGGGCGGAACGGCAGAGTTAGCTCGGAGGGCTGGCGAGGGGGTGTCCGGCGTTTCGGCAGTCTTCGGTGTGCGCGCGATGCTTTGATACGCCGCTCGGTCAAGCCTGATCTGCAAGCGCGGTTCGCGAAATGCCGCTTTCCTGCAACCGCGTCGTCCCTGTTTACCATGGCGCGACCGGGTGGTTGGCGAGTACCTGGACAGGCTTTCGGGAAGGAGAATGGTCAGGTATGGCCGGACAGGAATAATGGGCGGGGCGTCTTGAAGCTGCGGCAGATTGACCAATGCCACCACATCCTTGGCGACAACCCCTAACGGTCTTGCTTGAGAAGCGGCGATAAACTGGGAGGAAGACCGACATGACAGACAACGCCGCCTCCTCGCCATTGGCGCGCGTGCCGGCGATCGATCCGCGCGCGCTGATGACGTTCCGCGTGGTCTGCGAAACCGGCTCGATCAGTGCGGCGGCGCGGATGCTGAACCTCTCGCAGCCTTCTGTGTCCAACACTATCGCCCTGCTGGAACGCCGTCTCGGCGTCGCCCTGTTCGAGCGGCGGCGCGGCGGGATCGTTCTCACACGCGAAGGCGAAGTGCTGCGCCGCCCGGCCGAGGCGATGGCCCGCCTGCTTTCCGATGCCGTCAGCGACGTGGAGCATGCCCGCCACCACATCGCCGGACCGCTGCGGATCGGCGGCACGCCTGGCGCGCTGCTGACCCTGCTGCCCGGCGCGATCATGCGCGTGGAGGAAGCCGTCGGAGACTTCGCCTTGAGCGCGGTCGAGAAACCCGACGAACAGCTGCTCGACATGTTGCGCAAGGGCGAGATCGAACTGGCCTTCGTCACCACCCGCATCCAGAACGTGCCGACCGACATGGTGGAAGTGACGTGCGCGCGCGACCCTTTCGCGCTGATCGTCGGCCCGCGTCATGCCGATCTGGGGAATCGCGTCTCCTTGCGCGAGGTCGAGCATTACCCCTGGGTCCTGCCCGAGGCACGCGGGGCCTTCCGCCGTCAGGTGGACGCGCTGTTCATCGCCGCCGGTGTCTCGGTGCCGCGCACGACGATCCGCTGCGACTCGCTGCTCACCACCCGCGCCATCGTGCGCGAGACCGACCGCGTCACCGTGCTGCCGCGCACGGTTGCACTCGACGGTGCTTCGGACGGCTCGATCCGGGCCATCGCCATCGAGGAGGCAGTCTTCGAGCGCAGTGTCGGCGTGCTGCGTCTGGCGGGCCGCCGTCTCTCCCCACTGGCGGAAGCGATGTTACAGGCGCTGCCAGAGGTTCCATAGTTATTAGCTATGGCAAATGGAAAACTCATTATTTTACTTGAGGGCCGATAGCGCGCTAAATCCTCCTCGATCGAAAGACAAAAGACGGGAGAGAGCGATGCGGACCCTGATCCGCGATGTATCCATCTTCGACGGCAGCGGCAGCGCTCTCCAGACCGGCTCGGTGCTGGTGGACGGCGAGCGGATCGCCCGCGTGGCCTACGGCGCCGATGCGCTGGCGGGTGAAACCGCCGACGTGACCATCGACGGGCGCGGCAAGACGCTGATGCCGGGTCTGGTCGATGCGCACACGCACCTCACCTGGGGTTCTTCGGTCGAGAAGATCTACCACCAGTTCATTCTCCCGCCCGGCGAGTTGAAGGTCGCGGCCTGGCGCAATGCGCGGGTGCTGCTCGATCACGGCTTCACCTCGATCTATTCGGCCGGCGCGCTGGGCGACATGATCGAGCCGGAACTCGCCGCTGCCATCGCGGCGGGCGAGACGCCGGGGCCGCGCATGGTGCCCTCCACCCTCGAACGCAGCCCGGAAGGCGACGAAGGCGTCGAAACCGGCGATGTGTTCAACGGCCGCGGGCCGGATGCGATGCGCAAGTTCGTGGCCTACTGCAAGGACGAGGGCGTCCAGTCGATCAAGCTGGTCGTCTCCGGCGAGGACGCGCTGAAGCCCGGTTCGGCGATGCAGGTGCTCTACACCCGCGAGGAAATGCTGGCCGCCGGGGAAGCCACGCGCGAGGCAGGCATGTGGATCGCCACCCACGCCTATTCGCCGGAGGCCATCGGCCTCGCGCTCGATGCCGGTGCGCGCATTCTCTATCACTGTTCCTTCGCGGATGCGGCGACAGTCGATCGCATGGCGGCGGACAAGGACAGGTTCTTCTACGCGCCCGGTCCCGGCGTTTCGGTGGCGGCGATCGAGGCCAACCCGCCGCCGCATGTGGACATGACGCATATGAAGGCCAGCGCGCATGAGCGCATGGGCCTTGAAGGCAAGCTGGTGCCCGAACTGAAGACGCGCGGCGTGCGGATCCTGACCGGCGGCGACTACGGCTTTCCGTTCAATCCGCACGGCCGCAACGCCCGTGATCTGGAGCATTTCGTCCAGCACTACGGCTTCACTCCCGCCGAAGCCCTGCGCTCCGCGACCCAGTACGGCGGCGAGCTGATGGGCCTTGAAGTCGGGCTGGTGAAGGAGGGCTGGCTGGCCGACCTCCTGCTGGTCGACGGCGACCCCACGGCGGATGTTGCCATCCTGCAGGACAAGGACCGGCTGACCATGATCATGAAGGGCGGGGCGTTCCACAAGGCGCCCGCCGAGATCGAAACGACGGGTTAAATCAGGGGCTAAATCGATGTCGTACGACGTGGTTGTCGTAGGCTGCGGCCCTGTGGGCGCGCTGGCCGCGAACCTTCTCGGCCTGAAAAGGCTCAAGGTGCTGGTTCTCGAACGGGAACTGGAACACTATCCGCTGCCGCGCGCGGTCCATCTCGATCATGAGATGATGCGCCTGTTCCAGTCCGCCGGGGTGATCGACCGGGTGCAGGGCGACATGATCGCCACCGACGGTCATTTGCATGTCGGCGCCGACCACGGCGTGATCCGCTACATGGGCACCGAGGGCAAGCCGCGTCCGTTCGGGTGGGCCAACGATTACTTCTTCTACCAGCCCGAACTCGAAGCGCACTTGCGCGAGGGCTTTGCGGCGTTGCCGAACGTCGAGTTGAAACTGGGCGCCAGCTTCACCGGGCTGACGCAGGACGCGGGCGGCGTGACGGTTGGCTATCTCGACGGAACCGAAACCCGCACCGCCAAGGCGCGCTGGGTCATTGCCTGCGACGGCGCGCGCAGCACAGTGCGCAAGGCATTGGGTGTCGCTCTGGACGATCTTCAGTTCGAGGAGCCGTGGCTCGTTGTCGATGCCGAAGTGGAAGGGCCGGTTGCGTTCCCGCCGCTTTCCGGCGTGCCGGAGGGGGCCGATCTCCAACGCCTTTCGGTGATGATGTGCGATCCTTCGCGCCCCGCCACCGTGGTTCCCGGTCGCCGCGACCATCGCCGCTGGGAGTTCATGCTGCTCCCCGGCGAGGACGACATCGCAATGTCGGCACCGGAAAAGGTGGCCGAACTGGTCGGCGCGTGGATGGCCGGTGTACCGCACCGGATCGTGCGCGCCGCGACCTATCGCTTCCACGGCCTCGTCGCGCATCGGTGGCAGGTCGGCAATGTCTTCCTGGCCGGAGACGCCGCGCACCAGACGCCGCCGTTCTTCGGGCAAGGCATGTGCCACGGCCTGCGCGATGTCGCCAATCTGGCGTGGAAGATGGATGCGGTGGCCAACCACGGCGCCGAACCTTCGGTGCTGGGCACTTATCAGCGTGAGCGGGATCCGCATGTCCGCGCGGTGATCGGGGCAGCCGTCGCGGCGGGTCGCTACATCTGCGAACTCGATCCCGCAGCGGCCGCCGCCCGCGATGCCCGCATCCGCGAGGAAGCGCGCCAGAAGGCGGGCGAGACCGCGCACGATCTGATCCCTGCCATCGCCGATGGCGTGGTTCTCGCGCAAACCGCCGGCGCTGGCGCGCGCTTCGTGCAGCCAGTGCTGGCCGATGGCCGCAAGCTCGACGATCTGACCGGCGGCGACTGGCGCCTCTTCGTCCGCGACGATGCCGTGCCGGGCCGGGCCGAGGGCGTCACCCGCATCGCCGTCGGCACTCTGCCGGACAATGGCGCCGTCACCGCATGGCTCGACGAGCATGGCGCCGATGCCGTGCTGATCCGCCCCGACCACTACGTTTTCGGCACGGCCAACCATAGCGCCGAAGACCTCCTCGCTGCTCGCGCAGCGCAGCTTTTCAGCCATCGGGAGCTTGCCGCATGACCCTTACGCTGGCTCAGGCCCAGACCATAATCACTGGCACCATTTCCGAAGCGCGCGCTCGCAATGCGCGGGAATTGGCGGTGATCGTGCTCGACGCGGGCGCCCACCCGGTCGCCTTTGCCCGCGAGGACGGGGCGAGCCTGTTCCGCTTCGATATCGCCAAGGCCAAGGCCGAGGGCGCCGTGGGCATGGACGCGGACACTGCCGTCCTTGCCGAGCGGGCCAAGGGCAATCCGACCTTCTTTCAAAGCGTCACCGCTGTCGTCGGCGGCCGCATCGCGTTCTCTCCCGGGGGGGTAGTGATCCGCGATGCCGCCGGCACCCTGATCGGCGCCGTGGGCGTCAGCGGTGACACCGGCGAGTGCGATGCCGACTGCGCCCGCTCGGGCATCCGCGCCGCGGGTCTTCTTCAGGAGCAAGAGCCATGAAACTGCGCAGCATCGAACTGGCGCTGCCCGATCCGGCCGCCGCCGCCACGTTCATGACCGAAATCTGGGGCATGGCTGCCGCTGAAGTTCAGGGCGACACGCATTACCTGCGCGGCTCCGGTCCGTTCCCTTACCTCGTGGCGTTCGAGAAGTCGGAAGACGAATTCGTCCGCTCGACCACCTTCGTCTGCACGGCCACAGAACTGGAAGCGCTGAAGGCGCGCATTGCCGCCTCGGGCTGGACCGCAAGCCCGACGGTCAGCCACGACCTGGGCGGCGGGCATGGCCTGCTGGTCGAACTGCCCGAAGGCACGATCCTGCGCTTTCTGGTGGACGCTACCGAAGTCGAACCGATCACCGGACGCGACTTGCCGGTGAAGCTGACGCATGTGGTGTTCAACGCCGCCGATGCCGAAGCTTGCGGCCACGCGGTGGAGGACATTCTCGGCTTCCTCGTGTCCGACCGCACCAAGGGCATGGTCTTCGTGCGCTGCAACGACAGCCACCATTCCACCGCCTTCGCCCGCGCCGGTTTTGCCTCGCTCAACCATGTCGCCTTCGAAATGGAGGACATCGATGCGGTGATGCGCGGCATCGGCCGCCTGCGCGATCATGCTCTGGTGCCCGCATGGGGGCCCGGCCGCCACGGCCCCGGCGCAAATGTCTACGCTTACTTCATCGCCCCGTTCGGGCCGGTGATCGAGTTCTCGACCGCCGTGGAGAAGGTGCCGGAGGACTACAAGGCCGGGGCTCCGGAAGACTGGACCTGGCCGCCGAACCGCATCGACCAGTGGGGCATCTCGGACAAGGATTTCGACGGCCTTCGCCGTGCCGAGGAACGCTTCCGCTTCCGCCGCGACTGGGAAGCCGCGCCGCTCTGACCATTTGACCGCCGCCGCGCCGTCGCGGGGCAGGGGAGACTACGCATGACCCGTTACATCAGCTTCGAACGTCCCGATGGCACCAAGAGCTTCGGCCGCCTCGAAGGGGACAAAGTTCTCGATCTGGGTAGGGCCGGCAGCGACGCATGGCTGAAAGACGTGCTGGCCGGTGATCTTGCCGCCCTGCCCGCCACCGGCGAGTTCGCCTTCGCCGCCGTCACGCTGCTGCCGGTCGTTCCGAACCCGGAAAAGATCCTCTGCGTCGGCCTCAACTACGCCACCCACGTCGCCGAGACCGGCCGCGAGCAGAAGGAACACCCGGCGATCTTCACCCGCTGGGCCGACAGTCTGATCGCCGATGGCGAGGCGATGGTCCGCCCGCCCGAAAGCGAACGCTTCGACTACGAGGGCGAACTCGCCGTCATCATCGGCAAGGGCGGCCGCCGCATCGCGCCGGAGAACGCATGGGAGCACGTTGCCGGTTTTGCGCCGTTCAATGACGGGTCCATCCGCGACTGGCAGCGCCACAACATCCAGTTCACCCCCGGCAAGACCTGGCCCGGCACCGGTGGTTTCGGCCCGTCGATGGTCGTCGCTTCGGAGGTCGCAGACCTCGCCTCGCAGCGCGTGCAGACCCGCGTGAACGGCGAATTGGTGCAGGATCAGCCGGTGTCCGACATGATCTGGGATATCCCGACCGTCATCGCCTACTGCTCCACATTCACCGATCTCAAGCCCGGCGACGTGATCGCCAGCGGCACCCCCGGCGGCGTCGGCGACAAGCGCCAGCCCCCGCTCTACCTCAAGGCCGGGGACACCGTGGAAGTCTCCGTGGGCGTGATAGGCACCCTTTCCAACCCCGTCATCGACGAGACCTGACGGGGCGCAATAGCCAGCCATAAAAATCGGCAATAACAATCTGTTTGGGGAGAGACCAACATGAACACCATCCGCAAGTTCAGCCTGCTTTCCGGCATCGCTCTCGGCGCCTTCAGCATGCCCGCAGTGGCGCAGGAGGCCGCGACGTCCCCGGCGCCTGAAACGCAGTCCGTTTCTGGCACCGATATCATCGTGACGGCCTCGCGCCGGGCCGAGCGCCTTCAGGACGTGCCGATCGCCGTCTCCGCCATCACCGGCGACCAGCTTACCGAAAGCGGCTTCCAGAAGCTGACCGACATCCAGTACCAGTTCTCCGGCGTGCAGTTCGGGTCCTCGCCCAACGATTCCGGCTTCCGCCTGCGCGGCGTCGGTTCGGCGGGCGGCTTCTCCAGTTCTTCGGAGCAGAACGTCGGCACGGTGGTCGACAACGTCGTCATTCCCTTCGGTAACCCGATCAACAGCCTCGGCGATCTGGAGCGCGTCGAAGTGCTGAAGGGACCGCAGGGCACCCAGTTCGGCAAGAACGCTTCGTCCGGCGTCATCAACATCACGACCAAGAAGCCCGATCCCTCGCACTTTTTCGGCAAGGCCTTCGTCAGCTATGCCCAGCTGAACGAAGTCAACGCCAATGCCAGCGTCAACGTGCCGGTCTCGCAGAACTCGGCGCTCGCGGTGTTTGGCTTCTATCGCCGGAACGACGGCTTCCTCCAGAACGTCTACCGCGATGAAAAGTGGGGCGGCGAGGAAAGCTACGGCGGGCGCGCCAAGTTCTTCTTCGAACCCAGCGACGATCTCTCGATCTACATCATCGGCGACTATTCGAAGATCAGCCGCAAGGGACCCGGCCAGCTCTGGACGCTCAACCGCCTGCCGAGCTTCGCCAATCCGCTGATGGCCGCGCGCTTCGGCAATCTCGCATCGCTGGGGGTGACGGCGGGCTTCGACAACACCAAGTCGGTCGAGGACTACGGCGGTTACTCGTCGGAGCAGAACTACGGCGCTTCGATGGAGATCAACTACGCGCTTGGCGACTACAACCTGACCTCGATCACCGCCTACCGCCGTCTCGACGAAGGCCCGCAGGTCTTCGCCATCGATGGGTCGAGCGTCCCGGTCTTCACTGCGCAGCAGACCGGCACCGACCAGTCGTTCCTCTCGCAGGAACTGCGCATCAGCTCGCCGAGCGGCAGCCAGCTGGAATTCACCTCCGGCGTCTATGCCTCGCGGCGCAAGGTGGGTGACGACAACGACTTCAACCGTGCCCAGCTTCGTCCCGCCAATCCGTTCCAGAGCTTCATCGTCAATATCTCGGGCGGGCAGGGCAATACCCAGACCCGCTCGGACTCGCTGGCTGCCTTCTTCGACGGCAAGTTCCACGTCACCGACCAGTTCAGCCTGATCGGCGGCCTGCGCTATCAGTACGACTGGGTGAAGGCCTCGTACTTTTCGATCGCCGACCCGAACTTCCCCTCTGCCGCACCGGCGGCGGACGGCTCGGGCTTCGTGACGCCCTATACGCCGACCCCGCTCCAGACCGGCAGCACGAAGAAAGGTTCGTGGTCGGGCCGCGGCGGCGCCGAGTTCAAGATCACGCCCGATGTCATGCTGTTCGGCACCATCGCGCGCGGTTATCTCGGTCCGACGGTGACGTTCACCGGTCTCACCGGCACGCGCACCAACGTCAAGCCGCAGACCGTGCGCGACATCACCGTGGGCATCAAGTCGCAGCTCTTCGACAAGGCCGTGACCTTCAACGCGAACCTGTTCTACGACAAGTACAAGAACCTCCAGACCTCGGTGTTCAACGGCGTCGAGTTCGTCACCGAGAACGCCGGCGGCTTCACCGCCAAGGGCTTCGAGATCGACGCCTCCTGGCGCGTCACCCCGGTGCTCTCGTTCAGCGGCGGGTTCACCTATTCGGACACCAAGTTCACCGACTACGTGACCGCCTGCCCCGAGGATGTGAAGGCCGGATATGCCTGCTATCTGGCGGCGGACGGCGTCACCAGCCTGGTCCAGGCCAAGGGCGAGCCGCTCTCCGGCGCACCCAAGTACAGCGCCACGCTGGGCGCGGACGTGAAGCTGCCGATCAACGACAACCTCCAGTTCGATACTTCGGCCAATATCTACTACCGCAGCCGGGTGCAGTACGCGGTGGCCAACGCCTATGCCTATCAGGACGGCTACGGCACGATCGGCCTCAGCATGGGGATCGGCCATCCGGACGGCAACTGGCGGGTCGGCGCCTTCGTGCGCAACCTGCTCGACCAGCGCTTCCATGCCTCGGTCATCCACCTGCCGTTCGCGGACTCGGGCGCCTATGTGAACTGGCTGACCCGCGAAGGCCGCCGCACCATCGGCATCCAGGCCGAAACGAAGTTCTGAGCCTATCCGGCCGGAGCCTCGAAACGAGGTTCCGGCCGTATTTCCGAAAGGCCCGGCAGAGGCCGCCCAAAGCAAGGGGTGAAGATGCAGGTGAAACGCGTAATGACGGCGCTGGTGCTTTCGGCGGCAGCGATGGTCTCCGGCTCGGCACTGGCGGCCACGAGCTGTCCGGCGCTGCGCTGGACGACGCTGGGGACTGCGGGCGGTCCGGTGCCTACCGCCGAGCGTTCGGAACCGGCCAACCTCCTTACCATCGGCGAACGGCGCATCCTCGTCGATACCGGCGACGGCACGGTGGACCAGCTGGCACGGATCGGCCTCGATCTCGGTGCGGTCGACACGGTGTTCATCAGCCACAATCATCTCGATCACACCGGGGGTCTCGCTGCCGTGATCGGCCTGCGCTGGATGAACCAGTTCCCCGGAGTGCTGACCGTCTATGGTCCGATCGGCACGCGCGCGGTCGTCGATGGCATCGTCGCCTCGCTGGCGACGCCGGGCAGTATCGGCTTCGGTCTCGGCACGCCGCCGCCTCGTCCGGCGGATTCGGTGCGGGTGATCGAACTTGCGGATGGGCAGTCGCTCGATCTCGGGCAGGGCGCGAGCGTGAAGGCCGCCGCCAACAGCCATTTCGACCATGATGGAAAGCCGGACGCCAGTAATGTCTCGCTGAGCTATCGCTTTGCCCTGGGCAATCGCAGCATCACCTACACCGGCGACACCGGGCCGAGCGCCGCCGTCACCGCGCTCGCCAAGGGCAGCGACATGTTCGTCACCGAGATCATCGCGCTCGACGCGCTGCTGGGCGAAATCCGCATGCGCCGCAAGGACGCCTCGCCCGAGATGCTGGCCGGTATGGAGCGCCACCTTTCGACCCATCACCTAAAACCCGAAGCGATCGGCGAGATCGCGGCGCAGGCGGGGGTGGGGCGCGTGGTGCTTACGCATTTCGCGGTGCCGCCGGGGCCTTTGCCGCAATACGAACCCGCCATCCGCGCGGGGATCGCGTCACGCTATACGGGGGCGGTCGATCTCGCACGCGATCTCCAGAGCTTCGATGTGGGGTGCCGCCCATGAACATCGCCGCCCGGCTGCGGCGTGAGCAGATCACCAGCGGCGCGATCAACCTCGTCCTGAGCGCGGTGTTCTTCTTCGGCGTCTTCGGGCTTGCCGTTCGCCCGCTGCACTTTGCCGTGCCCGACAACTTCGCGCTGGATTTCCTGCCGCAGGCCGCTGCCATCGCCTTGATGTCGTCGCTGGTGCCGCTGCTGGTGGTTTCGGCGAGCCTGCGCAAGGAAGGCGCGCGAACCGGCGGGGCGGCCTTCATCGCCCGGACCGTTCTGGCCGTCGTGCTGGCCGGGCTGGCGAGCGCGGCGGCATTGGCGGTGATCTGCCTGTTCGGGCCATGGCGCGAGATCGGCTGGACTTTCGCGCTGGCCCTGAAGCTGGTCTATGGAACCGGGCTGGGCGTGGCGGGAACGACTTTCGCGCTCACCCGCCTGTTCGCGCATCGAGGGAGGGAAACGGCATGACCGCTGGTGAAACCGCAGGCGCCATTGCCGCGATGGGCACGCGGTTGGGTCCCGATGTCGTCGGCGCCTGCCGCAGCCTGTTCGACGCCGAGCAGCAGGCGCTGGCCGCTGAAATTCCGCCGGTCGCGCTAGACTGCGCGTACGGCCCCGACCCCCGCAACCGTCTCGATCTCTACGGCGAGGGGGATGGGCGCCCGGTCGTGCTTTTCGTCCATGGCGGCGGCTTTCTCGTCGGCGACAAGGGCGGTCCGGAAAGTTGGGCCAATGCCCATGTCGGGCGCTGGGCGGCCGCGAACGGGTTGATCGGCGCGGTAATGAACTACCGCCTCGCGCCCGCGCATATGTGGCCCTCCGGCGCGGAGGACCTGGGTCTTGCGATCGACTGGCTACGCGCGAACGTGGCGGCCCATGGCGGCGATCCGGAGCGGATCTTCCTGCTCGGCACTTCGGCGGGTGCGGTCCATGTCTCGGCCTTTCTGAAAGCGCGCGAGGATCACGGCAAGCTTGTGCGCGGGGCGGCGCTGCTCTCGGGGCTTTACGGTTTCACCCCGCTGGATGAGCGCGATATGCTCTACTACGGCCCGCAGGACTGCTACGACTTGCGCATGCCGATGGGCGGGGTGATGGCGACGGGCCTGCCGCTCCTGCTCGCCTGCGCCGGGTTCGATCCGCCGCGCTTCCAGGCGGAATGGGCCAGCCTGCTGCAAGCCCGTCTCGGCCGCCACGGACACCTGCCGCGCGCGCACTATGCCTCCGGCCACAATCACTACTCCATGGCCATGCATCTCGGCACCGCGGACCGCCGCCTGTCGGGTGAACTGCTTTCCTTCTTCGCCGACCATTCCTGAGGGGCACGTCCGATGACCAAGATTGCAAATCTCGACCGCCGAAGCCTGCTCGCCGCAGGAGCACTCGCCGCTGCCGGGCCGGTCATGGCGCGGGCTGCGACGAAACGCCCGAACCCGGCTTTCCCCAAGGGCTTCCTGTGGGGCGCCGCCACCGCACCGCACCAGATCGAGGGCAACAACACCGCCTCCGACCTCTGGTTCGTCGAGAACCAGAAGCCGACCATCTTCGCCGAGCCTTCGGGGGATGCGGTGAACAGCCTCGAACTCTGGGCGAGCGATCTCGACGTGGTGAAGTCGCTCGGCCTCACATCCTACCGCTTCGGCGTCGAGTGGGCGCGGATCGAGCCGGAGAAGGGTCTGTTCTCGCAGGCCATGCTCGATCATTACAAGCGGATCGTCGAGGGCTGCCACGCGCGCGGTCTTGCGCCGCTGGTGACGTTCAACCACTTCACCGCGCCGCTCTGGTTCAGCGCGCAGGGCGGCTGGAGCAACCCGGAATCGGCGCAGCTCTTCGCCCGCTACTGCGACAAGGTGGTCCGCGCGATCGGTGCGGACATCGCCATGGCCATGACGCTCAACGAGCCGAATATCCTGCTCATCCTCAAGAACATCCTGCCGCCGCCGGTCTGGGACATGCAGCGCCAGACCCTCGCCGCCGCAACCAAGCGGCTCGGCGTGGAGCGCTTCCTCTGTGCCAACGTCGCCGGGCGCGAGGACGTGGATGCCATCGTCGAGGGGCAGAAGGCCGGGCACAAGGCCGCCCGTGCCGCGATCAAGGCGGTGCGTTCAGACCTCCCTGTGGGCTTCACGCTCTCGGTGCTGGACGATCAGGCGTCAGGCAGGAACTCGATGCGCGACAAGGTTCGCGCCGAACTCTACGGCGACTGGCTGGAGATCGCCAAGGGCGACGATTTCATCGGCGTGCAGAACTACGAACGCGCGGTCTGGAACGACAAGGGCCGTCTCCCCGCGCCCGACGGAGCCGACCACAACTGGTCCGGCACCGAAGTCTGGGCGCCGTCGCTGGCAGGCGCGGTGCGCTATGTCCACGCGGCGGCAAAGGTGCCGGTGCTGGTCTCCGAACACGGCGTCGGCACCGATGACGACAGCTTGCGCGCACGCTTCATCCCGGCGGCGCTGGAAGGGTTGAAGCAGGCGATCGACGACGGCGTGCCGGTGCTCGGCTACATGCACTGGTCGCTTCTGGACAACTACGAATGGATCTTCGGCTACAAGCCGCGCTTCGGTCTGTGCAGCGTGGACCGCATGACTTTTGCGCGGACCCCCAAGCCGAGCGCTTCGGTGCTGGGTGGGATTGCGCGGCGCAATTCGCTGTAACTCGCAGGCAACCGAGTTGTCGCTATCTGGACGGCAGAGGTTGTAGACCTTCGGAATGATCTGCAGATCACTGCCGGTTTCGCAGCCTTTCCGGGCTAAGTAACTTGTGTTTGCCCCAGTCTTTGTTGGTTTGGCAGGCGGTATTACTGGAGAAAATCGTATGCAACACCGCAATTTTCGTGCGGTCCTCCTGTTGGCTACCGCACTTTGTGCCTCGCCTGCGATGGCTCAGGATGCCGCCTCGTCGCCCTCGATAGCCGACAATTCTGCCGTCCCGCTGGAAGAGCAATTCCGCGATCCGCCCAATTCCGCCCGCCCGCGCGTCTGGTGGCATTGGATGAACGGCAATATCTCGAAGGACGGCATTGCCAAGGACATGGCTTGGATGAAGCGCGTCGGCATCGGCGGCCTCCAGAACTTCGACGCCAATCTCCAGACCCCGCAAGTGGTCGATCACCGCCTCGTCTACATGACGCCCGAGTGGAAGGACGCCTTCCGCTTTGCCGCGCATGAGGCTGATCGGCAGGGGCTCGAACTCGCCATTGCCGCTTCGCCGGGCTGGTCGGAAACCGGCGGTCCCTGGGTGCAACCGCAGGACGGCCTGAAGAAGCTGGTCTGGAGCGAGACTTCGGTGCCCGCAGGACAGCGCTTCTCCGGCAGACTGGCCGCGCCGCCGGTGCAGACCGGCCCTTACCAGACCCTGGCGCCCGCACTGTCCATCGAGGAGATGATCTCCGGCCATCCCGCGCCTCCCGGCCCGTCGTACTATGGCGAGGTAGGCGTCTTTGCGTTTCCCGAACCCGTGGCGCCTGCTGCCGCGCTGCCGCGCGCGGTCGATGGGCTTGGCAATGCGCTGCCTGCGGCGATGCTGTTCGACGGCGATCTCGCCAAAGGCGTTACGCTGGCTCGCAAGCAGGGCGAAGCGCCCAGTCTGAGGCTCGATTATGCCAAGCCCGCCAGGGTCGGCTCGGCCACGGTCTTCGTACCCGACGTGGTGATCCCCTTTGCCGGAGCCGCTTTCACCGGCGCGCTGGAATCGAGCGTGGACGGCAAGACCTGGACGCCGATCACCACGCTGACGCTGGGCGCAGTGCCCACCACCGTCAGCTTCCCCGCCGTCGCCGCTGCGCATTTCCGGCTGGTACTCAATCCCCGCAAGCCCGATGGCGGTCTCGGCTCGCCCGCGCCGGGCATTGTCATGGACGGCCTGTTCGACGGCGTCGGCGCGATGTTGGCGAAGAAGCCGCTGATCGTCGGCACTTTCTCGCTCGGTAGCGGGCCGAAAGTGGACCGTTTCGAGACCAAGGCCGGTTTCATGATGAGCCGCGACTACTACGCGCTGGAAGAACCGAAGGACGAAGCCAAAGGCGTGGCGCCTGCCAGTGTCGTCGACCTCACCGGAAAGTTGAAAGCAGACGGCACGCTCGACTGGCAGGCCCCGGCACTGCCGAGGGGGCAGCGCTGGCGGGTGCTGCGCATGGGCTATTCGCTGCTCGGCACCACCAATCACCCCGCGCCGCCCGAGGCGACCGGCCTTGAAGTGGACAAGTTCGACGGCGATGCCGTGCGGCGCTATCTCGACCACTACCTGGGCCTGTACAAGGACGCTGCCGGGCCGGAAATGATCGGCCAGCGCGGCGTGCGCGCGCTGCTGACCGACTCGATCGAGGTGGGCGAGGCGAACTGGACGCCGAAGATGCTGGAGCAGTTCCAGCGGCTGCGCGGCTATGATGCGCGGCAGTGGTTGCCGACGCTGGCGGGCGTGCTGGTCGGCACGCGCGCCGAGGCGGACAAGTTCCTCTACGACTACCGCCGCACTTTGGCCGACCTGCTGGCGAGCGAGCACTATGGCACCGTCGCCAAGGTCGCGCATGAAAACGGGCTCAAGGTCTATGGCGAGGCGCTGGAAGACAAGCGCCCGATGCTGGGCGACGACATGACCATGCGCAGCCACACGGACATTCCAATGGCCGCCATGTGGACTTTCCGCGAGGAAGGCCCGCGCCAGACCCTGATCGCCGACATGAAGGGCGCGGCCTCGGTGGCGCATCTCTACGGGCAGAACCTCGTCGCGGCGGAATCGATGACCGCTTCAATGTCGCCCTGGGCTTTCGCGCCCAAGGACCTGAAGCGCTTCATCGACATGGAGTTCGTCAACGGCGTCAACCGCCCGGTGGTCCATACCTCGGTCCATGTGCCGGTCGACGACAAGAAGCCGGGCCTCTCGCTGTTCATCTTCGGCCAGTATTTCAACCGGATGGAAAGCTGGGGCGAGATGGCGAAACCCTGGGTGGATTATATCTCCCGTTCCTCGCTGCTGCTTCAGGCGGGGCGAAACGTGGCCGACGTGGCCTATTTCTACGGCGAGGAAGCCCCCCTGACCGGGCTCTACGGTGACAAGCCGGTGGCCGACGCGCCGGTTTCCCATGCCTACGACTTCCTCAGCTACGATGCGCTGACCGGCTTGCTGTCGAACGACGGCAACGAAGTCATTGCCCCCAGCGGCGCGCGCTATCGGGCGATCTACCTCGGCGGTTCCTCGCAGCGCATGACGCTGGGGGCGCTGAAGAAGCTCGCCGCGCTGGTAGAGGGCGGCGCGACGGTGATCGGCGATGCGCCGGTTTCCACGCCCAGCATGGCAGGGGGCATGATGGCGGCGCAGGATGCCGAGTGGTCGGCGCTGGTCGCGAAGCTCTGGCCGGGCAGCGGGGACGCGACTGTCGGCAAGGGGCGTGTGATCGCCGGCAAGGACGTGGAAGGCGCGCTCAAGACCCTGTCCGTGGCACCGGACTTCGCCTTCACGGGCGCGGAAGCGGGGGTGAAAATACCCTTCGTCCACCGCCGCGACGGGCAGGGTGAAATCTACTACCTCTCCAACCCGCAAGGCGCACAGACCATTGAGGCGCACTTCCGCGTGGCCGGCAAGGCGCCCGAACTCTGGCACCCCGAAACCGGAACCAGCGAGCCGGTCAGTTATCGCATCGAGAACGGCGAGACGGTCGTGCCGCTGTCGCTGATCGAGGGCGATGCCGTCTTCGTGGTCTTCCGCAAGGCGGCCAAGTCGCAGAGCCTGACGCTGCCCGTGAAGCCGGTGCAGATGCTGGCCTCGCTCGACGACAGCTGGACGGTGCGCTTCCAGGCCGACCGTGGCGCTCCCGCCTCGATCGAGATGGCGAAGCTGGCCCCGCTCGAACAGAATGCCGAAGCGGGGGTAAAGTACTTCTCCGGCGAGGCGACGTATTCGCGCAGCTTCACCCTGCCCAAGGGCGCCAAGGCCGGGCAGCCGCTCTGGCTCGATCTCGGGCAGGTGGGCGATCTCGCCGAAGTCACGGTAAACGGCAAGCCGGTCGGCGCGGTCTGGCATGCGCCTTACCGCATCGACGTGGGCAAGGCGGTGAAGGGCGGCACGAACACCATCGAAGTGAAGGTGGCCAACCTTTGGGTCAATCGTCTGGTCGGGGACGCTCAGCCGGGCGTGAAGCCCATTACCTGGACCGCTATGCCGACGTATCGCGCCGATGCGCCGCTTCGGCCTTCAGGACTGATCGGGCCGGTTACTTTAGGGAAATAAGATGCCTCAAGCCGCCGGATTGCGTGCGGTGACGATCCATGCTGCGCCATCGATCATCACCGAGGTCTCTCCGGGGCGCTGCGCGAAAGCCTTGCGCACGGCTGAAGCGGCGCGCGCGCGCAGGTCCTGTGGTTGGTCGGCCAGCGCGCGGGACAGCGGGCCGACTGCAAAGGCCATGGCCACGGCATCGTCAAGCGCGGCGTCGCGGTTCTCGCCGCGGCCGAAGGGAATGCCATGATCGAAAGGGAGGATCGCCACATCGGCAAAGCCAGCCTGGCCGAGGATGCTCTCCATGCGGTCGCGATCGCCGAAGGAGAACGGCCCGGGGGCTTCGGGATCGGGTGGCGGAGGGGTTGGAATCAGGTCCTCGATCGCGCCCATCGGCAAGCGCACCCAGTCGTTCTCCGCCGCTCGGCGCCAGCAGACGAAGGCGAGCCGTCCTCCCGGTTTCAGCGCGCGGCGCATATGCGCGAAGGCGCGGGCGGGATCGTCGAAGAACATCACGCCGAAGCGGGAGAACAGCAGGTCGAAGGCGGCCTGCGGCAGCGGTGCCTCGCCTGCGTCGGCCCGCTCGAAGGACACGGAGATATCGGCGGGAGCGATCCGGCGCGCCTGGTCCAGCAAGGCCTGCGAGATGTCGACACCGAGCACCTGTCCGTCCGGGCCGACCTTGCGGGCCAGCTCGAAGCTGGTCGCGCCCGCGCCGCAGCCGATGTCGAGCACATGCTCGCCTGCTGTCGGAGCGGCGGCGGCAAGCGCCTCGGTGCCGAAGACTTCCAGCATCGCATCGAGCCGCATCTGGTTCGAGACCCAGTTGTCGCCAGTGGAGCCGTTCCAGTCGGAAACCTTGTGAATTGGGGATTCCACCGTTTCTGCCTGCCTCATTGTGAAACTTTATTTGCGAATCGTTCGCAAATATTAAAGGCATGATGCGGCGAAGCAATCCCTTCTGGAAGACGCGGCGGAGATCGACCCATTCAGCCGGTGGCGGCGGAGGCTGCCGTCTCCTTGTTCTCGCCAGCCAGCACGATCCGGTTGCGGCCTTCATCCTTGGCGCGCAGCAAGGCCGCGTCCGCCGTGGCGATCAGGGTATGCGCAGGGCCGTGGTCCGGATACGTGGCGACGCCGATCGAGACCGAGATCGGGCCGAGTGGCAGGCCGTCGTGCACCAGCGTCATCGCCAGTATGCGGTCCTGGATCAGGCGGGCGCGGTCGAGCGCCCGTTCGCTGTCGCAGGTGGGCAGGAGCAGCAGGAATTCCTCGCCGCCGTAGCGGAAGGCGATGCCGTCCTCGCGCACTGTATTGTCGAGGGCACCGGCGACCGAACGGATCGTCATGTCCCCGGCGTCATGGCCGTGGCGGTCGTTGAGCTGCTTGAAGTGGTCGATATCCACCATGAGGCAGCTTAGCGGCGTCTTCGAGGCATCGGCCTGGGCGACGTTGCGCCGCAGGGTATCGGCCAGTTCGTGACGGTTGCGCAGGCCCGTCAGCGCATCGAACAGCGCCTTTTCATGGAGGGCGTCGCGCAGTTTGAGATTGGCGAGCGCCAGCCCCACCGTTTCCGACATCAGCTCGATATAGACCTGGGTATTGCCGTTCGGCCCCCGCCGATCCGCCGTGTTTCGGCCCACCATGTTTTCCAGCACCAGCAGGCCGATCGTTTCCCCCTGCGCCGTGAGCGGCACGCAGACAGTGGCCTCGGCGGTCTCGGGCGGGACGTGCTTGCAAGGCACGTCCACGAGATCGCCGCCGGGCATGTGCGATTGCCCGCGCCGCAGCGCCCAGCAATCGTCGGGGGTGAAGGCGGCATCGCTGCCATGCGGCGACAGCCATTCGGAAGCGCAGGCCATCATCCCCAGCCGGGTGTCGAGCGTGTAGAGGCGCCCGGCAAGCTCCGGCGCGATCCTGGGGGCGAACAGGCGCACGACCTCGAACAGGTCCGCCACCGATTCGCAGCCCTGCAAGCGCTGGGTCATGCGCGACAGCAGGTCACGCACGTGCCAGTCGGCATCGCGCTCGCGCTCCAGCCGCTGGCGCTCGATGCCGTTCTCGCGGAAGACGCGGATGGCGTGGGCCATGTCGCCGATCTCGTCGATCTGGGAAAGCTGCGGCGGCTCCACCGCATAGTCCTGATCGGCCAGCCGGTTCACCACGTCGCTCAGCTTGACCACTGGTTTCAGGATCCGGCGCTTGAGCACGAAGCCCAGCACGAACAGGAACAGCACGGCGGTGATCGCCACCATGACTTCCGAAACCGTGCGCAGCCGCTGCGAGGCGCGGCTGGCTTCCTCGATTGCGCGGTCGGAGCGGTTGTCGAGCATGTAGCGGAAGCGGCCGAGCAGGAAATGCGCGCGTTCCAGTTCGCGCTCGTACTCGGCACCGAAAACGATCTTGTGGGCGGTGATCTCATCCCCCGCCTTGATGGCGGCAATGGCAGCCTTCTGTTCGTCCTGGAGCGTAGCTGCCCAGCGCAGCCCTTCTTCGAGCGAGCGCAGTTCCTCCTCTTTGGCGCCGTTGTCCTTGAGCTTGGCGACGCGCTGTTCGATCGGACCGATAGCGGCAAGCGTGCGGTTATAGGCGATCTCATGGCTGGGGTCGCCGGTTACGGCCGCGAGCCGGGCCTGATCGGTAAGCTGGGCTTCGTCCGCCTCGATCTCGAAGGCGAGCTGGTCGAACAGGTCACGCTGGCGGACCGCCTCGCGCTCCACCCGGTCGGCATTGGAGGCCATGACCATGGTGACACCGGCGGCGATGGTCAGGCAGACCGTTGCCCCGTAAGCCCAATTGGTGATCGTCGCGATGCGCATGCCGTTTCCTGCTCCCCTGCCTGGCGGACAGGTTCATCCCGCTTCATGCTCTTGCCTCAGAAAACTTGCCAGCGGGTAAACCACCGCATTGGATATGGTTGGGGCGGCGGATGATCGGCATGGCGCGCCGCCGCCATAACAATAGGGTATGGGAGACTGCATCGATGTCCCTTCAATCGCGCCTCTCCCGGAGCGATATTGCAAGGATCACAACTCCGGGAAGATCGCCATGTCCAGGGCCGACACCAACGCCATCGCCACCGTCTCGCTGCGCGGCACGCTCGAAGAAAAGCTCAAGGCCGCGGCCGACGCGGGCTTCGACAGTGTCGAAATCTTCGAGAACGACCTGATCGGCTCGGCCCTGCGCCCGCGCGATGTGCGCGCGATGATGGACGACCTTGGCATCCATTGCTCGCTCTACCAGCCGTTCCGCGATTTCGAAGGCATGCCCGGCGAGATGCGCGCCCGCGCCATGGACCGCGCCGAGCGCAAGTTCGACCTCATGGGTGAGCTTGGCACCGACCGCATTCTGGTCTGCTCCAACTGCTCGCCCCATTCGCTCGGCGAGCGCCAGCGCATTGTCGACGATTTTCGCGAACTGGGTGAGCGCGCCGCGCCGCGCGGTATCCTCGTCGGCTACGAGGCGCTGGCTTGGGGCCGTCACGTCAACGACCACCGCGATGTCTGGTCGATCGTCAAGCAGGTCGATCATCCCGCCATCGGCATCATCCTCGACAGCTTCCACTCGCTTTCGCGTCGCATCCCTAGCGACAGCATCCGCGATATTCCCGGCGACAAGATCGTCTACGTCCAGTTGGCCGATGCGCCGCTGCTCGACATGGACCTGCTCTACTGGAGCCGCCACTTCCGCAACCTGCCGGGGCAGGGCGGGCTGGACCTGCCGGGCTACGTCGCCGAGATCCTGCGCACCGGTTACGCAGGCCCGCTTTCGCTGGAGATCTTCAACGACCGCTTCCGCGCGATCTCCTCGCGCCTCGTCGCGCAGGACGGGCACCGCTCGCTCGAATATGTCCGCGATGCCGCCCGGCGCCTGCTGGACCAGCCGACCACGATGCCGGCGCCTCAGCCGCCGCTGGGCGCCGAGTTCGTCGAGTTCACCGCCACAGGCGAGGATGTGGCGCGGCTCGGCCAGACGTTCCACACCCTCGGTTTTGCGCATGGCGGCACTCACCGGACCAAGAAGGTGACGCGCTGGCGGCAGGGCAATGTCAACCTTGTCATCAATGCCGAGCCCAAAGGCTTCGCCAAGTCCTACCGCATCGTCCACGGCACCTCGATCTGCGCGATCGGCGTGCGGGTGAAGGACGCCGCCGCCGTCATGGAGCGCGCCGCCGCGCTCGGCATCCGCGCCTATAGCCCCGAAGGCCGCCCCGGCCGCATGGCCATGCCCGCGCTGCGCGGCGTCGGCGGCAGCCTCGTCTACCTCGTCGAGGACGACGGCGCCGAAGCGCTCTGGGCGCGAGAGTTCGAGGCGGTGCCGGTCGAGGATCTCACCGATGATGCCGGCGCGCGCGCGATCGACCATCTCGCCGCCGTGGTCCATAACGACGAGTTCCTGTCCTGGCAGCTCTACTGGCGCGCGCTGTTCGGTCTCGAAGGGCGCGACGCCAACGACGTGATCGACCCTTCGGGTCTCGTCCATAGCCAGGCGCTGCAATCGCCGGACGGGGGCTTCCGCCTTACCCTCAATGCCTCGGACGCGCGCGAGACGCTGTCCTCGCGCTTCCTGGCGCAGGGCATGGGCGGCGGTTTCCAGCACGTTGCGCTGGCCAGCGACAACCTGCTCGCGACGGCCTCGGTCGTCCGCGCGCGGGGCGCAGCGATGCTCGACATCCCGGCGAACTACTACGACGATCTCGTCGCGCGCTTCGGCTTCGACGGCAAAGTCGCCGCGCGGCTCGAACAGGCCGGGGCGCTCTACGACGAGGATGGCGCGGGCAACGCCTACCGCCAGCTTTACAGCCGGGCGTTCGACAAGCTGTTCTTCTTCGAATTCGTCGAGCGGGGCGGGACTTACGCGGGTTACGGCGCGCCGAACGCCGGGATCAGGCTGGCGGCGCAGAACCGGTTTCGGGAAGTGGAAGACGTGGTCGAGTAAGGAAGTGTGAAGATCCGGGGGATGATCCCCCGGACCCTCGGAATGTCGACCTTGCGCGCGATGCGGTTGGATCGCGGTGCCGCCTGGATATCGGCGGTCTCATCGCTGTTCTGCGGCGGAGAAGATTCTGGCCCGTTTCGCGGCAATGGCGACGGTTTCGCCGACGGCGGGCGGGGTATCGTGGGAGTCGATGTCGATCTCGACGATCGTTCCCGTTTCGTGAAGGCGACCTTCCACGCGCCACGAGCCGCCCTTGCGGAACACGTTGTCGACCATGACCCGGTCGCGGCCTTCAGCGACGATCTCGATGTCATGCGGGCGGATATGACGGCCGTCGGGCAGGCGGTTGGTTTCGCCCACGAAGTGCGAGACGAAGGCCGTGGCCGGTTCCATGTAGACCTGCTCGGGCGTGCCGATCTGGTCGATGCGGCCGTGGTCCATCACCACCACCCGGTCGGCGAGTTCGAGCGCTTCTTCCTGGTCGTGGGTGACGAAGATCGAGGTCAGGCCCATCTGCTTGTGCAGGTCGCGCAGCCAACGGCGCAGGTCCTTGCGGACTTTGGCGTCGAGCGCGCCGAAGGGTTCGTCTAGCAGGAGCAGGCTGGGTTCGATGGCGAGCGCGCGGGCGAGGGCGACGCGCTGGCGCTGGCCGCCCGAGAGCTGGCCGGGGTAGCGATCTCCCAGGCCTTCCAGCTGGACCACCCGCAGCAGTTCCTGCGCGCGCGCCTTGATCTCGGCCTTGGGCGGGCGGTTGCGGGCCTTGCGCACGGTGAGGCCGAAGGCGATGTTGTCGGCCACGGTCATGTGGCGGAACAGCGCATATTGCTGGAACACGAAGCCGACGTTGCGCTTGCCGACCGGGATGTCGGACACGTCTTCGCCATTGAAATGGACGTGGCCCTCGTCCTGGAATTCGAGGCCGGCGATGATGCGCAGTAGCGTCGTCTTGCCCGAGCCGGACGGGCCGAGCAGGGCGATGAATTCGCCGGCCTGGATTTCCAGGTCGATGCCGTGGAGCGCCGGGTAGTTGCCGAAGCGCTTGGTGATGTTTTCTACGCGGATCAATGTCTTGCTCCCGAGTGAAGGTCGAAGCGCCATTCGAGCACGGTCTTGAGGACAAGCGTGACGAGGGCGAGGGCGGCCAGCAGCGAGGCCACCGCGAAAGCGCCGACGAAGTCGTATTCGTTGTAGAGGATCTCGACGTGCAGCGGCATCGTGTTGGTCTCGCCGCGAATGTGGCCGGAGACGACCGAGACCGCGCCGAACTCGCCCATGGCGCGGGCATTGCAGAGCAGCACGCCGTAGAGTAGCCCCCAGCGGATGTTCGGCAGGGTGACGTGCCAGAACGTCTGCCAGCCGTTAGCGCCGAGCGATACCGCGGCTTCCTCGTCCTCCTTGCCCTGCTCCATCATCAGCGGGATCAGCTCGCGGGCGACGAAGGGGAACGTGATGAAGACGGTGGCGAGGATGATGCCCGGCACCGCGAAGATGATCTTGACGCCATGCGCGGAGAGCCACGGTCCCAGCAGGCCCTGCGCGCCGAACAGCAGCACGAAGATCAGGCCCGAGACCACCGGCGAGACCGAGAAGGGCAGGTCGATCAGCGTCAGCAGCAGGTTCTTGCCGGGGAAGCTGAACTTGGTGATCGCCCAGCTTGCGGCAAGGCCGAAGACCATGTTCAGCGGCACGCTGATCGCGGCGATGATGAGCGTCAGGCGGATCGCCGAGAAGGCATCCGGATTGGCAACCGCGTCGAGGAACGGGCCGATGCCCTGCTTCAGGGCTTCGCTGAACACCGCGATCAGCGGCAGCATCAGGAAGAACGCCAGAAAGGCGAGCGCGAGGGTGATGAGCAGGACCTGCGCGGTCCGGCTTTCCGTACCCGGTGTGACTTTGCGGGTTTTCCGGGTCATGCGCCGAGCCTCCTGCGACGGATGGACTGGACGGCGTTGAGCGTGAACAGCACCGCGAAGGACACCAGCATCATGACCATCGCGATCGCGGTGGCGCCGTCGTAGTTATACTGTTCGAGCTGGGTGACGATCAGCAGCGGCGCGATCTCGGTCTTGCCGGGCATGTTGCCGGAGATGAAGATCACCGAGCCGTACTCGCCCACGCCGCGCGCGAAGGCCAGCGCGAAGCCGGTGAACAGCGCGGGCAGGATCGCCGGGAAGATCACCCGCGCGAACGTCTGCGCGCGGCCCGCGCCGAGCGTCGCGGCGGCTTCCTCCACGTCCTTGCCGAGATCGGCAAGGACCGGCTCCACCGAGCGCACCACGAAAGGCAGGCCGATGAAGACGAGCGCCACGGTGATGCCGATCGGGGTGAAGGCAACCTTGATGCCCAGCGGGTCGAGATATTGCCCGACCCAGCCGCTCGGCGCGTAGAGCGCGGTGAGCGCGATGCCGGCAACGGCGGTGGGAAGCGCGAAGGGCAGGTCCACCAGCGCCGAGATCACCCGCTTGCCGGGAAAGGCATAGCGCACCAGCACCCAGGCGACGAGCAGGCCGAACACCGCATTCACGAAAGCGGCGGCCAGAGCCGTGCCGAAGCTCAGGCGATAGGCGGTGAGGGCGCGCTCCGAAAAGCCGACGTCGACGAAAGCCTGCCAGCCCATGCCCGCCGACTTGATGAACAGCATGGAAAGTGGGATCAGCACGATAAGGGAAAGCCAGGCCAGGCTGAACCCGAAGGTCAGCCCGAAGCCCGGAAGTACGGAGGGCGCACGCCATGTGGTCTTGCGCGTCGTCATGGATGGCATCTGCAGTGGCCTGCTCGATCTTGGCGCGAGGCGCGGTTTACTTCTTGGTATAGATGCGGTCGAACACGCCGCCGTCGTCGAAGTAGGTCTTCTGCGCCTTGGTCCAGCCGCCGAAATCCTTGTCGATGGTGGTGAGGTTCAGCTTGGGGAACTGGCTGGCGAACTGCTCGGCGATCTTGGGATCGCTCGGGCGATAGAAGTTGCGGGCGATCGCGACCTGGGCCTCGGGGGTATAGAGATATTCGAGGTAGGCCTTGGAGACCGCCTCGGTGCCGTGCTTCTTCGCATTGGCGGCGACCACGGCCACCGGCGGTTCGGCGAGGATCGAGATCGAGGGCACCACGATCTCGAACTTGCCTGCGCCCAGCTTCTTCTCGGCCAGGAGCGCCTCGTTTTCCCAGGCGAGCAGGACATCGCCGATGCCGCGTTCCACGAAAGTCGTGGTCGCGCCGCGCGCGCCGCTGTCGAGCACGGGAACTTGCGTGAAGAGGCGCTTCACGTAAGCCTCTGCCGCCGCGTCCGACCCGCCCGCCTTGCGGCCATAGGCCCAGGCGGCGAGGAAGTTCCAGCGCGCGCCGCCGCTGGTCTTGGGGTTCGGAGTGATGACCTGCACGCCCGGCTTCACCAGGTCGTTCCAGTCGCGAATGCCCTTGGGGTTGCCCTTTCGGACGAGGAACACGATCGTCGAGGTATAGGGCGAGCTGTTGTCGGGCAGGGCCTTCTGCCAGTCGGCCGGGAGCAGCTTCGCCTTGCTGGAGATCACGTCGATATCGTAGGCCAGCGCCAGCGTGGCGACATCGGCTTCGAGACCGTCGATGATGGCGCGGCTCTGCTTGCCCGAGCCGCCGTGGCTCATGCGGAACGTTACGTCCTGCCCGGTCTTCTTCTTCCAGTAGGCCGCGAAGGCCGGGTTCACGGCCTGATAGAGCTCGCGCGTCGGATCGTAGGAGACATTGGTGATCTCGACCGAATTGCCCGACTTTCCGCCCGAGCATCCCGCAAGCGAGACCGCCAGCGCGCTTGCGGCGGCCATCGATAGGAACAGGCGGCGATTGAGGATTCCGGCATTCATCGTGTCATGTCTCCCGTGGATGGCTAGTGCCTAAACTCAATCGATTTTGTTGACATTAAATATGTAATTGCAAGGCGGCAAGCATACCTTTTGGAGAAAGGCCGATACCCCGGTTCGTCTTACCTTTGGGGCGCGTTGCAGGCGGTGATCCGGAGCGATTTCGATATTCGCGGCTGCTTTTTCAAAAGGATAATGGGCCATTCGCTGATGCGGTTCCATCCTCCAAAGGGGGCAGCAATCTATTGTCACGCAAAGAATCATCGCGTTCAAGCGCGATGCGATCCGGCGGAATCAGGTTCGAAGCGTTTGGCGTTTGGCGGTTCACTTTCAATTGTGGGTTGAAAGATCTTCGCCTCGATGACGGATTATCGAAAGATGGCGAGGGCTGCATAGAACCGCCTGATTTTCAGTCTATTTTGCTCCGGAGCTCTCCATGAAGAAGACCGTCTCGATCGCCGCCATTGCCCTTGCCGCCGCCACGCTGGTCGGTGTTCCCTCGCTCCTCGTCGCGCAGGCTTCGGTCGCGCCCGAAGCGGTCCAGGCCGGGACGTACAAGGTCGAGAGCAGCCACACGCTGGCGCAGTTCGGCGTCAACCATTTCGGTTTTAACGATTTCTTCGGGACGATCCCTGGCGCTACCGGCTCGCTGGTGCTGAACCCGAAGGCGCTGGACAAGTCCAGCCTCGACGTTTCGCTGCCGGTTTCGCGCATTTCTACCACCAATGCGACGCTCGACAGCGAACTGGTCAGCGCCGACTGGTTCGACGCCGCGACTTATCCGACGATCCGTTTTGTCTCGCAGAAAGTGGAGCAGACCGGCCCGCGCACTGCGCGCATTTCCGGCACGGTGACGATGCACGGCGTCAGCAAGCCGATGGTGCTGGACGCGACCTTCGGCGGTGCGGGCGTAAACCCGATGGACAAGGCCTATACGGTGGGCTTCAGCGCCACTGGTTCGCTCAAGCGCTCGGAATTCGGCGTTTCCAAGTACGTCCCGGCAGTCAGCGATGAAGTGCAGATCCGCGTCACCGCCGCGTTCGAAAAGGTGAACTGAGCGTTGTAGATCCTGCCAAGGGAAACCTTTCGAAGGTCTCCCTCGGCAGGTTGCGCCGATGCCGTCACATGCGGCCGGTGCGGCAGCTTTCATAGAGGAACCAGGCGCGGCGTTCGCTCTCGTCGATCCAGACCTCGATGAGGCTGGCCGTGGCGATATCACCGTACTCGTCGCAAAGCGCATGGACGGCGCGCATTTCCGCCACGAGTTGCTTGTTGTCGCCATGCAGTTCGGCGAGCATCCCCTGCGGATCGACATAGTCGGCATTGTTGTCCAGCAGGCGCTGGTGGCTGGAAATATCCGAGATCGAGCGGATCGTGGTGCCGCCCAGCTTGCGGGCGCGCTCGGCGATGGGGTCGGTCATCGCGAAGATCTGATCGCCCTGCTCGTCGAGCAGCAAGTGATAGTCGCGGAAATTCGGACCGCTCATGTGCCAGTGGAAGTTCTTGGTCTTCAGGTAAAGCGCGAAGACGTCGGCGAGCAGGGCCTTGAGGCCGCCGGAAATGTCGCGGGTGGCGTCGGCGCCGAGGTCGGTGGGGGTGCCGAGCTGGCGCTGGGCGGGCGAGATGATGGATTGATCGGACATCGATTGCTCCGGGAGGATAGCGGCGACCCGATGCCGCCACGCTTCATCAGGTAGTCACGGCGCGGCGCTGCACCCAGCTAGACCAAAGTATGGCGTCCACTGTCCCCTGCGATGAGGCGATCGTGAAGCGCGGCGGGCCTTGGCCTCTGCGGCATCATCGGCTAGGCGCTTCTCAGGAGAACAGGAATGGCGCGATCCACCCGCGCAACGAAGATGCTCGAAAAAGTCGGCGTGGCTTTCGACCTTCATGCCTATGACTACGACCCTTCCGCCGAGAGCATCGGCCTCGCCGCGGCAGCCGCGATCGGAGCGGATCCGGGGCAGGTGTTCAAGACGCTGATGGTCCTCGCCGACGGCAAGTCCGCCTGCGTCATTGCCCCCAGCAGCGGCGAAGTCTCGATGAAGAAAGCCGCCGCCGCGCTCGGCGCCAAGAGCGCGGCGATGATGAAGCCCGCCGATGCCGAGCGGCTGACCGGCTACAAGATCGGCGGCATCAGTCCTTTCGGCCAGATGCGGAAAGTCCCGGTCGTGATCGACGAGACGGCGATCCTCTGGGATGCGATCTACATCAACGGGGGGCAGCGCGGCTTGCAGGTCAGGCTGACCGGAGAGGATGCCCGGCAGGCCCTCGACGCGAAATTCGCCGATATCTCAAGCTAGCCGCTCGATCGCGAGGCTACGACACGACTTCCCGCCCTCAGGCTTCGGCGTTGTCGAAGACGTAGCCGAAGGAACGCACCGTGCGGGGCAGGTGGGGAACCTGCATCGAGCGCAGCTTGCGGCGCAGGCGGCTGACCCAGGAATCCACGGTGCGTTCATCGCATACGTCCACGCTCTTGCCGAGCACCCCGATCAGTTCCCCGCGCGTGAACACGCGGTTGGGGTTGCGGGCGAAGTGATTGAGCAGTCGCTGCTCGTTCGATTGCAGCGGCACGACCAGCCCTTTGTAGCGCGTCAGGTGCGAGTCGGGCTGGATCGTGAGTTCGCCGATCTGGATCGCCGGCGCTTCCTTGCGTGCGGCGGCGGTCGGCTGGTAGATTCGCAGCCGCTGGACCAGCGCCGTGGGGGTGAGGGGGCCTACCAGATAGTCGTCGGCCCCGGCGTCGAGGGCGCGGGCCTGCGATCTCGGGTCGGCTTCGGGCAGGACCATCGTCACGTGCAGGGGGTGGTCGTTGATGCGATCCTGCAACAGGCCGCAGAGCTGAAGTCCCGACATTTCGGGCAGAATCCAGTCCACGAAGACCCAGGTCGGCGCCTTGGCAACGCGCATGCACAGATCGGTCGCATTCACCACTTCCACCTCGAAGGAGAGGAAGGCGTCGCGAACGGCGCTGATATGGGCAAGCTCGCCCGACGTCAGCAGGATGTCTCCGGATTTGATCATGGTATCCATCATTTCGGCACGAATGATCGGGTCACATAGTACCGCATTCGCTGCCATGCACATGTCAAATTTGTCATGTTCGCCGTGCCACAATTGCGTCAAGAAAATTACAAGAAAGCAACACGGATGTGACGCGGGCCACGCCTAGTGAGCCTCCCTGTCGCCCCGCCGGGCGATCCCCTTGCTGCGACTGCAAGGAGGAAAATGCAGTTTTCCAGGGAGTTTTCGCATGATTCGCCACGCCATCCGTCTGGCGGCCACTTGCAGCATCGTTGCGTTGAGTCAGGCCCCAGTCGCCGCCTTCGCTGACGAAGCAGCAACAAATGCAGCAGCTACCGACAGCGGAGAATCCGCGCCGATCATCGTCACCGCCACCAAGCGCGAGACCGATCTCCAGAAGACCCCGATCGCCATCGCCGTCATCGGCAGCGCCGATATCGAGAAGCAGCACGTCCAGAGCCTGATCGATCTCGCCAGCGGCAGCGTCCCCTCGCTGCGCGTGGCCACCTTTGAAGCGCGCCAGTCGGCCCTCACGGTCGGCATTCGCGGCATCGTGCCGTTCGACGCCAACCAGACCGCGCGCGACCAGGGCGTCGGTGTCTACCTCGACGGCGTCTATCTCGGCCGCCAGCAGGGCCTGAACGCCGCGCTGTTCGACGTGCAGCGCATCGAGGTCCTGCGCGGTCCGCAAGGCACGCTGTTCGGCCGCAACACCGAAGGCGGCGCGCTCTCGATCGTCACCAAGGCACCGACCGGACAGTTCGGCGGCCGCGTGGAAGCGGGTATCGGCAACTACGGCCAGCGCACCGGCGAAGCCCACATCGACCTGCCCGAGTTCCACAACATCTCGATCAAGGTCGACGGCGTCTACCAGCACCAGGACGCAACGACCAAGAACCCGCTCGCGGGCCAGACCGGCTTCAACTACTACGACCGCGTCGGCGGCCGCATCCAGGCCCAGTGGAAGCCGGTCGAAGGCTTCACGGCGAACATCTCGTTCGACAAGTCGCGCGACGACAATACGCCGATGTACAGCCAGCTCATCAACTACAACCCCAAGGGCCTGCGGGTCGCGACCCTCGCGCAGATCGCCGCGAACGGCGGCAAGCTGCCGAGCGGCACGATCGCGCCGCTTTCCCCGCTGGTCCATGTCAGCGGCGACAAGCGCATGAAGACCGCCGACATCGGCGTGCCGCAGCAGCCGAGCGTGGACCGCACACAGGGTGTGATGGGCAACCTGAGCTACGATCTCAGCCCCGATCTGACGGTTCGTTCGATCACCGCATGGCGTCAGGTCGATACCGACCAGTATGACAACTCGGGCGGCGCCCACCGCACCGTGTTCCTGCCGAACACCAAGTTCAGCCGCTACTCGCTGTCGTTCCTCGACCAGCACCAGTTCAGCCAGGAACTCCAGCTTGTCGGCAGCCTGCCGCAGGTCGATTTCGTGGCCGGAGCCTATTACTACAATGAGCATGCCAGCGAATATGCGGCCACGCCCAGCTCCAACCTCTGGAATTCGGACGGCACCGGCTACACCACGCTCAGTCCTAATGTCACCGGCAAGGTAAATTCGAACAACCAGGGCTGGGCCGACGACTCGCTGTTCCTCCAGCGCAACAGCCGCGCCAAGGCGCAGAGCATCGCCGCCTTCGCCCAGGCGACGTATACCCCGGCCGGTCTCGACCAGGTCCACCTGACGGCTGGCGGTCGCTATACCCACGACAAGCGCGACGGCGTGCTGGACATCGTTAACGGCGCCACGGTGAATTACGGTTTCCGTTATCGCAAGGACCGTTTCGACCCGATGGTCACCCTGGCCTGGGACGCCACGGATGACGTGAACCTCTACGCCAAGTATGCGACCGGCTACCGCGCCGGCGGCGCCAACGACCGTTCGCAGACCTTCGACGCCTTCGGCCCGGAAACGGTCAAGTCCTATGAAGTCGGCGCGAAGATGATGTTCCTCGACCGCAAGGTTCGCCTGAACCTGGCGGGCTACATCATGGATCGTGACGGCACGCAGGTCGATTTCGACAACGTCAACACCGATCCGAGCAGCCCCTACTTCAACCTGCACACGCAGGAGACGCTGAATGCGCCGGGAACGACCAAGATCCGCGGCATTGAGGCGGAACTGAACGTCCACCCGACGAACAACCTGACCTTCGGCGCTTCTTACGCCTATACTTATACCCGCGTTCCCAAGACGCTGAACCCGTTCCTCAGCACGGCGGCCAATCCGGTCTACCAGAACGTCTTCATCGTCTACACGCCGCCCCATGCGGCCTCGGGCTTCATCGATTACTCGGTGCCGGTGGGCAGCGGCGACGAGAGCGTGCAGTTCCACCTCGACGCGGCCTATTCCGACCGCCAGTACAGCTTCGAGGATGAGAACGTGAAGGCGCAGAGCAGCTTCATCGTCAACGGCCGTATCGCCCTGGCCGATATCCCGATGAGCGATGCCGGAACGTCCCTGACCGTCTCGGTCTGGAGCCGCAACCTGCTCAACGAGACGCATATCTATCGCCTCTCGAATGCCAATGCGAGCACGCTGGGTGCCTATGGCAACTTCAATCCGCCGCGCACTTTCGGCGTGGAGGGCGTGGTCCACTTCTGACTTCGATTTCCGGCGGTGTCTTTCCTGCAAGGCCCGCCGGCAGGTTCCTGCCTGAATACTGCACGCGGCGAGACTCCGGTCCCGCCGCGTGCTTTTTTATCAGGCCGGGATCAACGGCACTTCACGCCGCCGCGATCGATCTGACGGCCCAGCAGGGCGCCGCCCGCGCCGCCAGCCAGGGTGCCGAGGGTGTTGCCGCCGACCAGCTTGGCGAGCAGCGCACCGCCCACCGCGCCGACAACGAGGCCGGTGGTGCCGTCGGAGCGGCGGCAATAGGCGCGTCCGTCCTTGCCGCGATAGATGCGGTCGTTGCGGCTCAGGCGGCGATCCTTGTAGTTGCCCTTGTGATAGCTGCGCGAGGGTTCCCAGTTGCGGTCGTTGTCGCGCCAGGCATGGGCCGAGCGGTCGTTGCGGTCGCCCGGACGCGCTTCGGCGGGCAGGGTGATGGTCGCCGAAGCGACGGCGATGAGGGCGCCGAGGCCGATTGCACGTTTGAACATCTTGATGGACCTTCCAGTGAGGTTGAGAAAAGAATGAGCGAGCGGACTTCCGCTGCGAGCAAGTCTTCTCAACGAGTTGCGGACTTAACAGTTCCTGAAACCGTATCGGGCGGTGGACGGCGGGCCGCCGATATGGCAGCGAGCCGCGATCATCGATGCGTTTTTTCCGCTGCCGTCTTCGGAGCGGCTCAAGAGACTGCATCCGCACATTTCTGAACGGAGTTTCATGGCGAAGGAAAATGGCAGTGCGCGTGCGGGATCGCCGCTCGAACTGACCTTGCGCGGGGTGCTGCTGGGCGGCGCGATCACGTTGCTGTTCACGGCGGCCAACGTCTATCTCGGTCTCAAGGTCGGCCTGACATTCGCGACTTCGATCCCGGCGGCGGTGATCTCGATGGCGATCCTGCGCGGGTTCAAGGACTCGACGATCTTCGAGAACAATATCGTCCAGACCGTTGCCAGCGCGGCGGGAACCTTGGCGGCGATCATCTTCGTGTTGCCGGGCCTTGTAATGATCGGCTGGTGGCAGGGCTTCCCTTACTGGACGACGGCGGCGATCACCGGCACCGGCGGCATCCTCGGCGTGCTGTTCTCGGTGCCGCTGCGCCGGGCATTGGTGATCGACACCCCGCTGCCCTATCCCGAAGGCCACGCCGCCGCCGAAGTCCTGCGCATCGGTTCGGAATCGCGCGAAGGCGCGGCGGAGAGCGCCAAGGGCCTGTCGGTGCTCTTGTGGAACGCTCTGGCCTCGGCCGGGTTCGCGATCCTCACGCAGACGCGGCTCGCGGTGGCGGAAGCCTCGGTCTGGTTCCGTGCGGGACCGGGCGCGACCGGGATTTCCGGGGGACTGTCCTTCGCGCTGATGGGCGTCGGCCATCTCGTCGGCATTTCCGTGGGCATGGCGATGTTCCTCGGCCTCGTCGTCGGCTGGTGGGTGCTCCTGCCGATCCTGACCGCGCAGAACCCGCTGCCGGGCGGCGCGGAAGTCTGGGCGACGAGCGTGTTTGCCGACAATGTCCGCTTCTTCGGCGCGGGCGTGATCGGCGTGGCGGCAGTCTGGACCCTGCTGCGCATTGCCGGGCCGGTGATCGGCGGCGTCCGCTCCGCGATGGCCGCGAGCCGCGCCCGCCAGTCCGGGGCGACACTGGCGGTCGAGGAACAGGATCTGCCGATCTCGATCGTCTTCATCGGCACGCTGGCCATGCTGGTGCCGATCGCGATCCTGCTCTGGAGCGTCGTGGGCAGCGGTCCGCTGGCCGGATCGGAAATGCTGCTGATCTCCGGCGCGCTGCTGTTCATTCTCGTGATCGGCCTGCTGATCGCTGCGGTCTGCGGTTACATGGCGGGTCTGATCGGGGCTTCCAATTCCCCGGTCTCGGGCATCGGCATTCTTTCCGTGGTCGCCGCCTCGCTCATGCTGGTCGGCCTGTTTGGCCGCGACCAGCCGCCGGGGACGACCGATGCCCTGGTCGCCTATGCCCTGATCGTCACCGGCATCGTCTTCGGCGTGGCGACGATCTCCAACGACAACCTCCAGGACCTCAAGACCGGCCAGCTCATCGGCGCGACGCCGTGGAAGCAGCAGGTGGCGCTGGTGATCGGCGTGGTCTTCGGCTCGCTGGTGATCCCGCCGGTGCTCGATCTGCTGAACACCGCCTTCGGCTTTGCCGGAGCGGCCAATGCCGGACCCAACGCGCTTCCCGCACCGCAGGCCGCGCTGATCTCGACCCTGGCCAAGGGTGTGCTGGGCGGTAATCTCAACTGGACGATGATCGGTTGGGGCGCCGCGGCCGGCGCCGCCTTCATCGTCCTCGACGAAGTGCTGGGGCTGATGGGCCGCCTGCGCCTGCCGCCGCTCGGCATCGGGATCGGCATCTACCTGCCGATGAGCGTGATCCTGCCGACCGTGATCGGCGCAGTGCTCGGGTTCTTCTACGACCGCTGGGCCTCGAAGCAGCGCGATCCCGAGTTCGCCGAGCGCATGGGCGTGCTGACCGCCACCGGCCTGATCGTGGGTGAAAGCCTCTGGGGCGTGACGTTCGCAGGTATCGTCGCCGCATCGGGCAGCGATGCGCCGCTGGCCTTGGTTGGCGACGGTTTTGCCGGTCCCGCACTCGTGGGCGGCACGGTGCTGTTCTTCGTGCTCGTCCATGTCCTCTACCGACGCACGCGCCAGTTGGTAGTCGCTGACTAACCGGCTGCACCCCGGCATTCTGCCGAATGCCGGGGCCGTCCTCGACGGTTCCGATAAATGCATCTTTCTGTAATCAAACGATATCGCGAATCCTTCTGGAAAGCGCGCATATCACGTGTGGCCGGATTGTTTTTCGATGCCGTCTCGCATTCGATTGCATCAAGTAAAGGTGTCTCGTAAATCTCTAAATTGAATGCGGAAGTCGTAAGAACTGCATCCATTCTGAAGGTTTATTTTGGGGCCATAATGAACCTATGACAAGCCCCGTCAGGTTCATGGCAAGTCTGTCGCTGCACGATCATGTGCTTTGAAAAGAAACAATAAATGGCGAGTTTCTGGCAGCGCCATCGCCCTTGCGGCGCGCGTTTTGATGCGGTGGCAGACCCGTTCGGTGCAGTGGCAAGCTGGTCAGACGAGCGATATCCACGACCAACCGTTTCAATTCCGCGGGATACATCGGTCGTGGAGTCTCGTTGCACGCCGTAACTGGGTGGAAACGCAAAAGTTATTCGCCTTATATGATGGGTGTGTAGACGTATCGATGAAACTGCCGGGGCTTGCATGTTCGGTGGAGAAGTCTCCTGTCTCCTGCTGGCATGTCGTTTGTTTGTTAGTTTAGTAAAATAACAGCATTGTTATAGTTCTCCCCGATCGCAGTCCATTCGATACGCCGACAACCGGATGCGTCGCCTCATGGCGAGGTTCATGTTGGGAGGTACGAGATGGACAAGCGGGTCGAGATCGTGGATCGCGGAAGCAAGACTGCCAAGGCTTCGGTCGCCGGCAGCGGGGAAACCCGGATACCGGTTCCGATTGACTCGAATATCCGGATCGACGCGCCTCCGAACTCGGTTGCCTCGATGGTTCGCGAAGGCGACGACCTGATCCTGAAGTTCGCGGACGGGTCGAGCATCCGCCTGGAAGGCTACTTCGCCTGCCAGCCCGAGGATCTTGGTCAGTTGAACCTGCATGATCCTTCGAGCGGCACGCAATGGCTCGTCAACCTGAGCGATACGGCATGCGTCGCGCCCGGCGACGTATCGAGCGAGGCTCTCAGTTACGATTTTGCGCCGCTCGATGTCGCCTCGTCCGCGGCCGGAACTGCGGCGGCGGGTGCGGCCGGTGGCGGTTTCAGCAACGGGTTGCTGATCGGCCTTGGGGCACTGGGCCTGGGGGGCGGCATTGCCGCAGCCGCTAGCGGCGGTGGTGGCGGCGACAGACGCGGAGGTTCCGGAACCCCTCCGGACACGACTCCTCCTGCCGCCCCGGTCGTAACGGGCGCGACCGACGACGTGGCGCCGGTAACCGGCGCGATTGCGGCAGGGGACTCGACCAACGATCCCACGCCGACTTTCAGCGGAACGGCCGAGGCAGGCTCGGTCGTGGCCGTGTTCGACAACGGAACGCAGATCGGCACCGCGACGGTGGGGGCCAGCGGCAGCTGGACTTTCACGCCGACGACGCCCTTGGGTGACGGTCCGCATAGCCTGACGTTCCAGGCGACCGATGCAGCCGGAAACAAGGGCGCGGCATCGGCCCCCTTCACGTTCACGGTCGATACGGCGGCGCCGGAGGCTCCGCTCGTGACGGGCGCGACCGACGACGTGGCGCCGGTAACGGGAGCGCTCATGGCGGGCGGCTCGACCAACGATCCGACACCGACGTTCAGCGGAACGGCGGAACCCGGCTCGGTGGTGACGGTGTTCGACAACGGCATCCAGATCGGCACCGCGACGGTGGCCGCCAACGGCAGTTGGACTTTCACACCGGCATCGCCGCTGGGCGATGGACCACATAGTCTGACCTTCACCGCGACGGATGCGTCCGGCAATCAGGGCACGGCTTCGGCGCCCTTTGCCTTTACGGTGGATACCGGCGCACCGGATGCACCGACCTTGAACCCCACCGACGGTACGACGATCTCGGGCACGGCGGAACCCGGCACGACGATCCAGGTCGACACCGACGGTGACGGTGTCCCCGACGCCACTGCCGTTGCGGGTGAAAACGGAACGTGGAGCGTCACGCTTCCCGAGCCTTTGCCCAACGGCACGGTTATCAGTGCCACGGCGACGGATGCGGCGGGCAATGCGTCCACTCCCGGCAGCGCCACCGTCGACAGCAGCATCGACACCACACCTCCGGCTGCTCCGGTGGTGACGGGTGCGACCGACGATGCCGAGCCACGCGTCGGGCCGATCACGGCAGGCGGCTCGACGAACGACCCCACGCCCACGTTCAACGGGACGACCGAGCCGGGCTCGGTGGTGACAGTGTTCGACAACGGTACCCAGATCGGCACCGCGACGGTGGCCGCCAACGGCAGCTGGACGTTTACCCCAGCGCCGCCGCTGGGCGAAGGTCCGCACAACCTGACCTTCACCGCGACGGATGCCTCCGGTAACGAGGGCACGGCCTCTGCACCCTTCGCCTTCACCGTGGACACCAGCCCGCCGGAAGCGCCGACGCTCAATCCCACCGATGGCACGGTCATCTCCGGGACGGCGGAACCGGGTGCGACGATCGGCATCGATCTTGACGGAAACGGCGAACCCGACGCTTTCGCTCAGGCCGACGGCAGCGGAAACTGGATTTATGTGCCGGGCAACCCGCTTCCCGACGGGGTGACGATTTCCGTCACGGCTACCGATGCAGCGGGCAACAGCACCCAGCCCGTCTCGATCGTCGTCGATGCTACGGTTCCGCTCGCGCCGGGCATCGTCGAAGTGGTGGACGATGTCGAGGGCATTACCGGCGTCGTCGCGCGGGGCGGTATCAGCAACGATGCAACGCTGACCATCAACGGTACGGCGGAGCCCGGATCGATCATCCGGGTCTACGACGGCGAGACGCTGGTCGGCACGACGACCGCGAGCAATACCGGCGCCTGGAGCGTGACGACCGGCGCCCTTTCCGAAGGCATCCATGGCTTTTCGGTTACGGCGACGGATGCGGCCGGCCATGTCAGCGGACCATCGACGACTTATGTCGTGACGCTCGATTTCGCTCCACCGGCGCTGACGGTCAATCCGACCGACGGCGAGTCTCTTTCCGGAACGACCGAACCCGGCGCTTCGGTGCTGGTCGATATCGATGGGGACGGCAATGCCGATCTGACAGCGACGGTTGCGCCGAACGGCGCCTGGGTGGTGAACTTCCCGTCGCCGCTCGAAAACGGCGCGGTGGTGAACGTGGTGGCGGTCGATCCGGCGGGCAATGCCACGGCGCCTTCGCCGGTCACGGTCGATACCTCGATCGATGCCTCGTTGCCATCGGAGCCGGTCGTGGGCTCGGTCACCGACGGGGTCGACCCCGTGGAGGGCGCGCTGACGAACGGTGATGCCACCAACGATCCGCAGCCTTTGCTGAGCGGCACTGCCGAGCCGGGATCGACCGTGACGATCTACAATAACGGCATCCAGATCGGCACGGCCAGTGTGAGCGGAACGGGGGCTTGGACCTTCCGTATTCCCGCACCGCTGGAGGACGGCCCGCACAGCCTGACCACCACCACGACGGGTACGAACGGCAATGTCAGCCTGCCGTCCCCCGCTTTCGAACTGACCGTCGATACCCAGCCTCCTGCTGCCCCCGTCGTCAATCCTTCCAATGGCGAGACGATTTCCGGCACGGCTGAGCCGGGCACGACGGTCAGCATCAATATCGGCGGCGTCATCGAAACGGCGCAAGTGAACGAGAGCGGTGCCTGGAGCGTCACGCCCGCCTCGCCGCTTCCCAGTGGTCCGATTCAGGTGACGGTGATCGACGCCGCGGGGAATGTGTCCGGCCCGACCAATGGCGCGATCGATGCGGACGCGCCGCCCGCGCCCGCGATCGGGGTTGTTTTCGATGACGTGGGGCCGAAGCAGATACCCATTGTCAGCGGAGCGCCGACCGATGATGCGCGGCCGGTCTTTACCGGCACTGCGGAGGCCAATGCGGTCATCCGGATCTACGAAGGGACGACGCTGCTCGGTACGGCCGTCGCGAACGGTAATGGGGAATGGTCCGTCACCCCGGATGCGCCGCTATCCGAGGGCAACCACAACCTGACGATCACCGCGACGGATGCAGTGGGCAACGAGAGCGACCCGACGCCGTTCCTGCTCGTCGTTGATACCCAGGTGCCGGATGCTCCCGCGATCACGCTGGTTGCAGACAATGCCGGACCGGAGAGCGGCAACGTCGGCCCCGGCGGCTTCACCGATGATCCGCGACCGGTGCTGACCGGTACGGCCGAGCCGGACTCCGTCGTCTCGATCTACAGCAACGGCGTCCTTCTCGGAACCGCGGATACGAACGGTCTCGGGATCTGGACTTTCACGCCCGACGCCGACCTTCCGCAAGGCAGCAACAGTTTCCTGATCGTCGCAACCGATGCGGCGGGCAACGTCAGTGCGCCTTCCGTGCCTTATCAGGTTACGGTCGATGCGGACGGTCCGACGCAGCCGGTGATCGTATCGGGGTTCGACGATGTCGGCCTGGTCCAGGGCACTTTCGCAAGCGGGGCGTCGAGCGACGATACCTTGCCCGTCCTGACCGGTACGGCCGATCCCAATGCAGTCGTCTCGATCTCCATAGGCGGAGTTCCGGTTACGACGGTTACGGCGGATATCTTTGGAAACTGGACGTTCACGCCGAGCCAGGCGCTGGTGAACGGCACTTACATCTTCACCGCCAGCGTCACCAATCCCGCCGGTGTGACGGCGCTTTCGGCGCCGTTCCAACTGACGGTGACGACCCAAGGCCCGGCGGCCCCCTCGATCAGCGCCGCTGAAGATGGAACGGGCCGCTACACCGGCCCGCTCGGCACCGAAGACTACACGGACGATGTTCTGCCGGTGCTTTCGGGAACGGCGGCTATCGGCAGTACCGTGACCATCCTCGACAATGGCGTTGCCATCGGCACGGCGGTCATGGACGGCAGCGGCGGTTGGACCTTCACGCCGCCCGGCGGTCTTTCCGAGGGACGGCACGATTTCACCGCGACCGCCACCGATGCCGTGGGCAACAGCAGCCAGGTTTCGGGCGTATTCACGCTGTTCGTGGATACCAAAGCGCCCGACGCGCCGATCGTGGAGCCAAGCGCTGGCACGATCCTGACCGGAACCGCCGAGGCCAACGCCCGGATCGAATTCGACTTCACCGGTGACGGCATCATCGACGATTACACCACGGCGGACGGTGACGGGCTTTGGACCTATATCGCCATTCCGCCGCTGGCGAACGGCGTGACGGTGACGGTCGTCGCTGTGGACGAGGCGGGGAATGTCTCGGGAACCGACAGCATCGTCATCGATCTGACGCCGCCCGCCGCGCCGATCATCACCGGCGTTATCGATGCCGTGGGCGACCAGACCGGCAACGTGCCGGATGGCGGAGGCACCGACGATCCGCTGCCGGTCATCACCGGCACGGCCGAGCCGGGCGCGACAGTGACGATCTACGACAACGGCGTACCGATCGGCACGGCCGAGGCTTCGGCAACGGGCGCGTGGCAGTTCGAAATAACCGCACCGCTTTCCAATACCGGTCATGTCTTCACCGCCAGTGCGGCAGATGCCCTCGGCAATACCAGCGGCCTTTCCGAACCCTACGACGTCACGGTCGATACCGGCACGCCCGGAGCGCCCGTCATCACCGGGGTGGAGGATCACACGGGCCTTATCCTCGGCAATGTCGGCCCCGGCGGCACTACCGACGATGCCCTGCCGACGATCAGCGGCACCTCCGATGCCAACGCCACGATCACGATCTACGACGGTACGACCGAACTGGGTACGACAGTGGCCGATGGCAACGGGTTCTGGAGCTTCACGCCGACCGTCCCACTGCCGGACAAGGCCTACGATTTGCGCGCCACGGCGACGAATGTGGCGGGCAATAGCGGCGCATCCTCGAACGGCTACGAGGTGACGGTGGACACGGTGCCGCCCGCCGTGCCTTCGCTCGATAGCGTGAGCGGCAATGAGCCTGGCAATGTCGGCGTCATTATCGAGGGAGGCCTCTCCAACGATACCACGCCGTTCCTGAGTGGCACGGCCGGTGCGGACGAGGTCATCTCGATCTTCAACAACGGCGTGCTCGTCGACACTGTCACCGCAGGCCCGACCGGCGCCTGGAGCACCACGCTCAACCTTGGCGAAGGGCCACAGAGCATCACGGTGAGCGCAGCCAATGCGGCGGGCAACAGCAGCCCGACCACGGCGCCGTTCACCTTCACCATCGACGCCACCAATCCGGACGCGCCCACGGTCAATCCGACCAACGGCACCGGAACGCTGACCGGCACCGCCGAACCGGATTCGACAGTATCGATCTCGATCGGCGGAGCGGCGGCGGTCACGGCGCCTGTCGATCAGGACGGCAACTGGAGCTATCCGCTCTCGGGCAATCCGCCTGACGGCACGCCGATCGTCGTCGTCGCCATCGATCCGGCGGGGAACAGCTCGCTGCCGACCAACGCCACCGTCGATCTCGCCCCGCCAGCACCGCCGCAGTTGCTGACGGCAACCGACGACCAGGGTGCCGTGCTCGGCCCGATCGGCTCGGGCGACACGACCGACGACAGCCTGCCGGTCCTGACCGGCACCAGCGAGGCGAATGCCACGATCGTCATCTACGACAACGGCGGCGAGATCGGCAGAGTCCAGGCGAACGGCAGCGGGGCGTGGACGTTCACGCCTTCCGTGCCGCTTTCGGACACCTTCCACAGTCTTACGTTCGCCGCCATCGATACGGCGGGGAACCTGGGCCTGCCCGGTCCGGCGTTCGAGTTCACCGTGCTCACCACCCCGCCTTCGGTGCCCAGCATCGCGACCGTCACCGATAACGACGGAACGCCGCTCGTCATCGCCAGAGGCGGCAGCACCAACGATGATACGCCCCTGCTGAGCGGCATTGCCGATCCGGGCGCGATCATCACGCTGTTCATCGATGGAATTGAGGTGGTTCCGGTCACACCCATCGTTGCCGATGCGACGACGGGTGCCTGGTCCTACTCGCCAACCCTCCTTGAAGGACCGCACAGCTTCACCGTGACCGCGACCAATGCCGCAGGCAATGAGAGCGCGCAATCTCCGGCCTACACGGTCATCGTCGATCTGACCGACCCGAATCCGCCGGTCATCAACCTCAGCGACGGCAATACCGTTACCGGAACCGGCGAAGCCGGCGCGACCATCACCCTGCTCGTGACTGGGGATAGCACACCCCATCAGACAGTGGTCAACAGCCGCGGCGAATGGAGCATCACGTTGCCCGGCCGGGCCGCCGACGGAGCGGGGCTGACCGCCATTGCCACCGACCCGGCGGGGAATGACTCGCTGCCCGGTTCCGGCTCGGTCGACTGGGACGGCGGTATTCCACAGCCGGACGTCCCGGTCCTGATCTCGATCACCGATGCCGTCGGCGCCATCCAGGGCCCGATCGACAACAACGGCGTGACCAATGACAGATTCCCGGCGATCACCGGCACTTCCAGCGCCAATGCACTCATCACGATATACGACGGCGCGGCTGTTATCGGTACGACGATCAGCAGTCCCGGCGGTAGTTGGAGCTTCACGCCGAGCCTGCCTCTGGGCGAAACCGGACACAGCATCAGCGCTACCGCAACGGTTGGAGGGGTCGAGAGCATCAGCGGCAACACGATCGTGTTCACGGTCGACGCCACGCCTCCCGGCCAACCGATCGTTGCACCCAGCAGCGGCGCGGCATTGAGCGGCACGGCTGAGGCCAATGCCACCGTCAGCATCGATTTTGGCGCGGCGTCTGGTCCGGTCACCGTTCAGGCAGACGGCACGGGCGCCTGGAGCTATACGCCGGTGCCGCCGCTGGCCAATGGAACCGTCGTCAACGTCGTGGCGATCGATGCGGCAGGCAACCAGTCCGTCGGCGCCTCGATCGCGGTCGATGCGGCGCCTCCGGCCACGCCTTCGATCACCGGCGCGGTTGACAATGTCGGCCTGGTGCTGGGACCGATCGTCAACGGCGGCGGCACCGACGACACCACGCCGACGCTATCCGGTACGGCGGAAGTGGGATCGAAAATATCGATCTACGATGGCGCCACGCTGCTCGGAACGACGACGGCTACGGACGGCACATGGACCTTCACGCCCGGTGTACTGCCGGAAGGTCCGCACAGCTTCACGGTCACGGCCGCCGACGCGCTCGGCAATGTCAGCGGCAGTTCGGCTGCCTTCTCTCTGACGATCGTGACCGGCACGCCTGCCGCGCCCGTCATCACCGGGGCCTTCGATGACGCGACGCCGGGCGTCGGCGCAATCACCAACGGCGGGGCGACCAACGACAGCCAGCCCACGCTCAGCGGCACCGGCTCGGTCGGAGATACCATTTCGATCTACAACGGCAGCACTTTCCTCGGTTCGACCGTCGTCGTGGCCGGCGGAACCTGGAGCCTGACGCCGAATGCGGCCCTGCTCGACGGCACTTATACGCTGAGCGCAGTGGCCACCAATATCGCCGGTACGCAAGGCCCGGCGTCCTCGTCGTTCATCTTCACCATCGACACCACACCGCCGGGTACGCCGGTGCTTCTCGGCGTCACGGACGATGTGGGTCCGATCCTGGGCGTGCTCGCCAGCGGCGCGGCGACAGACGATACCCTGCCGACTCTTACGGGAACGGCCGAGGGCAATGCGCTCATCTCGGTCTACGACGGCCAGACCTTGCTGGGCACCACGCTGGCCAACGCTTCCGGCGCCTGGACCTTCACGCCGCCAGTGCCGCTGGGCGTCGGGGGGCATGCCCTGACCGTGACCGCAACCGATGCCCTGGGCAATCAGAGCGGTGCAACAGCGGCCTTCAACCTGACCATCGACCTCACCCCGCCGGGCGCTCCGGTGATTGTCGGGGCGCTGGACGATGTCGGCGGATCGCAAGGACCGATCGTTACCGGCGGTCTCAGCGATGACGCCCTGCCGCAGCTTTCCGGCACGGCAGAGGCAAACTCCACCGTCTTCATTTACAACAACGGCGCTTTGCTGGGCTCGGCGCTCGTCACCGGATCGGGGACGTGGACCTTCACGCCGCCTTCGCCGCTGGCCGACGGCGCGCACAGCTTCACCGCGACTGCGCGCGATCCGGCAGGCAACCTGAGCGGGACGTCAGCGGCCTTCGTCGTCAATATCGATACGACGCCCCCGGTCGCTCCGGTCATCACCGGGATAACCGACGATCTCCTGCCGCAGGTCGGCACGGTGGCGAGCGGCGGCGTGACCAACGATACCCAGCCGACGCTTTCCGGCACGGCGGAAGCCAATGCTTCGGTCTCGATCTATGACAATGGCAACCTGATCGGCACCGTCAACGCCGGACCGACAGGAAGCTGGACCTTCACGCCGGGCACTCTTCTGCCGGAGGGGAACCACAGCTTCACCGCCCGCGCCACGGATGCCACCGGAAACCAGGGTGCGGCATCCACGGCCTATTCCGTGCGTATCGACACGACACCGCCGGAGGCGCCGGCCATTTCCAGCGCGACGGACGATGTCGGTCGCATACAGGGACTGGTGCTGAGCGGCGGCGTGACCGACGACACCCTGCCGCTGCTGCGCGGCACGGCGGAAGCGGGCTCGACGGTGACGATCCTCTCGGGCGGAGTGGCGATCGGTACGACCCAGGCCAATGCCAGCGGGAACTGGACCTTTACCCCGCCCACGGCGCTGACGGAGGGCACTTACACCTTCACCGCAGTGGCGACCGATGCGGCGGGTAACACCGGCAGTCCCTCTGCGTCCTTCACGATAACGGTGGACCTGACCGCGCCGCCGCCCCCGGTGATTACCGGCATTACCGACGATGCCGCACCGAACCTGGGTCCTGTCGCCAATGGCGGCACCTCCAACGACACCACGCCAACGCTGTCGGGCACGGCTGCGGCAAACACGGTGGTCCTGATCTTCGATGGCTCGCTGTTGCTGGGAAGCACGACCTCGAACGCTTCGGGCATCTGGACCTTCACACCGGGGACCGCCATAGGCAACGGCGCGCATAGCTTCACGGCGGTCACGACCGATACGGCAGGCAATGTCAGCGCGGCGTCCAACAGCTACGGCATGACCGTGGACACCGTGGCGCCGACCCAGACGGTCACGTTCACTTCACTGACCACGGATACTGGCACCCAAGGTGACTGGAGCACGCAGGACACTTCGCCGACGATCGGTGGAACGCTCAGCGCGGCGCTTGGCGTGGGTGAGCGGGTGCAAGTCCAGATCGACGGCGGGAACTGGGTCAACGTTACCGCCTCGGGCACGACATGGTTCTACGGTGCGGGCACGCTGACGGTCGGATCGCACACCGTGTTTGCCCGTGTGATCGATGCCGCTGGCAATATCGGTCCCAGTAGTTCGCAGGCCGTGGCGATTACCGCGATACCCCAGCAGGCACCGGTGGTGCAGTCCTCGGGCACGTCGCTCCTGGGCCTCGTGGGGGTCGAGGCGCTCAGTCTCATCGATCTCAAAACCCAGTCGCTGACGGCCTACGATCCGAACAACAACCTCCGGAGCGTACAGGTGCGCTATGCGCCGCTGCTGGCTCTCAGCCTCGGTGCCTATACCCTGACCGCGTCCTCCGTGCTGGCGGCCGAACTCGGTCTCCAGATCAGCATCACCAACACGGCGGGCCTGCTCGGTGTCGTCGCGCCGACCTCGACCCTGACGATCACCGCGATCGGCGGCGGCACGATCGACAATCTGGCGATCAACGAACTGCTCAACACGGTGCATTTCCAGCAGAACGTCTCGCTTCTGGGTGTGGATCTGCTGAACTCCGTATCGATCACCGCTACCGACAGCACCAACCTTTCGTCCACGGCGTCGACGGGAACCCTGCTCGACCTCAGCCTGCTGAATGCGAGTGGATCACCGAACGTCATCGAAGGGGACGGCCTGTCGAACGTGCTCAACGGCACCGCCGGGAACGACCGCCTCTACGGTCACGCTGGAAACGACGTGCTGAATGGCGGCGACGGCAATGACTTCCTGCGCGGCGGCGCCGGGGCGGATACCCTGAACGGCGGGGCCGGAAACGATACCCTGGTCTACGATGCCGCCGATATCCTGATCGATGGTGGAACCGGAACGGATACACTTCTGATCGACAGCGGCACCGGCCTGGTGCTGGACTTGGGCACAGCCACGAACATCCGGAACATCGAGGTTATCGATCTCGGCACAGGTGACAGTGGAAGGCAAATAAATCTCACGGAAGCAGGCGTTATCCGTGCGACGGAAAGTGCCCATCAATTGACTATCAACGGTGATGGAAAAGACACCGTGAACATGACCGGCGCAGTATTTCAGGGTCAGGCGCTCATAAACGGTGAGGCTTATAACCATTATTCGTTAGGTTCTACGGATATATATGTAGACCATCCGGTTATGGTGGTTGTATAAGACTAACTCCTTTGAGTGATACAATCATAAAAGGGGTTGCATGGCATTTGCTGAGTGGAGGTTCGCCGGGGCGGTGGGTATCGCCGCCCTGGGTATCATGGGAAGCCGAGGTCACGCAGAGGATCGGAAGGAGAGGCAGGCAATAATCGCTACCGGAGAATTACCTCCGATCCGGCAGCAATTGACAGAAGCCCCCTCGGCTCCGTCGAGAGAAACAACGTCGCCCGCAGGCGGGACCGCGCAGAACGGCGAGCCGCAGGCGGGCGAACCGCTGGTTCCTCCACAACTGGATCTTTCCGACGCCGTCGTGCTCACGCTGATGCGCCACCCGGAAGTCGCGCGAGCCAATGCGGCGCTGGCGCGGGGGCGGGCCGATCTGGGCGCGGCCAAGTCGGTCTGGACGCCGCAAGTGGGCTATCAGGCCAATATCGGGCCGAACATGCTGTCCGGTCGCAACACCTCGGGCCTCAACGAGAACATGGCCGGTCCCAGCGTCTATCTCCAGCAGCAGGTCTGGGATTTCGGTCGCTCGAAGGGAGAGATCCGCGCGGCTCGCTCGACAATGCGGCAGCGGCGCTACGAACTGGAATCCGTGGCCGATCAACTGGCGGAGCAGGGCGCCGTCGCCTTCCTCCAGGTCAAGCGCTACGAACTGGTGTCGGTCGAGGCGAAGAAGCAGGTCGAGGAACTGGAGCGCCTGCGCCACCTGATCGGCCTCCGCGTCAATGCCGGGGTTTCCGACAAGTCCGACCTCATGCTGGCCGACGTCCGCGTGGAAAGCGCAAGGGGTGAGGCGATCCAGGCGGAAACCGCGCTGGCGGTGGCGCAGTCCACCTTGCTCAACCTGATCGGCGATCTGCCGCTGGCCTACACCGATCCCAGCGCCCAGATATCGCGTTTCGAAACCGGCGACGACGAACCCGATTACGAGAAACTGCCTGCGGTCGTCGCTTCCGAAGAAGCCGAGCATGCCGCTGCGGCGAAGATCGGTCAGGCCAAGGGGGAACGCTATCCCCGCCTTGGCCTCCAGCTGGGCTACACGCGCAACAACTATACCTACAACACCCGCGACAATTCGTTCTCCGGCATGGTGACGGTGACTGGCAATCTCTACCGCCGCAGCGACCATTACGTGATCGAGGCGGCCGAGGAAGATCGCCGTGCGGCCGAAGCGGTCAAGGACAGCACCGTGCTGGAAGCGCGCGGCAAGGCGCTCACCGCGCGTCAGGAGATCCGCGCCGGACGCGCGCGGATCTCGGCTTATACCCTTCAGGAACGGCAGGCCGTGACCGCCAGCCGCATCTTCTTCGAGGAATACAAGCTCGGCAAGCGAACGCTGACCGAACTGCTCAACACCCAGCTCGAAATCTACCGCGCGGCAAGCGCTCGCATTGTCGCGGAATACGACATCATGGAAGCGCGCGTCCGCTTCGAGAACGTGAGCGGAACCTTGCGACCCTCGCTCGGTCTGCCTGCCCGCCTGCGTGAGGAGGAAGACTTCGATGGCTGATATTGGCGAAGCGCTCCACGCTCCCTGGACGGCGGCGGTGGCCGCGCTCGGCACCCTCAAGGGGGTGCCGGTGGGCGCACAGGAGCTGACGAACCGGCTTTACTGGTCGGAAGGGCAGGATGCCGAAAAGACGCTGATCCACGCGGCGCGGCTGTCTGGGCTGGATTTCCAGATCGTGACCATGAAAATCGACGAGGTGCCGCAGATTCTGCTGCCTGCCATCGTCGAGTTGAACGACGGCGGCGCGGCGATCCTCCACGCCCGCGATGCGCGCAGTGTGCGCGTGTCGATGCCCGGCATGCGGCAGGATGCGCCGGTCGAAATCCCGATCGACGTGTTTCGCGGCCAGACGACGGGCCGGGTCGGCTTCGTCGAGCCGCTGTCCACGCGATCGCGCGATGCCCGGCTCGACGAGTTCCTGCGCGCACCGTCGCGGTCCTGGCTATGGGACATCATCATGGCCGACCGGCGCGGCTATGGCGAAGTCATGCTCGGTTCGGTCTTCGGCAACCTGCTGACGTTCGCGACTTCGCTCTTCGCCATGCAGGTCTGGGACCGGGTGATTCCCGCGCAGTCGATCCCCACGCTCTGGGTCCTGGCGCTCGGCACCGGGATGGCGCTGACGCTCGAACTCCTGCTGCGGACCGCGCGCGTGCAACTGGTCGATCGCATCGGTCGCCGCGCGGACATGGCGATCTCCTCGCGCATCTTCGCCCGTGCGCTGGATATCCGCAACGATGCCCGTCCGCGCTCGACCGGCGCGCTGATCGCCCAGCTTCGCGATGTCGAGCAGATTCGCGAGATGCTGACCTCCACGACCGTCTCGGCGCTGATCGACCTGCCGTTCATCGGCCTGTTCCTGGTGCTCTTCGCATTCCTTGCCGGGCAGCTGACGTTCGTGCTGATCGGCGCGGCGGCGCTGATCGTGCTGCCGGGCCTGCTGCTCCAGCGCCCGCTTGCCCGTCTGGCGACCGAGGGCATGCGCGAGGGTGCCTTGCGCAACGCGATCCTCGTCGAATCCATCGAGCGTATCGACGAGATCAAGTCGGCCCAAGCCGAGGCCCGCTTCCAGTCGCTCTGGGAACGCCTGACCCTCGCCGGAACCCGCGTCGGCGCCGAGCAGCGCTTTCTCGCGGCGCTGTTCGTCAACTGGACCCAGACGCTCCAGCAGCTCGCCTATACGGCGGTGGTGGTGGCAGGCGCCTTCAAGGTCATGGAAGGCGACATGACGATGGGCGCGCTGATCGCCTGTTCGATCCTGACCAGCCGCGCGCTCGTGCTCTTCGTGCCGTTCGGCCAGATCTTCACGCGCTGGCAGAACGCCAAAGTCGCGATGACCGGGCTGGAAGACCTCTTCGCCAAGCCGGTGGACCACGATCCCGAGCGGGGGCTGCTGCGCCGCGCAGCGCTTAACGGCTACTACGAGATCAAGGACCTGACTTACGCCTACGATCCGGAAGGCCCGCTGGCGCTGAAAGTCGATCGCCTGTCGATCCATGCGGGCGAGCGGGTGGCGCTGCTTGGGCGGATCGGGGCGGGCAAGTCCACGCTGCTGCGCCTGCTGTCCGGCCTCGCCTGGCCCACGACCGGCGAAGTGCTGCTGGACGGCACCAACCTGACGCTCATCAACCCCGTCGATCTGCGGCGGGACACCGCCTATCTGGGGCAGGGGGCGCAACTGTTCCTCGGCACGATCCGCGAGAACCTGATGATCGGCGCGCCCGGCGTGAGCGACGAGCAGATTATCCATGCCCTGGCGGTGACGGGCGGGCTGCCTCTCGTGCAGAACCAGCCGCAGGGCCTCGACCTGCTGTTGCAGGAAGGCGGGGTAGGGCTTTCGGGCGGACAGCGGCAGACGCTGCTGCTGACCCGCGCCTTGCTGCGCAACAGCAATATCCTTCTGCTCGATGAACCGTCCGCGCCGCTAGACGATATCAGCGAGCGGGCGCTGGTCGCCAACCTCGGGCAATGGCTGCGCGGGCGGACGCTGGTGGTCACGACCAACAGGCCGGGACTGTTGGATCTGGTAGATCGCGTGGTCGTGATCGATTCCGGCCGTATCGCGCTCGATGGGCCTAAGGAGAAGGTCCTCGCGGCTCTTGCGGGGCCGGCCGGTATCCGGGAGAAACGCGCATGAGCGGCGGAGCAGGGGCGGCGGTAGCGCCGGGCAGCAGTCTGCTGGAAGGCATCGGCGGCGAGGAGGACAGCCGCTGGCTGCGCACGGTCGGACGGCTGCGGATCATCCCGATCCTCTCGGTCGCGATCCTCGCGTTTCTGGTCTGGAGCTATTTCGGCGTGCTGGACGAAGTTGCTGTGGGAACCGGCAAGGTCACCCCGCCCTCGCGCTCGCAGGTGATCCAGAGCCTCGAAGGCGGCATCGTCAACGGTATCTTCGTGCACGAGGGCGATATCGTGAAACCGCACGAGAAGCTGGCGACGCTCGACCGCGCCCGCTTCAGTTCCATGCTCGGCGAGGCGGAAGCCAAGGCGCGGGCTTTGGAAGCCACGGCTGCCCGTCTGGAAGCGGAGATCAACGGCGGCAGTCCGAACTTCCCGCAAGCGGTTCGGGAGACACCGGGGCTGATGGCCCGTGAGATGGAACTGATGCGCTCGCGGCGGCAGAACCTAGATGTCGCCACGGCCAGCCTGCGCCAGTCGCTGGCCCTGACCCGGCGGCAACTCGCCATGACCGAGCCGCTGGTCGAACTGGGCGCGGCCAATCAAGTCGAGATCATTCAGCTGCGCCGTCAGGAGAACGAAATCCAGGCCAAGCTCGATTCCCTGCGCAACCAGTATGTGATCGATGCCAGTGCCGACTATGCCAAGGCGCGGGCGGAACTGGACCAGACCGTGCAGGTCATCGGCGGCCGTCGCGACCAGCTCGACCGGACGGTGCTCTATTCACCGGTGCGCGGGATCGTGAAGAACCTCGAAGTGACGACGATCGGCGGGGTGATCCAGCCGGGCGGTTCGCTGATGGAGATCGTGCCGCTGGAGGATCAGCTCGTGATCGAGGCGCGGCTTTCGCCACGCGACATTGCCTTCATCCGGCCGGGCCAGCCCGCCACGGTTAAGATCACCGCCTACGATCCCTCGATCTACGGGACGCTGGCCGGGACCGTCGATCGCATCTCGCCCGATACCTTGCAGGACGAAGTGCATCGCGATCAGGTCTATTACCGCGTCTATGTGCGGACCCAGCGCTCGACCTTGCGGACGAAGAACGGGCATGAATATGCGATCATGCCGGGCATGGTCTCGACCGTGGAGATCAGGACCGGGCGCAAGACGATCCTGCAATATCTGATGAAGCCGATCAACAAGGCCAAGGAGGCCATGCGCGAGCGGTAAGGGCTCAGACGCGCTGGCAGGTCGAGGTTGGAGCCTTGCCGCTGCCCTTCCCGAGCTTGGCATGGATGCGGGCGAGGAAGGAGCGGGTGCGGGCCTTGGGCTCCAGATCGTCGCAGCAGGTGAGCTTCCAGGTGCGGGCGCGAACGTCCGCCGGTTCTCCGGCCAGCAGGCGATTGCGGTCGCCCACGGGTTCGACCGAGGCCTCGCCGGTGTTGCAGATGTCGTCGGCCCTTGCCACGGCACTCCCTCCGCCAGCAGAGCCGCCGCCGCGTCCACCGCCCCCTCGGGTTCCTCCGCCTCCGCCGCCCCCACCGGCACCGCCGCCACCTCCGCTACTGCCGCCACCATTGCCGCCGCCACCGCCGGACTTGGCGATCGCGGGAGAGGCCAGCGAGGTGGACAGGAGCATCGTCATCGTCGGCGGCACCAGCAGGGAGTATTTCCCGCAGGCCGCGAGAAAGGAGCGACGGTCGCTTTCCCCTTGCGAGCCGGTGAAGACTTCGGGCTTTTCCATGACTTGCCTCCGCATCCTGCCCCTGTCCTGAAAGTACAGGAACGCCGTGCAGAGGTAAGCCGCTCTTGAGAGTGGCCCGTGCCTCTCCTGAAGTTCGGCGGGCTACGCCGGATGGCCCCGGCAGCTAACACGCTTGTACAAAAGGACTTCCGGATAGCTTAGGGAGAATTCACCATCGGCATCGCCGCACATGCGTCAATCGAGTGAGCCCCTGGCAAATGAGGAGAAATATCAGGCGGTTTCAGGTCGATTCTGAAGCTTCGTCGAACGGAGCAATTCCAGCAGGCGCCGCGCGATCTCACGTTCGCCCATCACTACATGGTCGGCGCCGATCCGGGTGAGGTGATCGACTTCCTCGTCCGAGTGCGCACGGGCGAGGATCTGGATGGCGGGATTGAGCTGACGGGCGCGCTGGGCGATCACGCCCGCTTCGAAGCCTTCGGGAATGGCGATCATCAGCCGGGTCGCTTCCTCTACCCCGGCCTCGTCGAGAATATCCTCGCTGGAGGCATTGCCGGCAATGACGGTGTGGCCGCTCTCACGCGCCCGTTTGACGAGATCGGGGCGTTCCTCCACCACGACGAGCTTGCGCGGATCGCCGGTCATTCCCTCGGCCACCAGCCTGCCGACGCGCCCGTAGCCGATCAGGATGAGCCGCTCGCCGGGGCGGGGTGTCGTGCCAGCTTCGCGGCGTTCGCGTTCGGCGGCAGCCACCGACTTGACGAGGCTGTGCCGCCCCGCGAGCCAGCGGAAGATGAGCGGGTTGAGGAAGATCGAGAAGATCGCCCCGGCCAGGATCAGGTCACGGCCCTCTTCCGGCAGGACCTCGAGCTGGACGCCGAGCGCCGCGAGCATGAACGAGAATTCGCCGATCTGGGCGAGGCTGGCGGCGACGGCCAGCGCGGTCTGCGTCGGATGGCCGAAGATCCGTACGATGGCGACGGCGGCCAGCGATTTGCCGACGATCACGATCAGCACGGTGGCGAGCACTGCTCCGGCATTCTCGACCACCACCGAGGGATCGAACAGCATGCCCACCGACACGAAGAACAGCACCGCGAAAGCGTCGCGAAGCGGCAGGGTTTCCTCGGCGGCGCGGCGGCTGAGCTGCTTTTCGCCCATGACCATCCCGGCGAAGAAGGCCCCAAGTGCGAAGGACACGTCGAAGAAATAGGCCGCGCCGAAGGCCACGCCCAAGGCTATCGCCAGTACGGCCAGGCGGAACAGTTCGCGTGAGCCGGTATGGGCGGCCCAGTGCAGCGCCGCGGGAATCACGCGCTTGCCGACGATCAGCATCAGCGCGATGAAGCCGCCGACTTTGGCCAGCATCAACCCGATGGTCCAGGCAAGGTCCATGCCCGACTGGGCGCGCCCGTTCGCCAGCCCCGCAAGCGCGGGCAGGAGCACGAGGACGAGCACCATGGCAAGGTCCTCGACGATCAGCCAGCCGACCGCGATCCGGCCGCGCTCGGTGTCGATCAGGTTGCCGACCTGAAGCGCTCTCAGCAGGACGACGGTGCTCGCTACCGAGAGGGCAAGACCGAAGATCAGCCCCCCTGCCAGGCTCCAGCCAAGCCAGGCGGCAAGGCCGACGCCCATGGCGGTGGCTATCGCGATCTGGAGCACCGCGCCGGGCACCGCGATGTTCTTGACCGAAAGCAGGTCCTTGACCGAGAAGTGCAGGCCCACACCGAACATCAGCAGGATCACGCCGAGTTCCGCCAGTTCGTTGGCAAGGGCGCTGTCGGCGACGATTCCGGGCGTGAAAGGACCGACCAGGACGCCCGCGAAAAGATAGCCCGCCACCGGCGAAATCCTCAGGCGATGGGCAAGGGCGCCCATGGCGAAGGCGACGACCAGACCGGCTACGACCGTTCCGACGAGAGGCGTGGTATGCGGCAAACGAAACTCCCGTTCGGAACTTGGTCGGCATGAGCACCCCGCGGGGCAATGCCGGTAGTTCGTTCACTCCAGGGTGATGACGAAGAGGACCGCAAGGCCCGCCGCTGTCATCGACACGACCAGCAACAGCGGCAGCATCCACCCCGGAGCTATACTACGCTTACGGACCATTGCCGGTTCCTTTCCGCCTGCGTCGATGAAGCATCATGCTCCGGGAATGCGTTCTCGTTCGTGACCTGAGTGTTTCAGTATGTTTCCAAATGCCGGGTCTGTTCAATAGATATCGCGGCGATAGAGGCCGGTTTCGGCCATGTCCTCCAGCCGCTCGTCCCCGAGCGCGGCGCGGAGCGCGGCATCGACGGCGGGGGCCATGCCCTGAAGGCTGCCGCAGACAAGGATCGCGGCGCCGTTCTCCACCCAATCGCGCAGGTCCGCCTCGGCTTCGGCCAGCAGGTGCTGGACGTAGCGGCCGCAATCGGCATCGCGCGACCAGGCCCGGTCGAGGCGGGTGAGGGTGCCGCTGGCCAGCCATCCGTCGATCTCGTCGGCAAGCAGGGCGTCGTGCGCGCGGCTGCGCTCGCCGAACAAGAGCCAGTGGCCGCCGCGTCCTGCCCGTTCGGCGGCGCGCAAGTGGCCGCGAAGACCGGCGAGACCGGTGCCGTTGCCGATCAGGATGAGCCGTTCGGCCCCGGCAGGGGCATGGAAGCCCTCGTTCGGGTGCAGGCGTAGCGCGACTTCGCTGCCGAGCGGGGCGAAGTCGGTCAGCCAGCCCGAGCCGAGGCCCAACGTGCCGTCGGTCCGCGAGACCTGTCGGATGAGCAGATCAAGGCGGCCGTCGGCCGGGATCGAGGCGATCGAATATTCGCGGTGCGGCAGCGGGCGCAGCGCCCCGAGCAGTTCCGCGCCGCTCGCGACCGGATGATCCGGGACGAGCGACAGCGCGAGGTGTTCGGCAAGCGGCCGCTCTTCGATCATGTCACTGCCGCGCAATCCGCTGTGCGCGAGATAGGCGGCGACGCGTGCCGGATCGTTGGCGCCGGGCAGGACTTCGGCGATATCGCCGGCCTGCCAGTCGCGGGCGCTGTCTTCGCAAGGCTCCAGGCTGACCAGGAAGGCCGGTCTCCCGGCGCTGCCCGGATTGAGCAGGCGGCGATCGGCAAGGCGCCAGCGTTCGTAGGCGGCAGGCTCCCAGTCCGGCAGGTCCGGCTCGGCGCCGAGGGCGGCAAGCTGCTGTTGCCATTGGCGCTGGGCGTCGCCGTCGTCGCCGTCGACCTCGATCATGTCGAACAGGCGGCGGGCGCCACCGGCATGGAGCCAGTGATCGACCGAATGGCCGAACGCGCAGAATTCGGGATACTCGCGATCGCCAAGGGCGAGCACCGCATATTCGAGATGATCCGCGCCGGGCGGCGTCGCCATGACCTGCCGCGCGAAACGACGAGCCGGGTCCGGCGGCTCGCCTTCGCCGTACGTGCTGACCACGAAGAGCGCGCGGTCGACTCCGGACAGCACACCGTCGTCCACGGCCGAGAGAGGCATGACCTTTGCGCCGCCGAGCGCGGCGGCGGTCTGGCGGGCGAGGCGTTCGGCACCGCCGGTTTGGCTGGCGAAGGCCACCAGCAGGTCGCCGGCGGCCGTGCTTTCCGCTGAGGTGGCTGCTGATGCCTGAGCCTGCGCTTCGACCGCGGCGAGGGCGCGCTTGCGCTTGCGGCGGGCGAGATACAGCAGCAGTCCGGTGACGGTGAACAGCGGCATCGTCAGGCTGGACAGCAGCAGCAGGATGCGCCCGCCGATGCCGAAGAAGGCGCCGCGATGCAGTTCGTACATGCTGGTGGTGATGACCTTGCCGATCTTGCGGTCGGCATAGCGGTCGGCCTTGAGCAGCTTGCCGCTGGCGAGATCGACCTTGAGATCGTCCACCATGCGGTCGTGCCGGGCGTCTGCCAGCAGGACGCGGAAGCTGGCGGGTTCATGGCCTTCGGGCAGGGTGACGGAGATCGACTTGTAGCGGCCGTCCATGGCGGCAATCGCGGTCGGCCAGGCGCGGGCGAGGCTGGGCGTTCCGGTGGTCGGGGCTTCATGCTCGCCCTTCTTGCCGCCGCCATGGCCGCTTTCCTCGCGGCTGGTCTTGCCGGTAAGGCTATAGAGCACACCCTGCCGATACCAGTCGTAGGACCACCAGAGGCCGGTCAGCGCGCTGAGCAGATAGACGAGCGCAACCCAGCCGCCGATCACCACATGGAGCGCGCGGTAGAGGTTCCGTCCGCTCTTGCGCAAGTCGAGGACCAGCCAGGAACGCCAGTCGAAAGTGCGGCGCGGCCAGCGCAAATAGAGGCCCGATATCGCGAAGAATACCAGCGCGACCGCCGAGAATCCCGTGATCTGGCGGCCCACGCCGTTCGGTCCGCCGGGCAGGGCGAGCCAGCGATGGAGATCCTCTACGGTCCGGAAGAATCCTGCACCGTTCGCCTGGCCAAGTAGCATGCCGCTGCGGGGATCGACATAGCTGCGTTCGCCGCGTCGTTCGCCTTCGCGGGCGGCGAACGAGACCGTCCATGCTGACTGGGGGTCGTGTTCGACGCTCAGGCGCTCCACCGGCAATCCGGGACGCTGGGCGGACGCACGCGCGATCACTTCATCGGGCGAGAGCGGCGAGCCTGTTCCCGGCGCGAGCGTCACCACGCCCGGGCTGAGGGCGCGCATGATCTCGTTCTCGAAACTCAGCGTGGCGCCGGTCACGCCCATGACGGCGAGGACGAAGCCTGCCGTGATGCCGAGGAACCAGTGGATCTGAAATAGGACTTGCCGCGTCACCTGTCGCTTCCCGAATTCCGATGGCACCCGCGGTCAGGCGCGGGCCATCGACAGCACGCTTGCGCGTACCCTCAAGACGGTCCCGCTAATGAGATCAAGTTGCAATAGCAACAAAAACCGTTCCTCGTAGGTCCGGGGAAGAACGTTCAAGCCATCATTTGCGCTTTCGTAACCGATTGCCCCGCCGAAGATGACGTCTGGCGGGGCAATAAGCTATATCATGCGGTTAGCTGTAATTTTTCAGGCTATGGTTAGCTGATCGATGCGATATCTGGCAAGCTCGATGACATCGGCGGCAAGTCGATCGACCTGCTCGGCATCGGCATCCCAGGCGAACATGAAGCGCGCTCCGCCGCCGATGAAAGTATAGAACCGCCAACCGCGCGCCCGCAGGCCGTCCAGCACCGGCTCCGGTGCGGCGAGAAACACCGCGTTGGCTTCTACCGGGAAGATAAGGTCCAGCCCCTCGATGCCCGACACCGCATCGGCAAGACGCCGGGCGCAGCCGTTGGCGTGACGGGCATTGTTCAGCCAGGCGCCGCTCTCAAGAACGCCGATCCACGGCGCGGAAAGGAAGCGCATCTTCGACGCGAGCTGGCCCGCCTGCTTGCAGCGATAGGAAAAGTCCTCGGACAGCGCGCGGTCGAAAAAGATCACCGCCTCGCCCACGGCCATGCCGTTCTTGGTGCCGCCGAAGCAGAGCACGTCCACGCCCGCCTGCCAGGTGATCTCGGCAGGCGTGCAATCGAGCGCGGCGCAGGCATGGGCAAAGCGGGCGCCGTCCATGTGCAGCTTGAGGCCCAGCTCGCGGCAGGTCGCCGAGATCGCCTCGATCTCGGCGACGCTGTAGACCTGTCCGGTCTCGGTGGGCTGGGTGATGGTGACGACGCGAGGCTTCGGAAAGTGGATATCCGAACGGCCGACCGCCAGCGTGCGGATGGCTTCCGGCGTCAGCTTGCCGTCGGCGCTCTGGGCGACGAGAAGCTTGGATCCGTTCGAGAAGAACTCCGGCGCGCCGCATTCGTCGGTCTCGACGTGGGCTGAGGAAGAGCAGATAACCGAATGATAAGACTGGCAAAGTGCGGCAAGCGCCAGTGAGTTCGCCGCCGTGCCGTTGAAGGCGAAGTAGACGTCGCAGTCGGTGGCGAACAGCGAGCGGAAGGCATCGGCGGCGCGCAGGGTCCATTCGTCTTCGCCATAGGCGGTCGCCGAACCCTGATTTGCAAGTTCCATCGCGGCCCAGGCTTCCGGACAGATCCCGGCATAGTTGTCGCTGGCGAATTGTTGGGTCGGCGCTATTTGACGTACGGACGGCGTGTTGGGCATGCGGTACTTCCTTCGTGGCTCGATGAGCCGGAAGCGAACGACGGCGATGCAGCTGGAAGACCCGATTGTTGCCGGTCCGGCCACATCCCTTCGCATGTCTGCGAAGGTACCACCTTGCTCGGGAGCAGGTTGGTGCCGGGCGCGATCCCGACTCTTGATGCTGGGGTTGCTCTTAGGGCGTCTCCCCGAAATCGTCAATCGGGGGCATGCGATTGAGGAGCAGGGGGCATATCCTTTTGCCCCGCAGGATCAGCAGGAAGGCTGACTCGACGAAATTGCCGCAGCTTCGTAGGTTTTTCCGACGCTTCCGGCCGTCATGCCGGATGGCGCGAGGACAGAAGAACACATGGGGCGGACTTTCGATGCGACGGCATCCGGCCTGAGCCGGGCACGGAACGTACTGCTGATCACCGATCCCAACCGGCTGATCAGCTATGGACGGCTGGTTACGGCGGTCTTCGCGGTCATCGCCATCTATCTCGATCCCACCCAGCCGGTGCGCTACCGGACCGAGGCGCAGGACGTGCTGGCGGTTTACCTCGTCATGGCGATCCTGCTGGTGGCCTTGCCGGTCCGGCGACCGGTGGACAGCCTCGTCCATTTCGCCGTCCATGTGCTTGATACCGCGATCCTTGGCTGGCTCGCCTTCCTGACCAACGAACTGACCAGCCCGTTCTTCTCGTTCCTGCCATTCACCCTGCTGGCGATGACGGTGCGCTGGGGCTTCATGGGCGCCATGGTCGGGGCGGTCATGCTGGAAGTGGTCCTGTTCACGATCGGCATTCCCGACATTCTCGACGGCGAGTCCGAACTGAACGTTCTCATCATCCGCACCGTCTATTTCATCGTCTGCGCGGTCATGCTCGGCTACTTCGGCGCTTATCGCGAGAGCAGCCGCGAGCGCCTGACCCGGCTGGCGAGTTGGCCGATGGATGCCGGGGTCGGCGATCGGCGCGGTTGGCTGGCGGAACTCTGCGGCCATTCCGGCGCGGTGACCGGTTGCGAAAGCCTGATCCTGATCTGGCGTGAACAGGACGAGCCGACCGGGTTCATCGCCTATTGGCGCCGCGAAGGGCTGCGGCTGCTGCCGCTCGATCCTGCGACCTACCGCAGCGTCTTCGCCGAGGCGCGGCTCGACTTCATGGACCGCACCCGTGCCAGCCTGCTGGATTCCGAGGAGATGGCGGGGCTGAACCAGGTGCTCGACGTCCTCGAACTGCCGCGGCCCCGCTCGCACGACTATGCCGTGCGTTCGGGCTTTTCCGGACTGCGCTTTCGCGGCGCGATGATCGTGGTCGATCCGGACGGACGGCCGGAAGACGCGCTGGCGCTCACGGAGATCATCGCTGCCCGCACGGGTTCCGAACTGGAACATGTCGAACTCGTCGCCCGGCGGGCCGACAGTGCGCGGGCGGAGGAACGCAGCCGTCTGGGCCAGGATCTTCACGACAGCGTCCTCCAGGACCTGACCGCGACGAGCCTGAAGCTGCGGACTCTCGCGGCGCGTGAACCCGAAATGGCGATGGAACTCAAGGCTATCGAGGAACTGGTCACCGAACAGCAGCGGCGCATCCGCCGTTTCGTCGAGAAACAGCGCGACGTCGATGCCGACCAGCCGACCGACATGGTGGCAGACCTGCAAAGGCAGGCCGACCTGCTCCAGAAGACCTGGGGCGTCACCGTCGCTTTCGACTGGCATGGCCGCTCCACGCAATTGCCGCGCAATCTCGTGCAGGAAGTGATCGCGCTGTTCTCCGAGGCGACCGCCAATGCCGTGCGGCACGGGGCCGCCACCCGCGTCGCGCTGGAGGCTCGCCGGGTCGGCAGTGCGCTCGAACTCGGGGTGGCGGACAATGGCCGCGGGCTGGGCGCAGCGGCGAACGGCAGGGGCTCGGTCTCCCTGCGCAGCCGGGCGATGCAACTGGGCGGCTCGATCGCCGTGGACGACAGCGCGGAAGGCCTGCGCGTCACGATGGTCATCCCGCTGGAGGCGGCGGCATGAGCCTCGCCGATCTTCAGACCTGCCGCGTTCTCGTCGCCGACGATCACCCGCTGCTCCTGCGCGGTCTCGCCGACCTGCTCCAGGCGACCGGCGAGATCGATCTGGTGGAAGCCACGGGCAGCGGCACGCGCGCGCTGGCAGTCATCCGCGAGAGGCAGCCGGACGTGGCCGTTCTCGATGTGTCGATGCCCGATCTGGGCGGGCTGGCGATCTTGCGGGCGATCCGCGAGGGCGGCTGGCCGGTGCGGGTGATCTTCCTGTCCGCGACGATGACCGGCAGGCAGATCGCCGAAGCCATCGGGCTGGGGGTCTGGGGCCTGCTGCTCAAGGACTATGCGGCGGATTCGCTGCTCGATTGCCTCCGGCAGGTCGTTACCGGCCGCAAGTGGCTGCCGGAGGACCTCGTGGCCAAGGCAAAGCGGGGCGGCGGCGTCGATATCGGCGGCGAGATCGCCGGGCTTACCCCGCGAGAGAAGGAAATCAGCGCACTGGTCTGCCGGGGCTTCTCCAACAAGGCCATCGCCGGAATGGTGGGATCGACCGAGGGAACGGTGAGCATCCACCTTCACAACATCTATCGCAAGCTGGACATTTCGAGCCGCACCACTTTGGCCACGCTCTTCGTGAAGTACCAGTCCCAGATCAGCGACACGTTCTGAGATGACGGCGGAGCGCGCCTCTACCGGCGGTGGTAACTTGCGGTTCTGGCTGGGCGTCGTGGTGGGAACGGCCTTCCTCGCCTTGCTCTGGACTTCGGTGGACATGGCTGCCGTCGGCGCTTTGCTGATGCGGGCAAGCTGGCCGCCGCTGGTGCTGGCCCTTTTTGCTTATGCGCTGGACTTCCTGATGCGGGCCTGGCGGTTTCGCCTGCTGCTCGACCCGGATGGCCGCAAAGTGCCGTTCGGGCCGAGCGTAGCGCCTTTCGTGGCCAGCTTCGGGATCAGCGATATCCTGCCCTTCCGGCTCGGGGACGTGTTCCGGGTCTACTGGTTCCATCGCCGCTTCTCGCTGCCGATGGGGCATGTGCTGGGGGCCATGGTGGTCGAGCGGGTGCTCGATCTCGTCTCGATCCTGATGGTGGCGGGGCTGGCGCTCCTGCTCATCGATACGGCGCTACCTGCAGAGATCGTGGCGCAGTTTCGGCTGGTTCTTGTGGTGGCGGTGGCGGTAAGCCTCGCTGTCCTGCTCTCGCCCGGAGCGATCGAGGCGATTGCCGGCTGGGGAGAGCGCAAGTTCCCGCTTGTCCTTGTCCTGAAGATGGCCGGTACGGCCCGGTCGGTGGCGGCGGCGGTGCGCGGCACCGGCGATCCGCGCCGCATTCTCGGCATGGTCCTGCTGTCGTTCGCGCTGTGGCTGCTGGAGAGCCTGGTCATGCTCGGCGCCTGGGTGAGCCTGGGCGGCGGCGTGCCGGAATGGCTGAAGCCGCTGGTGGCCTTTGCCGTCTCGACGCTGGGGACCTTGGTTCCGGCGCTTCCGGGACATTTTGGCTCCTACGAGTTCTTCGGCATGCTGTCCTACCGGGCGGTCGGGGTCGAAGCCGAACAGGGGGCGGCAACGATCCTGCTCGCGCACCTGCTGCTCTGGTTGCCGACGGCGTTGTTCGCGCTGGGCTGGCTGGTTTCGGTGCGGCGGCAATCGCCGCTCACGATGCTGAGGGCGCGCTAACCGTCTGATTTCACCAACGTATTATCGCGCGATGTCCTCCGGGCGCTTGCCTGGACCGGTTCGTCGATGCAGAGGCGCCGCCCCGTTCCATCGTCGCCGGTGGATATGCGCCATAAAGAGGTTTTCACGATGCCGACCCCCCGTTCCTTCGCCCTTCACGCTCTTGCGGGAGCCGCCGTGCTGGCCGGTCTGACGGTGCAGGCGGATGCGGCGACATCGGCGCTGGCGAAGCCCGACCCGGCACAGGTCCAGGGCGTGGACAGGGCGCTGGCCTCGGCCCCGCCTGCCTTGAAATCCGACGTGACGGCGGCCCTGCCGACGCTGCGACCTTACATGGTGACGCTCATGTGCGTGCAGGACGACCGCGCCACCCAGGGGCTGGTCGCGAAGTTCGTCGGCTCGCGCGGCACGGCCATGTTCAACGGCTGGGCCGGTGCCAATTCTCCCGGCAAGCGCATCCGCAGCCATGACATGGTGGGCTGCCTCTCCGTTACCCGCATCCAGAACTGGAAGCGGGTCGCGGCGAACGAGTTCAGGTTCGATATCCTGTTCACTGCCGAGGACAGCGGCGAGAGCTACCTCTGGAACACGGTGGTCCACAAGGAGCCGGACGGCACCTGGCTGATCGCTTAATGGAATCGGCGGGTCAGGGCCTCGCTCGCATTGCGGTGGGCGACGGCCATGACCGTGCCTTGCGGGTTCACTGAGGTCGGCCCGCAGAGCAGCGAGGCGTCGTTGATGTAGAGCCCGTCGGTGCCGTGGACTTTGCCGAAGGAATTGGCAGCGGTGCGGCGGCGGTCCTCGCCCATCGGGCAGGACGAGAAGACGTGGACCGAGGTCATGTTGCCGTCGCTCGCCTGTAGCACGTCCGGCAGGCGGGCGAGGTCGCCGGGCGAGTGCAGGTCGGGATAGCCCGCGAGGCAGGGGTAGATCCGCTGCGCTCCGGCGGCGAACAGCGCCTCGCAGAGCCGCCGCAGGCCTTCGCCCAGCACCGAGAGATCGCCTTGCGAGAAGCGCACGCGCACGATCGGGTCCTCGAAGCCTGGGAGGTTGCGCACGCTGGCCTCGCCGCCGCCGGACTGGACGTAGTAGATGCCCATGCGCCGCCAGCGCTCCGCGACCAGTTGCCAGTGGTCGGGACGGCCTGAGAGGGCCACGCCGAGCATCGCCGGAGTGCTGATCGAGCAGCCCATGCCGAAACGCGGCTCGAATTCCTTGACCTGATGCACCGGATCGAAGTCGTCCGGCCGGTTCACGTCGCGGTCGAATTCGGCGACGACCTTGACCATCGGATGGAAACGAAGGCTGTCGCCGACATTGTGCGAAATGCCGGAACGGCGCAGCAGGGCCGGGGTCTGCACGGCACCGCAGGCGATGAACACCGTCTTGGCGCGGAACGTGACCGGGCGCTGTCTGCCGTCCTCGCCGCGGCGGCTGCCCTGGGCGATCCAGTGGCCGTTCATCCGGCGCAGGCGGGCGATGCGCGTCCGGGGAAGGAGCGCACCGCCCGCCGCGACGAAGCGCTGGACGAACGTGGCGGACATCGATTGCTTTACGCCGCTGCGATGGTCGTGGTCGTAGCGGTAGAGGCGGGGGGCCTCGATCGCCAGCCAGCCTTGCGCCTGTGCGCCCTGCTGGAGCCGCCGGGACATGTCGGAGGCGGCGATGCCCGCATATTCCACGCGGGCGACCGCCTCGCAGGCCTCGAAATGTGGGGTCATCCCGGCAAGGTCGAGGTCATGGACCGCGAAGCGGCGGCGCCAGTCGTCGAAGACATAGCCCGGCGTGCGGTGGTAGAGGCCGCGATTGACCTCGCTGCCGCCGCCGACGCAGCGCCCCTCCACCCAGGCCAGCTTGTGCCGCCCGAGCGCGACGCCGACCCCGGCATTGCGATACTTGAGCAGCATCTCCTCGCGCGAGAAATGCGGCGCGGCTTCGAGGGCGAGGTGATCGCCTTCCTCCACCATGACGACGTGCCGCCCGGCCTCGGCGAACAGGGTGCCGCTGACGGCGCCGCCGGGGCCGGAGCCGATCACCAGGATTTCGGTTTCGATCTCGCTCTGGCCGTTCATGCGGCGATCCTGGCGGCGGGCGCACGGTCCTGCGCGCGTGGCAGCGAATAGAGGCCGTAGCAGGCGAACGTCGTGTAGAACGCGATCATCGACCGGCGGAATCCCATGCGGGACCGGCGCCAGGCTTGGACATGCGCCTGCCGTTCTGCCGGCGCAAGGTAGGAGAAGCGGTGCCCATGGACCGGCAGCGGCGCGATCTCGAACATCATGGCCAGCATGCGGAAGCCGATGCGAAAGTAGTCGGGCATTCCTGCCAGGGTGGAGCGGACATAGTCGGCGACCACGCCGCGCTCGGAGGCGGAGAGGCCGGGGCGGGATTCGTCGACCAGCACGTCCACCAATGCGGCGACGGTATCGGGCTTAGACATGGCGGGCCTCCGCGAAAATGGGGGCGAACGGGGGGTCGTCGAAGCGCCGGAACATCGTGTCTCCACTGGAGTGGCTGCTGCGGATCAGCGCCGGGACGCCGATGGCTGCGGCCCCTGCGGCGTCGCGGTCGGCCCGGTCACCGATGACCAGGGTTTGCTCCGCCGTCACGCCCGCCTCTTCCAGCAGGGCCAGCAGGCCGGTGGGATCAGGCTTGAGACGGCCGACGCCGTGGTCCCCGGACCAGATGACGTAATCCGCTTTGAGGCCCAGCGCGGCGAGCTTGGCGTTGACCGGATAGTCCGACCACACCGCGATCCGCCGCCCCGTCGCCCGCAGCGCCGAGAACAGGCTGTCGATTCCCCGCGCCTTGTAGCGGGGGAGGTGGGCGAGCGGGCGGCGCTCGATCCATTCCTCCACCAGCGCGCGCACTTCGCCTTCCGAGCAGCCGCAACGCCGGGCGGTGAGGCGGAACTGCTCGTTGGTGAAATCGTCGCCCTGGACCTGGCCCAGCAGCTCGCGGATCTGGCGATAGGCCCGCAGGGTCTCGACCGTGCGCAGGCTGCGGCGCAGCAGGCTGTGCTTGACCAGTTCCAGCGCCATCGCGCGGCGGAGCGGGGGTTGGTCGTAGAGCGTGCCGTCGAGGTCGAAGACCACGAGCCGGACTTTGCTCCAGGCCACCTCTGTCACGATTTCCACTCCCTTACTTGCCGTGGCCGGGCAGCATGTCCACCGGGGTGAAGCTGCGGTTGGTGAGGCTGGTGAGGCTGGGCAGGTCAACGAAGGAGAGCGCGAGCAGCACGCCCACGGTGATCGCCAGCGTGGTCATCAGGCGGCGTGAGCGGAACATGCGCTCCGGCCGCTGGGCGATGGAGTCGCGCAGCATGGAGAGCCAGAGGTAGCAGCCGAACAGACCGGCGATGAACGGGAAGGCGAGGATGTACTCGACGCGGTACTTGATGAGGAACACGCCAAGGAAGAACGACGAGAGCATGGCATAGACCAGGCAGCTCACCACCAGGCTTTCCGCTGTGTAGCCCGCGAAGGACTTGCGATAGCGGGTCAGTGTTTCGAGCCCGACCAGCGCGGTGATGTCGCGGTATTCGGAGAGGCGCTTGGAGCCCATCAGGAAGGCGCCGCCCGCCCAGTAGGCGAGCAGGAGGCTGGCGGGCGGCATGCTGGCCGGGTCCATCATCAGCCAGCCCAGGGTCAGGCGGATCGGATTGTTCACCGATTCCGAGATCACGTCCAGGAACGGCCGGTCCTTCGAGCGCAGCGGGCGCACGTTGTAGAGCAGGCCCGAGGCGAGGAACACGACCGAGACGGTGAAGAAGGCGCTGCCCAGGGTCGCCGCGAGCGCCAGTCCGAACACCGCGAAGATCGCGTATTGCACATAGACCAGTGCCGGGGAGAGTTGCAGCGAGACCGCCGTGCGGTGGTGCTTGCTGGGATGGTGGGCGTCGAACTCGCGGTCCAGCCACTCGTTGATGATGTAGTTGGCGGAGGCGATCGCGATGGCCACCACGAAGCCGATGACGATCCGCGGGGGGGCGTCCAGCAGCGAGGGTTCGCGCAGGGCATAGGCCAGGATCAGGCCGGGGATCACGAAGACATGCTTGGTCGCGTGATCGAAGCGGGCGAGGCTCAGGTAGTCCCGCAGGCGCGCGGTCTTGCGGTCGAGCGCGGCGGCCTTGATCTTGGAACCCGTGATTTCAGTGGACATTTCCGGTTGCTCCTGACGCGGAGGGGTTGGACTGGGGGCGTTCACGGATGCGCCGTGGCGGTGACGCGATAGATGCGGCCGTCGGCGAACCGGCCTGCGGGTTCGAGCGCGAGGTCGCGCTTCAGCCGCGTTTCGCTGGCGAGGTAAAAGCGCCAGTCGATGCGATCGAGGCAGATCACGTAGACCGGAAGACCCGCGTTGGCCTGGGCCTGCATCAGGGCGATCTGCGCTTCGGGCGGGTTGGCCGGGTCGGGGCGGTTGGTGCGCAGCAGACGTTCCTGCGGCACGATCTGGGCCGAGCGCTCTGCCAGCAGGGCAACGACATCGGCGCCGTTCGAGTACAGCACGGCGTTGCCGGGCAGTGCCTTCACCGCCGCCATCGTGGGCGAGGCGCGCCAGTCGAGACTGAGGAAGCCGTTGCCCTCGCGGTAGAACTCGTGGGTTCGGACCGAGGTGCGCACGGTATGCCCGGCCAGCACCAGCGCGGAAAGACCGGCGAGCGCGAACCAGACCTTGCGAAGACCGCCAAGGCGCCGGTCGAGACCGCTCGCCTGCGTCGCAACCAGCATGACCAGCACGACATAGGCCGGAAATCCGTAGCGCCCGACGAACTGGAGGTTCGCTTCGAGCGCGGTGGAGAGCCAGACGAAGGCAAGATAGCCGACGAAGAACAGGCCCAGTGTCAGCGAGAAGGCGATCCGCAGCTCGCAGGAGATGTCGAGGCTGGACCGGCGCCAGGCGGCGAACTGGCGGGTGAACTGCCAGCCTGCGAAGCCGAGCACGGCTACCAGCAACAGCACGCGCAGGACCAGTGGAACGGCATCGGGCAGCAGCCACGCCGCAGTGGTCTCCAGATTGGCCCACCACTGCGCGGGACCCATGTTGCCGTAGAACTTCAGATCCCGCCCGATCGAATGGCCGACCGTCAGGGTGCTGGCCACGACCCAGCCGAAGAACAGCGCGCCGCCGGGGATCGCCATCAGCGCGCTGTCGGTCAGGCGGCGGGAGATGGTCAGGCGTGGGTCGGTCAGGATCACCAGCACGAGGGCGGCGCCGAGCGGCGGGGCGGTGAAGCGGGTGAGCGTGGCCATGCCCAGCATCAGCGAGGCGATGACAATGTCGCGCTGGGTACCGCGTTCGAAATAGTCGAGTGCGAACCACAAGGTCAGCAGCACGAAGGTGATGAACGGCGGCTCGGAGATCACGGCGGCGTGAAGAGAGACGAACTGCGGCGCCAGTGCGATCAGGGCGGTGCCTATCGCGGCATAGCGCCAGTCGCCGGTGATCCGCCGGACAAGTGCGAAGACCAGCAGGACGTTGGCTGTCAGCGTCACGACGCCCCAGGCCACGGCCGCTGTCAGCAGCGGCACGCCCAGGGCATGGGGCAGCACCAGCATCCAGTGATAGACCGGCGCGTCATAGGGGATCGGGCTGATCCCCATGTAGCGGGTACTGTCGGGCGAGACGATCATGCCGTGATGGATGTTCAGTCGGAACAGCACCAGCGACAGCACCAGCAGGGCGGCGCAGGCGATCCAGCCACTGGACGCCGAGCGGGCGGTTTGCCGGTCGGTGAAGGAGGAGCGGGCGGCGGGGGTGAGCCTCTCGGCGGGAGTGGCCATGGCGTCAGCCCAGCACGCGCTTGATGTTCTTGACGACGAAGCGCACCGTCGCATCGGCCACGCCCCGTCCCAGCACGTCGTCGAGCGCTTCGATCAGGCGATCGATCTGCGCTTCGGAAACGATGTAGGGCGGCATCAGGTGCAGCAGGTCCCGTGCACCGGGCTGGAAGTGGACGAGGATGCCGTGGCGCTCGTAAAGCTCGCGGGCCATCGCGCCGATCAGCACCGTTTCGTACGTCACGAACAGCGAGTTCGTGCGAATATCTATCGCTTTTTCAGCCAATTGCTGACCAAAGTTAAGCTCGATTGCCTGAAAGCATCCCTTGCCGCGCAGCGAAACTATCTTGCGTGGGTATTTCTCGCGTAGTTTCTCAAGTCTCGCTTGCAAGTAATTGCCTATCAAGCCGGCGCGGTCGATCAGTTGCTCGTCTTCGAGCACGTTGAGCGTTTCGATCCCCACGGCGCAGCTCTCGCCCATGCCGCTGAAGCTGGAGCTGTGAAGGTTGCAGTCGTTCTTGTTGCCGTAAGCCTTGTCGAAGAGGGCCTGCGAGGTGACCATCGCGCCCAGTTCGCGCTTGCCCCCGCCCAGCGTCTTGGCGAGAGTGACGACGTCGGGAACCACGTCTTCGTGCATGAACGCGCAGAACTTGCCGGTGCGGCCCATGCCGACCTTCACTTCGTCGAAGATGGTCAGGATGTCGTTTTCACGGCAGAGCTGCGCGAACGCGGTGAGGAAGCCGGGACCGGGGACATGGCAGGAGGTGCCGCGGATCGTCTCGACGATGCCCGCGATGATGCGGTTGCCTTTCTCGAACTGCTCGCGGGCGATGACCTCGCGGACCGAGGCGATATCGCCATAAGTCGCGAAGACCACGTTCTCCTTGGGCACGCCCATGATGAAGCCGCTCTGCACGTCGGTGGCGGTGGTGAGGGAGAGCGGGCCGTGGGTCTTGCCGTGGAAGGCGCCCTTGAAGCAGAGGAACTTGGTCTTGCCCTTGGGCGTCTGCACCCGCTCGCAGATTTTCATCGCCGCTTCGTTGGCCTCGGTTCCCGAGACCGCCAGGAATGAGACGTCGAGCGGCTTGGGCAGGAAGCGCGAGATGTTGTAGGCCAGCGCGCCTTGCAGCTTGTGGGGGGCGATCTTGATGCAGTCCAGCACCTTGCGATCGTGACAGAGACGCTCGGCGGCGATGATCCTCGGGTGGTTGTGGCCGAGCCCAAGCACGCCGAAGCCGCCTGAGTAATCGAGGACCTTGCGGCCGTCGCGCAAGGTGATCTCGGCGCCTTGGGCGCTCTCGATATCCATATGCGCGAGGCCGAGGATGTCGAAGACCTGGAGCATGTACTTGTTGAGGTGGGCGGCATAGAGGCCCATCGCGGTTTCGTTGTCGAGCGCGAGGCTCTGCTCCAGCGTCAGCAGTCCATGGTTCTGCCGATCTTCGCGGCTCGGAGCTTCGATCTTCGCAAGTGCCGTCACGCTCGTTCCCTTCTTCAAGCGGAATGGAAGGAAGGTACCGCGCGGCGCGGGGAGAATGTATCTACAGGACCATATAATACCGAATGCCCGGCGAGGCCCGGAGCCTTAGCCCGAGGGGACCCCCGGCTTACTCTTGCTGGGTAGGCCGAATGCCCGGAACTATGGACAAAGGGGGATCGCGAAGGACGATCATCGTCGGTCCCGGTCTGCGGTTTGTCGATTTTGCGACAAGTTTTGCCTCGCAAGCTGCCACGGAACCCCGTATTGGCGAGATCCGGCCCAGAGCGGGCTTGATGGACGGGAATTGCAGGCGAAGCCGAAGACATGGCCTTGACGTTTGATAACCTGAACAGCCGGCCGCAAGGCGGGCCGGGTCAGGACGACCTTTCCCTCCAGCCCCAGAACCCGCTTTCTCCTTCCGAAGGCCAACCCGGCAAAGGCGCGCCTCGCAAAGGCCGGTCGCGCTGGTGGTGGTTCTCGCGCGGGCTGGCGGGCCTGCTCATGCTGTTCTTCCTGACGATCGGCTGGCTCGTCGTCACGGCACCGCTGTCGAAGTCGCTGCAACCGATCTCGCCGCCGCAGATCACCCTGCTGGCGGCGGACGGTACACCGATCGCCCGCAACGGCGCTATCGTCGATGCCCCGGTCGAGGTGAAGAAGCTGCCGATCCATGTCGGCCAGGCCTTCATCGCCATCGAGGACCGACGTTTCTACGACCACTGGGGTATCGACCCGCGCGGGATCGCCCGCGCGCTGTGGAGCAATGTCAGCGGCGGCAGCACCCAGGGCGGCAGCACGATCACCCAGCAGCTGGCCAAGTTCACCTTCCTCACCTCCGAGCGCAGCCTGACCCGCAAGGCGCGAGAAGTGCTGATCGCCTTCTGGCTGGAGGCCTGGCTGAGCAAGGACGAGATCCTCGAACGCTACCTCTCGAACGCCTACTTCGGCGACAATACCTATGGTCTGCGTGCTGCCTCGATGCACTATTTCCACCGTCGCCCGGAGAACCTCTCGCCCGCGCAGGCGGCGATGCTGGCCGGGCTGATGAAGGCGCCCTCGCGGCTGGCGCCGACCAACAATTACGACCTTGCCGAGAAACGCATGAAGCTCGTGCTCCAGGCCATGGTCGAGGCGGGTTACATGACCCCGCAGCAGGCCCGCGCCACCCGCGCGCCGCGCCTCGACGTGCGTTCGCAGAACGACCTGCCGACCGGCACCTACTTCGCCGATTGGGCGCTGCCGCAGGCGCGCGGGCTGGATGAGGCGAGCTACGCCGCGCAGACCTACAAGACCACGCTCGATTCCCGCCTCCAGGCTGCGGCCCGCCGCGCGATCGAGGCGGCGCCGCTCGGCAAGGCGCAAGTCGCGCTGGTGGCGATGCGGCCCAACGGCGAAGTCGTGGCGATGGTCGGCGGGCGCGACTATGCCAAGTCACCGTTCAACCGCGTGACCCAGGCCCAGCGCCAGCCCGGCTCGACGTTCAAGCTCTTCGTCTACCTTGCCGCGCTCAACGATGGCTGGAAACCGACCGACACCATCGAGAACACGCCCTTCGAGATCGGCTACTACCGTCCCCAGAACGCCGGTGGTTCCTATTCGCAGACGATCACGCTCGCTGATGCCTTCGCCCATTCCAGCAATGTCGCGGCGGTGCGCCTGTTCCAGAAAGTGGGCGACAAGGCGGTGATCGACATGGCCCGTAAGCTCGGCGTCACTGCACCGCTGCCGCAAGGCGATCCCAGCCTGGCGCTGGGGACCTCCAGCATGACGTTGATGGAGCTGACGGCGGCTTATGCAGGCATTGCCGGCAATCGCTTCCCGGTGGCGCCAACGGCGTTCAAGGCCAAGGAAGAAGGCTGGTTCGACGGTCTTATCAGCGGCCGCAGCAGCCTTTCGGACAGCGTGCACGAGAATATGGAAACCCTGCTGCGCGGTGCCGTCAATCGTGGCACCGGGCGCGGCGCGCGGCTCCAGACGGCCAATTACGGCAAGACCGGCACGAGCCAGGAAAACCGTGACGCGCTCTTCGTCGGCTACGCCAAGGATCTCGTGGTCGGCGTCTGGGTCGGCAACGACGACAATACCCCGCTCAAGGGCGTGTCCGGCGGCACGATCCCGGCGCGTATCTGGCGCGATTTCATGCAGCAGGCGCTGGGCGAGCGCGCCGCGCCGCGTCCGCGCGCGACCGAAAGTCCCGATCCGGAAGGCCCGGTTCAGCCGCTCGACGTGCCTGACATCGGCGATATTCCTTTGGGCGATGCCAATCTGCGCGTGGAGCAGGGCAAGGCCGTGCTCTCGACCCAGATCAACGGCGCTCCGGTCGACGTGAAGCTGGACCAGAACGGGTTCCAGATCGACGGACGCAAGGTGATCGAACAACTCGTGCAGCCGTCGCCGCGCCCTGCCGAAACGCCTCCGCCGCAGCCGTGAACTTAGCTGCTGCCGAGGCGGGAAGGTTGGCGGTCTTCGTTCCGCCAGCAGAAGCGGCGGCTCGATCCTGACCAGTTGCGCACGAAAGTGCCGACCCGTTCCGCCCCGAGGGCACCGCCGAACAGGAACCCCTGGGCAATGTCGCAGTGCAGTTCGCAGAGCCGGCCGAGTTGCACCTCGTTCTCGACTCCTTCCGCGACGGTGCGGATATCCATGCGCTGGGCGATGTCGATGATCCCGTGGACAATGGCAAAGTCCGCGCTGTTCGTGCTGCCGAGGCGCGAGACGAACGAGCGGTCGATCTTGAGCACGTCCACCGGATATTGCTGGAGATGGGTGAGCGAAGCGTAGCCCGTGCCGAAATCGTCGAGAGCGATGGTGACACCGGCTTTCGCGAGGGTGGCGAGCGCGCGCTCGGCGGTGGAGGCCATGTGTCCGAGAAACACGCTTTCCGTCACTTCGAGTTCGAGTTCGGAGGGCGACAGATCCAGCGCATGGAGCCGCGTCAGGATGCGTTCCGCAAAGTCGTCGCGCCGGAAATCGACCGGCGACCCGTTGATGGCGATGCGCCCGATGGCGTACCCTTTGTGCTTCCATTCGGCCATGTCGCGCAGCACCCGTTCCAGCATCCGGTCGGTAAGCTGGATCGAGAGGGCACTGTCTTCGAAGGCGGCGTGGATTGCACCCGGCGGCTGCAGGCCGCGCTCGCGGTGATGCCAGCGCAGCAGGGCCTCGAAGCCGACGATGCTGCCGGTAGAGAGGCAGATCTTCGGCTGGTAGAAAGGCAGGACCCGTTCCTCGCCCAGCGCGTCGCGGGCGTCGCGTAGCATGCCGTTGCGCAGGTCGACGGCTTGGCGAAGCTCGGGATGGAAGCTCTCGACATCGCCCGAACTTTTCGCCTTGGCGGTGTAGAGCGCGAGGTCCGCGCTCTTGAGCACCGCCTCGCCGTCTTCGCCATCGTTCGGCCAGAGCGCGACACCGGCGCTGACCCCGACTTCCACGACGCTCTCGTCGATCGTGATCGGCTGCGCCACGTCACGCAGGACGGTCCGTACGAAAGCGGAGCAGTCGTCCTTGGTATCGAGAGTGGGCAGGATGAGCGCGAATTCGTCGCCGCCGAGCCGCGCCGCCATCGCCCCCATCGGAAGCCGCACCGACAGCCTTGTTGCCACGGATTTGAGCACCATGTCGCCGGCGCCGTGACCCAGGCTGTCGTTGATCGACTTGAAGCTGTCGACATCGAAGACGACGACCCCGACTTTCGTGTTCCGGGTACGCGCGCGGTTCAGCTCCTTTTCGAGCTGCTGGTAGAAGCAGGCACGGTTGGGCAAGTCGGTCAGGGCGTCGTGATAGGCCGCCCGGCGCAGTTCCGCCTCGGAGCGCCGGGCCTGGGTCACGTCCTGAAGCGCCCCGATCGAGCGCCGCGCTTTCCCGGCTTCGTCACGAAGCGCATGGCCGCTCGAAAGCAGGTGGACGTAGGACCCGTCGGCGGCGCGAAACCGGAATTCGTGCTGCCATTTGTCCGAATTTCCCGCAAGCACCTCGGCCGTCAATGCGTCCACGCCGGGCAGGTCGGCCGGATGAATGTGATCGCGCCACCAGGCGACGGTCGTTCCTTGCGCCGCTTCGACATGGCCGTAGATGGTGTCGATCCCTCCGGCCCATTCGAGGCGGTCGGTCTGGTGGGACCAGTCCCAGATCAGGTCCCTGGTCGCGCGGGATGCCAGCCTGTAGCGTTCCTCGCTGTCGCGCAGGGCGGTTTCGGCAGCGACCTGATCGTCGATATCCTCAAGGTTGCCGTACCACTTGATGATGCGCCCGGTCTCGTCCCGGCGCGGATAGGAGCGCGCCCTTACCCAGCGGTAGCTGCCGTCTACCTGGCGCAGGCGATAGCGAACATCGGCCACCGGGTTCTCGGTGGCCTGAAGCGCCGTGTGCCAGGCTTCCAGCACGCGCGGCAAGTCTTCGGGATGGACCGCCACGGTCCAGCCGGACCCCATGCCGTCCTCCACGGAAATGCCCGTCATGATCGTCCAGCGCGGACTGATCTCGCAGATCGAGCCGTCCGGATTGCTGATCCAGGGGAGTTGCGGGTTGAGATCCACGGAGGAGCGGTAATGCTCCTGGCTCTGTTCGAGCGCGCTCAGAAGCCCCTTCATTTCGGAACGCGAACGCAGCAGTTCGAACATGGCGGAGCGGTTCGTCGCCAGCGTACGCAGGATGACGGCCGCTGCCAGCAGGAATGTCACGCCAGTGCCGGCAAGATACCAGTCGCCCGAGAGCAGGAGACGGCCGGTCATGGGGGCCGCACCGAACAGCAGGACGAGGCGCGCCGCTGAAGGCAGGGCCTGGAGACAATAGCAGCACCCGATGGCTCCGACGAAGACATAGAGCGCGATCGACCCGGCGTGCTCGGGATCGGTCTCCTCCAACAGGATCAGGGCCCAACTGCCGAACAGGAGGCTGAGCGCCGCCGCTGCAACTTTGGTGCCGCGCAGATAGCGGCGAATTTCATCGATTCCGGCCTCGCGCTTGCGGCGTGACAGCCAGAGGATGGCGCGGATCGTGGTTATGAAGACCAGGCTCAGCGGCATGACGATCCCGATAAGTGGGTGAACGTCGGGACTGGCGACGAACACCAGAAACGCGGCATTGATCGTCATCAACAGGTACATGAGCGGGATCTGCTTCCGCAGGCTCAGGTATTGCTCGCGGATCAGCGCCAGAGAAGGGTCATGCAGTTCCTGGATTTCGGGCAAAGTCTTCACATGAGAGCTTATAGAGAGCCAAGGGACTGTCACGTTCCGGTAGGGCAGTTAAGATTTGATGTGTCCGCAGCCGGGGCGAGCCGAAGGTTTTCCGGCCGAAAATGCGATAGAGTGCCGATCATTTCTCGGAAAACCGCGCTATCACTTTGTAAAACGGTGCAAGTTTATGTGGCCAGTCGCGGTGAGGGAAAGAGCCATTTCGGTTCTGTCTGCGCGACGACCTCACAGGCTTCGCCGCATCAGGCACATCCCGTTGCTTTCGTCCAGCAGTCGCAGGCACGGTTGTTCCGCGACGATATCCCGGAAGTTTGAGAAGCGCGGCGGTTTCAGCAGGTATCCCGCCGCACCCAGCGCGGCCGAGCGTTTCCGGTCGGGTTCGTAGTCCGAGCCGCTGCACATGACGACGAGGATATCGCGCAGGGCATCGTCGTTCCGGATCTCCTCCAGCAGCCTGAAACCGTCGACATCGGGCATGTTTATGTCGAGGAGGACGAGATCGACGAGAGCGCCGGGCGTTGTCAGCAGGCGATGGGCTTCCCGTCCGTCGCGGGCGCTTTGCAGGTTACAGCGCAGCTTCGGGCGTCTGAACAAAGCGATTTCGGTCATTTCCAGGTCCGCCTCCCGGTCGTCGACGATCAGGACATTGGCCATGGCTAGACTATCGTTTTCGGCCTCCGCCGCAGGGGTTTCAGGCGGTTCTGCGCCGGGTAGCGAGAAGGAGAAGGTGGCGCCCCCGCCGCCGCCCCCGCCTTCGCCGTTTTCGCAGCGGATCGTTCCGCCATAGAGCGAAACGATCCGCCGACAGATGGCAAGGCCGAGACCGGAGGCGTCGTTGCGATGGACCAGACGGCGGAACGGCTCGAAAACCTGTTCGCTCTGACTGGCCGGGATGCCGATTCCGTCGTCGCTCACGGACAGGAGAAGGCCTTCGGCAGTACGCTTGCTGGCGATGGAAATGGTGACCGGTCCATCGTTGTGGAGGATCGCATTGGAGACGAGGTTCTGGAGCAACTGTCGCAGATGGACCGGGTCGGCCACGAGCGAGGGCAGCGGCCCGTGGACGATCGTGGTTCCGCGCTCGGCGATGATCCGGGCGAGGTTCTGCCGGATTTCGGCCACGACATCGCTGAGAAGGCACAAGGAACATGCGGAAATTTCGGGAGAATCGAGCCGGGTATAGTGGGCCACGGAGTCGATGAGCGTTCCCATCCTCGCCGCGGAATCGGTAATGAAGCGCAAGTAGGTTGCCTGGGTTTCCTGGTCCTGCGGTTCCTCCTGCAGCATTTCGGAGAACGATACGAGCGTTCTCACCGGTTCGCGCAAGTCGTGGGCCAGGGCGCGGGTGAAGATGCCAAGGCTGGCATGTTGCTCGCCGATGCGGACCTGCTGGTCTTGCAGCCTGCGGATCATGCCCTGAAGGCGGGTGTAGAGCTCGGCGTTTTCCAGCGCCACGGAAGTCGTGTCTGCCAGGGCCTGGAGAACCGCGAGTTCCTCCGCCGAAGGGAGCCGGTGGGTGGACCAGTAGTTGCCGATGGCGCCGATCGGCGAAGTCCGGCGGATCGGGACCATGGCCATGCTCTTGACGAAAGTCGGGCGATAGGCCTCGACCGGCACGCGGGGATCGTCGTAGATGTCCTCGATGACGACGCTTTGCGCGTTGACCATCACCCAGCCGCTGACGCACTGGCTCATGGGAAAGCGCAGGCCTTTCCACAAAGGCGCGATGGCGTTTTCCTCGGCGTAGTAGCAATTGTCGCCATCGCGCAGGACGAATGTGGCGCCGTCCGCGCCGGTCAGGTTGCGGGCGGCGTCGCGCACGACTGCGGTTACGGCATCGAGGTCCCGCGCATGGGACAGGTCCTGCACGAAAGCGACCAGCCGCTCCATCGCGGAGAGATACCAGGATTCGGTGGAAGCGGGAGGCGCGGTGAGGGGCAGGGCCGAGATCTGTTTCATGTCATAGGGCCTTCGAAAGGCGACGCCGATCGCGTGGCAGACGGTAGCCTTCCGGAGCTTTCGAGAGAGCGAAGAGCCGGCTAGGTATTTCAACCGGAATTGTGGTGGTCCCTGTACGGCGCCGGGCGGTGCGCCTAGAAGCGGGCCATGTCTTTCCACCTGCTTATCGACGGTCGCCTTTGCGACGGCACTTCGACGTTCGATGTCCTCGATCCCGCCACCGGCACCGTGCTGGCTTCCAGCTGGTGCGCCGATGATGCGCTGGCGGAACGGGCCATTGCCGCCGCCCATCGCGGCTTTCCCTCGTGGCGTGGCACATCTCCGCAGGACCGGGGCTCGGCGCTCGACGCTCTGGCAGGCGCGCTGGAGCGGGAGGCCGAGGCCTTCGCCCGTCTCCTCACCCAGGAGCAGGGCAAGCCGCTGGCCGAAGCGCGGGGCGAAGTCGGCGCTTCGGTGGCGGCGCTGCGCTATCACGCGGGCTTGAGGCTGGAGGATCAGGTCCTCGTCGAGACGCCGGAAGAGCGGATCGTCGAGCAGCGCTATCCGCTGGGCGTCGTCGCGGCCATCGTGCCATGGAATTTTCCGCTTCTGCTGCTCGTTCTCAAGCTGGCTCCCGCATTGGCGGCGGGCAACTGCGTTATCGCCAAGCCCGCGCCGACCACGCCGCTCACCGCGCTCAAGTTTGGCGAACTGGCGGCGGACCTGTTGCCGCCGGGGGTGTTCCAGACGCTGGGCGATGCCGGATCGCTCGGGTCGTTCCTGACCGCGCATCCGGGGATCGCCCATGTCAGTTTTACCGGATCCACCGCGACGGGCCGCAAGGTCATGGCTTCGGCAGCGGGGACGCTGAAGCGCTTTACGCTGGAACTGGGCGGCAACGACGCCGCCATCGTGCTCGACGATGCCGATATCGCCGCCATCGCGCCCCGGCTGTTCGAGGGTGCCATGTCCAATGCGGGACAGGTCTGCCTCGGCATCAAGCGTATCTATGCGCCGCGCAGCCGGATCGATGCGCTTTGCGATGCGCTGGCCGATCTGGCGCGGCAGGCGGTGGTCGGCAGCGGCCTGGATGAGGGGGTGACGCTCGGCCCGGTCCAGAACGCCGCGCAGCATGCGCGTCTGGCCGATCTGCTGGAGGAAAGTCGCCACCTTGGCCGGGTGCTGACGGGCGGCACGCCGCTGCCGGGACCGGGCTGGTTCGTGCCGCCTACGGTGATCCGCGATTTACCCGAAGAGGTCCGTCTCGTGCGTGGGGAGCAGTTCGGCCCGGTCATTCCCGTGCTGGCCTATGACAGCGTGGAAGAGGCACTGGCCCGTGCGAACGCCAGCGAATACGGCCTCGGCGCTTCGGTCTGGAGCGGCGATGTCGAGCGTGCCCTCTCCGTCGCCTCGGGGATCGAGAGCGGGTTGGTCTGGGTCAACCGGGTGTTCAGCCTGCCGTTTGAAGTGCCGATCGGCGGCGCGAAGCAGTCAGGGATCGGTCGTCATCAGGGGCTTGCGGGCATGGAGGAATTCACCCAGACCCGCATCGTCAATGCGGCGCTTCATTCGGTTTGAGACGGCATGGCGGAGTGAACATGCAGGACGTTTTCCTCTTCTCCTACGGAACTTTGCGGCTAGCCGAGGTGCAACTGGCCCTGTTCGGCCGCGAAGTGGCGGGCACGCCGGACGCCATGCTGGGCTGGCGGCAACGCATGATCGAGATCACCGATCCCGAGGTCATCGCCAAGAGCGGCACGCGCTGGCATCCGATGGTCGAACCCAGCGATTGCGGTGAGGATGCGGTGGAAGGAACGCTCTTCCGGATCAGCGCGCAGGACCTTGCCAATGCCGATGCCTACGAAGTCGATTATGTGCGCCGGGAAGTGCAACTGCGCTCCGGCGTGACGGCCTACGTCTACGGTGATCCGGAGACCTGATACCTGCGCCTGCCCCGGCGTTTTCCTTGAAAGCAATTCCGTTACTGGAGCTACCATGTCTGCATATGCCCCGCTTTCCACCTCGCCGCGCGAAGCGGTTGGGCCGCACTATTCGCTCGATGCCCTGCGCGACGCCCAGGCGCTGTCCTGGCGGGCGCTGGAGCGCATTGCGGAACAAGTCCGTCCCGGCATGCGCGAGAGCGAGGCGGTGGCGATCGGCCATGCCGCGCTGGAGGAACTGGGCATGGAGAAGTCCTGGCACCCGGTGCTGGTGCGGTTCGGGGAGAACACCCTTAAGATCTTCAGCGACCGCAGCGAAGGCGACGCCGTTCTCGGCGAGAACGACATCTATTTCATCGACATGGGTCCGGTGTTTCTCGGCCATGAAGGCGATGTCGGCGCGACTTTTGCCGTCGGCAGCGATCCCGAGATGCAGGCCTGCGCCCGCGACGTGAAAGTGCTGTTCGACCGGGTTCAGGCGATCTGGGGACAGGGCGAAGTGACCGGCTCTGCGCTCTATGCCCGCGCCGAGGAAGAGGCACGGGCGCTGGGCTGGGTGCTCAACCTCGACATTCGCGGGCACCGGGTCGGCGACTATCCGCATTCGGTACACAAGGGCGGCAATCTCGGCGACTTCGATCATTTGCCGGGCAAGGGGCTATGGATTCTGGAGATGCAGATCCGCCACCCGACACGGTCCTTTGGCGCCTTCCATGAGGACCTGCTGGCGTGAGAAATGGGAGCGCCCCGGTTTCGGCCGGGTCGCTCCCCACGCGATCAGAAGCGGTAGTTCGCCATCAGGCCCAGGTAGTTGCCGTTCCTGCCGCCGTTGGCCTGGAACGAGTCGCTGGCGGCGAAGTAGGTCTCCCAGAGACGGAAGGCGAGCCGGTCGGTCGCCTGCCATGAGGCTTCGAGATTGAGGTCGGTGCCGATCGCGCGGCTTGAACCGTAAGGCGCGAAGCTGGAACCCGAGGGGCCGATGTAGACGCCGTCGCCCTTGCGCGCGCGCCACAGGAAGTCCGGTCCGGCCATGACGGTGATTGCGGGCGTCGGCTTGATCGTTACCGAGGGGTAGATGTCCATCAGGTTCGAGAAGCTGAAGAACGCGGCCTCGCTGATCAGCGGCAGGCGGGCGGCGGCGGGGACGAATGTGCCCATCTTGCCGTCGCTCAGGTCTTTGTCGCCGCTGAAGTAGTTGGTGCGCAGGCCCAGGCGCGGTTTCATCGGCGCGTCGAAGGTGTAACCGCCTTCGAACATCGCGCCATAGGCCCGGATGTCCTTGTTGATGAAAGTGCCGCTCTGATAAGTGCCTTCGAGATCGAGGTCCCAGTGCGGGCCGCGTTTCCACAGGCGGCCGCCCCAGTTGTTGCGATCGTCCTTGCCGACGCCCGCGGTGAGCGTCGCGCGGTCGCGCTTCAGCTCGTACCAGTAGAGGTCGGTGCCGAAACCGGCGATGCGGTTGGGCGCGCTGATGTAGATGCCGTGGAAGTCCTGCGCGTGGTTCGGGCCGTCGTCGAAAGTGCCGGGCTTGATCTGGACGGGCTTCACCGCGAAGACGTCCACCGAGAGCTTGCCCGGCAGAATGTAGGTGGCGCGCAGGCCCTGATAGGTGAAGCGCATGTTCAGGCCTTCGCGCACGCCCGCCAGCTTGCCGTTGCCCAGCGGCATCTCGAAGCGGCCGGGGCGGAAAGTGATCTTGCCCGCCTTGCCCAGCGGCACCGTCACGTCGATGAAGGCCTGATAGATGTCCACTTTGTCGCGGTTGGGCGGGGTGGCGAACTGTTCGCCGAATTCGCGGTTGTCGCCCAGTTCCAGATAGGCGCGCAGGTTCTCGCCGACATGGAGGTCGGCCAGTACGCGCAGGCGGGACTGGACCGGATCGTTATTGTCGTTCGCCCTCAGGCCCAGCGAGGAGCGGTGCCAGTCGGTATAATAGAGGCGCGCTTCGCCGCCGAGCGTCAGATAGACGTCGTCGCCCGCGATCGGGATATGCTTGATCTTTTCGAGCAGCGGGGCGTCGGCCTCCGGCTTCTTCGACCAGTCTTCGGTCCAGCGGATGTTCTGCGGCAGGCCTGCCGGGCCGGGCCGACCGCCGGGCATCGCCTCGGCCGGGCGCGGCTGCGATTTTGCGGGGCGCACGCCCGGAGGCGCCTGGGTGGACAGGGTGCCGGCTTCGTCGGTCCTGGTGCTGTCGGGCGGAACGGACTGGGCAAGGGCGGGCAGGGGGGCAAGAGCGGCCGTACCGCAGGCAAGCAGGGTCAAGGCGCGGGGGGAGCGCATGGAAAATCCTCTCGGGAAACGTCTTGCTATTTTTAGGCGGGGATGGCCGTCTGCGAGCGGCCATCCCGTAACTTTTCTCCGGTCAGGCGATTGTGCTCTCGCGGTAGCGGACCAGCGACAGCACGACGGCGGCGATCAGCGTACCGCAAGCCATCGTCATGGCGACCGGGGCAAGCCCCCAACCGGCATTGAACAGCAGACCAGCCACGATAGGGCCAAGCGCGGCCCCGGCGCGGCCCACGCCGACCACCAGTCCGGTGCCGCCGCCGCGCAGTGCCGCCGGATAGCTCTGGGCGATCACCGCGTAGAAACCGGCAATGGCGGCATTGGTGAAGAAGCAGGCCACGCAGGCGATCAGCGACAGGCCGCTCAAGGTCGAGAAACCCTGGCCGAACAGCATGACCGCGCCCGAACCCAGCACCATCGAGGCGACCACCAGCGGGCGGATGCCGACTTTCTGGCTGAGCACGCTGACGGTGATCGAGCCGATCGCGCCGCCGATGTTGGCCCATACCAGCACGCCGCCCGCCGATGCCGGGGGGAAGCCGAGATCGACGACGATCTTCGGGATCCACTTCACGAGGAAGTAGAACGTCATCATGTGGAAGAAGCAGACGGCCGTGAGCATCGTCGAGACGCTGGCAAGGCCCGGCGCGAAGAGGGCGCCGACGCTGGCCTTCTGCTTGACGGGATCGGCAGGCGGCATCTGGGGCAGCGGCCGGCGCCCCTGACGGACGAGCGTGCGGTTGATCTTCTCCAGTGCACCGGCGGGGCGCTTGAGCAGGAGGAAGGCCATCGTCTCGGGCACCAGCCAGAGCACCAGCGGGATGAAGCAGAGCGTGACGACGGCGCCGAACTCGAACACCGACTGCCAGTGACCGGTTTCCGCGAGCAGCCAGGAAGCGACCGAACCGCCGACGATGGCGCCCATCGGATAACCGCCCGCCATGATCGCGACGGTCAGGTTGCGGCGCCTGGCGTTCGAGCATTCGGCGACGACGGCGTTGGTCGCGGCCAGCATGCCGCCGATGCCGAGGCCGGTGAACAGGCGATAGGCGGAAAGGATAGGTACACTCGTCGCGGTCGAGGCCATGAACATGCCCGTCCCCATGATGACGAGGCAGGCCAGCAACATCGGACGGCGACCGACTTTGTCGGCCAGACTGCCGAGCACGAAGGCGCCCACGCCCATGCCGAACAGTTCCATCGACAGCACGAGGCCGAGCGCGGCGCGGTCGATGCCCCAGTCCTTGGCAATGCCCGGCGCGGCGAAGCTGATCGACAGAACGTCGAAGCCGTCGAGCGCGTTGAGCGCGGTCGCGATGGCAATGGCGATTACCTGACGGTAATGCATCGGTTCACGCGCAATTGTGGCGCGGGGGTCTTCCATGCACTTCTCCTCTGCCGCTCCCGGTTTTCGCTTGGGGGCGGATCTTATTGGCGACTCTTCTTGGACAGGCTCGGACGCTGTTGCCCGAGCCTGTCACCGAGTTGGGTGAGGTGCTGGTCGCGGGTCTCGGGGTGGTCTTCAAGCATAGCACTGTGCAATCGAGGCACAAATAGCCAGATTGGATAGCCTCCGATCGGCTAAGTGCTTATCCGGGAACGGTAACGATTTTCGGCGTCGAAAGGGGCCGTTGTCCGCGCGTGACGGGATCGTGATACCTAGGGATTCGCGCGCTGCCGAGTCTGGCCGTCTTCGAAGCGGGAAAGCACGAGGCCCAGCGGTATCAGCACCGGCGTTATCGCCGCGATCATGCCGAAGGCGAGCCACCAGCCATGGGCCGTACCCTGTAGCCATCCGGTCAGCGTCGGGCCGAGAGCGGCAAAGCAATAGCCGATGCTCTGGGCCTTGGTGGAGGCGCGGCGGTTTTCGTCCATCGTGCGGGTGAACTTCACGATCATCATGAAGACGAGCACGAAAGTGCCGCCATGGGCGATACTGCCGATCGGCGACCAGAACATCCATTGCTCCGGCGCAAGCAGGATCCAGATCGGCGTGACGGTCCAGATGGCGCCCATCGCCATCATCAGCGTTCCCAGCGAGAACCGGCGGGCCAGCAGCGGAATGCCGAGCGATCCGGTCAGCGAAAGGATCTGGAACGAGGACGCGACGATACCTGCCTGCGTGGCGCCCATCCCGCCCGCTCCGGCAAGATAAGTCGGCAGCCAGGCGGTCAGGCTGTAATAGGCGAAGATGTGGACCGCGAAGGCCAGCGTCATGATCCACACGGCGCGTTGCTGGCCCGGCATCGCGGTAGCGGCCTTCGAGGAGGCCTCGGAGGTGGTCCGGCTGCTTTCCTCGGGCGCGGTTTCACGCGGGGCGAGCAGGCGGACGATCATCGCCACGGCCGCCAGTCCGGCCCAGGCCGCCAGCGCCCGGCGCCAGCCGATGCGATCGGCCATCGGCGCGGTCAGGGCAAGCGTGAGCATCGCGCCGAGATTGAGCGATATCGTGTAGAAGCCGGTGACGAGGTTCGTCCTCCCCGCGAAATCGCGTGCGATCAGCATCAGCGTGACGATGTTGCCGATTGCGATGCACAGGCCGATCAGCAGCGTGCCTGCGAAGAGGCCCTCGATCCCTGCAAAGGGCCGCAGCAACATGGCCAGCGCCACGCCTGCAAGAACCAGTTGAACCGAACGATCTATGCCGAGCCGGGCGATCAGCGGCGAGACCAGCGGTGGCAGCAGGCCGAAGCAAAGGACGGGAATGCTGGTCAGCAGGCCCGCGCCCACCGAACCGATGCCGAGGCTTTCCCTGATCTGTCCCAGCACCGGCTGGATCGCGGTGATCGGGCCGCGCAAGTTGCAGCCGAGCAGGACCAGCGCCAGCAAGGGCATCCAGAAGCGAGCGGCTTTCCCGGCAGGAGCTGCGCTGCAAGTCTGCGTCGGAGACGATGAGGTCATCGCGGCTGGATGCAGGCCGAGGCGGCAATTGGCAATGGCGGACGTGCGCGAACCCGACCGCTCTTCGCTGGCTTTGGCAGCACAGGTCTGGTATGAAGCGCGCGTCGGCAATCAGCAGGGAGGGCGACGATGTACCATCCGTATCTGCCCTTTGGGGCGCGCATTCGCGACTGGGGCTGACCGGGTTCCCCTGGATACCTGCCTCTCCTGACCCGAAGCTCCGGCTCCGGACCAAAGCTCCAACCCGCTGATACAATCTGCTGACAAAGGGACCGCGCCAGACCGTGCGGACATTTCCTCATGACCGATACCGACGAAGACCTGTTCCCGCGCGCCGCGGTCCTGCACAAGGTGCTGGCGTTCGCCTTCGGCCACTGGCGGCGAGCGCCGGTGCTCGCCGTCGTCTGCGCCGGGGCGATGATGCTGGCGACCGTTACCGAAGTTTTCGTGCCGATCTATGCCGGACGCATGATCGACGCGGTGGGCGGCGGACTTGCGGCGGAAGCCTGGCGCGCCTTCGCGGCGATCACCGTGCTCGGTCTCGGCCTCGTGGTGTTCCGCCTCCTCGGCTGGTGGCTGATTACGCCGCTGACCCTGGGGATGATGCGCGACGTGACGCAGGAAGCCTTCGCCCGCGTCCAGCGTCTCTCCACCGACTGGCACGCCAATGCTTTCTCCGGCTCGACCGTGCGGCGCATCACCCGCGGCATGTGGGCGCTCGACACCCTGAACGACGTCCTGCTGCTCTCGCTGCTGCCTTCGCTGACGGTGCTGGTCGCGACGGTGATCCTGATGACCCTCCACTGGCCCGTGCTCGGGCTGGTCATGGCGGTGGGTGCGCTGGCCTATATCACCCTGACCGTGGGGCTGGCGACGCGGGTGCTGGCACCGATCGCGCGCCTCTCGAACCAGTGGGATACGCGGATTGGCGGTATTCTGGCCGATGCGATCGGCACCAATGCCGTGGTCAAGGCCTTCGGCGGCGAGGAACGCGAGGAGGAACTGCTCGCGCGGACCGTCGCCAAGTGGCGCAAGCGGACGTGGCGGACCTGGATGGCCTTCACCTGGGCAGGCACCGGACAGACCACCCTGCTCTGGCTGGTGCGCGCCGCCGTCACCGCCGCCGCGCTCTGGCTTTGGATGCAGGGACAGGCAGGCGCGGGCGATGTCGCTTATGTGCTGACCAGCTACCTCGTGCTCAACGGCTATCTGCGGGACATCGGCCAGCACGTCCACATGCTCCAGCGCGCGGTGAACGAGATGGAGGAACTGGTCCAGCTTCATGACGAACCGCTGGGCGTGGCCGACCGCGCCGATGCGCGGCCCATCCGCATCGTCGACGGTGCGATCCGCTTCGAGGACGTGACGTTCCACTACGGCGGACAGGACAAGCCCTTGTTCCGCCATCTCGACGTGGCGATCCCGAGTGGTCAGCGTGTCGGCCTGGTGGGGCCTTCCGGCTCCGGCAAGACCAGCTTCGTCAAGCTGATCCAGCGGCTCTACGACGTGGAGCAGGGCCGGGTCACGATCGACCGGCAGGATGTCGCTCATGCCACGCAGACCTCGCTGCGGCGCCAGGTCGCCATCGTGCCGCAGGAGCCGGTGCTGTTCCACCGCACGCTGGCCGAGAACATCGGCTATGGCCGGCCGGACGCGACCATCGAGGATATCGAGAGGGCGGCGCGACTGGCCAATGCGCATCACTTCATCCTGCGCCTGCCCAAGGGTTATCGCACGCTGGTGGGCGAGCGGGGCGTCAAGCTTTCCGGGGGCGAGCGGCAGCGCATCGCCATCGCGCGCGCCTTCCTGGCTGATGCGCCGATCCTCATTCTCGACGAGGCGACCTCAAGCCTCGATTCCGAATCCGAGGCGGCGATCCAGGAGGCGATGGAGCGTCTCATGGTGGGCCGGACGGCCATCGTCATCGCCCACCGCCTTTCCACGGTGCGGGCGCTGGACCGCATTCTGGTGTTCCATCGCGGTGAAATCGTCGAGGACGGAACGCATGAGGTTCTGCTCAAGTCGGAGCAGGGGCAATATCGTCGTCTGTTCGAGCGCCAGGCGGGCACGGTCGCAGCCGAGATTCACTGATCGACTGGAGCCGATGGAGAGCGCCGCTCCTCTTGAGCGCAGCTCTCTCCATCGGCCTTGCGAATGAACCGTGATCAGACCATGGTTTCGGGGCGAACGAGCCGGTCGAACGTCGCGTCGTCCACCAGACCGAGTTCCAGCGCCGCCTCGCGCAGGGTCTGGCCCTTGGTGTGGGCGTGCTTGGCGATCTTGGCGGCATTGTCGTAGCCGATCTCCGGCGCCAGCGCGGTCACCAGCATCAGCGAGCGTTCGAGCAATTCGGTGATCCGCGTGCGGTTCGGCTCGATACCGTCCACGCAGCGCTCGGCAAAGCTGGTCATGCCGGTGGCGAGCAGTTCGATGGAGCGGATCACCGCCGCGCCAATCATCGGCTTGAACACGTTGAGCTCGAAGGCGCCCTGAAGCCCGCCCACGGTGACGGCCTGATGGTTGCCGATGACTTGCGCGGCGACCATCGTCAGCATCTCGCACTGGGTGGGATTGACCTTGCCGGGCATGATCGAACTGCCCGGTTCGTTCGCGGGCAGGTCGAGTTCGCCGAGGCCCGAGCGAGGGCCGGAGCCGAGCAGGCGGATGTCGTTGGCGATCTTGGTCAGCGCTACGGCGAGGGTCGAAAGCGTGCCGGAAAGCTGCACCAGAGCGTCGTTGCTGGCGAGGGCCTCGAAGGTGTTGGGCGCCTTGACGAAGGCCTTGCCAGTCTGCTCGGCGAGATCGGCGGCGATGGCTTCGCCGAAACCTTCCGGGGCGTTGAGGCCGGTGCCGACCGCAGTGCCGCCCTGCGCCAGTCGCAGCACGCCCTGCTCGGCATCGCGGACGCGCTGGTAGGCGTCGCGCAGTTGCTGGACATAGCCCGAAAATTCCTGGCCGAGGGTCAGCGGCGTGGCGTCCTGCAGGTGGGTGCGGCCGATCTTGACGATATCGCTCCAGGACTTGGCCTTGGCATCGAGCGAGGCGGTCAGCCGGTCGAGGGCGGGGACGAGCACTTCCTCGATCGAGACGACCGCCGCGACGTGCAAGGCGGTAGGGAAGCTGTCGTTGGAGGATTGGCCGCGATTGACGTGGTCGTTGGGATGGACCGGGTTCTTGCCGCCGCGCTGGCCGGAAAGGATCTCGTTGGCGCGGCCCGCGATGACCTCGTTGACGTTCATGTTGCTCTGGGTGCCGCTGCCGGTCTGCCAGATCACCAGCGGGAACTGGTCGTCCAGCCTGCCTTCGACGACTTCGATAGCAGCGGCCTCGATGGCATCGGCAAGTCCGGCTTCGAGACCATGGGAGCGGTTGGCACGGGCGGCGGCCAGCTTCACGCGGGCGAGGGCGCGGACGATCGGGAGAGGCATGCGTTCGCTGGCGGCGAAGGGGAAGTTCTCGATGCTGCGCTGGGTCTGGGCGCCCCAGTATGCGGTGGCAGGAACCTCGATTTCACCGATGCTGTCGGATTCGCGACGAATATCCATGGCCTTGACCGTCTCCTCGTTGCCGGACCGTGGTTTTCAGGCCCGTGTTGAAGCTAGGATCTCCCCCCGAAGGGTTCAATGGCGGCGAATCGCGCCGCGTGGGGTGCATCTATGGACTGTGATGGAGGAAAAGAATATGCGACGCATTAGCAATTAATGCGTCTGGATTGGCGCTTTTCGCATGCTGGGTGGGCACTTTATCATCAGCACACCTCGTCATCCTGAACTCGTTTCAGGATCCATCTCGCCGCGCAAGCTGCCGTTGATGGCCACGAATGGATCCAGAACCAAGTTCAGGACGACGTGGGGAGGTCAGGCAAGCGTTGCGTCATGTGCATAATACCGTATACGATTATCAATCCTCTATAGAATAAGGTCGCATTCCATGTCTCTTGCTGCTCGCCGTGCTCGTATCTGCGGACTGTTGATGGCGGGCGGCGCGGCGCTGATCTCGGCTGCCGTGGGCGCGGCTCCGACGCGGGCGGATATCGATCGGTCGCTGGCCCTTCGTGAGAGCTGGCAATATCTGACCCGCGACGTGGCCTGGCCCGCGCACTGGACGCCGGACGGCACGGCATTCTCCTATCGCAAGACCGTGGAGGGCGGTTTCGCGTTCGAGACCGTGGATGCTCGGTCGCTGGAGCATAGTCCCTCCTTCGACCAGCAGCGCCTCGCTGCGACGCTGACCAAAGCGCTGGGCCGTCCGGTCGCGCCGCTGCGCCTGCCTTTCGCGGAATTCGACTATGCCGGAGATCGCCAAACTATCCAGTTCTGGCTCGACGAAGACGGCTGGCGCTGCACCCTGACCGACTATGCCTGCGAGAAGCAGCAAGACCCGCGCCGTCCGCGCGGTTTCGGTGTCGTGCGCGATCTTTCGGTTCCGGCGGACAATCATCCGCGCCTCTCGCCCGACGGCAAGTGGGAGGCGCTGGTGGAGGATGACAACCTGACCGTCCGTCCTGCCGGAAGCACGGCTGCAGTTCGCCTCAGCACGGACGGATCGTCGGGCAACTTCTACGATCCCGAGACGATCGCCTGGTCGCCCGACAGTCGCCACCTGATGATTTACCGCGTCCGTCCCGGCTATGCCCGCCACGTCCTGCGCGTCGAGGCGGCGCCGAAGGGCAAGGGGCAGCCGGGCCTCCAGACCCAGCTCTACCCCAAGCCCGGCGATGCGATCGATCAGGAGCAGCCGGTGCTGTTCGACGTGGTCGAAAAGCGCCAGACCGTGGTGGACCCATCGCTCTTCCCCAATGCCTACGAACTGTCCGGCCCGCGCTGGCGGGCTGACGGAAAGAGTGTGGAATTCGATTACGTCCGGCGCGGTTTCGGGCAGGCGCGGATCGTCTCGGTCGATGCCGCGAGCGGCGCGGCCCACGCTGCCGTCACCGAGGATGCGAAGACGTTCGTCTATGCCGACAGACGGTTTTCGCACGATGTGAAAGGCCTCGGCAATGAGATCGTCTGGGCCTCGGAGCGCGATGGCTGGAACCACCTCTACCTGATCGACGGTCGGACCGGAAAGGTGAAGAACCGCATCACCACCGGTTCGTGGGTGGTCCGCGACGTGGTGAAGGTCGACGATGAAAAGCGCCAGATCTGGTTTGCCGCCAGCGGCATGAACGCAGGCGAGGACCCCTATTTTCGGCACTACTACCGCATCGATTTCGACGGCCGGAACCTCACCCCGCTCACCCCCGAGCGCGCCGATCACACGGTCAGCTTCTCGCCCGACATGCAGTTCTACGTCGATACCTATTCGCGCGTGGACTTGCCCAATGTCAGCGAACTCCACCGCACGAGCGACGGCGCGCTGGTCCAGACCGTCGCGAAGGGCGACATCAGCCGCCTCACCGCCGCCGGTTTCCGCGCGCCGGAAGTCTTCACCGCCAAGGCGCGCGACGGCAAGACCGATATCTGGGGCCTCGTCGTGCGCCCGCGCGACTACGATCCGGCTAAGAAGTACCCGGTGATCGAGAACATCTACGCCGGCCCGCACGACAGCTTCGTGCCCAAGAGCTTCTGGCCCTTCGGCTATCACTCCGGCGGCGACAAGGTGATCGGCATGCAGGCTTTGGCCGATCTCGGCTTCATCGTCGTGCAGATCGACGGCATGGGCACGGCCAACCGCTCCAAGGCGTTCCAGGACGTGGCGTGGAAGAACCTCCAGGATTCCGGCTTCCCGGACCGCATCCTCTGGCACAAGGCCATGGCAGCGAAGGATCCGGCCTACGACATCGGCCGCGTCGGCATCTACGGCGCTTCGGCGGGTGGGCAGAGCACGCTCAACGCGCTCCTGTTCCATGGCGATTTCTACAAGGCCGGCGTCGCGATGGCGGGCTGCTACGACAACCGCATGGACAAGATCAGCTGGAACGAACAGTGGCTCGGCTGGCCGGTCGACAAGAGCTATGCCGATGCCTCGGGCGTGGACAATGCCGCAAAGCTTCAGGGCAAGCTGTTCATGATCGTGGGCGAGCAGGACAGCAACGTCGATCCCGCGTCGACGATGCAGGTCGCCGATGCGCTCATCAAGGCGGACAAGGACTTCGACCTGCTGGTCGTGCCGGGCGGCGAGCACAGCGTCGGGCGCTCGACCGGGCCGATCGACTATGTGACGCGCAGGCTGTCGGAGTTCTTCATCCGCAGTCTGCAGTGAGGGCAGGGAGGTGGGGACGTGCAGTAGATCGAGCGTCAGAGCATAGCCCCACCGTCATCCTGAACTTGTTTAGCTTCGCTGGCCTCCGGCTCAGGATCCATTTCTGGCCATCAACGGCGGTTCGTTCGGCAAGATGGATCCTGAAACAAGTTCAGGATGACGGTGGTAAAGTGGGGCGGTCAGTCGTCAAACGCGTCGATCCGCCGCCCCGCTTGCAGCCTTACTCGCTGTCCTTCGCAGGCACGTCCTCGGCCGAGACGAAGCCATCGTGGTTGGTGTCGTGGCGCAGGAACATGCCCCAGCCGGTGGCGGCGAACTCGGCGCGGGTGATGCCGCCGCTCTTGTCGCTGTCGAGGACGCCGAAGCGCACTTCCGCCTGACGCATCTGGCGGGTGCGCTCCTCGGCGCGCTCGCTTTCGGGACGCTGTGCGAGTTCGCGTTCCAAGCGCTCGCGATAGTCGCCGACATATTCGTCGTGTGAGAGGACGCCGTCGTGGTTCCGGTCCATCCGGTCGAATTCGGCATCGCGGCCGCGCTGGAATTCGTCCTTGCTGACCTTGCCGTCGCCGTCGAGGTCCTGCTCCTTGATGAAAGTCGCCAGATCGTGGGAGGCGGCATGGGCCGTCGTGGTTCCGGCGCCGATCGCGGCCAGCAGGGACATCGCGCAAAGTGCGGACTTCATGGTATTCTTCCTCATTTCGAAACGGAATAGGTCAGTGCGTAAGTATAGCTGCGCGCGGGCAGCCCGTTCGCGGCATCGACGCGATGGCGCGTCATCGCGAAGTAGAGCCCCGGTTCCGGCGCGGTGATAGCGAAGCGGCCGCGCGCATCGCTGGTGACGAGCGGCAGACGGGTGTTTTCCACCTCGCCCGCACGCGCCTGCTCGACCTCGACGTCGGCATTGGCGAGCGGCTTGCCGTCGAACAGCAGTTCGAACTCGGCAGGCTGGCCTGCGCGGATGAGCGAGGGGTGCGTGATCGCGCGATATTCGATGCCCTTGCCGGACGGCGCGAGCGCGGCCTGATCGGGCTTGCCGCGCGTCACGAAAGCCTCGGCCTTGGTGACGCTCTGCATGTCGACCGGCGTGACACCGGCAGGGAGGGGGCGGCGCGGGTCGATGAATTCCCAGGTGCCGTCGATGAGCGCGGCCTTGGCCACGCGGCCCTGTCGTTCGCCGCTGGTGAGGCGGTAGGTGCCATCGACCGGGAGCGGGGCTTCGAGCACGGCGAGATCGCGTAGTGCTACCGGCTTCAGCGGCAAGGTCTTGCCGTCCGGGCCGACAAGGTGAAAATCGTCGGACAGCATGGCGACCGTGGGCACGAAGACGTGCTCGCTGAACGAGGCCTCGACGGTGACATGATCGTCCTTGTCGAGATTGAAGCCGTTGGGCAGCAGATAAGGCGAGTGGGCGAGGGCCGGAGCGGCCAGCACGGCGGCAGCCACGGAAACGGCCAGCAGGCTCAGGCGGTTGGTGCGAGTCATCGGGTCTTTCTCGATCTGTAAGCGTGGTTGCTCTTGGGCATACAAACTAATGCGAATCAATAGCGATAATTGTAACGGCGCGTATCGATCGCATCGCTGGTGATCTGCCGGGTTTGATCGCAAGGAACGGGGCGCTATCGGTGAGGCCTCCTGCTAGACAATTGGTGATGATCCAGAACGAAGACGAAATTCCTGCTGCTACAGGGCTGGACTGGCCGGAAATCGCGGTTCAACTCGACCGCGAAGGGTGGGCGGTCCTGCCCGGCCTGCTGAGCCATGCGCAGTGCGATGCAGTTTCCCGGCTTTACGGGCCGACAGACATGTTTCGCAGTCAGGTCCACATGGCTCGGCATGGTTTCGGGCAAGGCGAGTACCGCTACTTCGCCTATCCGCTGCCCGATGTGGTCCAGTCGCTGCGCACCGCGCTCTATCCCCGCCTCGCGCCGATCGCCAACCGCTGGCACGAGCGCATGGACATGCCGGTCCGTTTCCCGGTGGATCATGCGGCGTTCCTCGATCGCTGTCATGCGGCCGGCCAGCGAAGGCCGACGCCGCTGCTGCTCCAGTACGGCCCCGGCGACTACAATTGCCTCCATCAGGACCTCTATGGCGAGCATGTCTTTCCCTTGCAGGTGGCGGTCCTGCTGTCGCAGCCGGGCGCGGATTTCACCGGCGGCGAACTCGTCCTGACCGAGCAGCGCCCGCGCATGCAGTCGCGGCCCATTGTCGTGCCGCTGGCCAAGGGAGACGGCGTGGTCTTTGCAGTCAACCAGCGCCCGCAGCGAGGATCGCGCGGAGACTACCGTGTCACCATGCGGCATGGGGTGTCGCGGCTTCGCGCGGGTAGGCGCCATGTTCTGGGGGTGATCTTCCATGATGCAGCCTGACATGTTCGCCTGCGCCCGCAGCGAAGTCGGGCTGGGACCGGGTGCGGTCCTGCTCGGCGGTTTTGCGCTGGACGAGGCGGAGGCGCTGCTCGCCGAGATAGCTCCGCTCGCGGCGATATCGCCGTTCCGGCACATGACGACCCGCAGCGGCGGCCGACTGGCGGTGGCGATGTTCAACTGCGGGGAGACCGGCTGGATCAGCGACGGCAGAGGCTATCGCTATCAATCGACAGACCCGCAGACCGGAGATCGCTGGCCCGCGCTGCCGCCGCGCTTTCTCGATCTCGCCGCGCGTGCTGCGGCCGCGGCGCGCTATCCCGGCTTCGTGCCCGATGCCTGCCTCGTCAATCGCTACGATGCGCAGACGCGGCTTTCGCTGCACCAGGATATGGACGAGCGCGACCACGACGCGCCGATCGTCTCGGTTTCGCTGGGGCTGTCCGCCGCGTTCCTCTGGGGCGGCCTCACGCGGAGCGACCGCCCCCGGCGTCATCCTGTCCACCATGGCGACGTGGTCGTCTGGGGAGGCCCCTCGCGCATGATCTTCCATGGGGTGGACAGTGTCGAGAAGGGCACGCATCCTGCGACCGGCCCCTGGCGCTACAATCTCACTTTCCGGAAAGCCCGATGACCGAAACGCTACACCGCTGCCGCTGGGCCGAGGGCGATGCCCGGATGCAGGCCTATCACGACGAGGAATGGGGCGTTCCCGTCCGGGATTCCCGCGCGCTCTGGGAAAAGCTGGTGCTCGACACCTTCCAGGCCGGCCTGTCGTGGCGGACAATCCTCTACAAGCGCGATGCGTTCCGCGCGGCTTTCGAGGGCTTCGATCCCCATCGCATCGCCGGTTATGGTCCTGCCGAAATCGACCGCCTGATGGGCGATGCGGGCATCGTCCGCGCGCGGGCCAAGATCGAGGCGACCATTCGCAATGCGCAGGGATACCTTGCGATGCAGGAACAGGGCAAGGACTTCGCCGAATTCGTCTGGTCCTTCGTCGGCGGCGAGACGGCCATGGGCGACGGCACCGGCAGCGCCGCGCGCTCCCCGGCGGGCGATGCCCTGTCGGCGGCGCTCAAGCAGCGCGGCTTCGGTTTCGTCGGTCCGGTGGTGGTCCATGCCTGGCTCCAGGCGGTGGGCGTGATCGACGATCACGAGGCGACCTGCTTCCGCCGCTCCGACGGCGCGTAGTTTTCTTGACTCTTGCGGGTTATCTGCTTATCGGCCCTCGTTTACCGATCCACCAGATTTCATACGGAGTGCCCATGGCGCGCGTTACTGTCGAAGATTGCGTCGACAAGATCCCCAACCGCTTCGACCTGGTCCTGCTGGCCGCACAGCGTGCGCGCGAGATCTCGGGCGGCGCCGAACTCACCCTTGAGCGCGACCGTGACAAGAACCCGGTCGTTGCCCTGCGCGAAATCGCAGAGCAGACCGTGACCCCGGCCAACCTCAAGGAAACGCTGGTCACCTCGATGCAGCGCGTCCTGCCGGACGACGATGACGAGATGGACGAAATCGGTTCGCTCAGCCAGTCGGCCGAGGCCCTGCGCATCACCGCTTCGGCGCCGACCCGCAATACCTCGCTGGGTGGCGACTACGACGGCTGATCGCTCGTCTTGCTGATCCGGCGAGAGCCGGATTGCGGCATCGGCCCGCAGTTCGCTCCGTTTCTCGGACAGAACTGCGGGCCGATGCCGTTTTAGCCATGACGGCAAGCGGTTCCCGGTTGACGGATCGCGCTCCACCGGCAACGATCCCGCTCGTGGTTGGAAAGAAGCACAAGTTGCCCCGGATCGCCGGTGGATCGGTTCGGGAACGCGCGCGGCGCGTGGAGGAACCGCACGCGGATAGGCAATCCTCCGGCGGGGCGACGATTGCGATCTACAGCGTCAAGGGCGGAGTCGGAAAGACGACCTTCGCCGCCAATCTCGCCTGGTGCTCGGCGCAGGACGGCCATCGCACGCTGCTCTGGGATCTCGACGCGGCGGGTGGTTCGGGCTTTCTCTATGGACTGGAGCCGAAAGGTTCCGGACTGGCGGAGGAAGTGTTCTCGCGCGATCGCTCCCCGGCCAAGCTGATCCAGCGAACCGCCTGGGATGGGATAGACGTCCTCCCCGCCGACGAGAGCATTCGCGCGCTCGATGCACAATTGATGCGCATCGGCAAGCGCCGGCGGCTCGCCCGGCTGACCGAAGAACTCTCCGGCAGCTATGCCCGCATCGTGCTGGATTGCCCGCCGGTGATGAACGAGCTTTCCGCGCAAGTCGTGCGCGCGGCGGATCTGGTGATCGTGCCGCTGCCGCCTTCGCCGCTTTCCGCTCGCGCCTTCGATCTCGTGGTGCGGGAAATCGCCGGGAATACGCGCCGCCATCCGCCGATCCTGCCGGTGCTCTCGATGCTGGATATCCGCCGCGCGCTGCACCGGCAAGCGCGCGAGGCGAACCCGAACTGGCCCTCGGTCCCCTATGCCAGCGCCGTCGAGCAATGCGCCGTGCACCGGCAGCCGGTCGGCGCCCATTCCCCGCAAAGCCCGGCCGCGCAGCAGTTCGCGCGCCTGTGGAAGGCGATCGAGGCCAAGCTCGCCGAGCGGGCCGCCTAGCAGGCCCTGTTCAGTCGCCGGACAACGCGATAGGCTCCTCCCGCTTGAGGGGGAATCCATGAACGAGATCACCGAAAGTCTGGCGGAGCTTGGGCAGGGCGCTCTGACCGCGAAGGCCGCCGAGCCGGAGACGGGGCGCGACGGGCATACGCATGAAACCGTGTGTCTCAATTGCGGTACTGCGCTGGTCGGCTCGCATTGCCATGCCTGCGGGCAGGCCGCGCATGTCCATCGCAGCCTCGGTGCGTTCTTTCACGACCTGCTCCACGGCGTGTTCCATTTCGAAGGCAAGATCTGGCGCACGCTGCCGCTGCTCGCCTGGCGACCCGGCAGACTGACGCGCGAATATATCGACGGGCGGCGGGCGAGCTATGTCTCTCCGATCGCACTGTTCCTGTTCAGTGTCTTCCTGATGTTCGCGGCCTTCCATGCCCTGGAAAGCCATGAAGGCGCCGAGGCGCCCGCGGTCCGGTCCGGCAATTTCCAGCAGGCGATCGCCGCGAGCGAAAAGGAACTCGCGGCCTTGCGGGCAGATCGGCAGACGTTGAAGGACCGGAAAGCCGATACCGAGGCGATTGATCGGCGGATCGACAGCCGGCAGCAGGAAATCGAGGCGTTGAAGGACACGCGGTCGGCGATTGCCGAGAACCTGCCTGACCGGCAGAGCTACAGCGACTTCCACCAGATCGACAAGGCCATCAGGAAATTCAAAAAGAACCCGGAACTTGCTGCCTACAAGCTTCAGACTTATGCCTACAAGTACAGCTGGGCGCTGATCCCGATCTCGGTGCCGTTTCTTTGGCTGCTGTTCCCGTTCAGCCGTCGCTTCCACCTTTACGACCACACGGTCTTCGTCACGTACTCGCTTTGCTTCATGACGATGCTCGTCATTCTCGGCATGGTGCTGGATGCCATCGGTGCCACGGGCCTGCTGTCGGTGCTGTTCTTCCTGCCGCCGATCCACATGTACCGACAATTGCGCGGCGCTTACGGCGTGGGGCGGTTCGGCGCGTTCTGGCGCACTGTCCTGCTGGGCTGGTTCGCTTCGACGGCGCTTGTCCTCTTCTTCGTGATGATCATGGCCCAGATCAGCCTTTGACGCTCAGCTTTTGACCTTAACCTTGCGTGCTTGCCGCAGCGTAAGGGCGATCATGATCCGGGTGGAACGGATCGCAAGATCGAGCAGGGCGCCGCGGGTTCTGTCGCAGGGCAGTGTGACGGTGCGCAGTTCCGGCCCTTCGAGCAGTGTCAGCATCAGTCGCTCGTCGGAGGAAAGGTGCCGGGCTTCTCCCATCCGGAAGGGCCGGTCGAGCGCCGATTCGAGCAGGAGGCAGAAGCTGTCGAACACCGGCGCGAGAACGGCGCAGTCGAACAGGTCAAGCCGGTTGGCAAGGCGGGGCTGGGTCAGGTGCCCTTCGCGGCGGGCCTGGGTCCAGCACCGCACCATGTCGACCAGAACGCTGGGCGGCAGAGTGGCGGGTGGGCCGGACGGGGCGGGGAAGTGAAAGGTCATCGGCGGGCACTCCAGGTCACGATTTATATGCTATTGCAAATCATTCGCAAATGATAGCCTGAAGTTTGTTCGTATCGGCACTATCGGCGCGGCGGCGCGACGGGGAGATGATCGCCGCGCCGCTTACCGTCACCGCGGGCCGCGGCCCTGGCCGCCCGGTGGCGCCGTGAAGAACAGCTTGCGGAACGTGAGCTGGAACGAACGGCCCACCGGGTCGAGATAGTAAGGCGAATAGGCGAAGGGGGTATTGCCGTTGCCGTCACGCACTTGCTGGCGGGCATCGAACAGGTTGGAGACCGAGAACGTCACGCGCGAACCGCGCAGGAACGGCATCTTGTCGACCAGCTTGGGCTGCTGGCCGAGATCGGCGAAGAGGCGTAAGTCGAACTTGGCAAAGTCCTCGAAACGCAGCTGCGTCGTCGGGTAACCTTCCACGCCGTTCACGGTCGTACCGCTCTGCCAGCTTCCGGTGAAGCGCATGCCGAGGCCGCTCTGCGAATAGCCGGTCTGGAGTTCCAGCTTGTGGCGCGGGGTCCCGCCGCTGCTGGCGCCGATCGTGCCGCCCTTGAGCAGGTCGATCTCGGGCTGTCCCTCGCGCAGGACCACGCGGTCGGAGAAGACCCAGGTGTGATAGAGCGAGAAGGTCAGGCGACCGCCGCGTCCTCCTCCACCGAACCCGCCGCCGCCGAAGCCGCGCCCGCCGCCCGGACGGTCAAAGCCACGGCCACTTCCACTTCCGGGATTGCCCGGTGCGTTCGCCGTGGCGTCCGGCGAAGCACCCGCAGCAGTGTCGGGCCGCGAGCCGGCAGCCTCGCCATCGGCAGGCGGCGGTGGTGGGCTGCCTTCGCCGTCGGGGCGGCCGGGGAAGCCGTTGGAGAAACGCTTGCGGAAGCTCTCGCGCATGGCGTCGATCTGCGACTGCGGCGTCTTCAGCGATTTCGTGAACGTGATGCCCATGCGGATCTGGGACTTGTCCTCGCTGGCGATATTGATCGGCCGCAGGTCGACCGAGACCAGATCGCCGTCGGCATCGCGCGCGAAGCGTTCCGGGAAGGCGGCGACGACCGCTGGCGTGGCGCCGGGCAGGGCCGTGACCTGATTGCGCTGCCAGGTGCGGTTGTAGTCGAGGTTGAGTGTGATGTTCGGATCGCTCAGGCGGAATGTGCCGCCGAGGCGGAAGTTGCGCATGCCGGACCCCTTGAGGTCGGGATTGCCGCCGGTCAGCGCCGTTACGCGAACCGACTGTCCGCGCGTATAATCGAAGATGTCGACATTGGCGGTGGTGATTACCGCGCCGCCGAGTTGGGCCGCGCTGGGGGCGTTCTGGTCGTCGCGGTAGCTGGCGATCAGGCTCAACTTGTTTGTCGGATTCCAGGTGAAACCGCCGCCTAGCGTGCGCAGCGTGCCGAAATCGCCGACCTGGCGCACGGCGGCATTGGCGTTGATCGACATCTTTCCGGCGCCGGGGAACAGCGGCACTGCGCGGCTGCTGAGCGGGATGTCGATGTTGACCGAGGCCTCGCCCTGGTTGCGGTCGACATTCCGGTACTGGGTCAGGCCTTGCCGGGTGATCTCGCTTTCGGAGCGGTCGAGCGTGCCGCCGACCTTGAAGGTCGTGTTCACGGCGCCTGCGGGCAGTTGCAAGGGCGAGGTGGTGGCGATCAGGTTGAGTTCGGCGCTGTCGGTGGAATTGCGCGACTGGTTGGCCGACTGGAAATCCAGGAACTGACCGGCAATCGGCAGGGCGGGATCGGCCAGCGGATCTCCGGCAGCGACAGCGGCGGCATAGTCGGCAAGGTTCAGCGGGCGCTGCTGGATCGAGCGGGTGTCGCTGTGGTCGTAGTTGCCGGTGACGGTCCACTGCCACTTTTGCGTGGTGCCGTTCAAGGTCAGTCCGAGGTGTCCGGTCTGGGTGCTGTTGCTGTTGGTCAGCGGGGAAAGGCCGGTCACGGTCGGCAGGAATGTCTCGTCTGCCGCACCGCTCGCATAAGCGCTGCCGCCGGGAATGGTGACGGGGGAAAGCGCGCTGCCGCGCAAGGCCTCGGTATCAGTGGTGGTGACTTCGCCGTTGATCGTGGCCAGCCAGACTTGCGACAGCGGCTTGGCGTAAGTCCCCGTCAGCGTCAGGGCTTCCGATCCCGAGCGCAAGGTGCGGTTGTTGCCGTTGCCCGCGCTGGTCGCAAGGCCGCGCTGGGCCTCGGTGATCGGGTTCGCGTGCGAGTAGTTGGCATCGATGTTGACGCGCTCGCCGCGCCGGATCGCCAGGAAATCGGCCTTGGGGTTGAGGGTCAGGCCGTCGCCTTTGGTCGTGAGCTTGCCGCCGGTTTCGAGGGTATAGGCGCGGAACCGCTGGCGCAGGACGATGTTCACGACCTTCTGCGTTGCCGCATAGCCGTACTTGAGCGCGACTTCCTCGGGCAGGATCTCGACGCGCTGGATCGCTTCGGTAGGGATCGTGCCGACTTCGCGGAAGCTGGCAATGCGGCGCCCTTCGAGCAGCACGACCGGCGCACCGCCGCCCGCGCTTTCAGTCTGCGGGGCGAGTTCCTCAAGCAGTTCGGTGACGCTGGAGACGCCGAGCGCGCGCACGTCGCCCGAGTTGAAGGTCACTTCCGGCGCAATGTCGCCGATGACCGAGCCGCGCGGCTTCTGACCGGAGACGACGATCTCCATTTCCTCGCCGCTATCTTCGGCGGCGGCATGGGTCGTGGTCGTACCGGTGCCGCTCGAAGCCGATTGGGCGTGAACGGAAGCGAGAGGCCAGACTGTCAGGGCAGCCGATGCCAAAAGGCCGCAACGGAATCGCACCACTTTGTAAATCCCTCATCTTGTTTTGTTGCTGCCATGACAAAGTTCGCGCCCTTTGGGGCGTCATAATTTGTATTAATTGGTGACAGCCTAGCACCACTGTTGCTTCGCCATGGCGGCTCACAAACGGGCGATGCGATTTCAGAGATTTACCGAAGATGAGCGCGCCGCAATTGTCGCAACGTCAATACAGATGGGTCAGCCGCGCGCGGATGATATCGGCCGGGGTCGGGCATCCGAGCTGCGCCATCGCCGCTTCGAGTTCGGTGCGCAGCAGATGGATCGCATGGGCCACGCCCGGCATTCCGGCGACGGCAAGGGCATGCATCTGCGGACGGCCGATCAGCACCGAGCTTGCCCCGAGCGCCAGTGCCTTGACCACATCGGTGCCGGAGCGGAAGCCGCCGTCAGCAAGAAGCGGGACTTTCCCGCCGGTCGCCTCCGCTACTTCTTCGATCACGTCGAGCACGCTCGGCAATCCGTCGAGCACGCGGCCGCCGTGGTTGGAGACGATGAGAGCATCCGCCCCGAGATCGACAGCGCGCACCGCGTCCTCCCCCAGCACCATGCCCTTGACGAGGATCGGCAGGACGGTTGCCTCGCGCAGCCAGGCGAGGTCCTCCCAGCGCGGGGCCGTATCGGCGAGCGGGGTGCCGAACAGAATACGCCCACCCGGTGTCGCGGTCTGGCGCGGCAGCGGCATTCCGGCGAGGTTCGCCGCGCCGACGCCGGGCGGCAGGGTCATGCCGGAGAGCTTGATGGCGGCGTCGATGGTGAGCACGATCGCCTCGTAACCCGCCGCTTCGGCACGGCGGACAAGGGCGAGGCTGTGCTCCCGGTCGGGCTGGAGGTAGAGCTGGAACCACAGCGGCGCGGTCGGTTTGCCGAGTTCGCGGGCGAAGGCGCGCGCGGCCTCCGCGATGTCTTCCAAGGTCACGCTCGACAGGGTGCTGACGATCGTGCCGGTATCGAGCGCGGTGGCCGCGCGCACGCTCGCCAGTTCGCCGTCGGGATGGGCGAGGCGCTGGTAGGCGATCGGCGCGAGCATCAGTGGCGCCGCGTGGATGCGTCCGAACAGGTCGGTCGCGGTGCTGCCGCCGCAGAGGTCGGCCATGGCGCGGGGGTGGAAGCCACGGCGGGCGAAAGCCTCGCGGTTGGCGCGCAGGGTCTGTCCCGTGCCCGAGCCTTCCTCGATATGGTGCCAGGCCTCGGCGGTGAGATGGGCGGGGGCGCGCCGTTCGTAATCGGCAAGGCTGCGCAAGTCCGGCGGGATCTGCGTAAGCGCGGGAAGCGGCGTGTCGCTCATGTCGTCGACCACTGGCGCAGCAGGTTGTGGTAGACCTGCGTGAGCGTGTCGACCGAAGGGTGCTCGGGATGGTCGCCGGCCACGCCCTGGATCGCGCCGTCGAGTTCGAGAAGCAGGCGGCGGCGTTCGGGCGCGGCGACGAAGCTCTGGGTCCAGAAGAACGAGACGAACCGGGTGCCGCGCGTCACCGGCGCGACGCGGTGGAGGCTGCTGCCGGGGTAGACGATCAGGTGGCCCGCCGGGAGCTTCACGGTGTGGGTGCCGAACATGTCCTCGATCACCAGCTCCCCGCCGTCGTATGCGTCGGGATCGCTGAGGAACAGGGTGCTGGAAATGTCGCTGCGCAAGTGTTCGCCGGTGCCGGGGATCGGGAAGATCGCATTGTCGACGTGGTTGCCGTAGTGCCCGCGCCCGTCATAGCGGCTGAAGCGCGGCTGGAGCACGCGTTGCGGCAGGGCGGCGGCGATGAACAGGGGGGTCTGCATGAGCCGGGCCAGCACGCGGTCGGCCAGTTGCTGCGCCACCGGATGATCGAGTGGAAGCTGCTCGTTCTCCTTGACTTGCGCGGCGCGGTGGCCGGCAGTGGCGCGTCCGTCTGCCCAGTCGGCAGCTTCCAGCGCTTCTCGCAATGCACGCACTTCGTCGGCGGAGAAAAGTTCGGGAATTTCGATGACCATGGGCGCTCTTCTTGCCGAGGACGGCGCTCCTGACAATGACTCGCATCAAAAAGAGAAACCGGCGGGCGCCCTGAAAAGCGCCCGCCGGCCGTTGGGACAGGGTTCTCGCTTACATCTTCGCGGTAATGGTCAGGACCGCCGAGCGGGCATCGCCCGGCGTGGCCCAGCCGTTGTTGCGGATGCGCTGGTAGTAGAGCTTGTTGCCGATGTTCTTGACGTTGATCTGCGCCGAGAGGTTCGGGGTGAAGTCGTAGGACAGGAAGCCCTGATGGATCAGGTAGTCGTCCGACTTGACGGCGGCAGCGGTCGGCGTCGCGGCCGAAAGCAGGAAGCCGTCCTGGTAAGTGAGGCCGTAGCCCAGCGTCAGGCCGAAGGGCAGACGATAGGTGGTGAACAGGCTGCCCGAGTGCTTGGGCGTCTGCGGCAGGTACTGACCGGCACCGGGGTTGGGGTTGGCAGGCGTGTTGGTGCAAGTGCCGCTGCCGGGACGCGCAAGGCACGCGTCCGAAACGGACTGGAGCAGCTTGGCCTTGAGGTAGGTGTAGTTCGCCGTGATCGTCCAGGCCTTGGTGATCGCCCCCGAGGCACCGAGCGCGATGCCGTCCACGCGCGACTTGCCGTCGAGCTGCTGGTTCGGAACGGTCGGGTCGCCGGAGATGACGGCATACTTGTCCCGCTCATTGCGGAAAGCCGATGCGGTGAGCAGCAGGCCGCCGCCGAACAGCTCGCCCTTCACGCCGATCTCGTAGTTCTTGGCCGATTCCGGGTTGATGTTGCAGGTCGCATTGGTGACGCCCGGTGCTTCGGCCGTGCACGAACCGTTGACCGAGTTCTTCGAAGGCGTGCGGGAGTTGCCGTAAGCGGCGTAGATGCTGACTTGTTCGACCGGCTTGTAGTTCAGGCCCACGCGGTAGGAGAACAGTGTGTCGGCATTGCGGGTCCTGGCGCCCACGGTGCTGACGTCGCCCAGCGCGAACCGGGTGCCGCTGACGGTGCAGCCGCCCAGGATGGAGCAGATCGTGTCGGCGCGGGTCGTGCCGACATTGCGTTCGAGGCGGGCACCGGCGCTGAGTTCGAACTTGCCGAGCTTCATGGTATCGAACAGGTAGCCCGCGACATTGGTCTGTTCACCGAGGGTGTGTCCGGCGCGGATGAAGTTCACCGGGCCGACATAGACGTTGCTGCCATAAGTGAAATAGGGGCTGGCCGGTCCTGCCACGACATCGTTCGGATTGGCGATGTTGACCAGCGGATAGCGCGAATAGGGCACCGAGCCGTCCGCACCGCGCAGCGAGTTGCCGGTGTAGAGGTCGTACTTTTCCCAGGTTGCCGCGCCGCCGAGGGTGATCGTGTGCTCGATCGCGCCGGTGTTGAACACCGCCTTGAGATCTAGCTGGTCGAACATCAGCTGGTTGCGGGTGTCGCGCGTGTTGCCGCGCGGGCCGCCGATCAGGTAGTAGCCTGCGGGCAGCAGCACGTTGTTGGGGGCGGCGGTGGTGCCGACGTTGACGGTGCAGGCGGCGCCGAGCGGGGTAACGCCGTTCGCGAGGCAGTACGTGCCCTGCGGCGGGCTGACCTGCGTGAGCTGGCGCGAATCCTGCCAGCGGGCGAGGTTGCGGATCGAGACGGTATCGCTGAAGTCGTGCTCGAAGATCGCGGTCAGCTGGTCGACGTTGATGCGCTGCTTGTCGAAGTTGCGATAGCCGAAGTAGTCGCTGCGGTGAACGCCGGGGACGCCTTTACCGGCATAATACGGTACGCCGTACTGCGGGATGTTGTCGTCTTCCTGGTGGTTGTACTGGAGCGTCAGGCGGGTCGGGCTGTCGATGCCGATGGTGATGGAGGGCGCGATGCCCCAGCGCTTGTAATCCTCGACATCGCGGCCGGGCACGTCGTTGCGGTGCCACATGCCGTTGAGGCGGAAGGCGACGAGATCATTGACGCGCTTGTTGAGGTCCACCGTTGCGCGGTAGTAGTTGTCGGTGCCGATGCCCGCGGTCGCGAGGTAGGCGTCGTCCGATTTCGGCCGCTTGGTGACGATGTTGATGTTGCCGCCCGTCGAACCGGCACCCGAGATCACCGAGTTCGCACCGTTCGTGACTTCGATCTGTTCGAGGTTGTACGAGTCCGTGCGGGTGATCTGCGCGCTGTCGCGAACGCCGTCGACAGTGATGTCGTTGCTGGCGCTGTAGCCGCGGAAGGTGATGTTGTCGCCGGGGCCGGTGCCGCCTTCGCCGGCGCCGAAGGTGATGCCCGGCACGGTGGAGAGCACGTCGCGCAGGGTCAGCAGGTTCTGCTGCTCGATCACTTCATTGGACAGTACGGTGATGGTCTGCGGGGTATCCAGGACCGGGCGGGTGCGCTTGGGGGATTCGAGCCTGCGACCCGGCTGCTCGTCGATCGCGGTATCGCTGACGGTTACACCGCCGAGCACGCGCTGGCCGTCTGCCTGCTGGGCGTGGGCGACAGGTGCAATTGCCGGAGCGATGCAGGAAAGTGCCAGGAAGGTACGGCGCGCAGCCGCGGACGAAGGCTTGAAAGACATATTTCCCCTCATGTTTTGGAAACCTGTTGCGGTGCCGATAATGAGAGTCATTCGCATTCGCAATACACTTTGTTACAAACGTATCGCTTTTGTTGCAAAGCCGTTCATGGATAGCCGCTGATCGGAATGGTTGTTGCAAGTCGAGCGCCTTCAGTCGCAGCCTCCAGTTCGACTATCAGCGCCTGTAATGCCGGGCTGAGCCATTCCTCGATGCCCTCACCCACGCGGTGCAGCGCCCGGACAGCCAGGTTTTCGCCGGTCGCGAACTCGTGCATCGCGGCGGGCGGCATGACGGAGAGTGCGGTGGCCCAGGCGTCGGCCAGCATGGCAGAGCGATGGAGCACGCTCACGGCCATGGCCTGTTCGACCGGCAGGGCGCTGCGCGGGTCGATAGTATGACGACCGCGCACGTAATCCCCCGAAGTCGCAACGGCGAGTTGGTGAAGGGCGATGCGCAGCGGCGGTATTTCGCCTGACGGGGTTTCGAGTTCTACCCACCAGGGATCGCCATCGGGCCTGATGCCGCAACCGGCGAGTTCGCCGCCGATCTCGACAAGGAAATGACCGCAACCGCGTTTTCGCAGAAGTGCTGCCAGCGCATCCACGGCATAGCCCTTGGCAATGCCGGACAAGTCGAGACGAAGGCCTCCGGGCTGGAGCAGACGGCTGTTGTCGTGATCGTAGGACAGCCGCTGCCAGCCGGAAAGCGCACGAGCTTCGGCAAGCGCGCCCGGCGTCGGCGGGGCCTCCGCGGGTGTCGGACCATGGCCCCAGAGATCGACGATAGCGCCGATCGCCGGATCGAAGGCGGCACCGGTCATCTCGGCGATGGCCAGTGCCGCACTCATCACGCCTGCGAAATCGGGCGGGAGGGATATCCATTCGCCCGCAGGCGCGCGGTTGAACCGGCCCAGCACCGAATCCGCGCGCCAGTGGCTCATCTGCGTGAGAATGTCTTCGAGACGGGCCTCGATCGCCGCGACGATCTCCGACCGATCGAAAACCTCGGGCACGGCGAGACGCAGGCGCCAGGTCGTGCCCATGGTCTCCCCGCCGAGATCGATGACCGGAGCGTCCTGCCGCCAGTCGGCAAGAGCGCCCGGATCGATGTCGAGAGGGATTGCCAGTCGCAGGTTGCCGGTCAGGGCGCGACCACTTCGACGGTGGCGGTATAGGTCATGCGACGCTCCGTCGCGCGCTTTTCGCTGGGCTTGTTGTCGCTGGCGCTGGCGTTGATCCAGTACATTCCGGCCACCGGCCACTTGATATGGAGCACGCCGTCGGCGCCGGTGGTCAGTTCCTGGGCCTCTTCGGCCTCGCGGTACTTCTTGCTGCCGGGAACGACCGTGACCTTCACGCCGGCGGCGGGCTTGCCGTCGATCAGGAAGCGGAACTGGCCTTCCTCGTTCGAGACGAGTTCGTCGGGGTGAGTGATCGGATCGATTTCAAGACCCTTGCCGGTGGGCGTGAACACGGTCTTGGTGGGAGCATCGGCGGTCACGTAGATGTAATTGCCGGAGATCGCTTCCACGAGCTTCACGTCGGTGGCGTTGGCCGGGATGTCCGCGACGGTTGCAACGCTGCGGGCCGGAGCGCCGCCCGGACCGCCGGGACCTCCGGCACCGGGAGCGCCCATGGGACGACCGCGACCGCCGAGGCGCCAGTCCTCGCCATTCACCTTGAAGCTGCCCATGATCGCCGCGCGCTGGGTGCCGATCTTCCAGGTGCCGGGCTTGTCGATCTTCACGTCGAAAGTCGAGCGATAGCGGCCGGTGGCGGGGTTTTCGAGCTTGCCCACGCTGCCGTCGGGCGTCCAGACGGTGACCTGCTCGGGATTCATCGGGAAGTGGTCGGGGTAGAACAGGTCGTTCGAGATGGCCGCGTCGACGGTCACGAATTCGCCGGTTCCCGCCAGCGTGGTGGTCGAGGGCAGCAGCCACGCACGGTGCGCGGAGGCAGGCGAGGCTAGGGCGGCGGCCACGGCGGCCGACGCGATCAGGATGGAACTGTAGCGCATGTCATGTCCCCAAAAATCTTAGAAAATGCGAGAAAGCGAAGTCAGCGGATGGTGACCGCGCCCAGTTCGGAAGTGCCCGCCGTCGAAGCGCTCTTCTTGACCGGGACGGTGATCGGAACCGAGACCAGTTCGCGGCCACCGGTTTCGCGCGCGGCTTCCACCTTGAAGACGTATTGTCCGGCGGGGAGGTTGGCGGGCAGGGCGACCTGATAGGTGCCGGGTGCGCGGGTGGCGCCGCTGAGGCCGTCTGCGGGCATGTTGAGCGAGCGACCGCCCTTGCGCCACCAGGTGCGCAAGTCCGCCAGCCACTTGGTCCCGGACTCGCGGCCCGCTTTCTTGACGTCGTACCACACGAAGACGGTGCGGGCAGGGCCGCCCGCAGCGGGTTCCAGCCAGCCGACGACATAGGGACGATGGTATTCCGCAACGTTGATGCGCGGGATCGTCACGCTCACGGTGGCTGCCGTCGCCGGAGTGGCGATGGTTCCGGCCGCCACGAGCGGGGCCAGAAGCGGAAGCGCGGGCAGTGCCTTCGATGTCGTCATCGGTGCCTTCTTGTCTCTCAGTGGATGAATATCAGGGCGATCGCGAGCGGGATCAGCAGGCTCAGCCCCACCAGCGGCCAGGTCGAGGGCCGGTGCTTGGCGTGAAGCTGGAGCAGGAACAGACCGGTCACGGTGAAGATGACGCAGGCCGCCGCGAAGATATCGATGAACCAGAACCACACGGATCCGGTGTTGCGGCCCTTGTGGAGGTCGTTGAAGTAGGAAACCGCGCCGCGCTTTGTCACTTCGGCAGAGACCGCGCCGTTGGAACGGTCGATGCTGACCCAGGCGTCGCGGCCGGGACCGGGCATGGCCACATAGACTTCGTCCTCGGCAGACCAGTCCGCCGCGAAGCCGGAAGGATCGAGCGGCACCGCGGCCGCGACGGCTTTGGCGACGTCGGCGGGCAGCGGGGCGGTGCTGTCTCCTGCGGGCGGCAATTGCCGCAGCAGGCCGGGGGCGATCCTGCCCTGGCTCTGCACGACTTTGGGTTCGGCACCGATGGACGCGGCGTGGTTGAGCGTAATGCCGGTGATCGCGAAAAGGAACATGCCCGCCAGCGAGACCGCCGCGCTCACCCAGTGCCAGGTGTGGAGCTGCTTCAGCCAGAAGGCGCGGGCCTTCTTGTTCTTCTTGTTCGCTGGGGCCTTTCGCGGCGCCGCCGGAGCCGCCTTGCGAACGGGAGGAACGATGCGCGCGTTTGCGGGCGCGCTTGTCAGGGCCGCAGCATCCAGCACATCGAGACTATCACCGCTGCCGCTCAACTTGCACGTTTCCCTTGAAAGACGGGAAGCGCGTGCAACGATGCGGAATCGAGTCCCGGCCCCCTTGAGCGGCAGCCATTACGACAAGTGCGAATGCCTCGCAATAACAAAGATGAATATGGGTTATCAGCAATCGTGCGTGCGACGAATGCCGCCGGGTTCCGGCTGAGCGGCTCCCGGCGGCAGGGTCTACCGTCGCAAGCGACGGCAGTTGGGACTTCTTATGCCAGCGTCAGCTGCCGACCGTGAGCATGACCGCGCCGCGCGCGGGCACGGTGTAGCTGGCAGGTAACTTGGCGGCCTTGGCGCCGCTCCACAGGTCTTCGACTTGCGATATCGAGGCGAGGCCTGCGTCGGCCGGGGTCAGCGCCAGCGAGGCCGCCGCATCGCCGCGATTGAACAGCGCGAGGGCAACGCGGCCGTTGGCCAGAGGCTTGGCCCAGACTTCCATCGTGCCGATCTTCCGCACGGCGTTGCCCTGTACGCCTTTGGCGTCCTGATCGACGGCGATCACGCGCTTGTTGGTGAGCATTGCCAGCGTTGCCGCATCGGTTTCGCGAAGGTCGTGGCCCATCATCAGCGGCGCCGCCGACATCGCCCAGAGCGTCATGTGGGTGCGGTATTCGTCCGCGCTCATGCCGCCGTTGCCGACTTCCAGCATGTCCGGATCGTTCCAGCCATGGGGCCCGGCCCAATCGGGATTGCCGTTCTTGTCGAAGCCGATCTTGGCCATCGTCGGATAGTCGTCGGTGATGTCGCCGGTCGTGCGCCAGAGCTGGCCGCCGACGTCGCGGCCCCAGCTGCCGACGTCGAAGCGGCCATATTCGCAAAGGGAATAGATGAACTCGCGCCCCGTTGCCTGAAGCGCGGCGCCCATCTCGTAATAGCTGCGCTTCACGGTATCGGCGTCGGCATAGAACCATTCGCCCGAACAGAGGTCATACTTCAGATAGTCGAAGCCCCATGCGGCATAGGTCTTCGCATCCTGCGCGACATGGCCGTAGCTGCCCTCGTAACCGGCGCAAGTGCGCGGTCCCTGCGAGGAATAGATGCCGATCTTAAGGCCCTTGGAGTGAACGTAATCGGTCAGGGCCTTCATGTCCGGGAATTTTGCGTTGGGCTGGAGCACGCCGTTCGCGTCGCGCTTGCCCTGCCAGCCATCGTCGATGTTGATATAGAGATAACCCGCATCGCGCAGTCCGGTGGACACCATGGCATCGGCCTGGGCGCGGATGGCCTTGTCGTCGATGTGCTCGGCGAACTTGTTCCAGCTGCTCCAGCCCATCGGCGGGGTGGCGGCGAGCTTGTTGGGGATCGGCGCGCCGAGCGGGGCAAGGGTCGAGAACTGGAAGGCGCGCGCCTTGGCGTCGGCGGGCTTGCCCTTGTAGCCCTTGCTGTCGATTTCGGATTCCCAGATCCGGCCCTTGAGCCGGGCCTGCCCACTTTCGAGCGCGACGCTCCAGGGGCGGGTGAGGTGCTCCTTGTCGTTGAGGTTGCGGGCCTCGAACTTCAGCTCGCCGTTCTCGATGCGGGGGTTCATCATCTCGACCGGGCCGTACCACTTGGTGGTGACGGTTCCGGCGATCTTTCCGCCTTTCGAGGTGACTTCCATCATCGTCACGCCCGGCGTCGGCGGGGTGTCGTCGAACAGCCAGACGCCGTCATAGGCGGTCTTTGCAAGAGTGGGCGCGGCAGGCGCGAGGGCGGTGCCGAGCAGGGCGGCCGCCAGAACGAGGGCGCGTTTCATCGCGATCTCCTTGGATCTTGAAAGCTACAGTTGAGAACGGTTCGAGGTATTCAGGCGGCTGCGGCGGCTTCGCGTCCAGCTTCGCTGCGGGTGCGGCCATAGAGGAAATAGACCAGCAGGCCGATCACGTTCCAGGCGCCGAAGCGGACCAGCGTGCTTTCGGGCAGGCTGAACAGCAGGTAGGCGCAGCCCAGGATCGTCAGCGTGCCGACGAGGAAGGGCTTGGGGCACTTGAACAGGCGTGGCAGTTCCGGCGCGCGGCGGCGCAGGATCATCAGGCAGGCGCCGACCGAGATGAAGGCGATCAGGGTGCCCGCGTTGGCCAGTTCGGCGATCTCGTCGAGGCGGAAGATACCGGCGACGACGGCGATCGACACGCCGGTCATCAGGGTGATGCGGGTGGGGGCGCCGGTGCGGGGGCTGATCTTGGCGAGGCTGCGGGGAAGCAGGCCGTCGCGGGCCATGACGAAGAACACGCGGCTCTGGCCGTACATCATGACGAGGATGACCGAAGGCAGTGCGAGCACGGCGGCAAGGGCGATCAGGTGCGCGGCGACCGGCTGGCCGAGCTGGCGCAGCACGAGGGCGAGCGGCTCGGGCGAGTTGGCAAGCTGCTGGAAGGGCAGGGCGCCGATCGCGGTGATGGCGACCGCCATGTAGATCGCCGTGCAGACGACCATCGAACCGACGATGCCGATGGTGAGGTCGCGGCCCGGATTCTTGGCTTCCTCGGCAGACGTGGCGACCGCGTCGAAACCGTAGAAGGCGAAGAAGACGATGGCGGCGGCGGCCATGACCCCGCGCTTCTGGCCCTCGATCTCAGTGCTGGCGAAGCCGTAGGGCATGAAGGGTTCGAGGTTGCCGCCGTGGAAGGCGGGCAGCGCCATGGCGACGAAGATCGACAGGGCGACGAGCTTGATGATGACCAGCACGATGTTGAGCGTCGCGCTCTCACGGGTGCCTGCGATCAGCATGCCCATGACCGCCAGCGCCACGAGCACGGCGGGCAGGTTGACGATGCCGCCGCCGTGCGGGCCGACCAGCAACATGTGCGGCAGGTGGATGCCCGCAGACTCTATCCAGCCGACCAGATAGCCCGACCAGCCGACCGCCACGGTGGAGCAGGCCAGCGAATATTCGAGGATCAGGCTCCAGCCGACGATCCAGGCGATGGTCTCGCCCATGGCGGCATAGGAGAACGTATAGGCGCTGCCCGCGGCGGGGATCATCGTCGCCATTTCGGCATAGGCGAGCGCGGCGCAGGCACAGACCGCACCGGCGATGGCAAAGGCGAGGATCACGGCCGGACCGGCGCGCTCGGCGCCGACGCCGGTCAGGGTGTAGATGCCGGTGCCGACGATGGCGCCGACGCCGAGGGCAATCAGGTGCGGCCAGCTCAGGGTCTTGGCCAGGGAATGCCCGGATTCGCGTTGTGAGAGTTTTTCTATCGATTTACGCGGTCCGAGCATGGATCCCCCTGGTTATTGTCTCAGCCTGGTGTCTGGCTGGCGGTAAAATGAGCGCGCAAGTCGTCGAGCGTGCTGGCGATGTGCTGGGTGAGCAGGCTCTGCACCTTGTCCGCCTCTCCGGCGAGCCAGGCATCGAGCAGGTCACGGTGTTCCATGTGCGCGCGGTCGCCGCGGCCGGCGGGTTCGAGGTGCGCGATGACGTAGCGTTCGGCGAGCACTTCGAGGCGCTCGACCAGCTGCGTGGTCAGCAGGCGCTTGCCGGGCCGCACCAGCGAAACGTGATATTCGCGGTTGCGCACGGCGACGTCGCTGAGGTTTTCCTTCGCCGCTGCGTCGAGAACCTCGAAAGCCTTGACGGCGGCTTGCCGGTCGGCATCGTCGGCCTTGGTGCAGGCATAGGCGGCGGCGGCCGGTTCGGTGGCGAGGCGCAGGAGGTAGATTTCCTCGGCCTGGTCGCTGGACATCGGGCGGACGAACCAGCCGCGATTGGCCTGGCTGGTCAGCAGGCCTTCATGTTCGAGCCGGGCGAGCGCTTCGCGCAGCGGAATCTTGCTGACGCCGAGTTCGGCTGCCAGTGCATCCTGCCTGACCGGCTCCATGACGGGAAGCTTTCCTTCGACGATCCTTTCGCGGATCACGTCGAAAATGCGTTCGGCAAGGGTGCGGACGACGATTGTCACCAGTGAATCTCCATAAACGTCTCGACGGCGTCTAACGCCCTCGATCTAACGTATACGGTAGATGATCCCCAATGGCGCTGCAATCCGACCTTTTTCGATGCGTAATTGTGTTTTGCTAATCGCGATCCTCTGTCGCCCGGACCGGCCGGGGCTTTATCAATGCGGTGGATCGAGACGTTCATCGCGGTGCAAAGCCTTGTGCGAACGGGCGGTGATTGATATATGGTATACGATATAGTCTGACTTATGCAACGGAGTTTTTGTGAGGTCCATTGGAATTGTCGGTGGCGGGGTGGTTGGCCTCTGCACGGGCATCGAATTGCTCGAAGCGGGGCATCAGGTCGCCATCGTCGATGACGATGCCGAAGGTTCAGCGGCATCGTGGGGCAATGCGGGCCATATCGCGGTGGAGCAGGTGGAGCCGCTGGCCTCGATGAGCATGGTCCGCAGCCTGCCGCAGCGTCTGTTCCTGCGCGGCGGGCCACTGGGTTTTCCGCCCTCGGCGATGACCGAATGGGTGCCGTTCGGGCTGAGGCTGCTTGCTGCCGCGCGACCGGCCCGGTTTCGCACAGGCTGCGCGGCGCTGGCGCCGCTGCTGGCGGGTTCGATGCCGGCCTGGACCTCCCTTGCCGAGCGGATCGGCGCGCCGGAACTGGTCAGGCAGAACGGCCACTTCGTGCTCTGGCATAGTGAGCGAGCGGCGCGCGAGGGCCGCGCCGGATGGCTGTCTTCCGAGACCGGCAGCGCGCAAGTGCATGATGTGACCCAAGCCGAGCGGGAATTGCTATCGGGCCTCGGCGACCAGCCGGTAGCGGGCGCGATCCGGTTTTCGGGGAGCGGCCAGATCGCCGATCTCGGCGAGTTGCGGCAGGCACTGCGCCAGGCGTTCCGGGAGCGCGGCGGCGCTCTGGTGGCGCAGCGCGGAGAGTTGCGAGTGGCCGGAAACCGCGTCGAGATCGGCGGCGTCGATGCCGATCAGGTGCTCGTCTGCGCCGGGGTTCGCTCGCGCGAATTGATGGAGCATCTCGGCCACAAGGTGCCGATGATCGCCGAGCGCGGCTATCACGTCCGTGCCGATGCCAGCCACTGGCCCGCCGATCTGCCGCCGGTCGTCTTCGAGGAACGCGCGATGATCGTCACCCGCTATCGCCACGAAGTGCAGGCGGCGAGCTTCGTGGAACTCGGCAAGGTCGATGCGCCCGCCGACCCGCGCAAGTGGGAGCGGCTGGAGCGCCACGTCGCGGACCTGGGCCTGCCGATCACCGGGCCGTTCCGGCGTTGGATGGGCTGCCGCCCGACCCTGCCGGACTATCTTCCGGCGATAGGCCGCTCGACGAAGGCGACCAATCTCTACTATGCCTTCGGGCATCAACATCTCGGGCTTACTCTTGCGCCGATCACGGCGCGACTGGTCACGGCGATGGTCGCGGGCGGGCAGCCGGAACTGCCGCTCTCGCCCTTCGACATCCAGCGTTTCGCATAAAGGAATACAAGACATGATTGGCGGATCGACCGCAGAGATCGAACTGGCGCGCCTCGAACCCTGGGCCGACCGTGCCCCGGCCATCGCGGCGACGGAGCGCGAGGCGCGCATGGCCCGCGCGCAGGAACTGACCGACAGGCTGGGCGCCGATGCCTTGCTGGTGAACGCCGGGGCTTCGCTGCGCTACTTCTCGGGCCTGCCCTGGGGGCAGACCGAACGTCTCGTCGCCATGCTGCTCTTGCCCGGTCGCAAGCCGATCATGATCTGCCCGCATTTCGAGATCGGCACGCTGGAAGCCGACCTTGCGATCCCGGTAGACATTCGCTCGTGGCAGGAAGACCAGGACCCGGTCGCACTGGTCCTGCAGGTTCTGGCCGAAACGGGCGTGAAGACGCTGGCGATCGATCCCGAACTGCCCTTCCACTTCGCCGAGCGCGTGCGGCAGGGCGGCGCGTCCGCGCTGGTCGATGCGATGCCGGTCATCAAGCAGTGCCGCATGGTCAAGTCGGCGGCCGAACTGGCGTTGATGCAGCAGGCCAAGAACATGACGCTGCTGGTCCATCAGGCCGCCGCGCGCATCCTGCGCCCCGGCATTCGCCAGAGCGAGGTGGTCCACTTCATCGATGCCGCCCATCGCAAGCTCGGTGCCAGCGGATCGAGCTTCTGCATCGTCCAGTTCGGGGAGGCGACCGCCTATCCCCACGGGCTGCCCGGCGACCGCGAGCTTCAGGAAGGCCAGCTCGTGCTGGTCGATACCGGCTGCACGATTCAGGGCTATCACTCCGACATCACCCGCACTTACGCCTTTGGCGACGTGTCACAGGACATTCGCCGCATCTGGGACATCGAGAAGGAAGCCCAGCAGGCCGCTTTCGATGCCTGCCGTCCGGGCGAGCCTTGCGAGGCGGTCGATTACGCCGCCCGCGCGGTGCTCGACAAGGCGGGGCTGGGGCCGGACTACAACCTGCCGGGCCTGCCGCATCGCACCGGCCACGGCATCGGCCTGTCGATCCACGAACCGGCCTATCTGGTGCGCGGCGAAAAGACCCCGCTGGAGCCGGGCATGTGCTTCTCGAACGAACCGATGATCGTCGTGCCCAGGCAGTTCGGCGTGCGTCTGGAAGACCATATGTTCGTGACCGAAACCGGCGCGCAGTGGTTCACCCGGCCTCAGGTGGCGATCGACCGGCCGTTCGCGGAATAAGCTCTCAGGGTCCCGGCATAAGCATCGTAGCTGATGCCGGGACCTGCAAGTGGCGGAGCCGCGCACCGGTTAGTTGATTTCGATTAATCGGGTAACCTTGTTGAAGGCAATATTGTGCCATAGATCGCGGCGCGATGGTTTGCGAATCGCCATTCCAGCGCCTTTTTCGAAGGGCGCTCCTCACCTTCTGCACAATCGTGTGCATGGGGTTGGCCGGGCTGGGTTGGCCGCAAACCGCTTCTGCGGAAGTGCTGCGGATCGGTCGGCCGCTGTGTCATGCCGTCAGCAGGACGGTGGCGGCCGACTTGGGCGCTCTCCCGACATTCGTCTGCTCCGGTGAGCCGCAGGGCTATCAGAAGGGGACGCTCTGGCTGCACGCCATGCTGCCTCCGGGGGCGGACGAGCGCGATGACCTCTCGCTGATCGTCCATAGCTCGCGGTTCGACCGCCTGGTCGTCATGTTTTCCTATGCGGACGGCGCGGTGGAGCGGCAGGACGTACGTAGCGGCGATTTCGGCACGCACTGGCGGGCAGGGGGACAACTCGCGTTCCGCGCGCCGCACCGCGACGTGCCGCTCACTGGTGTGACCATGCGCTTCGACAAAGTCGCGAGCGCGCATCTGCTGCGCATGAGGCTGGTCGGGCGCGGCGAGGAAAGCACGCAGACGACCGGGCTGGCCACCTCGATCGGCGCGGCGCTCGTGCTGCTGCTGGCGGGGGCGATCTACAATGCCTCGCTTGCCGTGGCCATGCGCAGGCAGTTCTCGGCCTGGCAGGCGGCTTGGGCTACCTGCATGATCGTCTGGGGCGCATGCTGGTCGCAGCTTCACCTGTTCTTCTTTCCGGGCATGGCGGGGGCGATATCCGCGCAGATCTGCACGGGGCTTTCCTGCCTTGCTATCTCGCTCGCCACGCTCAGTGCCGTAACGGCGCTGGAACCGCACTGCGTCAGTCGCTGGCTGAGACGGACTGCGCTCGGGTTGACGGGCGGGGTCTTCGCGCTCGGCATACCGCTCTCGCTGATGCGTTCCGGCCCGATCGACAAGTTGGGCGGCGTGCTGGGCATTCTGGTCCTTGCCAACCTGGTCGCGGTGGCCTTTTGCATCGGACAGGCCTGGCGGCGCGGGAGCGGCGAGGCACGCAGCTTCGCCGGAGCCTGGGCCGTGCCGATGCTCGTCCTTGCCTCGACGAGCTTTTTCGATGCGGACGCGATGTTCTGGGGCGGCGGATCGCAGATCCTCGTGCTGTTTGCAGCGGCCTGGCAGACGCTCTGGCTTTCCGTGGCCGCCTCGCGCTCGCATGCCCGCCTGCGCGTGGAGCGCGACATGGCGCGCCAGGCCGAAGCACAGGCGCAGGAACTGGCCCGCCGCGATGCCCTGACCGGGCTTCCCAATCGGCGCGGTTTCGTCGAGCGGGTCGGCACCGTGCTTGAAACCTCGCAGGGCAAAGGCGAAGTGGTGGCCCTGCTGCTGATCGACGTGGACTGGTTCAAGTCGATCAACGATGTCTACGGTCACGAAGCGGGCGATGTCGTGCTGGCGGCGATCGCGCGCTGCATCGCGCCTTACGAAAGCTCTTCCTGCACGGTCGCCCGCCTGGGCGGAGAGGAGTTCGCGATGCTGGTTGCCGGGCTGGCGGGTTTCGAACTCGTGCGCTACGCGGATACCCTTCGCCAACAGATCGGCGGCTGCGAGCATGGCGATGTCATCGGCCACCGCAAGGTCACGGTGAGCATCGGCATCGCGGAAACTGCCTCGGCCGCCGATTTTCGCGCACTCTATCGCCTGGCCGACGAGGCGTTGTACGAAGCCAAGCGAGGCGGTCGCGATCAGGTCGCGATCCGCCTCCTCGATGCGGCCGATCCCGCCGCCGACGATCTCGACCAGATCACTCTTGGGAACTGAAGCTCAGTTCGGGCAGATTGCGCCGGCAGGATCGGCGTCGAGCTTGATGGTGGAGATGGCGATCGTCTCACCCGCACCGCCTTGCAGCACGAAGGGACGCGCGATCTTCGTCATGTCCGCGCCGTGCTTGGCGAAGCAGGAGAGCGAGACCTTGACGCTGGCCCACTGACCCGGCGTGGCGGTGAAGACTTGCGCGCCGTCGAGTAATGTCTCGCCCATTCCCAGCTTTGGGGCGGTCATGCCCTTGGCATCGACGCGGTAATCGATACGCAGGCTGAGCATCGCATTGCTCTGGCGGTTCAGATCGACCGTCGGCCCTTCGATACGCACTTCGCCTGGGCCGGTGAAGGTGAGCTGGCGCGCGCCTTCCTGCGTGCCGCCGCCGTCCACGTTCTTCACCGCGACCGCGCCGCTCGTGGCGAGCTTCCACGGCGTCAGGACCTTGCCCGGCAGGTAATAGACCGAGACGTTCGACAGCGAGGCATCGAGCCCGGCCGCTTCGCTCAACTGCGGAACCGTGGTCCTGTCCTTGTAGGTGAGGCCATAGCCATAGGCGAACTGCGGATCGTAACCGGGCTGGCCCACATTGTTGAGGAACTGCCCCGCGTTCTTCGGCCAGGAATAGCTGAGCTTGCCGCGGAAATCCTTGTTCGGCGTACCGTCCTTCTTCGCGACCAGCACGTCGGCAAGGCCTTCGCCTTCCGAACCCGGCAGGAAGGCGGCGACAAAGGCGTCGGACTGGTTGATCTCCGGATTCACCCAGAGCGCGCGGCCCGAAATGAACACCGAGACCACTGGAATGCCCTGCGCCTTCAGCGCCTTCAACTGTGCCAAGGCTTGCTTGTCGCCCGGCTGGAATTCCAGCGTGGAGATATCGCCGACCATTTCGGCATAAGGCGTCTCCCCGAAGACGACGACGGCGACATCGGGCTTCGCGCCCATGACCTTGCCGTCAGTGCTCAGCGTGGCGGTGCCGCCCGCCGCCTCGATCGCGGTCTTGAGGCCGCCCCAAATCGAGGTGGCGCCGGGAAAGTCGGCATTGGTGTTGCCGGTGCCCTGCCATGACATCGTCCAGCCGCCGGTCTGCATGCCGATATCGTCGGCATGGGTGCCGGTGACGAGCACCTTCTGTCCCGGCCTGATCGGCAGCAGCGCGCCGTTGTTCTTCAGCAGCACCAGCGATTCCGCCGCCGCCTGACGCGCTACCGCGCGGTGCTCGGGCGTGCCGAGTTCAGTGCGGTGCTCATAGGGACGGGCCGGATCGAACAGGCCCAGCTTGAACTTCACGCGCAGGATGCGACGCACCGCATCGTCCACCCGCGCCATCGGGATCGTGCCGTCCTGAACCTGCTTCAGCGTATTGTTGAACAGGTCCTTCCAGTCGTTCGGCACCATCGCCATGTCCAGACCGGCGTTGAAAGTCGCGGCGCAATTGCCGTTGGTGCAGCCGGGGATCTGGCCATGCGCGTTCCAGTCGCCAACGGTGAAGCCCTCGAAGCCCAAGCGGCCTTTCAGCACATCGGTCAGCAGCGACTTGTTGCCGTGGTTCTTGACCCCGTTCCACGAGGAGAAGCTGGCCATGACCGTCATCGCCCCGGCATCGATGCCGCTGACGTAACCGGGCACGTGCAGCTCGATCAGGTCCTTTTCCGGAACCTGTGCGTCGCCCTGGTCGATGCCGCCGTGGGTGCCGCCGTCCGCCAGGAAGTGCTTGATCGAGGCGGCGACGTTGCCGTTCTGGATGCGGCTCTTGCCGGGCGCGCCCTGAAGCCCGCGCACCATCGCGGCGGAATATTCGCGGGTGATCTCGGGACGTTCCGAATAGCCTTCGTAGGCGCGGCCCCAGCGATCGTCCTGCGGCACGGTGACGGTGGGACCGAAGGCCCAGTCGAAGCCGGAAGCGGCGCTTTCGGCAGCGGTGACCTGACCGATCTTCTCCATCAGCGCCGGATCGCGCATCGCGCCGAGGCCGATGTTGTGCGGGAAGATGGTGGCGCCGAAGACGTTCGAGTTGCCGTGAACCGAGTCCATGCCGAAGATCACCGGGATCGGCACGTGGCCGGGGCGCTTCTCGATCGAAACCTGGCGGAAGGCTTCGGCGGTGGCGATCCAGTCGCTGGCCGGGCCGCGGTCGTTGCCCGACAGCGGCGGATCGTTGCCGCCGCCGAGGATCGAGCCGACCGGATATTCGCGCAGTTCTTCCGGCTTCATCGCGGCGATGCTGGGCTGGATCATCTGCCCGACTTTCTCGCGCACCGACATCTCGGCCATCATCCTGGTGATCTTTGCCTCGGTCTCCGGATCAACGAGGCCCACGCTCTCGGCTTTGGGCCAGAGTTCGGGATGCGCAGTGGCGGCAGCAGGCAATGGCGCATCGGCAGAGGCCGCAGCGAACGGCGCGGCAGCGCAGGAGAGGGCGAGAAGGGAAAGCGTCAGTCGCATCGGTTTCCTAAGCGGAGTTTAGCGTGAATTGGGGTGCGGCATTGTGTACAGCAGGTGCGGCACAAGTCTCGGCAATGAATTGTTCGTGGGTGCCCGCGAGCGAGACGGCGCGGGCTACGGCGGCGCGCATCTGCTCGAACGTGCCGCCCAGTTCCTCGACCGAGAACTGGTCTGCCAGCGGGTCGTAACGCGAAGGCCAGATCTCGAACCCGGCGAACATCGACAACCAGCTGGGGGACTGGAATGAATCCCACTCGAAGCGCGGCAGCTTGCCCGCGCCCTTGTAGGCGCGGAGACGCTGCGCCAGCGTTTCCGGCAGATCGAGCGCGCGGCTCGCCTGCCACATCGCCTCGTCGCGCTGGCCGCCCCAGTAGTGCAGCAACAGAAAGTCGCGGATGCGCGCATATTCCAGCGCGGTGATGCGGTTGAACTCGTCCGCCAGCGAGGGATCGAAATCGCGGTCCGGGAAGTGCGCGAGCAGGCGCTCGATGCCGCTTTGGATAAGGACGATCGAGGTCGATTCCAGCGGTTCGAGGAAACCTGCCGCCAGTCCCAGCGCGACGCAGTTCTTCTCCCACACTTTCGTACGGTGGCCGGTGCGGAAGCGCAGCATATTGGGCTCGGCGAGCGCCTCGCCCTCAAGGCGCGAGATCAGCGTGGCGGTCGCCTCGTCGTCGGAGATGTGGCGGCTGGAATATACGTAGCCGTTGCCGACGCGGTGCTGCAGCGGAATGCGCCACTGCCAGCCAGCGGCAAGCGCGGTGCTGCGAGTATAGGGCGTCAGGGCATCGCCGTGTACGCAGGGCATCGCCACCGCGCGGTCGCAGGGCAGCAGGTGCGTCCAGTCCTCGTATGGGACTTCCAGCGTCTGGCCGAGCAGCAGGCTGCGGAAGCCGGAGCAATCGACGAACAGGTCGGCCTCCAGCCTGCGCCCGTCAGTCAGCGTGACCGAGGCGATCCGCCCGTTCTCCGCGTCGCGGTCGGCGCCGGAAATCGTGCCTTCGAGATGGCGCACGCCCAGCAGGTCGTGCGCACGCTGGGCAAGGAAACGGGCGAACAGGCCGGCATCGAAATGGATCGCCCAGTCGAACACGCCAAGGTCGTTGACCGGCTGTTCGGACGGCAGCACCATCAGGTTGCGCATCGCCGCCTGCGTCGGCAGGCAATATTCGGACAGCGGCGTCTGGTCGCCCGCCAGACGGCGTTTCAGCCAATACTGGTGGAACGGCACCGAGAAGGCATCGACGCCATAGCGCCCGAAAGGATGGAAAAAGCTGGTGCCCGGCGCCCGCCAGTCGCGGAACTCGATGCCCAGCTTCACGGTGCCCTGCGAGGCCTGCATGACTTCGGCCTCGGTCACGCCGATGGCCTTGAAATAGTCGCGGATAGCGGGAACGGTTGCCTCGCCCACGCCTACGGTGCGGATGTCGGGGCTTTCGACCAGGGTGATCGTGACGGGAAGGCGGCGCAGGCGCGTCGCCAGCAGGTTGGCCGCCATCCAGCCTGCCGTGCCGCCGCCGACGATCAAGATGGAACGGATCGGATTCGCTACCATGTCCTGGCCCCTTGAAGACCTGTCTACCTTACCGGGATGGAAAAAGGGATCCCCCCCGCCCGGAGGAGGTGGGCGGGGGAGAAAGGGGGGAGATCAGAACTTGACGCGCGCACCCATGGTGAAGCGGCGCTCGAAGATATTGTTGTAGGCCTTCTGGTCCTTCCAGGTGAGATAGTACTTCTCGTACTCGCCTGTCAGGTTGGAGCCCTGTCCATAGATCGTGATGTTCGGCGTGATATCGTAGCTGACCGAAGCATCGACGTAGTTGGTCGGCGCCTGATAGAGTTCGAGACCCGAGATGCCACCGAAATTCGACTGGACGGCGCGCTCGGAGCGATAGTTCCATGCAACGCGGGCCTGGAAGTGCGAGTCCTGATAGAACAGCGCAGCGTTGGTCTGGATCTTCGAGTTGTCCTGGAACGGTATCTTCTTTCCGGCCAGATCCTTGTCACCGGTATTCGAGGGCGAGAAGGTGAAGTTCGTGTCGATGCCGAAGTTCGACAGGAAGCCGGGCATGAAGCCGAGGTCGGTGAACGAGAGCTTTGCCCCCGCCTCGATGCCCTTGAGCGAGCCGCCCGAACCCTGGACCGGCGTGCTGATCGAAACCGTGCGACCCCGCACCACGCCGTCGTTGTCCGGTAAGTCGGAGCGAACCACGTTACCGCTCTGGATGAAGCTTTCCACCGAGATATTGAAAGCGCCGAGGCTCAGCAGGCTGCCGCGTCCAAGGTAATATTCGAGCGAAGCCTCGACATTGGTGGCGCGCCAGGGATCGAGGTCCGGATTGCCGTTCTGGCTGCCGCCGGTGACGCGGAAGACCGGCGTTCCGGGAATGCTGGTGTCGATCGCGTAAGTCGGGTTCAGGCCGCCGCCCCACTGGTTGAGATCGAGCAGGGTCATCGTCTTCGAGAAGGCGAAGCGGAACTTCAGGTTCTGCGCAAGGTCGAAGGCGACGTTGAACGCGGGCAGGATATCGGTGAAGTCACGCCGGGTGTTGACCGAACCGGCCAGCTGGTTGGCAAGGCCGTAAGGCTGGGGGCTGCCGGTCACGTACTGGGTGATGTCCAGCTTGGTGTTGATGACCTTGACGCCTGCGTTGCCCGAGAAGGGCACGCCGAACAGGTCGCCGTGGAAGTCGGTCTGGACATAGCCGGAGATCTGCTTGACGCCGACGTTGAAAGAGGCGCCGGGGTTCATGACCTCGACATTGCCGGGGTAGAACTCGTTCTGGAAGGCCAGCGCGTTGTCCATCGCCTTGGGGTCGAGCACGTACATGTTGGGCACGCCCGCGACGCCGGGGTTGAACAGCTTGACCCGGCCGCCGAGGGTGGGATCGTTGGCAAGGCGGGTGAGACCTGCGGTATAGAAGCCCGAGGCATCACCGGCGCTGCACGACTTGTCGCTCATGGGCACGTCGAAGGCTTTCCACTTGACGAGGCAGCCGTTCGGATCGCTGGCCATGCCCGCATAGAGCGGGGCGGCGCGGTCGAATTCGTAATCGTTGATCGAGCGTTCGGAATAACGGCCGCCGAAGCTCACCGTCAGTTCGGGCGAGAACTCGTAGGAACCGTCTGCGCGCAGGACCTTGAGGTCGCCCTTGCGGCGATAGTTGCCCTCCGAGGACATCGTCTTGAGCGCGTAGTTGCCGATGTCGCCCAGATTGTCGAGCAGCTGCGAGGGCAGGGTGAACACCGGCTTGTTGCCGGTATAGTCGACCACGGCGGGCAGCGAGTTCAGACCGGCGATGGTGTTGACCGTGTAGCCGTTCGGATTGAACACGCGGTCGCCGCCGGGATAGTGGCCGATGCCGCCCGGTTGCCACTGCTGGCCGTCGGACATGCTGAACTGGAGATAGCTCTGGTCGTAGTACTGGTGCGCCTTGCCGTAGATACCGCGCAGGCTTCCCTTGAACGGACCGCCGTTGTCGAATTTCAGTTCGAGGTTGTAGTTCTGCGACTGCGACTTGTAGCGATCGGTCTGCGAATAGGAATCGAAGTTGCCGAGATCGTAGTTGTAAACCTGGGTCGTATTGACGTTATAGGTCCGGCCATCGCGTGTATTGAAATAAGTAGCGCCGGTATCGCGGGACTGGCCGGGCACGAATTCCGCCGCCTGCCAGTTCACGTTCTGCATCTGGAAACCGGCGGTGCGGGCGTGTTCGTTCTGGCGGGTGAAGAAGGCATCGCCGGTCAGGGTCAGGGCGTCGCTGATCATCCACTGGGCCGAGCCGTTGATGCCGAGGCGCTGGCGCTGGTTGATCTTGTTCCAGCCGGTGAAGCCCTGCGGCACGATGAAGGCATCGTTGGAATTGCCGTTGCCGTTGACATCCACCCCGCCGGCGACCGGCGTGCCGCGCGGGCGGTTGGCCGGCGAGAAGCCGTTCGTCGACGTCGCGTCGAGCGTGCCTTCGTTATGAAGCGCGGCGCCGTAGCCTTCCTGGATTCCGTTGTGCGAGTTCGACAGGCGGACGTTGGAATAGGCGGCCGAGACCATCACGCCGAAGCGGTCGTTATGCCAGGAGAGCAGGCCGTTGAAATTCGGGTCGAACTTGTGCTTGGTCTTGTCGCCGTAAGTGCCTTCCGCCGCGACGGCGACAGTCATGCCGTCCTTCAGGTCGAAGGGGCGGCGGGTGCGCAAGTTGACGGTGCCGGTGATGCCCGCATTGAGCGAATCCGCCGTGGCGGACTTGATGACGTCGGCACCCGCGAAAAGCTGCGAGGGGATGTCATTGAAGTTAGGCTGGATCGTCGTGATCGACTGTGCGCCAAGGTACGCTTCGCCGTTGAGCAGGGTCGTCACTTGCGGGAGGCCACGAATGTTGATCGTCGAGCCTTCACCGGCACTGCGCAGGATCTGCACGCCGGGAATGCGCTGGAGCGAGTCCGAGATGGTGACGTCGGGCAGCTTGCCGATGTCCTCGGCGGAAATGGAATCGACCACCGACGTCGCATTGCGCTTGATGTTGACCGCGCGTTCCTGCGAAGCGCGAATGCCGGTTACGATGATATCTTCTGCACTGGGATCGGTCGTAGACACGGCTTCCTGTGCCCAGGCACCTTGCGATGATCCCAATGCGACAATGCCCAATGCAACAACGGAAGTGGCAGCCATCAGGACGCCACGACGCAAGCAACTGTGCTGCTTCATTCCCCTCAACTCCTCTCTTCACGCGAAATGCGTGCCTCACTTTGGCGGAGAGGGGATAAACCCGCGGTCATCTTGCCGCTTTTCCTCTCCTGGTCCGAGTATTCTTCGTGACTCGTGTTGCGCTAGTCATCCGCCCAATGGACAAGAGCGTCAACTTAAATTTTTTCTTTTTTGTTAGTTCAGCAACGACAGCGGAGGTAATCGTCCGATTCATGAAAAGAGAGGACCACAGCGTCGCAGCCCCTGATTCGGCGGAAGTCCGCGGCAAGCGACTGGCCATTTCGCTTTCCGGCACCAACCTGGCGCGTGCGAGCGACTACAACCAGCGCATCGTGCTCCAGGCCATTCGTCTGAGCGGTGAAACCACCCGCATCGAACTGGCCCGGCAGACCGGCCTGACCGCACCGACGATCGCCAACATCACCTCGCGGCTCGACGAACTGGGGCTGATCGCGCACCTCGGCCGCAAGCACGGCGGACGGGGACAACCGGCGCTGCGCCTCGCGGTGAACCCGGACGGCGCTTTTGCAATCGGGCTCAATGTCGACCGCGATCACATCACCCTGGTCGCGCTTGACCTTGCCGGAGAGGTCCGCAGCCGTGTCACGCGCGAGGTCCGCTTCGCGCTTCCTTCCGATGTCGTGACGATCGTGGCTGAGGAAATCGATGGACTGCTGGCCGCAGGCGGAGTGGATCGCGCGCGGATTTTGGGCATCGGCCTCGCCCGACCCGACGATCTTGGCGGGATTGCACTCCCCAACAAGCCGGGAGGCTATGAAAGCTGGTCCAAGGTCGATTTCGCCAGCCTTCTCAAGGAAATCCTGCCTTGGCCCGTCCATGTCGACAATGACGCGGCGGCGGCGGCACTCGGCGAGGCGCAGGGGGTGAGCGGTCACGAAAGGCCGAGCTTCTTCTACCTGCTCATCAGCGCAGGACTTGGCGGCGGTCCGGTGATCGACGGCAGCTACTATCGCGGTGCCCGGATGCGCAGCGGCGAAATTGGCCTGATGCCCGACGTCGGCGCGGCCGATCCCGGTGCCGTGGTGCAGGACACGGTTTCGCTCTCGGCAATCGAGGAAAGGCTCGCGCAAGTCGGGCGCAAGCTCGATGCACTGGAAGACCTGCTCGCGCTCGATCCGGTAATGGCGACGACGGTGGATCAATGGATCGCCGATGCCACCCGCGCGCTGACGGGACCGCTGGTGGCGGTATCCTGCCTGCTCGACCCCGATGCCATCGTCGTCGGCGGGCGATTGCCCGTGCCACTGATCGAGCGTCTCTGCGCGCGGCTCGATGCAGGACTGGCAGAAGTCTCGATGCCCAATCGCGTTCCGGTCCATCCGGCCCAGATGGCAGCGGAGGCTCCGGCTATCGGCGCGGCGATCCTGCCGTTCCTGGATCAACTCCTCCCTTCCGATGCGATCCTGATGCAGGCGGGGCGATCGGAGGCAAATTAAAAAAAGAAATTGTCTTATTCGTAAGACCTGCCAAAATGCGCCGACATCTTGAGGCGTCGCGGGCACGTTCATGCCCGATGAAGGCGCAGTCTTACCGGAGAGGGCAATGGCGGGTTTCGCGCCGATGCGGCGAGTGGCCGCATGACCATGCGGATTGGAATCGATTTCGGCGGTACCAAGATCGAAGCGGCTGCTCTGGCCGCCGACGGCACGGTGTTGCACCGCCGCCGTACGCCGACGCCGGGCAGTTACGACGAGGCACTGGCGAGGCTCTGTGAATTGATTGCCGGGGTGGAAGGCGAACTCGGCCTGCGCGGCACGATCGGGATCGGCACGCCCGGTTCGGCGGCGCGCGGTTCGGGCCTGATGCGCAATGCCAATTCGGCCTATCTCAATGGCCGGCCGTTCCAGCGGGACCTCGAAGCGGCGCTCGGTCGGCCTATCCGGCTTGCCAACGATGCCAACTGCTTCGCCCTGTCGGAAGCGATCGACGGCGCGGCAGCGGGCAAGCCCTCTGTCTTCGGGCTTATCATCGGCACCGGCTGCGGCGGCGGGATCGTGCTGGACCAGCATGTCGTCGGCGGCGCGCACGGACTGGCCGGGGAACTCGGGCACATGCCGCTGCCCGATCCGCAGCCGGACGAATTGCCCGCTCCGGCCTGCTGGTGCGGCCTCAGCGGATGTTTCGAATCCTGGGTTTCGGGCACCGGCTTCCGCCGCTCCTTCGAAGCGGCAACCGGGCGCGACCTCGATGCCCCCGCCATCGTCGCGGCGGCAGCAGCAGGCGATCCGCACGGGCGCGAGGCGCTGGAGCGTTACCGCGACCGGCTGGCGCGAGGCCTCGCCGTCGTTGCCAACTTGCTCGACCCCGACGCCATCGTGCTCGGCGGCGGCATGTCGAACGTGGAGGCGATCTACGAAGGCCTTGCCGAGGCGATCCGGGCGCGGACGTTCTCCGGCGCCTGGACCGGCGAAGTCGTGCGGGCCCGCTGGGGCGACAGTTCGGGTGTTCGCGGGGCCGCCCTGCTTTGGGACGTGGACGAAGTAGTTCCCGCGTTATGATCGGACGGCGCTCGTTCGCGTTGCCGCGATAACGAGCGCCCCCGGTTCGGCGATTACGGCACCCGAGTAATAGCGAGCGGTCGCGGCGCGGGCAGGGCGAGAGCCTGCTTGAACGCGGCTTCGGCGACCTTGTTCATCACTTCGTATCCGGCCGGGGTCGGATGAACGTGATCGGACGTCAGCCCCTCGCGCGCGCCGAGACCGGTGCCCTTCATCGCCGTCCAGTAGTCGGCATAGACCGAGCCGGTCTTCGCGGCATAGCTCTTGAGCCAGGCATTGAGGCGCTGGATGCGCGGTCCGGTTTCGAGACCGGGACGCCAGGGGAACAAGTCGGCAGGCGGGATCGAGGCGATCACCACGCGGATGCCGTTCGCCTGCGCCATCTCCACCATCGAGCGGAAATTGCCCTGGATCTGCTCGTCGGTCATCGGTCCGGTGTTTCCGGCGATGTCGTTGGTGCCCGCCATGATCTGCACGACTTGGGGCCTCAGATCGACCACGTCCTGCCGGAAGCGCAGCAGCATCTGCGAAGTGGTCTGCCCGCCGATCCCGCGCCCGATCCGGCCCGGCGTGAAGAACGGGCGGTCGAGATCGTACCAGCCCTGGGTGATGGAATCGCCCATGAGCACGATGCGCGGGCGCGCCGTCGCGGCGGTATCCGTAAGGTTGGCGTCGCGGTAGCGCGCGGTCCAGGCCCAATCCGTGCGCAAGCGTTGGTCCGCTGCGTTCGGTGCGGGAGCGTTCTGGGCGAAAGCCGGGGCAGAGAGAGCGATGGCGGGGAGAGCGAGAACAGGCAGAAGTTTCAGGCGCAAGGTCATTTTCCTGTGGCGATGGTCCGGGGCACGACGTTCCAGCCGCGCAGCTTGACGGAAGGTGAACTTCCGGCGGCATCCTTCGGCGCGGTGATGGTCACGCTACGCGTCTCGCCGGGGAGAAGCGAGACGTAGTTGTCCGAGAAATAGGCGGGCAGGACCTGCTTCCCTCCGGCATCGAACAGGGTGAGCTTGGTCTGGATCGCGGCGGTCTTGCCGGGATTGGTCAGGGTGACGTCGATCCGGGTTTCCTGCCCGTCCTGCGAGGCCCGTGCCTGCGCGTCGAGCGGCACTTGCGCCATCGTACCGAGGGCCTGAAGCGCCTCGTCGGCGGCGGCCTGCCAGTAGAAGTTGTCGGAAAGCCGGGTTCCCGATGTGTCGAGCGTCTCAAGCCGGACCAGCACCGGTCCGGAAGCCATCAGCGGTGCGAGATCGAGCGTGAAAGCCTCGCCCACCTTGCCGCCGGTAAGATCCAGCTTCTTCTCCTGCACGGCGAGCTGGCGGCCGTCAAGCGCCTGCACCACTGCGCGCACGGTCACGCCCGAGAGCGCGGTCATCCGGTTGTTGACGAGGATCACCTTGTGGTCGGGCAGGTTCATCTGGACGTGGACCGGCTCGGAGGCCTTCTTCATGCCGTAGAAGGCGCCGTGGGTGTCGTAGTCCGAAGAGAGGATCTGCCACGCCGAACTCGGCCAGGCGGGCTGGGTCATCCACAGCATGCGGCCCGAATTCTCGGTCCATAGCCCGGCGTTCATGCCCTCGAAGATCGCGCGATAGCTTTCGTATTCCAGCATCTGCGCCTTGCGCTCGAAGTCAGGCAGGCTGGTGGGTTTGCCGAATTCGCGGTCCATGGCGTCGGTGAAGCTCTTGACCGCGCCGTTCCCGGTCTGGTGCCAGTCGTGATAGGCCCAGGTGTCGCTGACCGGCCAGCGCTCGCTCGCCGGGATCGCGCGTTCCCAGGATTCCAGCGTCGGGAACGAGGGGGTGCCGACTTCGACGGCGAAGCCCTTCGAATATTCGGTGAAGTACTTCTCTGGCGCGCGCCAGTTATAGGGGCCGGAATCGTGCAGGTTGATGCGGTTGGACGAGGCCATGTAGAGCCGGGTGCCGTCCTCCTTGCGCAGCATTTCGTCCAGACCCTCGTTGAGGACCGGTTGCGGCACACCTTCATTGCGTCCGAACCACAGGATGATGGAGGGATGATTGCGGAAGCGCTGAACCACGTCTTTCGCATTGCCGAGGAACAGCTGCGCGTCTTCTGCCTCGATATTGTAGTCCTGCGTCGATTCCCAGAAATCGCTCATGACCATCAGGCCATATTCGTCGGCCAGGTCGAAGAAGCTCGCCTGCGTGTTCTGCCCCACCCAGTTGCGGATGACGTTGACGTGGGCGTCCTTATGGAGCTTGAAGAAAGGTTCCAGCCGCGCGCGGTCGACGCGCTTCATGAAGTCGTCCATGCCGATAGAGCCGCCGCGCGCGGCAATCCGCACGCCGTTGACGCGCAGGACGAGGAAGGGCGACAGGCCCTCGTCCCCGGCGATCCGGGCGACCGCGGGCGATTTCGCGGCGCCCGGCGCGAAGGAATAGGCCCAGCCCCCGCGCACCTGGCGGATCGCCTGATGCCGCTCGTCGACGATCTGCTGGCCGAGCGCGCGGGCCTTCTCGAAATCGATGACAATGCGGTCGAGGCTGCCGTCCTCGTCCACCAGCGACATTTCGTATGTCACCTGCCGCATGCCGAAGCGCAAGTCCTTCGCGTCGGACTTAGCGCCATCGACCGAGGCGGTGAGGTGAAGCGTGTGCAGCGCCGGATCGCCATAGCCATTGGGCCACCAGAGTTTCGGATTGCGCACTGCCAGCGCGGCATCGCTCTCGGGCGAGAAGCGCACGGCGGTCGTTCCGCCTGCGGGAACGGTGATCGAACGCTCGACCGTCACGTCATCGAAAGCGGCGCGGACTGTTGCGGTGCGGGGCTGATCGGAGAGGTTGTTGACCGGAACCGTGATCTCGACATTGGCGACGGAATTGTCGGGATTTGGCAGGGTGGTGACGACTTGCGGATCCCCGATCTGCACGTCGCCCGAGGCGAGAAGTTGCACGTCCTGCCAGAGGCCGGTCTGGCGGTCGCGGATCGTGGGGATCCAGTCCCAGCCTTCGGAGGCGCCGAAAGTGGGGCCGTCGAGCATCATCGCGCCGCCGTTCTCGCCGACCCCGGCGGTCAGCGATTCCTCATGGGCAAGGCCGGGATGCGGCGGCGGCGAGACGCGGATGGCAACCGCATTGCGGCCGGGTTTCAGGTAGGGCGAAACTTCGAAGCGGCCACGCACGAAGGCGCCTTTCGTGGTCCCGACCTGCGTACCGTTGACCCAGACCTGAGAACTGAAGTTCACGCCATTAAGCAGCAATTCCAGTCTCTTGCCGGACGTTCCTGCGGGAAGGTCGAACTCGGTACGATACCAGTAGTCCTGCCGCGCGAGCTTCTCGGGGATGACGAGATTGTTCAACCCATGCGCCGGGTCGGGGTAGACGCCGCGATCGACCAGCGTGGTGAGCACGGTGCCGGGGACGGTCGCGGCGTACCATTTGCCGCCCGCAAAACCGGTGCGGGAGATCGCGCTGCCGTCTCCCGAAACCTCCGGGGCTTCGGCCAGCGTCCATTTCTGCAAGGTCCAGCGGGCGTCGCCCTGCGCGGCGAGTGGCGCCAACTGTGGGACCGGCTTGGTGACCGGCTTGTCCGGCGCGGTGGCGCTGCGGGGCAGGGTGGCGGGCGGCTGCGGCGTCAGTTGTCCCTGCATCTGACGTACCTGAAGCGGCCAGCGGGCACTGGTCTCGGTGAACTGGACGAGCGCAGGGTCGGGGGTGGCGTCGGCGATCTTGCGCAGTTCTGCGGGTGACTTCGTGCCGCTATCGACGCGCAAGCCGATCAGGTGGGCCGAAACCGTCCCTGAAGGCAGCGCGGACGGAGCAACCAGCAGCTTGCTCGGCAATCCGATGAGCGGTTGCGACAAGCTGGCTACCGGACGCCCGTCGACGTAAAGCCGCTGGCCACTTGCCTCGGCGACGACGGCGTAATGGTGCCAGTCGTTCGGGCGCGACGAGGCAGGCCCGACAGCCTGTCGCTCGCCTGCCGCGATGCCCGGCTTGCCTTGTGCGACGATCAACGAAAGCACCGGCACTTGTGTACCGTCTGCAAGGGTCACGACCGGCCCTTCGCTGCCTTGTGCAAGCGCAGCCCAGAACGACAGTGTCCAATCCCCGGCAGGCAGGGCGATGTCGTTCGACCATGTCGGCGCGGCAGGAATGACCCGGAGATCGAAAGGTCCGGAAACTTGCGCCATCCCCGAAGTCGGGGCCAACAAGGAAGCGGCCAGGACGGTGCCCAGAGCCGTACGCGCAGAAAACCTCATCCCTTTTGTCATCCCCGTCCCTCCATTGCCTCACGGGCTTTATGCTGCGAAGAAACACGGCTTCCGGAAAAAAGACAAATGTTTTTACATATTGAAACGCAGCTTTCTTCCAAGGCCGTCGTTGACGCGAACCGGCGGGTCGGCGATGTGCGGCGAAAATACGGGCACGGATTCAGTGGAATCGGATCATCCATGAGAATCGTTATCATCGACGACAGCGGACTACGCGCGACGGTTCTCGAAGAGGGCCTGCGCGAGGCGGGCTATGACGATATACACATCGTGCCGCCGCGCGGGGCTTTCGTCGCGCGGCTCGAACGCATGGCGCCCGATGTCGTGCTGATGGACCTCGGCAGTCCGAGCCGCGACACGCTGGAGGAAATGCTCACCGTCAGCCGTGCTCTGGCGCGTCCCATCGCGATGTTCGTGGACCAGTCCGACGAGGCGATGATCGGCGCGGCGATCGATGCCGGGGTTTCGGCCTATGTCGTGGATGGGCTGCGCAAGGAGCGGGTGAAGCCGGTGCTCGAACTGGCAGTGCGGCGTTTCAATGCCTTTGCGCGGATACAGGCGGAACTGGAAGAGGCGCGCAACGCCTTGTCCGACCGCAAGGTGATCGACCGCGCCAAGTCGATCCTGATGGCGCAGCGCAGTCTCTCGGAGCAGGAGGCCTATGCCCTGCTGCGGTCGAGCGCGATGAACCAGGGCAAGAAGATCGTGGACGTGGCGCAGGCGCTGATCACCGCCAGCGACCTGCTGGGAGGGGGATTATGACGACGAACTTGCGCATCGCCTTCCTGCCGCTCAACGACGTGGCGGTCCTTGCCGCCGCCCGTGAGCGCGGATTTGCCGAAGAGGAAGGGCTATCGCTCGACCTGCTCCGTACAACCAGTTGGGCAACCCTGCGCGACCGGCTCGTCTACGGGCAAGTGCAGGCCGCGCATATGCTGGCCCCGCTCGCGGTCGCGGTGACGCTGGGTCTCAGCCAGCAGCCTGCGGCTCTCGCCGCGCCTTACAAGCTGGGCGTCAACGGAAACATGCTGGTCATGGCGAAGGACTTTGCCGCCGCGCTCGATCCCGATCCGGCCAGCCGCATCGCCGATCCGCTGGCCGCCGCGCACGACTTTGCCGCCGCCATCGGACTGTGGCGCCGCAAGCCGGTGATCGGCGTGGTGCACCGCTTCTCCAGCCATGCACTGATGCTGCGCTATTGGCTGGCGAGCGCCGGTGTCGATCCCGACCGCGACGTGGTGCTGCGGGTGCTGCCGCCCTCGCTGACGGTGGAAGCGCTCCATGCGGGCGAGATCGACGGGTTCATCGCCGGAGAGCCATGGGGTAGCGCCGCCGTCGAGGCGGGCCTTGCCGAAACCGTCGCCGTGGGCGAGCGCATCTGGCAGCGCGGCGTCGAGAAAGTACTGGCCTTCCGCGAGAACTGGCTGGAGGAAAACTCCGAAACCGTCGACCGCCTGCTGCGCGCTCTGGCGCGGGCGGCGGTCTGGTGCGACGATCCGGAGAACCACGAGGCTCTGGCGCAGCTGCTCGCGGATCCGCGCTATCTCGATCAGCCGAGCGATCTCATCCGGCGCGGGTTGAGCGGGCAGATCGTTGCCCGCGCGGGTGAGGCGCCGATTGCCCATCCCGACTTCATGCTGTTCTCTCGCGAGGCGACGCCGTTTCCCTGGCGCAGTCAGGCGCTGTGGATCTACTCGCAGCTTGTACGCTGGGGCATGGCCGAGCATTCCCCGGAGAACGCCGCCAAGGCGGGCGGGGTATTCCGGCCCGACGTATTTCGCCGGGCTCTGGCGGGCAGCGACGTGCCCATGCCGGGGGCGAGCATGAAGCTCGAAGGCGCCGTGGCCTCGCCGCTCGCGGTGGGATCGCGCAAGGGCGACCTGACGCTCGGCCCGGACCGGTTCTTCGACGGCCGCATTTTCGATCCCGAGCAGATCGACGACTACCTGGCGGGGTTTGTGCAAGTGCGTTGAGATCGGCGCGAATTTTGTGCCTTGCAACATGACGCGAATCGATTGATGATGCAGGCCTCACGCGAAGACGCGTGACCATATTCGGATGCGCTGCTCCAAGGGCGGGGCGCCATCCTCACCGAAATTCGCAGCAAAGCCGCTGACCGGGCTCACCAGAGGGTGACGTCCGGCCTGCGGCTTTTTTCGTGTCCGTTATATGAGGGACCTACGATGGCAACCGCTTACTGGGAACGTGACGGAGAGGCTGAAACGGCCACCGCTGAAACCGAAACGACCAGCTTCTGGAAGGCCGGTCATGCGCCGACCCTGATCGCCGCCTTTCTCTATTTCGACCTCGCCTTCATGGTCTGGGTCCTGCTTGGCCCGCTGGCGCCGGAAATTGCGAAGACGCTGGGGCTGACTTCGGCCGAAAAGGGTCTGATGGTGGCGACGCCCACGCTTGCAGGCGCTTTGCTGCGGGTCGTCAACGGTCTGTTGGTGGACCGCATCGGCCCCAAGCGCTCGGGCGCGATCAGCCAGGTCATCGTCATCGCCGGGCTGTTCCTCGCCTGGTTCATGGGCGTGAACAGCTTTGCGGGCACGCTGGCGCTCGGCGTGGTGCTCGGCTTTGCGGGTGCGAGCTTCGCCATCGCCCTGCCGCTCGCCAGCCGCTGGTATCCGCCCGAGCACCAGGGCAAGGCCATGGGACTGGCCGGTATGGGCAATTCCGGCACCGTGCTCGCCTCGCTCTTCGCACCGCTGCTGGCCAAGTTGTTCGGCTGGAACACCGTGCTCGGGTTGGCCTGCATTCCGCTCTTGCTGGTCTTCGTGGTCTATCTGCTGATGGCGAAGGACGCTCCGAACCAGCCTGCAGCGCGCAAGCTGGTCGACTATTTCGAACCGCTCAAGCAGGCCGACGCCTGGTGGCTGATGGCCTTCTATGCGGTGACCTTCGGCGGCTTCGTAGGCCTTGCCGCGTCGCTGCCGATCTATTTCACCGACCAGTTTGGCCTGACCCCCATCGTTGCGGGCTATTGCACGGCGGGCTGCGTCTTCGCGGGATCGCTGGTGCGACCGATGGGCGGCGCGCTGGCCGACCGGATCGGCGGGGTAAAAGCGCTGATGGTGGTCTATCTTGTCGCGGCGGTCGCGCTGGCCGGTGTCGCAAATGCCGCCAGTCTGCCGGCGGCGCTTGGCCTGTTCGTGCTGGCGATGCTGGCGCTCGGCACAGGCAACGGCGCGGTGTTCCAACTCGTGCCCCAGCGCTTCCAGGCCGAGATCGGGGTGATGACCGGGCTGGTCGGGATGGCGGGCGGTATCGGCGGGTTTTATCTCGCCAGTTCGCTGGGCCTTGCCAAGCAGTTCACCGGCAGCTTCGCGCCCGGTTTCCTGATCTTCGCGGGGCTTGCAGTGATGGCGCTCGCCTCGCTGGCGATGGTCAAGACTCGCTGGCGCGCGACCTGGAAGACGGCAGCCCGCATATAATGGGAGAGTGCGGCGGTCGATCCCAGCGGATCGGCCGCCGCTCTTGATATGCCCCCAGGAGAATTCACGAAAAATGCGATACTTGCTTGGCACGGCGGCTGCGTTGGCCGTCGCGGGACCTGCCTGCGCCCAGGATTTCGACATCAGGCCGCTGGCGGAAGTGCGCCTGCGTAACGAGCATGTCGATCAGGACGGCCTGCCGCGCGAAGCCGATGCCGTTACCGTTCGCGTCCGGACGGGCGCGGAGATCGTTTCCGGACGGTGGAGCGCCACGGTCCAGGGGCAGGGCACGCTGGCATTGGTAGACCATTACGACGACGGCCTTCATGGCCCCGCCGATCGCCCGCAGATTTCCGATCCGCAGAACATCGGTCTCTACGTGGCCCAGCTTCAGTACCGGACGAAAGGCGCAGTGCTGACGGCGGGGCGCCAGAGGATGGCGCTGGATGACGAGCGCTTCGTCGGCAATGCGCCGATCCGCGACAATGCCCAGACTTTCGATGCCCTGCGCGCGCAGATTTCGCCGGTGCGGGGGCTGAAGCTGGATGTCTCCTACGCCTGGAGCGTCCGCACGATCTGGGGCATCGACGGTCGCGGCGCCCGCCAGCAGGCGATCGGCGGAGACAACCTCTTCGCCAACCTTTCCTATGTCACGCCGATCGGAACACTGACCGGGTTCGCCTATCTGGTCGACCAGGACGAGGCCGCCGTGCAGGGCTACCAGTTGTCGAGCCGCACTTACGGCGCCCGGCTGAACGGCAGCCGCGCTTTTTCGCCATCGGTGAAGCTCGACTATGTGGCGAGCTACGCGCGGCAACGGGATCATCACCGCAACCCGAACGACTACCATGCCGACTACTGGCTGGCCGATGCCACGCTGGATGTCCGAGGCTGGAAGCTCAACACCGGCTACGAAGTGCTAGGCGCGAGCGACGGCACGCCTTTCACCAGTTTCCAGACACCGCTGGGCAGCAATTTCAAGTTCCAGGGCTGGACGGACAAGTTCCTGACGACGCCCGCGAACGGCATCCGCGATCTCTACTTCGGCGGCGGTTACGGGCTGAAGCAGCTGGGGCCACTCTCTGGCGTTTCGCTTCAGGCGGTCTGGCACCATCTCGACAGCGACCGGCTCGACCAGCACTACGGCAACGAGATCGATCTTCTCGCATCTGCGAAGCTACGCAAGACGCTCGTTTCGCTGCGCTATGCCCATTACGATGCGCGCAGCTTCGCGACGGATACCGATAAGTACTGGATTCAGTTCGACTGGACATATTGAACAGGACCATCACGGAATCGCTTGAGCCCTCGGGCGATTCCCCATATGGTGCAGTGCAAAGGACGACGTTGTCCTTCCAAACCATAGCCGATGCGGTCCACTGACGGGCCGCAGAAGCGCGAATGATGGCAAGGCCGCCATCCAGACTTTCGGTTTTCGAACCGAGGGTCCGGATGGCGGCCTTTTTCTTTTTCTCCCTTCGTTTTTCTGGAGTCACGGGGATGGAATTTCAGGACGGGATCGAACCCTCTGCGCACTACGAGGACACATTGATCGTGGACTCTGGCGATGTGCGCGAACACCTTGTCGTCGTCGGCAACGGCATGGCAGGCTGCCGCGCGGTGGAGGAACTGCTGGCACGCGATGCTAGGCGCTACCGCGTCACCATCTTCGGCGCCGAGCCGCATGTGAACTACAACCGGATCATGCTCTCGGCGGTGCTGGCGGGCGAGAAGACGTTCGAGCAGATCGTCATCAATACCCACGAATGGTATGACGCGAACGGGATCGAACTGGTCACGTCAGACCCGGTGATTGCCATCGACCGCGCGGGTAGGACCGTGACCTCGCAATCGGGCCGCAAGGTCGGCTACGACCGCCTGCTGATCGCCACCGGCTCCGATCCGTTCATCATCCCGGTTCCCGGCAAGGACCTGCCCGGCGTCATCTCGTTCCGCGACATGAAGGACGTGGACCTGATGCTGGAAGCGGCCGGGAAGGGCGGCGATGCGGTGGTGATCGGTGGCGGACTGCTCGGCCTCGAAGCGGCGCATGGACTCAGCCTGCGCGGCATGAAGGTCACGGTGATCCACCTGATGCCGACGCTGATGGAGCGGCAGCTCGATGAAGCGGCGGGCTGGCTGCTCAAGACCGCACTCGAAGCGCGCGGCCAGACGATCCTGACCGGCGCCGACACGGCCGAAATCTATGGTGACGGCAAAGTCGAGGGCGTTCGTCTGAAGGATGGGCGCGAGATTGCAGCCAGCCTCGTCGTCATGGCGGTGGGCATCCGGCCTTCCATCGCACTGGCGCGCGAGGCCGGGCTGGATGTGGGACGCGGCATCAAGGTTGACGATCACATGGTGACGAGCGACCCCGCCGTGCTCGCGGTGGGCGAATGCGTCGAGCATGACGGGAACGTCTATGGTCTCGTCGCGCCGCTCTGGGACATGTGCCGCAGCCTCGCCGACGGGTTGACCAACGGGCACAGCGGCTATCGCGGTTCGGTCACGTCCACCAAGCTCAAGGTGGCAGGTCTCGACGTGTTCTCGGCGGGCGACTTCTCGGGCGGGGAAGGCTGCGAGGATATCGTCCTGCGCGATGCTTCGCGCGGCGTCTACAAGCGCGTCGTGGTGAAGGACAACAAGGTCGTCGGCGCGGTGCTCTACGGCGATACGGCCGACGGCAACTGGTACTTCGACTTGCTGAAGAAGGGCGAGGATGTTTCGGAAATCCGCGACTTCCTGATCCTCGGACAGGCGTTCGCCTCGGGCGGGACCAGCGATCCGCTGGCGGCCGTGGCGGCATTGCCCGACGATGCCGAAGTCTGCGGTTGCAACGGCGTTTCCAAGGGGCAGGTGGTAGCCTCGATCTCGGGCGGCGCGTGCAGCCTCGATGCCGTGCGCGCGACCTGCAAGGCTTCGGCAAGCTGCGGTTCCTGCACTGGCCTCGTCGAAAGCCTGCTGGCGCTGACCCTCGGCGAGGAGGTCAAGTCCGGTCCCAAGACCCTGTGCAAGTGCACCAGCTTCACCCATGACGACGTGCGCCGTGAGATCGTGGCGCAGCACATGAAGTCGATCCCCGAAGTCATGCAGAAGCTGCACTGGTCCACGCCGGACGGCTGCTCTTCCTGCCGCCCCGCGCTAAACTACTATCTGCTTTGCGCGCTGCCCGGCGAGTACGAGGACGACCAGCAGAGCCGTTTCGTCAACGAGCGTATGCACGCCAATATCCAGAAGGACGGCACATATTCGGTGGTCCCGCGCATGTGGGGCGGCCTCACCAATCCGCGCGAACTGCGCGCTATCGCCGATGTCGTCGAGAAGTACGACGCGCCGATGGTCAAGGTGACGGGCGGGCAGCGGCTCGACATCTTCGGGATCAGGAAGGAAGACCTGCCCGCCGTCTGGGCCGATCTCAATGCCGCCGGAATGGTTTCGGGCCATGCTTACGGCAAGTCGCTGCGAACGGTGAAGACCTGCGTGGGCAGTGAATGGTGCCGCTTCGGCACGCAGGACTCCACCGGCCTTGGCGTGAAAACCGAGCGGATGACCTGGGGCTCGTGGATGCCGCACAAGTTCAAGATCGCGGTCTCCGGCTGCCCGCGCAATTGCGCCGAGGCGACGATCAAGGACTTCGGGATCGTCTGCGTGGACTCCGGTTACGAACTCCACGTCGGCGGCAATGGCGGCATTCACGTCCGCGCCACCGACTTCCTCTGCAAGGTCGCGACCGAGCAGGAAGCGCTCGACTACTGCGCCGCCTTCACCCAGCTCTACCGCGAGGAAGCGCGCTATCTCGAGCGCACCGCGCCGTGGATCGAGCGCGTCGGCGTCGAATACGTGAAGCAGCGTATCGTCGAGGACGAGACCGGCCGCGAGGCTTTGCGCAGCCGCTTCCTCCATTCGCAGAGCTTCAGCCAGGATGACCCCTGGGCCGAGCGCGCGGCCGGTCAGAAGGCCGAACTGCACCAGCACCTCGAACCCCTTGCCCCCCAGGAACTGGCCGCGGCGGAGTGAATGACATGAACGACTGGATCGACATCGGCACCCTCTCCGACATTCCCCTGCGCGGCGCGCGCACCGTGCAACTGGAGGGCGAGAAGGAAATCGCCGTGTTCCGCACCGGCGACGACCGCGTCTTCGCACTCGTCAATGAATGCCCGCACAAGAAAGGGCCGCTGAGCCAGGGCATCGTCCACGGCCATTCGGTCACCTGCCCGCTGCACAACTGGAACATTGCACTCGCCAGCGGCGAGGCGCAGGGCGAAGACAGGGGCTGCACTCCGACGATCCCCGTCAGAATGGAAGGATATCGCATCCTGATCGCCCATCCGCAGACCTTGCAGGTGGCCGCTTGACCGCGCGCGATCTCGTCGCGCCCGATCCCATTCGGGCAGGCGAGGTCTGGCTGGTCGGGGCGGGACCGGGCGATCCGGACCTGCTCACCCGCAAGGCCGAGCGGCTGATCGCGGCAGCGGACGTGGTGTTCTATGATGCGCTGGTCGGCCCCGGCGTACTCGGCCTCATCCCGGCCGCGACCGAGACGGTCGGCGTCGGCAAGCGCTCGGGACGTCACAGCAAGGCGCAGGGATCGATCAACGACCTGCTGCTGGAAGCGGCGAAAGCGGGCAAGCGGGTGGTGCGTCTGAAAGGCGGAGATCCCTCGATCTTCGGACGCTCGGCGGAAGAGATGGACCATCTCGCGGCGGCCGGCGTTCCGGTGCGGATCTGTCCGGGCATCACGACCGCCAGCGCGGCGGCGGCGAGCGGACTGGCCTCGCTTACCTTGCGTGGGCGCGCGCGCGGCGTGACGTTCGTGACCGCCCATCTCAAGGCAGGCGAACCGCTGAAGCTCGATTGGGAAACGCTGGCGCGGCCCGGCGGAACCCTCGCCGTCTACATGGGCCGCACGGCGGCGGGGGAGATCGCCCGCTCGCTGATCGCCGCCGGGCGCGATCCGGATACGCCGGTCATGATCGCCGTCAATGTCTCCCTGCCCGATGAGCGGCTGATCCGGGGCAGGCTGTCGGCGCTGTCTTTTCTGGTCGCCACGATCAGTGACGACGATCCCACCCTGCTGCTGATCGGCGAGGCAGTGGAGGCTCGCCACGACGTCGCTGCGATACCGCAAGGAATGGTCGGCGCGATCGCGTAAACGCGCCGACCATGATGCTCAATCGAGATAGAGCGTCCGCAGCTTCGCGATCTGCGGCTTGCCGAGGCCCATCTCGTCTCTGAGGTAACCCATGGCGCCGCCGGGATGGGCGTCGAGGGCCTTGAACGCCGCTTCGATGTAGGCACGGTCAGCCTTCATGAAAGCGGCCTGCACCGCAGGCGGCAGCGACAGGAAGGCCTTGCCGGTAGCATCGCTCGGGCCGGTCTTCGCCTTGGCGAGCGCCTGGGGAAGATAGCGGTTGGTGAGCAGGTAGTCCTGGATCACCGTCTCGCGCGGCACGCCCAGCGCGGTGAGCAGGAGGGCGGATGACACGCCGGTCCGGTCCTTGCCCGCCGAGCAGTTGAACGCCAGCGGAGCATGGCCGGCCAGAAGCTCGCCGAACATGCGCTTGAACTGCGGCGCGAAAGTCCTGAGCATCATCGGGTAGCTTTTGGCCATCATTGCCGAAGCGGCTTCCGGGGTGATCTTGCCCATGTCTCCCGGAACAAGGCCGATCGCCATGTTGTCGTAGTCGTCGGCGAAGATCGTGGGGCCGGTTCCCGAAGCCCAGGGCATAGGCTCGGCCTTGCGCTCGTTGCGGTCGCGGTAGTCGCAGATCGTGCGGATGCCCAGTTTGTTCAGGATGCCGAGATCCTGGGCCGTCAGGTCCACCATCGAACCCGAACGGAACAGCTTGCCCCACTTCACCGTACGGCCGTCGGCGGTGCGATAGCCGCCGAGGTCCCGGAAATTGCGGCCGCCTTCCAGCGGCAGCAGGCGCTGATGCGCTGCCTGCCGGGAAGGAGCGGGGGCGGCGACTTGCGCCGCCGATTGGGCCGCCGGCTGTACCAGCAGGCCGAGCGTGACGGCGGCGGCGGCAGCGAAGGAGATACGCCAGTTCATGGTCTTTTCCTTGTCGGGAGATCAGTACTTGACGGTCGCCGAGATGCCGAAGGTGCGCGGATCGTTGAAGATGCCGTAGTAACCGAGCGACGAGCCGCCATTGGCTTTCACGAACGTGTAGGCCTCGTTGAACAGGTTGCGGCCCCAGACCGAGAGTTCGAGGTCGGGCCCGCTCGCCATCCGGATGTGGGCCAGGGCAACGCGGCCGTTGACGATGAACGAGGAGCCGGTCTTCGTCGGATCGTTCGCCATCGAATACTGGCCGGAGCCGTAGTTGCCGTCGAGGTGGAAGCGCAGTGTCGCGTCGGCCACCGGCAGTTCGTAATCTATGGCGCCGCTGGCGGCATGCTTGGGGGTGAAGACGGTATAGACCTGGACCAGCTTGTCCCCGTCGAAGGGGTTCGCCGCGGGCGGCAGGTGAACGTCGGTATAGGCATAGGAACCCGAAAGCGTCAGGCCCTGGAACGGCGTGACGGTGAGGTCGGCCTCGATGCCCTTGATGCGGCCCTGGCCCAAGGCATTGCGGGTTTCGGTTGTCGTTCGCGTGGAGTTGAGCACCGGCGCGTTGAAGTCGATCTGCATGTCCTTGTAGGCCGAGGTATAGGCCGCGATGTTGAAGCGGGCATGGCGGTCGAAGAACTCGGTCTTGGCGCCGATTTCGAAGGTCGAGACCGATTCCGGGTTGAAGCTGTGGTACTCCTTGGACCGGCTGTTAGCGCCGCCCGCCTTGTAGCCGGTGCTCCACTTTCCGTAGACGTGGACGTCCTGGCTCACGTCAACCGCAAGGTTCACCATCGGGTCGAACCGGTTCCACGAAGCGTCGAGAGTATAGGAAGTATCGACGCCATTCACCTTTTCGAGCGCCCCGGTCTTGACGTCGTGCGTGAAGCGGCCGCCGGCAGTGAGGTGGACGATCTCGTTCAGCATCTCCGGCGTCCAGGTCGCCTGGCCGAACACGCCGATGCTTTCGGTCTTGGCGCGGCTGGCACGGTCCGGGAACGGGATCGACGACGTGGGGGTTTCGAGGATGGTGTAGTCGGTGCCGTCCGCGTTCCACTTGTTGGTGTAGGGCGTCCAGGCGTTGTCGTTGACCTTTTCGTGATAATAGAAGCCGCCCGCCACGAAGGTGAGGTGCTTCATCGTGCCGATCAGCTGTACTTCCTGGCTGTACTGCTTCTGCCAGACATCGGCGAGGCTGAAGCGGCTGAAGTTCGTGTTGCCACTGAGCCCCTTGATGAAGACGCCCATGTTGGCGGCGCCGTTGTCGTTCTGGGTCTGGGTCAGCTCGCGGTACGAGGTGATCGACTTGACTTCGAGTTCCGGCGAGACCGTCCAGTCCAGCGTCAGCAGGTGGCCATGCGTCTTGCCGAGCGCCCAGGGCTGGGGAACGCCGATATTGGCGGTCTTGGCGCGGACGGGCTGCATCTGGAGCAGCGGGCCGGTGGTCTTGCTCAGGAGCTGGACATAGTAGGGCGTGGTCTGGTCGCGCGAGATGTCGAACGAGTAGAGGGCGTTGAAGTTGCTGCTCGGCTCCCAGAGCACTGCGGCATGGGCGCCCTTCTTGTTATAGGCGTTGAAGTCGTGCTCTCCGCCCAGCGGATTGTCCACCGTGCCGCCGCGGGTGGTGATGAGGCCGTCCAGCTTGACCGAGATGTTGGCGAAGCTCGGCAGGTCGAGATGGATACCGGCCTCGCGGGAATCGTAATTGCCGACGCCGACCGTGGCACGCGCGCCGAACTCGCCGCTGGGCTTCTTGGTGACGATGCTGATCGCGCCGCCCTCGGTATTGCGGCCGAACAGCGTGCCCTGCGGTCCCTTGAGCACTTCGATCCGTTCGACATCGTAGAGCGCCGAACCCAGGCCCTGCGCGCGGCCCATGAACACGCCGTCGATGTAGACGCCGACGCCTTGGTCGCGGGCAGGTTGGTTGGCATCGCCCAGAGTGCCGATGCCGCGCATGCCGACGGTCAGCGCCGAACTGCGCGAGAACATCGGGGCGATGCGCAGCGAGGGGATCGAGCCGTCCGCCAGCGATTCCAGCGAGACGACATGCCGGTTCTGGAGATCCTGGGCGTTCACCACCGCGATCGAGATCGGCGTCGTCTGGAGGCTGGTCTCCCGTTTCTGGGCGCTCACCACGATGTCGGTAAGGCCGGGTCCGGCTTCAACGGCAGCGCTGTCGGCAGCGGCTACCGCAGCTTCGGCGGAGGCTTCGGCCGCATGGGCGAGACCGCCCGAGAGAAGCGCGCCGAGCGCGCTTCCCGCCAGAGCGATGGAACGAAACGATGGCGCGTTGTGGACAGACATGAAACGACCCTCATAGTGATTGCGAGGCGTCCGCTAGAACGTCTGTATGTCATCTGTGTTACGCTTGTACCGCTCATGTGAAGTGGCTGTAACGGATCGCTTGTTGCGGTATTGCGGCTTATGGCAATGTGTCGAAGGTGATCCGAAGCCTCCGCTTTTCCTTTTGACAAAGATGATCGGTGATACGTGAAAATCTCTGAAAACACTGAATTTTCGTCAAAAGAAAAGCTAATCCGTGCGGTGCTTCAGGTTTGGGCGAATCAAGGGCACTCGGCGATGTCGGCTCGGGCCTTGTCCCGCACGACCGAGCTTCCCACCTCCAGTATCTATCATCACTTCGGATCCATGGAACAGTTGTTCCAGTCGGCGCAGGCTTATGCCCACGACGAGGCCCGTGTCTGGTGCCGCCGGAAACTGCAGGAGATGAAAGGCTGGCCGAAGAATGGAGGCGCCGATTCGCTCGCCAGGGCTTTGGCGATTCTCATCGACGATTGGACGGCCGAGTGCCGCGATCTGGCTTTCGCGTGGAGCCAATGCCATCTTCTGGCCCATCGCGACGAGGCTTATGTCGCTGCAATCGACTCCTGGCGCGAGCACTGGGCTGCATTCTGGAGGGAAATATGCGGGCGGGCCGGGCTTGCGCGCTATGCGGCAATGACCTCCCACGTCTTCGAAGCGACGGCCCAGTTCCATCTGATCCACTGGCATCGCGCTATCGATCGTGCTGCGCTCGACGAGTTCTGCATGGGGTGGGGCCGGTGGCTGGTGGGTGAGCTGGTCGAGGAAGGGGCCTGGCGCCGCCATGCGCGCGAAGAGGCGCTGGCTTCCGCACCGGAAGTCGCGGTTCAGAACGGCGTTGCGGCGGCGATTTCGAGCGCGGCTGCCGATATTGTCGAGGAGGGCGGTGTCGCGGCCCTTACGCACCGGGCGGTGGCGGCGCGGGCGCTCGTGACGCTGGGGGTGACGTCCTACAATTTTCGGACAAGCGCGGACCTCGTGCGCGCGGCTTTCAACACCATCTACCAGCGCTTGACCCAGCCTTTGCAGGACAAGCCGGTCACGCCGGTGGATCGTGACAGTTCCATTGCCGCATGGCGGGACTTCGCATCGCAGCCCCGGCGTCTTGCTGCGATCGAGGAACTGATGCTGGCCGTGGCGCAAGATCCAAACTTGCGCGATTTCGCTCCGCAAATGCGCTATCTCCGGGGGCGAAGCAGCAGGATGCAACTCGCCGGAAAACTCGGCGGAGACGCACCGATTTCGCCGCTCGATGCGGCTATCTATTCCAGTCTGATTTCCGGACAGCGTCGCGCCCTGATCGGAAGACCCGAGGCGGAAATTCACGCGAGCCTGGATGAAATGGACTTGCTGATCGCAGGCTTGCGGGCCGGGCTGTGAAGATCGCGGCGCCCGACCTTAATCGGGCGCCGACGATCAATCGTTTCAAAAGCAGGCAATTATCTCAGAAGCTGGCGCCTACCGAGAAGAGAACGGTGGACCCGGCAATCTGCGAGCCGTTCTTCGTCGAGGAGAAGTTCGGCTGCAGATAGGCGCTCTGCGACTTCGAAATGTCGGTATCGACATAAGCGACGCCCAGCGTCACCGGGCCGAGCGCAAGATCGGCGCCGAGCATCCAGTCGAGATACTCGCCGGTCGGGGCGACGCTAGTGCCGTTGGGACCAAGGCCCGAGTTGCCGTTGGAATAGCCGAAGTGCCCCTTGAGGGTCAGCGGCGTGTTGGGGATGGCGGTGTTGCCGTCAAGCCAGAGATAGACGTTGTCGGTCTTGGCGCCGAAATTGCCGATGCCGTCGGCATAGTCCGCACCGCTGGCGTAGACCTTCCCGAGCGCCTGCTGCTTCGGCGCATAGGCCACGCCGGCGAGCAGGTTGGCCGGGCCGACCGTACCGGAAAGCTTGACGTAAGGTTCGGCGAAGTCGGTCTTGTCAGCGCCGCCCGGATACATGTACCAGGTCAGGCCGACATCGAGCTTGACGCCGCTGGTGATCTCGGTGGCATAGCCGCCAACGAGGTCGAGTTCCATGTTGGAGCCGCCGAAAGTACCCCATCCGGAAAGGTTCGACCCCCAGGTGGCGACATAGAGGCCGCTCTCATGCGAAACCGTGATGCCGCCCTGCACGGCCATTTCCTTGTCGGTCTGGGAGACGCCGCGGAACCGGTAATCGGACACGAGCCCGACGGAGCCGGACACGGTGATCTCGCTAGGAGCCTCTTCCTGGGCCATCGCCGGAGCGGAGAATGCCAGGCCGGAAGCAGCAAGGCCGAACAGGCCTGCGGCAAGACGGATTTTCATATGGAACGCCCTCATGTTGACTTTGTCGCGTTCCATCCTGCGGCCTGTTTGCCGGAGCCTACATGCGTGGCGGCTCCGTTTCATACAGACACATGTGGTTTACCGCAGTTTATGCCCTTCAGCCAGAGAAATTTAAAATAAAATGCCGTCGGATCGGCGTCGATTATCCGAAAATGAAATCGATCATAAAAAACCGGGCGGTCTCCTGGGAGCCGCCCGGTGAAGGTGGGTGCGGACGACAGCGCGTCCGCACGATACGAGAAGTGAGGTCCTGTCGGTCGCGACCTCAGGCGGCGACCGGCAGCGGACGCAGGATCGGCGCGGGGCCGGTCACGCGGTCCGAATGACCGCTCTGGCGGCGGCGGTTGAGCCATTCGCTGATCGTCTCGGCCGTGGTGTGGTCCATGACCTTGAGCTGGCCGAGGTCGAGGTGGACCGGGCGGCCGTGCGGCAGCTTTTCCAGTACCTTGTTGAGGCGGGTGAGGCCGAGGAAGGTGGCACCGCCGCCCAGTGCGAGACGGGTCGCTTCGCCGGCCTCGTGCTCTTCGACGTGCTCCTCGACCTTGAGCTTCAGGTTCCGGAAGTGCGGCGCCAGTTCCAGCACCGTCAGGGCCAGGCCGACCAGAACGCCGGTCAGCAGGTCGGTGGTTACGACGAGGATGAAGGTCACCGCCCAGATCACCGCCGGGAAGGCGCCGTAGTTGTGGAACAGGTGGCGCACATGGCTGAGGCTCACGAGGCGCCAGCCGGTGACGACCAGCACGCCGCCCAGTGCCGCCATCGGCACCTCACGCAGCAGCCAGGGCAGCAGCGCGATGAAGCCGAGGATCCACACGCCGTGCAGGATCGTCGAAAGACGGGTCTTGGCACCGGCCTGGACGTTGGCCGAACTGCGCACGATCACGCCGGTCATCGGCAGGGCGCCGAACACGCCGCAGAGCAGGTTGCCGATGCCCTGGGCGCGCAGTTCCTTGTCGTACTTGGTGCGTACGCCGTCATGCATGCGGTCCACCGCGGCGGCCGAAAGCAGCGTTTCGGCACTGGCGATGAACGCAATGGCGAGGGCGGCGACGATCAGCGCGGGATTGGCGAGCGGAGCGAACCAGCCGGTGCTGGTCGGCAGTGCGAAAGCGGCGCCGATCGATTCCGGCACGGCGATGCGGGCGACATCGAGACCCATGGTCCACGCCACGGCGGTTGCCGCGACGACACCGAGAAGCGCGCCGGGAACGAGGCCCATGCTCTTGGGACGGACCTTCTCCCAGCCAAGCATCACGGCCATCGTCAGCACGCCGAGCATCAGCGCGAGTTCGGTGGAAGCAACATTGGTGGGATCGAGGCCGAGGATGCGCGCAGGCATCATCGCCATGTTTTCGAGACCGCTCGACATCGGCTTCTGGTCGAAGAGGATGTGGAACTGGCCGATCACGATCAGCGCACCGATACCGGCGAGCATGCCGTGGACGACCGCCGGGCTGATCGCACGGAACAGGCCGCCGAGACGAAGCGCGCCCGCCACGAGCTGGAACACACCCGCGAGCAGCAGGACCGGACCCAGCGCTTCGAGGCCGTGCTCGCGCACGAATTCGAAGACGATAACGGCAAGACCGGCCGCCGGGCCGCTCACCTGGAGAGGCGAGCCTGCCAGAAGGCCGACCACGAGACCGCCGATGATGCCGGTGACAAGTCCCTTCTCAGGGGGGACGCCGGAAGCGATGGCGATTCCCATGCAGAGGGGCATCGCTACGAGGAACACCACGATCGAAGCCGTGAAATCCCGTCCGAAGTGGGCGAAAGGCCCGCTCCGGCTACCTTCCCCGGCCGAAGCCGGGGAAGATGCGATGGAGGTGGAGGGGGGCATCATTCCGCTGCCTCGGCGAATTCGGTGGCGAAGCGGGCCTTGGCGGCGAGCGCGACCGGCAGCGGCGCGTCTTCGCGCAGCGGCACGAACTGGCCGGTGTCGCCGTCGAGGCCGAGGACCTGGCCGGCGTGAATGTCGACGAACCAGCCGTGCAGCGTCATTTCGCCGCGGGCGATGGCGGCAGCGACGGCCGGGTGCGTGCGCAAGTGGCTGATCTGGGCGATGATGTTCTCGAGGGTGATCGCGCGGACGCGGTCATTGCCTTCGAGTTCGCCGTGGCAGGTGCTGACGATATGTTCGGCGGCGGCGCCGTGCTTGAGCCAGGCTGCCACGTTCGGCATGGCTTCAAGACCGGTCGGGTCGCTGAGAGCCTTCATCGCGCCGCAGCCCGAGTGACCGCTGATGATGATGTCCCGCACGCCGAGAGCGGCCACCGCGTATTCGACCGTGGAAGTCACGCCGCCGTTCTGGGTCGCGTAAGGCGGCACCATGTTGCCGGCGTTGCGGCAGACGAAAAGGTCGCCGGGCTGGGCCTGCATGATCTGCTCGGGCACGATGCGCGAGTCTGCGCAGGAGATCATCAGCGCCTTGGGTTCCTGACCCTCGTTCGCCAGTTTGCCGAACAGTTCACTGCTGGCGGGGAAAATGGTCTTCTCGAAATGGAAGACGCGGCCGATCAGTTCGTTCACTCTCGTAACCTTTCCTTGTTGCTGGTGCTCCGAGCTCTACCGAAGGGATGGAAACGGGGCGCGGAGCTTGCTTTGGAAAGTACGGGTCGCGATTTTCGGCTGTCGTGCGCCTTTGTCAGGAAATGTTGCTGCGACGCAGCGCGGATGAACGAAAGTTCATCGAAATGTCAGGCCATCCGGGGGTTTTCGGGGGCTGGTGATTGTATGTCTCGCTATTGCCAAACCATAACAAGCGCTTAAGCGAAAGTGTCACTCTTGCTGCTTTGCAGCAGGAAATTTATTGCGCTGCGAGCGGCAGGCGAATTGTCGCCCGCAATCCGCCTTCGGGGCGGTTTCTCAAGTCCAGCGTACCCCCTTCCAGGCGCACGGCCTTGCGCACGATCGGCAGGCCGAGACCCATTCCGGCCGTGTCGCGCGCACGTGCGGTATCGAGACGGACGAAGGGTTGCAGGGCATCGGTGATGCGCTCTTCGGGAATGCCGGGGCCGTCGTCGTCCACGGTAATCTCGGCGGCACCGCCGTCGTTGCGAAGACCGACGCGCACATTGCCGCCGTAATGCAGGGCATTCTCGATCAGGTTCGACAGGGCACGGCGAATCGAGACCGGACGGGCCATGATGACCAGGCTGGAAAGGCCCGAATAGGATGCATCCGCACCGCGATCGGCCGCGGTATCGACGAGCGTTTCGGCCATGATCGCAAGATCGATCCGCTCGGCCGGGATCTGCGTGCCGCCGGTATCGACATAGGCCTGGATCGAATCGAGCAGCATCCGCATCTCGTCGATGTCGTGGTTGATGCCGTCGCGGACGACCGGATCGACCTCGCCGTCGTCAAGACGCAGGCGTATGCGCGACAGCGGGGTCTTGAGGTCGTGACCGATGGCCAGCATGGTATGCGTGCGGTCGAGCATCGACTGGTGGATGCGCTCCTGCATCTCGTTCATGGCGCGGATCAGTTCGCGCATTTCGTCAGGCCCGTGTTCGGGGACCGGGCGGGGCGGTCCCGCATCGAAATGACGGGTGGCGCGCACCAGGGACCGCAGCGGATTGAGCGCGGCCCGCAGGAGCAGCCAGGCCAGCGATATCAGCAGCACCGTCGGCAGCACGAGGCTGGCAAAGCGGCCGATGCTGAGTTTCCAGGCCGAGCGGGCATGGGTCCGAAAATCGAGCACGCCGCCGTCCGCCAGGCGGAGCGAGCCGCCGATATTGCCTTCGCGCGGAATGGACTCAAGGTGGAGTTCCAGGTCGCTGTGCGCGAGTTCCGGTTCCATCTCGATTACTTGCGCGCGCAAGTTGGCGAGGCTCAACGAACCGCGATAGCGCTTGTTCTGGTCGCTCAGTTTGAGCGAGAACTTCGCAGTGCTCAGCGCGGTCGTGACGGCCTGCCGCTCGCCCACTGCCGAATGCTCGATGGCGCGCCGCGCCAGCACGAGGTTCTCGGCAATGCGCTGGGCATCGTCGCGGCGCAGTTCGAACGTATTGGCACGTTCGAACAGCACCGTGTTGCAGACCACGTCGATGACGAAGACCAGCAGGAGGACTGCAATCAGCCGCTCGGGCAGACCGAAGCGCCGGAACAGGCGGAACCGGCGCAAGGACATCAGGCGCGTGTGACCTCGGCCTTGAACATGTAGCCGACGCCGCGGACGGTCACGATCGGCGACTCCGCGCCCTCGGCCTGCAGCTTGCGGCGCAGGCGGCTGACGAGCACGTCGACGCTGCGGTCGGAACTGTCGCCCAGGCGCGAGCGCGAAAGTTCGATCAGACGCTCACGGCCGAGCACGCGCTGCGGATAGGCGAGGAAAGTGGCGAGCAGGTCGAATTCGGCGCCGGTCAGGTCGACCATGGCGCCGGTGGGCGAGCGCAGTTCGCGGCGCGCCATCGACAGGTTCCAGCCTTCGAAATGGATCGATTCGGGGGTGCGGCCATCGGCCACCGCGTCGCTGCCGCTGAAATCGGCCGAAGTCGGATTGTTGCCGCCGCGCCGCAGGACCGCGCTGACGCGGGCGGCCAGTTCGCGGGTGCTGAAGGGCTTGGCGAGATAGTCGTCCGCGCCCAGTTCCAGGCCGAGAACGCGATCCTCCTCGCTACCGCGGGCGCTGATGAAGATCACCGGAATGTCGCATTCGCGGCGCAGGCGGCGGAACAGGTCGAAGCCGCTCGTGCCCGGAAGCATGATATCCAGTACGACGAGGCTGACCGGGCCTTCGCGCAAGGTCACCCACATTTCCGCGCCGGTCGCGGCGGTCAGCACGTTGAAACCGGTCTGGCGCAAGGCGCGGGCGGTGAGCGTGCGCAGGGGGCCGTCGTCCTCCACGAGCAGGATCGTCGGGGTAGGCATCGGGCCGTCGTCGAGATGGCGATATATGGGGGCTGTAGTGTTGCTCATCGTCTCTTCTTGCACAAATGTAGTTTTTCGGGCGCGGCTTGGCAAACCCGACCTGCAATTTCCCGGTGGCGGCGACCCGCGATCACGCGCCGAAAGCGGCGATATCGAGGGCGCGCGCAGGAAGTGAACATCATGCCGTCAGGTTGCCTTTTTCCTGGGGCGGAACTTGGCCATGCAGCATGTCTTGGTTTGTGCAGAATTGTTACGAAATGTTTCTCTTGGGAAGTGTATGGAAACACTCCGGAAAACATTCGGCAATGCGTCACGCGCGCGATCAGGTTCCGCGCAGGAGGCACTCCTCGCGAATGCTACGCGCAAATTCCCTGCAGTTCCAGAGGGCGTGATCGGGCATGCCTGGGCGGCGGACGAAAGTGAAGGAAATCGCATCTACTGCGTTTCCTGACAGCGGCATTGCCTGTCCGCGCAGGCCGGGATCGGTCCAGCCGATGAAGCGGCATTCCTCCAGTCCGGCGCAGCGCTCCTCGGCCAGGCGCGGAAATGTTCCGGGCGCATCGGCGGGAATGACAACGAGGAAAAGTCCGGTATCGGGCTCGGAGGACGGTGCTTTCCCCGGCGCCTCCGATGGCGTGGGCCGGGCTTGGGGAGCGGGGCTGCCGTGGGCAAGGGATAGCCCGGCGAGTTGCGCCATTCGCGGCTCCCGGCCGGCATGACGTTGGAGGAAAGCGGCAGGCGAACCGGCCATTCCGCGCCAACGGAAGAACAGGTGCGTCTTGACGACCGCGAGCTTGTCCATCGTCCGGCCCCAGAGCGGACTGACCCAGTCGGTATGGTAGTGCGTGGCCTGGCCGACAGTGGTTTCGACGCGCCCCAGCAGCATTTCGGCGGCGGTCTCGCGCGCCTCCAGCCACTCGTGCGGAGAAGGGCGACGCCGCCCCAGCGAACCGTCGCAGGTGAAGGTGAACTGGCAACCGGTCACACGCTCCGCACCGGCGAAGACGACGCCGCAGATCGTGGCAGGGAAGGCCGCATGTCGCACGCGGTTGAGTACGACTTGCGCCACGGCGCGCTGATCGAGCGCGCCGGGACCGGCCTCGTAGTAGTCGGCAGCGGCAAGGCAGTCGATCGCCCTTGCGCGGTCTTCGGGAGCAGCTTCGAGAATGAAGGGCCGGGAGGAAATCAGCGCGACCGTGGCAAGCGGAATTGCCGCGTTGAAAGCGCGGGCCTGTTCGATTGCAGCCGCCTTTGGAAGCGCGGGAGCGAGCGAAGGCTGCGCGAAACGGTTCGGTCTTACGGAAAGGCCATGGTCGGGAATCCGCTCGACCGGCGCCAGAGCCGATGCGAAAAGTAGAAGCGAGGCGCCAAGCCGGGTCATGGGCTTGGCTTCGCACTCATGCGTTCTGGTTGGCCGCCGCGGGATGCGCGGCGTCGATCACGCGGACCGGATCGTCCGGGGATGAGACCCGCCCCAGCACGCGCGTTGCGCGCAGCAAGGTTCCGGCCATGACCAGGACTTCCTCGGGAAGCGGATGGCTGATGAAATGGACGGGGCTGGCCGTGAGGCCGTAAGCGCCGCTGTTGTGCACGGCAAGCAGGTCGCCTTCCTCGATCCGGGGCAATTCGATACCGCTCGCAAGGCGGTCGATCGAGGTGCAGAGCGGGCCTACCACGTCCAGCGGTTCGGGCGGGCTGTCGGAAGCCTTGCCGATCCGATGCATCCGGTAGTTTCGGCGCACGACCATGCCGAAATGCCCGGAAGCCGGGAGGTGATTGTTCATCCCGCCGTCGCAGATGGCGATGCGCCTTCCGCGTGAGACTTTGGTGGAGATCACCCGCGTGACCAGGTAACCCGCCTCGGAAACGAGGTAGCGCCCCAGTTCCAGCACCATTTGCGTCCGGGCGAAGCGCGGATTTTCCCGCAGAACCGCCAGCTCGCGGCGCAAGGACGCGGCGATGGAAGGCAGGTCGAGCGCCGTGTCGCCCTCGTGATAAGGGACGCCGAGGCCCGAACCCATGACCAGCACCTCCGGCACTACGCCATGGGTGGAACAGAGCGTGCCGAAGATCGCCAGAAGGTGGCGGTAGGTCTCCGCGATCGCCTCTGCTTTCAGGCATTGGGTCCCGGCATAGATGTGGAAGCCCGCGAGATGGAGGCCCGTCAGCGACTGGATTTCGGCGATCGCCTCGTCGGCATCCTCGATGTCGATGCCGAAAGGGGTCGGCCGTCCGGCCATCTGGTCGCCGAATCCCTTGGGAAGGCTCTCGGGCGAAATACGCAGCAGCACCGGCTGAACCCGTGCCGCCCGCCGGGCGATCCGGTCTGCCAGACGCGCTTCGCGCAAGGACTCCAGCACGAGGTGGCCGACACCGGCGCGGATCGCCTCGCCGATCTCGACTTCACGCTTGCCGGGCCCGGTGAAGCTCAGCAGCGCGGGGTTCCATCCGGCTTCCCGCGCCAGACGCAGTTCCCCGGCGGAGGAAATGTCCAGCCGATCGACCGCGCCGGAAAGCCAGGCCAGAAGCGTGGGATTGGGATTGGCTTTGACCGCGTAGCTGAGTTCCAGCCTCTCGCCGAAATTCTCCCGCAGCAGGGCTATGCGCTGCTCGATCCGCTCGGTGAAATAGACGAAGCAGGGGGTGCCGAAGCGCTCGGCGGCCTTTTCCAGAAGGTCGTCTTCCTCCTGCGATGTCATGCCGCCAGTTTCCGGGCGAAATCGAGTATCCGGGTGGCGGTGTCGAAATGATCCAGCGTCACGTCCTCGGCGCGGATTTCGCTACCGGTCTCGCGCTCCACGAACAGGATGAGGTTGAGCATCGCCACGGAATCCAGTGCGCCGCTGGAAAACAGCGGGGTCTCGGCAGTCAGTTCGCCATCGAGCGCGGCGAATTCGGCAATGCTGCGGATCAGGGTCTCTGCGGTCAGGGCCATGGTCGAGGGGTCCTCAGGGAGCGGGAAGGGGCGCCGCCGCAGGCTGGCAGGCGCGGATCACTTCGGGGCGCGCAAGCTTGCCGCTGGCCGTGCGGGGCATGTCATTCGGCCAGACGTGGATGCGCTGCGGAACCATGTAAGCGGGCATGACCGTCCGGCAGTGCGCCATCAGGGCTTCGCGCGTTGCGCCGCCCAGCAGGGTCACGGCGACCTGCACCGACTGGCCCAGCATCTCGTCCGGAAGGCCGAAGGCGACGACATCGGCGGCAAGGCCGCTGCGATGGACGAGGTCTTCCACTTCGTCCGGGCTGACGCGGTAGCCGCTGGTCTTGATGAGGGCGTCGTTGCGGCCGACGAACCACATGTCGCCGTCCTCGTCGATGCGGATGATATCGCCGCTGTAGACCACGGGTTCGTCGCCGATCAGGCCGAAGAGCTCGGGGCAGGGACGGATTTTCTCGGCGGTCGCCTCCGGAAGGTTCCAGTAGCCCTGGCTGACGAGCGGGCCGCGGTGGACGAGTTCGCCCTGTTCGCCGGGACCGGCGACGCCCTCGCCATGCCGGATCACGAAGACGTCCGCTCCGGGAATGGCGCGGCCGATCGATCCCATCTTCGCCGTGAAGCGCTCCGGGGCGAGGTAGGTCGAACGGAACGCTTCCGTGAGACCATACATCAGGTAAATCTGTGCCTTGCCAAATGTATGTGACATCAATTCGAGGATGTTGCGCGGTATCGTTCCGCCCGAATTGGTCACATAGCGCAGCGCGGGAAGCGGCGTCGGTGTGGCGGCGAGCAGTCGCACCAGCTGTATCCACAGCGGCGGTACGGCAGCCAGCCCGGTCACGGCATGGCGTTCGAGCGAGCGGACGATCTCGCTGGCCATCGGCACGGGCTGGTGCACCACGCTGCCACCCACCAGCATCATCGTCGTGAGCTGGTTGAAGCCGTAGTCGAAGCTGTAGGGCAGCACGCTCAGAACCCGGTCCGCTTCGGCAAGGTCAAGGTATTCCGCCACGGAACGCGCGCCTTGCAGCACATTGGCGTGGCTGAGCATCACACCCTTGGGCTTCCCGGTCGATCCGGAGGTGTAGATGATCGCCGCGAGATCGTCGGGGTATCGTGGCAGTGGTTCGAAGGTCTGGTCAGGAAGGTCTGCGAGTGTGCTCAAGATGCGCGCTGGATCGAGGCCGGAGGCGACGAGCATACGCGCCATCGCAGGCTCGACCACCAGCAGCGAAGCTTCGCAATCCTCGGCGACGAAGCGGACCTGCCCGGCGGTCCATGCCGTGCTGATGTCGACCAGCACGGCGCCTGCGCGGGTGACGCCGAGCAAGGCTTCCACTTCGGTGATGCCCTTGCGGACTTGCACGAGAACCCGGTCTCCCGGACGGACGCCGTGCGCGACGAGCTGGGCGGCGACGGCGCCCGCGCGGGCATCGACTTCGGCATACGTCGCCTCGCGGGCAGGGTCGATGAGGAAGACTTTTTCGGCATGCTTCGGCAGATTGGCCGCGAAAAGTTCGTGGAGGGTTTCGGCGATCATCGAAGCGGTCCCAATCGCGGGTAGATCCGGGCCGGGGAGCCGACGACGATCGAGTCCGGGGGGACATCGGTGGTGACGGCGGTGTTGGCGGCGATCCGCACCCGGTCTCCCACCCGGATCGCGCCGAGCACGGTCGAGTTGACGCCAATGAAGACATCGTCGCCTATCACCGGAGCGCCCTCGCGCATGTTGGAGCCGATGGTGACGTTGTGCATCACTCCGAGCCGGTCGCCGATCACCGCGTCGGGGTGGATCGAAAGCGATCCCTCGTTGTTGACGATGTGGAAGTCCCGGCCCAGCGTGGCGGCGGGGGGGATCCAGATCTTGGTCACATTGGCCAGGAAGAGATTGGCGAAACCGTACGTTCTGGAAACGAGCGCGCGGGCCAGTGAATGGCGCAGGCTGCGTCCCCAGCGTCCGTAGCGGTAGAGGCTGAGCGAGAGGAAGGCCCCGCTCAGCACCGTGCCGCCGTGACGCCGGTAGTCGCTCCGAAGCGTCGACCAGGCATCCGGGTGCGCGGCCACGAGCGCGCTCTCAGACGAGATCGAGCGTGCGCTCGATCTCGTCGATGTCTGCTGTGAAAGCATCGTTGGTTCCTTCCCCGACGACCAGCGCGTAGTCCTGTCCCTGCCGGTCGGTGAGCAGCTTGAGCGCCGATACCGCCCGGCGGGGCGGCTGGATGACGAAGGCGCAGGCGTCCGGCGGCATCGCCACCAGTCCGTGGACGAGGTGGCTGCCCTCGACCCCGGCGACGACACGCGCGCCGCCGCAGGCGCGGACGATCTCGGTGAGGTCGGCGTGGCTGGGATCGAGCACCTGAAAGCCGCGCTTCACGGCCAGATGCTCGGCTATGCGACGCTCTCCCGCCAGTACGCGGGCATCGCCGCTGGTTCCGCGCAGTAGGAAAGTGCCGGGATGACGCTCTCCTGGCGCGCGCACGAGCCTTCGCCGCATCGCTTCCGCGCGCTGGCGCTTGTGGTCGTTGTGGGCGCTATCGTCGAAAACCACGAGATCGCGGAACAGCGCCGAAGTCCCGCGTGCGGGCAGCATGTCGAGCGCGCGTTCGTATTGGGGCAGGTGGCCGACGGGCCAGTGCGTGGTGAAAGGAATGCCCGCGGTTTCCGCCAGGCGATAGGTCAGGCAATCGTCGCTCAGCCAATTGCCGAACCAGCGGTTGCCGAGCCAGGATTCGTAGAGTGCCATGCCCGCTTCCTCGCGCGGGGCAAGCGCAAGCGGTCGATAGCGCGAGCGCTGTCGCAAGTGCCGCGCAGCCCCGGCGGCATAGAGCACCCCGTCATGAAGCAGCACGTTCTTGAGGCGATAGCCCAAGGTCGCGGATTGCCGGGAGCCGAAGCCGCCCCGGAAGTGCTGTACGACTTCGCCGAGCGACGCGAATTCCGCTCGGACGATGCGTTCGAGCTGTCCGGGCAGGACTTTCGCGGGACGGACCTCCAGCGTGGTGCCCGGCGCGATCTGCCACTGCTCCACGGCAGCGGCGGCAATGTCCGGCGGGGACCCTCGCAGCAACCTCGCCGCCATCGTGGCGGTAGGGCGCAAGGAGAAGGCCCGGCGCGGAGCGGCGCGAACCGGCTCAGCGTCCAGCGAACGGGTCAGGCCGGGATTCATGAGTGCGCGGCTCCGGCCGAACGCTTTCCTGTCGGTCTCGATGGCAGGAGGCGTGGTGGTCTCGGCAAGGCATGTCTCCGCAAGTTCGTATCACGTTTGCATGCAAAAGCGCTGGAGCGCATCCGGGGGATCGGGACCCCACGGACCACCGGTCAAATCCCATTGGGAAAAGTCGCAATGCCCGTCCGTGCGGTCTTGCGTCATAATTCGGGCATGACGATCGATCGGGACGGAGCGGCGCCGCGGGTCGCCTACCTCACCAATGTCTACCCAAAGATCAGCCACAGCTTCATCCGCACAGAGATCGCCGCGCTGGAGCGCCGGGGCTATTTGGTAAGCCGCTTCACCGTGCGCTGCGCGCAGGAGCGCTTCGACGATCCCGAAGATCGTGCGGAAGCCGAGCGAACCGCAGCTTTGCTGGAGGATCGCGGCGGTCTGGCAGCGGCTGTCCTGGCCTGCCTCGCGACGCAGCCGCATCGGGTGCCGGGAGCATGGAAACTGGCGTGGCGGTCGAGCGGCAGGCGCATGATAACGGCCTGCGCCTATTTTGCGGAGGCGGCGCTGCTGGCGCGGCGGTTGCGACAGGAAGGGATCCGGCATGTCCACGTTCATTTCGGCACCAATCCCGCGACCGTGGCCCGGCTTGCGAGCAGGCTGGCGCCCGTAACCTACAGCTTCACCGTGCATGGGCCGGACGAGTTCGACGATCCGCGCGGCCTCGACTTGTCCGGCAAGATCGCCGAGGCGGCCTTTGTGGTCGGCATCTCCCGGTTCGGGCGAGGGCAGTTGATGCGCTGGGCAGCGCTATCCGACTGGGGGCGCATTCACGTCGTGCCCTGCGCCGCCTCGCCGCGTTTCCTCGCGGCAGAAGCGGTGTTCGCAGACGTACCCGAGCGGCCGCACTTCCTCTGTATCGCCCGGCTCAGCGCCCAGAAGGGGCTGCCTCTGCTGCTAGAGGCCGCAGCCAAGGTCGCCGCGCGTCGGCCGATCACGCTCGACATCATCGGCGACGGCGAGGACCGTGCGGCAATCGAACGGCAGATCGCGCAAGCGGGCCTGGGCGGTGTCGTTAGCCTTCGGGGATGGGCCACGCCGGAAGCGATCCGGGCCGCCCTGAACGACGCCCGCGCGCTGGTGGTGCCGAGTTTCGCCGAAGGCCTGCCGGTGGTCATCATGGAGGCCATGGCCTGTCGTCGCCCGGTCATCGCCACGGCCATCGCCGGTATCCCCGAACTGGTGGACCGTAGCGCGGGCTGGCTCGTGCCCTCCGGCTCCGTAGGGGCGCTTGCCGCCGCTCTCGATGCGGCGCTGGACGCGAGTGCGCAGGAGCTTGCCGCCAAAGGTGAACAGGGGCATCAGCGCGTGCTCGAACGCCACGATCCCGAGCGCAGCGCGACCAGACTGTCTACCTTGCTGGCACCGTTTCTCTAGCAGCAGATCAGAGGCCGGCGGGCGGGATCAGCTTGAGCAATGTCGGCAAATGTCGCCGCCAGAGTGCCGCACCGCGCTGCCGTTCGGGCAGGCGGCGGACCATCCACTCGATATCTTTCCGGGACAGTCCGGTTCGTTCGCAAAGGAAGGGATGGCGCGGCGGATTGGCGAAGTAACTGTAGAACAGTGCGGCCCGGTCGCGCGAGACGGCCGGTTTTCCGCGATGAAAGTAACGGGCCGTATCGCAGAACACCACGGTGCCGCGCGGTCCTTCGCAGCTGACGATATCCTGCTCGTAGCCCGGTCCAAGGCGGTGTTCGAGTTCGGCGTCGTCGGACAGGGCATAAGTGAAGCCACGGGTATCGTCCTGGAGCGTGTCCGGCCGCGAAATCTGCTGGAACGGACCGCCCGCATCGTCCACGTCGTGAAGATAGACTGCGACTTTCAGCATCCGGCGGTCTTCCCAGTCGCGATGCCACTTGCGGGTGGAGATCGCCCGGCCGTCCGCGACCGTGTAGTTGATCGCCACGCCGTCGTAAGCGGCCTGGAGGCCGAGATAGGCTTCGGCGATATCGAGCAGCCGCTCCTGAAGCCCCCAGCGATAGATCATGGCATTGCGCACGATGCGCTCGGGCGGAACGATGATGAAAGGGCGTCCCCCAGCGGCGAGTTGGCGGGCGGGCTGCGCGAATTCTTCGGCCAGCATGGCAGCGCGGGCAAGGATCTCGTGGCTGCCCGGAATGCCCAGCGCATCGAGATTGGTTACGTGGATGCCTCGCGCTTCGAGATCCGAGACGACTTGCGCATCGATCCGGCCGAGATGCGGCAACGCAGGCCGGTGGCGCAGCAACGCCTGCTCGTAGCGGCGTCCCAGCCAGCTGCGGACAGGAGGCTGGTTGAACAGCTTGAGCGTCGTTCGCGCGGGGAGGTCGCGCAGCCAGCGGCTGTCACGTGAACCGATCATCCTGCCTCACCCGTCGCATCGCGATAATAGCCGTAGTCGCCGAGCCGCGCCGGGGCGGAGAGCGCCATGTTGAGGATCGAGCCGACAATCGGCGTCGCGCCGAGCGCGTTCGACACTTCGAGAACGCCGCTCTTGCGGCTGCGGCCCTCCTGCGCGACCAGTAGCACGCCGTCCACGGCCCGCGCGATATGCAGGAGATCGTCGCCGATCAGCGCCGGGGGGGTATCGATCAGGCAGATCGCGGTCTCGTCCTCGGCGGCGATGTGCCGCAAGGCGTGGCCCAGGCGCGGGGAAGCCAGCAATTGCTCGGCGCGGGGCTGGGCACGCCGGGCGCGATGGATGGCCAGGTCGAAGCCGTCGATCTCCACGGCGGTATCGCGCCAGCCGGCCTCTCCGGCAAGGAAGTCGTCGATGCCCGGCCTGTCATTCGTCAGGCCCAGCCGCGCACCGAGGCTGGGGCGCCGCAAGTCCAGTTCGACGAGGACGGTCGGTCGTACCCGGCTGAGCACGGCTGCAAGGTTCGCCGCGACATGGGTCTTGCCGTTGCCCGCCTCCACCGAAGTGATCGCCAGGACACGGTGCCCGCTCGCCTCGACATGGGCGAGCAGGGCGGAGCGGATCATGAAGAAGGGATAGAGCTGCTCGCTCATCTGCCCGAAGCCGGAAATGCGGTTGGCCGCGAGATGCTCCGGATCGAGCGTGAAAGTCGCCGTGCCTGCTTCGTCGATCCGGCGCCGCAGCGGCGGGATTCCGGGTTCCGCATTCATGGCCTTACTCCCCAGGGCAGGCCGGGGACATAGCTTTCCAGCCGCAAGACGAGCGCCCGCGGCAAAAGCGAAAAGCGCGTCTCTTCGGCCAGCAACGGCACCACGCCGAAGGAAGGGACCTGCGTCGTCCGGGCCAGGGTATCGGCGCCGTGGATCGTGCCGCTCAGCAGCTCGAAGGCGACGATCATACAGAGACCGAAGCCCGCACCGCCCGCCAGCCCCAGCGCGAGCAGCATGACCGGCTTCAGGCCGAGCGGTTGAAGCGGCAGGCTGGGCTGGTCGACGACGGTGAAGCGCTCGCCCTTGTCCTCGGACTGGAGGTTCGCGGCGACTTGCGCCTCAAGCTGCTTTTCGCGCAGGGAATCGTACTGGCGCTTGATGTTGTCGTACTCCCGCTCGATCATGTTGAGTTCGTAGGCGGCCTGGGGGGCCTGGGCGGCGCGCTGGTCGAGATCGGCCATCGTGCGGATCAGCTCGGAACGGCGGCTCGCCAGCACGTCGATTCGCTGGCGACCCGCGGCGATCTCGGTGCCGATCACGTTCGATCCGTGCGGGGCAAGATCGGAAAGCGCTGCTTTCTGGCGCTCCACTTCGGCCCGCGCGGCGATGACATCCGGAAAGGCGTCCGAATGGACCGCCAGAAGCTGGGCGAGGCGGTCTTCGGCGCGGCGCAATCCGTCGGCGCCGCTCGGCGGGGCCTGTTGCAGCTCCTGCTGCCGCGCGGCCAGCAGGCCGTTCTGCTGGACGATCCCCTGCGTCTCGGCATCGGTGCGCGATATCTCGGCGCGCAGGGCGGAACTGGACTGGGCGCTGAGGGCGACGCTGCTGGGCAGAGCCCCTGCGTAATGCGCTTCCACTTCGCGCCGCTTGTCCTCCAGATCGCGCAGTTGACGGCGCAGTTCCTCCGAGCGGCTTTCCAGGAAGGCGGCGGTGCCGGTCGCCTGCTCGGTGCGGAACCGCTTGTCCTCCACGAGGAACATGCGGGTGAGCTGCTCGGTGACGCTGCGCGCCTTGAGGGGATCGGGATACTTGAACGAAAGCGTGAAGGCGATCGTGCTGCCGCCGCCCCGCGCCTGGTCGGCTCCGACCAGATCGACGCCGATATCCCGGCGCATCATGTCGAGAATGCCGGGAAAATCCATGGCCTCGCGTTGCTCGGGATAGAGACCGTTGCCACCAATCAGCCCGGCAAGACTGTCGCGGCTGACGATCTGCTGGCGGATCTTGGCGATGCGCTCGTCGGCGATATCGGTGAGCGGCGAGGCGACGAGGCTGGTCGGGATCTGCGGGGAATCGATCAGCAGCGTTGCAGCGGACTGGTAGACCGGCTTGCGCAAGGCGATGGCGATCCCGGCCGCGAGCAGGCCGAGCACGATCGGCGCGATCATCCAGCGCCAGCGGCGGCGGAACATCGCCAGTATCTCGGCCGGACAGATGCCGATGCTGTCGGGGTCGATGCCGCGAGAAGCGGGCGTGGGCGGCGGGTTCATCTGCGCGGCATCCGGTAGATCAGTCCGGCGCGGACCGTCACCGCATTCAGCCGATCGGAGCCGAGACCGGTCCTTTGCTGATACTCCGCGCCGCCATAGACGGTGAAGCGGCCATCGAGGCGATGTTCGTAGCGGGCATCGATACTCAGCACTTCCAGGTCGGGCCGGGCGCTGCCTTGCCCAATGCCTTGCGGAGAACGGCGGTATTCGCCCCGCGACAGGACGGTGCCGCGTTCGCTCGTTCGCCAGTCGAGGCTGGTGGAGGCAGAGACTTCCCGCTGAATGCCGCCGAAGCTGGTGACGATGGAAGCGACCGCGCCCGAAGCGCAGAAGCGAATGCGGCCCGGTTCGTGGCAGATGCTGGCGTTGCCCGAGAACTGCACCGGGCCGACCTGCCGCCCACCTGCCGGTTCAAGGCGGGAGATACGGGTCACCCCGGCCTCGACCACCAGGTTCCAGGTCTTGGGAAACCGGCGTGTCGCGCGCGCTGCGAGTGCCCAGCTGCGCGGATCGCCGCCGGTGCGTGACCGGCTGGCGACGAGTTGCCCGGTGAAGCCCAGGGTCGTTACCGGATCGATCCTCCGCTCGGCGCCGAAATCGAGGAAGACGGCGCTGGTCGGGGCCAGCAGCAGCGACCGGCGCGGCGCGATGCGGTTCCAGCCGACGCGGCCGTTGAACGTGGTGAGCGTGCTCGTGGTATAGGTCAGCGCCTGCGATATTTCGTAGCGATCCTGAAGGCTGATCGGGTCGATGGCGCTGTCGAGGCTTGAGGCCAAAGCCTCGATCGGCAGGATGCGCTCGAAGGAGGCCTCGGTCCGGAAGGAGAGATATTCGTTCCGGCGGTGGTCCAGCGCCAGCTCCATCGCGCCGGTCAGGAGCGCGCCATATTCCCGCGCATAGTGCCGATAGGAGAGGCTGCCGTCGGTCTCCAGGTTCGTCCGGTAGTCGAGCGTCCAGACCGCTTCAGCTTTTCCGGTGATCTGGCCTCCCAGCGTCAGCGCCTCATCGCCGGGGCGCAGGAAAGGGTTGCTGGCACCGAAAAGGCTCATGTCCACCTCGATATGGGGTCGGCTCTGTGCGCCGAGTGGTCCCGGCAGCAGAACGGCAAGGACGACACCGAAAGGAAAGGCCGGACCATGGCGCCGCCGCGTCACGGAATGACGAGGACGTCGCCGCTGGCCAGGGTCGGCAGCGGCTTGGCGAGATTGCCGGGATCGAGGCTGCGGCCGCCCTTGAGCAGGCGCTTGAGCTGGACCGGCTCGACGGTCTGGCCTTGCGGTGTCTGGCGCAGGATCACGGCATGGCCGAGGTCGGCGAAGTCGGCCGTTCCCCCCGCCATGCTCAGCGCCTGAAGCACGTTCGGCGCGACGCCGCTGGTGAAGCTGCCGGGACTGCGGACTTTGCCCAGAACGTAGAACCGCATGCCCGTCGCCTCGCGCACAGATACGGTGACGTCCGGCGGCGCCGTGCGGTAATTGAGCGAGATGCGCTCGCGAACCTCGGCGGCGATGTCGGAGACGTTGCGACCGCTCGCCTTGATGGTTCCGGCAAGCGGGAAGGCGAACGTGCCGTCCGGTTGAACCAGCACCTGCCGCTGCATCCGCTCCTCGCCCCAGACGAAGACGTCGAGCCCGTCGCCGGCATTCACCGTGTAGCGGGACCCAGCGAGCGCCGCACCTTGCCCTGTCGCCGACGCCGCCGTCGCCGAGACTGTCTGGCCTGTCTCCTGGGCCGCGACGCAGACCGGCACGAACAGCAGGAGCGCCGCAGCGAACATCTTGGAACGCGGAAACGGGGTGCGAGAAGGAAACACGATACCTCCCTGACCGATGCGGTTCTCGTACGGTCGGAGACTAGGCTATCGGTAGCGCCAAACACCCGAAATCGTCGGATTGGAGGGCCGTCTTCACGGGGCGGAGAATTCGCCAGTTCCGAAAACCGTCCTTGGGGAAAGACAGGTCCGCAATCGCGGCAGGCGGATAGGGGAGCGCAGTAGCCACAAGAGATCGGCACCCAGCCCTGCGCCATAATGGCCCGTGGGGAGAAACGTCATGTATCTGGAAAAGATCCATAAGGGACCGGGGCCTTTCGAAGCGACGGATTTTCGGGAGCTGGTCGGACTTTTCGGCCCGGCCTCGCCGACCGCAAGGCCGAGCGCCGTCGAGTTTCTCGACCTTGCCTTCGATGCGGTCGACATGGCGGGAGCGCTCGACGCGATCGTGTCTCGCCCGGCTTCGGCGCCTTTCGCCTATGTGGTGACGCCCAATGTCGATCACGTGGTACGGCTGCAAAGACGGCGCTCGGATCTCTGGCCGGCCTATCGCGGCGCGTGGATGACGCTCTGCGACAGCCGCATCCTCGCGAAGATGGCGCGCGCGGTTGGTCGCGACTTGCCGGTCGTGACCGGCAGCGACCTTACCGCTGCCCTGTTCGAGCGGCATGTCGCCGCCGACGACCGGATCGCGATCCTTGGCGGCAATGCCGAAATGGTGGAACGGATTGCAGCGCGTTACGGCCTTCGCGACGTGCGGCACTACAACCCGCCGATGGGCTTCATCCGCAGTGCGCGCGAGGTCTCGCGAGCCGTGCGCTTTCTGGTCGAGTCAGAGGCGCGCTACGTCTTTCTGGCGGTGGGGTCGCCGCAGCAGGAGATCGTCGCCCGGCGCCTCGCCAAGGTGCGCAGGGCGATCGGGACGGGTTTCTGCGTCGGGGCCGGGCTCGAATTCCTGACCGGCGACCAGGAGCGCGCGCCGCGCGTGGTGCAGCAGATGTCGCTGGAGTGGCTTTACCGCCTGGCCTCCGACCCGCAGCGGCTCTGGCGCCGCTATCTGGTGGAAGGTCCGCAGATATTCCGGATACACCAGATCTGGCACCGCATGGCGGTCCGCGCTGCCGGAGGGCACCCCCGCTGAGGTTCCTTGCGGTTGCAACGGTTCTCTGCGCAGTCGCAGTGACAACCGCGGGGGCGCTGCTCGCACCCGCCGTGGGCCGTCGTCCTGTAACGCCGGTCGATGCCGCAGTTCCCGAGACCGCGATCGGGATCAACCTTTCCGGCCTCCAGACCTTCAATCGCCAGCAGGTCTTCGCCAACATGATCGCGCAAAGCGAATGGTTCTCCTCGCGCGGGGATGGCTGGACCGCGATGCCGCAAACGCAGCTCGACGCCGATGGCTGGGTGGTGAGGCTGGCCCCCGGCCAGACTGCCCCGCGTCCGCTGGTCATTCCCGCCGCCCCGTTTCGTCCGGTCGCGGTTCGTTGCACGTTCGGCGGCAGCGGTGAACTGGCGGCAGGCGGAGTGGCGCGGATCACCGGAACGACCGCGAACAGTGTCGACCTCGAACTGACGCCGACCGGAGGTGAGGACGAGGGTGCCTGGATCGAACTGCTCGCCACCGATCCCGCCGATCCCTTGCACGATCTGGATTGCCGCAAGGCCGGAACGCCGCGGGAGGCGCGCTTCGATCCCGAGTTCCTGACCTTCCTTTCCGGCTTTCGCGTCATCCGCTTCGTCGACTGGCAGCGCACCAACGACAATGCGAAAGCCCGGTGGAGCACGCGCACCCGGCCCGAGAGCGGCTCGCAAGTGGGCGCGGCAGGCGCGTCGGTCGAGGACATGGTCGATCTTGCGAATGCCGTGGGGGCCGATCCCTGGTTCCTGATGCCCTACGATGCCGACGCTGCCTATATCGACGGCTTCGCGCAGCTAGCTCGCCAGCGGCTCGATCCCGCGCGCAAGGTCTATGTCGAACTCGGCAACGAAGTGTGGAACGATATCTTCGATACCGCCGGGCAAGCCGAGCGGGAAGGGATGGCGCTCGGACTGGGCGGCGGCGATGCGACCCGCGCGCGGATGGAGCGTTATGCCGACAAGATGGTCGGCGCAATGCGCATCTGGACACGCGCCTATGCCGACAGGCCGGATGCGCTTGTCCGCGTCTGCGCTTCCCAGCATGCCAATCCGGACTTGGCCCGCATCGTGCTGGGCCATGAGGGCAGTGCGCGCTGGGTTGATGCGCTCGCCACTGCGCCTTACCTCTGGCTCGATCTCGACGGCTACCGCAGCAGGGATATCGATCGGGTCTTTGCGGCCATGCCGGATTCGCTGTCGCGGACATGGGCCATGGCCGAGGACAATCGCGCCATCGCGGAAGAGCATGGGCTTCGCTACATCGCCTATGAGGGCGGACAGCACCTCGTCACCCCCGATCTCGATCTGGCCCGTGCGGTCCAGCGCGACCCGCGCATGGGCGATGTCTATGCCCGCTATCTCGAAGGCTGGCGTCGCCGGTTCGGGGACACGCTGGTGCTCTACGCCACAAGCGCGCCGATTGCCGAGTACGGTGCCTGGGGCTTGCAGGAATATGCCGGGCAGCCCGCCTCGGAGACTCCGAAGCTCACGGCCTTGCGCCGTTTTCAGAGCGAGATCCGGTGAACCGGCAGGCCATGCAGTCGGTCTTCGGGACCGCCGCGACTCTCGCCCTGCTGGTGCTGGCCTATTACGAACTCCACGCCGCGCTCTACGTCGCTCTCGTCAGCGCAACCGGGGTCATGCTGTTTCTGTTCTGCCTGCGTCGCCCCTATCGCGAGGAGATGGCCGCTTCCAGCCTGCTTTGCGTGGTGGCGATGCCGGTGCTGGCATGGCTGTTGCCGAAGCTGTCTCTGACGGGCGTGCATCTGCTTCATCTGGCCATGTGTCTGTGGGTGCCGCTCTTCGCCGGTCGGCGGGAACGGATCGCGCCGGTCTGGCTGTTCAGCCTGCTACTCCTGCCGGGTCTCGACATGCCTGTCTCGTTGGGAGCGCTGAAGCTGTTCGACTTCGGCGTACAGGACGCGCTTGCCGTGGGCGCCGCCGCCGCCATCAGGCTGCGTTCGCCGGGCGGGCCGCGCCGCGCGGCCAGCGACGGCTGGGTCCTGGCCCTGCTGCTTCTGCTCGGCATCTGCCTTTCGCGAGAGACGAGCGCCACCAATTTCCTGAGAACGACGGTCAATCTCGTGCTCGACCTGGGCCTGCCCTATTACATCCTGAGCCGCGGCATCGCCGACGTGGCCGGGCAGCGCACCGCGCTTCGCTGGCTGGCCTGCGGCGGCATCGCCCTGAGCATGATCCTGCTGTTCGAGACCTGGCGCAGCTGGCCGATCTACAACGAGCTTTACGGTCTCTACAACGTGCCGATGATCCTGCTGGTCAAGGCGCGCGGCGGGCTGCTGCGCGCCGGTGGACCGTTCGTGGAGCCGACGTCGATCGCCCTCGTGCTGGCCATGTGCTTTGCCGCGCTCAGCCAGTTGCGGGAGGATTTTCGTTCGCGGCTGAAGCATGTGGGGCTGCTCGTGATTGCCTTCCTCGGCGTTTCCGCGCCGCAGTCGCGCGGGGCCTGGATCGGGCTTGCGCTCGCGGTCGTGGCGATGGCGGCCTATCGCGGGCGCTGGCGGGCCTTGCTGGCGAACGCGGGCGGCATCGGACTGGTGCTGGGCTTCGTCTTCGTCACCGCGAAACTCTCGCCGGGTTTCGCGGAGATGCTGGGCCTCTCGGACGGCGGCGCCAGCGATACCACGACCTATCGGCGCGAACTGTTCGAAAAGGGCAGGCAGGTGTTCTGGCTCAGCCCGCTTGTCGGCCATTCGATGCCGAGCCTCAACATGCTGATGGCGGAACTGCGACAGGGCGAGGGGATCATCGACTTCGTGAACACCTACTTGTGGATTGCGCTGATTGGTGGAGTGGCAGGCCTGGCGATCTTCATCGGCAATTTCGCCGATCCGCTGGTGAGCCTCTGGCGGCGGCGGTCGGCCTTGCGCCATGACGCAGAGCAACTGGGGCAGGGGCAGGCACCCGCCGCTTTCGTTTTCGGTTGTCTGGTCATGCTCTGCGAAATGCTGTTCTTCACCTCGTTTGGAGGAAGACCGGCATTCCTGACGTTCGGACTGTTCGGCCTCGGTGCTTCGATCCTGGCTGCCAGGCCGCAGCAGCGAGTTTATCGATGGCAGCGAGGCGAGAGCGCTCCTACCGCAATAGCGGCATGATCGCGCCCGCCGCGACGAAGCCGCAGCCCGCTCCGGCGAGGCCTGCTCCCAGGAACAGCAGTTCCTCGCGCATATCGAGCAGCCCCGCTATCCGCATCCGCACCCATTTCACCGCCATCGCAGGAGCCTCCATCAGGCCGACGGCCAGGACCAGTCCAAACTGCCCCCAGAGCAGGTAGCCCGTCGTTCCGGCGGCCGTGAGCCAGACCAGCTTGGCGATGCTGGCCTCCAGCGTCGCACGAATGCGCCCGGTTGCCGTCAGCGCTTCGTTCGCCGCGTTCGAGGGTAGCGCCAGCAGCGAGGAGATGCAGAGGATCTGGAGATAGCCCGCAGCCTCGCCGTAGCGGGGGTCGTAGAGCACGCCGACGATCAAGGGCGCAGAGCCGATGATGCCGCCGGTCGCGAAGCCGTAGAGCAGCGAGGGCACACGCCGCTTGGCGTAGAAGCGGGCGCGCAAGTCTTCGGCGTGGTCGCGCCAGAGCTGGGCGTAAGTCGGATAGAGCACCCGGCTGGCGTAATTCATCGCGAAACCGAGCGGGGCCGAGGCAAGGTTCCCTGCCAGGATGTAGAACCCGAACTGATCGAGCGGCATCAGCTTGGCCAGCACCAGCTTGTCGCACTGGGAAATCAGCAGGAAGATGATGCTCGATCCGGTGACGTAGCGGGAAAAGCCCCACAAGGCGCGCAAGGTCGCCCGATCGAACCCGATCCTCCGCCGGGCATCCTCGAACATCGTGTAGCTGAGCGTGGTCTTTAGCAGCCCGCCGGTGAGCAGTCCGCCCAGAATCGCCCAGTAGTTGCCCCAGACCCAGGCGAGCACCGCGCTGACAGCGATCTGCACGACCAGTGCCACCAGTTCGAGCGCCGAGAGACGCAGGATCTGGCGGCGGCGCAGCGCGGTAAGCAGACTGGTCGAAGCCAGTCCCTCTACCACGAAAGTCAGGCTGGACGCGGCGAGGAGCGGGGCGAGTTCGGGCTTGGCGAGAATGTGGGCCAATGGCAGTGCCGAAGCGGCAAGCACGAGGGCGAGGAACAGCGAACGGACCAGCGAAACGGCCCAGACGGTGTCCAGAAAACGCTTCTCGTCGCCGTTTTCTTGCCGCACCACGAATGCCTGGAAACCCAGGTCAGTGGCCAGCGATACGGTGAACTGCACCGAGGCGATGACCCCGGAGATGCCGAAGACCTCGGGCATCAACAGGCGCGTCAGGATCATGCCCGAGATCGCGCGCAGCAGGTTGTTGAGGATAACCGAAACGATGACGACATTGGTGTCCCGCCCGGCAAAGTCCATCAACCGACTGCGAATTCCGCGCCGCGTGGAGAGACCCTGCCAGGGTGGGCTTGCAGCCTGTTCGGCCGTCAAGCGGGTATTTCCAGCATCTGGCGGTAACAGTCGAGCAGCTTGTCCCCGACGATTTCGAGCGAGAACTCGGATGCACAGCGCTGTCGCGCGGCATGGCCCATGGCGGCGGCCTGCTGCCCGTCGCGGAGTATCCGGTCGAGCGTGACGGCAAGGCGATCGGGTTCCGCAATCGGGGAGAGCAGGCCGCTCTCCCCGTCGATGACGATTTCCTCCGCGCCCGGCCAATCCGTCGAGACAAGGGGGCTTCCGGCAGCCATGGCTTCCAGCAGGACGTAAGGGAAATTCTCGCAGCGGGAACTCACCACCGTGGCCATGGCCTTCATCCGGAGCGGCGCGATCTCCGCCTGGCTGAGCAGGCCGCGAAACTCCATCCGCTGCCGGGTTCGAGGCAAAAGCCGGGTGGCAGCGAACTCGGCGAAACCGATGCGCTTGCCGGCTCCTGTCTCCATTCCCTCGTCGGGGCCTACCAGGGTCAATCGGGCACCTGGCTGCGTTTCCAGCAGGCGTTCGAAGGCCAGCAGCATGGTATCGGCGCCCTTGAGATAGTCGAAGCGGCCGACCATCAGGACATGGCCCGGCTCGGCATCGTGGAGGGTCCAGCGCGGCGTTCCTTCGCGCAGACGGATGGGGTTGGCGATCACGGCGGAGCGGGCTGCCGGATCGCGGCTGTAGCTGCGGCACGTTCCAGACATCATTGCCTGTGTCGGGGCCGTGACCATGGCGGCATTGCGAACGGCGCGGGCTTCCGCCTCGCACCGGGCGTGGCCTTCGCGGCGCTCGCGTTCCGTCAGGTTGTCGTCGGGCTTCAGGAAATGCGGGCCGTGGATCCGGGTGATCACCGGCGCGGCGATGGCGCGTGCGGCAAAGTCGGACCATCCGAAGCTTTCCTCCATCTCCACGACATCGAAGGGACGGAGGCGATGGGCCGTCGCGATCTGGCGGGCGACATTGCGGCCGACTTCGGGCAGCGATCCTTCGGGTCGCCCACGCAGGCGGGAGAGCCTGTCCCGCGACCGCGCCACTGCTCTCGCCGCCCGGCTCGGCGCCAGCGACAGGATCGCCCCGTCGCTCGTATGGAGTCGCTCCTGCGAGATAACCGAAACCTCGTGCCCGCGTGCGATGAAATGGTCGCGTATGGCCGAGACGTAACTGACGATACCGTTGGCCTGCGAGGGCGGCCAATGGGGAGAACACAGCCCGATATGCACGCGAATTCCTCCCGCGGCGGTTTGCCCGAAAAGCCTAAGGAGCGGCTCCGGACGTGTCGATCATGAGAACTTCCAAGGGAGTTTCACGCCTGCCCCGCTCCCGCCGCGCCCATTATCGTGAGCCGCGGGGCAGGCGTTGAAAGGGGTGCCATGGCGTTTCTCGATCTGACCGATCTCGGGGGCTATCGGTGCTTCGACCATGCCGCCTGCAAGTCAGCCGGTGCCGAGCACGCCGCGCGGTATCGGGACAACCGGCCTTTCCCGCATATCATGCTCGACGATTTTCTCGACGCCGATGTCCTGCGCAAAGTCCTGCGCGAATTCCCGGACAGCCGCGGCAAGGCCTATTTCGACCGCGATCAGGAGCGTCTTAAATTCCAGTTCCGACCCGACGAATGCAATGGCCCTATGACCCGGATGCTTTTCGCCGAACTGAATTCCCGCGCTTTCCTGGGCTTTCTCTCGGCCCTGACCGGCATTCGCGGGCTGATTGCCGACCCCTATCATGCCGGGGCGGGATTGCACGAGACGCGCCGGGGCGGGCACCTCGGCATCCATGCGGATTTCCCGCATCATGGCCGGATGAAGGTCGAGCGCAGGCTCAATCTGCTGATCTACCTGAACGAGGAATGGTCGCCGGACTACGGTGGCGCCCTTGAACTCTGGGATCGCGGCATGACCCGTGCCCAGCACCGAATCCAGCCGGAGTTCGGCCGGGCCGTGATCTTCAGTACCGATCGCGATACCTTTCATGGCCATCCCGATCCGCTCGCTTGTCCGGAGGGGCGCTCGCGCCGCTCGATAGCGACTTACTACTATACCGCCGCCGTCGATGCCTTGCCCGCGATCGAGCGGACCACGGACTTCCGCGCCCGCCCCGGCGGCGTCGACAAGGCCGACTGGCGCGTGCGCCTGCACAATCTCAAGTCCGACTGGCTCCCGCCGATCCTCCAGCGCCGGGGCCGGGAGCCGCTGGAAGCGCTGCCGGTCGATCCAGCCTGATGGCCGGACTGTTCGTCTGGACGGCGACGCTGGCAGGCACCTTCCTCGCGGGGGGCCTTGCGACCGAGTGCTTCGCCGGGCTGCTACCGCCCGCGCGGCGACAGAACGGTGCCGAGGCACCTCCCTTCGTCGTGCTCATGCCCGCCCACGACGAGGCACGCGGCATCGCTCCGGCCATATCCGCGATCCTTGCGCAATTGCGGTTGCAGGACGAACTCATCGTGATCGCCGATAACTGCTCCGACGCGACGGCCCGCATCTCCCGCGATCTCGGCGCAACCGTCATCGAGCGCTGGGACCCTGCACGGCGCGGAAAGGGCCATGCCCTCGATTTCGCGCGGAGCTTCCTGGCCGCGCATCGGTCAGCCCACCCGGCGAACGTCGTGATCGTTGTCGATGCCGATTGCATCGTGCAGCCCGGCGCCTTGTCGCGGCTCGCGACCATCTCCGCCGCACAGGATTGCGTGGTGCAGGGCGCCTACCTGATGGTTCCGCCAAACGGCGCGGAAACCCTGGTGCGCGTCTCGTGCCTCGCGTTTCTGGTCAAGAACCTCGTGCGGCAGATAGCGCTGGACAGGCTGGCCGGGGCGGCTCTCCTGCAAGGATCGGGAATGGCTTTCCCACGAACGACTTTCGCTGACATGCCCTGGCGGGTGGGATCGCTGGTCGAAGATCTCGATATGGGACTGGAACTCCTGCTGTCCGGTCGGCAGGTGATCTTTGAGCCGGAGGCACTGTTCCTCAGTCCGGCCAGTTCGCGGGAAGGCACGGCCGGTCAGCGCCGACGCTGGGAGCACGGCATGTTGCAGACGGTCATGCGCTTCGTGCCGAGACTGCTTCGCGCCGCCTTCCGGCAGAAACAAACGGGATTGGCCGTCATCGCATTCGATCTTCTCCTGCCGCCGACCGTGTTGCTCGGGCTGGTGGTGACGGCTGCGCTGGTGGTGGTCGCGATGCTGGATGGCTTCGGAGCGCCCCTGCTGGTTCTGGCGGGCGCTGCGGCAAGCCTCGCGGCGGCGCTGCTCACGGCGTGGTGGCGCCATGGCCGCACCACGTTGCCGCCCTCCGCCGTTCTGTGCGTTCCCGGCTATGTGCTCTGGAAGCTGCCGTTGCTGGCCCAGTTCGTCACCCGGCGCGAACGGAACTGGCTGCGCACCGAGCGCGAGCCGTGAGCGGCGTCGGCTTCGTCATCATCGGGCGCAACGAAGGCGGAAGGCTCGCGCTCTCCATCGACAGTGTGTTGAGGCAGACTGCCTTTGCCGTCTACGTCGATTCCGGCTCTTCCGACGGCAGCGTTGCTTTGGTGCGAAGCAAGGGCCTGCCCGTGGTGGAACTGGACCCTGCCGCGCCCTTCACCGCTGCGCGGGCGCGCAATGCCGGTTTCGCGTGGCTGGCAGGCCACGATCCGGCGATCGAACTCGTGCATTTCATCGACGGCGACTGCGAACTCGTCCCGGGCTGGCTCGACCGGGCGCTGGCCGCGATCCACTCCGACGAGAGCCTTGCCGCCGTCTGCGGTCGGCGGCGCGAGCGCGATCCTTCGGCCAGCCCCTACAACCGGCTCTGCGACCATGAATGGAACACCCCGGTCGGCCTTCGGGAAACCTGCGGCGGCGACGCACTGTTTCGTGCGGTCGCCTTCCGCGCGGTGAGCGGATTTCGCGAGGACCTCATCGCCGGCGAGGAGCCGGACTTGTGCCATCGTATCCGGCGGCAGGGCTGGAAGATCCGGCGCATCGATGCCGAGATGACAGTCCATGACGCGGCGATGACCCGCTTCTCGCAGTGGTGGCAGCGCAACCGCCGCAGCGGTCATGCCCTGGCCGAGGGCTTTTCCCTGCGCGGCGAAGGCAATGTGCGGCTTCGCCGCGACGTGGTGAGCAACGTGCTCTGGGCGCTGCCGCCGTTGTGGCTGCTCTGGCCCGTTCTCTGGACACGCGTCTGCCTGCGCAGCGGCCCCCTGGTCGCCAGCTTCATCACGCTGGGGAAACTGCCGCACTGTCAGGGTCAGATGCAGTATTGGTGGCGGAAGTTGCGGCATAAAACGGCTAACGCCGAAACACGGTTGATCGAGTACAAGTAAAAATCCGCCACCCAATCCTTGTGTCGACCAATCTCTGTGGTCGTACCACCACCATGAATTTCCGGACCGAGTAGACGAAATGGTGAGCGTGCGTTTGAATCGATAGCGTCACCCGATGAGGAGAATATCCATGGGTGGGACATTCGATCCGATGATGCACGATACTCTTGTCGACCGTTCCGAACGGGACGATCGCAACGGACCGATCGGGTATCGCTCGATACTGGTGGGCGACGAGACGCTTCTGGTCGAATGCGGAGAAATGCTGCAGAGGCGGGGACACGATGTGGTTGCCGTCGTGGCTGCCGCCGGGTCTCCGGCTTTCGAATGGGCATGCCGCAATCGTTTTCCCGCCCTTGAACGCCCGCGCGACTTGCTGGTCGGCGGCACGGCTCCGGTGGACTGGCTGTTCAGTATCTCGAACCTCGCCATCCTTTCGCAAGACGTCCTGGCCATCGCGAGGCGCGGGGCGATCAATTTCCACGATGGCCCGCTTCCGCAGCGTGGCGGCCTCAACACGCCGGTCTGGGCCTTGCTCGAAGGGGAGCGGCGGCACGGCGTCACCTGGCATGTGATGACCGGCGCGGTCGATGCAGGCCCCTTGCTGGCGGCCGAGCCGATTGCAGTGGACGAAGGTGAGAGCGCGTTCTCGCTCAACACCCGCTGCTTCGAGGCCGGGCTGCGCAGCTTCGCGCGGATCGTGGACGATCTGGAAGGCGCGCTATCTGCCGCCGAACCGCAAGGCCACCCCCCGGCGCGCATGTTCGGCCGCGAGCATCGTCCGGCCGCCGCCGCGACCATCGACTGGACGCACCCGGCCGAGGAAATCGCGCGCCTCGTCTCGGCGCTCGATTTCGGACTCTCTGCCAATCCCATGGGCTTGCCGAAAACGCTGCTGGGGAACCGGCTGCTGCTGATCCGGCAGGTCACGGTGCTGGACAGCCGGTCGGGCGCGGAGCCGGGGACCCTGTTGTCGCGAGGGACTGCTCCGGTGGTGGCGACGGGCGACAGGGACGTGCGGCTCGATCGGCTTTCGACGCTCGACGGCAATGTATGGGACGGCGCTGATGTGATGGCGGCCAAAGCCTTTGCTGCGCCGGGTGCGGAGCAGCGTGCTCGGCTCGATCTGCTCGATGCCGCCGCAGGGCGGCACGAGCGGTGGTGGCGCCGCCGCCTCCAGCAACGCGACAGCCTGCAACTGCCGGCCTCCAAGCCCCGTCCGGAGAATGTCCCGCCGCAATGGATCAGCGTGGATCGACCGATCCGGCAATCCGGCGTGCCGCCCCTTGCCGCCGTGACGGGCTGGCTTGCGCGGACGGCCGACCGCGACTGGGTGGAGATCGGCTATGGCGATCCGGTCGGCATCGCGAGAATGGAAGACGTGGCGGTTTGGTTCGCCCCGGAACTTCCCCTGAAGGCCCGCGTCGATTTCGACGCTCCGCTTTCGGTTCTGGCCGAGGTTGTCGAGCGGGACGTCGCTGCGCTTCATCGCCATGTCGGCTATTCGGCGGACCTGATCGCGCGCAGCCCGGAACTGCGAGGCCGGACGAGCATCGAACACCCGGTGGTGGTGCGGCTCGTCGACAGCCATTCGCAGCACAGGCCTGCGGATGCGGCCGTGCTCGACCTCGCCATCTGCGCGAAGGAGGGAACTTGCCGCTGGACTTACGATGCGGCGCGTCTTGCAGAGCACGAGGCGGCGGACCTCTGGACCGGCTTCGACATATTCCAGGCGGCCGCAGAGGCGGAACCGGAAAGGCCTCTTGGCCGATTGTCTCTGCTGGCCGAGGAAGAACGCGCACGGGTGATCGAGGGGTGGAACGCCGGACCGGCGATCCTTCCGGAAGGCGAGTGCTGGCATCGCCGGTTCCTCGCACAGGCCGCGCGCACGCCCGACCGTGCGGCCGTGACATCAGGCGGCAGGACGCTGACATATGCGGAACTGGATGCCCTTTCCAACCGGGTCGCGCGCCTGCTGGCGACCCGAGGCGTCGGGCCGGAAACACTGGTCGGACTGCATCTCAGCCGTTCGGTGGAGATGGTTGCCTGCCTTCTCGCGGTGCACAAGGCGGGCGGCGCCTATGTCCCTCTCGATCCCGGCTACCCGGCGGACCGCATTGTCCACATGATCGCGGATTCCGGCATGGGCCTGATCCTCAGCGAAGCCGGGATTGCCGATGCGTTGCCTAAGGGACGCACCGAAGTGCTCTGCATCGACGATCTTGCCGAGGTCTGCGCCGGACTTTCGTCCGATCCCTTTGACGGCGACGCGCGGGGCGCCAGCCTCGCCTACATGATCTACACTTCGGGTTCGACAGGGGTGCCCAAGGGCGTCCTCGTCGAGCATCGCAACCTGCTCAATTTCTTCGCAGGGATGGAGGCGAAGCTCGAACCCGAGGGGACATGGCTGGCTGTCACCAGCCTGAGTTTCGACATCTCGGTGCTGGAACTGCTCTATCCGCTCATGCACGGCTTTCATGTCGTCGTGGCCAGTGAGCGGCAGGTGCGGGGGGATGTCTCGCCTGCCGGTCCCGTGCGCGAGACCGGGTTCAGCCTGTTCTATTTCGCCAGTTCCAGTGCGGGTAAAGCAGCGGAACAATACCGGCTCCTGCTGGAAGGCGCGCGTTTCGCCGATAGCCATGGGTTCGAGGCGGTCTGGACGCCGGAGCGGCACTTCCACGCCTTCGGCGGTCCTTATCCGAACCCCTCGGTTGCCTCCGCCGCCATCGCGGCGGTGACCTCGCGCGTGGGCATCCGGGCGGGGAGTGTCGTCGGAACGCTCCATCACCCGCTGCGCATCGCCGAGGAATGGGCGCTGGTCGACAATCTCTCCGCCGGGCGGGTGGGCATCGCCTTTGCGTCCGGTTGGCAGCCGAACGACTTCGTCCTCAACCCTGCCGCCTTTGCCGACCGCGCGGGCACGCTGTGCAGCACCATGGAAGACGTTCGCGCCCTCTGGCGCGGCGAGCCGAGGCGCTTTGCCGGACCGCTCGGCACCGACGTCGAAGTGCTGACCTACCCGCGTCCGATCCAGCCCGAATTGCCCTGCTGGATCACCTCGGCGGGCAATGTCGCGACGTTCGTCGAGGCGGGGCGGGCAGGGGCTTTCGTCCTGACCCACCTGCTCGGCCAGTCGGTCGAGGAAGTGGCCGAAAAGATCGCCGCCTATCGCCGGGCCTGGCGCGAGGCCGGTCATGCGGGAGAGGGGCATGCCACGCTGATGCTGCACACGTTCCTGGGCGAGGACGAAGCCACGGTCCGCGAAAAAGTACGCGGCCCGCTGATCGAATATCTGCGCACGGCCACCGCATTGCTGCATGAATATGCATGGTCCTTCCCCGCTTTCAAGCGTCCGGCCAGAGCCGAGACCGAGGGACAGGTCGACCTTGGCAGTCTCAGCGAAGACGAAACCGAAGCCCTCCTCGACCATGCCTTCGAGCGCTATTTCGAGACCAGCGGCCTGTTCGGAACGCCGGAAGACAATCTCGCCCTGATACGGCGCCTGAGCGAGCTGGGCGTCGACGAGATCGGTTGCCTGATCGACTTCGGCATCGATACCGACACGGTGATCGCGCACCTCCCGGCCATCGATCGCCTTCGCAGGCTGGCGCAGGACCGAGCGGGTGAGGCGGAATGCTCCCTTGCCGAACTGATGCGGCGGCACGGCGTAACCCACCTCCAGTGCACGCCTTCGCTGCTTCAGGCGCTGGCCGGCGATCCGGACGCTCGCCCTGCGCTGGCGAAGCTGCATTGCCTGATGGTCGGCGGCGAGGCTTTCCCGCCGCACCTCGCCGAGGACATGCAGACACTTGTCCCGGGCGCGGTGATGAACATGTACGGTCCCACCGAGACGACCGTCTGGTCCGCCGTCCATCGCCTGACCGGGGAAGACAAGACCCCGCCGCTGGGGCGCCCGCTCGCCAACCAGCAGGTCTATATCCTCGATCGCCGCTTGCAGCCGGTGCGGCCGGGCACGCCGGGAGAGTTGGTGATCGGCGGCGCGGGCGTGGTGCGCGGCTATCACGAGCGCCCGGAATTGACGGCGGAGCGCTTCGTCACACACCCCTTCGTTCCGGGAGAGCGGGCCTACCGCACCGGCGACCTTGCCCGCCAACGACCTGACGGCACGTTGGAATTCCTCGGCCGTCTCGACCATCAGGTGAAGATCCGCGGCTATCGCATCGAACTGGGCGAGATCGAGACGGCACTTGCTGCACACGAAGAGGTGACCGAGGCCGTCGTGATCGCCCGCAGCGACGGCGCGGCAACGCGGCTGATCGGCTATGTCACGCCGGGGCCTTCGCGGCCCTCTCCGGAAGCTTTGCGCGATCACTTGCGTATCCATCTGCCGGAATTCATGGTTCCGGGCAGTCTCGTCGTGCTGGAGAGCCTGCCGCGCACGCCGAACGGCAAGATCGATCGCAAGGCCCTGCCGGAGCCGCTCGCGGTTCGTGAGGCGGAGCCTTTCGCCGGGGCACAGGAAGCGCCATGCAGTCCGATGGAAGAGCGGATCCGCGAAATCTGGTGCGATCTCCTGCGATTGCCCCGCGTCGGCAGGGACGAAAACTTCTTCGACATCGGCGGCCATTCGCTGCTCGCCATCCAGGTTCACCGGCGGCTTGCGGCCGTGGCACCGCGTCCGGTCGCGCTGACCGATATCTTCCGCTTCCCGACCATCGCTGCTCTGGGAAGCCATCTGGCCGGAGAAACCGGCGACGCCGTCGCCGCCCGCGAGGGACAGGACCGCGCCATGGCCCGCCGCGCCGCACTCGCCCGCCGGAGCGGCGCCCGCGTGACCGCGAGGATCTGAGCGATGGACCAGACATTCGGATCGTTCGAAGACCGCGAGAGCGCGCCGGACCTCTCCTCGGTGGCCATCGTCGGCATGAGCTGCCGCTTCGCCGGAGTGCGCGGAACCGAACAGTTCTGGGACTTGCTGCGGGAAGGACGCGAGGGGATCGAGACCTTCGGCGAAGAGGAACTCCTTGCCGCAGGTGTCAGTCCGGCACTCCTGCGCAATCCCCGCTATGTCCGGCGCGGCGCTCCGCTGGCCGACATGGAGTGCTTCGATGCCGCGCTGTTCGGCCTCAGCCAGCGCGATGCCGCGATCATGGACCCGCAGCACCGCCACTTCCTGGAGTGCGCCTGGGAAGCGCTTGAGGATGCCGGGCATACGCCGCAAGGTTTTGGCGGCGTGATCGGCGTCTTCGCCGGGTCCGGACACAATGCCTACATGCCCTATAACCTGCTCGGCAACCGGCGCCTTGTCCGGGATACCGGGCTGTTCCTGCTGCGCCATACCGGGAACGACAAGGATTTCCTGACCACCCGCGTCTCCTACCTGCTCGACCTCAAGGGGCCGAGCATCAATGTGCAGACCGCCTGCTCGACCTCGCTGGTGGCGATCCACATGGCGGCGCAGAGCCTGCTGGCGGGCGAGTGCGACATGGTACTGGCGGGCGGGGCTTCGATCGAATTGCCGCACCGGCAGGGCTACCTTTACGAGGAAGGGGAGATCCTTTCGCCGGACGGACTATGCCGGCCATTCGATGCCGCTTCGCAGGGGACCGTCTTCGGCAGCGGCGTGGCGGTGCTGGCGCTGCGGCGCCTGTCGGATGCCATCGAGAGCGGAGACCACATCCATGCCGTGCTGCGCGGTTCGGCGATCAACAACGACGGCAGCGGCAAGGTCGGCTATCTGGCGCCGAGCGTCGAGGGGCAGGCCGCCGTCATTGCCGAAGCGCTGGCCGTGTCCGGCGTCGATCCCTCCGAGATCGACTATGTGGAGGCCCATGGCACCGGCACGCCGATCGGCGACCCCATCGAAGTGGCGGCGCTGACGCAGGTCTTCCGGCAATCGTCCTCGCGAACCCGGCCCTGCGGACTGGGTTCGGTCAAGGCCAACATCGGCCATACCGATACGGCGGCCGGCGCGGCGGGGGTGATCAAGGTGGCTCTGGCCATGCGCCATGAGGAACTTCCCGCAGTGCCTCATTTCGAGGCGCCCAATCCTGACTGCGCATTCGCCACGAGCCCGCTGCGCGTTCAGGCCTCGCGGGAACCCTGGCCCCGGCGCGATACCAGCCCCCGTCGCGCCGGGGTCAGCTCGCTGGGCGTGGGCGGCACCAATGCCCATGTCGTGCTGGAGGAAGCGCCGCCGAGAGCGCCGGGCAGCGCAAGCCGCCGCCATCAGCTCCTGACCGTTTCGGGCCAGAGCGAAACGGCGGCTCAGGCCAACCTCGCCGCCCTGGCCGCGCATGTCGCGGACCGCCCGGACCTGTCGCTGGCCAATGCCGCTTTCACTCTGAGCACGGGGCGCCGCCATCTCGGCATCCGGCGCTTCGCGGTAGCGAAGACCGACCGACCGGAACAGGCCGCGAGCGCGCTTGAAACGGCGGCGGCTTCCCCGGTTTCCCCTGCGCGCTGCATTCCGGGACGAAGCGTTGCCTTCCTGTTCTGCGGCGGCGGTCCGCAGCATGTGGACATGGCGCGCGGCCTCTACGAAACCGAGCCGCTGTTCCGGGGCGAGGTCGATCGCGGTCTGGACCTGCTCGACGGGATCGCGCCGAACAGTCTGCGGCGATGGCTGTTCCCGGCGCAGCCCGATCGCGCCCGGGCCGCCGCCGAACTGGAACGCCCGTCGAACGCCTTGCCCGCGCTCTACATCGTCCAGACGGCGCTGGCGCGGCTCTGGATGTCGCTCGGGATCGTGCCTGCGGCGATGATCGGCCATAGCTGCGGCGAATATGCCGCCGCGCATATTTCCGGCGTGATCGACCTCGAAAGTGGCCTCCGCATCGTCCATGCGCGCGGCGTGCTGTTCGAGAAGACCGGTGCAGGCGCGATGTTGGGGGTGCCGCTTTCCGAAGCCGAACTGACTTCGCTATTACCTGCGGAGCTTTCCATCGCGGCGATAAACGGGGAGCAGCTCTGCGTCGTCTCCGGAGCCTCTGCCGCGATCTCCGGCTTTCGCGACGTCCTCGCAGTGCAGGAGATCGAGGCGCAGACCATCCCGATCACCGTCGCGGCCCACTCGCCGATGCTCGACCCGATCCTGCCCGAGTTCCGCGCGATCCTGCGCAGCATCGCGTTCCAGGCACCGCGCATTCCCTTTGCCTCCAACCTCACCGGCGACTGGGTCGGCGCCGAACAGGAGCGCGACTGGCCCGAATACTGGGTTCGGCACTTGCGTGAGCCGGTGCGTTTCACCGAGGGTCTCCGGCGCCTGCTCGACGATCCCGAGCGGGTCCTGCTGGAAGTCGGTCCGGGGCGCACGATGGCGAGCCTCGCCCGCCAGCATCCGGACCGCAAGCCGGACCAGCCGGTCGTTCACTCGATGCGCCATCCGGATCAGGATGTTCCCGATGATGCACGGCTGCTGGAAGCGCTGGGCGAACTCTGGTCGCTCGGCGTTTTGGTCGACTGGAATGCCTTCTGGGCCGCAGAGCGCCGCCTGCGCGTTCCGCTGCCGACCTATCGGTTCGATCGCCAGCGGCATTGGTTCGCACCGCCCGCCGGGCTGGAGCCGGACACCGGCGATGCCGATCCGGACGAGCGGATGGATCTGGCGGACTGGACTTACGAGCCGGTCTGGACGCGCGAAGACGTGATCGCGAAGGAGACCGACAGGTCGCCGGTCCTCGTCCTCCGCGACGGGCAAGGCCTGTCCGATGCGCTTATCGGGAAACTTCGCGCAGAGGGCGCGGACGTCATCACCGTTCGGAACGCGCGCCGCCGGTCCGAAAGCGGCAACGATGCCTTCAGCGTTCGCCCGGCCGAACGCGAGGACTGGGCCTGGCTCTTCGCTCGCCTGCTCGAACAGGGGCGCCTGCCGTCGCGGGTCTATCACTGCTGGCTGGTGACCGGGAAGGCTTCCGACGACGGGACACTGCTGGAGCACGGCCTCTTCGCGCTTGCCGCCATGGCCCCGGAACTGGCCGCCGCCTGCGAGGGCACGCCAGTCGAGGTCATGCTGGTCTCCGACCGGGCGCAGCGCGTGGCGGGGGACCGCGAGGTCATGCCAATCAAAGCAACCCTGCTCGGGGGGCGGCGGAGTATCGGCGCGGAATATCCGGGGCTGCGCTTCCAGGCGGTCGATATCGACGAGCCATCCGGTTTCCGTGCACTCGAACGTACGGTCGCGGCGCTTGTTCGCGAACCCATTCCGGTAAACGCCCGTGATGTCGCCTTGCGCGGCGGCGAGCGCTGGACGCACGATTATCGCCCGGTCCGGGCGGAAGCGAGCAGCGAAACCTGGCTGAAGCAGGGTGGCACTTATCTGATAACCGGCGGTCTCGGCGGCATTGGCCTGACGATTGCAGACCACCTTGCGCGAACCTGTGCGGCCCGGCTCGTACTCGTTTCGCGAACGGCACTTCCGGACCGCGCCCATTGGGACGAACTGCTCCAGAGCGGCGAACTTCCCCTTACCGTGGAGGAGAGGATCTGCCGGGTGCTGGCGCTGGAGGCCTCGGGCGGCGAAGTCGAACTCGTCACCGCCGACGTGGCCGACCTTGGCGCCCTGCGACGGGGAATCAAGCGGGCCGAGGCACGTTTCGGGCCAATCCACGGCGTCTTCCACACGGCTGGGAGCATCGACGACGAACTCGTCGAAACCCGCCGCCGCGCCTCCATGGAGGCCGTGCTGCGGCCCAAGATTGCCGGTACTCTCGCGCTAGAACGGATTTTCGCATCCCGCCCGCCCGCGTTCCTGATGCTGTTTTCCTCGATCAGCGCCTTTGCGGGCCTTCCCGGACAGGTCGACTATGCCGCTGCCAATGCCTTTCTCGATGCCTATGCCTTGTCGCGGCGACACGATCCGGTCACTCGGGTCCTGTCGGTCGGATGGAGCCAGTGGTCAGAGGTCGGAATGGCGGCCACGCTCGCACGGCAAGAGGGGGCGGACAAAACGCCGGACCTCGGCATGGGCCGGCCTGTCGCCCATCCTTTCCTCGACCGGGTTCATTCCCTTTCGAACAGCGAGTTCGTCCTGACCGGCACCCTATCTCCCCGACAGCATTGGGTTTTGGACGAGCACAGGCTGACGGAGGCCGGTGCGCTTCTGCCGGGGACCGCTTATCTCGAACTGGCCCGGGCCGCCGTGGCGATGGTGGAAACCGGGCCGCTCGAACTGGCGGACTTTGCGTTCCTCGAACCTTTCGCCGTGCCCGACGAGACAGTCCGCGATCTGCGCGTCCATGTCCGGCAGGATGAGCAAAGAGGGGGATGGAGTGTCGCCATCCTTGGGCGGCCGGCGCGCTCGCAGGGCTCTTGGACCGAACATGCACGCGGAACGGTGCGCCGTCATGCAGGAGCGCTGCTTCATGCACCGCTCGACCTCGATGCCATCGCCGCGCGGTGCCGTCCGGGAAAGGGCGGGAGCGAGGATCAGCCGAGGCTGCGCTTTGGCCCGCGCTGGCATGCTATCGACCGCATTTTGCTGGGAACGGAAGAGGCGCTGCTTCATCTCGAACTGCCAGAGGCTTTCAGGGGGGAACTCGCACAGATCGCCCTTCACCCGGCGCTGCTCGATTTCGCGACGGCGGGGGCGCAGGCGCTCATCGCCGGGCGCAATCCCGCCACGGATTTCTACGCGCCATTCACCTACAGGCGCCTTGTGCTCCATGCACCGCTGCCCGCTCGCATCGCCAGCCATGTCCGTTATCGGGAAGACGGCAAGGGAGAAGGCGGAAAGGGCGGGCAAACCGCTGTATTCAATGTCACCATCACCGATCCGGACGGACTGGTGATCGCGGAAGTCAGCGACTTCACGATGGTCCGCGTGGAAAGTGCCGCGCTGACCGGCAGCTCCTCGGCAAACGACGTCACAGCCAAGTCCGGCAAACGTGCAGCGATCCATCCCGAAGAAGGCGCGGACATCGTTGCGCGGTTGCTGTCGGGGCCGGGACGTCCGCACACGATCGTTTCTCCTTACGATCTTCATGCGGTTCTCGCTTCGCTCCGCAAGCCGCCGAGGACGGCATCGACCGTCGCTTCCGGCGATCCCGCCGATGCCCCCGCCACCGAGACGGAAAGAGTGATCGCCGCCTTGTGGAACGATCTGCTGGGCGTGGATTGCGTCGGACGGAACGACAATTTCTTCGATCTCGGCGGCCACTCGCTGCTGGCGGTCCAGTTCACCAATCGCCTGCGCAAGCGAACGGGCAAGACCTTGCCGCTCGCCGCCATGATGGGGCAACCGACGGTGGCCAGTCTCGCGGCCGTTCTCGATCCCGACAGCGGGCGGCGCGGAGGCTCCGAAAACGGCGGTGAGGGCGTTGTCGTCATTCGCGAGGGCGGACCCAGAACACCGCTGTTCCTGGTCCATGACGGACTTGGCGAGACGCTGCTCTATCGCGGACTCGCGCTACGGCTCGACAGGGTGCGCCCGGTGATCGGCATGGAACCCTTGCGGCAACCGGACGGCACCTACGCCCATACCCGCATTGACGAGATGGCCGCGCACTATGTCGCGCGGTTGCGGGCTCATCAGGCTTCCGGTCCCTATCTGCTGGGGGGGCTTTGCGCGGGCGGGGTGATCGCCTTCGAGATGGCGCGGCAGCTTCAGGATCAGGGCGAACGGGTTGCCTTCGTCGGCATCATCGACGCCGCCGATGTCGAGGCGCGCAAATTCCGTTTCCTGACCACGCGCCTGCGCCTTTCACGGCTGCGCGCCGCCCTGTCGCGATCCGGGGCGGCAGGATTGCTACCCGATCTCGGTCGCCGCGCATGGAACGCCTTGCGTTGGGAGATCGGATCGCGCCTGCATCAGGCCCGAGATCGCCGGACGGTCCGCGAAATGCGCGCGCGCGATGCCGCCGTAATAGCGGAGGGGGCGGCGATCCCGTTCCTCAAGCTCTATGAAGTGGCCCACAAGGAACATCGTCCCCTCGGCATCTTCGAGGGCGGGACCGTCGCCCTGTTCAAGGCCGGTGACGATACCGGCCTGCCCGACGACACACCTTATCGCCTGACTTATCGGGATTACGCGCTGGGCTGGGGCAAGCGCGTGCGCGACGAGCTCGTGATCGTCGATATTCCCGGCGGCCACAGCAGCAACCTTCAGGAACCCTATGTCGACAGGCTGGCGCCGCTGTTCCAGGAAGTCCTCGACGCGGCGCTGGCCGCAGTCGAACCGCTCGGCTTCGATGGGCAGAAGTACGAGGCTTTCGACCCGATCGAGGTCGCGGCGGAATGAGCAGCGGGCAGGCACCGGATGCGATCGATGTGGTGATCGTCAACTACCGGACGGGACCGCTGGTCGTGTCCTGTCTCGAAACCCTTGCTGCCGAAATCGGACAGGAATTCCGGCCAAGGGCTTTCGTGATCGACAATGCCTCGAACGACGGTTCCGAGGACGAGATCGAGGCGGCCATTGCGCGCGAGGGATGGGACTGGGCGCGGTTGATCCGCTCTCCGGTCAACGGCGGTTTTGGCGCGGGCAACAATCTGGGTATCGAAGCGGCCCTCGGCGAGGACCGATCGGCCGGACTGGTCTGGCTGCTCAACCCGGATACAAGGATCATGCCCGGCGCGGCGCGGGAACTTGCCCGCTTCGCTGCGCGAACGCCGGAGGCGGGCGTTATCGGCACGGCCTTGCTCGAAGGCGACGAAACGCCCTGGCCTTTCGCCTTCCGCTTTCCCAGCATTCTTGGCGAAGTGGAGCGAGGTCTGCGATGGCACCTGGCCTCGCGGCTGCTCGCGCGCCATGCCGTGCTCCGGCGCATGGACCGGCAACCGGCGCGCGTCGACTGGGTGAGCGGCGCCAGCCTGGCGATCCGTACCGACCTGTTGCGGGAAGGGCTGCGTTTCGACGAAGGCTATTTCCTCTATTACGAGGAGACCGACTTGTGCCGCACGGTCCGGGATATGGGCTGGGAGTGCTGGTATCTGCCGCAGGCGCTCGTTCTCCATATCGCCGGCCAGAGCACCGGCATTACCGACAGCCGATCGGGTTTGCGGCGGATGCCGGGTTATTGGTTCGAATCCCGCCGCCGTTACTTCCGCAAGAACCATGGCGCGGTCTACGCGCTGGCAGCGGACCTGGCGTGGATGACCTCCCATGCCCTGTTTCTGGCGAAGCAGGCGCTTCGCCGCATGCCGTATGAGGAACCGCCGCACCTGCTGAGCGATTTTGCCCGGCACAGTTCGTTCTTTCCGCAGCGGCGCTGAGATTTCGATGAGCACCATGAAGGATAGCGTGCCGATCGGCCTGGGCCTGATGGGGAGGCGGTTGCCCGCACCGTTCGGGCTCTGGCTGATCGATGTCCCGGAAGCGCTCGATCCGCGCTTGCCCGCCTGCCTCTCCGATGAGGAGAATGCTCGGGCGAACCGCTTCCGAGATGAATTTCTCGCCCGCCGCTATCGTGCGGCTCATGGCGCCCTGCGCCTTCTGGCCGACAGCCTCTTCGCTATCCCGACCGGACAACAGCACTATGCGGCGAACGCCCATGGCAAACCGGGCCTTCGAGATTTCCCGAGAATGCATTGCAGCCTGAGCTATGGCGGGCGCCGCTTTCTGGTCGGTTGGTCTCTGGATCGCGCGATCGGTGTCGATCTGGAACCCATGCGGACGCTCCCCGATGCCCGGGACTTGGCCGAACTCCATTTCACGCCGGCCGAACGCACCCGTCTCTCTCAGGTAAAAGACCTGCACCGCGCCTTTCTGACGGCATGGGTGCGTAAGGAAGCGTGCGTCAAGGCGCTGGGAAGCGGCCTGACGATTGCACCTGCATCATTCGAATGCGACTTAGACCCGGGGTCGGTTCTGGTTGAAATCGAGGGCTCTTCTATCGAGAGCCATGTCTACGACCTGAAGGACGACGATCTGGTCGCCTGGGCCCGATGCACACCCCCGAACCGGTCTGATCGGATCCATCGACACGTAGCTGCGTGTCCTCTTTCCATTCGGGCTTCTACTGCTGAAGTTGCAGCAGTCCTTCGCGGATGACATGGGCGATCATGTGCGCCCGGTTGCGCGTTCTGGTCTTCAGGCGGACGTTTTCGACATGCCTTTCGACGGTGCAGGGCGCGATGTTGAGTTCGATCGCCGTCTCCTTTGCCGAACGGCCCATCGCCACGAAGCGCAGGACATCCAGTTCACGAGCGGTAAGTTGCACAGCTTCATTGTCAAATCTGTACATGAAATTCCCCCTAGATTTCGATGTTGCTTATTGCCCCCCTTACCTTCCGTTGAGACCATGTTGAGCCTCATAGACAAATGTTGCATCGGCGAAGATTCGAGTCACGCTATATTTTGGCCTCTCGAAGGAGTCGTTTGGACTCGGGTGTCATTTCGTGGGGTCCGCATGGACCTGGCGACTATCCCTATTCGACCGCATGTTATTTAGGATGAGCCGTCCGAGGTATGTTCGCGACTGCACATAGCATCGTCGGACGAGTTGACCCCGCGCATGCGCGCTTGTCTCTCAAAGCGCTCAGGGGCGCAGGATGGCGGGGAGGGGGACTTCGCCCGAAGGCCGGGGACAGGCAAAGCGAGCCTGGCCCTGGACTGCAAGCTCGCGGGCCAGCACGGCGGCCTGGGTCCGATTGGTGACGGACAGCTTCTTGAGCAGCGATTTCACCGTGGCCTTGACTGCGGATTCGCTGATGCCGATGTCACGCGAAATCGTCTTGTTGGGGAGGCCGCGTTCCAGCCCGCCCAGAACTTCCCACTCTCTTTCGCCCAAGTCGTAGGCCAGCGTGGTGTGGCGCTGCGCGGGCATTTCGGTGAGCAGCAACAGGTTGTCGAGCAGGTCGATGATCTCCGGAGGTGCCACTTTCTGACCGACGGCGACCATCTGCATCATCGCTACAAGCGACTGATAGGGAATCTGATCGAGAAAATAGGCATAGGCCCCGGCGGCATAGATCGCTGCCATTTCGGTGAACTCGAAGGTCGAAACCAGCGCGATCACTCTCGCGTCCGGAAAGCGATAGAGGATATCCCCGATCACGGCCGGGCCATCTCGTCCGAGCAGGGAACCATCGACGACGATGAGATGTTCGCCGATCTCTGCGGCGGACGGAGAAGACAGGCTCTCAAGATCGTCAACGGGTTCATCCAGCGTGAACCCCGAATCCGAAAGGATGCGCCGGACACCTTCGCGGATCAGCGAATTTCTGATGGCTACCGATACTACCGTAGTCATTGTCGTCCGCAGGCCTCTCTTCTTCATCGCATCTTCCGGAAAGCGCGATATCCGAGAAAGAATCCGTTCCGCCCAACAGAACTCGGAAAAATGATCGGGTTAAGGTTAATTCTTGACCAAGCTTATTGTAAATTATCCAAATTTGACAGGTTCTGTCTTTTCGGAGGGAGATTCTCCGCAATTCGCAGTTGCTGAGCGAAACCGACAGGGTAAATCTCTCGCCATGCGATTCCGATATTTCATTGCAGCGTTCCTGACCGCACAGTGCGCGCTTTCATCCGCAGCTGCGCGGAGTACGGACACGCCGCCCATTGCCGCAGCTGTGGGAAGTATCGATCCTGCCTTCGTCGGCCATTACTACCTTTCCGGAATTATGGAGACCGGCTCCGAACTGCTGCTTCGCGAGGACGGTTCGTTCGAGTGGTACATGTCCTATGGCGCGCTGGACCAGTTCGCGAACGGCACCTGGCGCCGCGAGAGCGACAGGATCGTTCTGGAGGCACGGCAGCCCGATCGGGGCAAGCCGCTGTTCGCCTATCTCGATACGCAGCCCTGGTCGGCGGCAGCGGAGCAATCGCGCCTCGATGCCGAGCATGATGCGAACGAGGACGCGGTGCGATCTGCCTGTCCGTTTCTGGCTGACAATGTGAGCGTGACCGAACCTGTCCCGGCCATCGGCGATGGGACCGCTGACAGGAAGCCTGCCCCGGAGGAACTTCGAAGCAAAGCCGAGGCTGCGCTGTCCTCGGCACGGGAAACCCGATCCCGTATGGAGGCGGCTGCCCGCAGGATCATGGCTGGAAACAGCACCGACGAAGCGGCCGTGGGTGAAGCGCAGCGGGTCGCTGCGGCATGGTACGAGGCCAGCGATGCTGCCCGCAGCGCTGCCGCTGCTGCGGGTCTGCCCCCGCCCGACCTCCCGGACCCCGTTCTTCCGCCGGGTTGCACGATTGCCGAGCGGCAGACTGTCGATCCCGGTGCACCGGAACGCTGGAAACCAGGGTTGGCTATTCAGGTGATCGACCCGAAGTCGGACGGCGGGGCGCGGGGGGTGAAAATCCGGCTGCGGTCGGGCGACGGCAAAGCGGTCGAAGCGATGACTGCCGGGGATGGAATCGCGCTCTTCGCCGATTTCGGCAAAAATGCGCAGCTTACGGCAACACTCGGCGCGCCTTACGCACCTGGTCGAGAGGTGGACATCGGCATTCCTCCTGTCAGATATGGGACTATCCGATTTTCCCTGGACACCGAGCAACTCATGGCACCGCCGTTCGAACGCCTGACTTTGCGGATCGACGGGACCGCGCTGCTCCCCGAAGAATTCGGCCGCGGGCGCTATACCCGCTAATATCGATTGCCGGGAACATGAGTGCGCGACGGACGATATGGTCGTCAGTCGTCTATAAGGCGTGTCATGCAACTTCGACTTATCCTTCTGGCCGTCATGATCGCGGCTCCGACCACGGCGATGGCGCAGGATCGTGACTACTGCCCGGATCGGCCCGGTATCGGCACGCCCGCCTGCACGATGGCGCCGGGCCGCCTCTCGCTGGAAACCGGCCTCGGCGACTGGACCATGAGCCGTGATTCCTCGCAACGCGAGGATACCATCGTGCTCGGCGATGTCCTGCTGCGCATGGGCGTGGCGGACCATGCCGAAGTCCAGGTCGGCTGGAAGAGCCTCGGCCTGGTGCGGACGCGCGATCGCCAGAGCGGGCAGGTCGGCCATCGTAGCGGCACCGGCGACATGACGCTGGCCTTGCGGCGCAACCTCGCCAATCCCGACGGTTCGGGTTTTTCCGCAGCGGTAATGCCGTTCGTGTCGTTACCCACCGGAGGTGCCGCAATCGGGGCAGGCGACTGGGGCGGCGGCGTCAGGATTCCGCTCTCCTACGAACTGTCGCCGGTCGTCAGTCTGGAAGCGGTGCCGGAGTTCGATGCCGACGTCGACGAGGACCGGCACGGCCGCCATTTCAAGTTCAGCGATGTCGTCGGGGTATCGGTCAAGCTCGCCGAGGCCATTACCGCGACCGCCGAGTACCAGTTTAGCGCAATTCGCGAAACGGGCGATCATCATCTGGAACACGTTTCCGGCCTGTCGCTTGCCTGGCAGACTTCAGACAATTTCCAGGTCGATCTCGGCGCCAATGCCGGGCTTGATCGGGACGCAGACGATCTCGAAGTCTATCTGGGAGTGTCCCGCAGGTTCTGACCTGTTTCGTGCTGCAGTGCGAAACGAGGTCTTGCAGCGAACCTGGGGTTACGGCAAGATAACCGGCAAATCGGATTTCGGCCCGCAAAGGAGCGGATCGCAATCCAGCAGTCCGCAACGGTAATACGCAAGGACTGGCGAACAAGGCAACGACGCCATCGGTCGAACCTGAAAGGGTTCCGGCCGGTGGCGTTTTTTCGTTTGGGGAAGACGTGGCAAGCAGCAAGGTCAAGAGCGCATGTCCCTATTGCGGCGTCGGCTGCGGGATCGTCATGGACGTGACGGACGGACGCATCGTCAAGGTCACGGGCGACAAGGACCATCCGACCAACTTCGGCCGCCTCTGCACCAAGGGCAGTACCTGCCACGTCCCCGTCACCGCGCCTGGACGCGCGGTGACGGCCTATGCCCGCATCGAGGGAACCGGTGACCAGGGCGCTATCCCGATGGCCGAAGCAATCACCCGCACCGCACAGGGCCTGCGCCGGATCATCGACCGCGACGGGCCGGATGCCGTCTCTTTCTACGTCTCGGGGCAGATGTCGCTGGAGGCGCAGTATCTTGCCAACAAGCTCTGCAAGGGCTTCATCGGCAACAACAATATCGAGAGCAATTCGCGGCTTTGCATGGCGAGCGCGGCGAGCGGCTACAAGCTCTCGCTCGGTGCCGACGGGCCGCCGGGATCCTATCAGGACTTCGACAAGGCCGATCTGTTCTTGGTGATCGGCGCCAACATGGCCGACTGCCATCCGATCCTGTTCCTGCGGATGATGGACCGGGTGAAGGCGGGGGCGAAGCTGATCGTCGTCGATCCCCGTCGCACCGGCACGGCGGACAAGGCGGATCTGTTCCTTCAGGTCCGCCCCGGCACCGATCTCGCCTTGCTCAACGGGCTGCTACACCTGCTTGCCGAACAGGGGCGGATCGATCCTGCATTCATCGCGGCCCATACCGAAGGCTGGGAGGACATGCCCGCCTTCCTCACCGACTACGATCCTGCAAGAGTGGCCGAACTCACCGGCCTTGCCGAGGCGGACTTGCGTCAGGCCGCGCAATGGATCGGTGAGGCGGGTGCCTGGATGACCTGCTGGACCATGGGGCTCAACCAGAGCACCCACGGCACCTGGAACACCAATGCGATCTGCAATCTCCACCTCGCCACCGGGGCGATCTGCCGTCCCGGCGCGGGGCCGTTTTCGCTGACGGGGCAGCCCAACGCCATGGGCGGGCGGGAGATGGGTTACATGGGGCCGGGCCTTCCCGGCCAGCGCGCGACGACCAGCGAGGCCGACCGGCATTTCGTGGAGGACCTGTGGCGCGTTCCTCGCGGAACCCTCAGGGCGGAAGCGGGCGGGGGAACCGTCGCGATGTTCGAGGACATGGCCGCAGGACGCATCAAGGCCTGCTGGATCATCTGCACCAATCCCGTTGCCAGCGTGGCCAATCGCAAGACGGTCGTGGCGGGACTGGAGGCGGCCGAACTCGTGATCGCGCAGGACGTCTTCGTCGATACCGAAACCAATCGTCATGCCGACCTGATCCTGCCCGGTGCGCTCTGGGCGGAAGCGGAAGGGGTGATGATAAATTCCGAGCGCAACCTCACGCTGATGCAGAAGGCGGTCGATCCCCCCGGCGAGGCGATGGCGGACTGGGAGATCATCGCCCGCGTCGCCTGCGAGATGGGCTATGCCGACGCCTTCTCCTACACTTCGGCGGCGGAGGTCTTCGACGAAATCCGCGACTTCCGGAACCCGCGAACCGGCTACGACATTCGCGGCGCCAGCCATGAGCGGCTGCGCGAAACGCCGCTGCAATGGCCTTGCCCGCCGGATGCCGCAGGCGACCGCAATCCGATCCGCTACCGCAACGATGGGGTGAGCCAGTCCGAGCGGATCGAAGCGGATGGAAGCCGCCCGGCCATCGCCTTTCCGACCGGGACCGGCAAGGCCTGCTTCCTGCCGCGACCGCACATGGCCCCGGCGGAGATGCCCGATGCGGAATTCCCGCTGGTGCTCAACACGGGGCGCCTCCAGCACCAGTGGCATACGCTGACGAAGACCGGGAAAGTCCCCACGCTCAACAAGCTCAATCCCGGCCCCTTTCTGGAACTCCATCCCGAAGATGCCGCCGCGCTCGGGATTGGCGAGGGGGACAGGGTCGAACTGCGCTCGCGACGGGGGAGGGCGGTGCTGCCGGCTGTCGTGACCGATCGAGTCCGCGCCGGCAACTGCTTCGCGCCGTTTCACTGGAACGACGTTTTCGGCGAAGATCTCGCCGTCAATGCCGTGACGAGCGATGCGGTCGACCCGCTGTCACTGCAACCGGAATTCAAGTTCTCGGCCGTCGCGGTGACCCGACTGTCGGGACCGGTCGAACAGATGCCCACGGCAGTAGCTGTGGATGACCGGATACCGGCCTTTTCCGCGCCTTCACCCGTGGGACGACATCAGCTGTCCTCTCCGCAATCCGCGATCGACGCATTCGCCGAGGTGATGAACTTGTCATTGCAGAAAGCGCCGCAACTGCTGCCCGAGGAGGAGAGCTATCTGTCCGGCTTCATAAGCGGCCTGCGAAATCGTGAGCATCCGGTGCGCAACCCGACATTACCGCATAGCGCTCCTTTTGAGGATAATAAACGCCATTATATTAACGGATTGTTGTCAGGTCTTCTTGCCGATACTGAACTTATCCAAGCCCCTTCAGATACCGAAATCTTGCCTGCCGCTCCTGCCGCCGCGTCCTCTGGCGAGATCATGGTGCTTTGGGCCTCCCAGACCGGCAAGGCCGAACACTTTGCGGCGCAATGCGCAAAAAGGCTCGAGGGCCGGTCCTGCCGGGTCCGGCTTGCGTCCCTCGACAACGTGAAACCCTCGGAACTGGTCCAAGCCGGTCAGGCGCTATTTATCGCCAGCACTTTCGGCGATGGCGACGCGCCGGACAACGGGGAGGCCTTCTGGTCCGCGCTTGCAGGTGAGGCACCATCGGTAATGGAGAATTTGCGCTATTCGGTGCTCGCCTTCGGCGACTCCAGTTACGGTCAGTTCTGCGGTTTCGGTCGTAACCTTGACAAAAGACTGGAAGAACTTGGAGCTCTTCGCCTTGTAGATCGGGTCGATTGCGAGCCTGACTACGAGGAATCTGCCGGTCAGTGGATGGATAATGTGCTTGATGCGCTGACCATAGCGCCGTCCGCCGAACCTGCCCTGAAGTTGGCGTCAAAGCCGACGCCGACCGCAGCGCCGGACGGGATCGCATACAGCCGCAAGACCCCGCTACACACGCGGATGGTCCGTAATCTTGTGCTGAGCGGTCTCGGTGCGCAGAAGGAGGTCCGGCAGTTCGGTTTCGATCTGGCCGGACATGATTTTACCTATCGGGCCGGGGATGCGCTGGGGGTTTGGCCGGTAAACTGTCCGGCACTGGCCAGCGAGATCGTGGATTTGCTGAAACTCGATCGGGAGCGGCCGGTGGCAGTGAAAGGGGTTGGCGATGTGCCACTCCACGATGCACTGCTGCGTTACTGGGATATCTCAAAACTCACTCGTAACCTACTGGAGTTAATAGCAGATCGATTGCCGGAAGCCGTTTTCGCGCCGCTCCTCGATCCTGAGCGAAAGCCCGAATACGATCGCTTCCTGCACGAACATCAGATCGCCGACATCCTACATGAAACCGGGGTCCGGCTCGATCTCGCCGATCTTGAGCAGGTCATGCGACCGATCCAGCCCCGTTTCTACTCGATCGCATCCAGCCCGCGCGCCCAGGTGGACGAAGTGCAACTCACGGTCTCCATCCTGCGCTACAGCAACAAGGGGCGTAGACGCAGCGGTGTCTGCTCGGCCTTCATGGCCGATCGCGCGGAAGCTCTCGGTGCGGGCGTGTTCCTGCAACCGGCCGCGCATTTCCGGCCGCCTGCGGATCCCGCCCGCGCGGCGATCATGGTCGGGCCGGGGACCGGGATCGCGCCGTTCCGGGGGTTCCTGCACGATCGTCAGGCAACGGGCGCCACCGGAAGCAATTGGCTTTTCTTTGGAGAACAACACGAAGCGACCGACTTCTACTATCGAGACGAGATCGATGTGTGGCGGCGCTCCGGCCACCTCGACCGGCTTAGCCTCGCTTTCTCGCGCGATCAGACGAATAAGGTCTACGTGCAGGACCGGATGATCGAGGAGGGGGCGCAGCTCTGGCGCTGGATCGATGGCGGCGCCCATTTCTATGTCTGCGGCGATGCGAGCCGAATGGCCAAGGATGTCGATCGTGCCTTGAGGCGGATCGTTTCGACACATGGCGGCATGAAGCCGGACATGGCCGACAATTACATTGCCCAGATGCGGGAAGACCGGCGCTACGTTCGCGACGTTTATTGAAACGATCCATGAAACCGCGATCGATCCGCGGGCGTTCCTCTGGTATTCTGGTTGCGGAGGTCAGTGATGACGGAAAAGGAAACCCGGCCCGCATCGGACGCGGCATCTGACGTCGACCTGCTGGGCGGCCAGGACCACCGCCTGGCACAGCCGGTGGATGTACGAGCCCGGTCGTTCCTGGACTGGCTGCTTTTCCGCCGCGACACCGCTCGGCGGCGGAACCGGAGTGCGACTGGCGAGTTCGGTGGTTCTCTCGACTAGGAGTAGCACATGCCGTCAGCGACGTTTGAAACTTTGGAAGGCGATGAAATCGAGGTGGATTCCGCCGAAGTCGTAAGCATTGCCGAAGGTGGGGATGACGACACGACGCTCATCGAACTGGACGATGGGCAAGAAATCACGGTCGTCGCCAGTCCGGTGGAGGTCGTGGCCGAACTGGGACTCGACCCGCTCGAATTCCTCGACCTCGACAATGAAGAGACGCCCGAGGACGACGACGAGGATTACGAAAGCGAATGACAGGGCGGGACCGGCACCCGGTCCCTTCCGCAAACTCTGGAGACCTTATGCTGGAACATCTCCCCCGCTGGCTTGGATCGCTGATGACCAACGTGCGGGCAGGCCATGCCAAACTCGCCATCGTGCAGGACGATGTCATGCCCGGATCGGGCTTCATCGATCTGTCGAGTCCGGCCTTTGCCAATGGCGGTCGTCTGCCGCAAAGATTCACTGCCGACGGAGAGGGCGTTTCGCCACCTTTGGTCTGGGACGGGGTTCCCGAGGGAACGGTAAGCCTGGTCCTGCTTGTGGAAGATCCGGATGCCCCTGCGCCCCAACCGATGGTTCATGCCCTGATCTGGAACCTGCCTCCCGATGTGCGAAGGCTTGCCGAAGGCGAAATCGTGGCCGACGGCTTCGGCACGGCAGATGGACGGGATGTCGGGCGCAACAGCTTCTTCCTCGAAGGCTGGTTGCCGCCCGACCCGCCGCCGGGCCACGGCGTCCACGATTACGTATTCCAGCTCTTTGCGCTCTCCGAAGCCGTTGACGTGGACGACAATCCCGGCCGCTCGGAAGTCGTCAGCGCGATCACCGGCAGGGTTCTTGCGGCGGGGATGCTGGTCGGAACCTATTCACGCGAGGAGCCCGTCCGGGTCGAGGACGTAACGGAAACGCCCGTGGCGGCAGGCGGACCGGGGATGGAGACCGCCTGAAACGCCGTCGCGTCTTCGATCAGGTGTATCGACTTAACATAATATATATTATCAAGCTAATCCAAGAGCGCTGGCGGTACCGGCCCCTGCTTGCCGCAGGGTTATTCTAAAGGGGAGCCAGTTGCACAGCACCGAGGCTCCCCTCAAGATCAGTTCGCTGGAAGCTCTCCTGCGGCGGAAGATGCCTGCTCGTCTGCCAGGCCACCTCCCAGCGAGCGGTACAGTTCAACGAGATTGCTGGCCTGCACCAGACGCGTGGTGACAAATTGCTGCTCGGCGGCGTAGGCCGTGCGCTGCGCGTCGAGCGAAGTCAGGAACGAATCCACCCCTGCCTTGAACCGGGCATCGGACAACCGCGCGGCAACCCTCGCGGATTCTGCGCGATTGGACTGGGCTGCAATGCGTTCCCCGATCTTGCCGCGCTGCGCCAGGGCGTCGGCGACTTCTCGGAACGCGGTCTGGATCGCCTTTTCATAAGTCGCCACGGCGGCTTGTTGCGAGGCTTTTGCATAAGCCAGATTGCCCGAACGCTGCCCGCCATCGAACAGCGGCAGCGAGAGACCCGGCGATGCCGAGTAAGTGTAGGAGCCGGACTTGAAGAGTCCGGACAAGGCCGTGCTCAGCGTCCCTACCGTGCCCGTCAGCGAAATCGTCGGGAAGAAAGCGGCGCGCGCGGCACCGATATTGGCATTCTCGGCGATGAGCAGGTGCTCCGCGCGCAGCACGTCCGGACGCCGTAGCAGCACGTCGGAAGAGACGTCCGATGGCAAGGCATCGCGCGTCATGGCTTCGCCCGTCAGGCCGCCAGGCAACTGGTCTTGGGGCACCGTGGTGCCGACGAGCAGGTTCAGCGCATTCTGGTCGAGCGCGACGCTGGCCTCCAGTGTCGCGATATCGTTCACCGCGTTCTGGTAATTGGTATCGGCCTGGCGCACTTCCAGTTCGGAGCCAACGCCGATGCGAAACTGCTCCCTGGTCAGGCGCAGCGTGTCTTCGAAGGTCTTGAGCGTTTCACGCGAGAGCCGCAACTGCTCGTTGTCCGAAGCCAGGGTGAGCCATGCCGTGGCAATTTCCGCGATCAGGCTGATGCGCGCCGAACGCTGCGCTTCCTCGCTGGCGAAGACCTGCTCCTGCGCGGCCCGCGTCAGATTGCGGATGCGACCGAACAGGTCGAGTTCGAACGCCGATATTCCCGCCGTTGCCTGATAGATTTCGATGTCGGAAGAGACGCTTCCGGCCCCTGCCCCTCCGCCACCGGCAGCACCCATGATGTTGTTGGTATAAGTCGCGGTTCCCCCGGCATTCACCGTCGGGAACAACTGCGAACGCTGCACTTTCAACTGCGAGCGCGCCTGCAGCACGTTGGCCGCCGCGACCCGGAGGTCGCGGTTGTTGGCAAGACCGGTCTCGATCACCTGGCGCAGGCGCGGATCGAGGAAGAAATCGCGCCAACCGACACGGCTGACATCGACGGCGTCGGTTGCGGCCGCCGGGTACACCCCGCCTTGCGGCAGGGTCACGGGGACGGCCCCCACGGGCCGCTCATAGCGCGGCGCGAAGTTGCACCCCGCCAGCATCGTCGTGCCGGCAATCAGGGCGATAAGGGATTTTTTCATGTTCAGATTCCCTGCGGCTCGTTGCCGTCGGAGGAGCGAGGACCGGCTTCGGTTTCGACAGGCGCTTCCTGCTGCTCATCCCGGTCGGTCTGGCCGTGCTTGAACAACCGGCTGACAACCACGAAGAACATCGGGACCAGGAAGATCGCCAGGATCGTGGCCGACAGCATACCGCCCACGACCGCGCGGCCGATGGCGTTCTGCCCCCCTGCCCCTGCGCCGGTCGAGACCGCCAGCGGCAGCACGCCGAACACGAAGGCCAGCGAGGTCATGAGGATCGGGCGAAGGCGCAGCCTTGCCGCCTCGATGGCCGCACTGAAGGCATTCATGCCGGACTGGACGCGTTCCTCGGCGAATTCGACAATCAGGATCGCATTCTTGGCCGAGACGCCGATCGTCGTGATCAGGCCCACCTGGAGGTAGATGTCGTTGTTGAGACCGGTGAGCTTGGCGGCGAGCACGGCACCGATGACGCCGAGCGGAACGACCAGGATGACCGCGATCGGCACCGACCAGCTTTCGTAAAGCGCTGCAAGGCACAGGAACACCACGAAGAGCGAGAGGGCGTAGAGCGCGGGTGCCTGGCCGCCGGAGAGACGCTCTTCATAGGACAGACCCGTCCATTCCAGCGCAGTGCCCGGCGGCAGCTTCTGCTGCATCTCGGCAATGGCCTCCATCGCCGCGCCGGTGCTCACGCCTGCGCCCGGTGCACCCTGAAGCTGCACCGCGGGGCGGCCGTTGTAGCGGGTGAGGATGACCGGTGCCAGCTTCCACGAAAGGGTCGAGAAGGCACTGAAAGGCGCCATCTGCCCGCCGCTTCCACGGACATAGAAGTTGCCGATCGCCTCCGGCGAGGAACGATAGGCTTCGTCCGCCTGGATATAGACGCGCTTGGTGCGTCCGCGATCGAGGAAGTCGTTCACATAGGCACTGCCCCATGCGGTCGAGACTTCGCTGTTGACCGCGCTCAGGTCGAGACCCAGCGCCCCGGCCTTGTCCTGATCGACCTGGACATCGAGCTGCGGTGCATCGTCGAGGCTGACGGGACGAACCTGAGCCACGCGCTTGTCCTGAGCGGCCAGGCCCAGAAGCTGGTTGCGGGCGGCGATGAGCTTGTCGTGACCGATATTGTTCTGATCGACGAGCCAGAGATCGAAGCCTGTCGCATTACCCAGTTCCTGCACCGCCGGCGGAACCAGCGCGAAGATCGTCGAGTCACGATATTGCGAGAACTTGGCCATGGCCCGGCCGACCAGAGCGGGCGCCCGGTTTTCCGCACCGCTGCGGTCCTTCCAGTCCTTGAGCTTGACGAAGGCCATGCCCGCGTTCTGGCCCTGGCCGTTGAACGAAAAGCCGCTGATGGTGAAGACGGAGGCGACGTTCGCCTTCTCGTCCTTCAGGAAGTGGTCGCGAACCACGTCCAGACCGCGCTGCGTGCGAGGCAGCGTGGCACCGGGAGGAGCCTGGACCAGCGCGATCATCGTGCCCTGGTCCTCGTCGGGAAGAAACCCGCTGGGCAGGCGCGTAAAGATCAGCGCCATGGCACCTACGATCAGCAGGTAGACGATGCCCGAACGTTTCCAGTTGCGTGCCGAATTGCGGACGCCTTTCTCGTACTTTGCGGTGCCGAGGTCGAACTTCTCGTTGAACCATCGGAAGAAGCGGGCCAGCAGCCCGTTGCCTTCGTTCTTGCTCGGATCGTGCGGCTTGAGGATCGTGGCGCAGAGCGCGGGGGTCAGGATCAGCGCGACCATGACCGAGAGCGCCATCGACGAGACGATCGTGATCGAGAACTGGCGATAGATGACGCCGGTCGAACCACCGAAGAACGCCATCGGCAGGAACACCGCCGAGAGCACCATGCCGATGCCGATCAGCGCGCCGCTGATCTCGTCCATCGACTTTCGCGCCGCTTCCTTCGGTTTCAGGTGCTCGGTCTGGATCAGGCGTTCGACGTTCTCGACGACGACGATGGCGTCATCGACCAGCAGGCCGATCGCCAGCACCATGCCGAACAGGGTGAGCGTGTTGATGGAGTAGCCGAACGCCTGCATGACGCCGAAAGTGCCAAGCAGCACGACCGGAACCGCGATCGTCGGAATGATCGTCGCGCGCCAGTTCTGGAGGAACAGGAACATGACGAGGAAGACGAGCACGATCGCTTCGAACAGAGTGTGGACCACCTGCTCGACCGAGAGACGGACGAAGGGCGTGGAGTCGTAAGGATAGGCGACTTTCACGTCCTGCGGGAAGTTCTTGGCGATACGCTCGACTTCGGCCTTCACGAGGTCGACGGTATCGAGTGCGTTGGCGCCGGACGCGAGCTTGACGCCGAAGCCGGATGCCGGCTTGCCGTTGTACTGCGTATCGAAGCCGTAGATTTCGGCACCGAGTTCGACGCGCGCAACGTCGCGCAGACGCACGACCGAGCCGTCCTGCCCCTGACGCAGACGGATATTGCCGAACTGCTCCGGACTCTGGAGGCGCGACTGGACCGAAACGGTCGCGTTGAGTTCCTGCTCCTTGGAGGCCGGAAGCTGGCCGATCTGGCCGGCCGAAACTTGCGCGTTCTGTGCCTGCACCGCAGCAGTCACATCGGCGATCGTCAGGTTGTAGCTGCGCAGCTTCAGCGGATCGACCCAGATACGCATGGCATATTGGGTACCGAAGATCTGAAGTTCGCCCACGCCGTTGATGCGGCTGACCGGGTCCTGTACCTGGCTGACGATATAGTCGGACAGGTCGTTGGCGCTATGGCTGCCGTCCTCGGAATAGATCGCAGCGACCAGCAGGAAGCTCGCCGCCGACTTGGCGACGGTGACGCCCTGGCGCTGGACTTCCTGCGGCAGCAGCGCTGTGGCTGCCTGCAGCTTGTTCTGAACCTGGACCTGGGCGATGTCGGGATCGGTGCCCTGCTCGAAGGTCAGGGTGATGCTGACGTTACCGGCGGAAGATGATTGCGCCGAGAAGTAGCGCAAGTGGTCGATGCCCTTGAGCTGCTGCTCGATGATCTGCGTGGTCGTGCGTTCCAGCGTTTCCGCGTCGGCGCCGGGATAGGTCGCGCTGATCGTCACGGTGGGCGGCGCGATCTCGGGGAACTGGGAGACCGGCAGGCTGCGGATCGCCAGCGCGCCGAACATCATCAGCACGATGGCGATGACCCATGCGAAGATGGGCCTGTCGATAAAATAGCGTGCCATGATCGATTACTGACCCTGCTCGGCGTTTTGGCCCTGCCCGGCACTCTGGCCCTGCTGGGCAGGCGCGACCGCAGCGGGCTTTGCGGCTTGCGCCGCGACCGGCTTCACCGGCATTCCGGGACGAAGCATCTGCGCGCCATCGACGACGATCTTGTCACCCGGCTTCAGGCCGGACGTGACCAGCCAGTTGGTGCCGACCGTGCGCGGCGCAGTGAGCTTGCGCACTTCCAGCTTGCTGCCGGCGCCGACGACGAGCGTCGTCGGATTGCCCTTTTCATCGCGGCTGACGGCCGATTGCGGGACCAGAATGCCATTGCTCTTGGTGCCTTCTACAAGGTCGGCACGGACGTACATTCCCGGCAGCAGAAGGCCGCGCGGATTGCCGAACTGCACGCGGACGATCTGGCTTCCGGTCGAGGGATCGACAGTGACGTCGGTGAACTTGAGCGTGCCTTCCTCGCCATAGGTGCTGCCGTCTTCCAGCTTCAGGCGTACCCGCGTCCCGCCGCTTTGCGAGAGATTGCCCGAAAGCAGTTCCTGGCGCATGCGCAGCACGTCCGCGCTGGACTGCTGGATATCGACGAAGATCGGATCGAGACGCTGGATCACGGTCAGCGCATCGGTCTGGGAAGCGGACACCAGCGCGCCGACCGTATAAGTCGAGCGGCCGATGCGGCCCGAAATCGGCGCGCGGATGGTCGTGCGGCCGAGATCGATCTGGGCGCTGCGCAGCGCGGCTTCCTGCGCGGCGACATCCGCCTTGGCCTGTGCGGCGCTGGCGACGGCGTTTTCCGCTTCTTGACGCGAGATCGCATTGATCTTCACCAGTTCGCCGTAGCGACGAGCCAGCGCGGCGGTGTTCGCGATATTGGCGCGCGCCCTGACGAGCGCGGCACGCGCGCTGGCCACCTGGGCCTCGTAAGGTGACGCATCGATGCGATAGAGCGGTTGCCCCGCCCGCACCATGTCGCCTTCCTGGAACAGGCGCTGAAGGATCAGCCCGTTGACCTGAGGGCGGACATCGGCGGTTTCGAAAGCTGTCGTCCGGCCCGGAAGTTCCGAACTGAGCGTTACGGCCCCCTCCTTCACGGTCACGACACCGACCTCGGGGGGACCGGCAGGAGCCTGCTGCTCACCTCCGCCGCCGCAGGCGGACAGGAGCAAGGCAAGAGCCGGTGTGATCTTTTTCATGGAACACGCTCGCAAAGAGAGTTAAAACGTGAGTGAATGTTCACTCATTGATTCGCGCGATGTTTATTGCGTCGCAGCAACGATTGCAAGGCAAGGAGGATGCAGTGCAGGACGAAACGATTATGGACCGCTCGCGCGCTGCACGGTCCGTGGCTCGGCGCCAGCATCTGCTGGACACGGCGCGGAAGCTTTTCGTGGAACAGGGCTTTCATCGCACGGGTATGGCACAGATCGCACTCGCCTCCGGGATCAAGGTCGGGCAAATCTACCGGGATTTTGCGAACAAGGAAGCCATCATTGCAGCCATCTGCGAAGCCAATCTCAATGCCTGGCTGGATGAGGAAGAACTGAACAAGGCGGTGGCGGCCAAGGACATCGTTGCCATTCGCACATGGATCGAACGTATCTGCTCGGAAGAACCCACCGCCGAGGACAGACGCCTCATGGCCGAGCTGCTGGCCGAAGTGGGGCGCAATCCGATTATCGCCGAGATCAACCGGAAGGCCGACGAGAGGGTGCGCTCGCGCCTGGACTCGGCGCTGGAATCCCTGTCTCCGGATGCGACGTTGGACCGGCGCTCCATCGTCGTCGACCTGATCTTCATGCTCTCATGGGGCATGATGGTCATGATGGAGCTTTCTCCGGAGAAGGCGCACGGGCCGATCAGGGACCATATGATCCTGATCCTCCGCAAAGAGATGGCTGAGTTAACTCCTTGATCCGAAATGGCTTGTCATTTCTGTTAAGGAGATAACGCTTTTATTTCCCAAACAACGGGTCGTCTCGCACGATTATTGCTTTTTGGTGTGGTCGAAGGCTGGACATGAGTGCCGTTTCGTATCATTCTGGATCCAACGCGACACCTGATAACGTCGCGCCGGAGGATGCCTGTTATGATCGAGAAGAATGAAGTGGACTCGGGCGAGAAGGCCATGATCCTTCTCCAGAGCCTGATCTGCTATCTGCGAGAGAAGAACGTACTGACCCGCGCCGATATGGAGGAGTTGCGGGAAAAGGTGGAAGCCCGTATCGCCGATGCCGAAACCCACTTGCCCTGCGCCAGCGCGCTGGCCTCTGCGGCGGCGACGGACATGCGCGAGCTTGAACAGTTCTGCGGCAAGAAGTACGGCGGCAAACACCGGCATCGCGTGAACTGAGCCAAACGGCCCTCGAACCGATAGAAATGCCGCCATGATAGACCGCGTCCATCTGGCGCGGTCCTTTTTTTTTGCACGAAAAGTTTCTCATCTTCCGTGAGAAACATGCTTCATTGTGCTGAATTTATTGCTCTATACTGTTTACAGGATTGTTCGAAAGGCGTCGGTTTATCAATGGCCGCCGGTAGGAAGGGTCGGCGGGATCTCGGCTCGAAACGCCGTTCAAAGCAACATCGGGAATATCCTCGAAAGGCACCGGCATCCGTTGTGGAGTATGCGCCCACTCGATGAGGTTCGTGCGTAACGCGATCCGCCATTCTTCGGCCCGCCGCTCGAACCGGTCGAGATAACGTCCGCCCGCGATCCACAGGCTCTCGTCGAGGTTGCGCCCCACGAACTGGTAGTACGTCTCGACATGAGCAGTGTCGCCGCCCAGATCGATCGTGCTTTGAAGCAGCGCATGGTGCGTGAGTATCTGTCCCGATCGGTGCATCGGCACGGCCCAGTCCCAGCAATCCGCCGCAGTCCCCACGAACGGCCCCGCAGCGACTTCAGCGTCGTCGTGGAAGGCCGAAAGGTAGATCGCGCGGTCGAAACGATCCATTCCGCGCGAAAACCGCGCGAGGCATTCGCTGATATCCTGCTTGTCCAGCAGAGCGTCCAGGCGCGCATCTCTCTCACTTGCCACGGTAGTCTACCTCCGAGATCGGTTGCCAGATCGGCGATCCCCGCCGCGCCCGCGCAGACGCGATCACCGTGCCGTCCACATCGGTGATGCCGTATTCCTCCGCCAGTTCGGCAGTGACGAACTCGCCGCCGGAGCGCTTCATGATCTCAGGGTCGGCGGCGAGCGCGGCGATCACCCGCCCGGGATGCTCGACCGAGCTGCCCTGCATCGCGGTGATCGATGTGGTCATGCGATCGCCCATGCGCGCGAGATTGTCCCGCGCCTTTTCCGTGAGCGTCAGCCCCTGCCAGAGGGTCAACGAGGCCACATTGTGCGGTTCGAGTTCGATCGCCATGTCGCGCGCCATGCGGTCGGCGGCGGACTTGGAAGTACCGAACACCACTCCATACGTGTAAGTCACGGCGGCAAAGCCGGAAATCGCGACGATCAGCCCGGAGCCCCGGGGAACCATGATCCGCGCGGCATGCCAGGCCGCCACGTAGTTGGAGCGAACCCCGACATCCCACATCTCGAGGTTCGACAAAGGCTTTTCCCAGAACCCCTTCGGCTCCAGCAAGTCCTCGGAAATCGTGAAGGCATTGTTGATCAGGATATCGAGGCGGCCTTGCTCGCGTTCGATCCGGTCGAACAATGCGGCCACCGCCGTATCGTCCCCATGGTCGCAGGCTACGGCCACGCCCCTGCCACCGCTTACCTGGCCGCGTTCGTCGCATGCGGCGGCAGTGCCCCCGACCGTTCCGGGCAAATAGTAATCGCCTTCCCGCACAGTTCGTCCGGTAACGTAAACCGTCGCGCCCTGCTCCGCGAGCACCAGTGCAATGCCCTTGCCGATGCCGCGACTGGCGCCGGTGACAAGCGCGACTTTCCCCGTGAGCGGTGCGTTCATGCTGTCTCTCCGGCAAACCAGGCCTCGCTGAAATCCCCTTTTGCACGGCCCGGAAAATGATCGCCGGCGAGGGGATAACCCATCACCCCTTGCGACCAGTCCGCGGCCCTCCCCCAGTCATGCTCCCAGTCGTAGAGCATTACGCGCCCGCCAATGCGCCACAGGCCGTCGCGTTTCTCGAAACGGTCGAGGTAGCGTCCGCCGATGCAGGTATTGCGGTCTCCCGTCTGGTCGCCGGAACCCGCCTCGATGCGATGGTAGGAGAACACATGCGTCTCAGCCCTCGCCCGTTCTCCTTCGAGAACGATCACCGACTGGCCAATCAGGTGCTGGGTATTCCGGACGGCATCGGCGCCCGGCACCACCCAGGCGAGGTAGCTTGCGAAATCACCGCCATGGACGCCGTAATCGAAGCGCGCTTCCGGCCACCAGCAGCTCCGGATCAAGTCGGCGCTTCGCCGGTCCTCACCGCGTGCGAGACGGGCGACGCAGTCGCGTATCGCCTCCCGGTCGAGCATGTCCCGAACTGCACGAGACTCGATGTCAGCGCTCATTATCCTCTCCGTCCGAACTATGGACGGGAGGCTATCCCGAAACGGCGCCGCAAACTCGCGATGGATCGCGCCGCTACCCGCTTATCGCCGGGGCGAAGCGAAGGGCGTCAAATCTGCTTAAGGTCGGTAACGAACTCATAGCGGTCGCCGCGATAGACCGAGCGGGTGAATTCGACGATGCGACCATCCGGAATGCGGGTCTTGCGCTCTATCCGCAGGACTTCCGAATTCTGCTTCACGCAGAGAATGCCCGCCTCGGTCGGCGTGGCCAGCGAGGCACGGACACGCTGGATCCCCGAAGTCGGACGAAATCCGTATATATCAAGAGCCTTATAAAGGGAATCTCCCAGCGCGCCGAGGTCCGGCATGAACTGGGCCGGGATCACCGCGTGCTCTATGGCCAGAGGCTCACCCCCGGCAAGCCGGACCCGGCCGAGCCGTGCAACCGAGGCATTGGCCGGGATTTCGAGTGCTGCGGCTTCTTCTTCGGTCGGCTGGGCATAGGACTTGTTGATCCAGACCACGCTGGGATCCTCTCCCCGCGAGCGGGTATCGTCGCTGAAGCTGCTGAGCCGGGAGCCGGGCGCCTCGATCCGCCGGGCGACGAACGTGCCGGACCCCTGCTTGCGGATCAGCACGCCTTCTTCGATCAGCTGCTCGATACCCTTGCGCACGGTGACGCGCGACAGGCCCGCCATTTCGCTGAGATCCCGCTCGGACGGGAGCGCACTGCCCGGATCGATCGCCCCGCTGCTGATATGCTCGCGCAGGCTGCGGGCGAGTTGCAGGTAGAGAGGGGTCCCTTCCTCGCTGCTGGTCCAGGCAATGTCGCGCATCGTCGATCAGTCTCGCTTTTCCAGCATCGGCATGACGTGACGCAGATTGCCCCCGTTAGCCTCCAGCAGCGCCTTCGCCTCTTCGACCGGGACGCCCCGCGCGACGATCACGCCGAGCCGGATCTCGTTCCCTGCCGCTTCCAGTGCGTCGGCGGCCACTTCGGCATCGACCCCGGCGATATCCTGAACCATGATCCGCGCTCGTTGCAAGAGCTTCGCATTGGAAATGCGCATGGCCACCATGCGCCCCTCATAGACGAGGCCGCGGCGCAGCATGATCGCGGTCGAGAGCAGGTTGAGCACGGCCTTCTGCGCGGTCCCGGCTTTCATGCGGGTGGAGCCCGCAACGATCTCGCTGCCGGTGACGGCCAGGATCGCATGTTCCGCCTTTTCGAGCAGGAGCGTGCCGGGGTTGTTGGCGATGCCGATCGGCAGGGCACCGACGGCGCGGGCTTCCTCGATAGCGGCGACGGTATAGGGTGTGCGACCGCTGGCGGCGACGCCGATCACCACGTCCGAGGGACCGATGCCCTGCGAACGCACGTCGGCACGGCCGGCCTCGATATCGTCCTCGGCGCCTTCATAGGCCTCGGTGAGCGCGCCCATGCCGCCTGCCATGAGAAAGACCATGCGGTCCATCGTCCAGCCATAAGTCGGATAGAGCTCGGTGCCGTCCTGAACCGCCAGGCGGCCCGAGGTGCCAGCGCCCACGAAGACCAGCCTGCCCTTCTCGCCAAGCCGCTCGGCTGCGGCTTCGGCGGCACGGGCGATGGCTGCGGTTTGCGACTGGATCGCGGCGATGGCCGCCATCTGGCCTTCGAGCATCGCCTCCACGGCCAGTTCGGTCGGCCAGAGGTCGAGATCGCGGTAGCGGGCGTCGAGCGCTTCAGTGTTCATGATATCCTTTGTCCCTTTCACGGGATCGTTATTCGGCCGGAGCCATGAGCTTGCCGTATCCGGCAGGCGCCGCGCAAACCACGAAGGCGACAACCGTGCCGATGCAGAGCTGGAAGGGGAACGAAAGGCTGCTCAGCGCGCTCGGCATGCCGATGGCATGGGCAATGCCCGGCTGAAGCAACAGAATTGTGACGAAACCGATCAGCAGTGAGGCGATGACGGAATTCGTCGTGCCGCGCGTCGTGAACAGGGCGGTGAAATAGACGCCGAGCAGTCCGGCATAGGTGAAGACCATCACTTGCAGGGCGAATTCCAGCAGGCCCATGTCGGTGTAGCGCTGCCAGTAGAACGAGACCACCGCCATCACGAACATCAGGAAGCCGATCAAGCCCATGCCCACGCGCCCGGCCGAGACGAAGTGATGCTCGGGGGCCGTGGTGCCGCGCTTCTCGCGCCAGGGGCGATAGAAGTCCTGCACCAGCACCGAGGACATGGCGTTTAGCGCCGAGTTCGTGGTGGCGACAGCCGCCGCGCAGATGCCCACCGTCACCAGGCCGCGCAGGCCGCCGGGAAGCTGGGTAAGGATATAGTGCATGAAGATGCTGATCTTCTCGCCGCCGAACTGGTTACCGGCAGCGGCGGTGGCACCGCCCATCAGGTCGGGCCGGTCGTAGAAGACGTAGAGCAGCAGGCCGATGACGATGAACATGCCCACCACCGGCAGCGTCGCGAAGACCGAAAGATAGAGGCCGCGCGCGCCGGTCTTGGCGTCCTTGCAGGCCAGCAGGCGCTGCGTGGTGTCCTGGTCCATCCCGGCATTGGCGATGTAGAGCAACGACAGGCCGAGCACGATCGCCAGCATCGAGAATGGACGCGAGAGGTCCATCGAGAAATCGAAGAACTTCAGCTTGTTCACGCCTTCGGGCGTATGGGCGAGGCCCTGAATGATCTCGCCGGTCGAAGCCGGGATCGAAAGGCGCAGGAATACCAGCACCGCGACAGCCGAGCCGAGGTAGACGACGAACTGGATGAGGTCGTTCCAGAGTACCGACTTGAGCCCGCCGACGAACGTGAACAACACGCTCGCCACGATGAGCACGGCGGCGGCGATCATGATGCCCTGCGCCTCGACCGTGCCGGTAATGACCATCGCCAGCGCAATCGCGGCGAGATAGACCCGCGCACCGCCCGCGAAGACGCGGCCGACGAGGAACATGCCCCCTGCCCAGCGCGTCGCCTTCTCGCTGAAGCGCAGGGTCAGCAGTTCGTAGGCCGTCGTCGCCTTGATCGCGTAGAAGCGCGGGATCATGACGTGGGCGACGAAGATCGCGCCGATCAATCCGCCGATATTGCCGCTGAGATAAGTCAGGTCCCCATGATATCCGTAGTCCGGCCCGCCCAGGAACGTGGCTGCGGACTGGGTGGCGGACAGCACCGAAATCGCCGCAAGCCAGGCCGGAACGCTGCCGCCTGCCAGGAAGTAGTCATGCGCGGACTCGGTCTTGCGCGGCGTGAAGATCCAGCCTCCCGCGACCAGCAGCAGCAGGTAGGCGGCGATTACCAGCCAGTCCGCCATCGAGAAAGGCAGCGTCATCGAATTCGTCTCCGTCCCCGGCCCTGGAAGCCGTCATCAGGGCCTGACAAAAAGCGCGCGCCCGGTCGGAGGAGGAGGTTGACCGGGCGCCGCGCAGGGTGGGCTATCCTCAGAGGTGCGCGGTCAGCGAGAAGCCGATCGTGCGTCCGAGAATGTCATAGGTGTCGGGGAAGGTGTTGAAGACACCGCCCGACGACACATAAGGGGGCTTCTTGTCGAACAGGTTGTAGATGCCGGCACTGAAAGTGATCGCGTCGGTGAACTCGTAGGAGGCCGACAGGTCGAAGGTGTTCTGGGCCGAGATCGTCTCGGTCGAACCCACCGTGCTCGACTTCACCTTGCCGATGCGCTGCCAGTCGAACTGGATCACGCCCTTGTCGAACAGCCACGAGAGGCCGACGGTGTGGCGGTAATCCGGCTGGACCAGCGTGGTGCCGTCGCTGGAGCAGGTGGCGCCGAAGGTGCCCTTGCACTGCACGGCCGAAACGGTGGAGTTCGCCTGGATCAGATAGGAGGTGACGATATTGCCCTGATAGGCGAGGCGCACGCCCGTGCCCGGCAGGAACTCCGGATGCAGCGTGTAGCTGGCCGAAATGTCGAAACCGCGCTGGAGCAGACGGCCGAGGTTCTGGTTGTTGACGAAGGCGTCCTTGAAGGTGCCGTCCGCGTTGCGGGTCACCAGCGAACACAGCGGATTGCCGGCGGTCGGGTTGGTGACGTAGCAGCTGGTGATTGCCGCGATCGGCTGGATCACGCCCACGGCGCCGCGCAAGTCAAGCTCGTACCAGTCGACGGTCAGGTTGAGCCCCGGCAGGAACGTCGGGGTGAACACTGCGCCGAGCGTCGTGGTGTAACCGGTCTCCGGTTTGATGTCCGGGTTGCCGCCGTAATAGTAATTGCCGGTCAGGTAGCTGGCCGCGTTCGAGTTGGCCGAACCCACTGCAGGCGCACCGAAGCGGGCGCACTGGGCGGCATCGCCGGTGCCGAGCACGCAGGGATCGCCGCCGTAACGCGGCTTCAGGCGATCGACGGTGACGAGATTGCTGAACGGCAGCGAGGACATGCCCGCCGCGAACTCGCCGAAGTTCGGGGTGCGCAGGACGCGCTGGTAAGTGCCGCGCAGACGCAGGTTGCGGTCGACTTCCCAGTTGCCCTCGACCTTCCAGGTGCCGTGGGTGCCGAACATGTTGTAGTCCGACAGACGATAGGCGCCGCCCACGTCGAGCTTGCGGATCAGCGGCAGGTCGCGGAGCACCGGCACCAGCACTTCGCCATAGAGTTCCTTGACGTCGAACGAGCCGCTGTAGGCGGCCTGCACGCCCTGGCGATAGGTATTGCCGGTCAGGAGCGCAGTGTCCTGACCGATGCTGGCGGTCTCGCGGCGATACTCGACGCCGACCGCGAATCCGATCGGCCCGGCGGGGAGCGAGAACAGCTCCTCCAACGTGCCGCTCAGGGTCGCTGCCGTCACGAACTGGTCGCGCTTGCGGTTGAAGCCCTGGATCGAGCTGCCCAGTGCATCGGCCAGTTCGGTCTGGTTCGGACCGAAGATGTTGACGCTGTTGACGATGGAATCGAAATTGTTCGCACCCGTCGGGCTGGTGACGAGGCCGTCTCCGGTAATCAGCGTGTTCTCGGTCGAGCGGCCGTACTGGGCATAGACATTCCACTTGACCGCATTGGTCACCGGGCCGCGCAGGCCGGTCTGGAACTGGAAGGTGTTGCGCTCGGTCTCGTAATTGATGAGCCCGAGTTCGGCCAGCGAGCGCGAGACGTTCACGCGCGCCGTGCCGTTCACGAACGTCAGCTGGTTGCGGATGTCGTCGGTGAGGTAGGGATTGCTCTCGCTGATCGAGACGGTGCGGTTCACCGAAGCGGGCGTCGCGCCGGGGGTGCCGGTCTCCTGCGTGCGCGAATTGGTGTACATCGCGCGGCCGTAGATCTCGACCTGCGGGGTGATCTCGTACTTGAACAGCGCCGCGACATTGATGCGCTTGAGCGGCGAGACAAGCGGATAGCGGTTCGAGATGTTCGACGTGGCCGAAGGGTTCGTGGTGAAGGCGCCGCTGTCGGTGAAGCCGAACTTGCGACCGCTCGCCACGTCGGTGAAGACGCCGCCGATGCTGGGGATCGTCTGGTTCGGGGTTTCCGCCCAGTCGCGCTGGCCCGCGCGGATCAGGTCGCGCTGGGTGTAGTCAGCCGCGATGACGATATGGCCGCGGTCGCCGAGGCCGGTGCCGACCATCAGCGAGCCGCCGTACTGGGCGCCGCCATGCTCGGACAGACGGCTGGTGGCGGTGCCGCGAATGCCTTCGAAATCGTCGTTGAGGATGAAGTTGACGACACCGGCCACCGCGTCCGCGCCATAGACGGCCGCGGCGCCGCCAGTCAGCACGTCGACGCGCTTGATCAGCGAGGCCGGGATCGCGTTGACGTCGGCAGAGTTGCGGAAGCTAAACGGCGTCGCGCGGGTGCCGTCGATCAGGACGAGCGAGCGACTCTGGCCGAAGTTACGCAGTTCCAGGACCTGGGCGCCGAACGCGTCGCTGCCCTGCGAACCCTGGCGAACGCCGCCGGAAAGCTGCGGGATCTTGGTGGAGAAGTCTTCGACCGTCAGCGCCGACTGGAGCTTGATCTGCTCTTCGCCGGTGGAAGCGACCGGGCTGCTCGACGTCAGGCCGGGAACCGCGATGCGCGTACCGGTAACAACGATGTCCGCGCTGGCGCCGCTATCGTCCGCTGCGGAAGATTGCGCGAAGGCCGTGCCCGGTGCTTGCGAAAGGGCAATGGCAAGCGCCGCCATGGCCACGGTGTGTCGTTGAGACTTAACCATTAGACTTCCTCACTAACTTTCCCTGAACCCTGTTCCGTCGTGGTTTGGTGCGACCCGAAGACTCAACGGCATGCCCTTTGCAGACTTCCGCACCATGCATACCTGTCATGGATATGTAAAGGTGTGGTATGCAAATGGTGGTATTATATTGCAGCTTTATCAGACCAATTCGGCACAGGTCGTTTCCGGCCGCCAGATCGTCCCTCCAGTCAGCGGGCGCGACACCCCGGTCGTGCCGGGGAAGGTCAACGGCAGGCCGCGCAGGCTGCGGGCTGCCAGAAAGGCCATCGCCTCCGCCTCGACGAAATCGCTCCTGAGACCGACCTCGTCCGCCGTCCGGCAATCGCCAAGCCGCTCGCGCAGGGTTTTCATGAGCGTGGGATTGTGACTCCCCCCACCGCAGATCACCCAGACTTTCGGCGCTTGCGGCAGAAGGCGGGCCGTGACGGCAACGGCTTCGGCGGTAAACGCCGTCAGCGTCGCCGCCGCATCCTCCAGCGAGCAGGCCTCGGCCCATTCGAGCGGAAAGTCGTAACGGTCAAGGGACTTCGGACCCTGTCCCCGGAAATGCGGATGGGAAAGCAAATCCGCCAGCACTGCACGATCGACCGTTCCGGCTGCGGCGATGCGCCCGCCGTCGTCATAGCGACCGGCGCCGTGGGCCTGCACGATCTGGTCGATAAGACCATTCCCCGGCCCGGTGTCGCAAGCCATCAGCTTCCCGCCCACACCGATCCAGGTGAGGTTCGCAACGCCGCCGAGATTGAGGAAAGCCATCGGCCCGCCAAGGCCGATCTTCTCGGCCAGAGCAGCATGATAGGCAGGCACTAGTGGAGCGCCCTGCCCGCCCGCCAGCAGATCGTCCTGACGCATCTGCGCCACGACCGAAACGCCCAGTCCGTCGGCGATGACCTGCGGATTTCCGATCTGCACAGAAAGCTTGCGCTCCGGCCGATGCAGGAGCGTCTGGCCATGGAAACCAATGAGGTCGGGCAAGCGGCCGAGCCTCTCGATGACATGGCGCCCGGCCCGCAAGTGCGCGGCCTCGATCACCTCGGCAGCAAGGCCGAACGAAAGCGGCTCCTCGCCCAGCCCGTCCCAGGTGAGTGCGTCCCGCGTCGCCTTCTCAAGCGCCGCCCGCTCCGCCGCCGAAAACGCGATCATCGCCGAGGGGCCGAAGGCATCGATCCGCTCGCCATCGGTCTCCACCACCGCCACGTCGACGCCGTCGAGCGAAGTCCCGCTCATATACCCCATGACCAGCATCAGCGTGCATTCTCCCAGCTACAGATAACAAGGCTGGCATCGTCACGCAGCTTCACGCGCGGAAAACGATGCAGCGAATCCGGCTCGCCTTCCAACTCGCGCAGGCGCTTCAGCCAGTGCGCCCAGTCGTCAGGCCCGGAAATGGAAAGCAGATTGGCGGGCGTCGCCGCCGCGAACAGTTCGACGAGGCGCAGAAAACCGTCACTGGCGATCACGAAGCGTTGCCCCGGACGCACCGGCATGCGCCACTGCCAGAGATGATCCGCCGCAGCCGGCTCGGTGCCGAGCACCCAATAGCCACCCTCGCGGTTCATCAACCTGCGGTTTTCGCGAAGTCCCGGCAGGAGTCGCTCCTTGAGTGCTTCCGGGCCGAGATCGCCCTCTTCCGCCAGGATCGCCTTCATCGCCTCGATCGTCTGCGCCTCTATGGCATCGAGCGCGGAACTGCCGAACAGGCGCGGTTCCCGGCCGGGTTCGGATGCCGCAATCCGGCAATCGGCCAAGGTCGTGAACTCCGCCACGCCGTCCATGACGCGCACCATCGCAAGGGCGGCGGAGGGATGTTCGTGCACGCCCGAAGCAGGTCTGACCTGCTGGCTCGCCAGTGCTTCCGCGCAATCGGTCATCACGCTGCGCAGGAGGTCTGCTGTCGGAATATTCGGCTGTTCAACAAGGATCTGAATCAGGAGATCGTTAGCCGTTCGCGCAAGCCAGGCGGCATCGCTCGGCGCGTCGAGAAGTGCGGTGCCAAGCCCCGTCGCGCCGTCGATGACCCAGGCCGCATCTCCTTGGTAGCCGACGCAGTCCTCGTTGACCTCACTCTGACCATCGGAGGCAGCAATCTCGATCCTGAGCATCGTCTTCTCCCTTGACGCGACTCTCGCTTGGACCGACCGGTATCATGGACCGCACGATTTATAAAACCACTTTAATGCCACTTGTGCCGAAAAGTGAAACTGGTATCTGTCATTCCATGACCAAGGCCACACCGAATGCTCCGGACACCCGGATGTCCCGCGAAGCGCATGAGGCGCCCGCGCGCTGTGTCGAGCAGCTTCGCCGCAATGCCGATCTCGTCCGCGAGGCAGGACGGCAACTCCGCGACCTCGCCCCGCCTTTCGCGGCGACGCTGGCGCGTGGCAGTTCCGACCAGGCAGCGGCTTTCGCGAAGTTCCTGCTGGAGACGCATGCCCGCGTCCCGGCGCTCAGCCATGCGCCATCGGTGGGATCGCTCTATCACGCGACTTCGCCGCAGTTCGCAGGGGTGCCGCTGATCGCGATCTCGCAGTCCGGCCGCAGTCCCGACCTGCTGGCGGCAGCGCAGGATGCGCGCGACAAGGGTGCCCTTGTGATCGCGGTGGTGAACGATTCCGAGTCGCCGCTCGCGGACCTTGCCCAGATCGTGATCCCGGTTCACGCGGGGCCGGAAACCAGCGTGGCCGCGACCAAGAGCTTCGTCTGCACGCTCGTCGCCCTCGCCCATCTCGTCGCCGAATGGAGCCAGGACGAGGCCTTGCTGGCCGCGCTGGAAACCACCGGTGAAGTACTGGAAGCAGCGGCCGGTGCCGACTGGACGACCGCAGTGGACCTATTGAAGGACGCCGAGGAGATGCTGGTGCTGGGACGCGGCCCCACGCTTCCCATTGCCGGCGAAGCTGCGCTCAAGCTGAAGGAAACATCCAGCGTCCACGCCGAGGCCTTCAGCAGCGCGGAAGTCGCACACGGTCCGATGACCTTGGTGGGCGAAGGCGATCCGGTGCTGGTTCTGGCCCCGCTCGACGTCGCCCGCACGGGAATGCGCGAGCGTCTGGAAGATTTCGCCTCGCGCGGCGCGAAAGTCATCGCTGCCGGACTGGCGGAAGATGTCGAACCGGCAGCGCTGGTACTGCCCCTGCAGACCGACATTCATCCGGTGCTCGGCGCCATTGCCCAGATCCAGAGCTTCTATGGTCTGGCCGAAGCTCTCTCGCTGGCGCGCGGGCGGAACCCGGACAACCCGCCGCACCTCAACAAAGTGACCCGCACGCTATGAGCCTGACCGCCCTCACCGGAGCGCGCGTAGTCCTGGCCGACCGCATGGTCGAGGATCAGGCGCTGATCCTCGACGGAACGCGCATCCTCGGCCTCGCGGCGCCGGATGCCCTGCCCGAACACTGCCATATCGAGCCGCTTGACGGCGGTTACCTGCTGCCCGGCTTCATCGATACCCAGGTCAACGGTGGCGGCGACGTGCTGTTCAACGACATGCCCAGTGTCGAGGGCATTCGCGCCATCGCCCGCGCGCATCGCCGCTACGGCACCACCGGCCTTCTGCCCACCCTCATCAGCGACTACCCCGAAGTGGTCGAAGCTGCCCTCGCAGCGGGCGAGGCCGCTCTGGAAGCGAGCGTGCCGGGCGTGCTGGGGGTTCATATCGAAGGCCCGCACCTCAATGCGGCGAAGAAGGGCATCCACGACCAGAACCGCTTCTCGCGGGTGGATGCTGAAGTTCTCGCCCGGCTTTCGGCACCGACGAAGGGACGCCGGGTGGTCACGCTCGCACCGGAACTCGCGCCCGAGGGAACGGTGCGCGCGCTGACCGAGGCGGGTGTTCTCGTCTGTGCCGGACACAGCCTCGCCGATTACGACCAGACCCGCGCGGCGCTGGCGGAAGGGCTGGCCGGCTTCACCCACCTGTTTAATGCGATGACGCAGTTCCTCAGCCGCGATCCCGGCATGGTCGGCGCCGCGCTGGAGGATCGCGCCGGTCATTTCGGCCTGATCGCCGACGGCTTCCACGTCCACCCCGCGTCCATGCGCGTCGCGCTCTCGGCGCGCGGCGAGGACGGGATCATGCTCGTCACCGATGCCATGCCGCCGGTGGGCGGGACGCTCGGCCGCTTCACGCTCATGGGGCAGGAGATCGGGGTCGAGGGCGGCAAATGCACCGGCCCGGACGGCACGCTGGCAGGCTCGGCGCTGACGATGGTGCAGGCGCTGCGCAATGCGATGGACATGATCGGCTGCGACATCGTGACGGCCTCGCGCATGGCCAGCGGCAATCCCGCGCGCTTCCTGCGGCTCGATCACGAGACCGGCGCCATAGCGCCGGGCCTGCGCGCCGACCTCGTCCATCTGGGCGAGGACCGTCTGGTCCGCTCGACATGGATTGCCGGATCGCGGGAGGACCATCCGGAATGATAACCGATCTCGGCCTTATCGAGGGCCGCTTCGGCCGCATCTGGAGCGAAGCCGAGCGCGGCTATGTGGTGAAGACGCTCGCCGAGGCGGGTTACGGCTTCTACCACTACGGCCCCAAGGCGGACCGTTCGCTGCGCCGCGAATGGCGAAGATCGCACGATGCCGCGCAGACCGAAGCCTTGGCCCGGCTATCCGCCGAATGCCGCGCGGCGGGTATGCGTTTCGGCATGGCGATCACGCCGGTCGGCTCCACCCACCCCTTCGATGACGCGGCCCGCGCCGATCTGGCTCGCCGGGTCGCCGAACTCGACGCCATCGGCATCGACGACCTCGCCGTGCTGTTCGACGATCTTCGCGGCGACATGCCCGAACTGGCCGAACGGCAGGCCGATGTCGTGAACTTCTGCGCCGGTCTGACCAGGGCCACGCGGGTCTACACTTGCCCGACCTACTATTCGGACGATCCGGTGCTGGACCTCGTCTTCGCGGACCGTCCGGCGGACTATCTCGGCAAGCTCGGGCGGCTGCTCGATCCTGCCGTGCAGGTCTACTGGACGGGCGAGGAAGTCTGTGCGAAGGAGATCGGCCCGGCCCATCTCGCAAGGGTCACGGGCGAACTGGGCCGCAAGGTCTGCCTCTGGGACAACTGGCCGGTCAACGACGGGGCGCGGATGTCGCGCTTCCTGCACTTGCGTGCGTTTACCGGACGTTCTGCGACCATTGCCGACCATGTGACCGGTCATGCGATCAACCCGGCGATCCAGGCGCACCTCGGCTGCATTCCGGCGATCACCCTGCCGATGGTCTATGCCCAAGGCGAGGACTACGCCTATGGCGCGGCTTTCCATGCAGCTTCGCGCAAGTTGCTCGGCGCGGAATTCACGCGCCTGTTGCAACAGGACCTTCCGGCGCTTCAGGACGTCGGCTACGAGCGCCTCGGCACCCGCGCAGACCGTCTGCGGGCACGCTACGAAGGCATCGACCATCCCGCCGCCCGCGAAATCCTTCGCTGGCTGGACGGCTTGGACCTGATGACCGACGACGAGGTCCAGACCCAGTAACCGGGACGAGAGCCATGGCAACGACGACAGGGAACCCCGCGCTTCTGACCGCCCTCCGTTCGGCCGTGGGCAAGCGCAACGTGCTGACCTCGCCGCGCGCGACCGCCCGCTTCCGCAAGGGCTATCGCACCGGCGAAGGCCCGGCCATCGCCGTGGTGCGGCCCGGCAGTCTGGTCGAACTTTGGCGCACGGTGCAGGCCTGCGTGGCGGCGGACGTGTCGATCATAATGCAGGCGTCGAACACCGGGCTGACCGGCGGCTCGACCCCGGATGGCGACGACTATCCCGGCGGCCTCGTCATCGTCAGCACCACCCGGCTTTCGGCGCTCAAGGTGATCCGGCGCGGCGAGCAGGTGCTCTGTTTTCCGGGGACGACGCTCTACAAGCTGGAGCAGGCGCTGCGTCCCTTCGGGCGCGAGCCGCATTCGGTGATCGGCTCCTCCTGCCTCGGCGCCTCGGTGGTGGGCGGGGTCTGCAACAATTCGGGCGGATCGCTGATCCGGCGCGGCCCAGCCTATTCCCAGCTTGCGCTCTATGCGCAGGTCCAGAGTGACGGTTCGCTGCGCCTGTTCAACCACCTCGGCATCGATCTGGGCGACGATCCGGAAAGCATGCTCGCCCGCCTCGACCGCGAGCAGTACACCGAAGCCGATATCGATCCGGCCAGCGACAGGTGGGCGCACGATCACAGCTACGCCGAACATGTCCGCGACATCGACAGCGAGGTCCCCGCCCGCTTCAACGCCGACCCCCGCTGCCTGTTCGAGGCCGCCGGAAGCGCAGGCAAGCTGATCGTCTTCGCCGTCCGCCTTGACACCTTCGCGCGCGAGGACGAGACCACCACTTTCTACATCGGCACCACCGAACCGGACCGGCTGACCGAATTGCGCCGCACGATGCTGCGCGATTTCGACACTCTGCCGATCGCGGGCGAATATATGCACGCCGAGGCCTTCGACGTCGCCGACCGCTACGGGCGCGACATGTTCTTCGCCATCGAGCGTCTCGGAACCGACCGCCTGCCCGCCCTCTTCGCGGCGAAATCGCGCTTCGACGGGATGTTCGGAAACGGCCTCAGCGACCGGCTCATGCAGTGGTCGAGCAAGTTCATTCCCGATCACCTGCCGGGTCGGATCCGCGACTATCGCAGGCGCTTCGATCATCACCTGATCCTGAAAGTCCCCCGCGATCAGGTGGACGCGGCCCGTAAGCTGCTCGGCGAGCTGTTCCCCGGCACCGCGCAAGGCGATCATTTCGAATGCACCGCGCAGGAAGGTGCCAAGGCCTTCCTGCATCGCTTCGTCGCGGCCGGTGCGGCGGTGCGCTACCGCGCCGTGCACCGGGGCGAAGTGGAGGACATCGTCGCGCTCGACGTGGCCCTGCCCCGCAACAACCGCGAGTGGGTGGAGCGCCTTCCCGCCGATCTCGCCGCGCGGACGATCCACACGCTCTATTACGGGCACTTCTTCTGCCAGGTGTTCCATCAGGACTACATCGTGAAGAAGGGCACCGATCCGCTCGCCTTCGAGCACGCGCTCTGGGCCTTGCTCGACGCGCGCGGCGCGCAGTATCCGGCCGAGCACAACGTCGGCCACCTCTATGTCGCCCGGCCCGAACTCGCCCGGTTCTACCGCGAGATCGACCCGCGCAACCAGCTCAACCCCGGCATCGGCCATACCCCCCGTGGCCGCGACTGGACCGGGTATTACGGAGAACACCCATGACCTACTACCTCGGCATCGACGCAGGCGGCAGCAATTGCCGCGCCCGGCTCGTCGACGCGCAGGGCACTGTCATCGGGAACGGCAAGTCCGGCACCGCCAATGCCCGCATCGGCATGGACGCGCTCTACGAGACCCTGAAGGACACGGTCGATCAAGCCGTCGCCGAAGCGGGCCTCGACACCGCGCAGCGCGCGACTATCCACGCGGGCATGGGCATTGCCGGGATCACCCGCCCCGGCGTGCGCGACGCTCTCGCGGAACTGGACTTCGGTTTCGCCTCGGTGAACTACGCCACCGACGCCCAGATCGCCAATCTTGGCGCCCACGGCGGACAGGACGGCGCGATCCTCATCATCGGCACCGGCAGCGCCGCACAGGTTCGTGTCGATGGGCGGGACTTCACCATCGGCGGCTACGGCTTCCCGATCTCGGATGAAGGCAGCGGCGCCGCGCTCGGGCTTTCGGCCATGCGCCACGCCTTGCGCGCGCTGGACGGGCGCACCCGCAAGACCCCGCTCAGCGCCGCCGTGACCGAGCGCTTCGCGCACGACACCGCGCAGGCCATCGCCTGGATGGACCACGCCACCCCCCGCGACTACGGCACTTTCGCGCCGCTGGTGATGGACTATGCCGAGGCCGACGACGCCATCGCCCGCTCCATCGTCGAACATGCGGCTGGCCATATCGAGCGCTTCATCGAGACGATCTTCGAGCGCGGCGCCACCCGCTGCACGCTCGTCGGCGGACTGGCCCCGCGCATGCAGCCCTGGCTGCGCTCGCGCACTGTCGAGCGGCTCAGCCCGGCGCTCGGCGATTCCCTCGACGGAGCGCTGCGTCTGGCGGGTTTCTCGCCCACCTGAAGATCAGGGGCTGCCGGTCAGCCGGTCCCACCGCACATAAGGCAGGATCGAGGCGTAATCGTCGGTCCACGGCTTGGCGGCGCGCTCTTCAAGCGGGATCCACGGGGCATCCGGGTTCTGCCCGAGCAGTTGCTCCAGGACCTGTGGATCGCGCGACAGGGCGATCCAGCGCGAAGGCGTGTAGAAGTCGGTGTCGAGCGGCCGATCGAGGCGCGAGATCGCCTTGAGACCGCTCGCCGTCGCATTGGTGCCGACGACCGGCGCGAGATCGATATAGCGGTTGGAAATGTGCAGCAGCAACAGCCCGCGCGGGGTCAGCGCGCGGGCGTAGACCTGCAAGGCTTCCTGCGTCAGCAGGTGCACCGGGATCGCATCGCTTGAAAAGGCGTCGATCACCAGCACGTCGAAGGCGTTTGCGGGGAGCCGGGCCAGTTCCAGTCGTGCATCGCCCAGGACTACGCGCGCGTCCGGCGTGCAGTCGCGCAGGAAAGTGAAACGGCCGCTCGTCGAGAAGCGGAGGATGACCGGATCGATCTCGAAGAACGTCCAGTGCTGTCCCGGCGCGACCTGACAGGCGAGCGAGCCGGTGCCGAGGCCGACGACACCGACACGCGCGCCAGCCCCCTCGATCCCGGGCGCCGCCTTCAGCGCAAGGGCAACGCCGGAAGTCGGCCCATAATAAGTCAGCGCATCGCGCGAACGACCGGGTTGCAACGACTGCTCGCCATGGAGGGTGGTGCCGTGCGCCAGAGTGCGCAAGGTGCCCTCGGCGGTATCGCGCACGGTATAGATGCCGAAGTAGCTGCGCGTCCGCTCGCCCGCCAGTGTCGCACGGATGGTCCAGATACCGCCTTGCGCGATCATCGCGATCGTCAGCACCGCGATGAAACCGGCCCGCCACGCCATGAGCATCACCCCGGTCGCAACCAAGAAGACGGTAAGGAGAACCGCCGCAAGCCCGTCCTCCGGGCGCAGGGCATATTGGTCGAGCTGCCATCCGAGGAACACCGCGAAGGCCAGCAGCAGCACGAGCGTCACGCGCGCCATGCCCGGCTCGATGCCCTCGCTTTCATGCCAGCGCAGCAGCGGTGCCAACGGCATCAGCAGCGCGGCGGCGAGGACCAGCAGCGGGTGCTCCCAGGCCCAGTCGAACACCAGCGGGGCAATCAGCGCGGTGAACAGCCCGCCCAGCGCGCCGCCTGCGGACATCACCAGATAGAAATGCGTCAGGTGCGCCGCACCCGGCCGCAAGTCGTAGAGCCGCCCATGAAGAGCCGTCGCGATGCAGAACAGCATGAGGCAGGCGCCTCCGGCGACCCACAATGTGCCCGATCCGTTGGACAGCATGGCATAGCTGCCCGCGAACAGTACCACGACCGGGGCGATCCGGGTCACGGCCATGCATGCGCCGCGCCGGTCGGCAAAGGCGACGACGAAGCTCAGGAGATAAAGCCCCAGCGGGATGACCCAGAGCAGCGGCATCGCGAAAATGTCGGTGGTGAGATGGGTCGTTGTCGAGAGCATCAGGCCCGAAGGCACGGCGGCAAGCAGCAACCATAGCGCCGCGCGGCGCCAACCGATCCGCTCCTCCTGCGCTTCCTTGTCCGCCAAGACCGAAACGGCGGGAAGGTCCCGGCGGGTCATGGCGGCGAGCAGGACCAGCAGCACCAGCAAGGCAAAGCCCGCCGACCAGGTCAGGCTCTGTTGCCGCAAGCTCAGCAGCGGCTCGGCGAGTAGCGGATAGGCGAGCAGCCCCGCGAAACTACCGAGGTTGGAAGCTGCGTAGAGAGCCCATGGCTGCCCTGCGCCGGGATCGGCGGCGAACCATCGCTGCATCAGCGGCGCCTGCGCGGACACGGCAAAGAACACCGGCCCTATGCTCAGAGCCAGCAGCAGCGGCACCCACAGGACTTCGGGCAGTCCTGCGGGTTGCGCCATGGAGGACAGGCCCACGGGCAACGTCACCCCGGCCGCCAGCAGAACCAGCAGATGAATTACCGCCTGCCGCCGCACCGGCCATCGCCCGAGCAGATGGGCATAGGCATATCCGGCCAGCAGCAGCGCCTGATAGACCAGCATCGCGCTGTTCCAGACGTTTGGCGCCCCGCCGAGCCGTGGCAGTGCCATGCGCGCGACCATCGGCTGCACGAGGAACAGCAGGAAGCTGCCCACGAGGATGGTCGCGACGAACAGGCCGCGTGCTGCTCCGCCGGATTTAACGTCAGCCTTCACTTCGCTTTGCCTGCGCTCAGCTTACCTCCAGCGCCTGGGCGAGATCGGCGACGATATCGCCCGCATGCTCGATGCCGATCGACAGGCGGATCGTCGATTGCAGAACGCCGATCCGGTTGCGGACTTCGGCAGGGACGCCGGAATGGGTGGTCGTCGCCGGATGGCTCGCCAGCGACTCGGTGCCGCCGAGACTGACCGCCAGCTTGAAGATCTGCAGCGCATTGAGGAACCGGAACGCCGCAGGCTGGCCGCCGACGATATCGAAGGAAAACGTCGATCCCGCCCCGGTCGACTGGGCAGCGAAGACTTCCGCTTCCCGCGACCCTGCCGGATAGAGCGGCGGATAGGCGACCCGCTCGACCTTGGGATGGGCCTGGAGGAACTCGGCTGCCGCCGCCGCATTGGCATTGGCCCGCTCCATCCGCAGGCCCAGCGTTTCCAGCGACCTGCCGAGCATCCAGCAGCTATGGGGATCGAGCTGCGTGCCGATCGCGCTGCGCAGCAGGCGCACCTCGCGCATCAGCTTGGCCGAACCCAGCGCCGCCCCGGCAACGAGGTCGGAATGGCCGCCGACATATTTCGTCAGCGAATAGAGCGAGATATCGGCCCCGAGCCGCAGCGGATGCTGGAACACCGGGCCGAGCAGCGTATTGTCGCAGACCAGTAGCGGGCGATGCCCCTGCTCTTCACCGATGGCATCGCAGACGCGCTTCAGCAGGCGGATATCGACGAGACTGTTGGTGGGATTGGCAGGCGTCTCGATCAGCACCAGCGAGATGCGTCCCTGCGCCGCAGCCGCCTTTGCAGCGGCCCGGACGGCCTCCTCGTCGAGACCGTCGCTGAAACCGACCGCCCTGATGCCGAGGTTGGCGAGAGTCTTCGCCAGCAAGGTCTCGGTGCCGCCGTAGAGCGGCTGCGAGTGCAGGATGACATCGCCGGGGCGCGCGAACGTCAGGATGGTCGTGGTGATCGCCCCCATGCCCGACGAGAACACCACGCCCGCCTCGGCGTCCTCATAGATCGCCATGCGATCCTCGACGATCTCGCTGTTGGGATGGTTGAAGCGCGAATAGACGAGGCCGCGTCCCTGCCCCGGCGGCGGCTCCTTGCGGCCCGCCACATAGTCGAAGAAATCGCGGCCTTCTTCCGCCGTCGGGAACACGAAAGTGGATGTCAGGAAGACCGGCGGCTTCACCGCGCCTTCCGAAAGAAGCGGGTCGTAGCCGTAGTTCAGCATGAGCGTGTCGGGGTGGAGCCTGTGCTCGCCGATAGCCGTCTTGCTCTCGCGCGGTGCCGTCATTTCCGTCTCCCAGATAAGGCTGTGATTTCGGCAGGCTACGCCAAATCGGAGCGGGCGGGAACGCAAAGATGCGCAAAATTCTATCGATATTCCCTCGATCTCAAGTGGATAATTGCGATAGGTCGCGGGCGGAAACGAACCCCTTCCGCCACCCCCGAACCGCTCGGTCGCATGGAAAAACCGGTTCGCCGCCCTTCGCCAGCCAGTCTGGAAATTTTCCTCTTGACGCCGATTGTCAATTAAATAAGTTGAGAATGTAATTTGAAATCGCCGATGCCAAAAGCACTCTGATTGGAAGCCATCGATTTCCCCCTCACGGCCGGAGATCGTCACCAAAGCAAGAAGGGGAGTATGGACTCATGCCTCAAAGCGATTTTCACGTCGTCCGCAAAGGCCTTGACTGGGCCGTGAGCCTGCACGGCGTTTTCCTGGCCGCCTTCGAAACCCAGCGCGCGGCGCTCAATCGGGCGATCGACGCCGCGCATCAGGTCGGCATGAACGGCCACGAAGCGAAAGTGCTGCTGCTCGACGGCCAGGACAGCCCCGAGACCCGCTGGGTCTTCGGCCGCCATCCCTATCCGCCGACAGCCTGACTTCCTCCCGTTCCGGAGCGACCACGATGTTCAACCGCCTGTTCATGGATCATCCGCGAGCCGTGGATGAAAGCTACACGCAGCATTGGGTCGTCGCGAGCCGTTTCGGCCTGCGGATGATCGTCGCCGGGATCGGCACGATCATCCACGGGTTCGTGCCCGGCCTGCTCACCCATGCGGGCAGCGACATGATCCGCAAGCTCCATGGCGAGATGACGCGTCGCCAGTCCGGCGCGGCCAGAGTGGAGGCAAAACCCTTGGGACGGTGGCAGCCGGAATACGAGATCTGACGCCTTAACAGGGCGTCAGAACGGGATTTCCTTGCCTTCGAAATCGAACAGCTTGCCGCTGTCGGGAACTTTCAGGTCCTCGATCACATCGAGCAGTTGCAGGGCGGCACGCTCGGCGTCGAACAGGCGCCCTGCCTGGACATGGCCCTGAAACGGGCGTGACAGTGCGGTATCGACGGTGCCGGGATGCAGTGCGACCACGATCGCGCGGTCGTTGCGGCGACGTTCCTCGATCGCGAGATTACGCACGATCATGTTGAGCGCGGCCTTCGAAGCGCGATAGCCGTGCCATCCGCCGAGCCGGTTGTCGGCGATCGACCCGACCCTTGCCGAAAGCGCCGCAAAAACGGCACGGCCGGTGCGCGGCATGATCGGCAGGAAATGCTTGGCCACGAGCGCCGGTCCGATCGCATTGACGGCATGGACTTTCGCCAACCAAGCCGGATCGAGATCGCGCAGCGCCTTTTCGGGGCCGGACGCGCCCTCGTGGAGCAACCCGGTCGCCACGATCACCAATGTCGGCGGCGGCCCCTTGGCGACATGCGCGGCGGCGGCGGCGATATTCGCCTCATCGAGCAGATCGAGATGCTGGGCGCCACTGCGTGAGCGTGCGAAGCCATGCACGACGTCGAAAGCGCCCTCCTCGATCAGCGCCGCCTCGAAAGCGCCGCCGATCCCCCCGGAGGCGCCGATGATGACGGCAGAGGATCGCGCCGGGCCGCTCATGCGCGGGTGAAGCGCCAGCGGTCGGGCTCGCTGGCCTCCGGGTCGAAGCGATAGCCGTCGCTATCGAAGCCGCGCATCGCCTCGATATCGGTGACATGGTGCTCGCACATCCAGCGCGCCATCATGCCGCGCGCGCGCTTGGCGTTGAAGCTGATGAAGCGCGGGCCATTCGGGCCGGGTTCGCGGAAATCGACATCGATCACCCGCACGCCCGGCAGCTTTCCGGCAACGGCGGCGTAGTATTCCTGGCTGGCGAGGTTGAGGATCACGCCCGATCCTTCCTCTGCAAGCTCGGCGCGGAGGAACGCGGCGATGCGATCGCCCCACCAGTCGGTCAGGCACTTGTGCCGGGGCGCCCAGCGCGTACCCATTTCCAGACGATAGGGCCGGATCGCATCGAGTGGCTTCAGCAGGCCATAGAGGCCCGAGAGCATCCGCACATGGTCCTGTGCGAAAGCCACTCCGGCTTCATCCAGGGTATGCGCCTCAAGCCCGGTATAGACGTCGCCCGCGAAAGCGAAGAGCGCCGGGCGTTCGGGCAGTTCGGGGAAATCGCGAAAGCGGTCCGCGTTCAGCTTGGCGAGGCGCGGAGAGATATGCATCAGCTCCGACAGCCGCTTTTGCGTCAGGTTCGCAGCGGAGCGGGCGAGACCGGCCGCTTCTTCTGCGAAGTGCGGCGTGGAAACGCTGAGCGGCGGCAGAACGCGCTCGAAGTCGAGCGTCTTGGCGGGAGACAGGAGAACGATCATCGCAGCGGCGGTAGCGAGCACCAAAGGCTGCGTCAAACCGGCGCGCCATGTCGGCCCGTCCTGCCCCGATGGCAGAACGGACCGAACGGAAACCGAATCAGATCCAGCTACGACCGTCGGCGCTGCCGCAGCCATAAGGCGGCAGCTGGTTCGCGAAGCGGGATTGCAGCTTGTGGCAGCCCCAGGTCCGCAGTGGACCGGGCATATAGCCGTTCAGTGCGATACCCACTTCGTCATAGGGGCTCTCGCCTTGCGCAACGTACATGTACCAACGTCCGCCGAACATCACCGTCGCTGCGATCAGAACGACGAGCACGACTTGCACTACCTTTTGAATAATTCATCTCCTGAGAAAATATCTGGCTTCGAATTCAGTCTCTTGCGACCTGCCGAGCCAGCGAATGCCAGCGAAGCTCCGGATCATCAACCGCAATTGCCGACCATGTCTTCGCAACCTCCTCCGGCGTATCCGCGCGAACGGCCACCAGATCGCGCGGATAGGCGACATGCTCGACTTCCCGCGCCCGGGTCGCGACGAACTGGCCGTTCGATGCCCGCATCACCCAGCCGCTTGCCGTGCAATCGGGAGAAACCAGATAGAGCGCTCCCGGTGCCACGGCATCCGGCCGCAATTCGTCCGGCTCCCCTTCGATGCCCCACATGCGGGTCTTGGCGACCGGCGAGATCGCGTTCACGCCGATCCCGTGCGGCGCGCCCTCCCTGGCCAGCACGTTGACGATACCGATCGCCCCCATCTTCGCCGCCGCATAGGAGGCCAATCCGTCCTGCGCATATTCGGGGTAGATGGCCCGGTCGGACGTCGTCAGCAGGATCCGGCCGAAACCGGCTTCGCGCATGAAGGGCCACGCCGCCTGCGCCAGCCATAACGGCGTATCGACCGCCAGGCGCATCATCCGCTCGTGGAAGTCCGGCTCCAGGTTTTCGATCGTCTGGTATCCGACCCAACCGGCATTGTGGATCACCACGTCGAGACCGCCGTGCCGCGCGGCGATCTCCGTAACGATGTCGCGGCATTGCGCGCGCGTCGAAATCGGTCGAGGCTCGGCGTCGGCGCGCCCGCCGGCCGTCACGATTTCCGCCGCAACGCCCGCCGCGACCAGAGGGTCTTCGCCTTGACCGTCCGATCCGGTGCCGCTGTCCTGCACGATCACCGTCGCGCCTCGCAAGGCAAGCGCCTTTGCATAAGCCCGGCCAAGGCCGCGCCCGCCACCGGTCACCAAAGCAATACGTCCCGAAAAATCGATCATCTGCGGCCTCCTCGGCGGCCAGATGACGCGGGCGGACGGGCAGGTCCAATATCGATGACATCACGCCGTGATAGGAATTCCCTATCGTCGCAGGACTTCCTCCAGCCTTGCGGCGGCAGGTGCGGTTTCTCCGGCCGGGCGGCAGAGCAGGAGATCGAAACAGGCTGCATCGCCGCAGATCGGGCGATAGACGATCTCCGCCGCACGAACTTGCTTCATGCTCTCCGGCACGATCGCCACCCCGGCCTCCACCGCGACCATCGAGAGCACGGTATGCATGCCGTGTGCCTCCTCCACGACCCTCGGCGTGAACCCGGCATCTCCGCAGAGGCGCATGACCTGATCGTGGAAGCCCGGTCCCTGAAGGCGAGGCCAGCATATGAACGGCTCCCGGGCCAGATCCCCGACCGCGACCCTTGCCGCCGCGGCAAGCGGGTGCCCGGCCGGCAGCGCAATGGCGAGCCGGTCCCGGTCGAAGGCGGTCATTTGCAGACCCGCCATATCCCAGAGCGGAGGGACCACTATTCCCAGATCGATTTCGCCCGCGCGCAGCCTTTGGATCTGAGTCACCGTGGTCATTTCATGCAAATCCACCGCGACATCGGGGTGGCTTCGCCGGAATGCACGCAAGGCTTCGGGCAGCCGCCCGTACATCGCGCTACCGACATAGCCGAGCCGCACCGTACCGCGCTTGCCCGCGGCAGCGTCGCGTGTCGCGATCAGTGCCTCGTCGGCAGCCCGCAGCAGGCGCTTGGCCCGGTCCAGCAGCACGGTGCCTGCATGGGTAAGCCTTACCGTCTTGCGGCCGCGCTCGATCAGGGTCGCGCCGACGTCCTCCTCCAGCCGCCGGATCGCCGCCGTGAGCGGCGGCTGCGACATCGCCAGCCGCTGCGCTGCCCGCGTGAAATGAAGCTCCTCGGCAACTGCGACGAACTGGCGCAGCAGGCGCAGTTCCATGCGCGGCAAGTCGTGTCGGGCTTCGTGGACCATATCATTTCCATACTCGCGGGGGTAAGCGGCCCTCAGCCGGATGCTCCGACAGATGCGACAATTTCCGGCGCGCCCGATAGATCCGGGTCTCGACTGCCTTGCGACTGATACCGAGGATGGTGGCTGCCTCGTCCTGTGACACGCCCTCCAGCGCGCAAAGCAGCAGCGGTTCCTTCAGCCGATCCGGCAATGCGGCGAGCGCGGCATGGATGTGCTCGGCCCTCTGACGGGAGGCCAGGATCTGCTCGGGATCGGGTCCCTCGTCGGCAATACCCGCGGCTTCCTCGATCGGCAGGGCAAAGGCGAGGAAACGGCGCACTTTCCGGCGTCGTGCCCAGTCATGGCACTTGTTGAGCGCAATGCGCAGGATCCAGGCCCGGAACGACCGGGCGGGGTCGTAGCGACGCAAGGCCAGGAAAGCCGCGACGAAGCTCTCCTGCGTCACGTCCAGCGCGTCGGCCTCGTTTCCGAGATGCCCGCGCACCATGCGAAACACAGCCTCGCGGTGTCCGTCCATGAGCGCGGTGAAACCGGCCTGACGCCCCGCCAGCGCGGCCGCGACCGCAGCGCGCTCGTCCGCTCCAGCATGGAATTCCGGCTCGGCCACGCCGGATCAGTCCTGCGGCGCGGTCGTCAGTGCTTCGGCCACGCCCTTGTCGAAGCGCGCCGCCTGATCGGGACGGAGCACCGCACGCATGGCGAAGACGTGCCGAAGCGTCGCTTTCTGCAATTCGCCCATGGCCACATGCGAGCGATCCACCGCTTTCTCGACTTCCGGACCATAGCCGTGCTCATGCTCGATCGCGCGGGCAAGGTCCGCATTCGCCGCAAGCAGCTCGCCTTCCAACCGGCTACGCTGCGCCTCGAAGCCCTGCTCCAGGGCATCGATCCGGCGGCGCTGTTCGCCATCGAGATCCAGTTCGCGATGGAGCAGGACGTGAATGCGGCTTTCCTCGGGCCGACCGGCATGAAGCTTCTGGCTGATCCATAGCGTTGCAAGGGCTGCCAGCAGTGAAACGAGCGCCACGACAAGATAGCGCGAGGCCTGTCGCATTGTCAGGACGCCAGAAGATGGGAAGGCGCCGCAGCAGGCACGCCGAGCAATGGATCGACTTGCGCATGCCTTGTTCCGGTTTGCGCGTCGGGAAGCAAAAATCCGCCCCAAAGCCCGACAACTGCAGCAACCCCGCAGGCCAGCACGATGCCGCGCCGCCCGACCAGACGTTCCCGTCCGGCAGCCAGCCCGGCCATGACCACACTGTCCATCGCGGCCAACGCGCCCGGCAAGGGCTCGTCCCGCAGCAGCGAAAGCATTTCGTCGAGATCGTTCATCCGCCCGGTTTCCCTTCCAACCTTCATCCGCCAATACGCACGCAAAGGCGCCGATCCCTCAAAGCGCACTAAAAAATTTTCGGACGAAGCGAGGGATAAACCTGCGATCCTGCGTATGGATTTCGAAAAGCCCCGGCAAGCCGGATCGTTTCCGGGCGCAGATGACAGGAGCCAATATGCGTATTTCCGCCTTAGCCGCCGCTATCGTTCTTGCAGCGTCATGCCCGTCGATCGCTTTTGCCCGTCCCGCGCTGCTCGCTGCCACGCCCTCCGCCGAAACGGCAGTCACGAAGCCCACCTCGATCACGCTGACGTTCTCCGAAGACCTTGCCGCAGCGGTATCCGGGTTCGATCTCGTCATGACCGCCATGCCGGGCATGACCCATCACGAACCGATGCCGATCAAGGGCATCACTCCCACGGCCGAAGGTCGCAAGCTGACGGTCGCCCTGCCCCGCCCCCTGCCCACCGGAACCTATCGGCTCGACTGGCATGCAGCCGGTGCGGATCGGGACCGCGCGGAAGGTAGCTATTCCTTTACGGTGCGCTAACCGTCGGGACCGCCGGAAAACAGACGAGAAGACCCGCGACCGGGAGGGCGCCACGGCCTCTATAATCATTCCATCCAAGGAGTGATCATGATCCGTTACGTCAGCCCTTCCTCGATGCTCGGTGTGGTCGGTCTCGTCTGGCTTTTCGCGCAGGCGGCCAAGGACCCCCGTCCTCAGGTGTTCTTCGAAATGCACACCGACGAAATGATGTCCACGCTGGCAGACTGCTCGACAGGACTACACTTCCCCGAGGAAGAGTGCCGCGCCGTCTCGGCCGCCTTTCGCGACTTGTGCGACGGCCGCTATGCCCGCTCGGTCGATTGCAGTCTGGACCGTCCGCTACGCCACTGACGCGGAAGGCCTGTTCTCGCGGGCCGAAATGGGGCACGGTGGCATGATGGCCGCGCTCACCTTTCCCGGTCCAGCCCAAGCGATGCGAAGCCTGCTCGTGCGGCAGGTTCGAGCGGTCTTCAACGACCGCAACAAGGGCGAAACGCCGGTCGTACCTTCCGAACAGGCCCTGTTCGAGCCGGACAGCCCGATCCGCATGGTCCATGCCGATGTCGTCGCGATGATGGTCGGGGGCATGCGCGCGCTCTTGCTCCAGATGCTGCATCCTGCCGCGCTACAGGGTGTGCTCGACCATTCCGATTTTCGCGAGGACGTCGAGGGCCGTCTGCGCCGCACCGCCCGCTTCATCGCCACGACCACTTACGGCCACTGCGACGAGGCCGCGCGCGCCGTCGCCAGAGTCAACACGATCCATGGCCGGGTCCATGGCACCCTGCCTGACGGCACAGCCTATTCCGCGACCGATCCGCGAGTCCTGGCATGGGTTCACCTCGCCGAGGCGACGAGCTTCTTGGAAGCCTACCTCGCCTATGCCGATCCTGCGATGCCGGGAAGCGCGCAGGACCGCTACTTCGCACAGAGCGCGGTGGTGGCGGGAATGCTCGGTGCCGCGCCGGTGCCCCGCAGCCGGGCGGAAGCCGCGGCGCTGCTCGGCGAGATGCGCGGCGAACTGCATGGCGGCCCGGCCGCGCGCGAAGTGGCTGCATTCCTGCTCGAAGGCGGGGACGGACGGAGGCCCGGCAGGATCACCCGGACGCTGGGCATAGCCGCCGTCGATCTGCTGCCTCCTTTCGCGCGAACGATGCTCGGGCTTCACCGCCCCGGCATCGGCGGCCTGCCCGCCATCGTCGGCACCCGAGCCATGGCCGGAGCCGTCCGCTGGGCTTTCGCGGGCGCGCGCTAGAACCGGCGCGGAAACACGGCGGCTTGTGCTGTCAGCCGATAGAGCTCCGAAGGCCGGGTCGCACCTTCGTCGCGGCGCTTCTCTCCGGTCGGTTCGAGGAACCCGCGCTCCATCACCTTCCGGCGGAAGGCGTCGATATTGATCCTTTCGCCGAGCACGACCTGATAGGTCCGGTGCAGTTCCGCGAGCGTGAAACTGGGGCCGAGGAAGCGTGCCGGTAGGTCGGAATAGGCGCCTTTCCCGCGCAGACGGCTGACGGCCGCCGCGAGAATCGCATCGTGATCGAACGGCAGCCCCTGCGGCTTGTCGGCATCCACCAGCACGATGCCGCTGCGCTCCAGCGCCGGTTCGACGGCTTCCAGCGGCGTCAGCGAAAAATAGGCGACACTCGCCGACCAGCCACGCGGATCGCGCTGCGGCCCGGAAAAGGTCGACAACTGCTCGACATAGAGCCGGTCGAGACCCGCCTTGTCACGCAGGACCCGGCGGGCGGTATCGCCCAGGGCCCGATCCTTGTCGACGTGGACATAGCCGCCCAACAGCGCGAGCCGCCCGGCGAAAGGCTCGTTGGGCCGCTCCGCCAGAAGGACGCAAAGCCGCCCGTCGCGAATGGTGAGCGGCACGATATCGACCGTGAGAATGGGTGGCGGGTAGTTTTCCGTCATGTCCTGGACCTCATGCCACAGCATTTATAACATGCAAACTGCATTTTGCATCTTGAAAGCGCGCGGCGTGAGGCGCATCAAAGGCTCGTCAACGATTCGCGAAAGGAGCAGATCATGGGACACGGCAACTGGAACAACGCCGACTGGGAACGCTATGCGGCCGGTTCGGTCCACGGCCGCAGCCGGGACGAACTCTTCGGCGCGCGCCGCATGGACGATCGCTACGATCCGGCGCGCATCAGCGTCCGGGAATCGCGGGATTCGGCGGAGAACCCACTGTCGACGCCGATCATCGTCGGCGTCGACGTCACCGGCTCGATGGGCTTCCTGGCCGAGGAACTCGTGGTGAACGGGCTCAACGCCACGTTCACGCAGCTGCTGGACCGCAAGCCGGTCAGCGATCCGCACGTCATGGCCATGGCGCTCGGCGACGGCTTCACCGATGCCGCCCCGCTCCAGGCCACGCAGTTCGAGGCGGACCTGCGCATCGTCGAGCAATTGCGCAGCCTCTGGCTGGAAGGCGGCGGCGGCGGCAACGGCGGCGAGAGCTATTGCCTCGCCCACGCCTTCGCCGGACTCAAGACCGTGCACGACGCCTACGAGAAGCGCCGCAGGCGCGGCTTCCTCTTCACGGTCGGTGACGAACCGGTCCATGACGGCGTGACGCAGGAGCAGTTCGCCCGCGTGCTCGGCGTGAATGCCCGGCGCGGCGTCTCGGGCCGCGAGGCGGTGAAGCTGGCCAGCCAGTACTACGAGGTCTTCCACATCATCGTCGACGGCAGCTATGCCGCCGGGCGGCTCAAGGAGGTCCGGGCATCGTGGGAGCGCATCCTGCCCCAGCGCGTGATCCACCTGAAGGACCCGACGAAACTGGCCGAGACGATCGTCTCCACCATCGAACTCGCCAGCGGGCGCGATCCGGACGATGTGGCGAAGGGCTGGAGCAGCACCTGCGCCGATGTGCTCGCACAGGCGACGGCACGGCTGCCCTGGCGCGGCTTCCTCGGCAACGATCGCTGAGGAACGGGCCATGGGCAAGATCGCAAGAGCCGTGATTGGCGCCGCCTATGGCGACGAGGGAAAGGGGCGGACGGTCGAATGGCTGGCCGCCCGCTCCGGTGGCTCGCGCGTTACTGTCGTGCGCAGCAACGGCGGGGCGCAGGCCGGTCATACCGTCGAACGGGCTGACGGCCTGCGTCACGTCTTCCACCATCTGGGTTCGGGCGCGCTGGTCGGCGCGGCGACGCATCTCTCGCGTTTCATGGTCTCGCACCCGATGAAACTGGCTGCCGAGGTCGAGAGGGTGGCCGCGCTCGGCGGTTGCACCCGGCTGACCGCCGATCCGAGGGGCCTCGTCACGACACCCTGGGACATGATGGTCAACCAGGCCATCGAGACGGCGCGCGGCGACGGGCGTCACGGTTCCTGCGGACTGGGCTTCGGCGAGACCGTCGCGCGGGCCGAGGACTTCGGGAGTGTACTGACATTGGCGGATCTGGCTACTCCGGGTCTCGCCGGGAAGCTCGCCGCGATCCGCGAGGAGTGGCTTCCGGCGCGCCTCGCACAGGCCGGGCTGGACCCAAAGGCGCCTGGACCGCTCAGCCACGCCAGAGCGGCGGGCGTTCTCGAACACTATCTGGAGGATTGCCGCCGCTTCCTCGCGCTCTTGGAACTGCGGGAGGATGGCACGCTGGGACAGGACGAGCAGGTCGTGCTCGAAGGAGCACAGGGCCTGCGGCTGGACCGCAACTACCCGGAGTTTCCCTATCTCACCCGCTCCAACACCGGTCTCGCCAACATCGTGGCGGTGGCCGAGGAAGCGGGGATCGAAACGATCGCGCCGATCTATGTGACGCGATGCTATCTGACCCGGCATGGCCGGGGACCGATGCCGGACGAGCGGGATATCGCCGCCTATTTCAGGGTCGACGATCCGACCAATCGGCCCAATCCCTGGCAGGAAACGCTGCGTTTCGGACTCGTCGATCCAGCCGTTCTGGCCGCCGATATCGCGGCGGACATCCTGCGCGTCAGCGGCCGCACCGCGATAACGCCGACGCTGGCCGTGACATGCCTCGATCAGGCGCTCGGCGATGCGCCGGTCTGGCTGCACGAGGGCAAAGCCGTACAGGGACCGCGGGAGCGTTTTCTCGACGCCCTCACCCGTGCAACCGGGCTGAACGTCGAAGCCGCCTTCGCCGATGCGGCGAATGTCCCGTGCGAGACATTCGCGGCGCTATAGCTCGATCGAAGGCGAAAGGGTCAGGCTGCGAGTTGCAGATCCTGAGCGGCCGGAGCTTCCGGCGCCACTTCGACGATGGCTTCGGCAGGAGCCGCCTTTTCGTCGAGAGCAGGCATGTAACGCTCGGCCACGACGACATTGCGGCGATAGGCGAAATAGAGCGACATCAGCGAGAACATGGGACACCTCGGGAAGCAGCGTTTTGCTGCATTGCAACATATCCCTTATGTGTTCCTTCCGAGGCTTGCGTGCAAATGCAAGCACTTCGCATTCAGTTGCAACAAACGCACATCCGCCCATGGCAGGCACTTACACGCTGAAACGCTAGAGGAATTCAGCAGGATAGGCATCCAACATAGCGTTTTTATGGAATTTCATTCAATTACAGGCCCCGCCACCATGTATCGATGCACATGCACAACGGCCTTATCAGGCATTCGCACTTGCAATATGGAGGGTTGCGGCGTCCTCAAGCAAGCCGCTGCGGACACACGGCAGCACTCAAGCGTACATCTCAGAGCAATAGACCGCCAAGTCGCATTGCCGTTCCGTGTTGATTGCAAACGACGCAATCAACACCTCATCCCCTGCAACTGCCGACAAATGAAAAGGGGCGGCAAAGCCCGCCCCTTCCCGTCTCAGCCCTTGTCGGGCTTAGCCTTTGTCCAACTCCGCCGCTGCGATGGCGGTCAGGTTGAGAATCCCGCGCGCGGTAACACCCGGCGTCAGGACGTGGATCGGCTGCGAAAGGCCCATGAGAATCGGCCCGACCGTCGGCGAACTGGACGAAGCCGAAAGCGCCGTCAGCGTGATGTTCGCGGCATCGAGGTTCGGCATGACCAGCAGGTTCGCCGGTCCTTCGAAACGGGCATCCGGAACCAGACGGTCGCGCAAGGCCTGGCTGAGCGCCACGTCCGCATGCATTTCGCCGTCCACCTGCAAGTCGGGCGCCGCCGCCTTCACGATCTCCAGCGCCGCCCGCATCTTGCGCGCGCTCGGGCTGTGCGACGCGCCGAAGTTGGAATGCGAAAGCAGCGCCGCGCGCGGACGCAGGCCGAACTGCTTGATCTGCTCCGCGCCGAGCCGCGCCATTTCGGCGATCTGCTCGGGCGTCGGATCGGGCACCATGTGCGTATCGGTGATGAACAGCGCACCGGCATCAAGGATCAGGCCCGAAAGCGCATAGACGCGGCTGCTGCCCGGCGCCCGGTCGATCACGCGCAGGACATGCTCAATCTGGCCCCAGTATTCCGAACGTCCGCCGACCAGCGCCGCCTCGGCGCGACCAGTGCGCAGCATCAGCGCCGCCGTCACTGTCGGGCGGCGATAGACGTGGCGCAGGATCTCGTCCGCCGGCACGCCCTTTCGCGAGGCTATCGCGCGATAGGCCTCGACGAGGTCGGTCATGACCTCGTGATCGGTCTCCGGGTCGATCACCTCGACATCGCGGTCCAGCTCGAAGCTGAGACCGAGATCCGGGAGCTTCGGCTCCAGAATGCGGCGGCGGGCGATGATCGTCGGGCGCGCAATACCTTCGTCGAGCACGTCCTGGATCGCGCGCAGCACGCGCTCGTCTTCGCCTTCGCCGTAGACGATCTTGCGTCCGGAACCGCGCGCGGCTTCGAAAACCGGAAGCATGAGCTGGCCGGAACGGGTGTTCTGGCGGGTCAACTTGCGCTTGTACTCGTCGAGGTCGATCGTCTTGCGGGCAACGCCGCTTTCCATCGCCGCGCGGGCGACGGCCGTGGCAATCTCGCCGATCAGGCGCGGATCGAACGGCGTCGGGATGATGTATTCCGGCCCGAACACCAGTTTGCGGCCGCCATAGGCCTGGGCCACGCTGTCATGGGCCGGCAGGCGCGCGAGCGCCGCAATGGCTTCCGCCGCCGCCGCCTTCATCTCCTCGTTGATCGCCGTCGCGCCCACGTCGAGCGCACCGCGGAAAATGTACGGGAAGCACAGGACGTTGTTGACCTGGTTCGGATAGTCCGAGCGGCCGGTGGCGATGATCGCATCGGGGCGAACGTCGCGCGCGAGTTCCGGGCGGATTTCCGGTTCGGGATTGGCGAGCGCGAAGATCAGCGGATTGGGCGCCATCAGCGGCAGCCACTCCTGCTTGAGCACGCCGGGCGCCGAGAGACCGAGGAACAGGTTGGCGCCGGGCAGGACTTCGGGAAGCGAGCGCGCGTCGGTCTGGCGGGCATAGCGCGCCATGTTGGGCAGCATTCCCTCGCGGCCGGAGTGGATCACGCCGTCCTTGTCGGTCAGCGTGACGTTCTCGATCGGAAGGCCCATCGACACCAGCAGGTCGACGCAGGCCAGCGCCGCGGCGCCCGCGCCCGACGTGACGAGCCGCGCTTCCGCCAGGGTCTTGCCCTGAAGGACCAGCGCGTTGCGCACGGCGGCGGCGACGACGATGGCAGTGCCGTGCTGGTCGTCATGGAACACCGGAATGTTCATGCGCTTCTTCAGCTCGGCCTCGATATGGAAGCACTCGGGCGCCCTGATATCTTCCAGGTTGATGCCGCCGAAGGTCGGTTCGAGCAAGGCGACGGCTTCGATGAACTTCTCGGGATCGGTGGTGTCCACCTCGATGTCGAACACGTCGATATCGGCGAACTTCTTGAAGAGGACGGCCTTGCCTTCCATCACCGGCTTGGAGGCCAGCGCGCCGATCGCGCCGAGGCCGAGCACGGCGGTGCCGTTGGAGATGACCGCCACGAGATTGCCGCGCGCCGTATAATCGAGCGCCTTGTCGGGGTCCGCCGCGATTTCCTCGCAGGGTGCGGCGACCCCGGGAGAATAGGCCAGCGCGAGATCGCGCTGGTTTACCATGCGCTTGGTCGGCTCGATGCGGAGCTTACCCGGCTGCGGATGGAGGTGATAATCGAGGGCGGCGCGGCGGAGGTTGTCGTCCATGGCGCCCTCCATAGGCAAAGGATTCGCGCTTGCCTATGCCTTCGTGACCAGCATCGTTTCCTCTTCTTGCAGAAGCATCCCTACACAATCGGCCGGGCCGGTCATTCCGGCACCTCCACCACCGTCTTCGGGGCCGATGAAATGTTATCCACAGGCCATTTTCAAGCGCCTACAAGAGGTTCGGCAAGCCCACCAAACCCCGGAAACCCCCGTAAATCGGGGATGGGAAGCACCTGACCCGCCATTCCGCCTTCCAATTCTGACTGTCATCAGAATGACTTGTTCACTTTGGTGCAAGGCCCCGCCGCCCAATCGGTGGCTGCCCGGAAGAGGGCCGGGGAAGATAAGTTACTGGAGTTAGAATATGCGTATTGCACTTGTTTCGCTCGCCGCTGTTGCCGCCGTCGCTGCCGCCTCGCCCGCTTTCGCGAACGAGACCCGCGTCGAAGCCCGCACCGGCGTGATCTGGGACGGTAGCGACAGCGACGCCGTGGCCGGTGGCGCCATCGGCTATGACTATGATCTCAACGACAAGTTCTTCGTGGGCGTCGAAGGTTCGGCCGACAAGGTGCTGGCCAGCAACACCCGCGTATCGTGGGGCGTCGGCGGCCGCGCCGGTGTGAAGCTCACCCCTGCCACCAAGCTCTATGCCGCCTCCACCTGGCAGTCGAAGTTCACCAAGTACGGCAACAGCGCCGTCGGCGTGGGCGGCGGCATCCAGCAGGACCTCGGCAACAAGTTCTACGGCAAGGTCGAGTACAAGCACCTGATCGTCGGCGACAACACCCCGGACGCGGACCTCGGCCTCGTCGGCCTGGGCATGAAGTTCTGATCTGACCGCTTCGCTCCGGCTGCCATCACGGCCAGCCACCGGGAAGCCGGACGAACGACACGGAAAAGGGCGGCTCGCAAGGGTCGCCCTTTCTTGTTTCACCGCCGGGAATTTTATCCCGCCCCATTCCGCAAAGGCCCGATCTTCGATATCGATGGCGTTCTCGGGTGGGATCGAGATCACATCGGGACTGAGAACAATGACGGAATTTGCGTTGGGACTGGCGATCCTCGCCGCCGTGAGCCTGCCTGCCGCGACGGAGAACGAGGAACTGGAAGCTTTGACCGGCCGCGCGGCGGTGGAAAAGCTCGCCGGTAATACCCTGGAGGAAGACGATTCCGCCGTTTCCGGCGCGCATATCATTTTCCTCAAGCCCAACGGCATCGCCCGGATGCGGGAACATGGGGCGCAAGGCAAAAATCAGCCGGTGATGAGGCAGCGCTGGACGATCAGCCCCGATGGACTGCTCTGCGTCTCCGAAGGCAGAGGCCCGCAAGCCCCCGATAGCGATTGCGCCAGCATCTCCATCAGTGGGGACCGCGTGGAAATGAGCGTGCCGGACCTCGACGAACCGCTCACCGCCCGCTTGCTACCGGGAAATCCCTACAAGCTGTAATTCCGAAAGATCGTCACGCGGCGCGCAAGTCGAAAGCGCGCCGCGATTCTTCCACTTCGTCGAGGTTTTCCAGGGTCCAGCGGTAGAGCGCCTTGAACGGCGCATGGAGCGAATGGCCCAGCGCGGTGATCTCGTACTCGACGCCGACCGGCGAAGTCGGGATCACCCGCCGATGCAGCAGCCCGTTGCGCTCCAGCTTGCGCAAGCACTGGGTCAGCGCCTTCTGCGTGACGCCTTCCAGGTGGCGCCTGATCTCATTGAAGCGCATCGGACCCGGCACCAGCACGGTCAGCACCATCATCGACCATTTGTCCGCGATCTGGTCGAACAGCTGGCGACTGGGGCAATCGATGGTGAAATGCTGGCATTCGGGCAACGTGGTTTCCTCCAGTATACCTAGGCGATCAAAGGTGCCTCATTGACGCTAGGTTTCCAGTTTATACCTAGGGGCGACCTAATTCAACGGAGACCTGCCCGCATGTCGGCATCTGATACCGAAGTCCTGTTCCGTCCCCTCACCATCGGCTCGCTCGAACTGCCGAACCGCATCGTGATGGCGCCGATGACGCGCGGCTTTGCCCCCGAAGGCATTCCCGGAACGCCCCAGGCCGCCTATTACCAGCGCCGCGCTGAAGGCGGCGTCGGCCTGATCCTGTCGGAAGGCACGGTGATCGACCGCCCGGCCTCGCGCAACATGGCAGGCATCCCGCTGTTCCACGGCGATAGGGCTCTGGCGGGCTGGAAGGACGTGATCGAGGCTGTCCATGCCGCCGGCGGCAAGATGGGGCCGCAGATCTGGCACACCGGCTCGACGGTCGGCCCCGATGGCTGGGACCCCGGCGTTCCGGTCGAAAGCCCCTCCGGCCTGCTCGCACCGGGCACGCCGCGCGGTCAGGCGATGAGCGAGGAAGACATCGCCGATGCCGTCGCCGCCTTCGCCCGCGCCGCCGCCGATGCCAAGCGCCTCGGCTTCGACACCGTCGAGATTCACGGCGCCCACGGCTACCTGATCGACCAGTTCTTCTGGTCGGGCACCAACGAACGCGCCGACCGCTACGGCGGCGCCTCGATCCGCGAACGCTCGCGCTTCGCCGGTGAAGTCGTCTCCGCCGTGCGCGAGTCGGTGGGTCCGGGCTATCCGATCATCCTGCGCCTCAGCCAGTGGAAGCAACAGGACTACACGGCCCGTCTGGCAGAGACGCCCGACCTCATGGCCGACTGGCTACAACCGCTGGTCGATGCCGGGGTGGACGTGCTCCACTGTTCGCAGCGCCGCTTCTGGGAGCCGGAATTTGCCGAAGTCGACGGCGAGAACGGCCTCAACTTCGCGGGCTGGGCCAAGAAGCTGACCGGCGCGGCGACGATCAGTGTCGGCTCGGTCGGCCTTTCCGGTGAGTTCCTCGCGGCCTTCGGCGGCGAAAGCTCCACCTCCACCAAGCTCGACAGTCTGGTCGAGCGCATGGAGCGCGACGAATTCGACCTGATCGCGGTGGGCCGCGCGCTGATCGCCGATCCGGACTGGGTCTCCAAGGTTCGCGAGGGTGAAGCCGCCAAGCTCAAGGGCTTCAACGCTGCCGCTCTCGGCGAACTCGTCTGACACATGATCGCGGAGCGCCGATCCGGCGCTCCGCGATACTATTTCAGGCCTTTGCCCACTCTCCCAGCGTCACATAGTCGATCTTGCCCGTGCCCAGCACCGGCAGCGCCTCGACCCGGCGAATGTCGCGCGGGACCATGAGTTCGGTGACGCCGTTCGTCCGCGCCCATTCCTGAAGCGCCTTCGCATCGGGCGCTTCGGCGGACGTGAACAGCACCAGCTGCTCGCCCTTCTTGGGATCGGGCCGAGTGACGACGGCATGCTCCGCGCCCGGCCAGACCGCCGCCGCATACCCCTCCACCGCCGGAAGCGAGACCATCTCGCCGCCGATCTTGGCAAAGCGCTTGGCGCGTCCACGAATGGTGACGAAGCCCGCCTCGTCGATGGTGACGATGTCGCCCGTGTCGTGCCAGCCCTCACCCGGCGGCTGCAACAGGCCCGGCGCGCTGGCGAGGAGGTAGCCCGCCATCACGTTCGGTCCGCGAATGGACAGGCGGCCGCCCTCGGCGATGCCCGGCACTTCGTCCAGCTTCGCCTCGATCCTCGGCAGCAGGCGGCCGACCGTCCCGGCCTTGAAGTGCATCGGCGTATTGACCGCGATCACCGGGGCGGCCTCGGTCGCGCCGTAGCCTTCGAGGATGCGCAGGCCAAACTTCTCTGCATAGACCTTGCGCGTCTCGTCGCGGACTTTCTCCGCGCCCGCGAAGATATAGCGCAGCGAGTAGAAGTCGTAGCCGTGCGCCATGCGGGCATAGCCGGAGAGGAACGTGTCGGTGCCGAACATTATCGTGGCATTGGCGTCATAGGCCAGCGCGGGCACGATGCGGTAGTGCAGCGGGCTGGGATAGAGCACCGTGCGGATGCCGTTCAGCAGCGGCAGCAGGGTGCCGCCGGTCAGGCCGAAGCTGTGGAACACCGGCAGTGCGTTCAGCACCACGTCGCTGGGGTTGAAGTCGATCCGGGCGGCCAGCTGCGCGCAGTTCGACAGCAAGTTGCGATGGGTGAGGACCACGCCCTTGGGCGTCCCTTCCGAGCCGCTGGTGAACAGGATCACCGCCGGGGCATCGGGCGAGATTGCCAGCTTGCGATGACGACGGGGAATGCCGCCCTTGCGCAGCGCCGCCAGGAGCTTGGCGCCGCCGGAAATCGTTGCCGCCACGTCCTCCAGCCGGATCACCGCGATCCCGTCCGCCTCCAGCGCTGCGACGACATCGTGGAGCTTGGCCTGCTCGACGAAAGCATCCGCCGTGACGACGGTGCGGATTTGCGCCGTCGCGCAGGCCGAGCGCAGATTGGCAAGGCCCGCTGTGAAGTTCAGCATGGCAGGAACCCGGCCATAGGCCTGCAGCCCGAAGAAGGCGACGACGACGCCGTTCACGTTCGGCAGCAGCACGCCGACATTCTCGCCCCGCGCCGTGCGCGCCGCGAGCCTGCCGCCCAGCAGCTGCGCGCCGATCAGCAGCCGGTCGTAGCTCAGCGGCTCGCGCTTGACGTCCTCCACCACCCTGGCCTTGCCGCCATGAAGCGCGCGGGCGTCGCAGAGCGCCTTGAACAGGGTCTCCTGCGTGTCGGTGGTGTCGAAGATCATGCCGCTCATTTCGTCATAGAGACGGCGGCCCGCGATGGCGCGGCGCTCGCGCGCGCTCATCTCGCCCTCGATCGAGAACCGACGCTGCGGCAGGACAGTCAGCGTGATCTTGGGGAACCAGCGGCGGTGGAGCTTGCCCTTGAGGTAGGAGAACGGCGTGCGCTGCGGCCCGTCGAGACGTACCGGCACGATCGGCGCGTCGGCCTTGTCGGCGACCATGCCGGGGCCGTCGAAGACCTTCATCAGCGCGCCGGTGACAGTGATGCGCCCCTCGGGGAAGATCACCAAGGTACGTCCCTCGCGCACGGCCTTGACCATGGCTTTCGCCGCCATCGGGTTGGTCGGATCGACCGGGAAGGCCTCGAACAGCTTGAGGAACGGCTGCACCCACCAGGCGCGGGAAATCTGGGTGTTGATCGCGAAAGTCGGCTTGCCGGGGAGGAAAGCGCCCAGCAGCACGCCGTCGAGCAGGCTGAGGTGATTGACCACCACGACCGCGCGCTCGCCGGGCTGGGGCATGTTCTCGATGCCCTTCACTTCGACGCGGTAGAGCGCTTTCAGCACGCCCCGGATCACGCTCTTGAACAGGGTCTCGGGCAGGAGCCAGATGCTTACGAGCGCTACAAACAGCGAGGCGAAGCCCAGTGCGCCGATCAGACCCGGTACATCGACACCCGCCGAGAGCAGCCCGGTGATCGCCAGCACGACTACGACCGTCACCGCCGCATTGACGATATTGTTCGCCGCGATGATCCGCGAGCGCTCCTCGGGCAGACTGTACATTTGCAGGATCGCATAAAGCGGAACGATGAACATGCCGCCGGAGAACGCGATAACCGCTAGGTCGGCGAGGATACGGAACGTGCCCGGCGTTGCGAGGAACTCGCGGAACGAGGCCCCTGCCGTGCGCACCGAAAAACCACTGGTCGAAAGCCAGAGGTCGATCAGGCCGAGCGCCAGACCCAACGCCGAGATCGGCACGTAGCGGGCGGAAACCTCGCCGCCGAGCAGCTTGTTCACCGCCAGCGAGCCCAGCGCGATCGTCACCGAGAAGATCACCAGGAACACCGTCGCCACTTCCTGCCGCGCGGCGAGCGTGCCGCTGACCAGCGGCGCGAACTCGGACACGAGCACCGCGCCCGCCGCGAAGAACCAGCTGATGCCGAGGATCGAGAGCCAGACCCCGCGTCCGTGGCGCGCGGTCTTGAGGATATGCATCGTTCCGCGCCAGAGGTTCCAGTCGATCGGATGCTCACCGCGAACCGGCGGCGCGGGGGGAATGGCGAGTGCGGCGATGTAGCCGAGCACGGCAATGCCCATTGCCGCAAGCCCCGCCTCCCAGGCCGGGATCACGCCCGCCAGAAGCTGGCCGCCGAGGATGGCGAGGAACGTGCCTGCCTCGATCAGCCCGGTCCCGCCCATGATCTCGTGACGGCCCAGGTGCTGCGGCAGGATCGAATACTTGACCGGCCCGAACAGGGTGGAATGCAACCCCATCAGGAACAGCGCGGTCATCAGCGCGGGGATCGACTGGAACCAGAAGCCGGCCAGCCCGATCGACATGATCGCGACTTCCGCCAGTTTGATCCAGCGCACCAGCCGCGCCTTGTCGATCCTGTCGGCGAGTTGTCCGGCGAGCGCCGAGAACAGGAAATAGGGCGCGATGAACAGCCCGGTCGCGAGCGCCGCCAGCAGCTCCGCCTTGTCAGGTTCGCTGGCGAAAATGCTGAAATTCGCCAGGAACAGCATCGCGAACTTCAGCAGGTTGTCGTTGAACGCCCCCAGGAACTGGACGACGAACATCGGCGCGAAACGGCGCTTGGCCAGCAGCGAAAGGTCAGGTGCGGACATGTCTCTCTTCCCCCATCGGACCGATCGCCGGTAGCCGGTTCGTCATGTGCCGCGCTTCAGCCGCCGCAGCGCACGGCGTAGTCGGCAACCGAGGGATCCTCGTTATCGCCAACGGTGGTGACGGCAAGAGCGGCTTCCGGGCGCTTGTAATCGAAAGCGCAGAAGCCGAAGCCCGTGCCCGAGCAACTCGCCACTTCGGTTACGCCCTTTGCGGCGAGATCCGCCTCGCGCGAATCCTCGCGGCCTTCGGCATCGCCATTGCCGACGGCATCCCAGCCTGCCTTGGCCAGCGCCTTGCGCGCCCGGGTGATCGGCATGCCGTAGATATTGGGAATGGGCGTACCGCCCCCGCAGGCCATTTCTTTTCCGGCCAGCTTCTGGATGACCAACCCCTTCCCGTCGACGACCCGGATATCCGCGACCGGCGCGGGCACGATGTCGCCGTCCCAGATACGCAGTGAATCCTCCTCGAACGGGAGAATTTTCGCGATGGACTGCCTCCCAGACGAGGGCGCATAGGCAATCGCTACGATTGTCTCGCCGTCGAAGATGGCGACATTACCCTTGCCGATCTCGCAGGAACCGCTGGTCGCGGGTTCGAACGATCCGGCGAAGCTGACGGCGCGGTACTTGCCGATCCGCCCTTCCCCGGTCACGCCCCAACCAGCCTTCGCCACCATGCGGGCAGCGGGCGATTGCGGCGCCTTGAGCAACCAGTCACATTCGGACTGCGAGGACGCGCTGGCCGGTGCCTTGGGCAGCTTCGTCACCGGGTTGAATGCCACGGCGGCGATGTTCGACTTGAAGCTGTCGCCCGCTTCCTGCGCCGCGTCCTCGGCGGCGGCAGTTTCCTCGGCGGCCTGGCTGGCATCTCCCTTCTTCGCGTCGTCTGTCGAAGAGGAACAGGCCGACGCCAGCGTCAGAGTAGCCAGCGCGACAGGCAATAGCAGCTGCTTCATCGTGTCATTCTCCTTGGAACCATCGGTCCACGAATCGTCATGATCGGAAATTGCCACGATAATAATCGGTGTTCAATATTATTTCGAACACTGCTCAATTACAAAGACCGTCATATCTTGCCGCCTCGGTCCCCACGGACGAAGAGCGGAAAGCTCTGCCTTCAGGTTGCCGCCTGCGCCCCGACTTGCGCCGCCGCCAAGCTCTCGCGCACACGGGCAAGCGCCAGTTCCACCGGCTCCCGCTCGCCCATGAGCGCGAAACTGCCATTGATGTCGAACATGCAGTGACCATGGACCGTCGCCACCAGTGAGCGTGCCAGGCGCGGCGCCTGCGCGCGGCTGTCGGCGGGAAGGACTTTCGCCACTTCCTCCACGACGAGTTCGGTAAGCTGGCCGCGCAAGGCGTCATGCTCTTCCGGCAGGCGGATGTCCGGCGGCAGGTGATGGTCGTAGATTGCCATCCAGGCATTGCGATTGGCGCGGGCGAAACCGAAGTAGCCTTCCACCAAAGAGCGAATGCGGTCGTCCCCGGCACTGCCGAGGGCCTGACGCATGTAGTCGGTCCACAACACGAAGGTCCGCGTGTTGATAGCAATGATAAGCTGGTCGTAGTTGCCCATCACGTTGTAGAGCGTACCGATCGAATACCCGATACGCTTGGCCACCTCGCGCGCGGAAAACCGCGAAAACCCGACGTCGGCCATGTGCTTGTGACCTTCGACGATGAGCATCTGCTCCAGCTCTTTGCGGCTGTGATCGGATCGTCTTCCCATATGCCGCCAATCCTAACGATCCCTGTTAAAAATGTACAGCGTCCAATTTTATATTGAACATCGATTAATTCTGCGATAGCCCTTTTGGGGAATCAGCAGGTTAAGGAATGCCATGTCCTGTTTCCCCCATGAGACGTATCGCTCGGTCCGCCGCTCGCTGGCAGCCGGTGTCCTGACTCTGTCCGCCCTCATCGCCGTACCGGCCACGGCCGCCCAACCGGACGCCGCGGTTGCCGCGCTCAGCCGTCTGTCCGCCGCCCAGCTCGACACCGGCTCCGCGCAGGGCAGCGCTTTCCTGAAGCAGTTCTTCCCCCAGGGCTGCGGCGCGCCTAGCGGACCGCCCGCCCCGCAGTTCGAGGCATTCTGCGCCTGGTCCTCCGCCGACGAGGCGGATTTCGACCTGCTCGTCGGCATGCAGGGCCGCAAGGTCGTGAGCCTCGTGACCGAACCTTACGCGCTCGACAGCAAGACATGGGAATGCCGCCCGCTCTACGAGAAGAGCGATGAAGTGCCCTCGGATCTCCAGGTCTGCAGCGTGCGCAGTGCAAGCGCGGCCGACCGCGCGAACTGGGCGAAGTCGTGGAAGACTTTCCTGAGCGCGGTCAACTGAGGGGCATGGCGATGGCAAAGTCGATCCTGAGCGCCGCGCTGGCGGCATCGGTTTTCGCGGTGACCGCGCCGGCCATGGCGCAAGCATCGCAAGAGCCGCCTCGGCCGGACTACGACCAGTCGATGACCGCGATGTGCGAGACGCCCAGCGCGGACCGTTCCTGCGTCCTGGAGGGCAAGCGCCTTACTTATTGGCTGAGTTTCGACAGTGCCGTCGGTGGCCGCAGGCTCTACACGGCCGTCGCCACTGCCCAGAACGAACCCGAACCCGGCAAAGCAGCGGATTTCGGCCCCGGCATGAAACTCTCGCTCGCGCAGGTCACTTACGTGCTGGAAGGCGGGGCCTGGAAGCTGCTTGCCCGCCAGATCGATTTCGGCGGCGTCTATTCCAGCGGCGCGGCCGGAAATCCGCCGATGGATGACGACGGCGTACCGCTGTTCCGGCAAGCCGTCGGCGACGGCGTGCTGATCGGCTACCCCACACTGGCCATGGCGAACGAAGGCATCAGCGTCCACGCCTACAGCATGTTCCGTTCCGCACCGGACAAGTCCGGTCGCTGGATCTACGCGGGCGATATCGTCACAGGCTCCGACAACGACGCGGGATGCGATCCGCAGGACCAACCGCGAAGCTGCTACTCCAGCATCGGCACGCTCAGCCTGACCGGCGGCACCAAGGGGGGCTGGCCGGACGTGAAAGTCGATCCGACCGGCAGCCTCTACGATCTCAGGAGCGGCAAGGTTCGCGGCGCGACGGCGGGGGATGCAAGTGTCTGGAACTTCGACGCCGCCCAATCCGCTTATGTCGACCCCAAGCGTCGCTGAGGAGTGATGACGATGAAACGCACGATGTCAGCATTGATCGCAGCGACCTCGCTTTCGGCTGCGGCACCGGCTCTGGCCGCCTGTCCGGCAACGACCTTTGGCGGCTTCCTCGCTGCCTTCTCCGAAAACACGGCGCTGCAGCGCCAGTACACGGCGAACCCGCTGACCACCCATACGATCGACCCCGCCGCCGAGCCGGAACCCCGGATGCTCACCAACCGGCTTCCCGTGAACGCAGTTCGCATGCCGATCATGCCAGGCAAGGCCGAGCGCAAACGCGACGGCCTGCTCGTGACGACAGCCCCCCAGGCAGACGGCACGGTGGATGTGAAGCTCGCCAAGGCCGATACCGGCTATCAGCTGCTCTACCGGTTCCGCAAGGACGGCACCTGCTGGCAGCTTGCCGAATACACTGACGAATCCCTGTAAATTCAGCGGAGACCGGCTTCATGAACCGCCCCTTCCCAACCGCTTGGCTGCTCGGCGCCGCTCTCGCAGCGAGCACTGCCCCGGTGCCCGTCCTGGCGGCCCCCAAGACGGCGGCCAGCACGAAAGCGGCTTCGTTCCAGACGTTCTTCTCCGGGTTCCGGCAAGCCGTTCTGGCCAACGACCGCAACCGCGTGGCCGACATGGTCGCTCTCCCGTTCAAGGACTTCAGCGGCGGCGAAGTGGATCGCAGCGCTGCCACGAAGGTCCGGTTTCTCGCCCAGTACGACCGGATATTCACGCCCGCCGTGATCGCCGGAATCCGGGCGGGCAAAATCCGCGCCTTCAAGCCCGGCAGCGACGACGGCGAGGCACCCGGCCCGATCTCCAGGGGCGAATATATCCTCGATATTCCGGAATATGCCGACCAGCTGATCTTCGCCCCCACTTCGTCCGGCTATCGCCTGACCCGCATTCCCTTCTATTCCTGACCTGCGGCCCGCGCCGCTACCCGCGAGAGGACTGGCGATGGCCACCGAACATCCTGAAACCCCGTTGCCGGACGACAGCGGCGAATGGCCGCTTCGCGCCTGGGGACTGGCCGTGCTCGGCGGTCTCACCGCTTTCGCGATCTACTGGATCGTCCGCCCCGACCGCTATCGTCCCGATGTCGACGCGATATCGGTCCGCCTGGCGCTGGGCACTTTTCTCGGCATCGGGGCGCTGGTCTTCGGCTTTCTCGTCGAGCGCACCCGCATTCATTGGAGCGCGGCCTGCGCAGCGATCGGCGGAGCCATCGTCGCCCTGACGATCTACTGGAACGGCCCTTTCGGCACACGGCACAGCGAAGAGCCGTGGCGGATCGTCTGCGCCGTGCTCGCCATCGCCATCGCGGCGCCGCTGTTCCAGGCCTGGCGGGACGCCCATCCGGCCGAAGAAGCGCAACGGGCCGGAAAGTTCGCCATTCCCTACCCCGAAGCCCATAGCCACGCCTGGACCAACGTCGTGCTCTGGTGCGCGGCCTGGGTCTTCGTCGGCGTGGTCTGGGCCATGGTCCTGCTGCTGTCCGAGCTGTTCCGCCTGATCGGCATCAATCTGCTCAAGGACCTGCTCGAAAAGGACTGGGCGGCGCTTACCCTCACCGGCGCCGCACTCGGCGCAGGCATCGGCCTGCTGCGCGACCGCGACGGCATCCTGCGCCTGCTCCAGCGCGTGGTGACGACGATCCTGTCGGTGCTGGCGCCCGTGCTGGCGCTCGGCCTTGTCGTTTTCCTAGCGGCGATACCCTTCACCGGTCTCGCGCCCCTGTGGGACGCGACCCGCTCGACCAGTCCGATCCTGCTCGGCTGCGTGATCGGCGCGCTCTCGCTGGCCAACGCCGTGATCGGCGACCATGCCTCGCACGAGACGCGCAGCCGGTTGCTGCGCGCCAGCGTCGCCGCGCTCGGCATCGCAATGCTGCCGCTTGGCGTGATCGCCGCGGTTTCGACCGGCCTGCGTATCCAGCAATATGGCCTGACGCCGGACCGGCTCTGGGCCGTTGTCTTCACCGCCATCGCCTGCGCCTACGGCCTTGCCTATCTCGTCGTTCTGGCACGTCGGCGCCTCGCTGCCGCCCCGCACCTCCGGAGCGCCAACTTGCGTCTCGCGGGCGGGCTGTGTTTCGTCGCACTGGCACTCTCGACACCGCTCATCAACTTCGGCGCCCTTTCCACGCGCGACCAGCTCGCCCGGCTCGAGAGCGGCCGAACCCCGCTCGACAAGTTCGACTGGCGCGCGCTCCGCTTCGACTTCGGCCCGACCGGTGAAGCAGCCACGCGCCGGCTCGCCGCAAACGGCCGCACGCCCGCGATCCGCGCGGCCGCGACAAAGGCCCGCGATGCACAGGGCCGCTGGTCACTCGACCCCGTCGCGCTTGAACCCAAACGCCGGGCGATCGCGTCCGAACGCCTGCTCGTCCTGCCGCGCGGCACCCGGCTTCCCAGGGACCTTTACGATCAGCTGACCGGCTATACCGCTTGCGGCTACAGCGGGGCCTGCACGGTGCTCTACAGTCCCGGCAGCGACGAGGCGGTGATCGTCACCACCAATGACACCAACCTCTGGAAGCGCGAAAACGGCAAATGGGGCAGCGTAGCGGCGCGGCCCGTAACATCCGGCAAGGGTAAGCTCGAACGTCTCGAAGCCGCACTCAAGGCGGGTAGCGTCGAAATGCGGAACGTGACCCGCCGCCAGGTCTTCGTCGACGGGCAGCCGGTCGGACAGGATTTCGAATAATCCGGACAAGCGAAAGCCGCTCCACCGTCAGTCGGCGGAGCGGCTTTCGTCAGTCAACCGTCGATGTCGTTCTTCCGGAACTGTTCCAGCTCTTCGTTGCGCGCGCGGTAGTGCTTGATCTTGCAGTCCAGGCTGTCCAGCACGAAAGCCGATCCGGCGCCGAAGACATTTTCCTTCACGGCACAATCGGCTACCACAAATTCCTGCCAATGCTTCTGAGCTTCGTCGAGATAACGAGCCGCTGCCGCGTAATCGGTCGCGTCCGGACCCTTGTTCTTCAGCACCTCGTGAATCTGGACAAGCAGTCGATCCTGGGCGGCCTTCAGCGCGTCGCTGTACTCACCCATGCAATAGGCCTGGGACAGGCTTGAGCCGTCGCCTCCGTTGCAGCGACCGGCATAGGCGTCGTCCTCACCGTCCTGCGCAAAGGCGCTCTGCGGCGCCAGCGAAGTCAGCATGGCCAAAGCGAACAGGATGGGCAGCTTCACGGTTTTCATCGGAAGTTCCTTGTCTTGGAATCGAGGGAAATTCATTTCGCGCGGCGCAGCAGGACAATCCCGCCGACGATGAAGGCGGCCGCGATCAGCGTCATCGGGATTCCGAAGATCAGCACGAAGAAGACCAGCGCGGTGCCCTCGTCGCGGCCAGGACCGCCCGAGGACCCAAGGAGCGCCGAACCCAGACCGCCGAGGAACTGGGCAAGAACCGCCACTCCCACGAAGATGCAGCTCCAGCCATTGCGCCGCGACGGTACGACGCGCCGTGCCAGAAACCACGCGGCGGCAACGGCCAGTACGAATGCGGGAACGAAAGCCAACGGCATCGCCGCCGTGGTGAGGCCGGGAACGGCCATGAGCACAATCGCGAACAAGGGCTGCACGAGCCAGCCCGCGACCAAGCCGACCAGACCCGGCACGATCCATTCCGAAGCGGAAGACCTCATCGCCCCACCTCGCAGGCAAGTGGCGAACCGATCGATCCGAACTTCAACGATGCCATGGCGCGGCCTCACTGTCAGGAAATCCCGACAGCAGGCCTAGTTCATAATTTATCCGTGTTCAATATTTAATTGACCGTCGATCAATTAACCGCGCTGGAGCCAGTTCCGCAGCAGGAAGTTGACCTGCTCGGGATGTTCCAGCGCCGCCATGTGCCCGCACGAGCCGATCTCGTGATAGCTGGAACCGGCAATGCGCTCGTGGATTTCGTGAGCATGATCCGGCGGCGTGATGCGATCGCCGTCGCCCACGACGACCATCGTCGGCACGCGGATCGCCTGAAGGCCGTCGAGCGAATCCGGCCGTGTCATGATGGCCTGCTGCTGGCGGATGAAAGCGTCGCCGCCCACGCGTGAGGCCATGCCGCGCATCTCGTCGGCCACGAAGCCTTCCGTATGGTCGGCATGGACGAGTTGGCCCAGCAGCTTGTGCGTGATGCCCACGAACTTGCCGCGCCGCAGCGATTCGATCCCGATCTTGCGCTGCAAGGTGCGCTCCGGCGTATCGCTGCGTGCACTGGAATTGATGAGCGCGAGGCGAGAGACCCGCTCGGGCGCGCGGCGCATGATTTCCAGCGCGACGTAGCCACCCATCGAAAGTCCCGCGAGCGAGAAACGGCGCGGCGCAGCGGCCAGGGTGCGCTCGGCCATCGCCGCGATCGTATCGTCCAGCGTGAGATCGGCGACCATCGGCGCGGCCACGTCGGCCAGCGCGTGTATCTGGCGGCGCCAGAGGGCCTGATCGCAGAGCAGGCCCGGCAGGAATACGACCGGCTCCAGCGCCATGCCCGTTTCCGGGACGCGCTCGGCAACGCCCCAGTTCCGGTCCGTGGTGGTGCCAATGCTGTCGATCGCCAAACTTGCCATATCAAATCTCCTGAGGCCCAGATGGGCTTGCGCTCTTCATCTGTCCAATTCATGATGATGACGATCTCGATACATTTTAGGTATGACGTGGAACTCCGGCACATCCGTTATTTTCTGGCCGTCGCCGAAGAGCGGCACTTCACCCGCGCAGCCCAGCGCCTCGGCATCGGGCAACCGCCGCTGAGCCACCAGATCAAGGACTTGGAGCGCGAGGTCGGCACGCCGCTATTCCATCGCATTCCCCAAGGCGCGGAACTCACCGAAGCCGGGCGCGCGTTCGAGGAGCGGGTGCGGCAGATCCCGGAGATCGTCGCAGATGCCGTCAGCGCCGCCCAGCGGGCGGCGGCAGGCGAAACCGGCCGCATCCGCGTTGGCTTCACCGGCTCCGCCGCGTTCAACCCAAGGGTTCCTCAGGCAATCCGCGTCTATCGCCGCCGCTTCCCCGACGTCGAACTGAGCCTTGCCGAGCACAATTCCAACGGCCTTGTCGAAGGACTGAAGAACGGCACGCTCGACGCCGCCTTCCTGCGCCCCGATGCCGTGGACAAGCAGGGCCTGCGCCTGTTCCATCTTGCCGACGAGCCTCTGATCGCCGCGCTCGCTTCCGCCCGCATGCCGCATGGCGATCCGATCCGGCTGGACCAGCTTGAGCAGGACCCTTTCATCCTGACCCCGCGCGCGCTGGGTCCCACCTTGTTCGACGCCACGCTGGAGGCCTGCCGACAGGCGGGTTTCGAGCCCGTGCTCGGGCAATCGGCGCCGCAGGTCGCCTCGGTGCTGGCGCTTGTGGCGGCGGAACTCGGCGTGGCGCTCGTGCCGGAATCGATGCGGGATGCCTCGTTCAAGGGCGTGACCTATCACGACCTCGAAGGCGATCCGCCGAAAGTGGCCCTCGCCCTTGCCGTCCGCAGCGACGAACGGGCCGCCACGGTCGCCGCTTTCACGGCGGAGGCGCGCTTCCCGTCCGAACCGGAACACGATTGAAGGATTGCGCGGATCGGCAGCGCCGTTTACCCGGCGCTAACCATCCTCCAGTAGTCATAGGCCATGTCCCGCAGCCCTTTCAGACGCGTCCGCCTGTCGCTGCGCGAAGCCGTTCTGACCGCCACCTCCTACTTCGTCTGTGCCGCCATCGCGCTGCAACTGACCCGCTTCGACGGCGGGATCGCCATCGTCTGGCTGGCCGGTCCGGTGCTCTTCGCGCGCCTGAGCACGACGCCGCGCTGGCGCTGGGGCGCGATCATCCTGGCCTGCATACCGGCGGCCCTGAGCGCCTCGTTTCTGTTCGGTATGCAAGCCCTGGCGGCGATCCCGCTGCCGCTGCTCTGCATTGCCGAAGCCTGGCTCGCCGCCTGGCTGATCCGCCGGCTCTATCCTCGCTTCGGGCGCTTCCAGTCCCTTCCGGAAGTGGCCTCGTTCCTGCTGGTGGCCGGCGTTCTGGTTCCGGCGCTCACGGCATTCGGAGCCGCCCTTTCCGCGCACCTCGCCCGTGACCTGCCCTACTGGCCGGCCTGGCGCGACTGGTATGCGGGCCACGCGCTGGGCCTGGTGACGTTTGCGCCGCCGCTGCTGCTCACCTTGCGCGGCGAGGCACGACAATGGTTCGCATCCTCCGAACGGTCGCGAATGAGGGAGGCCGCGCTGCTTCTGGGGCTGGTGGCCCTGGCCTCGCTGCTGACATTCGGACAGGACAGGATACCGCTGGTAATCCTGCCCTTCATCCCGACGATCGCGGCCACCTTGCGGCTCGGGCGGTTCGGGGCGGTTTCCTCGACCCTTATCCTCGTCACGATCGGTCTGGTCTTCTCGCTGGCGGGCCATGGGCCGACCACGCTGCTCCAGCTGCCGATGGGCCAGAAGTTGCAGGTTCTCCAGATCTACTTCGCCACCATCGTGCTCACCATCCTGCCGCTCGCTGCCGAACTGCGTTCACGCCGCCGCCTGGTGGACCGGCTCCACGCCGCCGAGGCCCTGCACCGCCTGGTCCTCGACCGGATGAGCGACATCGTCGTCAGGGTCAACGCCGAAGGCGTGGTGCGCTATGCCTCCCCCTCGGCCATGCGGGTTTCCGGCTACGATCCTGCCGAACTGCTTGGGCAGTCGATGTTTCGCCTGATCCCACCGGAAGATCACGAGATCATCGTCGAAGCGCGCCGCAAGGCCCTGGCCGATCCTGAAAATCACGCGATCATCGAGTATCGCGTCCGCCGCAAGGACGGCACCCTCGTCTGGGTCGAAAGCCACATGCGCGGTATCGTCGACGATCAGGGCCGAACGACCGGAACCGTAAGCATCATCCGCGAAATCACTCAGCGGCGACAACTGGTCGAAGACCTTACGGTGCAGGCCATGACCGACCATCTGACTGGCGCCTGCAACCGCCGGGCGTTCGACGAGGCGCTGCTGGTGCTGCTTACACCCACGCCCTTCGGTCCGGCAGAGGACGTAACGGCAGGATGCCTTGCGGTATTCGACCTCGACCATTTCAAGCATATTAACGACCGCTACGGCCACGTCGCAGGCGATGAGGTGCTCGTCCGCTTTGTCTCGATCCTGCGCGGTGCCGTACGCGAAGGCGATATCGTCGCGCGTCTCGGCGGAGAGGAGTTCGCCGTGCTGCTGGGCGGCTTGACTCTCGATCAGGCTCATCTCGTCTGCGAACGCATCCGCACCCGTTTCGAGGAAGCCAGCATCCTGGATTCGCTGGGGAACGCCGTGCAGGCAACTGTGAGCATCGGCATCGCGTCGCTCGTCCAGGGCGGGCAAGGTCGCGATATTCTCTCGCAGGCCGACGATGCGCTCTACCGCGCCAAGCGGGACGGCCGAAACCGCACGAGCCTGCCGATTCCATCTGCTGCCGAAGAGAAACGCAGCGCCTGATCATATCAGTCCCGATGTTTCCATCGCGATATCTTGCCGAAACCCTTGCGTTACGACGCTCACGGCTTCACAATGCTGCAATGCAAAATCACGCGAATTCCATTCCGGCCTGAAAACGAGCATGATCGATACCCGACTGTCTTTGATGGAAGCGATCTCGTTTCGTCGCACCGTCCATGCCCGCTACAACGGCGGCATCGTCAAGCTCGCCCCGCATCTCCTATTTGAGCGGCACGGCGATCTCTTCGTCAGCGCGCTCAACCTCAGCAAAGCCTGGCGCTCGCCCGAAGAACAGCGCCTCGGCCAGTTCAAGCTCGCCGGGCTTGAAGTGACCGAATTGCTGGAAGAAGTCTTCGAGCCGCTCGCCACTTACGAAGCCGTCCCGCCGCGCAGCGACGACACCCTGCTCCTGGCGATCTGACCGGCTGAGCCGCGCGCTTTCGGTCATTTCATGACGGATCTCTTCGCCGGTTCCGCGCCACCGCAACGAACGCCGCTGGCCGCCCTGCTCCGCCCCGCCTCGCTGGACGAGGTGATCGGGCAGGACCATGTGGTCGGCGCAGGATCGATCCTGCGCCGTCGCGTGCGTGCGGGATCGCTCGGCAGTGTGATCCTCTACGGCCCGCCGGGGATCGGCAAGACTTCGATCGCGCACGCCGTCGGTGCGATGCTGGGCAAGACTTTCCGTCCGCTCAACGCGACACGGGCCGGGGTAGCCGAAATCCGCAAGCTGGCGGACGAGGCCCGCGTGCACCCGCTGCTGATCTTCGTCGATGAAGTGCAGCGCTTTTCCGCCACCCAGACCGACGACCTGCTGTCGATCTGCGAGGACGGCATCGCCGACTTCATCGGCGCCACGACCGGCAATCCCTACCACGTCCTCACCCCGGCGCTGGTCTCCCGCTCGACCATCCTCAAGCTGGAACCGCTCGCCATCGCCGACATGGAGAAAGTCATTCACCGGGGGATCGAGCATCTCCGGGCGAGCGGCGTGGTTCTAGGGATGACGCCCGAACAGGTTCGCCTGATCGCGGGCCGCTCCGGCGGCGATGCCCGGCGCGCGCTGACGACGCTGGAAAGCCTTGCGCTCGGCCACGAAGACGCCGCGTTCGACGTGACCGACGCAATGCTGGAAGAGGCCTATGCCGCCGCTCCGGTCAATCACGACAGGTCCGGCGATGCCCATTACGACGTGGTTTCCGCTTTCGTGAAATCGATGCGCGGCTCCGATCCGGACGCCACGCTCTACTGGCTCGCACGCCTGATCCACGGTGGCGAGGATCCGCGCTACATCGCCCGCCGGATTATGATCCATGCCTCGGAGGATGTCGGTCTGGCCGACAACACGGCCTTGCAGACGGCGGTGGCGGCGCTCCACGCGGTCGAGAAGATCGGCTATCCCGAGGCCCAGATCGTGCTCGCCCATGCCGCCCTGCACGTCGCCCGTGCGCCGAAGTCGGCCTCGTCGTCGCGGGGCATTTCGGCGGCGCTCCAGTTCGTCGCCGCACAGCCGCCCGCGCAAGTGCCGCTTCACTTGCACGATGCCCATTACAAGGGCGCGGCGCAGCTTGGCCATATCGGCTATCAGTGGCCCCACGACGACCCACGGGGCTGGGTCGATCAGGTCTATTCGCCTATGCCGAAAGGCTCGCTCTACCGCAGCGAGGCGCGCGAAGCGGGCACCTTCGAACGCCGTGCCGATGAACACTGGCGCCGCGTGACCGGCATCGACCAACCCCGCCGCGACGAGACCTGAAGAGGCGCCCCGACGGACTCAGGCCACCTTGAACAAGGCGGTCCGGGCCGTGAGGCGATCGACCTCCTGCGTGAGAGTGCGCGCGGCGGCCGAGGCCTGCTCGACCATGGCGGCATTCTGCTGGGTCGCAAGGTTCATTGCGCCGATGGCGGTGGTCACTTCGCTGACCGACGTGGACGAGGCGCGGTTGCCCTCCGCCATGCCGCCCAGCAAAACGTGGACCTGCCCGACATCCCCGGCGATATTTTCAAAAGCCCCATCGACGCGCTCCACGGCGCCCAGCGCGGAAACGATCTCGGCCTGGGTCACCGTCAACTGTTCGCGCGCGGAGCGAGCCTCCTCCTCCGAGCGCATGGCCAGCGCCGAGACCAGATCGGCGACGACCGCGAAGCCGCGTCCCTCCTCGCCCGCCCGGCCCGCTTCGATGGCCGCGTTCATCGCCAGCACACGGGTCTGGAACGCGATCTTGTCGAGACCTTCGATGACGCCATCGATGTTGACCGCACTGTCGGACACCCGCCGCATCGCATCGACGGCCTCGGCCGCGATCCCCCGTCCGTCGTTGACCGTGGCGATGGCCAGATCCGCCCGGCCGACGGTCTCGATCGCGGCATTGGCGCCGGATCGCAGGTTGCCGTCAATCTCCAGCAGCGCCGCCGAACTCTGTTCGAGGCTGGCCGCACTGGCCTCCGTGCGCCGCGCGAGGTCCTCGGAAGCCTGGGCGATCTCGAAAGCGCCGCCGCGAATGGTCGCCGTGCTCGATCCGGCCGAAGCGATCAGCCCTCGCAAACCGGCCAGCGCGGAGTTGTAGTTGCCGCGAAGGCCCTCATAATCTTCCGGAAACCGATCGACGATCTCCGCCGTGAGATCACCGGAGGACAAGCGCGACAGACCGCCTCCCAGCGCGGCGACGACCCCGCGCTGCTCGCCGCCGGCGGCTTCCCGCGCGGCGGCGGCATCGCGGAAAACCTGCAAGGCCCGCGCCATGTCGCCGATCTCGTCCGGCCGATCGAGGTTGTCGATCTCGACCTCGTGATGATCCTCGGCGAGGCGCAGCATGGTCCGGGTCGCACCTTCCAGCGGGCGGAACAGGCGCATGGCCGCCCGCCAGCACAGCGCCGCCGCAATCGCGGTGACGAGCAGGGCGACGATCAGCACCTGCCAGCTCACGCGGTCGACTTGCGCGTTGAAGTCGCTCGCCGGGAAGCCCACGAAAAGGATCCCGATCACTTTCCCGTCGGAGTTGCGGATCGGATCGTAGCCGGCGAAGTAATCGGTGCCGAGAATATTGATCTGTCCCCGCCAGGATTTTCCATCGACCAGGATGGCGTCGCGCACCGGCCCCGCCTCGAACCGCGAACCGAGCGCGCGCGAGCCGTCGTCGAGCATGACGTTGGTGGCCACGGGCAAGTCTTCCATGAAGATCGTCGCCATGCCGCCGACCAGTTCCTTGATGCGGTCCGCCGTTGCATTGTTGCCGTTGAGCACCGTGTCCCCGGCCCGAAGCTCCCCTTCATGCACGTTGAAATTCAGCCCGTTCGCCTGCAGTACCGACCATGCCACGCGCATGTTCGTATCCAGCCTTTCGGTCCCTTGCTGGCGGGCGCTTTCGACCATGAGAACACGCGTTCCGGCAAAGAGAAGCGCAGAGAGCAGCACGAGGGCGGCGACGGTCATCAGCGTGACCTTGGTGGAAAGAGGCTGTCTATTCAGAAATGCACGCAGGCGGGTCATCGGGTCTTCTCTACTGGCGGGCAGAGCCGAAGCCTGCCCCTATCAATCTGATCGGAATGGATAAATTCGAACAATAGTAATCTTATGACACTCGGCGACATTTTCTTGCCCGTGCCCCGATCAATCGCCCGCGAAAGAACATGAAAATTTTGTAACCTCGCCTCCACGCCCGCTCCATGGCGGCAGGCCTAGAAAGGTCATGCGGCCCGGGAGCCGAATGTGACATTCGCACCCTCGTCATTGCCTCCGGTTTTCGGGCCGCACCTTCCGAAAGACCAATGAAGCTCCGGGCGGCGTTCCCCCACGCCGCCCGGACTTTTCGTGAGGCACGCCGTGGCTGCACCGATTTTCTTCGACCCTACAGGAAACCGGCGCGTCCGGGTTCGCCGTCTGTCGTTCCTCGCCCTGCTCTCGGCCATCGCCGCCTGCGTCGTCTTCGCGACGACCGTGGCCAGCGTGCCCGCGCCGCCGCCGCTGCCGATCGCGTACGAGCATGCCTCGCCGCTGCCGTTCCGCGCACAGATCGGCCACCTGACGCGGCGCGCCCGCAAGTTCCTGTTCGGCAAGCCCGCCGTTCCCGCCGCCACGCCCGGCGCCAGGCCGATCACGGTCGGCTTCTACACGCCCTGGAGCGACGACAGCGCCACTTCGCTGGAACGCCATATCGACCGGCTGGACTGGGTCGCGCCCGCCACGCTTTCGGTCGACAAGACCGGTAGCCTCAAGATCGACGACGACGCGCGGCTCGACCGCCTGCTGGCCACGGCCCTGCACCGCCCGCTCGTCGTGCCGGTGCTCCAGAACACCATCGACGGTGACTGGCAGGGCGATGCCACCGCCGCGCAGCTTGCCGATCCCGCCCGTCGTCATGCGCTGGAAGCGCAAGTCTCCGCTTATCTCGACAAGACCGGATATGCGGGCGTCATGGTCGACTTCGAGACCATGCCCAGCGGCAGCCTGCCGAACCTGCGCCTGTTCCTGAGCGAGTTGCGCGCCCAGCTAGCCCCCAAGCACCGTATCGTTTCGGTCACGATGCCGATCGACAATCCGGACTGGTCGACCCGCGCCTTCGCCAGCGTGGCCGACCGGCTGGTGCTGATGGCCTACGACGAACACTGGCAGGGCGGCACGCCCGGCCCGATCGCTTCGAACCCGTGGTTCGCGCAGAAGCTCTCCCATGCGCTGGCGGGCCTGCCGCAAGGCAAGGCGATCGTCGCGCTGGGCGAATATGCCTACAACTGGCACGACGGCAAGGCCGACAGCACGACCGTCGAGGAAGCCTGGCTGGATGCCCATGACAGCGGCACCGCGCCGCAATACGATGCCATGAGCGGCAATGCCGGATATTCCTACGACGATCAGGGCCACCGCCATGACGTCTGGATGCTCGATGCCGCCGCCACCTGGAACCAGATGCAGGTCCTCTCGCGCCTTGGCGTCGGCGACATCGCGCTCTGGCGCCTTGGTTCGGAAGACCCCGGCTTCTGGAGCACGGTCAAGGCCTGGAGGACCGGGGCAAAGCCCAATCTCACGCATCTGGTGCAGGCCGCCAATGTCGACGTGGAAGGCCAGGGCGAGATCCTCGACGTGACCGCCACCCCGCAGGATGGCAGCCGCGCGGTCCAGTTCGACAAGACGACCGGCATGATCTCCGCGGAAAGCTATACCCGCTTGCCGACACCCTATGTCGTGCGCCGCACCGGCGCCCTGCCCAAGAAGCTCGCGCTGACTTTCGACGACGGCCCGGACCCGACCTGGACCCCGCGCATCCTCTCGATCCTGGAGCAGTATCACGTTCCGGGCACCTTCTTCATGATCGGCGAGAATGCTCTCACCAACCGCGACCTCGTCAAGCGCATCGCCGACGACGGCGACGAGATCGGCAACCATAGCTACACCCATCCGAACATGGCCGAGGAAGCCGCGACCGGCATCGGCCTCGAACTGAACGCCACCCAGCGCCTGATCGAGGCGACCACCGGCCGTTCGATCCGCCTGTTCCGCGCGCCCTATTTCGGAGACGCCGAGCCGACCACCGCGGACGAACTCGTCCCCGCCGCGATCGCCCGCGAGCACGGCTATACCGTGGTCGGCCTCCACGTCGATCCCGATGACTGGAAGCGCCCCGGCGTCCAGAACATCATCGACAGCACCATTGCCCAGGTGGAATCGGCCACGCCCGACCGTTCGGAGAACGTGATCCTGCTCCACGACGGCGGCGGCGACCGTTCGCAGACCGTTGCGGCGCTGCCCGTCATCATCGAGCGGCTGAAGCAGGACGGCTATACGTTCGTCCCCGTCTCGACCCTCGCCGGTCTCTCGCACGATGCGGTGATGCCCAAGGTGGACGGCGTCGATCTGGCCGCCGTGCGCGCCGACGTCGCGCTGTTCGGCGCGCTCGCGGCGATCCTCGTCGGCCTGAACTGGACCTTCTTCTTCGCGATCTCGCTGGGTGTGCTGCGCTCGATCGGTCTTGCCTCGCTGGCCAGCCTGCTACGCCGTCCGCAACCGATGGCAGCGCCGGAAGACACTTGCGACCCGCTCGTCACCGTCATAATCCCCGCCTACAACGAGGAGCGCGTGATCGAAGCCTCGGTGCGGCGGGTGCTCGAAAGCGACTATCGCCAGCTCCAGATCATCGTCGCCGACGACGGCTCGAAGGACCGCACCAGCGCCATCATCACCGAGGCCTTCGCCGACAATTCGCGCGTGGAACTGCTGACCCTCGTGAACGGCGGCAAGGCCGCCGCGCTCAACCGCGCGCTCAAGGACGCGCGGGGCAGCGTGATCGTGGCACTCGATGCCGATACCCATTTCGAGGTCGAGACGATCTCGCGCCTCGTGCGCTGGTTCGCCGATCCCGCCATCGGCGCGGTGGCGGGCAATGCCAAAGTCGGAAACCGCGTGAACCTCGTCACCCGCTGGCAGGGCGTGGAATATGTGACGGCGCAGAACCTCGAACGCCGCGCGCTGACCCGGCTCGATGCGATCATGGTCGTGCCCGGCGCGGTCGGCGCCTGGCGGCGCGAGGCGCTCGACGATGTCGGCGGCTATCCGGAAGACACGCTGGCGGAGGACCAGGACCTCACCATCGCCATCCAGCGCAAGGGCTGGAAGATCGCCTACGACGAAGACGCCGTGGCCTGGACCGAGGCGCCGGAGAGCTTCAAGGCCCTGTCGAAGCAGCGTTTTCGCTGGTCGTTCGGCACCCTCCAGTGCCTGTGGAAGCATCGCGGCACTCTGGCGAAGGGCCGTCCTTCCGGCCTTGCCTTCATCGGTATGCCGCAGGCCTGGCTGTTCCAGATCGTTTTCGCGGTGGTCTCGCCCGCCATCGACCTTGCCCTGCTGATCTCGATCGGCGGCACGGTTCTCCGCATCTCGCAGCACGGCTGGGCGCAGACGCAGACCGACGTGCTGCGCATGGGCGCATACTGGCTTGCCTTCACCCTGGTGGACCTCGCCTGCGGCTGGATCGCCTACCGCCTCGATACCCGCCGCGAGCGGTTCCGCCCGCTGCTGCTGCTGGCGCAGCGCTTCGTCTATCGCCAGCTCATGTACAGCGTGGTGATCCGCGCGGTGGGCGCGGCCTTCGCGGGCAAGGGCATCGGCTGGGGCAAGCTGGAACGCACCGGCCGGGTCAGCGCCGCACCTGCGGTTCAACCCGCCGCCGCGCCCGAGCGGGATCTGGAACCGGTCTGAAAATTCAGAGTCTGTTTGAAAATTCGCTGAACGCGAATTTTGCGGCACCAGCCCACGCCCCCACCCTACCACCCAACGGTAGTATCCTGCGGGTGGTAGGGTGGGGGCGTGGGCTGGTGCCGCAAAATTCGCGTTCAGCGAATTTTCAAACAGACTCTGAATTTTCAGACC
>JAGHZR010000030.1 GCA_017745295.1 Novosphingobium sp.
GCAGATGGCGGTTGAGGTAATCCGGATAATGGCATCGCGCGGGTTGAGGATTTCAGGATCGTCGACGGTATCCACGCGGACGTCGTGCTTGCCGTGCCAGGTAAGGGCGCGCATCAGGCTTTCTCCTCTTGAAGCTGCTTATGAGTACGCGACGAGGTCGCGACTTCGCCGGTTTCCATGAGCTGCTTGAACCGGCGCAGATCGCGACGCGCCTGGATCGCCGGCTCGCGCTGAAAGATCTTGGCGACGAGCTTTCCCACCAGACCGGCCGGCGGTTCGTAGGCGATCGTGGCGGTAACGAGGGTCCCGCGTTCCCCCGCGTCGCGAAACTCGATCCGTCCGCTGCTGACCACGTCAGCATCCTCGCTCGACGTCCAGGCAATGAGTTCGTCCTGCCGCTCCTCGGTAATTACGGCATCCCATTCGACGCTCTTTCCCGCAGGGGCCTTGACCACCCAGTGCGAGCGAGACGGCGTGAGTATGTCGATCCTTTCCACATTGTCCATGAACGAGGGCAGCAGGCTGAAGTCTCGCCAGAAGGCAAACAGCTGGGAGCGTGGGCGATTGACCGTGACAGTCCTGCCGATGAGTTCGCCGCGCGCGGTGCCCATCAGCGCGGTCAGCGCGTCGCGCCGGACATCCGCCGATTTCGAGGTAGCGGCAGGCGCGTCGTCTTTCCTGGTTGCCATTCTAGCTCTCCCGATTGTCTGAGGGATGGCGCGATCATCACGTTCACAGCCTTCACCCTGATCAACGATACGGCCATGGTGAACGAGCCCGGTGGGGAAGGGTGGTCGTCGCAACCTTGCCACGCTCCAGCGGGTGAGGGCACGGAACACGACCTGCCGAGACCGGAACTGGGTGCACCTCGCGCTTGCGCTCCCTATCTTGAGCTCATCAAAGGAGGATCTTGCTATGGCCAATGGCTGGGCACCTGACGGTGCCGTTCAGGATCAGATCGAAGACAGCGTAAAGGATGCCGTTTCGGCAGCCCGGGCGCGGATGCCGAGCGGAGAAGGGCTGTCGGACTGCGAGGATTGCGGCGAGCCGATTCCCCTGGCGAGGCGGCTCGCCTTGCCCGGCGCACGCACATGCATCGCTTGCCAGACGCTTCGCGACCGCAGGCCGCTTCATTCGCCGATCAATCGGCGGGGCAGCAAGGACAGCCAGCTGCGATGATGGCTCGCCGCCTTTATGCGGCGAATGGCTTGCCCAGCCGTTCCCAGGCGAATGCTCCGGCAAACGAAGGTTGGGTGCTGGCTGCCAGGCTCTGTAGGCGCGCCTGGTCAGTGATCTCGATCCTGCCTTTCCCCCGTCTGATGCAGCCAAGCTCATCGAGCTTTCTGAAGGTTCGGTTGACGTGAACATAGGTCAAACCGAGAATCTCGCCGACCTGAAACTGCGTCAGGGGAAATTCGAACGCACCGTCGGATACTTGGTCGACGACTGAGAGGCGGTGGTGAAGGTCGATCAGCAACGCCGCGAGCCTTTCTACCGCCTGAGAGGCCCCGACCCAGGCAAGTGCCTGCATCAATGCGACGCGTTCCTTCTGAGCGCTGAGGAACAGCCCGACAGCCATGCGCGGCGCTTCCTTGAAAATCTGGCCGATTGCGCAGTTCGGAATGGGAGAAATGCGTGCATCGGTCAGAGCTTCAAGCGTTTCGCCGGATTCTCTCAGCGCCAGACTGGGGCAACCGAGCAGATCGCCTGGCAGATGGATCTTGACGATTTGCCGCTTGCCGTCGCGTAGCAGGATCGAGGACGCTATCCAGCCTTCGAGAAGGAAAAAGATCCCATCTATCCGGTCTCCCTCTTTTCTTATCGACTGCCCGCGGCCGATCTTTCGCGGTTCACCGAAGTGGCGTTGGAGCTTGCTTTTCTCGGGTTCCGTCGGAGAAACAAATTCCTCAAGTCGATGAAAAGGTGAGTTCATGCAGGTCTCCCGGGAGCTGCTTTGCCCTGCAGCTGCCACCGGAATTTCGCATTAACATAAGTTATCAAGGCAGCTTGTGCGCCTTGGAGCGCGCGCCGCCGACGCCGCCGGTCCCGACGATGTTGGCCCCAGGGTTCAGGCGCTCATCCTCTTTATCGGGATGGAGTTCGGCTTCCCCGGCGCGTGCAGGGTTCTTTTCGGGAACGCCGGCGGGTGGCCTTCCATTCCCGTTCGTCCAGCGTCCGTCGCGTGTCAGAAGGTTTGTCCCGCCGCATCAATTCATCCAAAATTCTGCAAATTACCTCGCGGCGGCATTGTTGAGATCATCACCGGAGCCTTTCGGGCGAGCGTCGTTGCAACGGCACGGCGGGGCGCGACAAGCAGGCGACCAGAAGAGCTATAGCTTCTGCTCGGTTCTGCCTATTCCAACGGCCGAGATTTTCCCGTTCCGCGCCACCAGAATGTCATAGGTGACATTCTCGCCAGGGTTCAGGTGCGTCAAGCCCGCCTTTTGCAGCGTATCTAAATGAATAAACACATCGCTGCTTCCATCATCCGGCTTGATGAATCCGTAGCCATGGCGGACACTGAAAAAGACTACCTGCCCAGTTTTCACCGGGTGCCCCCTGTTCACAAACCGGTCGGAAATCCGAGTTCACAAGAGAAATTGGCGCAAAATTCAACACAGCACCAACAACCTATGTTAAATTATGCGTCCATCCCTCGAAGCCGATGAGGAATGCCTTGGCTTTCGCTTCGCTTTCATCGCACCTGACGTGCAGAGGGCTCGCGACCAGTTGCGTTGCAGATAATTGGATGGTTGTTCGTGCGATCAGAGCCAACGCCATCCCGAGGGAAAAAACGCTATCCGACAGCGCTGATCCGTCCACGACCCGCAGCGATTTAAGGCTTGTTGCAGTGACATGGATTGCTTCAGCCTTCGAAAAGGCCGGGTTGCTCGTCGCGAAGGGCCTTTATCTCTTCAGCGGTTATGACAAACTCTGCTTGAGTCTTGTCGCTCGCGAGCCAGAGCCTGTGTGCAGCGGGAAGCAAAATACCCTGGTTCTCGTCGAAAACATTTTCCGCACTGCTATCGTTGACAGGAAAGGAGAGGGCTTCGATCTGTTCCAGCGCATCGCGGGCGACATAGAAGCGGTAGCGCGTTCCCTCCCATTGGCCGGTGAATTCCACAGCCTCGCGGTCGGCGATCCAACGTCGGACCGCAGGAGTGAACGTCAAATCGAGCATGCCGGTCTCCTCACGCGTTGCCTCGGCCCGGTCGGTCTTTGCCTTGCATCAAAACGAACAAATACCGCCCATTCGTCACGCTGCTACGCGCAGTGTAACTTGGACAGATCCTCCCTTCGCCAGAATGCCCGGTTCGGACTGGCGACGAGATTGTGCCTTATGTGCCACAATCCGATCTCGCAGCGCGACGAGGTCGACACCGGATTTCCGGCTCACTGCGAACTGGCCACCCGACAAGCTCTCCTGCTCGTGAACGTGCTGCGCGAATTTTTCGGACAGCATCGCGACCATCACCGCGAATGGGACATCTTGCTCCAAGGCGGACTCGATATCGCCTATCAGAATTCTGGAATGCTCGCGGTGGGTATCGACCTGGAAAGTCGAGGGAAAAATATTTTCCTCCACCCTCAGGTGAATTCGTGTCTCGCTACAGATTTCTCGGGCAAGCATTTTTCTGCGCGATGCCGACTTTGCGTTATCGAACTGGCGAAAAAGGTCTCTGACTTTACGGTGATCTGCCTTCAATAGCGCGATGGCATCGGTGAACACGTGTGGCATAGCGTCCTTCTTGTCCGGATATCTATCGATAAGCGCATTTCGGACGAACTCGTTCCCGGATGCCGTCAAGGCCATGCTCGTGCCCGAAAAGTCTACGGCCGAAACTCTAGACCCTTGGGACAGAACATGGGCCCAATCGGATATTGTCAATGACAGCAGTGTCCAAGGCCCGGTTGTTTAGGTTTATCCGCAACAGCGAGGTTTGATTTCTACGAGTAGCCGGCGGTCGAAGTTGTCATAACCTGAAGAATTGTGGGCGTTTGACGGCGGTAGAGGACTTTCAACGACAAGAATTCGTGATAAAGCAGCGGCAGGCAAATGAAATAAGTCGGCAGGCCGCTGATGGCGCGCGCCGTCCCATTTTGAAGTGCCGCCTTAGCCGTTCAACTTATCCTTGATGGCTTTGGCTGGTGCAAACGTGAGCTTCTTCGAGGCTGCGATCTGGATGGTTTCGCCGGAAGAAGGATTGCGTCCCTCACGCGCCGGAGAATCCTTGACTTTGAACTTTCCGAAGCCGTTCAGCGAAATTTCGTCACCTGCGGCCGCCGCCTCCGCAATTGCTGCGAATACCGCATCAACCGCCTTCTTTGCATCAGCCTTCGTTACGCCGGTTTCGGCAGCCAGCTTTTCAGCGAGGTCGGAATTGTTCATTGTCGTGTTCTCCTGTAGTGACGATGGCAATCTGCCAGAGAATTATAGCCACCTATGCAGGTCAGCAATGTCATCCCGCCAACGCCTGTGCACAGTTTACCCAAGGCGTTTGGCGGGAACCGTCTCATTGTGGCTTAGAATGGCTAGATCACAGTAGTAAGCGTGTGTCGCGATCGGCCAAATCCAGCCCCCGCAATCAATTCCAGTCCCAAGTCTACCGTCCCGCTACGTTCGGTGATGTCAATGGGCGGACACTTCCCCAGCAATATCAAGTGTTTTGACCATCCTGTAGCGTGGACTCGCGTCCTTCTGTGTCCCGTTCGCTCCCTCATGGTCATTTGCTGTGAGGGTATTTTTTTTGGGGTATTTTCTCCGCGGTCCTCCCAGACGAATACCCCACGTGTCGCCCAAGGAACTCGAGGTCAAATATGCAACGAAACGGCGCAGGCCGTACAAGCTCGCCGATGTCGGCGGGTTGCATATCTTCGTGCAACCGACGGGTTCCAAACTGTGGCGGATGAAGTACCGCTTTTGGGGCAAGGAAAAACTCCTCAGTTTCGGCAAATATCCGGAGGTTTCTCTCGCGGCCGCCAAGGCTAAGCGAGACGATGCCAAGGCCTTGTTGGCTGAAGGCAGGGATCCCGGGACCGAGCGGAAAGCTGCTTCTGCCGCTCCGGTGCCGTCCCAGGATGGTTTCGAACAAATTGCGCACGGTTGGCATGCCAACCGAGCGGATGGCCTCGACCCAGGGCATTTTGACAGGCTGCTCGCACACTTCGAGCGCGATGTCTTCCCGGGCATTGGTTCGCGGCCGATCGCCGAAGTCACCGCTCCGGAAATTCTGGCACTTATTGCGAAGAATGCGGTGAGCCTATCCTAGAAGCGAGGCGATCAATCACCGACCGTCGATGAAGTGGAGATCCTCTACTGCAACAATTTTCGTCATGCCTTTCCAGAGATGGGGTTCACCAAAACACGTTGGATCGTCATCGTTTTGAAATGACGGAACCATAGGAGCGGCCCCCTCCGCCCCCCTGCTTGGTTGTTTCGTGCCTGTCATACGCCCGATTGATGCCTGGTTTGTCGAGGAGGTGCTTCCCCATGAGGCCCGGCTTCGCTCCTTTGCCAGAAAGCTAACCGGCTCGGCCGACGAAGCCGAGGACTTGTTGCAAGAAGCCTTTGCACGCCTCTTCTCGGTGCAGGGTTGGGCCGCGATCGAGAACCCGCCCGCTTATCTGGCACGCAGTTTGCGGCATATCGCGATCGAGCGGATGCGCCGCCGCCGCGTGGTCGACATGCGGCAGCTCATCGAGGCCGAGCATCTGCTGCTCGTCGATGAGCGGCCCGATCAGCACCGCGTGGCGGCGGGGCGGGAGAGCCTTCGTAAAGTGTCGGATTTCCTCGCGCACCTGCCGGAGCGGACCCGTACCGTTTTCGTGCGCCGCCGGATCGAAGGAGAATCCTCGAAGGCCATAGCGGCGGACCTGGGGATCAGTATCTCTACATTCGAGAAACGTCTGGCCCGCGCTATCGAACTGCTGATGCGGGCGCGCCTGCTGGACGAAGACATCTCGCCGCTCGATTCGGATGGAGATCGCGAACTGTCCGGCCAAGGATAACCAACGCGAAAAAAACTGCATGCGGCGTGGCGGTTTTTCTGCGCTCGCTCGTCTTATGATCCGGCTTTTGGTGTGACGCGTCGGGTATGACTATCTTCAACATGAAACGAAACTCTCGCGCGGAGGCGACGAAACAGGCGGCAGTCTGGTTGGCGCGCCATGAGGCGGGCACCATCGACGCGGCCGATTTCGAGGTCTGGCGTAGCGCCGATCCGGCCCATGCCGTCGCCTTCGTGCGTGCGCTCGCGGCCTGGAATGCTGCGGGCAGACCGCGGGAGCATGCGGAGCCGTCGCTCTTCACGCGCCGTAAGGCGCTGTTTTCGGCGGCAGCTTTCGGCATGGCCGGTCTGGCCACTGCCGGGGGTTTCGCAACCCAGGCCTATGCCTGGGAAAGTGCCAGTTCGAAGATCGGCGAAACCCGCCGCGTCATTCTACCGGACGGCAGCCGTGCCATGCTGAACACCGACAGCGTCCTGCAATGGCGCTTTTCTCGTGACGAGCGATCACTATGGATCGAGCGCGGCGAAGTCGCCCTTGAACTGGAGCGCGGCATTCCGGCCCAGGTCAACGGGCTGGGCCGGGTCGCCACCCTGACCGCCGGGCGTTTCAACGTCCGGCTCGAAATCGGCTCAATGGACGTCACCGTACTTCGCGGACGCGCCATTGCGGGGGCGCGCGAAGCCGGGAGCTCCGCCGACGGGGGAATTACCGCCACATCAACCGAAGGGCTGCTCCTGTCGGCTGCCCTGCCGTCCGTACGCCCGGCCAGTATGGAGCAACTGGCTGCTACGGTCGCCTGGCAGCAGGGCGAGATTCTTTTCGACAACGAGCCGCTCCAAAGCGCGGTACGGGAATATAATCGCTATCTCGACCACAAGATCGTGATCGCCGATCCCGTTATCACCGACACGCTTGTCGGTGGACGCTTCACAACGCGAGACCCCGAAGCCTTTCTGTTTGCACTCGATCGCGGCCTTGGAATCCGCGTGACGCCGCGTGACGGAACTTTCGTACTGACCCGCTGAGAACTGGTTCTTCGGGCTATCGAAGGCAGATCCTCCAGGCGCGTTAAAAAAATTCAAGCCGGCATGGAGGTTTTTCCGGGCCGGTTCGTCTTGGAGGACAGAGGCGCCGCAGGGCGCCCTCCACAAGGGGTCTCATTTCATGTCTGCACGGTTTCGCCGCGCGCCGCTTTTCGCGGCGTTGCTTGCCACGTCTGCTGTCTGCACCACATCGGTTCTGTTCACCGCACCCGCCCTCGCCGCACCGGCGCGCTCCTTCACGATTCCCGCCCAGCCGCTGGCCAGCGCGCTGACGCAACTGGCACGGCAGGGCGATGTGCAGATCTTCTTCCCTCAGGGGCCGATCGCCAGCATGCGTTCCCGGCCGCTGAACGGAGCCATGCCGCTGGACGCCGCAGTGCGTGCCCTGATCGCCAATTCGCCGCTCGAACTGCGCAGCAACGACGGCAAGACGATCGTGCTGGGTCAGAAGCTGGCAGCCCGGGAGGGGGAGGGAAAGGATAGCGCCGTCGCCGCCGGGGACTACGCAAGCGGCATCGCCGAGATCACCGTGACCGCCCAGCGCCGCGAGCAATCCGCCCAGGACGTGCCGGTCGCGCTGACCGTCATCGGGGCCGAAGAAGCACAGAACCGCAATATCCAGACCGTCACAGACCTGGAAAACAGCGTGCCGAGCCTCGAAGTCGACCAGCAGTTCGGCGGCGGACAACCCCAGTTCCGCCTGCGCGGCGTGGGCGGCACTGACTATGCTGCCAACAATACCAATACCGTGGGCGTCTATGTCGACGAAGTGGCACTGCCCTATGGCGTCATGACGCAGGGTGCGCTGTTCGACATCGAACGGATCGAGGTCTTGCGCGGACCGCAGGGAACACTCTACGGCCGCAACACGACGGGCGGCGCAATCAGCGTCATCACCGGCACGCCGTCGCATGATTTCCATGCCGGTTTCGATGTCTCCTACGGCCGCTTCGATGCCTTCGAGATGAACGGCTTCGTGACCGGCGGCCTCAGCGAGACGCTGAGCGCGCGCGTGGCCGTCACGTCAAACCAGGGCGGTGCATGGCAGTACAACCGCGATACCGGCGAAAAGCTGGGCGACAAGGACACCAAGGCCATTCGCGGCAAGCTGCGCTGGGAGCCTAGTGCCACGACGACGATCGACTTCGCCGGTGACTACATGCGAGACAAGTCGGATGGGCGCGGGCTTCAGCTGCTTCAGGACTTCACCGACGGCAGCGGGCGAAAGTATCCGGCCGATACGGACCACCGCGCGACCGGCTGGGGCATTTCCACCCAGTTCGCGCAACTCATCGGTGCCGACAGCGACGCCAAGCCCTATCGCGACAACACGGGCTACGGTGCGCAGGCCCGTCTGACCAGCGACCTGGGCTTCGGCACCCTGACGGCGATCGGTGCCCACCGCCACTTCACCCGTAAGGAATTCAACGACTGGGACGCCACCAGTTCGAACGAAGCCGGCACCTACTTTTTCAATGACATCGACGTCGACAGCGGCGAAGTCCGCCTAGCCTCGAAGCAGGACCAGCGATTCCGCTGGCTCGTCGGCGGCTATCATTCGGCCGAAAACGTCGGCGGCGGTTTCCTGTCCGATTTCACGCAATATGCCGGTGCCGGAAGTATCTTCAAGACGACTTACGACCAGAAGGTGAATACGTCGGCCGTCTTCGGAAACGCCGAGTACGACCTTGCTCCCTCACTGACGCTGTCCGGCGGCCTGCGCTTCGAACACGAGACGCGCGACCTGGAGAACTTCAAGACCGAGATCGTCTATCCCAGCTATACTCTGCGCGCATCGTCCGACCGTCATCTCAAGATGAACGAGTGGTCGGGCCGTGCCGCGCTGGACTGGCGCTTTGCACCAACGGCGCACGCTTATGCCAGCGTGTCGCGCGGCGTGAAGTCGGGCGGCTTCACCACCTACAATTCCAGCATCCCCTCGCAGAGCGATCCCTACAATCCCGAAAAAATCACCGCCTACGAACTCGGCCTGAAATCGGAGCTGTTCGACAACCACCTGCGGGTCAACTTGTCGGGCTTCTATTACGACTACCGAGACTACCAGCTCCAGGGCGTGATCTATACCGGCAACACCCGCGTCGGCCGCATCCTCAACGCGCCGCGCGCGCACCTCTACGGCGGCGAACTCGAAGTGACCGTAGTGCCGGTGGAAGGTTTCCAGATCACGCAGTCCTTCGCGTACAAGATGGGCCGGTTCGACGAATACATGGCCCCGGTATCCGCCACCCAGGACCCGGCTACGGGCGAATATAGCCAGATCCAGTACCAGGATTACGACGGGGTTCGACTGAACCTGCCCAAGATCGACTACAAGGGATCGGCATCCTGGCAGTTTCCGATCGCGGACTGGTCGGTCACGCCCGAGGTCAACTGGAACTATCGATCGAGCCGCTGGAGCGAATCCGATGTCTCGACCATCCCCGCCTATTGGCTGGCGAACGCCAACTTCACCATAGCCCCGCCGGACAAGGCGTTCCGCGTGACCTTCTGGGTCCACAACCTGTTCGACAACTATGTGCAGGAAACGCGCAACCGCTTCATTTCCGCGCGCACGGTTTCGACCAACCCCGTCCGGACCTTCGGCGTCCGCCTGAACTACACCTATTGATCGACGTCCGGCGCGTGTCCCCGCACGCGCCGGTTCGCTGCCAGCAAGAGAACGCCATGCCCCTCCTGAGCACCGGCACCAGCCGCAGACGCCTCGTTACCGCCGCTGCCGTCGGCTTTCCCGCGATCCTCACCTGCGGCCGCGCCTTTGCCGCCCAGGACCCGTTTACGCAGGGTGTCGCCAGCGGCGATCCGCTTGCGGACGGCTTCGTAATCTGGACGCGCATCGCACCGGATATCTTCGCCGAGGACGGCATGGGCGGCGCGCCGGACGGTCTCCCGGTACGCTGGGAAGTCGCGCGCGACGAAGGCTTCCGCCACATTGTGAAAGTCGGCGAGGCCCTGGCCCGGCGCGCATTCGGTTCTACACTTCATGTCGAGGTTTCCGGTCTCGATCCCGACCGTCCCTATTGGTATCGCTTCATCGCACAGGGCGTGAACAGCCCGACCGGCCGCGCCTGGACCGCGCCGCGCCCCGACGCCGCGGTGGACCGCGTGCGCTTTACCGCGGCCTCTTGCTCGCACTGGGAATGGGGTTATTTCTCCGCCTATCGCCACATGGCGCAGGAAGAGGACAGCCGCTTCACCCTGTTTCTGGGCGACTACATCTATGAAAGTCCCGGCCAGCCGCTCGTCGGCGGCCGTGTGCGCAGCTATGGCGACCTGCCCGAGGCGGACAGCCTGGCCAACTATCGCCGCCGCTACGCCCTGCATCACAGCGACCCCGACCTCCAGGCGCTCCACGCCGCCGCCCCCGCCATCGCCATCTGGGACGATCACGAAGTCCAGGATGATTATTCCGGCATCTGGTCCAAGCAACTGGACCAGCTTCCCCCGGCCCGGTTCCGGCAGCGACGCCAGGCCGCCTATCAGGCCTTCGTGGAGAACCTGCCGGTGCGGCTTTCCCGGGTCATGCGCCCCGAGGGTTACCGCATCCATAATCGCTTGCACTGGGGCAGGCTGGCGCAGTTCGATGCTCTTGACGGACGCCAGTTCCGCTCGCCGCCCGCCTGCATCGAGCAAGGTTCGGGCAAGGGGCACATGACCGCGATCGATTGCCCGGATTTGGAAGACCCCTCGCGCACCTTCCTGGGCTTCGAGCAGGAGCGCTGGCTCTACGACGGCTGGAACCGCAGCACGGCCGAATGGAACGTGCTCGTCCAGAACCTGCTGATCGCGCCGATGGTGTTCGACACGCCGAAGGGGCCGGTGATCTGGACCGACACCTGGAACGGTTTCGGTGCGGCCCGGCGGCGACTGATCGATACGATGGTTTCCAGCGGCATCCGCAATCCCGTTACCCTGGCAGGGGATTACCATTCGTTCTGGGCGAACAACCTCTATCGTGATTTCGACAAGCCGGGCCAAAAGCCGGTTGCGGCGGAATTCGTCGTGTCATCCATAACCTCGTCCGGCCCGCCGGAGAACTTCTACAAGAATGCGATGCCCGCCAACCCGCAGATCCGCTATTTCGATTCAACCCATCGGGGCTACATGGCATTCGACCTGGGAAGCGATCGGCTGGATGTTCGAATGATGGCGACCAGTGACCGGACCGATCGTCACGCCACGGCGTACATTTTGCATTCGGCATCGGTCGAAGCGGGAGTGCCGGGCTTGACGTAACGCATTGCGAATCTTGGCAGTCATTAGGTGTCGGCCGACAAACACTGGCTGCTCGCTGGCGCGGCCGAAATTCTGGTGTGTGCCCGCTTCCAGCAGGAAGATCCGTCCTACCAGGGATTGCAGGCGTAGCTATCCCTTAGCGTGGCGGCGTTCGTGGAAGATCAGGCGCTTCATGTTGTAGGCGATGTTGACGAAGCGCAGCTTGGCCTTGGCGCGTTCGCTGGCGGGCGTGGAGGCTCGCTGCCAGTGGCAGCGCCCTTTCTGGATTCAGGATTGGCTAGCGGAAACTGGTCACGCCGACCAGCGATCGCTCCTTTGAACGAAATACCGCCTCGTTGACGGCGACGCCCCAAGAGCAACACAACCTAAAGTATTATTCAAAAACGATAAACGGCCACCCAAATTCTCAAAAATAACATAGCAAAAATATTGATGCCTTGTATTTTTGAGGTAAAAAATGAAAAAAGCATTTTTAGCCGCGATTGACATGATGTCATCCGGAGCAATTATTGACAAAAAAGCAAAAGATATAAGTGGAGCTGCGCTTTATCAGACGTCCCTGATGTCTGCATTGATCGACGGTGTGTATGAGGGGCAGGTGAGCTATGGCGAATTGCATCGCCATGGTGATTTCGGCCTGGGCACCTTCAATGATCTCGACGGTGAGATGGTCGGGTTCGACGGCGTTTTCTATCAACTTCGCGCCGACGGTTCTGCGCGTCGCGTATCCGATGACCAGAAGACCCCGTTCGCCGTCCTGACCTTCTTCAAGGCGGATAACTGTCTGGCCCTGAGCGATCTGGATAAGACCGGCACGCTGGCGCGCCTGAAGGACGAAACACAGGACAATCTCTTCACCGCCATCCGCATCGATGGCCGCTTCCGGCGCGTGTCGACCCGCACCGTGCGAGAGCAGCGTCGCCCTTTCCAGCCATTGCAGGATGCCGCCAAGGGCCAGAAGGAAACGGTCCTGAGCGATGTCGAGGGCACAATCGCGGGCTTTCGCACGCCAGCCTATGCCGGCGTTCTTGGCGTGCCCGGCTTCCATCTTCATTTCCTGACGGCGGACCGTAGCACCGGTGGCCATGTGCTCGATTTCGAGATCGAGGCTGCCGCGGCGCAGCTCTGCACGATCCAGGACGTGCATATCGAACTTCCGGCGACCGATGCCTTCCTCAAGGCGGATCTGGATGGGCCCGATATCGCACAGAAGATCGCCGCCGCCGAAGGCGATGCGCCTCTCCCTTCTTCTCTTAAAAACGGATAATTCCAATGACGGATACCCAGAATTCCCAGCTCCGCGGTGCCGACGTCGTGGTCGAGACCCTGGAGCAACGCGGCACCAGGCACGTGTTTGGCGTGCCGGGCGCCAAGATCGACGCGGTCTTCAACCGGCTTGTCGATTCAAGCATCGAAACGGTGGTCTGTCGCCATGAACAGAACGCTGCCTTCATTGCCGGCGGTATCGGACGGATGACGGGCAAGGCCGGGGTTGCGATCGCCACATCGGGTCCCGGTGTGTCGAACCTCGCGACGGGGCTGGCCACCGCCAATTCCGAAGGTGACCCGATCCTGGCCCTGGGCGGCTCCGTCGCGGTTGCCGATCGATTGAAGGCCCGGCACCAAACGCTCGACGCCGTAGAGATGATGAAGCCGGTGACCAAATATTCGGCAGAGGTGGATTCTCCTGCCGCGACCGCTGAAGTCCTGTCCGCGGCTTTTCGCGCGGCCGAAAGCGATCGCCCCGGCGCGGCCTTTGTCGGTTTGCCGCTGGACATCATGGCAGGCACCGCCGCGTGCAAACCCATCCAGGTTCGCGGAATAACGGGTCAAGGCCCCGGTTCGGGTCCCGCTCTGGCCGAAGCTGCCCGGATACTGAATGCGGCGAAGAATCCCGTTGTGCTGCTAGGACTGATGGCCAGCAAGCCCAATGCCGCCAAAGCGATACGCGCCCTGCTGGGCCGGACTATCCTTCCGGTTGTCGGCACCTTCCAGGCCGCCGGTGCGCTTTCGGAACAGGAATTCGCGGCGTTTGGCGGCCGTGTTGGACAGATCGACAACCAGCCTGCCGATCGGTTGCTGGAGTCGGCAGACGTCGTCCTGACCATCGGATATGACGCGGTGGAATATTGGCCATCCATCTGGAACCGGGGTTCCGACCGGCCGATCATCCATATCGACGTGGTGCCGGCCAATATCGAGAATGACTATAACCCCGTCGTCGAGATCATCGGCAGCATCGAAGAGAGCCTGAGCCAGCTTACCGCCCGGCTTACGCGCCCCGGCCTGACCGACCAGTCCAGGGGATTGCTCGACCATATCGCGGCGGATCGGGCGCAACTGATCGGACAGGCGGCGTCTCAGGGCGGTGACCCGGTTCATCCGTTGCGGATCATTGCCGAGCTGCAGAAGATGCTGACGCCGGACGTGACGCTCTGCTCGGACATGGGCTCGTTCAGTCTCTATCTCTGCCGCTATCTCACGAGCTTTCGTGCGCGCCAGGTGCTGATTTCGAACGGGCAGCAGACGCTTGGCGTAGCGCTCCCCTGGGCGATCGCGGCGAGCATCGTCCGCCCGGCGGAAAAGGTGCTGTCGGTGTCCGGCGACGGCGGCTTCCTGTTTTCCGGCATGGAGCTGGAGACCGCGGTCCGGCTCAAGTCCAATCTCGTTCACATGGTCTGGATCGACGGCAGCTACAACATGGTCGCAGCTCAGGAGGACCTGAAGTACGGCCGGTCTTCCGGGACCGATCTGGGGCCCGTCGACATCGTGAAATATGCCGAGGCTTTTGGTGCATCGGGCATCCAGGTTGCCGGCCCTGACGAACTGGCGCCTGCGCTGCGCACGGCGTTCGACCGGCCGGGGCCGGTGCTCATTGGCGTGAACGTCGATTACAGCAAGAATGCCGACTTGTTCAAAACCGTGCATGAGGGCAGCATCATCTAGAGGCAGGCCCTGAGGACTATGCGAGCAGGAACGGCTCATGGCCGCTCCTTGCTCGCACACATCCCGAAAATACAGAAACGGCCAATCAGACCGATGTACGGCTGAGCCCTAGGCTGGATTGGGTAAAGGCCGGTCGCAGTGTTCATTCTGGAAGAGGCATTCCGGGTGACGCCGGTCAAGAGCGCCGATCCGGATACGCGCCCGCGCCACGTTCGAGCGCTGAACGTCGGTTCTGCCGGCGAATGGGGTTGATCTGCAGAGGCCGCATCGCACTACTCATTCAGGGCGATTCATCCTGTCCCAAATCTTCCGTTTGAACGTCATAGATACTCGAACAGTGAACCGCAGCGGGATTGTCGGAGGCCAGTCTTGTTGAATTAGGCAGCCAGTGGGACGTCGTCCAGCTTAGCGTAGTAGCGCTGTTCGGCTTCGACCGGTGGAATGTTTCCGATCGGCTTTGCGTTAGGCCGGCATAACCAAATGTATGGCTACTGGTTGAAGCGACATCGGTCCATATCTGCCGCCATACACTGGCTGCCTGAAATCCTGAGATCGGATGCTTTGGTAGGCTATTCTCGCAAAGGTGGAAAATGAACCACGCATCTGTTCTTCAGGGTGAAGCATCACAACCGTCGCACATCAGCACGGGTCTCACTTTCGCAATGGCGCTCTCCGCGGGGCTCGCTGTCGCGAACATCTACTATAACCAGCCGATGCTGGGGGTGATCGAGCGAGATTTCCCTGGCAGCTTGACGGGCCTTGTCCCCACGGCAACGCAACTCGGCTACGCGCTGGGGCTGTTTGCCCTGGTGCCGCTGGGTGATCTCGTCGAAAGACGCCGGCTCATTATCGCCCAATTCCTCGTGCTTACGCTGGCCTTGGCCGTGGCAGCGATCGCACCCAGTGCCATCACGCTGCTGGCCGCTTCGCTGTTACTGGGCGTGGCCTCGACGGTAGCTCAACAGATCGTGCCGTTCGCTGTGCATCTGTCGTCGCCTGAGCGGCGAGGCGCCGTGGTCGGAACGGTCATGTCGGGCGTACTGTGTGGCATCCTGCTCAGCAGGACGCTTTCCGGGTTCGTAGCGGCGCATGCGGGCTGGCGCGAAATGTTCTGGTTGGGCGTACCGCTTGCTCTCGGTGCCGGGGGTCTGATGGCCGCGACGCTCCCGAAGAGCTCGCCCGACACCGAGCACACCTATGGCAGCCTGATGGGTTCGCTTGTTCATCTCTGGAAGGAATTCCACGAACTGCGCGTGGCGGCTGTGACGCAGGCGCTGATCTTTGCGGCATTCACCGCTTTCTGGACGATCCTGGCGCTTCATCTGCAAGAGCCGAGGTTCGCGCTGGGTTCCGAGATCGCAGGCCTGTTCGGCATCGTCGGTGCTGTCGGCATTTTCGCGGCGCCCATTGCGGGTCGGATTGCCGACCGCAGCGGGCCGCATAAGGTGATCCTTGCCGGCGCAATTCTGACCTTCGCGTCCTGGGCGCTCTTCGACCTCTGGTCGTCGATCGCTGGCCTGATCGTGGGCTGCATCCTGCTCGATTTCGCGGTTCAAAGCGCATTGGTCTCCAACCAGCATATCGTTTACGCGCTTCGTCCGGAGGCCCGTGCTCGTCTCAATACGATCTTCATGGGCTCGATGTTCCTGGGCGGTGCCGCTGGCGCTGCAGCCGCTATGGTGACCTGGGAACACAGCGGATGGGGCGGTGTGGCCTATCTCGGCATTGCCTTGGCTGTCGTTGCTACTCTCATCCAGATCTCGGCAACTTTGCGCCGCCGCTGAACGCCGGCACCCCAGGAACTGCACTATCGATGCGGGCGGGAGCCATCGGCAACCGCCTGCTGCCCCAAACGTGGCTCCCGTCAAAGGATGAGAACGTGACCAATTCGTAGCCGCAAACGGCTGGGCTCGATCACGCCGATCATGGGCGCAACGGCCGGTAACGACGAAGGCGTGTCGATCTCTGTTGCCGAAGGGACTGAGGTATCGCGGAGCGTGGGCAAGCACGCTTTTGACCCGCGTCACACGCAACCGGCTCGGCCGCGGCCGAAAGGCTGTCGGAGCATAGGACGCGGTTGGGCAGCCCTGCTGTCCGCCATGGCTTCATCCCGCCGGCCCCGCTTCGCAGGTTACCCGACACATGCTGAAGCATCGCCGAGATAGTTCGAAGGTGTAATTTCGTGCTTCGGGAAAATCGCGGACGGTGCAGGTTCAACTTCAAACGTCAAAGGACGCAGTCATGATGGACGAAGAGCCGAAAATGATCCGGCATGCCGGGCTGATCACTGTAATATCCGACACCATTTGCCCGTGGTGCTATGTGGGGAAGCGCCGCCTGGAGGCCGCCCTGAAGATCCTCGCCGAAGATGGACTGGGTTTCGACGTGGAATGGCGGCCATTCCAGCTCAATCCGGACATGCCCGATGACGGCATGAGCAGGAGGGACTACCGTACAGCCAAGTTCGGTTTGCCTGAGAGCGACGCACTCGATGGGCATGTCCAGAAAGTTGGGCTCCAGTCTGACATCGACTTCCGTTTCGATCTGATCGAGCGGACGCCGAACACCCTGGCCTCCCACGTGATGATTGCCGACGCGCGCCGCGCCGGTGGGCTCGTGATGCAGAACAATGCAATCGAAGCGCTTTTCGCGGCCTATTTCACCAAGGGTCGCGATGTTGGGAAGGCAGACGTGCTGCGCGAGATTTCCCTCGAGGCTGGTTTCGACCATGGACCGGATGTGACGGCCGAGCTCTGGGAATTCGTGCAGGAAGAGGAGAAGGTCCTTCGCCGGTCGGGTCTCAACAGCGTCCCGACCTTCCTCTTCAACGGCCGCTATCTCATGAACGGTGCGCAGCCGACGACGGCACACGTCGAGGCGCTGCGCCGCGCGGCGGCACAGGCGGCGCGTGCCTCCAAACTGCCACTCTCGGGTGCAAACGCATGACCAGGGTCATTGTAGCCGGGGGGTCGATCGCTGGGCTCGGCGCGGGTGTGGCGCTGCACGGTGCAGGCATCGACGTCCATGTTTTCGAGCGCGACGCCGGTTCTCTGAGTGCTGCCGGGGCCGGTCTCGTCGTGCAGCCGGAGCTTTCGAGGCTTGCGGAAGTCGTGGGTGGTCAAACGCTTCCGATGACCCATTGCAGCGGGCGCCGTTATCTCGGGTTTGACGGCCGCGTCGGCCATCTGCAGCGAATGCCGCAGCAGTTCACGTCCTGGGAGGCCGTACATTCGACGCTCCTGAAGAGTTTCCCGAGCGAACGTTACCACACTGGCGCTTCGGTTCTGAAGACAGACAACGTCGCCAACGGCATCGAAGTGGTCGTCAGTGGGCTGGGAACTTTTGCAGCAGATGTGCTGATTGCAGCAGACGGCGCACAGTCGCCGACCCGCCGCGCACTGCTGCCTGATCTGGAAGCGCGCTATGCCGGATATGTGGCATGGCGCGGAACAGTGTTGGAGCGCGATCTGCCACAGGTCGTCGCAGACTTCTTCGATGACACCTTCACCTTCACGGATGCTCGTTCGGGCGGCCATGCGCTGGCCTACTTCATCCCGGGCGAAGGCCTGGCTACTGCCCGCGGCGAGCGGCGGATGAACTGGGTGTGGTATGTTGGCGCTGATACGGCGGAGCGGGATGACCTGCTCGTTACGAAGGACGGCCGTCAGCGTCATGCCTCACTTCAGCGCGGTATGGCGCGGGACGAAGTGGTCGAGGATCTAAAGCGGCGAGCGCCGCTCGAACTGCACCCGATGTTCGCTCGCCTCGTCGAAGCGACCGAGGAGCCGTTCCTTCAGTCGATCGTCGATCTGGCTGTTCCAAGATCGGTTTTCGAGCGGACCGTACTGATCGGCGACGCGGCCGTCATCGTGCGACCCCATACTGCGGGCGGGGCGGCCAAAGCTGCGCGCGATGCCATCTTCCTTGCGGAGCTGCTCGCCGGTCCACGATTCTCGACGGACGAAGCGCTGGCACGCTTCGAGCGTGAACAACTCGCCTACGGCCGGGAGCTGCTCGAGTACGGCGTCAAACTGGGCAAGCAGTGGGCGAGACTGTGACGCATGCTGGATAGCAGACGCAAGCGCCTGCCGATGAAACATATGAGCCAATCCGCCGCCTACGTCATTGTGCGGCGATCTGGTCGTTGCCTTCGCAAAGTTCGGAGCCGCCGGGAAACCGGTGGCATTCTAGCGGTAGTAGCTGGCGTTTAGCTCAACGCGCGTGCCCTCGGTGCCTTGCTGCCTGGCAGCTTTCAAATCGCGAACGGCCGGTTCCGGTGTTAGCGATCCTCCCTTTCCCCGCCCCAGCGTTAAAAGTTAGCGTTCAGAGTCCACGTCGACAAGCGCGACGAGCCGTTCGTCGATCGTCGTGCGCAAGGCAGCGACGAATGCCCGCGACTTCGCCGGGATCTGCCGCGAACTGGGAAAGACCGCCCAAATTGCCAAGGCTTCAGGTACGGCATCGGCAAGGACTAGCTCGGTCAGCCGCCCAGCTCGAAGTTCCTCGTCAACGTCCCAACTGGAGAGATTGGCGATGCCTTGTCCAGCTACGCACGAGGCGTGGAGCGCTTCGATCGAATTGGCCGTCAGCCGACCGGAGACCTTGTGTTGAACCGATCTGCTACCCTTCTGGAAGGCCCAGTGCGACGTCCCGCTCGCAACTAGGCATGCGTGCTGTTCGAGTTCAGTGAGCTTCGTCGGCGCGCCATTGCGTGCGATGTAGGCAGGCGAGGCGCACAAACGGCGCGGGTTGTCGGCGAGCTTTCTGGCGACAAGCCGGTTGTCTCGCAGCTTCGCGATTCGAATGGCGATATCTATACCGCGCGAGACGATGTCGACCTGCTCGTCGGTGAACATGAGGTCGACCTGAAGGTCAGGATTGCTATCCATGAAAGCCGGAACCATCGGCGCGACAACCTTGCGTCCGAATGCTGCCGAAGCTGTGATACGCAGCAAGCCCGAGACACCCGTTCCACGAGGTCGGATCGCTTCGAGGCCGTTATTGCGCGCTTCCAGTATTGCGCGGGCATGGGGCAGGAACAAATCACCCTCGGCAGTCGAAGAGAGGGACCGCGTCGTGCGGTGAACGAGGCGCACCCCTAGCTCCTTTTCGAGCGCTGCGAGACCTCGCGTTGCGGCCATGGCCGTAAGGCCAAGCCGTTTCGCGGCCTTCGCAAGGCTGCCCGTTTTCAAGGCTTCTACGAAGATCTCAATTCCTGCCAGATCCATTGTAACGCTCTTCGTTCTACGGGTCTATCAAAACGAGGCTGTGGCATACCTACCGCGCGAGTGCCATACCGTGCAAGCCCGCTTCCAAGGCAGCCTCGGAACAAAGCGAACTTCGAGAGTGCCAGGCGAAGTCCCTGATGATGTAGGTGCGTATGCGTTCGGGAGCAGTGTTTCCCTCCAGGTCGCGTCGGGTGCGGATGACGTGACGGCGGAAGCTGGCCTTATCGCAATGCAGCTTCCCGACAACAAGATCGCTCGTTGGAAGTACGAAGTCTGGAGCAATTCGCATAACAACCGCGCGGTGGGCGCGGGCAGGTATGCGGTGGCGCAAGAGATTGTTCCAGGGTTTCCGATGCAGGTGCCGGCGCCGATCCCTATGCCTGATGGTGATGGCGACCGAAACGCCAACACGCTTTACGCCTTCAACAACGTGGACATTCGATATCATTTCGTCCCCGAGATGCCCATGCTTGTTTCTGCGCCGCGATCGCTAGGCGCACACCTCAACATTTTCACGATGGAGGGTGTGCTCGACGAACTGGCGAATGCGGGCGGTGTTGACCGGTTGGCATTCCGGCTGGCCCACATGGAAGACGAGCGTGCGCGCGAGGTCATGATACGAGCTACCAATGCATTCGGCTGGAACAAGCGGCCGCATGGCGACGGACGGCGTGGATGCGGGATGGCATTTGCTCGCTATAAGAATCGCGGTGCCTACTGCGCGATAGCACTGGAAATTGAAATCGAGCGGGAAACGGGGGCGATCACAATTCACCGCGTCAACGCAGCGGTCGATGCAGGGCAACCGGCGAACCCGAACGGCATCCGCAACCAGATCGAGGGGGGCATCATTCAGTCGCTAAGCTGGGCGATCCATGAAGAAATGAACTACGATACGTCGAAGCGAACCGGCTTTGACTGTGGAACCTACCCGATCTTGCGTTTCGACCAGGTTCCCGGTTCGATAGATGTCGATATCATTGAAAGCGTAGGGCTACCGTTTCTCGGTGCTGGCGAAGCGGCTCAAGGTCCGACGTCAGCTGCCCTTGCTAACGCTATTGCCAACGCCGCAGGAGCACGCTTGTGTGACATGCCGTTCACGCCCACCAAGGTTAAGGCTGCAATCGGTGACGCTGGCTAGGGCGTAAACTCGTAAATTGAGTTGAGTGGTCAGCGCTGTCGTGATTCAGGCGTCCTTCGGAATGGAGGGTGTATGACACAGCGACGGTATGAACTAACGGACCCGGAATGGCTCATCATCGAGCATTGATGCCCGACAAACCTCGCCGCGTGCCTCGAGGAGATGATCGCCGGGTATTGAACAGCACTCTCTGGCGTTTTCGTTTCGGCGCCGTGGGCGGTAATCCCGGAACGGTATGGGCCATCGACGACCTGCTACAACCGGTTCGTCCGCTGGCGAAAGTCTGGTGTGTGGGACCGGCTGCTGGCTCCTGAGCAGACCGCGTCGCCTTGTCTGGCGCCCTCCATGCGCGAACGAGTGGACGCCTTCGACTGGAGCACCACGCCGCTGGGCGCGCGCGAACTGGCCATCCGAACTCGAAGCTGTCGTGCGCGAGATCCTCGATTCGCGCTTTCCCAAGGCGATAGTCTGGGGCTCAAGCTTCACCACGATCTATAATGGCGCCTTCGTGCCGATCCTTGGCGACAAGCATGTCGCGCTTGGCCGCTCATTCGCTGATATCTGGTCCGAGAGCTGGGACGAGATCGGGCCAATCGCCGAACGCGCATACGCCGGGGAGCCGACGTATATCGAAGAATTTCCACTGGTCATCAATCGCACCGGCCAGGACGAGCGGACGTGGTTCACCTTCTGCTACAGCCCGCTTCGGCTAGCCAACGGCAGCATCATGGGCTTGATATTCTCCTCCAGCAGGACTGGGCTTCGGCCCCGCTCCGCGACGTCATCAGCCATTCTCTTGAGCCGCACGATCCGGGTGGTCAGATCATGCGCGAAGGCCACGATCTCGCCATCGGCTCACGCTCTGCTGTGGCTCTGTCGCTCATGCTGCATGAGCTTGCCACCAATGCCGCCAAATATGGTGCATTGTCCGCTGCTGACGGACGCGTCCGACTGTCTTGGACGATCGATGGCGATCACTTGAACTTGCATTGGCATGAAACCGACGGGCCGCCGGTGACGGCGCCGAACGCCAAGGGATTCGGGTCGTGACTGATCGCGATGGGGCTTGGCCGGTCAAGCGAAGTCGAGCCGCGCTATGAGGTTGACGGCTTGAAGCTGCATATGCGCACACCACTCGCCGAACTTGCTGCCTGATCCTCAACCGTTGACGACGGTGCCTCCGTTGGGATGCAGCACCTGTCCCGACATGTAACTTGAATCCTCGCAGGCGAGGAACAGGAAGGCGGGCGCCACTTCGTTAGGCTGACCGGGACGACCCATCGGCGTATTTTCTCCGAAATGTTCGAGTTTCTCCGGGCTTGCGCCGCCGCACGGATTGAGGGGTGTCCAGATCGGCCCCGGCGCAACCGCATTTACCCGAATGCCTTCGCCGACGAGACTTTCACTAAGCGATCGGGTGAATGCGGTGATGGCGCCTTTCGTGGAACTATAATCGAGCAGTTCCTTGCTGCCCTGATACATGGTGACGCTGGTGCAGTTGACGATCGCGGCGCCAGCCTTGAGATGCGGTCGCGCTGCCTGCACGAGGAAGAACATGCCGAAGATGTTGGTTTGAAAGGTCCGCCGCAGCTGATCCTCGGTTATATCGGTGATGTCCTTGTCGGGATGCTGTTCGCCGGCATTGTTGACGATGATGTCGATTCTCCCGAAGGCCTCCATGGTCTGCGTGACGATTTCGTCCGAGAAATTGCGTTCGCCGATATCGCCTCGTATGGTGATCGCCTTGCGGCCTTCGGCTTCGACGATGCGCTTCGTCTCCGCCGCATCGTCGTCTTCAAGCAGGTAGACGATGGCGATATCGGCACCCTCGCGGGCATAGATGGCCGCCACCGCGCGGCCGATGCCGCTGTCGGCGCCAGTGATGATCGCCACCTTGTCCTTCAGCCGCTCCGATCCGCGATAGCGCGGCTGCCATTCGGGCTTCGGCTTCAGCTTGCTCTCGTGACCAGGCAACTTGTCTTCATGGATCATATCGGCGGTCTCGGACATCGGGCGTCTCCTTTGTCAAAAGAACCCATTAGCGCGCGAAGAGTTCTCATCCCAGACAACGGGTGATCGCGGGCCAGCGTCAGCCGACATATGAAGGAGACGTTTGATGCCGCTCAAAGCCCTTGCCCTTAACTGCACGCTCAAGGCCGATGCCGCTGAAGTCAGTTCGACGGATGCAATGATCGCCGTGCTGGCAAAAGCCTTCTCCGATAAGGAGGTGAGTATTACCGAACCCGTCAGGGTCGCCGCGCTCGACATCAAGCCCGGCGTCACGTCCGATGAGGGCGATGAGGGCGATGAGGGCGCCTGACCGGAACTTCCCACCAAAATCCTCGCGCATGACATCAAGCGCGTGCTCGAACGCATGCGAGCTCACCGAGACCGATATTCGGCTCTCAATGACGCGCGGCGGCTGCGAAGGGGGATGCCATTTGGCGACAAGGGCCGCACCAACTAGCCCAGAAATCGACCAGCAGCGGTATATCCGCACGGCTCGCATGGGCATCGAAGCTCGCCGCTGTGAGCGTGACCAGCTTGGCAGTGAACAGGGGAGAATGACATTTGCCGCATTTGCCACCGGCACCGAGCTTGCCGACGGGCACACGGTTCGAAGCCGTGGCGGTAGGACACACGATGATTATCGCATTGGTGGCAGCGGTCGCCATGGTTCAGTTCTTTTTCTCCGGCAAGTCCTTGCCATCGGTCCGAGCGAAGTCCTCAAGCTGCTTTTCGGTCATCGATTCTTCCATCTGTTTCGACGCGCCGCGCAGCCTGGATTGTGGATTTAGGCTAGAACCCGCAACCTGCGCATGAGATCCTTGGGCGCCGGTCAGGATTGCCGGCCTATCGCGATTGCGGAATGGTCCGTGGTCGCTTTCACGGGAACGCCAGCCTCCTTTCGCTCGGAGTAACGGTCGACGAGTTGCGCCGCGTGCGGACGCATCAGCACGGTGAAGCGCACGAGTTCCTCCATCACATCGACGATGCGCTCGTAATAGCTCGAGGCCCGCATCCGGCCGCCCTCGTCGAACTCCTTGTAGGCCATCGCCACCGAGGACTGGTTGGGGATCGTGAACATCCGCATCCAGCGCCCCAGCAAGCGCAGCGAGTTGACGGCATTGAAAGATTGCGAGCCGCCGGACACCTGCATGACGGCAAGCGTGCGTCCCTGCGTTGGTCGCATCCCGCGTATCTGGAGCGGCAGATGGTCGATTTGCGTCTTCATGATCCCGCTGATCTGGCCGTGACGCTCCGGGCTGGACCAGACCATGCCTTCCGACCATAGCGCGTGCTCGCGCAGTTCATGCACCGCCGGGTGATCGTCGCCCGCGACCTGATCGGGTAGTGGCAAGTCGCTGGGGTCGAAAATCCGCGTCTCGGCCCCGAAGAATTGCAGCAGGCGGGCTGCCTCTTCCACGGCAAGGCGCGAAAACGAGCGCTCCCGCAGCGAGCCGTAGAGCAGCAGGATGCGCGGAGGCGGTTGGTCCGGGCCAAGGCCGGCGGCGGGACGAGCCAACGCGAAAGCCTTGTCCAACGCAGGAAGATGATCGGGGGCGGCGAGTTCGCGCAGTCTCATGCGGAAATACCTTTCTCGTACCAGGGGCGAGTCCGCTTCACCAAGGCGACGATCGACAGCATCACCGGCACTTCGACCAGCACGCCTACGACCGTTGCCAGCGCGGCGCCGGAACTGAGGCCAAAGAGGCTGATGGCAGCGGCCACAGCCAGTTCGAAGAAGTTGGAGGCGCCGATCAGAGCCGAAGGACCGGCAACGCACCATGCCACGCCGAAACGGCGGCTGAGCCAATAGGCGATGCTGGCATTGAGATAGACCTGAAATAGGATCGGCACGGCAATCAGCGCGATCACCAAGGGCTGCCGGATGATCTGCTCGCCCTGAAAGCCGAACAGCAGCACCAGCGTGAGCAGCAGGCTGGCAAGGCTGATCGGACCAATGGCGGACAGGAAATGCTGGAGCCGCTGCTCGCCGCCGCGAAGGAGCGCGCGGCGGAGCAGTTGCGAGATAACCACCGGGACGACGATGTAGAGGCCCACCGACAGCGCCAGCGTGTTCCACGGCACGGTGATCGATGCCACACCCAGCAGCAGGCCTACCAGCGGCGCGAAGGCAAAGACCATGATCAGGTCGTTCAGCGCCACCTGACTCAAAGTGTAGTTCGGCTCACCGTCGACGAGGTTGGACCAGACGAAGACCATCGCCGTGCAAGGCGCTGCAGCCAGAAGGATCAGCCCGGCGATGTAGGACGACGATGCGCCTTCAGGCAGCATCGGCGCGAAAAGATAGCCGAGAAAGAAAGTGCCGAGCAGCGCCATTGAGAATGGCTTGATCGCCCAGTTCACCACAAGGGTGACGCCGATGCCGCGCCAGTGCTGCCGAACGCTATGGAGCGCGCTGAAATCGACCCGCAGCAGCATCGGTATGATCATCAGCCAGATCAGGCCCGCCACCACGAGGTTGACGTCGGCGATCTCCAGCGCTGCGATTGCCTCGAAGGTGCCAGGGAGCAAATGGCCGAGACCGATCCCGATCACGATGCACAAGGCCACCCACAGCGAAAGGTAACGTTCGAACAGCGACATGACCGTTAGCCCTTCCCGGAAGCGACAGGCGCGGTCGCCGTGCCACCGCCCAAGGCGACCTTTGTGTAAAGAGTCATCGCCGGGTCGCTTCGACGACTTTGCCGTCTTCCTTGATGAAGGTGCTGCGCTGCTCGGCCGGCAGCAGGTCCAGCACTTCCTCGGAAGGACGGCAGAGCTTCACGCCCAGCGGCGACACCACGAGCGGCCGGTCGATGAGGATAGGATGCTCCATCATCGCATCGATCAGGGCCTCGTCCGTCAAGGTCTCGTCGCCGAGGCCCAGTTCGGCATAAGGCGTACCCTTCTCGCGCAGCAGAGCGCGCGGAGTGATGCCGGGCCGCTCGACGAGCTCCACCAGCAGCGCGCGGCTTGGCGGCGTCTTCAGATATTCGACAACATGGGGCTCGATGCCCGCATTGCGGATCATTGAGAGGGCATTACGAGAGGTCCCGCAAAGCGGGTTATGGTAGATCACGATGTCGGTCATTGTTGCCTCTTCAGCAGCAGGTGAGTTCGGCCAGCAGCGGCTCGCACAGTTCGGCGCGCCCCTGGCAGCAATCCTTGGCGAGATAGATCATGAGTCCGCGCAGGGCGTCGAGGTTGGCGCGCTGGATTTGTTGGCGGCCACGCTTCTCGGAAAGCACCAGTCCAGCCTTTGCCAAAACGGCAAGATGCGTGGAGAACGTGCTTTGGGTTAGTCCCGATGCTTCCACGAGCGCTCCGGTCGACAGGCCTTCAGGCTCATGCCGGATCAGCAGCCGAAACGCATCGAGCCGCGTCGGATGGCCGAGAGCGGAGAGAATCGAAAGTGCATCGTCGGTGTCCATGCATCGCAATTATCCGATGCAATTAAGCCAGTCAACAAAGGATCGGTTATTTCCGATGCATGAGTGCTGGGAAGGAATGGCAGACTTGGGTAAGTCTGCGCCCAATTTCGGTCATTCCCAGTTGCTCGGCACCATCTTGGAACCTGCCACAGGGCGCCCGGAATCCGCTCTTACGAACAACGACGCAACGCGACGTGGCCTTGGTCATCGGGGAGCGGGTATTCCAAAAACGACAACGAGCCCGGCTACCGGCAGGATGCAGAAGAACCACAGGATCGCCGCGATCACGATGGTCGCGGCCAGTTGCGCAACGGGAAGGATCGCCAGAACCAGCAAGACGGTACCGCCCGCGCACCAGGCCGCTCGATAGCCGATAAGTCTTCGGGATGTGCCCCGCCGAATGGCATGGAATCCGGTTACCGTAAGGATCAGGGACAGGGCCATGCTGACCATCATCGCGCAGCGCCCCCAAACGACCTGCGTGCGATTATGCCTGCTGCGATCCACAGGATGATGCCCATCGCCAGCGCCGTCAGATCTGCCCCTGAGCGTATCCCGTCGCCACGAGCCAGCGTCGATGTCAGGGGCATTCCCGCCAGGGCCGTGCTCACGGGAATAGCCAGGCAGAGTAGCCCCTCCGCGCGCAACTGCTCCGCCCACGCATTGGCCCAGGGCCGCAAACCGGCATGTACGAGGCTCAGCAGCCAAGCCGAAAAGTAGATGGACGCTGCCAGCGTGCGCCGGTCTGCCACGCCGGAAGGAAGCAACTGCTCGCCGTGCAGGTACGCCGCGCAGGCGACGGGCAGGTCGCGGCGGGGCTTGAGCGCGGATCCTTCACGCAGAACTACTTCGCGGGCTATCGCCATACAGACGGCTATCGCGATCATGCCGAGGGCGACCGGCTGAGCCTGTCGGGCAAGTGGTTCTACGCACCCGGATCTTTCCGACTGGGCGCCATCGCCCGGTATTACCATGGCAAGGGGCAGGAGCCGGGCTTCCTGACCCGCGCCGATGCGGAGGACCGTCCGCGCACCTCCTATGCCGTCTCCGCCAACGATGGCGGCCGGCCCACGATCCAGCAGTACAGCCTGCACTTGGACGGCGAGGTGACCGATACGCTGGCGGCTTCGGCCAAGCTCTATCTCGTCGATTTCGATGACGTGCGTTTCGTGCGGTTCTCCGAAGGCATCTCGCAGCAGGAACGCGGTACGCGCCAGCACCAGTACGGCGGCCTCGCCCATGCAACCTGGACGCCCGAGGTGGGATCGCTGCTCCATGCGTTCTCAGTGGAAGTCGGTGGCGATTTCCAGATCCAGCGCAACCGCTACGACCGCTATTTCACCAATGCGCGCGTGCGCACCAGCCATCGTATCTCTCAGGACTTCGACCTCTCGATCTACGGGGGCTACGTTCAGGCGGTGATCGAGCCGACCGAGTGGCTGCGCATCACACCTGCCTGGCGCTTCGACAAGGTGGAGGGCCACTTCGACGATCGCCTTACCGGGGAACGCTACGCGGTCTACGACTATGGCACGATCAGCCAGCCCAAGGTCAGCGCCGCCATCACGCCGGTCGAGGGGGTCACCGCTTATGGCAACTATGGCCGCACGTTCCAGATCGGCCTCGGCTCCTCGACCTGTCTGATCCCGCCGCAGACGACGAACCTTGCCCCGTCCTATAACGATGGCTGGGAACTGGGCGTGAAGTTCAGCCAGGGCACATGGTTCGAGGGGCGCATCGCCGCATGGAAGCAGGTGGCGACGGGCGAGGTGCAGTACGATGAACTGCGCGCGCTCTACACCAATATCGGCGGCACCCGCCGTGTCGGCTTCGACGTGCAGGCGAACCTCAAGCCCGCGCCGTGGATCAGCCTGTGGGCCGCATGGTCGAAGCAGCATGGCCGCATCGTGACGCCCAACCCCGCGACCCCGGAGCAGGCCGGCAACAGGATCGACCATGTGCCCGAGTACATCGTCTCGGGCGGCGTCGATCTGCGGCCTACCGACAGGCTGCGCGTGACGCTGCTGGGCAATGGTCAGACGGACTACGAACTGGACACCAGCAACCTGCACGGCAAGTTCGGCGGCTTCGCGGTGTTCAATCTGGAAGTCGCCTACAAGGTGACCCCGCAGATCGAGGTCACTGGCCAGATTCGCAACCTGACCAATGATCGCTATGCCTACGTGTGGTGGGATGGCGACCAGTTGCTTCATGCCCCGGCCGACGGCCGCGCCGTCTACGCCAGCGTGCGCGTCTCGCTTTAATTCGATAAGGCGGCTTTTCCTGTAATACGGGAAAGCCGCCCCAATCTTTCGAAGGTTCTTCGTGTCCTCCACTCTCGCTGCTTCGTCCACCGCCGGACAACCGTGTCCCTTGCGCATCGGCTCCATCGATGCCCTGCGCGGCCTCGTCATCCTGCTGATGCTCGTCGATCACGTGCGCGAATTTTTCTATCTCCACGCGCAGGTGAGCGACCCCATGGACGTCGGGCAGACCGAACCCGCGCTGTTCTTCAGCCGGATCGCGGCTCACCTGTGCGCGCCGATCTTCGTGGCGCTGACCGGCGTAAGCGCCTGGCTCTACGCCGCGCCGCGGGGCGGAGCGCGTGCCGCGTCGGACTTCCTGCTCAAGCGCGGGCTGTTTCTGGTGGCGCTGGAATGGACGGTGGTGAACTTCGCCTGGACCTTCAATCCGGTAGCCCCGACCGTCTTCCTGCAGGTGATCTGGGCGATCGGCATTGCGATGATGGCGTTGGCAGCGCTGGTCCATCTGCCCAGACCGGCATTGATCGCGACCGGGCTGGCGATCGTGCTGGGCCACAACCTGCTCGATGCCGTCCATGTCGCCGAGGGGCAACCGGGCCATGCGCTCTGGGCGATCCTGCATGATCGCGGCTTCATCGATCTGCCCTGGGGCAGCCGCGCCCGCACCTCCTATCCGGTCCTTCCCTGGATCGGTGTGATCGCGCTGGGCTATGCGATCGGGCCGTGGTTTGCGCGGTCCGTCGAGCCCGCCTGGCGGCAGCGTGCCCTGGCCATCACCGGGCTTGCGGCGCTCGCCGGGTTCACCCTGCTTCGCACCGCGAACGGTTATGGCGAACCCGTGGCGTGGCATGCGGGCGATACCGGGCTCAGGACCGTGATGAGCTTCGTGAACCTCACCAAGTATCCGCCGTCCGCCGATTTCCTGCTGCTGACGCTCGGCATCGGGGCGTGCCTGCTGGCCGGGTTCGAGAAGTTGCCGCCGCGCCCGCTGGGTATCCTTGCGGTGTTTGGCGCCGCGCCGCTGTTCTTCTACATCCTTCACCTCTACCTGCTTCACTGTGTGAACCGGCTGGTCGGAGCGGCATTGGGTGTGAAGGAGCTGGTGAGCGTACCCTCGGTCGGATGGCTGTGGCTCATCGCTCTGGCCACCGCCGTACCGTGCTGGTTCGCCTGTCGCCGCTTCGGCGCGATCAAGCGCGCGAGCGGGGCATTGTGGATGCGTTATCTGTGAGGGCATTGCGACCGACGGAGGAAGTGCTCCGTCCCTTGCGGGACCGAAGCTGCGCGCAGAGACCGATTGGCTGCACCGGCGGGGCAACGGGGGCGACGAAAGGACGCAAGGCATTTCGGATCGATGAGATGTTGGGGGCTGGCGCGGTGGTCGGGGGTAAGAACTGAACTGGGAGGACATTTTCGCGACGCTCGCGAATGGCGGAAATGTCCAATACCTCGTTATTGCACACCGTAGTGATGGCGGACATTCGCGCGCACGTCGAAGCACGCCTTTCCGGCGATGCCATGCGGATGGCTGTCGTCAGAATGTCGCATTAAGGTTGTAATCGCCGCGCGGGGGTGATCCCCCGTCATCAGGCCTTCAACCGTAGTTCGCGCCCCATCCGGATGCCAGACTCAGTACGTTCTCCGCAGACATCCGGGCCAGTCTCCCGCGTGAATCGTCTGGCTGCCGAAGGGGCGCTGTTCGCCTATGCGTCCGGCAACTTCGGCAAGGCGCTGGTGTTTGCCGGCGCTGACATGACCATCCTGTTTCTCCTGACCGACTTGCTGGGGCTCTCGGCCGTAGCGGCGGGATCGCTGATGCTGGTGGCGCTGCTGGGTGATCTGGTGTTCGACTTCCTGTCGGCCACGCTTGTGATCCGCATGCGCCGGCGGGGCAGGGGCTATCGCTGGCTGGTGACGGCGGGCACGGTGCCTTGCGGCATGGCCTTCGCAATGCTTTACGCCATGCCGGCATGGGGGCTACGTGAAGGCTGGCTGCTTGCCGGCGCGATGCTGGTGTTTCGCGGCGCCTATGCGGTGATCGACGTGCCGCACAACGCGCTGATGGCGCGGATGACCGGGGACAGCCGCGCGCGGGGCCGCGTCTCGGGCTATCGGCTGCTGTTCAGCACGGCGAGTTCTCTGGCCATCGCCACGATCTTCACGCCGCTGGTGCAGCAGGCAGCACGCAGCCATGCCTTCGATGCTCTGGCGACCGCCGGGCTCGCGACCGGGGGGCTGTTCGCGCTGACGATGACGGCCTGCGCCTTCACCTCGGGCAAGGGAGACCGGGACTGCGATGACACGCAGGGGGATGGCATAGATGTGCCCCTGCGCGATCCGATGGTCCTTGGCATGGGGTTGCTCGCGCTGGTCACCGGTTTCGCCATGCCCGGCTTCGGCCGGATGATGCTTTATACAGGGAGCTATCTGGTCGAACGGCCCGATCTGGTGAGCACCTGGCTGATCGCGATGACGATCGGGCAGTTCGCGGGCGTGTTGTGCTGGACCGGGCTGACCGGGCGCTTCGACCAGACCCGGCTGCTGGCGATGGGCCACGGCGTTGCGGCATTCGGGCTGGCGCTCTTTGCTCTGTGTCTGCATCGGCCGGAGCTGCTGGCCGGCTGCGCCGGGATCATCGGCTTCGGTCTTGCCAGCGTATTCATGTTGCCCTGGGGCGTGCTGGCCAATGCGGTGGATTTCGTGGCGCTGCGCCACGGCCGCAGGCTGGAGACCGGGCTCTTCGCGTTCTACCTTGTCGCCGTGAAGGCGAGCGGGGCAGCCTCCACCGTGTTGATCGGCTGGGCATTGGGGTGGCTGGGCTATGTGCCGGGCCGGGATCAGGGCGCCGCGGTCGAAACCGGAATGCTGACCCTGGGGCTGGTGGTGCCTTTCGTGGGCGCGCTTTGCGCCATCGTGCTGCTGAGCCAGTTCCAGGTGGGCCACGCGCGACACGCCCGGGTGCGTGCCGCGCTGAAGTACCGTGCCGGAAAGTCCGATCAGTCCGGCGCCGAGCCGGTTTCCGGATTGAACCTCGGGTTGGCGAAGTCGATCGGCGAAGGCTCCACTTCGGCCGGGGGCGAGGCGCTTTCCGCCCAGGCGCGGCACAGCATGTCGCGCAGCATCGTCGCGCCCGCAGCGGTACGTTCGTAGATCATCTCGCGCACCTTGCCGTCCGAGAAATCGGCGAACCTGTTGCGCTTTTCCAGTTCGAACACTTCGCCCACCTTGTCTCCCGAGGTGTCGAGATAGGCCAGCACCGCGTCGAACATGTCGCCCTGCGTATGACCGGGCTTGCCGATGCGCGGGGCGATGTCCGCCACGGTCAGTTTCATGCCGTCGACGAACTGGCTCTCGAAACGGCCGTGAACGGTGCGGTCGGTGGTGTAACCGTGCGGGTTGGGGCCGCGCCAGCCGTCGCTGCTGACGGAATCGTGCATCGGATTGGCGCCGTCGCCGATATAGTGACCAAGGCGGATCACGTCGAAGGCGCAGTTCTGCTCGGCTACCGAGGCGTCCTTGCCCTTGGCATTGGCGGCGCGGATGCGGCGCATGCACACGACGATGCGGTCGTAGGCCTCGATCGCGGCGTAGGGCAGCGTGCCGGTCCAGCGCACATTGGTGCGCGCTGCGGTCTCGGGATCGCTGTCCTTGATCTTCTCGTACTGCTTGTAGAGCGCGATCACGAATTCGTAGCGCGAACGGGGGATGGGCTTCAGGAAGGTGAACTGTTCGCGGAACCAGCCGTGGTTGGGGTCTTCCTCGATCTTGGAGAAGTTCTCCGAATTGCCGCGCCAGCTGTCGGGCAGGAGCGAGGAGGCTCCGATATAGTCCTCGTACTTGCGCAGGAAGACAGGGCCGTCGGCCGGAATCGCCTCGATCGCGGCGCGGTCGATGACGGTGTGGGCGGTGCCGCCCCAGGCCTGTGCGAGCGAGGGGGTGAGGAGGCCGAGAGCGGCAGTGGCGGCAAGCAGGAAGGGGCGCTTTGGGGGCATTGGGGGAAAGGCTCCGATGTGGCTGGTCAGGGATCCAGTGGGTCGCGGGGATCCACGCGGGCCGACAGCGACGAAGGGCGGAATTCCAGCTCCGTCGCGGACAGGCGGGCGCCGACCTTGCCGGGCATGTAGCCCAGGTCCTGCTGGTTGCGGGCGACGAAGGTGGCGCTTTCGATATAGGCGCTCTGACCCGGATTGCAGACGATGAGCGTGTCCTTTTCCAGCGGGGCGCCCATCGCCATCAGCAGGCGCGTGGCATTGCGCAGGTTGGTGGTGGTGTGGCGCGCGTAAGGCTCGATCACGATCGCATCGGCGGGGACGCCATAGCGCTCGATGAGGGCGCTGCGCATCTGCTCGGCCTCGGCGAAGCGGGTGGCGCGGGGATGCGCGCGGCCGCCGGTGACGATGAGGAACGGCGCGTCACCGGCCGCGAAGCGCTGCGCAGCGAGGCGCAGGTGGTACTTTCCGAAGGGGCTGAGGGGCATTCCGTCGACTTCGGGGCCGACGCCGGTGACGATCATCGCGCTGTAGCGGAAGCGTTTCCAGTCGAACGTCCTCGCGCGCTTCATCGCGGGGGCGTTGAGACCGCCGAGCACGGGCTCGTAGCCGATCGCATCGATGCGGTCGCTGCCGTCCAGCAGGGTGAGCGCGAAGTCCACGCTGGGATCCAGCGCCTGCACCGAACCGGCGCGGACCGTCTGCGAAAGCCACAGCGCCGCCTGCACGCGCGAGCGGGCCTCCTGCGGATCGAGCGGGCCGGACCCGTCGATCTGCGGATAGGCAGGGACCTGCCCCAGCGCATAGGAGCGAATGATGGCGTTGACGCCGCCGAGCTCGCGCGCGACCTGGGCGGCGGCGCCATCGTCCACGGTCTTTGCGGTGTCGGCCGGCAGGGCGGCGGCAAGGACCTGCGTCTCGCCATCGGTCCACACCATCGCCTGCGCCGCGCAGCCAGGATCCGTGCCGCATGCCGCGCGCCGGTCGAACCGGGCGCGCAGCATGGCGGCGACTTCGGAGCGACCCTGCAGCGCGTTCAGCGCCGAAGGATCGCGGCCCAGCGCATCGAGCAGGGGAAAGAGCCGCCGGGACAGGGCCTCCACCACCGTATCTCCCACCGCTGCCGGCGCTGCGGCCCCGGCGTGAGCCGGGACCGTGGCGAGGGCCAGGGCCGCTGCGGCAACCGCTGCCATGCGCGCCGGGCCCTTGCGCATCACCGCTCGCATCCTCACCAGGACTTGCCGATGACGAGGCGGAAGTTGCGGCCGAAGATCGGGCGGCCGTAGATCGCCTCGGCGCTGCCCTGGCCGCTCAACGAGTCGGTGCGGGTGTTGCCTTCGGTCAGGCCGTGGGCGTTGAACAGGTTGTCGCCGACGACCTGCAGCTGCCATGTGCCGTGCTTCAGCGTCACGCCCGCGCCCACGGTGCCGTAGGCAGGCAGGGCGGTGTTGTTGTAGAGGTCGACGAAGCGCTTGCCCATGTAGGTGTAGCGGCCATAGATCGACACGTTGGTGTCGCCGGTGGTGAAGTCGAAGCTCGGGCGGATGTTGCCGTAGACCTTCGGCTGGCGGACGATCTGGTTGCCCTCGGCCTGCTCCGGATCGGCGCCGGTGCTGCTCTGGAAGTTCTTGTACTTCGGATCGCTGACCGTCAGCGCGCCGTTCAGCGTGAACCACGGGGTCACGCTCAAGGCGCCGTCGAATTCCACGCCCTTGACCTGGGCTTCGCCGATGAAGGGCACGTTCACGTCGTTGCGGCCGGTGGTCGGGTCGAACGCCAGGAACGAGGCGTTGAGCGGGTCGAAGTTGGTGTAGAAGCCGGTGACGTAGAGGTATGAGCGGCCCATCGACAGCTTCAGGCCTGCCTCGAACTGGTCGGCGACGGTCGTGATGATCGTCGGGTTGATGCTCATCACGGTCTGGACGTTGGGCGGCGTCTCGAGGTGCGAGGCGCGGCCGTAGATGCCGATATGCCTGGAGAAGTCGTAGTTCGCGCCGACCGTCCAGTTGGTGACGTTGGGCTTGAGCTTCTGGTTCAGGATCACGCCGGTGAAACCGCGGGTGGCGTCGTCGGCCAGCGTCGTCGTGTCGCCCAGATTGACCTGCCCGGTCAGAGCTGCCCAGCCCTTGTAACTGTAGCGTTCGTGGCGGATGCCGCCGTCGATGCGCAGGCCCGGCACGATTTCCCAGGTGTCGTTGGCATAGACCGCGAACATCTTGGCGTCGCTGTCGCCCTGATTGAGCGTGGCGGCATAGTTCAGCACGCCCTTGTCGGTGACGCGCCCGATCTCGGTGCCGGCGGCGTTATAGGCCACGAGGTCGAGGGTGCGCGGTTTCCCGGCCACTTCGATCAGGTAGTTCTGGTAGAGTGTGCGGCTGTCCTCACCGTAGAGGCTGCCGTAGAGACCCAGCTTGATGTCGTGGCTGCCGATGCCGGTCTCGAACTTCTTCGCGACCGACAGGTTGGCCTGTCCCGAATAGAACTTCGAGTGAATGTCGCGGTACTGGCCCTGCATCACGAGGCCGGAGGCCGCGTAGGGATCGTAAACCGTGTTGGTTCCGGCAAGCGTGTAGCCGAAGTGGTCCACCGCGCCGAAGGCGGCTGTGGCGCGCGAGAGGTAACCCGCCGCGAAGGCGTTGCCGTCCGCCGGATTGGTCGTCGAATAGAACGCCGAGAAGTCCAGCTTGCCCTGGGTATAGCCGGCGGCGGCGGTTACCAGCCAGCCATCGAAGTCGCCTTCGTAATGCGCGCCGAAGTTCACCATCTGCATATGGCGACCGTCGGACAGGTCGCCGTTGCGGCTTTGCACGATGCCGTTGCCGTCGCGGTACTTGAGGTTGACGTTGCGGAACGCCGGCGAATTCATGGTGCCGGTGAAGTAATCGATGTACCGGTCCAGCGATTCCCCGGTCAGCGGGTTGTTCGTCGGGATCGGCAGATAGAACGTATTGTGATCGTTCACATAGTTGAAGTTCAGCTTGATGAAGCCGTTGTCCGTCACGTGCTTGATGTTGGCGCGGATCTGGCCGCCCTTGTCATTGGGGAAGCCATTGTCGCGGTAGCCGTCGTGATAGCGCAGGAAGCCGCCGACGGCGTAGTATGTGTCCTTGGCCAGCTTGCCCGCCTGATAGGCGTCGAGGCGGTAGAGGCCGGTATCGCCCAGCGTCACCTGTGCCTTGCCGCGCGCTTCCTCGCTGCCGGTCACGGTGATCGCGTTGACGATCGCGCCCGAGTAGCTGGCGTAGACCGGAGCCGGACCGCCGCGCACCACTTCGACGTGGTCGGTCATCAAGTCCTGCTTGAGGATCGCGTCGCCGCGGAAGAACACGCCGTCGTTCTCATGGAACAGCGGCAGGCCGTCCTGCTGGAAGCTGACGAAACCACCGTCGTTGGGCAGGCCGCGGATGCGGTAGATGTTCTGCACTTCGCCGCCGGTGATCTCGGTCTGGAAGCCGGGAAGCTGGCCGATGAGGTCAGCAAAGTTGACCGGGGCGATCTTCTCGACGTCTTCCTGCGAGATCGTGTTCACCGCGTAGGACACGTCGAAGCGGCGTTCTGCGCGGGTCGAGCCGGTGACGATGATGTCGTCGCCCTTGGTTTCGTCCGCGGCAGCGGGCGCGGAGGCATCGGCGGCGGCATCGACCGCGTAGGCCGGGGTGAAGGCGGTAGCGAGCGCGACCAGCGCGGCGCCGGAAGCGAGAACGGTCTTGAGCATGAAGGCCCCTCATGAATTTCGGGTCGCCGGGAGGAAGCGACGGGCGGGCCTCTGAACCTCGAATGTGACGCTTTTAATTATTGTTGTGAAAATAAATAATAAAGCCTAGCCGCCGCGCCATGACCCTTTCCAACTTCGACAAGGACCAGCGCCGGATCCTGCGCGAACTGCGCAAGGCAGGGCCGCTGCCGCGCACCGTTCTGGCTGCGCGCCTGGAGATGAGCGGCGCCGCGCTGACGCGGTTCTCGCGCGAGATGCTGTCGCTCGGCGTGGTGGAGGAAGTGCCCGATATCGGCGCCGCGGGGCGCGGCCGACCGGCGATTCCGCTGCGCCTTGCGGCCGGGGGCGGCTATGCGGTGGGGGCCACGGCGCACAAGGGGCTGCTCGATATCGCGCTGGTCGATTTCGCCGGCAATCCGATCGCCACGCACCGCGAAACCACTGAGCCGATCGATCCCCGGCAGTTCGCGCGGCGGGTAAGGCGGCTCACGCACGATCTGGTGGACCGGCACGGGCTGCTAGGACAGCGGATGCTGGGCATGGGGGTTGCGGTTCCCGGCCCGGCACTGTCGCCCGATGGCGAACGGTGGAGCGTGGTCCACGAAATGCCCGGATGGCGCGATGCTCCCTTGGGAGAAATCTTCCGCGCGGAACTGGGCTGGTCGCTGTGGATCGAGAACGACGCGAACGCTGCCGCCATCGCGGAATTCTACATGGGTGGTCTGCTGCAGGACTTTTCGACGGTGGTGGTGCTGCTGCTCGGTTTCGGCATCGGTGCGGGCGTGATCGTGGACGGGCGACTGATGCGCGGCCAGTTCGGCGTGGCGGGGGAAATCGGCTGCCTGTTCCCGGGCGAGCGCCCCAGGCCCAGCCCGCTCGACCTGCTCTCCACCCTGAATGCCAGCGGGTGCGCGCTGTCTTCGATTACGGACATCGACATCCATTCCGAAAGCCAGCGCGCCACGATAACCGAATGGATGGACCGGGCGGCCTCGCAGCTGGAGGTGGTGGTCAACACTGCGTTCTCCTGGTTCGATCCCGGCGCGATCGTGCTGGCGGGGACGATCCCGGTCGAAATCCTTCAGGGGCTGTCCGATCGTCTGCAGAGCAGAGACCTCGTCAATACCGTCCACGACCGACGACCGCCGGTCCGAATTTCTGGTCTGCGCGGGTCTCCGATTACCTTGGGTGCGGCCCTGTTGCCGATCGAGGCCGTCTCCGCTCTCGTCTGAACGCCGAGTTGTTTTACGATGGCTTGCCGGGAATTGCAGGAATACCAGCGCTCAATATCCGGATGATGGGTAGGGAAACTCGATTCGGGGACGGCACGTGTTGAACGAATATCGTTGGTCTAGTCCGTTCTTCACGCAGTATTGGCGCCGCTCGGACCGGCGAAGAATCAGTCGAAAGTGCCGCGATATCGGACGTCGGCATCGGCGCGGGTGTTGAACTCGATCATCACCCCGGCTTTTTTCGCATCCGAATGGCGGCACTGCTCCGTCGCTGCCCATCCAGCCCGCCATTGGATGCATCCGATGCCCTGTTTCCACGGCTCGCCCTCTTTCGAAGGCGAGTCGATTCTCGGCCGCTGCCGACCTGTCAGTACTTGACGTTGAGCGTCAGGATCGCTGTGCGCCCTGCTGCCTGGTTGGCGTAGTGCGCCGTATAGGCCTTGTCATAGTACAGCTCGTTAAAGACATTCTGCACGTTGACCTGGACCTGGGCGAAGTCGTTGATCTTGTACGAGGCATTGGCGTCGAAGCGCCAGTAGCTCGGAACCATGCGCGCCAGGGTCGGCGGCAGGACGACTTGCCCGTTGGTGATCTTGCGCGAGCCGACTTCCTGGATGCCGCCGTAGACCTTGCTCATGTAGATCGCGCCGCCGCCGACGGTGAACTGGGGTGTCACGTTGTAGTTGGTGAAGGCGGTGAAGCTGTGCTTCGGCGTGTTCGGGAAGCGCGTGCCGGTGCTGACAGCGGGGGCGAAAGCCGTGACGCTCCGGCCGGTCGCTGTGTCGACGGCCGTCGTCGTGGTGATACCGCCGTCGACGATCCTGGCATCCATGTAGGTATAGCCGCCGAAGACGTTCCATTCCGGCGTGATGTTGCCGTTGAAGCCGAACTCGATGCCGCGAATGCGGCGGTCGCCGACGAAGACGACAGTGTTGTTCTCACCCGTGGTGCGGGCGTTCTTGGTGCGGGTCTGGAACGCGGCCAGCGTCAGCGACAGCGTGTCGCCCAGCAGGTTCCACTTGGTTCCGACTTCGTAGGACTTGGTCTTCTCGACCTTGAGCGCGTCGGTTAGCGCCTGTGTCGTCGTGTTGAGTGCGTTGCCCTCGCTGCCTTGCGCCAGGTACGATCCCGGAGGTGTCGCGGAGCTGGAAGTCGAGATGTAGAGGCTGCTGTCGGCGGTCGGCTTGAAGACGAGGCCCGCCTGATAGTTCCACAAGTCGTCGCTGCGGCTGACCCAGGTGCGGTTCGCCGTCGAGGTCGCGGTGAGGCCGGGGCTTACTTCGGTCTTGTAGTTATCGTAGCGGCCGCCGAGATTGAGCAACAGGTTGTCGGTGATCGTGATCGTGTCGAACAGCGAGGCGCCCCAACTGTCGACGCGCGAGAGCGTCCAGGTCTTGGGCAGGCTGCGCTGGATCGAGGCGAGAGCCGAAGAGGTGTCGCTGGCGTAGCTCACCCAGGGGTCGTTCGGGTTGGGGTTGTCCACCGAGGTGCAGTTGTAGCGCGCCAGCATGGCGACATTGCAGCGCGGGCTTTGCGAGGACGCGGTCGCGATCGCGGCGCCGGTCGCCGCGTTGGAGACGAACGTGCCGTTTGCGGCCTTTTCGCGCGCCCATTCGAAGCTGGCGGCGAAGCTGTTCCTGAGGCCGAAGGGGCTGACTTCGCCGAACAGGTCGGTCTGGTTGATGAGGCCTTCGGTGTAGCTGTAGCGGGTATTGGCGCGGCGCCAGACCTGGCCGCCCGGCGCGGTGATGACGCCACTTGTCGCGTTGCGGACGCCGTAGACATTGCCCTGCTGGTCGTCGGGCTGGGTCCAGACGTAGCTCTGCTCGCTACGACCGTAGCGCGAGGTGTTGCGCAGGGTGATGCCGTTGTCGAATTCGTGCTGGGCGCGGACCGTGAAGTTGTCGACGTTGGTCTTGCGGAAGTCGCGGTCCTTGAGGCCGTAGAAGGCGCCGCGCGGACGATCGACTGCGACACCGCTGATCGTGGTGTAGCGGTCCGCCGGGGCGGTTTCGGTCACGCCTGCCGGGACATTGGCGGAGGTGTAGAGATAGGGAATGCCCGAATCCGGCAGTTCGTCGGTTTCGAGGTGATAGTAGCTGACCGTCAGGCTGGTCGGGCCGTTCAACCCCAGCTTGATCGAGGGTGCGACGCCCCAGCGCTTCGACCAGATCGCGTCGCGACCGGCAACGTCCTGGTCGTGCCACATGGCGGCGACGCGCAGGCCGACGAAGTCGTTCAGCGGCTGGTTCACGTCCACGGTGGCGCGCTTGTAGTCGTCGGTGCCGAGGCTGCCGCTCGCGGCGATGAAGCGGTCTGCGGTGGGCACTTTCGAAACCAGGTTGAGGCTGCCGCCGGCGCTGCCGCGGCCGCCCATCGAGCTGTCCGAACCCTTCACGACCTCGATCTGCTCGACCGCGAAGACTTCGCGGCTCTGGGCGCCGACATCGCGCACGCCGTCCAGATAGGTGCTGGCCTGGCTGTCGAAGCCGCGGATGAACGGACGGTCGCCGAGCGGGTTTCCGCCTTCGCCGGCCCCCAGTGTGATGCCGGGAACGGTGCGCAGGGCTTCGGTGAGCGAGGCCGAAGCTGTGTCCCGGATGACTTGCGCCGGAATGACCGTGATCGAGCGCGGCGTGTCGACGAGCGGGGCGGTATACTTGGGCGAGTCTGCCGCGTCGGCCTTGTAGCTGCCCTCATCGATGGCGGTGTCGGAAACGGTCACGCCGCCCAGTCGCGGTGCGGCAGGTTGGCGCGCTTCCTGCGCGAGGGCGGGGCTTGCGGCGAGGCCCAGGCTCATGGCGAGGTAGGCGGGCGCGGAAGCATGGGCTGATCGCAGGCGTGAAAAAGACATGAAACCCCCTGAAGCGTGTTGGTATGGATCAATTCAGGGGCGCTAATGAGAATGAATTGCGATTCTGGCAAGAAAAAATATCGTAATTGGAAATAAAGTGTAACAAAGTCTGATTTATTAATTCGCGCATGCAGAAACACCAACAGCTGCTGCTGTCAGTGTGGTCGAATGTATTTCAAGTATTCGGTATTTACATTGTATTTTTCTATGGGTCTGCCTTTTTCATGAGCCTGCTGGGGAAGCTGTAGACTCCCTGGCCGATGCGCTCCACGAACCCGTCGTGATGAAGCGCGCTCAGATATTGATGGGTGATTCCTGCCGCGAGGAACTGCGCGGTGGTTGCCACCGGATGGCGCCGGACGATTTCGACGGCTTTGGCTTTCAGTGTTCCGGGGGGCGGCTCGGAATGGCCGTCCCATAGTTTCGCGCGCCGCCGGGCATATGTGTCGAGGTTGCGCGTCACGCGGCCCTTGCCGGCGCACTCGATCCGTAGCGACGGATTCTGCGATGTATCGCGCTCCTGCAATATTGCGCGCGCAGGCAGGCGCCGGGCGTCTTGCCCCAAAGCATCCGCGCAGGCCTTCATCGCCTGTTGCAGCGCGTTGACGAGGCGCCAGTGGCCCGAGATCGACGGCCGTTGCAAGGCGGCGATACGATGCAGGATCGTGTTCTCGTCGAGACTGAGAACGGGCGCCACCGGCAGGAGGACCTGAATCCCGCATGATTTCGCCTCGCGGGCCAATCGTGCGAATGCCTCATGGAGCGGGGCAGCAAGGTCGGCGGCAATTCGGGCGCTCTCTGCCGCTTCCGGGTGATGTAGCCCTCTCAGGATCAGGACGAGGCGACGTTCGCGAAAGGCGAGCGATGCGAGCGAGATCAACGCCCCTTCGGCGATCGTGCGAGGAGGCTGCAAGGTACTCTCAGGCGTAAATCCCGAAACGTCCTCGACACATCCTGACAGGCTCCGCGACCGGACATTGTAACGAAGCGTTCGCATGGAACTTGTCTAGCGAAGTGCTTCCAGACCGAACGTGAACTGGCTCGTTCATGTTCGGTTTAAGAAGCCGTTCACGCCGTGTGCGCGGAAGCTGCCGCCTTTGACAATGGTCGGTTCCCGGCGCTATCCGCAAGGCCTGTTCCGGAACCGCTTCATGTCGATAGCATCATACCGGGCGGCGCTCGCATCGGCGCTGGCCAGGATTTCCATCAAGGGCCGTTTGCTCCTTGTCGGCACGATGCTGACAGTGGCGGCCCTGATCGCCGCGAGCCTTTCCGTCGAGGCGGTGCTTAATGTTTACGTTCAGCGCAGCATCAACCAGAGCCTTGACGGCCAGATCGGGCTATTGGCGCGCAGCGTCCGTCCGGACGGTTCGGTGGATCGGGGGATGCTGGTGGAAATCGGCCCTTTTACCCAGTATCGACGTGGATGGTCCTGGCGGATCGAGACGTCTCGGGTTGTCGTGAACTCCACGGAAGCCATCGGCAAGCTCGATTTTCTTGAGGAAGGCCCGCGCGGCCGGGAAGGGCATTTCCGTGCGCCTCCAAGCCTGCTGCGGACCGGGCGCTCTGGCGATCTCTATGTGAGGGTGCTGGACAGGGATACGCCGGGAGGGCGGGTTCGTATTGCCGCGACGGCGCCCCGCGCAGTCTACGAGAGACTGCGAACTGCGGCTGTCCGTCCCGTGTTGCTGATCCTTGGAGGGCTGAGCATCGTCCTATTGGCGACGTCGCTGTTGCAGTTGCGGATCGGTCTGAAGCCGTTGGCGCGGCTCAAGCAATCGCTTGAAGATGTGCGTGGCGGACGGATTGCCCGGATTCCCGGCGACCAGCCTGCCGAACTGCGCGCCGTCGTCCGGGAGGCGAACGACCTGCTGGACGAGAACGAGGCCTCGCTGGCGCGGGCGCGTTCGCATGTCGCGAACCTTGCTCACAGCCTGAAGACGCCTCTGGCGACTCTCAAGATCAAGCTGAGCGATGCCCACGAGGACCCGGAAGGGGACCTTGCGGAACTGGTCGAGCAGATCGATCGCGCCATTCGCCATCATCTCGGCCGCGCACGTGCGTCTTCCCCCGGAGCGCCGGGGCGCCTGTCCGTCGCCGTGGCGCCGGTCGTGGCCGATCTCGTCAATGCCCTGATGCGGATTTACATGGACCGCAACATCGCGTTCCATGTCATGGTTCCAGAGGACATGCCGGTCAGATGCGACCCACAGGACCTTGGCGAAATGCTCGGAAACCTTCTCGACAATGCCGCGAAGTGGGCGAGCAGCCATGTCCAAGTTACCGCGACCGAACGAGACAGGATGCTGGAAATCGTCGTTGAAGACGACGGGCCGGGACTGGGCGAGGCGGCGCTGAAACAAGTGCTGCTGCCGGGGCTGCGGCTCGACGAGCGCGGGGATGGACATGGGTTCGGGTTGCCGATTGCCCGGGAACTCGCCGAATTGCATGGAGGAACCCTGGCACTGCAAAAATCGGCGTTGGGAGGTCTGCGCGCCGCGCTGTTGCTGCCCCGCTGATCGGCGTTGGCAACGGGGGGCGGGATCAGGCCGGGCCGAGGCGATAGCCGCGTCCGCGAACGGTCTCGATCATTTCCGCGCCGATCTTGCGCCGCAGCCTGCCGATGATCACGTCCAGCGAATTGGAATCGGAATCGGCATCGTACTCGTAGACGCGCTCCAACAACTCGCGGCGTTCGACCACGACGCCCTTGCGCAACATCAGCGCGGAGAGGACGCGCCATTCGAAAGCCGTCAGGCGAAGGGCCAGTCCGTCCAGTTCGAAGTGGCCCAGCTGGGCATCGTAAGTCAGCCGCCCGCAGGCAAGCCGTGTTGCGGCATGGCCGTTGGCGCGGCGGACCAGCGCCCGCAACCGCATCGTCAGTTCCTGGGGCAGAAACGGCTTTGTCATGTAGTCGTCCGCGCCAGCGCGAAAACCGGTTACCTTGTCAGCCCAGGAATCGCGGGCGGTGAGGATCAGGACGGGGAGAGTCAGTTCCTTCTCCCGGCAATCCCGCAAGAGCGCGATACCGTCCATCTTGGCAAGACCAAGATCGAGGACCATTGCGTCGTAGTGCTCGGTCGTCGCCAGATGCAGACCTTCCTCCCCATCGACCGCGAGGTCGACAGCCAGGTTCTCGCTCCGCAGCGTTCGCGAAAGTTCCGCCGCAAGGGCGCTATCGTCTTCGACAACGAGAATGCGCATGGCCTATCCGCTTTAGGTTCTTTCGCAGGCCCAAGGCCCGTTTCGTAGAAGCATCGCGAGCCTCTCGCGTGATTGCGAGTCATTTGCAATGCCTTCCTTGCCCGGATCCGCGCGGGACCGGCGCGGTTGCAGCTCAACGTCTCCCATCTCTTCGAAAAGAACGGCATCGTCTCCGGACATGGCACTTCGCCGTTGCCAGACTTGCCCGGAGAGCTTCGGACCGTTCTGGGCATCGTGCTTGCGGGGACTACCAGACGGAGCCGCCGCAAGGCGGTTGCGCAAATTTTTGCATTTCGAACTCCAAAGCTGTCTTCCCTTCGCACAGGGCCAGGATTGCGATCGGGGACATTTTCGTTCGATAAGCGTTAAGTCGCGGAACGGACCGAAGGTGGGCGATGTTGGAACCCGAAGAACGCATTTCGACTGGCAATGAGGGATTGGACCTGATCCTGGGGGGAGGCCTTCCGGCCAATCGCCTCTATCTGATCGAGGGAAGCCCGGGGTCGGGCAAGACAACCCTTTCGCTTCAGTTCCTCCTTGAGGGCGCTCGCCAAGGCGAACCCGTCCTTTACATCACTCTCTCGGAAAGCAGCGAGGAGCTTGAGGTCGTCGCCCGATCGCACGGCTGGGACCTCGATGGCGTAGCGCTTTTCGAGCTCGCTTCAGCCGAAGAAGTACTGGGCGCGGGACGCGAGCAATCGATCCTGCATAGCTGGGAGATGGAACTCGGAGGCACGATCGACCTCATCAAGAAGGAAGTGGAACGCATAAAGCCGAAGCGTGTCGTCTTCGACAGCCTCTCGGAAATGCGTCTGCTTGCTCAGGATCCGCTTCGCTATCGCCGTCACCTCCTCCAGCTCAAGCAGTTTTTCACCGGCCTCAAGACGACCGTGATCCTGATCGACGACCTTACCGGTACACGGGCCGAGCGGGACAGCCACCTGCACAGTCTCTGTCACGGGGTCATTACCCTGGAACGCCTCACTCTGGATTTCGGTGCCGCGCGTCGGCGCCTCCAGGTCCAGAAGCTGCGCGGCGTCGATTTCGTCGCAGGCTTCCACGACCTCATCATTCGGAAGGGCGGTCTCGATGTCTTTCCGCGCCTCATCGCGTCCGACCACCATACACCGTTCGTCGGCGAGCCGGTCGGCAGCGAAATCGAGGAACTGGATGCGCTGCTGAGCGGCGGCCCCGCACGCGGTACCAGTACGCTCATCACGGGACCGGCCGGCACCGGCAAGACCTCGCTTGCGCTCCAATATGTCGCGGCGGCATGTCGGCGGGGCGAGAATTGCGCGATCTATCAATTCGACGAGCGGGTCGGCACTCTGATGGCCCGTGCCAAGGCGTTCGGGATAGATCTTCAACGATTCATCGACGATGGCTCGCTTGCCCTCCGACAGGTCGATGCAGCCGAAGTCGCTCCCGGTCAGTTCGCGGCCATGGTGCGCGAGCAGGTCAATGAGGGCAAAGCCAAATTGGTCCTCATCGATAGTCTAAACGGCTATCTGGCAGCGATGCCGCAGGAGCAGCAGCTCATCCTGCAGCTTCACGAGTTGCTTTCCTATCTCAACCAAGCCGGCGTCGTGACCTTGCTGGTCAACCCGCAGCAGGGCTTCTTCGGCAACATGCACGGGCAAAACCTCGATGTGTCCTATATCGCCGACGTCGTGATCCTGATCCGTTTCTTCGAGGCGCAGGGCCGCCTCCGCAAGGCGATTTCCATCGTCAAAAATCGTAGCGGGCCCCATGAGGACAGGATCCGCGAGTTCCGCATCGACGCGAAGGGCGTGAGGGTGGGTGAGCCTCTTTCGGAGTTCAAAGGCATCCTGACCGGCACGCCCGAATATGTCGGCTCGCAGACTCCTCTCATGGAAGATCGCGGAAAAGGTGCATAGGACCGCACCTGAAGGACATCGCGTCCTCATCACCGCCCCATACGGGCAGGACGCGCAAAGCGTTGCCAAGCTTCTCGCGCAGAACGGCTATGATATCCTCATCTGTCAGAGCATCGATGAGCTGGCCGCCGCTTTCGACGAGCATGTCGGCGCCATTCTTGTCACCGAAGAAGCGCTGACCGGACAGCTGGGGGCCTTGCGTCATGCGCTGGAGGCGCAACCGGCCTGGTCCGACATACCTTTCATCCTGCTAGCCGGACGTCAGGCTGGACGCGGGATCGCCGCCGAGGCGATCAGACGGCGGTTGCCAGACAATGCCACCAACGTCGTCCTGCTGGAACGACCCTTGAGCTCGGAGTCCCTGTTGAGCGCGATTGCCTCGGCCATGAAGGCAAGGCAGAAGCAGTTCCTGCTTCGGGATCAGGTTGCCGAACTCGATGCCGAGCGTCGCCGCCTCTCGACCTTGCTCGAAAATCTGCCGGTCGGCGTCGCGTTCATCGGTCCAGCGGGGGATACGCAGCTCGTCAACCCGGCATTCCGCCGCTTCGACATCGACGGCACCATCCCGGGCCTCGATCCGACGATCCAGCCCCGCTGGGAGGCCTGGGACGCCGATGGAAATCGGCTCGAACCCAAGGACTTCCCTGGCATGCGGTCCCTTCGCGGGGAGAATTTCGGTGGCGTGGAGTTCCTCTATCATCCGCCGGACGGCCCGGATGTCTGGACGCGGGTGGGCAGCGTTCCACTCAAGGACGAAGATGACATCGTAACCGGTGCGATCTCCGTGATCGTCGATATCGATGAGCAGAAGCGGGCGCAGGAGGCTCTCGTCGATGCGGCCCGCACTCTCGAAGCGCAAGTGGCCGAGCGTACCGCCGATCTCAAGGGCGCACTCGATCGACTCGAGGCCGAGGCCGCCGAACGCAAGCGTGCGGAAGCCGCGTTGCGGCAGTCCCAGAAGATGGAAGTTGTCGGCCAGCTCACGGGCGGCATCGCCCACGACTTCAACAACATGCTGACCGGCGTGATCGGCGCGATCGACATCATGAAGCGCCGCATTGCCTCGGGCCGGATCAACGAGATCGATCGCTTCATGGACGCCGCCGCCACGTCTGCCCAGCGCGCTGCCAGCCTGACGGCGCGGCTGCTCGCGTTCTCCCGTCGCCAGTCGCTCGACAGCCGTGCCACCGACATCAACGCTCTGGTCCTGTCTCTCGAAGAATTCTTGCGTCGGACGATGACTGAAAGGATCGAGTTGTCGATCGCGCCTGCTGATGGCCTGCCTCCCGGAATAGCCGACGCGAACCAGCTTGAGAGCGCGATCGTCAATCTGGCGATCAACGCGCGTGACGCCATGCCGGACGGCGGCAAGCTTACGATCGAGACGCGCGCGGCCGACCTCGATGACGCCTACTGCGCGACACGTCCCGGCGTGAGGCCCGGCAGCTACGTCATCGTGTCGGTTTCCGATACCGGCGTCGGCATGGACGAAAAGATGGTGGAGAAAGTGTTCGAGCCCTTCTTTACCACGAAGCCGATCGGTCAAGGCACCGGTCTTGGCCTCTCGATGGTCTACGGCTTCGCCAAGCAATCAAACGGGCAGGTTAGGATCCATTCCGCGGTTGGTACGGGAACCACCGTCAGCATCTTCTTGCCCGCAGCCGATGTCGTGAACGACAGCGAGGCTTCGGCGACGTCTGCCACGATACGCGAAGGGGATGGCCAGTCCGTGTTGCTGGTCGAGGACGACGACTCCGTTCGGCTCCTGGTCTGCGATGTCCTGGAGGAACTCGGCTACAGGACGTTCGAGGCGGCCGAGCCAGGACATGCCTGCGAAATGCTTCGATCTGGCCAGCATTTCGACCTCATGGTGTCGGACGTGGGGCTGCCGGGCATGAACGGACGGCAACTGGCAGAAATCGCCCGCGACCATCATCCCGACCTCCCAATTCTGTTCGTCACGGGCTACGCGGAAAACGCCGCCATCCGTGCCGATTTCCTCGGCACCAACATGGCTTTGATCACGAAGCCGTTCCAGATCGAGGTATTGTCAGCCAAAATCAGCGAGATGCTGGGCGTGAAATGAGTTTGCGACAAGCGAGGGACCAAGAGCTCCGATCGCCGTCCAAAGGATATTTCTCAGGCGCAATCAGTCCCAGTCACTTGGCGGCGATTCGGGATGCGGTCGTTCGGGCCGGTGTCCAGGCGGCGCAGACGAACTTGGTGCCGCCAGCCTCTATCGCCCCATGGATCGTCATGCCCTGCCCTTTCATGCGCTTCGATTGCCAGAGCCTCTGCCACCGCATGACGGCGCCTACAAGCGAT
>JAGHZR010000031.1 GCA_017745295.1 Novosphingobium sp.
CGATGGGGGAACAAGCTGTCCGTCTCTCGTGGCGACCGCTGCGAAACCGTGTGGTCCGCTGCGGTGAGAGGCCCTCTAAGACCGCCTCACGATTCGGTCAACACGCTAATTTCAAAAAATCTTCATAATCGACACAACCTACGCATTCCTGCCGTTTTTAGCGCCATTCCGGCCGTAACTATGTGCTCCTGCGCCCTGCTCGCCGGAGAATCGCTTCGATCCGATCCGCCGCCTCCTCTCTCGATTCCAGAAGGCATGTTCCTTCCATGCCGAAAGACGATAAGGCGCTCCCGAAGCAGGAGGCAGCGCCATGGATATGCAAGGTGAGGACATCAGTGGAGAGGATATCCTGCCCTTGCTCCATAAGCCCGGCGGTCAGCAGCTTCACGACGCGCTGATCGGCGCAAGCTTCTATAGAGACGATCCCGATGTCCTGGCGAAGATCGTCAGCCTCGATCTTCGCAGCCGCGCCGTGCGGCTTCAATTTGCAGATGGTCGATCCCGGAGCGTGCCCTTTACCTCGGGATATGTGCTGCTCACGCCTTCTCTGGTGACTGCCATATCGTCCCTGCACACGCCTGAAGACGAAGCCCTCGACAGGATGCGCCAGAAGATCGCGGCATTCGGCTTCCGCTCGAAGATCGAGGATGACGATCTACCGGGTCTGCTCTCTGCCATCGAAGCGGCGCAGGCCTATCGGTTGCCATGGCGGGAGGAGCGGTTCGAAGGCCTGCGCCTCAGCCGCAAATATGGGTCGCCGCGCGAGGAAACGAAACTGCTAACGGCCTGGCTGGAGGGCGCTGGCGATCCGCCGCCCGGCGATCTCGTGATTGCGCTCGTTTCCGCGCTGCGGGAATCGGGCCGCCCGGTCGAGGCACTTGCCCGCACCGATCTCGTCACGCGGAAGGCCCATGGCCTCGACCGCGAGGAAACGCGCATCCTGGTGACGCAGCGCGGCGCGCTCTGGCTCGATCGTTATGAACTGGAGCACGACCCAGAATATCTCGATCGCGCCCGCCAATGCGCGAAGCGAAGCTGGGCGATTCAACCGAGCGAGGAATGCAGCATGGTCTACAGGCGTATCGACACGTTCGAACGCTAGGAGACACGCCTCTCAGATCGGCAGTTCCGTCGTCGCCTTGATCTCCGACAGGGCGACGATCGAGTTCAATTCCTGTACCCCCGGAAGCTGCGAGAGCTTTTCGAAGAAGAACTTCTCGTAAGCCTCGATGTCGGCGGCGACCACGCGGATCAGGAAGTCGATCGAACCCATCAGCACGTAACAGTCGAGCACCTCGGGAAATTCCCGAATCTTGGCGGAGAACTCGTCGAGGTTTGCCCGCCCGTGAGCATTGAGCTTCACTTGCGCGAAGACATGGGCGTCCAGCCCCACTTTCTTGCGGTCGACCAGCGCCACCCGGCGCTTGATGTAGCCCTCCCGCTCCAGTCGGTCGATGCGCCGCCAGCAGGGCGACGAGGAAAGCCCGACCCGTTCCGCGATCTGTGCCGTGGTCTGACTCGCGTCGCGCTGAAGTTCGCGGAGAATCTTCCGCTCATAAGGATCGAGATCGGTCATTTTATCCTCATATCAGCGCTTGAAAGATCAGTCTTCTCGAAAAGGATCCGAAAACACGCAAAATGAGGTGAGAATGCCCTTTGCGAACCTGTCATAAGGCCCGCGGCAATCTCGCCATCCAGACTGGAGTTCGAAAATGGTCGCCCGCGCCAGCCGCATGACGCCGCCGATGGAATATGTCCGTCTCTACGACGAAGCAGCCGGTCTAGACGGCGTAATCGCCATTCACTCGACCGCACGCGGCCCCGCCGCCGGTGGCTGCCGCTTCTGGACTTATGCGGACGAAAGCGCCGCCATGGCCGATGCCGTGCGCCTCGCCGAAGGCATGAGCTACAAGAACGCCATGGCCGAACTGCCCTTCGGCGGCGGCAAGGCCGTGCTGCGCCGCCCGGCCGGTGCGTTCGACCGCGCCGCCCTGTTCGAAGCCTTCGGTGAGGCCGTCGAACGCCTCGAAGGCCGCTACGTCACCGCCGAGGACGTGGGCACCACCGTTGCCGACATGGAAGCGATCGCCCGCCGGACCAGCCATGTCGCCGGCCGTACCGCCCTGCCCGGCCGCGCCGGTGGCGACCCCTCGCCCTGGACCGCGCTTGGCGTGTTCGAGGCGATGCGCGCCGCCGTCGCCTTCCAGTCCGGCAGCACCCTGTCCGGCAAGGTCGTCTCGGTACTCGGCGTCGGCAATGTCGGCGCGCACTTGTGCGAATTGCTGGCCGAAGCGGGCGCCGAACTCGTCGTGGCCGACATCGACCCGGCCCGTTGCGCGCAGATGGTCGAGCGCCATGCCGCCCGCGTGGTCTCGATCGACGAGATCGCCGGTGTCGCCGCCGACGTCTTCGCGCCTTGCGCACTGGGCGGCGCGCTCGATGCCGCCACCGTCGCCGCGCTCCAGGCCCGCCTGGTCTGCGGCGCCGCCAACAACCAGCTCGCCAGCGAGGACATGGCGGACGTGCTGCTCGCGCGCGGCGTGACGTACGTTCCCGACTATGTCGCCAATGCCGGCGGCATCATCAATGTCGCCGCCGAATATCTGCGCGAAAGCGCCGACGAAGTGCGCCAGCGCGTCGTCGGCATCGGCCCGCGCGTCGCCGCCGTTCTGGAAGAAGCGGCGCGCGACGGCCTCGCCCCTTCCACGGTTGCCGACCGCACTGCCGAGCGCCTGATGCAGGAACGCGTTGCCGAACCGGCCTGACCCGCTCCACCAGCATGATTGAGGCCGTCCCGGATTTCGATCCGGGACGGCCTTTTTCTTTAGACGACGCAGTTGGCCTCGAATTCGGTCGCGACGATCCGGTCGCGGCCGCCGACCTTGCTCAGGTAGAGCTGCTTGTCCGCCTCGGCGATCCAGCGTTCCGGCGCGGTATCGCCGGTGCAGCGCGCGCTGGCCACGCCGATGCTGACGGTGACGCAAGGCCCCGCGCCGGAAGTCTCGTGCGGAATCTGGAGCGCATTGACCTGACGGCGGATTTCCTCCGCCACGATCCGCGCGGTAGCCGGATCGGCGCCCGGCAGGATGCAGACGAACTCCTCCCCGCCATAGCGCGCCGTCACCGCCGTCATCCGCCGCAGCGCCCGGCCCAGCGAGGCGGCGATCATGACGATGCAGCGATCCCCCGCGACATGGCCGTACGTGTCGTTGAACTGCTTGAAGAAATCGATGTCGAGCATGACCACGGAGAGCCAGTCCCCGGTGCGGCACAGGCGCACCCACTCGCCTTCCAGCGTGCGCTCCAGCTGGCGGCGGTTGCTGAGCCCGGTCAGGGCATCGGTCACCGCCAGTTCGGCCAGCTTGTCGCGCAGGCGCTTGAGTTCGACATGATTGCCCACCCGCGCGCGCAGGATCGCGGGCTGGATCGGCTTGGCGACATAGTCGATCGCGCCAAGCGACAGCCCGCGCATCTCGTCCTCGGTATCGCCCAGTCCGGTCATGAAGATCACCGGCACGTCGGCCAGGACCGGATCGACCTTGAGCTGGCGGCAGACCTCGAAACCGTCGACCCCCGGCAACATCACGTCGAGCAGGATCAGGTCGGGATCGACCTTGCGCGCCGTTTCCATCGCCTCTTCGCCCGATGTCGCGAAGCAGACATCGTAGTCGTCTTCCAGGACGGCATTCATGATCTCGATATTGGCCACATCGTCATCGACGACGAGGATGGTCGCTTTGGTCACGAAGGGATTCCTTGCGGGAGGGGTAGTCCTGGGGTGCTGCCCGGCAGTTCGTCGAGCAGCACGAGTGCACGCGCGTAATCGAGCCGTTGCAGCGCCTGATAAAGCGGATGCACGGCATGTTCGGCCTCGGTAAGGCCCATGCCGCGCGCCATCCGGTCGAAAGCGGCGCGCGCACCGAGGCTCCGCCGCAAGAGCAAGGTCCGCAGCGCTTCACGCGCTTCCTCGACGCTCGTCTCGCCATCGGCCTCCGGCTCGATCTCCGGCACTTCGGCAAGGCGCCGCGCGGCCGCGACGGCCACATCCAGCGCCAGTTCGAGTGCGGAAAGTCCTGCTTCCACCTGGCCCGCATCCTCCTGTGCCAACGACGCCTCGACCTCACCGGCACGGGCCTGCAGTTCGTGCAGTTCCAGGGAACCCGCCACGCCCTTGAGGCTGTGCGCCAGCCGCCGGGCATCGGTGATCTCCCCGGCGGCGAGGCGCACGCGGATATCCTGCGCGGCAGAGGCATACGTGCGAGCGAAGCTGATGATAAGCTTGCGCAGCAGCGGCGCCTTGCCGTTCACCCGTTTCAGCGCGGCGGCAATATCGAAGGGACCGAGGCGATCCGGCAGCGGGCCACCTGCTATCACCGGCGCGACGGCAGATGACGAAGCCGCCTCTCGATCCGGCACGATGCCCTCCCGCCCCGGTTTGAGCCAGCGATTGAGCGTCCGGATCAACTGCTCCGGATCGACCGGCTTGGAAACGTGGTCGTTCATTCCGACTTCGAGGCACCGCTGCTGCTCCGTCGCAAAAGCATGCGCGGTGATCGCGATTACCGGCAGCTGCTCGGCAGGCCAGATCCGGCGGATGATCGTGGTCGCCTCGATCCCGTCCATTTCCGGCATCTGGACGTCCATGAGGACAGCGGCATAGCCCCGCCCGTTCAGGGCCACCTTGTCGCAGGCGATCCGCCCGTTCTCGGCGCAGTCGACGACGAGACCGGCATGGGTCAGCAGTTCCGTGGCGATCTCGCGGTTGATCTCGTTGTCCTCGACCAGCAGGACACGCAGGCCGCGCAGTGCCGGATCGACGCGGCCTTCCGACGCGGCGGTCTCGACCGTCGGCGGGGGCGGAGGCAAGGTCGCAACCGCCCGGGCCTCGGCGAACAGGGACGTGATCGTCTCCAGCAGGACATGCGGCTCGATCGGCTTGGTGAGGAAGGCGGAGACGCCCGCCGCCCCGGCCTCCGCCGCCATTTCATCGACAGCATAGGCGGTGACGATCAGCGTCACCGGCGACGGCTCGCCGTGCTGCATGCGGCGCAGTTCGCGCACCGCCTCCATGCCGTCCATTCCCGGCATCTTCCAGTCGAGCAGGACGAGATCGTAGGATTCGTCGCGTCCCGCCGCACTGCCGAAAGCCGCCACGGCCTCGTCACCCGAAGAGACGAGATCCACCGGCATGTTCCAGCCTTCGAAGATCTCCTCGACAAGCTGGCGCGCCGCCGCATTGTCGTCGGCGGCGAGCACCCGCAGCGCCTGGATATGCGGCGCGGGCATCGCGTCCTGCCTGCCCTCCCGGATCGCAGCGAATTGCATGCCGCAGGTAAAGGTGCTGCCCTTGCCCCTGGCGCTTTCCACGCGGATTTCCCCGCCCATCTGCTCGACGATCTGGCGGCAGATCGCCAGCCCGAGACCGGTGCCGCCGAAGCGCCGGGTGGTGGAATTGTCCCCTTGCGTGAAGGAGCGGAACAGCCCGGCCTGCTGCTCGGCGGTCATGCCGATGCCGTGGTCGCGCACCGAAAGCGCGATCTCCACCATGCCGTCCGCGGCGGCGACAAGATCCACCGCCACCGTCACCGCCCCGCGATCGGAGAACTTCACCGCATTGCTGAGCAGGTTGAGCACGACTTGCGAGAACCGGAGTTCGTCCCCCATCACGGCGCCGGGAAGCGCATGGTCGATATGCGAGACGATCCGGACGCCCTTGGCCGCCGCTTCAACCGAGAGCAACTGGACCTGCCCGGCCACCGCCGCGCGCAGATCGAAGGGCCGCGCTTCCAGCGTGAGCTTGCCCGCCTCGTTCTTCGAATAGTCGAGAATGTCGTTGATGAGGCGCAGCAGCGAAGTGCCCGCACTGCCGATCCGCTCGACATAGCCGCGCTGGCGCTCGTCGAGATCGGTGCGCGAGACGAGATGACAGAACCCCAGGATCGCGTTCATCGGCGTGCGGATCTCGTGGCTCATGTTGGCCAGGAACATGCTCTTGGCTCGCGTCGCTTCCTCGGCCTCGCGCGTGCGTTCCTCCAGCGCGGCGTTCTTGGCCACGATCTCCTCGCTCATCCGCGCGCTGCGCTCGAAGCTGGCCAGCAGCATGTTACTCAGCCACACGAGCACACCGGTCTGGAAAGCGACGATGGTGGCATGGAGCAGTACCCGCTCCAGATTGCCCGCGCCTGGAAACACCGCATAGGGCAGCAGATAGAGCAGCAGGAGGTGATGCGCGGCGATGGCGGTGGCGGCGACGAGGATCGCCGTCCGGTCCAGCCAGGCGATCGTCAACGCCAGCATCGCGAAGAAGTACATGTGCATGTCCATCTGCCACGGATGCCCGCGCAGCAGGAACAGCAGCATGGCCGGCTCCGCCATCAGCGCCACGGCCGAGAGATAGCGCGTGGCCGGCGCCGTGCCGAAGCGCCGCCAGGTCAGGTGATAGGCCCCCGCCACGGCGGCGGCTGCCAGCCCCGCCTTCAGCGCCGATAGCCCCATGGCCTGGGCCACGACCGCCTGGATCAGGACATGCCCCCAGAGCAGCGCGACCAGAAGATGGCCGAACTGCTTGCGCAATCTGTCGAGCACGACGTTCACGATTCGGTATCTTTCGAAGCGGAGCAACCCGGCGCGAGCGGCGCGGATTCGACCAGCCAGGCACCGCCGGCGCGCAGGCGGGCGGCGAAATGCGGATCGCTGGAGAAGGCGAAGACGACGTTGGCGAAGTTTCCGGTACGAACCAGACGGCCGTCCCCGGAACGGACGAGCGCGATGGTGCGGCCCAGCGACCAGCCCGGCGGCGCCACCACCACGAACTTGTCGTCCGTTGCCTCGCTCCAGATCGAGGCGACCGAAAGCGCTACGAGTCCGCAAGCGAGCAGGACGGCCGCCGGCAGAAGATCGCGCAGCCGAAAACCCTCGCTTTTGGCGCTGAACGGCAGTGCCGTGTCCTGGAATTCCCGACTTCGCAATTCACGGTAGCTCGATCGCAAGTTTGTCCCCCCCGGTCCAAAGCGAAAGCCTAAGCTGCTCAGGTATTGTTTTCGTAAATGTTTCTCAAGCGACCTTTGCGTATTCACGACAAGGCGAAGGTCTGTTTCGACGATAGGCGCGACTGCAATCGAATGAAATGTTGGCCGAAGGCTTAACGCCCCGGCATCGCCTCGCGTGTCTTGGCTCCATCCGCCGCTGCGGGTATCAAAGGGAGCACCGCGCATGACGGTGAATCGGCCTCTTGCTGAGAAAACGCATTCGAAGCCTCGCGCCCGACCTCACGATGACTCGACCGATTGCGGCCCTGCCTCTTGGCATCGTAGAGTGCGCGATCGGCGACCGCGGCCAGGACTTCGAGATCGATGGGCCCCTCCGCGTGAGTCGCGCAGCCAATGCTCAAGGTTCCGCCATTGCCACGGCCGCCGCCCACGCGCGCAAAGCCCCGGCACAGCGCCTTGGCCAGCGTCAGGGCGGCAAAGGCGTCTACCCCCGGCAGGAAGATGGCGAACTCATCCCCGCCCAGCCGCGCCGAAATGGCGTGCGCCGGAAGAGTCGAGTTCAGGAACACGCCCAGTGCCACCAAAAGCCGATCGCCTTCGGGATGGCCATAACCGTCGTTGATCGATTTGAAGTGGTCGATATCGAGCAGAAGCAACGCCACCGATCCGCGTTCCTCGGCCAGCACCGCTTCCGCGCGCGTGTCGAAGCCGCGGCGATTGAGCAGGCCCGTCAGCGGGTCCTGTTCGGCGAGGCGGACGATGCTGCGCTCCCGCCGCCGCCGCAACGCACCGACGATCGACAACGCCAGGGCCACTTCCATCATGATCCCCTCGAACAGCGAAACCGAGATCATGATACCGGTATAGTGCGAGAGATTGACGAAGGCGCCGGGCAGGAATGCGGTCAGCGTCTTGATCAGATAGAAGCCGCCATGTGCGGCGAAGGCGAAAGCCAGCAGCGCCGAATCGGGATTGTTGCGTTGCCGGAATCCCCCCAGCAAATGCGCGGATTTCAGCGACAGCACCGCCACCAGCAATGCATTCATCATCGAGAGAATCTGTGTGCGCGTTGCTGCGTCCGGTACGGCCAACATCAATGCCCAGGCCGCCAGGGCCGTGCTCCATGCCGGCGAAATCTTGCGTCCCACGAACGACGCAGTGCCGTAGAGGAAACCTATATGCGCAGTGACCAGCAGTCCGTTGGCCATCCACACACCGACGATGAAGTACCCCTCCTCGCGCAGCGGCGTGATCGCGCAACCCAGGACGATCGCGGAAAATCCCGCGCTCCAATAAGCCAGCGACCGTTCGCGCAGCAGATGCCATTCGAACAGCAGGAAGGCCGAAGCCACGAAGGCGACGGCATTCGTCATGAACAGCATTGTGCGGGGGTCTATGGTCATCGTCGGTTCGCGTCGGGAAGAATGACGCTTGGTTAACCGCCGTATGTAAACAAAGCGTTCAATCGAAGCCCGCGCGGGTCATTTTCCGCCCGGTTTTCCGCCCGGATTCCCACGCTGGCGCAATTGTTCGGTCAGATAATCGAGCAATGGCCCTTCGAACTTCGGATTGATGACCAGGAAGTGACGCCGCCGGTCGTGTTCGTCCGGAAGACGGCACAGGACATTCTCCCCGACCAGTCGCCGCACCAGCCGCAGTGCCGTGCTCATCGGCGCGCCGGAGGCGATACAGGCGCTGGAGACCGAAACCCGCCGCCCTTCGATCTTCGCGAGCAGAAGATCGAGCAGCATCTCCCAGGCCGGATCGCCGAAGAGTTCGCCGCCGCCGATCTCGCGCCGCTTCATCTCCTTGCGCAGGAGTTCCCGGATATAGTCGGTCAGTTGACCTGCCTCGGGAATGGCCGGAACTTCTGACAAAGGCGCCCGAACGACCGCTTCGGGTTCGGCATCGAGATCGCCTGCGCGGAATTTCGGCTGTACGGCGGGGTCGTCCATCAACATGGCAAGGCGCTGCAATTCGCTACTGAGACTGGACATCTTGCCAAGGAGGGATTCGCGCGCGTCGGGCGTCTGGCGCAGTCCCTTGATGCGCTGCAAGGCCTGCCGCAGATCGGACTGGCCGATCGGTTTTTCGAGGAAATCGACCGCCGATGCCCGCATCGCGTCGATGGCCACGTCCTTGCTGGCATAGCCGGTGGCCATGATGAACTGGAGCCGCAGCCCGCGCGCCTCGGCACTCTGGCCCAGCGTGTGGATCAGCGCGATCCCGTCCTGGCCGGGCATGTTGTAATCGACGATGGCGATCGAGATCTCGTTGATCTCGAACAGCGCCATGGCTTCCTCGACGCTGGTCGCCACGAGCGGTTCGTAGCCCATGAGTTTGAGACTGAAGGCGCATTCGCTGGCGAAGTCCTCATCGTCATCGACGATGAGCACCGGCTCGGGCGGCGCGGTGTCGTCCATGGCCACATCGCAGCCTGCATCGTCCTGAGGCTGGCCGGGGTTCGGGCCGGGGTTCAGAATCGCGCCGAGACGCGAACGCCAACTGGGGTTCATCACATTCATCAGCAATCGACCTCGTCTCTTCCGGAGGTTTCCGTAGATTCTCGACTTCTTCGCTAGTTTCCGGGCAGGACCTGCTGCAGCCCCACGCAAAAGATGGCGACAGCCACGATCGCGCCCGAATCAGGGCGGCGTGCGATCGGGCGGAACTGTCGAACTGTTGCCACGAGAAGCAGGGCCAGGACCGTGATCGAGATCATGGTCAGTGCACCCAACGGCCCAAGCCATGTCGCCCCGGAGGCCAGAAGCTTGATCTGGCTTCCCGTCAGGACTTGCAGGCCGGTAACCTTGCGCAGGCTCGTAACCCCGCCGGCAACGAGGGCCAGACACCCCAGCCCGGCCGCAACCGACCAGCCGAGCGAGGCGATCCCACCGCCCAAAGCCGCAAAAGCCAGACCGCCGACAGCGATCGTGACGTAGAGAAGATCGGGCGGGCGGCGGCCTTCCCACGGCAATATGACCGCCGGAAGGAGAAGAACGATCATCAGGGCCAAGTTGAAATAACTCAGACCAGTCATTCAGTATCCCCCATTGGTTACGACGACACTTGCTTCCAAGTCCGGCGACGGCAGGGGAACGAATTTCCCATATTTCATTATTGGACTGCCATCCATGTCATAACTGACTTTGACCTTGAACACACCCACGCCATCGGACGAAGCGGTTACTATCGGGGTTGTATTGCCACCGAGGATACCGCCGTAGCCCGCGACGACCTCTTTCGCCCGCGTTTCCGCCAACTGGATGCGTTCGGGCGTGGAAAGCCCGGCGACGGCAGCCCGCGCCCCTTCGGCCGCCGCCTGCCGCACGCCGATCAGGGCGCTGAAATAGATCGAGTAGATGATGATCCCGAAGGCCAGGGCCAGCAGCGCCGGAGCCAGAATGACAAACTCCAGCGCCGCCAAGCCGCGCTTGCATTTCAACACATTTAAGTTGTTGAGTGCATTACGCATCATATCCCCCGATTGAGATCAGACCGGTGATGATGGAGTCGGCTTGACCAATGCATTGAATGCATTTTTGAGATTATCACCGAAAGTGCTGCCAACGCCACCAATTGCCGCCACAACAATTGCTCCCAACACCGCGTATTCTACGGCCGTAAGACCACGCTCATCGCCAAGAAGACGCGTAAAAAGCTTACGAATGGTAATCATGACTCAATACTCCCCATTTCCTCCGATTAAATTTCCGTAACCGGTTGGAGGTCCCCGGAAGCGGTCTTCAAAAACATTAAATCAAAACAGGCACTCCGCACCGCGCGCCGGTGGTCAACACAGTGGCGCTGCCGACCTGTACGCCCAGCGCGGCGAGCAGATCCGTCAGCAGCGGATCGACTGTGTTTCCAAGCAGATCGGTTACCGGCTTCACCACCGCAGGCAGTACCTTGCCGGTCACTGTCGCCAGACCGCTGGCCTTGAGAAGGTCGCAGGCGATCAGACATGTCCCGAGAAGTTTCACTTCCACATCCAGTCCGTCCGATCCGAGCAGGCTGGTGGTGACGCTGCTGAGGGTCTTGCCGATCTGTACGGAGTGGCCGATCGTCTGCGGGGTCGACGGCGTCGTGGCCCCCTCGGCTCCCGTGCCAAACGTCAGTGCCTCGTCGCTGGCGCCGGTTCCCGTGACAGGCTGAACCACCGCCTTGCCTTTCACATCTGCCGAAATCACGCCGCCCAGAAGGTTCACGCTCGCAATTTTGGCCTGCCGAATATCGCTTGCCCCCATCACCGGCAGCGATTTTTCCATGGGATCGAAGGCCGTGTCGCCGATATAGGCGTTCACGGTGCCTGATCTCACACGAACGGCCACGGTTGTATCGCGCGCCTGCTCGGTCGAGCCGGTGCAGTTTATCGCACTCACTTCGGCCTGAGCCGCACCGACGTCGACAATGACGGGAAGGTGAACATTCACCGACGCCAAACCGATCAGATTGACCGGCAGATCGATCAGGATCCCGATCCGCAAGGCGGACGTCCCGACTTTGGCTTCCCCGGCCGGCCCAAAGGCGAAACGGGGGCGATCGCCCATGCCGCTCGATACCAGGCCGATCTTGACGGCGCTGTCCTTGACCAGCAGCCCCACCGCCTTGGACAGATCGATCGCGGTCGGCCCCGACTGAACCGCGTAAGTCACGAGCGAATAGGCATTCATGCCCGCGCGCAGCCCCGGTTTCTCGTCCGCCTCGCCGACCGGCATGTTCTGCCAGACGCCCAGGCTGTAGAGGCCCTTGAACGGCACGCTATAGCCGCTGCCCCCCAGTTGCCGCGCGAATTCGCGCAAGGCGGCGGCGGTTTCGGGTGTCTCGGCAGCGTCCGCGGCGGCCTCGGCCACGTCCTTCAGCTTGTGCGACTGGTTCACCAGTTCGCCGTAAGTACCCTCGAAGCCTTCCTTTGCCGCGAGGTTGTCGAAGAAATCACCCGCGTCGACATTGCCCTTCATCAGGTTGCGGACATCGTTCCGGCCGAGCGCAATCGGAATGCCCAGCAGCGAACCCAGCAGGTTGTTGACGACGCTGACCAGTGGCTCGGTCACCGGATCGAGCACCGGCGAGACGACCTTGGTGAGCACATCGGACGTGACGCTGACGCCCGCCTCGTCGATCCGCGCGGCGGAAGCCGTGGCGCCGAGATCGGGGATCGGGCTGGCATCGCCGAGAATGCCGGTCAGGAAACGGCGGCTCGGCTTGTCGGTGGTCAGGCGCACGGCATTGCGCAAACCATTGCCGGGGCAGCGAGCCATCGTCGGGTCGAAGCGCTGGCCCGCCGCCGTGTTGATGTCCGCGCAGTAGCGGCCGGTCTCGACCGTCTTCAGCACGGCGGCGTCGTAGCCGTTGCGCTTCAGATAGTCCTCGGCGCGGGTCTTCGCATTGTAGGGGTCCATCGCCGCGGCCAGTGCCGCCGCTTCGGTCGCCGCGCGCAAGTCGCGGTTGCCCTGGTAGTAAAGGCCCACGTCCAGCGCGAGACCGGCGGCGCCGATCAGCGAGACGCCGAGCATGGCCACCATCGGCGCAATGACGCCGCTCTCGTCACCGCCCAGTTGCCGCAGCGAGCGCAGTTTCAGGCGGTTGCGAAAGCGGGCCACGTCAGTTCTCCCGAGAAGCCGTTGCAGGCGGCGCGAGCAGCAGTGCGGCCTGATCGGCGACTTGCGCGCGCAGCGCCGCCCTGGCCGAGGCGTCGCGGATGCTCGCCAACAGGGCGTCGGCCTCGCCGCGCCGTCCGGCCATGGTCAGCGCCAGTGCGAGGTTGTTGCGCACGACTTCGTTGCCCGGCGCCAGATCGCGCGCGGCCTTGAGCGCTTCCACCGCCTGCGCCGGTTCGCCGCCGCGCAGCAGTGCATAGCCCAGCGCATTGCTGGCCAACGCATCTGCCGGGCGGACGCGCTGGGCCGCGCGGTATTGCTCCGCCGCCGCCAGCCAGTTCCCCTGTGCCGCAAGGACATGGCCGCGCACCGCGAAAGCCTCGGCGCTGCGGTCGGAAGCGGAAATCTGCGCAAGCGCGGCTTCGGCCTGATCGATCTGGCCGAGATCGAGCAGGCAGTTGATCCGCAGGAAGCGCGATTCCCGGTCGCCGGGATATTGGCGGTCGAAATCGTCGAGGAAGGCGAGCGCGGCGCGCTGGCGGCCGTCCTTGCGCGCCTGCTGGATCAACACGAGGTAGAGCTGGCGGGTCGAACCGGATGCTTCGGCGCCAGAGGCCTCGGCAGCCAGAGCCCGGCCCGCCAGCGGGGGGGAAACGAAAGCACCGCCTCCGAGCGCGAGAGCGGCGAGGAAAGCGGGAAACAGGCGGCGATCGGTCATCCCTTGACGCTCCCCAATGTGTCGAGAATGGCGGCGACCGGCGGGCCTGCGAGCACGATGAACAGCGCCGGCATGAAGAACACGAGCATCAGGATCACCATGCGCACGGTGATCGCGCCGATCGCCTCGCGGGCGCGGGCGACGCGGCGCTGAGAGAATTCGCGCACGAATTCGCGCAGGGCCGGGACCAGCTCCATCCCGTGGAACAGCGACTGGCGGAACACCGTGGCCAGTTCCCGCGCGCCGGTGACGGCCACCCGCGAAGCCCAGCGGTCGAAGGCGAGCTGATAGTCCTGTCCGCGGTCGAGGTCCTCGACCAGCATGGCCACCAGCCGGGCGTGGTTCGGCACCGCCACGCGCTCGTCGCGGGCGATGCCGCGAAAGCACTGGTCGAGCGAAACGCCGCTTTCCAGCATCATCAGCATGAGGTCGAGCAGGAACGGGAATTCGGCGGTGAGAATACGCTCGCGCGAGGCGCCGCGCATCCGCAGCACGTACTTGGCGCCGATGTAGGTCAGGCCGGACAGCGCCAGCGTCGGGAACATCGGATTAAGCGGATTGCCGTTCAGCAGGAAGCAGGTCAGCATCGAGGCGAGTGCCACCGTGACCGTCGCGGCAAGGCGCAGCCAGGCGAAGGCCTCCAGCGCGCCGGGCTCGAAGTAACCAGCCTTGCGCAGCTTCTGCTCGACTTCCTCGCGGTCGCGGCCGCGCACCACGAAGAGGCGCGGCAGGGGGAAGCGGAGAGCCGCGGAGGCACCGCCCGACAGCCCGGCTCGCCCGTCGATCCGCTGACGCAGGCGGGCGTCGGCATCGAGCATCCGAATGCCGTAGACGACGAGGATGAGGCTGCCGACGGCCAGCGCGAAGAGCAGGAGAGGTGCGAGCGCGGGCATCAGAAGTCGAGCCTCAGCATGCGGCGGATGATGAGAATGCCGATCGCCTCCAGCCCCAGCGCCAGCATCGAGAGCCACTGCCCGCGCGGGTCCTTGATGAAGAAGTCGAGATAGGCCGGGTTCATCATCACGAGACCGACCATCGCCAAGAGCGGCATCGCGATCAGCACGCGGGAGCTGACTTTGGCCTCGGAGGTCGCCGCCACGAGTTCGCGGCGGATGCGCAGGCGCTCACGCAGGATATGCGCGAGGTTGTTGAACACAGCGCCGATCGAGCCGCCATAGCGCAAGTTGGTGCGGATGGCGGCGGCGATCATCGACACTTCGGGAACCTGGATGCGGTCGGCCAGCTGCTGCATCGTCTCGGCCACGGGCGCGCCCATCTCCAGCCGCCGCGCGGCGGTGTCGAAGTAGGAGCGCACAACCGGTGAGGCGTCGGCGAGCGCGCGGGCCAGCGCCTGCGAGAGCGAATTGCCCACCGCCTGAAGCTGGCGCACGCCGTCGAGATAGAGCGGCAGCGCCTCGGTCAGGGCATCGATGCGCTTGCGGGCGCGGCTGCGCAGCCACGAAAGCGCGGCCATCGGCAGGCCAAGCAGCACCGCCAGCGCGAAGGCCGGCCCCGCCGCGAGCAGGACGACCACCACCAGCCCCAGTCCGGCGGCGGCGAGGATGCGGACGGTCTGCACGGTCACTTCGAGCTGGGCCTGCGCCAGCAGCGGGGCGATGCGTTCCGGCATCGATACGACCGCCGAAGTACGCACGGGCGCGGTGCCGGGCGCGGCGAGACCGGCCAGCCGCCGGTCGATCGCCGCAAGACCGCGCGCCCGCTCACTGACGAGCGCGAAGAGCACCGCGCCCAGGATCAGCAGGGCCAGGATCAGATAGGCGGCGGCCCTCACCATCCGGCCGCGCCTCCCCCGTTTCTGGCCCCGCTTCCGGCCAGATTTCCGGCCAGATTTCCGGCGAGACCGGCGCCCTGCCCGATGGCCTGAACCGCGCCGGGCATCGGATAGTCCTTGAGCCGCGCGGCATGGTAGGGACGCGGCGAGAGCGTCTGGAACGTGCCTTCGCCCGACATCGGCGGCTGCTCGTCGAAGCGGAACAGTTCATTGAGGGTGAAGGCATCGCCCTCGGTGCCGGTCACTTCGCTGATCGAGGTGACGCGGCGCACGCCGCTGGAAAGCCGCTGGATATTGACGATCACATGGACGCTGTTCGCTACGAAGCGCCGCACCGCGCGCACGTCGTTCTGCTGGCCAGCAAAACCGAGCAGCATTTCGAGACGGGCCAGCGCATCGCGCGGGGAATTGCCGTGGAGCGTCGCCATCGAGCCGTCATGGCCGGTGGACATGGCCTGAAGCATCTCCACCGCTTCCACACCGCGCACTTCGCCCAGGATGATGCGGTCGGGCCGCATGCGCAGGGCGTTGCGGACGAGATCGCGCGCGCTGACCTCCCGGCTGCCGTCGACGCTGGGCGGGCGGGTTTCCAGCCGCACGACATGGTCCTGGCAGAGTTGCAATTCGGCGGCATCCTCGATGGTGACGAGGCGCTCACGGTTGCTGATGCAGCCGGACAGCACGTTGAGCAGCGTCGACTTGCCCGCGCCGGTGCCGCCGCAGATCAGCACGTTGAGCCGCGAGTGAACGGCAGCGGCCAGATAGGTCGCCATGGCCGCGCTCATGACGCCGCCCGCCACGCAGTCGTCCAGCGTCAGGGCCTGAAGGCGGAACTTGCGGATCGAGACCAGCGGGCCGTCGAGCGCGATCGGCGGGATGACGATGTTGACGCGCGATCCGTCCGCGAGGCGGGCGTCGCAGAACGGCGTCGCCTCGTCCACGCGGCGGCCGATCGGGCCGACGATACGCTGGATGATGTTCATCAGGTGCGCATCGTCGCGGAAGCGCGTCTCGACGCGTTCCAGCAGCCCGCCGCGCTCGGCGTAGATCGTGTGGGCGCCGTTGACGATGATGTCGTCGATGGTTCCGTCGCGCAGCAAGGGCGCGAGCGGGCCGAGGCCGACCACTTCGTCCTCCACGTCCTCGATCAGCAGCAGCCGCTCGGCGCTGTTGAGCGCCAGTTGGCCCCGACGGCTGCGACTGTTGATGACCTGTTCGATTTCCTGCCGCAACGTCCGCCGATCGAGCGATTCCGCCGTGATGCCCTGGGCTTCGAGCTGCTCGATGACCTGCTGGCAGGTGACCGCCTTGACCGCCTGATAGCTGTCGCTCATCCGCTGGGCGGAAGGCTGGGCCACCGCGGGCTTGCGGCGGTCGGCAGCGAAGCCTTCCTGCAGTTCCTCGGTGGTCAGGATGCTCATGCGCTACGCTCCACCGAGCGCAGGATCGCGCGGCGCATGCGTTCGATGCTGCTGCCGGACTTGGCCGGAGCGGCGATATTGCAGGCGCGGCGCACGGCCTGGAGGTAAGATCCGCTCTCGCGGTCGAAGCTTAGCGGCCGCCCGGCGTTGAGTGCATTGGCCGCCCGCACCCGGTCGACCGGCACGCCCATGACCGCCTCGACCCCGAGCACATCGGCCATGCGGCGACCGTCGAGCAGAATGCGCGGCTCGAACTCCCAGACCAGGAGGCGCATGCGATTGGTGCTGGCGGTATCGAGCGCGATCTTGTCGAGCAGGCGGCGGCAGGCCTCCAGTTCGCGGATCGACTGGCTGCAAACGATCTCGATCGCCTGCGCCTGCGAAGCCAGTTCGCGCAAAAGCCCGCCATGGCGCAGGCTGCCTGCGGAGACCACCACTTGCGCGAAATTGGCGCGCAGCAGCTGGATCAGGCCGACCACGTCGTTGGGACTGACGCCCGCCGGTTCCGACCCGGTGCCGCCGTCGAACGTCAGGAGCGAAAGCCCGCTCGCCTCGTGCCGCGCCAGCGCATCGGAGAGCAGGCTGGTGTCCATGCGGTCGAGATCGGCCACCGCCGAGGCGATGCCGTAGTCCACCTTGAGATCGAGATAGGCCTCGGCCGTGCTGGTCGGCAGGGTGAAATCGACGAGCAGGGTTGGCGTCTGATCGAGGCTGTAGGCCAGCGCCATGTCGGTCGCCAGCATCGGCAGGGCCTCGCGGTCGTTGCCGAGCACGATGGTCAACCGGCCCAGCCGGCCTTGCGTGGCGAGCGCGCTGTTCATCACCCGCGTCAGGATCTCGGAGACTTCCGCGCCCCCGGCCCCGCGCGGCAGGACATCGGCCGCCCCGGCGCGGATCGCCTGGAGCACTTGTCCCGCATACATGTCCTCGGTGGCGACCACGACCGCGCGGCCCGGCGCCATCTGCGCGACTTCGCCGATCGCGGACGACAGCGAACGCTCCGCCGGAACCGAAGCATGGTCGATCACGACGATGCCGGGACCATCGAGATCGCTGTGCTCCAGCGACTGGACCATCTCGACCGCAACGTGCTCGCCCATGGCATCGGCAAGACGCTGGGCCAGAGTGCGGTCTACCGAAAGGAGGTGGATCTTGGGCATGTCAGGGCCTCACGACGCCGAAGGTTTTGACGGATTGCTCGACACCGTCGTTGCCGACGATCATCTGGCCAATGCTGGGATCGGGATTGCCGGGCAGGCTCGGCAGCGCGACCGGCGCGGTGCCCGGCTCGACCAGCCGCGGCGTCGCGACGATGATGAGTTCCTGCCGCTCTTTCTGGTTCTGCTGCCGCTTGAAGAAGGCGCCGAGCACCGGCAGGTCGCCCAGCAGCGGAACCTTTTCCTTGGTGATCGCGCTGTTCGTGTAGTTCAGCCCGGCGATCACGAAGCTCTGCCCGCTGCCGAGCTCCACGGTCGTTTCCGCCGAACGGCGGCGGATGCCGGGCACGGTATAGCCCTGGAGCTGGACGCCGTTGTTGTAGTCCAGCTCGCTGACTTCGGGCGCCAGTTTCAGCACGATGTGGTCGGACGAAAGGACATAGGGCGTGACCGAAAGGCGGACGCCGAATTCCTTGTATTCGATCGAGATCGAATTTCCGGTTCCCGAGTTCTGCGGCACCGGCACCGGAAACTCGCCGCCCGCCAGGAAGCTGGCCTGCTCGCCCGAGCGGACCAGCAGGGTCGGCTGCGCGAGCAGTTGCGACAGGCCGTTGGACGAAAGCGCGCTCAGCACCGCGCCGATGCCGTGGTTGCGCGAGGACAGGAACAAGTTGAACGCGCTCTGGAGCGGGGCGGCAGCGTTGACGGTCAACCCGCCGCTTCCCATGCTGTAGCTGTTGAGAGTGCTCGGCGCGATCACCGCGCCTTGCAGGTCGCCCGCCAGCTTGGAGAAGCTGAACCCCAGCGCCTTGAGCGTCGAGCTCGACACGGCGGCAAACTGCACGTCCACCGCGACCACTTTCTCGCCGGGACGATAGGTCGCGCCCTGCCCGGTCAGCCCTGAGCCGCCGATCCGCACGGTGCGCTCGGCCATGACGGTGCCGTCGCGCGCGAAGACGGTGAGCACGGCATCCCCCACCGCCAGCGCCTTGATGCGGATCGACTGCGGTGTGGGCGCGGATACGGCGATCACGTTCTCGCGGCTGACTTCCACCCGGCCGACCCTCTTTTCGAAGGACAGCGTCCGCTGGTCGTCGATCTGGAGCAGGTCCTGCTGCTCGTCCGCCCGGCCCTGCGCCTGTAGTATCTGCGCCTGCGCCGGAACGGCCAGCAGCGACGCGCCGGTCAGGAGACAGGAGGCGATCAGGGCTTTCACTGCGATGCACTCCCGGAATAGATGACCTGGCGATTGCCGCCGACAACGAGTTCGATGGCTTGCGAGCCGCTGGATTCCGAGGGCTTGGCCGCCGGTCGCTCGGCCCGGCGCGGCGGCGGCGCGACCATCGGCGGCGCCGTAAAGACGGGCGCGGCGGCATAGGCAGGCGCCGGACGCGGCGGCGGCGTGGACGCGACCGGCGCCACCGCCACTTCGACACTGTCTCCCGGATTGCGCAGCGAGAGCGTGAGCGCGCCGGTGCTCTTTGCCAGCGACAGCTGCGAGACCTGCTCGGGCGACAGCGCCAGCGTGACCGTGCGCGCGGGCGGCGGCGGGGCCGTTACCGCCCCTTCCACGCCCGTAACAGGCTGGGTCCCGACGACGGCTTCGCCCACCGCCAGCACCGGCACCATCTGCAGCAAAGTGCGCGCGCGGCTTGCTCCGGCGGCCCGCGCCCCGCTCAGGGCATCCTCGCCGGGATAGACGACTTGCACGTCCACCCGGTCTCCCGGCCGCACGAGACCGGCCACGGCGATTTCGGCGGTGGTGTCGATGCTGATCGCCCGCATGCCCATCGGCACGCGGATCGCCAGCTTGGTTTCCTGCCCGATGGCGGTCCGCGGGATCAGGGAATTGGCCTTGATATCGCTCGTCGCCACTTTGCCGATGATCTCGGCAGGCGTGACCGCCGTGGGAAAACGCGCCGGATCGGACCGGGCGTTGCGGATCATGTCGGCAGTGATGGTCTCGCCCACCCTGATGTCCCGCGTCGTCGCGGCGAGGACCGTGAAAGAGGGTTCCGCCCGGGCCAGCGGGATGCGCGCGGCGGCATCGGCCACCGGCTTGGCAGCGCGCGCCAGTTCGCGCACGCCGAGAAAAGCGAAGCTGCACGCAGCGACCAACCCGACGCCGATCGTCAGCTTCGCCTTCGAACCGAGCCGCATGCTCATTCCCCCCTGGCTCCTTGCGCTTACGCAAACCGGACCAAGTGCCCCCAAGGTCCGATTTGCCTCATCCAAACGGCTGAACAGCCATGTTGCGTAAGTATGATAGCCTTTCTCGAAATTGATCCGAGATGGAGAAATAGCCGATGCGACGGCAATCGATCTGAGTCTTTCGGAGGAGTTAAAGCCGCGGAAAGTATACCGGTGCCCTATCGCTCCAAAGCAGCGGCATTCCTTGTCTTGGCCAGGCTGGCAATCGATGAAAAAGTTAAGCAGACATGTTCAAATCGGTTCTTTCAAGACGATCGAAATTCAGCAAAATCGATAGCTTCCGAATGTGAACACACTTCAAAATGGACTGGTCGACCCTGGATTGCGCATGTCGACGTTGTCTCTGAAAACGCCTATGCCGCTCCGTTCCCGCAGTTATCGCTGGATTAACGTTTTGAAACCGGCTTGAACGATCATGAAGGAGCCGCTCTGTTAGTCGATTTACTTACGACGCAGGATAGGTTCTATCAGGTTTATTTCGCGGTTGCGAAGCGGAGGCCCCTTCGCAATCATCAGCGTCGGCCCGGAATCGGGAGGCGGGTATTTCTCGTCCAGGCGGGCCGGGGCAAAATGAATATGCAAGTGTCCAACAATAACGTCGTCGACTTCATCCAATCGCCGGGCACCACGGCAGGGACCGCGCCGACACTCCATCAGGATGTACCGACGAGCGAGGCAGTCGCATCCCGCCATTCCGCCCTGCCCGCCGGGCTCGCCATGCGGCTTCGTGCCTGGGAAGACGGCACCCGTTTCTATCCCGGCGCCATTGCCTTGAGCGCGCTGGCGCTGGGACTGACATCGGCGCAGGCTCCGGCCGCCGGAGTGATCGGTGCCGCCGCCGCCGGTGCGCTGTTCGTCCTGCACAAGGTACTCAAGGCCGCACTGGTCACCGCCGCGCTGACGCTCGGCCTGTATTTTCTGCCGCAAGCCGCCGCGTCTCCCGCCTACTGGACCCTGCTGTTGCTGGTCGGCTGTGCCGGATTCCTCCCACGCAGCCTTGTCTCGATACTGCTTCGCGCGCCGCGATGGACCTGGGTCTTCGCCCTGCTCGCGGCAACCGGCAGCCTGATCGGCGTGTTCCTGCTGAAAGGCGCGCCGCAGACCCTGGCGATCTTCACCAGCGCACTGAGCGCCGCCTTTCTCGGTGCCGGGCTGGCCCGCCACCTGGCGATGGTCGATGCCCGCCTGCTGGCCTGGGGAGAAAACGGCCTTGTCCCGGTCACGCGCGATCTGCTGCTGGGGCGTGTAACCGCCGGCATGCTGCACGACCTCGCACAGCCGCTGAACGTGATATCCATGGCCAACGGCAACATGCGCTACATCGTCGAGCAGCTCGACATCGGCGAGGAAAGCCGCAAGCAGTTGCTGGACCGGGTGGCGCGGATATCCTCGCATACCGAAGCGGCGGCCTTCATTCTCAGCCTGTTCCGCTGGTTCGGCCGCGATGGCGACAAGGAGCATGCCGCGCTGAGCGTGCGCAGCGCGCTGGAGCGCGCCGTGGCAGCCACCAAGTCCCATGTCAGGCACCATGGCGTCTCGGTGGAAATAGACGGCAACGCCCTCGAACACCTGCTGCCAGAGCATCACGGCGCGCTGGAGATGATGGCGGTGGCCGCTCTTCTCAACGCTTTCGGCAGTTTCATCGGTCCGGTTACCGGCCCCGTCAACGGACGCGCCAATGGGCACGGGGGTGAGCAGAAGCTGAAAGGCACGGTCCTGCTTCGCGCCGCGATGACCCCGGCCCATGTCGTCGTGACCGTGCAATGCATCGACGAGAACGGTGCCCCCGCCCCCGGTCGCAAGCTCGACCATGCCACTCTCTGGCTGGTCGAGCAGGTCGCCATCGAGGCGGGTGGCGATTTCCGCTCGCTTCAGCGCACCCGGCAGCCTACCCGCTTCGTCATCCGCCTAGGCCGCGACGACATCTGACGCCGCGCAGCCGCCCGCGGCCGCAGGCAGGCAGATCTCTACCCTGGCCCCTTCGCCATGGTTGGAAACGAGCCGGATTCCTCCTTGCGCCTTCTCCATGATCTGGCGGCAGATATGGAGGCCGAGACCGGTGCCGTCCTGCCCCTTGGTAGTGAAGAACGGCTCGAACGCGAGCCTTTCGAGATCGGCGGCAAGTCCCGCGCCATTGTCCGTCACCACGCAGCGCACGCCCCCCGGCGCCCGTTCGAGCGCGATCGTGATCAGCCCCTCGCCCTTCCATCCCGCCATCCGGCGAGACAGGATACTGTCGGCCGCATTGCGCAGGACATTGACGAAGACCTGCTCCATTTCCAGCCGCGCCAGCGGCACGCAGGCAGACAGACCCGCGGCATCGAGCTGCACGGCGATCTCCGCCCGCTCGAACAGGACCTCCAGAAACTCAACCGCACTCGCAGCCACTTCCATGACATCGGTGCGCCGGCCGACGATCTTCTCATCCGCCGCCTGGCCGAGCGTGCGCTTGATGATCGCCTGTGCCCGCAGGACTTGCTCGGCGATCCGCAAGGCCGTGGTCTGAAGCCGGGAGCGCGTGGTGTCGGGCCGGTCGAGCATCAACCGCAGGCTCTCGTTCGCCATCGAGATCGTGAACAACGGCTGCCGCAATTCGTGGGCGAGGGTCAGCGCCCGCTCGCCAAGGTCCGCCATGCGGGCGCGCTCGGCCAGTTCATGGTGTTCGCGGCGCGGCGGCGGGCCATTCAACAACACGGCGCTGCCCCAATGCGTACCGCCGAGATTGCCTTGCAGGATCAGGCTGAGCATGGCGCCGTCATCGGTGCGCAGGTCCGTGGCCACGTCCGAGCGGCCCGTCAGCGCGGCAAGGCGCCGGAGATCCTCGGAATGGATGGCGACTGCCTCGGGCTGCTCGTCGTCCCGCGCATTCTCGCTACGGAACAGGATCGTCTTCGCGGCCGCGTCCAGCCTCAGATCGCTGACGACCCGCAAGCCGACATGCCGGCGAAGCACCTCGACCAGACCGGCCGTTCCGGTCGCTTCGGCAAGATCCCCGCTCACGCACCGACACCGTTCGCAAGCATCTGCCTGATCGTACCGATCAGCATTTGCGGCTGAACGGGCTTGGTCAGGAACGTGTAGCGCGCGGTATCGGCGACGAGATCCTCGCGCATCTGGTCGCCGGTGATGAACACATATTCGAACGGGCGCTTCGCCAGTTCCGGATGGTGACGGATGCGCGAAATGATATCGAGACCCGATTCCCGGTCGAGCCGCAGATCGCAGGCCACGACGCTGACGGCAACATGCTTCTCCAGCATGTCCACGGCCTCGGTCAGGTTGGCGGCGCCAACCCCCGGAATGCCGTGAAGCGACATGAGCGTCAGCAGCTCATCAACGATGGCCGAAAAATCATCGAGAACTAGTACCCTGGCCTGATCGTCTCGCATCCTTTGCCGTTCCTCCGTGCGACGCCCGCCCCCAGCCGCCACTGGATCTCGTTACTCCTATAACGAGACGACATTATCAATAAATGAATGTCCGGTGAAATTAGAATTGGGGCAAGCCGTTCCGGATGCAAGAAAAAATCGGATAGCGGATAAAATCAGAACTCGATGACGATCTTCACCTTCGCTGGTGTGACGTGAAAATGCGCAGCAATCTGGTCGCGATATTGCGCCATGAGAAACGCCAGATTGTCTGTACGCGGCAGCCCGTCCAGTTCCTCAATTGTGGTTCCCAGAGCATCGGCAATAACTTTCAGTCGTGCCTCCTGCGGGCGGGCACGGCCGTGCTCCCAGGCCCAGACGGTGGGCTTGCTGACACCGATGCGATCGGCCAGGTCGCCCTGGCTGAGGCCGTTCTCCTTGCGCAGACGCCGCAGGCGGCGGGCGAGCGATTCCTGCGCTTCCGCATCGATGGCGCTTCCGGCTTCCGCCGATCCGGGGGGAGCATGGTCTTCCTTCGCCGCATCGCGGCTCAGCGGCGCGGCCCGTAACCGGGCTGCGCCGAGCAAGGCCGCGGAGATCGGCGTCTCGAAACGGCAGCCGTAGAAGCTCTCGTTGTGCCAAATGACCCGTGCGCATACCCGGTGCTCCGCCGAAAGGTCGATCTCGATCGGATCGCCCACGCCGAGGTCGATGTCGCATTCGACGAGCAACCCCTCCTGCGAGAGGTTGTGGACCACCGCGTCCGCTTCCCTGCCCTCGGCATTGACCTGCGTGCCCAGCACCAGACTGAACCGCGGCAGGCTCGATCGCGCATCGCGTTCGAAGCGGGCAGGAAGGCCCTGGCCACCCCCGGTCATTTCACCGTTCACGCACAGCTCCGCACGGCGGAAATGGCCGGACGTCCGCGTTCGATCGCCATGGCCATGACCTCTAAGCGCGGCGCTTCTCCCAGAGACTCCAGTGCGCCCGCCACGAGCGCTCCGCTCACCAAGGCTTCGCTTTCGTCGAGCATGTCGAGCGCGATGCGCAGGAGTTCACGGGCGTGCTGGACCTTGTCGTTCGTCATCTCGGTTTCCTTTCCTTCTTTTGGTTTTCCATGGCGATCGGCCCGGCGCTTCGCCGGAACCGAGGCGATCGAGGCGATCAGAAAACGGGGCTCTGCCACGTCCGGATCGGCGTGAAGGCGACCGGAACGCTGGCTGCGGACGACTCCGCCGGTGTTTGAAAAGCCGGTGCACAGTCGCCTGCCGATGCCTGTAAATGCGTCCAGGCTCGCCTTGTGCTGGCCCGGCCCAGCCGCGCGCCGGTAACCCATTCGGCCCCCTCCTCGACCGCGAGGCGGATCTGCGCCGGAGTTTCGACGCCGGTCAGGACGATCCGGTCACAAAGGCTTTGCGCTTGCGCAAAAAGCTGCCCGATCCGGGCGCGGTTACGCTCCGACAGAAAAGCCGTGCGCAGGAAGGCACTGTCCAGCTTGACGAAGTTCGGCCGTAATACCGCAAGCTGCCGCACCGAAGCATGGCCCGAACCGAAGCCATAAAGCCCCAGTCCGACCCCCAACTCGCGCAAGGTATGGAGAAACGTCAGCGTTCCCGGCCAGAATCGGCAGGCGGCCGCCTCATGGAATTCGAGGGTCAGCCGTTCGGCCAGCGCCGGATTGCGTTCAAGCCTGGCGAGAAAATCCGTCCAGGCGGCATCGTGACCGCCAAGATCGAACGACAGGCTCTGCGATGAAATCGCGATCGACAGACGCGCGTGTGGATCGGCCTCCAGTTCGTCGAGCACGCGCAGCACCTGATGGCGATCGAGCAGATGGGCAAGGCCCAGCCGCTCCAGCGCCTCATAGGCGGCGCGGCAGTCGGACTGCTCGCCCTGTTCTCCGACATAGCGCAACAGGGCTTCGTGCTGGAGTACGCGCTCCGGGCTGCGCGGGTCGAAGATCGGGCGCCAGGCGAAGAAGGTCTCACCATGCGCTACTTGCGCCAGCAGGCGCACGGCGCGCGCCATATCGGCGCGGTAACATGCCTGCCCTTGCGCCGTCGCGGAATCAGCCGCGGCCGCAGGAGCCGCCACGCGCGCCAGCCGCGCACGGGCCTCGGCCAATGCCGATGCATCGTTCAGATCGCCGGAAACGGGATCGCTGTGCCCGACCGAGACCGACAGCAGGATCGCACCGCCCTCGCTCGGCATCGGGTTCAGGCAGACCTCGGTGCAGAAGGCCTCGATCTGCGCGCAAACGAAATCGAGTTCCAGCATCGCCGCATGGCCAAGCAGGATCATCTCATCGCTGTTGACCGCGCGAACTTCGACCGGGTCGAAGCTCGCAGCGGCGGCGCGCAAATGCGCCATGGCCGCGTTCACCGCCGCTTCGCCATAGGCCGCGGCAATAGCGCGGGCATTGTCGAGCCGCACGACGAGCAGATAATTGCGGCAACGGTTCGGAGGACTGATCCGGGCGAGGTCGATCATCGGTGACATCCGGGAAGAAGGGAGAAGGCAGGACCGGTGCGGGCAAGATCCCCGCACCGGCCCGGACGGATCAGTTGCCGGCTTTGCCGCCGAGCAGGCCTCCAAGCAGCCCCACTGCCGTTCCCGAACCTCCGCCGGTGAGGCCGCCCACAAGCGAGGTGACGGCTCCGGTCACCGGCGCGAGGACCGAACCGGCGGTCCCGCCGCCCGTGCTTCCGCCCGGAACACCCGAAGTCAGGCCTCCAACCAGTCCTTCGACAAGGCCGGTGACGGGTGCCAGCGCCGAACCGGCTCCGCCGCCCCCGGACGCTACGCCGCCCAGACTTCCGACAACCCCCTCGACAAGGCCGGTCACCGGCGCCAGAACCGAACCGGCATCACCCAGACCGCCAGCCCCGAGGCCGCCGGACGTCAGACTGCCGGTCACCTGCCCCAGTGTGCCGTTCACGGTATCGAGCAAAGGCGAGGTTACGGACGCAACCGTCGCCGTGACCGGTGCGACCACCGGAGCCACGCCGCCCGTCACCTGATCGACCACGCCGCCGACCTGCTCGCCCAGTAGCGCTCCGGCAAGGTTGCCCACCGGCGCCAGTCCCGCCGCGATGCCTTCCGTCGTCGTCGGCAAGGCGACGTCGATCACCTTGCCGTCGGACAGGACGTTGGCCGTGACCAGTTTCCCGGTGGCTAGCCCCGGATTTTCGGCCAGCACATTGAGGCCGATCACCGTGTCGCCGTTGCTCGGGCCGGTCACGGCGTTGTTGCCGAGATCGACGCCCAACAGCGGACCTTCATAGGTGCGGGCCGGTCCGGAACCACCGCTGCCCAAGGCGCCGGTCAGCCCTTCCACCAGCCCGCCGAGCTGGCCGGTGACAGGCGCGAGCACGCCGCTTTCACCCGAGATCGGCGACAGCACGCCATTGACCGTATCGAGCAGCGGCGACGTCACACTGCCGACCGTCGAGGTAACCGTGGCGACCGTGGGCGCGAGGCCGTCGGTCAGTTGCGTCACCGTGCCGCCTACCTGCTCGCCGAGCAGCGCGCCGGTGAGCGCGCCGACCGGTGCCAGCGCCTGCTTGGTCTGCTCCGCGGTGGTCGGCAGAGTGACCTGCACGACCTTGCCGTCACCAGTCAGGACATCGACCGTGATGCCGCCGGCATCGGTAGTGGCCTTGTCCGGCGTCACATTGACATTCACCAACGTACCGGAACCGCTCTGGCCGAGAAGGTCGGTGCCGCCGACCGAGATGCCTGCAGCCGGTCCGGTGAAGCTGGTGGTGGTGCCGCTCGGATCGGAAGGACCGCTTGGCCCCGGTCCGCTGGGGCCGCTGGGTCCGGGACCGCTCGGCCCGGACGGGGTGGGGCCGCTGGGGCTGGGTCCGCTCGGACTCGGGCTGTTCGGCCCCGAGGGGGTGCTTGCCTGAAAACCGGCGCCGCCCGAGCAGGCGGCAACCAGCAGCAAGGGGATCGTGGTCGTCGCCAGGAGGGCGTGCCGCTTGAACCGGGAATAGCGAAGGATCGGCATTGGGTCTTCTCCAACGTGGTGTCGCCGCGAACGGCCCGTTGGAGAAATGATAGGGCGAGCCGCGCCCCGCGCCGCGTCCAGAAGGAGCCACCCCGGCCATGTCGGATCGCGGTGCGGGTACAAGTGCGGATGGATGCGCGGCCATAACCCGGAAGAAACCCGAACAAGGCGGCAAGGAACACGCAAAAGGCCGGAATGCCGTGCAAAACCGCCGATTTTGACCCTCTCCATCCCGGTGAAGCCTTGGGAACGGCGCAGTAAAGTGAGGCCTTGGTTAAATACTCGTTCCGGCTCATTCTTAGGGAGCAACGGGGCCGCCGGTCGCCTTCCTTTGCCCCTGTCCGCGGCCACGGCCCCAAAAATGAAGAGGCAGCCCCGTCTCCGGGACTGCCTCTTCTCCCCCACCTCCCTGGCTCAGGAGGTCTTCGTTCAGGAGACGGGGGTCTGCCACGTGCCCGGCCATGGGGTTGTGGGGCGCCGGGCACGCATGACGATCAGTTGGTACGTCCGCTCAGTCCCCCGAGCAGTCCCCCAACAAGGCCTGTCACCGGCGCGAGGACGGAACCGACAGCGCTTGTCGCGCCGTTGCCCGTTCCCGCCCCGGGCGCCGTGCCGGTGCCCGTCGCCGCTCCGGTCACGCCGCCCAGCAGCGAGTTCACCGCATTGGTCACCGGCGCGAGAGCGCCGCCCTCGCCGGTTCCGCCGGTCAGGCCGCCGACGACGCCTTGGACGACTTCCGTGACCGGCGCGAAAGCGCCGCCCTGGTTGGCACCGCTCAGCAGCGTATCGACCGCACCGGTCACCGGCGCGAGGATGGAGCCGGCCCCGGTTCCCGTAGCACCGCCCACGAGTCCTTGGACAAGACCTGTAACCGGCGCGAGAACGCCGCCGTCTGCCGTTCCGCCCGTGAGGCCCCCGGTCAGGCCGCCGACCACACCGGTGACGGGGCCAAGGACCGATCCGGCCCCTCCCGTCCCCGCACCGAGACCGCCGGTGACATTGCCGACGATGCCGCCCAGCCTCCCGTTGACCGTATCGAGCAGCGGCGAGGCAACGCTGTCCACGACCGCCGTAACCGGCGCGACGACCGGTGCGAGACCACCCGTCAGCTGGTCCACGACCGTGCCGGCCTGCTCGCCCAGCAGCGCTCCGGCGAGATTGCCCACCGGCGCGAGACCGGCGGCGATACCTTCGGCCGTCGTCGGCAAGGCGACATCGACGATATTGCCACCGGACAGGACGCTCGCCGTCACGAGCTTGCCGGTCGTGCCTGCGCCATCCGACAGAAGGTTGAGGCCGATCGCCGTGTCACCCGTGCTGGCACCGGTCAGGACGTTGTTGCCCAGGTCGAGACCCAGTAGCGGTCCGTCGTAGGTTCGCGCCGGATCGCTGCTGCCGCCGCCGAGACCGCCGGTCAGGCCTTCGACAAGCCCGCCGAGCTGGCCCGTGATGGGCGCCAGCAATCCGGTCTCGCCAAGCACCGGCGAAAGCACGCCGTTCACCGTGTCGAGCAACGGCGAAGTCACGCCATCCACCGTCGAGGTAAGCGTCGCCACGGTCGGTGCGAGACCATTCGTCAGCTGCGTCACGGTGCCCCCGACCTGGTCACCGAGCAGCGCGCCGGTAAGCGCCCCGACCGGCGCCAGCGCCTTCTGCGTCTGCCCGGCCGTTGTCGGGAGAGTGACCTGAACGGCCTTCCCGTCCCCGGTCAGCAAATCGACGGCGATGCCGGTGCTGCCGGTCGAAGCCGTATCAGGGGCGACGTTGACATCGATCAGGGTGCCCGATCCGCTTTGTCCGAGAAGGCTGCCGTTGCCGACATTCACACCGGCGAGGGGACCGGTGAAATCGGCGGAACCGCTCGGATCGGTGGGATTCGTCGGGCCGGTGGGGCCTGTTGGGCCGGTGGGACCTGTCGGACCCGTAGGTCCCGCCGGGCCAGTCGGGCCAGTCGGGCCAGTCGGGCCAGTCGGGCCAGTCGGGCCAGTCGGGCCAGTCGGGCCAGTCGGGCCAGTCGGGCCGCTTGGATTGCTCGGTCCGCTAGGTCCAGCTGGACCTGTCGGTCCCGTTGGTCCCGTTGGTCCCGTCGGGCCTGCCGGTCCGGTAGGTCCAGTCGGACCTGCGGGCCCGGTCGGCCCACTGGGATCGGAAGGACCGGAGGGACCACTGGGCCCACTGGGTCCGCTGGGACCGGACGGCCCACTGGGACCGCTTGGCCCACTCGGCCCGCTCGGACTGGAAGGACCTGTCGGGCCGCTTGGGCCGGAGGGCGAACCGCCGCCGCCCGCACCGACCCTGAAACCGACACCGTCGGTGCAAGCTCCCAGCAGGAGCAACGGAATGGCTGTCGCGCAGAGCAGCAAGTGCCTGGTCGATCGACGGGTTTGTTGACGCAGCATCGTGGTAACCTCCATGAAAATGCCCACTGGCTGGAAGCCTAGGCACTCCTCGGAGACACTTCGCGGCGAGAAGGAACCGACCGGGTGCCGCCCGATCGCTCACCACGTCGTTGGCTTGTCGAGATTGCGGAAAAGGCAGGAACGGCAGGGTACGAAGTCCACTTCCACGCCGATTTCTCGCGCAAACCCAGGTTCACGCCGCATTGGTTTCGCAAAATAAGCGAGGGTTTCCGCGCAAGCCGACAGCAAAGCACAACAGACGCTTTACAACCGGAGCGAGTATGATTGGGCAGCCCAAGAGGCGCATGATTGCCGATCCGATCGCCGCCAGGAATTGCGTGGCGGAAACCAGACTGTTCTGGATTGGCGGAGTTCAGGAAAACACGATCGACACGGCAATGCCGTGATCAGATCAACGCCTCGCTCTCGACCGCGATCTGGCGGCGACTGTCCATCAACGCTGTACGCAGGGTACCCAGGAGAGCATCGATATCCGTATCCTCGGTCACGAGAAGATCGACCGCCAGCCCCTCTCGGCCGGTTCGGATACGGCCGACACGCATCTCGCCCAGAAGCAGAGGCGTTTCGTTGCCGCGCCTCATGTCGTTGTCCCTGGTCGCATCCTTGAGCCTGGCAAGAACTGTAGCCGCAGGAATCATGCGCTCGCCCATGGCGGCAAGCCGCTGTTGCTCTTCTCCGACTTCCCGAGCGGTCACGAGCAAACGTTCGCGCTGCTCGGGGCGGCGCAACAAGGGCGTCAGGACTTCGGAATGGCGCACGCGCAGTTCATCGCGCGTGGCGAAGGCATTGACGACCTCATCGGGCATCTGCGCCAAGGCGAGCAGACGGCTCAATTGGCTGTTGGACAAGTTCAGGGCCTCGGCCATGCGCGACTGGACACCGCCGTAGAAACGATCGACCGCATTCTGGTAACTGCGCGCGCGATCGAGTTCGGTAATATCCTCTCGCTCGCGGTTCTCGATATCCGCAAGGCGGAAGGCTTCCTCATCGGTGAGTTCGACGATCAGCGCCGTCAGCCGAATTTCGGGGCGACCATTGTGATTCAGCCAATCAACCGAGAAGCGGCGCCGACTGCCGACCAGAAGCTGATAGGGATAGTCAGCTCCGGGGGGATTGCGACGGACGAGCACGGGAATGCGATTCCCATCCTCCTGCGCAATGGATTCGATAAGCGACCGGCAGCTTTCCGCCGAAAGCCCCGGGACGTCACGCGGGTTTCCATCCCATACGCTGCAATCCGAAGGACGGATCGAGATGGCCGTTCGCGCCCGCGCACTGCCTTGCGTGAAACCGGCGAGCCGCTGATCGAGCCGCGACAATGCTTCACCGTCCGCGCCCAAAGGTTCGGCAGCATGGGGTTCGTAGGAGAGTGTCGTCAGAATGTCTCGTACAAACCCGGCCATCTAACCCTCCGCTTCCTGTAACCGAGCGACCTTCATACCGACCCTTCACGTCGGGGCCGCGTTAAACTATGTTCGTTTTGAATGCCTAATGCCGCCACTCCGGCAGTATTCCCATTCTTTCAGGATCGGCGGTTTGCGGGCAGTGTGAAGATCGGCGCTCCGCGATTCAGGGACACCGTTTTTATCCGGCTATCCGGATGCAAGCAAAGCTCCCGCTGCAATTACGCCTCCACCATCGGTCGAACGGCCCAATAGGCTGGGACATGAACTCCCTGATCTGTCGAGACGTTTTCATCGCGCTCGCAAGGGGCCATGGCGACGGGAAAGCGACCAGCGCAATCGGGGTCGGCGCGAAACCAAGCGGACGGTCGTGCGAACATTTCCCGCCTGACCGGCGATCTACTTTCGCTGATCGCACCGAAGCCGAAAGCAACGCCGATCACCATCCAGACAGATCCTGTTGCGATTTCCCTCAGGTTCAGCGCCAGTTCGGACCTTCGACCCAGGTTACCAGACTTCGCCGCGTACCATCGAGGACCGGAAGAACGCGGTGCTGAAGAAAGGACGGAAAGATCAGCACGCTGCCGCGCGGCGCGAACTTTTCCGCCGGGTGGGCAATCCCGAAGAATTCGAACTCCCCGCCCTTGTAGTCCTGCGCGTGCGAGAGCTGGACGACGACGGACAGTTTGCGCGCGTAGGGCCGCATCGATTCCAGCCAGACATCCTGATGCCAATCGTAATGGCCCTTGTTCGTTGCCCGATATTCCGTGAACTGAAGCTCGAACGGTGCTTCGATCTCGACACCGAAGTTGTTCCGGTTGGATGGCCGCACAAAATCCATAATGCGAGACACGATGTCCTTCTCGCGCGCGGCATCAAGCCAGCGCACGGTCGAAGTCCGATAGCCAAGATCGCTGCGCAAATTTCCAGAGAAGCCGATCGTCGCATCCTGCTCGTCATAACCTTCGGCGCGTTTCACGATCGCATCACACTCGTCATCGGTGAACGCGCTTGTCCATACTTCCCAAACGTTCTTCATCGCCCGCCCCTTCGACGTGAGATTTTCATGGAGTTGAGAGAAAAGGCCGTGATTTCTGCTAAACCCCAACCGCCGGATTTTGCGTATACGCAAAGGCGCAATCAGACTGTTCTGTTCAGACTGAAGAAAAAGCGCGCTTTCTTGCTGTAATAGTTAGATGGAGACTTGACAGGAGCCGCAATATGTGCGCTTGCCGTCCAGCCTTTAATCGGTGTCACCCTTACGCCTGCCCCTGCCGTGGCCAGCGAAAAATCCTGAGCGGCAAGTCGATAGGCCGGTCGCTCAGCGCTATGGGCCAGCGCGGCGTCGGTATAGGCAAACACGGTTAAGCCGCGCGTTCCGCCGGACGGTTTTCCAGCGACACGCCATGACAGTTCGAGACTGCCCGCCGCCGCCTTGTCTGCCGTGATGATACCCACGCGATAGGCCATGCCCGCGCCCTCACCGCCAAGTGCGAAACGCTCGGTGGTCGGCAACTTATCGCCCGTATACTGACCGCGCACCGTCGCTTTCAGCGATATCGCCTTGGTCACTTCCTTCACGGCGGTAAGCTGCGCATTGACCTTGCGGAACGAGGCTTCGGAATATCCTTCAATCGGGCGGGCGCCCAAGGCATTGAAACCCTGGCTTAAACTGGTCGAAATGGCGTAACCGCCGGTCTTGTCGATCGACGACCAGACGGTGCCGAGACGAACCGCGCGGGTCTTGAAACCGCCGAACGCCGTATCGAGGAAGTAATTGTTGCTGTTCGTCCCGTCGAGCGAGAGGCTGAGCGACAGATTGCGGCGATAGGAACGGATCAGCGGATGCGAGATCGCGATGCCGCCCTGCTTGGCCTCGCCGATGATATCGAAGTCGCGTGTCTTGGTGCGGACATAGGCGCCGCTGACGCCCAGCGTCGTGCCGTTCGAACCGATCGGCGTTGCGTGGCTAAGCGAATAGAACTGATAGCGGTCGGGATTGAACGGCAAGTTGCCCGAGAAGCGGGTGGTGTCGCCTTCGCGCAGCACGCCGTTTACCGCGACCGAGAGCTGGGTCTGCACGCCGGTCGTGACGTTGACGATGCCGTTATTGTTGACGTTCAGCGTCACGTCGATCTGCTTGCGCTCGATCTTGAGGGCCAATGCCAGTTCGCCCGGGGTGCGGGTCTGCTTCAGGCTGGCCTGCACGGTCTGCCCCGGAATGTCGCGCAGGAGCGAGATCGTGCGTTCGATGGTGGACTTGTGCGCAGGCGTCTCGCGCATCAGGCGCTTCAGTTGCGCATCGATCAGGCGCGTCGGCGTGCTGCGGGTCTTTCCGTCGAGCACATATTGGGTGATCCGGCCTTCGAGGACCTGGACGGTGAGCACCCCGCCGGTCGGCACCTGCTGCGGGATCGATACAGCGAAAAAGGCCACGTCGCTCTGGGCATAAGTGTTGCTGACGGCATTGGCGATCTTCTGCAGATTATCCCGATTGAGCGGCGCGCCGATGAACGGGGCAACGGCCTTGTCGAGCGACGCGGGCGAAAGCGTCGAACCCTGATAGCGCACCCTGGTCAGCGGGACGCCCGGCCCGCCTGACGGCGCGGCGGGCGTGGTCGCCACGACCGGAGCCTGCGCCTGTGGGACTTGTGCGGGCGCCGGTTCGCGGGGAACGCTGGGGTCCTGCCGGTCGATGCGATCGCGGTCGATGATCGGGGCCAGCGGCGACGAAATGCCGACTTGCGCATGGGCCGACTGGACCGGCGCCGATTGCAGGAGCAGCCCGGCCAGCAGGAAGCCCCAGTTCCGGAACAAGCCCTTGCGCGGCCGAACGCGCGAAAAAGAGGGAAGATTAGCCGAAGCCGTCATGGTTCGAGGGTCGCCTGATGATGTTTTCAAGGTGCGGTATCGGAAGTCTTTCCCCGCAAGATGAAGAACATGGACTCGCCGGGCATCCCGAACTGGAGCCGGAGCGGCTGCTTCGGGATAGTAAAGGGCCAGATTACCGGGATGGCCGAGCCGCACTGCAGCCCCGAAGATACGCAAGGCGCTGTTTCCGGATCGGGAAACGGAGGGCGATGCAAGAAATCGGTAACCGTAACGAACTTGCGGCGAAATTCGGATCGGCGCATCCGCATGACGCGGAAACTCGCGTTATAATGTTGATTTTATTATCATATATTCCGTGTCAGGACTTGCGAAAATCCGGCACATTTGGCCGGATAGCCGACACGCAAAACGCTTCTCGAAGCGCAAGCGAGCGGCCGATCGGGCGGAAATGCTCCGGAAAACGCATATAGGTCGTTTCGGCTACAAATTAGCCGCGCGACGCAAGCACGGCGCAGCCGGAGCTGCTCATCAAACAATGGCGTAGATGGCGGTCGGACTCGCGCGGATCCTGCTGGGTCCGGAATATCGTGGTCCGATCTCGGCGTCACCGGAATCAGGCCGTTGAGCGCGCCCTCCCCGGCTTATCGGTTCAACCGCAATTTGCAGACGGTCGACGGCTCCCTATGATAAAGACCGAATCGTTACTGCCCGTGATGTGCGGGAATTGAATCAACTCGTTGCGGTCGCGGGTTCGACCAAGAAGATCGGTCGCGACCGCGATGGATCTGGCGCAACCGGCCAACAACCCACAGTTTGAAATCCCTTTATTCGCGCGGGCACTCGACTGAACATCGCCAAATGCATATACCTGCAAAATCGTTCAAAATATTAGCGCAGGCGAGACATGCATTCACAAGTCGACCGTATCTCGGAAATGGCCCAGGCCGGCGAGAAAATGATCGAACGGCTGCGCCGCAAGGCGTTCCTGCCGGAAACCCGCAAGGGCCTGAACGTCCGCTTCGGAATCGCCGAAGCCGCAACCCTGCTCGGATGCTCGACGAATCGCATCCGCATGGCGGAGGACGACGGACGCCTGCCCCCTCCCCCCGCCGCCGGCAACGGCCGCAGGCTCGGCTACACGGTCGAGGAAATGCTCAACATGCGCGAAGTGCTGGGCGCCTCCCCCGTGCGCGCGCCGCTGGATGTTCCGGCGATGATCGCCGTGCAGAACTTCAAGGGCGGCGTAGGTAAGTCGACCGTCACCACCCACCTCGCCCACTATTTCGCGGTGCAGGGATACCGCGTGCTGGTGGTGGATTGCGACAGCCAGGCGACGACGACGACGCTGTTCGGCTTCAACCCGCACTTCAACATCACCCGCGAAGAGACGCTCTACCCCTATCTCTCGATCGACCCGACCCAGGCCGACCTGCTCTATGCCGTCAAGCGCACGCCCTGGCCGAACGTCGACCTGATTCCGTCGAACCTCGAACTCTTCGACGTCGAATACGAACTCGCCGCGGCCGGTGCCGATGGCCAGTCGGTGCTGGCGGCGCGCTTCCGCAAGCTGAAGCAGGGCCTGATGGACCTCGCCCGCGACTATGACGTGGTGATCCTCGATCCGCCGCCGGCGCTGGGCACGATCAGCCTCGCGGTCATGCAGGCGGCCAACGCCCTGCTGGTGCCGCTGGCCGCGACGACGCCGGACTTCTGCTCGACCGTGCAGTTCCTCTCGATGATGGATCAGGTGCTCGAACAGCTGGTCGGCGCCGGGATCTCGGTGGACTATTCCTTCGTCCGCCTGATCTGCTCGAAGTTCGACGGCAACGACCCCAGCCACGAGATGGTCCGCACCATCATGGAGCAGACCTTCGGCCCGGCGCTGCTGCCCGTTCCGATCCTCGAAAGCGCCGAGATCAGCCATGCCGCGCTGCGCATGATGACGGTCTACGAACTGGAAAAGCCGATCGGCACCCCGCGCACGCACAAGCGCTGCAAGGCCAACCTCGACGAGGCGATGGGCCAGATCGAGCAGCTCGTCCGCACCGGATGGGGCCGTTCGCAGCGCGTGGACGAGGACTTGCTGGTCAATGGCTAAGCCTCTCCACGGACGCGGATTTTCGTTTTCCTACATGGAAATTGTTCGCCATATGTTCCAGTCCGATTCTCGCCCCGAAAATCGCCAGCTCTCTTCGAGGTAAGCCATGGCCCGCAAGCAATCAGACTATCTCGCCGCGCTGCTCTCCGACGACGACCTGAACCTCGACGACGACATCGCGCCTGCCGCTGATGCCGCGAGCGAGGAAAGCCCGTCGCCGCCTCCGGCGCCCGAACCCAGGCCGCGAACCGAGCGAACGCGCGGCACCACCCTGCTGGGGCGAGAGAGCGCCCTCGCCCGTGTTGCCAGCGGCGAAGTGCGGCAGGTCACGCAGCTCCTGCTCGATCCGACCCGCGTAAAGGTCTGGCCGGGCAATGCCCGTTCCTATGCCCACCTCTCGGAAGAGTCGTGCCGGGAACTGATCGATTCGATCGTGGCCGAAGGCGGACAGAAAGTCCCGGCCGTGGTGCGCCGTCTCGAGGGCGATCCGGACTACGACTACGAAGTCATTGCCGGTACGCGCCGTCACTGGTCGATCTCCTGGCTGCGCCGTCACTCCTATCCCGACCTGCAGTTCGTGGCGCAAGTCGCGCAGCTCGATGACGAGGCTGCGTTCCGCCTCGCCGATCTGGAAAACCGTGCGCGCAAGGACGTGTCCGACCTCGAACGCGCGCGCAACTATGCCCAGGCCCTTCGTGACCACTACGGCAACCACATGACCCGCATGGCCGAGCGGCTGAAGCTCTCCAAGGGCTGGCTGTCGAAGATGCTCAAGGTGGCGGCGATCCCCGATGCCGTGCTCTCGGCCTTCGCCTCTCCCGCCGATGTGCAGCTGAAGCCGGCCTATCCGCTCGCCCAGCTCCTCGACGACCGCGACAAGGCCGCCGCCATCCGCAAGGAGGCAAGCCGCCTCGCCCGCGAACAGGTCAACCGCCGAACGGACGGTCGCCCGTCGATCCCGGCGCCGGACGTGCTCAAGGCGCTCCTTGCCGCCCCCGACGCGGAACGGGCCACGCCGGTGCCGATGTTCATTCCTTCCCGCCATGGACGACCCATGGCTTCGGTGCAGTCGAGCAACCGGCAGGGCGTGACCTTGCGCCTGCATTCGGGTTCGGGCGCGAACCGCGAGGAAGTGCTGAACGCCGTTCGCAACCTCCTCATCCAGCTCGACGAGGAAGGCCGCGGTCTTCAGACCTGATCCACCGGGGAAGGTCATTCCCCTTCTCCGGCGCCTGTTGGAAATCGTTAATGCAGGGGTTCCCGCCCCTGCATTTTTCGTATCCGCGCCCCGCTTCTTATCCTGTTTCCCAGCGGCTGTTTCCCCGGGGAAACACCTCGTTTCCCCGCGGAGGCCTGCCCGATCGAAATCCCGGTCTCGATTCTGCCTTCGAACGGCCGAAAACCACGCACAAGTTCTGCACAAGCAAGGTTCCCGGCGGTTTGCCCTGCCCCCGCCGGCCCGCCATGATGGCAAGAATCACCCGAATCCGTCGATTCTTGTTTCCCCGGGGAAACAGCGAAGCGCCGTGTTCGGGTCGTCCTGTCCATCGTCCTGAATTCGGAACGCAAGAATGAGTCGCCCACGCAAAGAGACAGGATCCGAACAGTTCGACCTGTTCCTTCCGTATATCGCGGACCTGCCGCTGCGCGACCAGCGCGAGATGATGGAGCGCCCCTTCTTCAGCCTTGCCAAGTCCAAGCGCGTGAAGCCGATCGACTATACCAGCCCCGACAACAAGCTCTGGGTCCATGTCTCGGCCAACCCCGACTACGGCATGGCCACGATCTGGGATGCCGACATCCTGATCTACTGCGCCAGCATGCTCGCCGACATGGCGCGGCGCGGTGTCAACGACGTGCCGCGCAAGCTGCACCTGATGCCTTACGACCTGCTCCGCGCGATCGGCCGCCCCACCACGGGACGCGCCTACGAACTGCTGGGCCAGGCGCTTGACCGTCTCGTCGCGACGACGATCAAGACCAATATCCGCGCCGAAAACCGCCGCGAAGCCACCTTTTCCTGGCTCGATGGCTGGACCCAGCTGGTCGACGAGCGCACCGAACGATCACGCGGGATGACGATCGAACTGTCCAACTGGTTCTGGGAAGGCGTGATGATGAAGGGCGGCGTGCTCTCCATCGACCGCGCCTATTTCAACATTACCGGCGGGCGCGAGCGCTGGCTCTACAAAGTCGCGCGCAAGCATGCGGGCGGGGCAGGGGAGGGCGGTTTCGCCATCTCCATGCCCGTGCTTTTCGAGAAATCCGGTGCTGAAGGGCAATATCGCCGCTTCAAGTTCGAGATGCTCAAGCTCGTCGAGAAGGACGAGTTGCCCGGCTATACGCTCTCGCTGGAAACCGCGCGGGATGGCGAGCCGATGATCCGAATGCGCCGCATCGACGGCAAGGGCGGAGCGGAGAAGGGCCTGCCAGCAGCGCTGCCGCCGAGCGAGGATGAGGTCGAAGAGACCGTCGAACGCGCCTTCTCGTCACCGCGGGCCGCTTCCAGGGAACCGGCCCGTAAGCCTGCCCGTACCCGTGCGGTGACCCGAAAGGCCCCATCGTCCGATCCGGATGCCGCCCGCGTTTCCCCAGGGAAACCGGGGACGCCCCCCACCGCCGAAGAAACATCCGCGCGTCCGTTCGTCGATGCCAGCCAGCTCATTCGCCGCACCGTCATCGGCCTTTCGGAAGCGGCCACGCGCGGCTTCATGACCGATGAGACCATGGACTATCTGCGCCGGACCTGTCCGGGCTGGGATCTCCATGCCCTTCACGCCGAATTCGAACGATGGGTCCATGCCGCTCCGGAACGCACGCCGGCTGACTGGCAGCGGGCCTTCATTGGATGGGTCAAGCGCCACCACGAAAAGCACGGCCGCAACTTGCGCGGCTGATCTCCGCCCCGGCAGGACCACCAGCTAAAGACAAAGGCCCCGCAGCTCCCATGCTGCGGGGCCTTTGTCTTTGCGCGTCACTTGTTCGTGACTGGGCCGATTGTCCGGCCAACTCCTTGCCGGTCGGCGCCCCAACGGGAGAAAGGGGCCTATAAAATCCGACCATGCTGATCCCCGGTTGCCTCCGCCGCCTCTGGCTTCGCAAGGCGCACCGATCTTTCCATGGCTTGCTCGCCTGCCGACTTCCCGTTTCGTGACCCGCCCGTATTCGGGGATCTCACTCTCTCGTCAGTTGCGATCGCTTCCACGTCCGCATCCGCGTCCATTTGCTGTCGCCCGCAAGGCGCGCAGTCCCCAGTTCTGCCGCTGCGGCGAAACGGCCTTGGAATGTCCAAAGGCCAAGATCGCGTCCGGATTTGCCGCATGAACGGACCCGCGCACCTTGCCGAGAGCACACCGTGCGAAGGCCGTTCCCGAAGTGTCGCGTCTGTCGGCGAATGGAAATGCGAGCGCGACTGCGCAGGCGATCGGGAAAGGCCGATTGAACCTTTCCATCCGGACCCCCAGAAAAAGTGATTCAAAAAATCGGCGAATTTTCAGGCCTTCGACACACCGGGAACGCCCAGATTGCATGTTTCGACCCTTCGGGAACACACTTTCGATCCTTTGGGAACAGCCCTTCGACCCTTCAGGAACGTCACCGCCGACACTTCGGGAACGTATCGACGACACTTCGGGAATGCACCGAATTTGCGAATCGTGAGATTCCGCGAGAAGGGCGCTCAGAAGCGGCCGCGTAACTTTTCTAAAGGATTCCTTCTAAAGAGCCTTCTAACCCGAACCGAAGCCTTTTAGGCTGAAGAAAGCTTGAGAAGGGCCGCGCGAAATTCGGTGTCCGCGCCTCGCACGCCGGCTATTCAAGGCACAGAACCTCTGCCAGGCCTCCAGAGGACAGCTGGCCTCGCAGCGGCCATCACCCGCGGCGCTTTGAATCATTTTTTACGGCCAGCGAGACTAATTGATTCAACGAAACGTCCGCGCCTGCCCGGGTCACGAACCGAAGTGCCAAAATTTGCCCTCAGAAGCTCGTACAGCGCTTCAAGGGCGCTTCCGCACCTTACCCCTCGCCCATGGTGATTTCGGCGTTCTACGCAGCCCAAGGTTTGACGGCTGAAAAACCCAGGTTTTCCGCCATTTTAGGCAATCAAGCACCGAAATCGCGACGGTGCGGCTACAAAAGACGTCATCGCAGCGGCATCTGACCGGGATCGTATGCCGGATGGTTAGCCTGCGGAACCGGATCGTCGAGTGCAAGCTACCGGCCGATGGGCGAGGATGAATCAAACGCCTGAAAATCGGCGCCGTCCAAATCAGTCCCGCTTCTCCGAGAAGCGATCGAGCAGTTCGTCGATCACCCGCATCGAATCCTCGTACTCGTTCATTGCCTCAGCGGAAACCGCGAAGGCATTGCCCGCCGCTCCATCCGCCTGAGGCGGTGAGGGGAGGGCGGCGTAACCATACATCCGGTTGGCATTGCGGGAGACCTGGCTGACGATCAGTCCGCTCGATTCCAGAGCCTTTGCAATTACGCCGACGCCGGTGCGCGATACGCCGAGCAGGCACTCGATCTGATAGCCCCGCAATGGGCCGAAGCCAGCAAGGTACTCTGCCAATTGTCCGGCTCGTCCACTGCTCCGCCGGTCCTGCAGTTGCCGACGAATGGTCTCCGCGTCGCGCTCCGCTTCCTCAAGCCAGCGATCGATGCGCGCAAGCACGGCGTGCAGGGTGGTCGGCACGGATGCATCCGATATCGCCAGTTCTTCCTCGATCTCGTCGGTCTGTCCGAGCGGGAGGACCACGAGGCCGGGAAGAGGCAGCGCCAGCGGTAGTCCGTGGCGCGGGGCCAGGTAGCGGCCCGCGAGGATATCCAGGGCCCACCGCGAATTTCCGGGGCGCTCCCGCTCCACCGCCCGGCCGCCGATCAGGTCGAGGTTGCGTTCTTCGCGGGCGAACCGGGTGCTTCCGGCTGCGGCTGATAACAGACGGGCCACCGGCTGAAAGGGCAGGGCGTCTTCGGCCGCTTCGAGGCCGCTCAACAGGGCCAGCGCTTCGGCAATGACGGTGTGCGCCGCTTCGTGGTCATCGCCGCGGCTATAGTCGGAGGGCGCGAGAAAGGCCTTCAGGAGGTGGTCCGAGGCATTCGCGAAATCGGGCCATGGGCTGTGCTGGAATTCGGTCAATATCGCTTGGCAGAGGGCTTTCGGCGGGCGTAGAATCGCCTCCGAACCCGTGGAAAGGGTGTCGAGGCCGGCAAACCATGCGAAGAAGCGCCCCTCGGTGAATTCGTGACCTTCCTGGCGCAGCGCCGCCATCAGGCTTTCACGGATGAGACGGGCCGCCAATATCCGCAGGGCGCCTGCATTGCCCCTTACAAGGCCGACCTGTATGCGGCCGAGCAGAAGCGCGCAGAGGGTTTCCATGGTGGGTTGAAAACGCGCAGCGCGATCCGACGCCATAAAATACCTCTAAATATCAGCGCGATATTGAGCATGAAACTTAAATAGATTTAAGTGTGCACCCTCTGTTGTCAAGCGTCGGGCCGATTATCGGTACGGAATACTGCCGTGGCACTTCGAGAAGCGGCTGCGATCACCCGGCCGGGCTGGCGGCGGGGCCGCACCGCTGGAACGTTACTGTCGCTTCCAATCCGCCGCCGTCCCGGTTGCGCAGCCAGAGCGCGCCGCCGTGCGCCACGGCAATGTCGCGGGCGATGCTGAGGCCGAGTCCGACGCCGCCCGAGGCCACGTTGCGCGAATCCTCCTGTCGGTAGAAAGGCTCGAACACCATTTCCAGCTTGTCCTCGGGAATGCCCGGCCCGCGATCGGCCACGATGACGGTGACGGTGCTCCTGTCTCCCCGCAGCACGAGTTCGGCGCTGCCGCCATAGCGCAGGGCGTTCTCGACGAGATTCTGGATGCAGCGCCGCATCCCTTGCGGGAACCCGGCCAGAGGTCCGCCGGTCGTGCCCGAAAGCGTGACTCTAGCGCCCTGTTCGGCCTGGGCTGCGCCTATTTCCGCGACGATTCCGTCCAGGTCGACCTCTGTGCAGAGGTCCTCGTCCACCCCGCCGCGCATGAAGGACAGCGTGGCGTCGACCATCTCTTCCATCTCGCCCAGGTTCTTGCGGAAACCGGCCTTCAACTGCTCGTCGGGCAGCAGTTCGGTGCGCAGGCGCAGCCGGGTGATGGGGGAGCGCAAGTCGTGCGAGACGGCGGCGAGGAAGCGGGTGCGCTCCTCGATATGGCCGAGCAGCCGCTCCTGCATCGCATTGAACGCCTCCGCCGCGCGCCGCACTTCAGGTGGGCCGCCGGTTTCCAGCGGGGCGCTGCGAATATCCCGTCCGAGTGCCTCGGCGGCGTTCGCCATGCGCTTGAGCGGCGCCATCGCCAGCCTCACCGCGAACCAGGTCAGGGCCGCGACCATCAGGATGCGCAGGATATAGATGCGCAGGACATAGTCGGCGATCGTGCCGACGCGGTCGAAATCGGCGCCGTTCTCGTCCTCGCGCCCGGTGGCGACGAGCCAGGGCTGATCGGGGCGCAGGCGCACGGCGACTTCGAACTCCGCCACCGGATCGCGCGCGGACATCATGCCCCAGCTGGTGGCCGCGCGGCCCCGGTCGTCGAGCAGGCGCGCGCCGAGGGTGCGGACTTCGACCGGGCGGCCCATATGCACGGCGATCACTTGTTCCAGCAGCAGCGACGAACGCTTGAGGTCCGGCGCGGGCAGGTCTGCCGCCGGCAATTGCCGCGAGAGGCGCAGCGAAAAGCCGGGCGCCTGCAATTCGGCGGCGAGGGCAGGGCGCTGCTGCGGCGGCCGGGCATCGAGCAGCCGCAGGGCATCGGCCACCCGCGTCGCGAAGACGCGGGTCGGGATCTCCAGCATCTGGCGGCGGCGGCTTTCGAACCAGATCGTGCTGGTCAGCAACTGCGCGAGGATCACCCCCGCCACGAGGATGCAGGCGATCCGCGCCGAGAGAGACGTGCGCCGGAAGCTGCGCACGCTGAACTCTGCCACCCTCTGCAACAGGCCCGCCCTCTTCAACAGACCCGCCCTCTTCAACAGACCCGCCCTCTTCAACAGACCCGTCATGTCAGGCCGCGTGCACCACATCCACCGCGAGAACGTATCCGCCGTTGCGCACGGTGCGGATCACGTGCGGGTTGCGGGCATCGTCGCCCAGCAACTGGCGCAGGCGGCTGATGCTCATGTCGATGGCGCGATCGGTCGGATCGCGCTCGCGCCCATAGACCTGCCGGGCGAGGAAATCGCGGCTGAGCGTCTGGTAGGGATGGCGCAGCAGGGTGCGCAGCGCCAGAAAGTCCGATCCGCCGACCGGGAACGTCTCCTCGCTCGCGGCCCGCCGGAGCAAGGTGCGCCGCACGTCGAGCTGCCAGCCTGCAAAGACGATGATGTCCGGCTCGACAGGTGCGGGCGGCGCCGCGCTGCGTTCGGTGCGGCGCAGGACCACGCGGATGCGGGCGAGCAGTTCGCGGGGATCGAACGGCTTGGGCAGATAGTCGTCCGCGCCCATCTCCAGGCCGACGATCCGGTCGATCAGCGCGCCGCGCGCCGTCAGCATGATGATCGGAATGTCATGGCGCTCGGTCAGCGAGCGGCAGAGCGAGAGGCCGTCGGTGCCTGGCAGCATGAGGTCGAGGATGATGAGATCGGGCGTCCGGGCTTCCAGATGGCGCCACATCGCCTCGCCGTCCGCGACGCCCTCGGCGTCCAGTCCGGCCTCCTTCAGGTACGTGCAGAGCAGGGTGCGAATGTCGGCATCGTCATCGACGACGAGAATGGCGCTCATCGGCGCCATCCCTGCACACCCGGCCCGCTTGGGGAGATCCGCGCCGTTACATGCGGTGACAAAGCGCTTCGGCTCCTGACAAAAAAACACAAATTCACGGATTTACCCAGCTGCGCCCGCTGATAGGGGCCTCTCTATTATGCGAATGATTTGCATTAGTAGGGGCTTTTCACTGTGAGACCAATGATTTTCGGCCAGGCCATGCTGCGCGGCTCGCTTGCGGCGCTGGCTACCGGCCTGTGCTTCGCGCAGCCTGCCGTCGCCGATGAGGCGGACGAGGATTCCATCGTCGTCACCGGCCAGCGCACCGAGGACACCAAGTCCTATACCGGCCACGAAGCGAGCATCGCCATCGGCCTGCCGCTGAGCCTGCGCGAAACCCCGCAGACAGTCACCGTCGTCACCCGCCAGTTGCTCGACGACCAGCAGATCGAGACTATCGACGACGTGCTGGGCACGACGCCGGGCGTCACCTCCTATGCCAACGACAACGCGGGCCGCACGACCTACCGCGCCCGCGGCTTCGATATCACCAATTACCGCATCGACGGCATGCAGGTGGACGGCCAGACCAACTTCAGCGGTGGCGGCGCCTCCACCAACATGGACCTCTATGACAGTGTCCAGATCGTGCGCGGCGCCAACGGCCTGCTGGGCGGCACCGGCGATCCTTCGGCGACGATCTATCTCCAACGCAAGCAGCCGACGACCAAGCTCGGCGCCAGCGGCATGCTGACGCTCGGCAACTGGAACAAGCGCCGCGTCATGGGCGATCTCAACGTGCCGGTGACCACCGACGGCAGCGTCCGCGCGCGCCTGGTCTTCACCGACGAGAGCACCGACACTTTCCGCGAGCGCGAACATATCGACCGGCGCGGCATTCTCGCCAATATCGCGGTCAATCTCGGCCCGCAGACCGTGCTCAACGGCGGCATCCAGTACGAGCGCACCCGCAACGACGGGGCTTCCTGGGGCAGCAACGTCTCGATCTGGTTCGCGGACGGCACTCTGGCCAACCTCCCGCGCAAGACCAACCCGGTCACTGACTGGAGCGTCGCCAAGCGCGAATCCACCACGGCTTTCGTCAATCTCGACCATCGCTGGGATAATGGCTGGCACCTCAAGCTCGGCTATGCGCGCACCGATGGCGAGACCTACAACAATATCGGCGTCGCCAAGGTCAACAACGCCGCGCGCAACGTCGGCGGCTTCGCGGGCTTCTGGAACCGGGACGGCACCGGCGGCTATCTCAACGGCATCCACTCCGAATACGAGACCGGCCGCGACAATGTGGACGTTACCCTCAGCGGTCCGATCCACCTCTTCGGGCGCGAGCACCAGTTGATGTTCGGCGTCAACGGCTACCGCGACAGGGTGACCGAATATGCCTTCAGCGCGGCTCTGGGCAATTGCAGCATTGCCGGCGTCGCCCCCTGGAGCGGCTGCCAGTACCGCGCGGCGGGCCTGCCGATCGACGACTGGCGGACCTGGGACGGCTCTTATGCGAATTACGAGACCTTCCGCACCGATGCCCGCGCCGTGGACAAGACGCGCAACGTCGGCGGCTATGCGGCGGGCCGCTTCAGCCTGATGGACGGCCTGACCGCGATCGTCGGCGGTCGTATCAGCGACTACAAGGCCCACGGCGGCGACTACAACATCTCGAACGTCTGGAAGGCGGACGCGACCACTACGCGGCAGAAGGGCGTGTTCACGCCTTACGCCGGGCTCGTCTATGATGTGACGCGCGAACTCTCGCTCTATGCCAGCTACACCGACATGTTCACCCCGCAGGGCAACTTGCGCGATGAGAACGACAACCTGCTCGATCCGGTGACCGGCTCCAGCTACGAAGCGGGCGTGAAGGGGGCGTGAAGGGGGCCTTCTACGACGGCAAGCTCAACGCCTCGCTGGCCTTCTTCCGCAACAAGCAGAGCAATGTCGCGGAGAGCACCGGCCTTCTCAACGACGTGACCGGCGAGACGATCTACCGTTCGGTGGACGGCGTGATCTCGAAGGGAATCGATCTCGATGCTTCGGGCGAGGTACTGCCGGGCTGGAACCTGTTCTTCGGCTACAGCTATCTCGACGTGAAGGGGCTGAGCTACCAGCGCGACCCGCATCATGTCGTCCGTCTCTCGACCAGCTATACCTTGCCGGGGGCGTGGAACCGCCTGACGATCGGCGGCGGCATTTCCAGCCAGAGCCAGACCGAATGGTCGACCAACCCCGGCCGCCCGCTGAGCAACGGGAAATACGATGCGACGAACCTGAAGGTGGGCGGTTATACGCTCGTGAACCTGATGGCGCGCTATCAGGTGACGGAGAACATCCAGCTCTCGGCCAATGTCACCAACCTGACGGATAAGACCTATTACCGCCAATATGGTTTCTATGATGGCCTGATCTACGGCGAGCCGCGCAGCTACAGCGTCACCCTGCGGGCGCGAATCTAGCACTGCGGAGCGGCATGGGCCGGACCGAAAGGTCCGGCCCTTCTGTTTCCGGGCGATTCGATCGGTAAAAGCGGTGAGAGCAAGCGATAGAGCCGCCGAAACGGCGGTTTTCCGGGAGTTCGTTCGATTATGAAGATTTTTTGAAATTAGCGTGTTGACCGAATCGTGGGGCGGTCTTAGAGGGCCTCTCACCGCAGCGGACCACACGGTTTCGCAGCGGTCGCCAAGACATTACGGGCAACATGCTCCCCCAATCGCAAGAAGCGGGGATGACTGGTTGTCCGGGTTTTTTGTCTGGTGGATCTTTGACATTGTCGGTTTTATGATGAAGGGACATGTGGGCGACGGCGCCTGCACCCGGGGCTTCAGGGCTCGGAGTTGCAGTAGATAGTCGTTACCTTAACATGTCCTAACGTAA
>JAGHZR010000032.1 GCA_017745295.1 Novosphingobium sp.
GGTGGCACAAGTCGGCGCGATCCTGGCGGCAGAGCCTGCGCTCGCCGAGATCGACCTCAATCCGGTCATCCTGCACCCCGCTGGTCAAGGCGCCGTCGCCCTCGACGCGCTCATGCTGGTGGAGCGGAAATAACGCCGTTCGGGAGGGAATATCGCGTCCGAAACGTCGCGGTATTCCCTCCCGCTATTCTACAACGCGCTGGATGACTCCGTCACCCGGCAGAACGTGCCGATCGACATTCCGGCAGAGCGCGCAGGGCCTCAGAAGGAGCGCGCCAGTGCCAGCGAGACGACCGCGCCCGATTGCTGGTAGCGTTGTTCGCTGCCGCTCGGCGCGCCCGCCCGGCTCGGCGTGTAGAAGGTGCGCAGGCGGTCGTCGTCGGCACCGTTGAAGGCGGTGGCGCGCAGCGTCGTCTTGAAACCGGCGAACGCGGTCGTTTCGACATAGGCGCCCCACAGCGCGCGATCGCGCCAGCGCAGGACTTCGCCGGTGTACAAGATCCGGGCTTCCTTCGGCGCCGTCCAGGTCACGCCCCAGGACGACTTCCGTCGCGGAAGATCGTGGCGGAATTCGGCCGTCAGGCTCTGGGCGGGAATGTCGTCCATTACGCGGTTCCGCCCGGTAATCGGATCGTGCAGGCGGGAGCCGCGCCAGGTGCCGTCGATGGTGAGCCGCGCGCCCTGCAGCACCAGGTCGAGCGGCAGCGCCCCTTGCGCGGTGATCCCCCATTGCCGGGCATTGCCGATCGCCCCCAGCGCCTCATCGCCGCTGGGCAGGACGAGATAGCCGAGCAGGCCGTCATGCCATTGGTGATAGGCCTCCAGCGCTATCGCGCCGCCCTTGCCCCAGCGGTGGTCGAGGCGGGCGAGGGCGCGGGTCACGCGGGCCGGGCGCAGGCCGGAGTTGCCGCCGAGCGGTCGCCCGTCGGCCTGGTTCACGGACGCCGCGAAATCGCCGAAGTCCAGTTGGTCGACGGTCCGGCGCGCGCCCAGACGAAGCTGGGTGCTGCCCGAAGGCGACCAGACCAGCGCCAGCGAGGGCTTGAGATAGGACAGGCTCTGCTCCTGCGCGGCCTCTCCCGTCACCCGGATGCGGGAGAATTCCACGGCCATGCCGGATTCGAGATTGAGATGGCCGGTGAGCCGGACGGTAAGGTTGGCGAAGGCTTCGCCGCGCATTTCCGAGACGCGGGTGCGGTCGTTGGCAAGCGGAACGGCGATCAGGCCGCCGCCGGTGTCTTCCGCATAGTCCAGCCGGCTCGACAGGCGGTTGTAGGCGATCTCGCCGCCGAATTCGGGGCGGACGGGATGGTCGCCCTCGCGGGTGACGGTGGTGCGGGCGACGAACTCGCCGGGCTTCTGGAGGCGCGAGGAGAGGCCGCGATAGCTCGCCTCGATATAGTCCTCGTCGGTGGTGTAGCGCTCGATCCGGCCGAGACCGACAAGCTTGGCGGACCAGCCAGAGCCGAGGCGGCGGGTCCAGTCGAGGCCGAGTTCGCCGCTGCGGCCCTTTTCATCATAGGCGATGTCTCGCCGGGCGTCGGGACTGTCATCAGCAGGGCCTTCGAAGATGGCGAGGCTGCGCTTGGAGGAATAGCCTTCCTTGTTGAGCCGCAGGTTCACCGTCAGCGTGCCGCCCGCCAGCGCGCCGGAAGTGCTCAGCGCCAGGCCGTATTCGGGCGCCTTGCCCGCGATATGCTCCTGCCGGGTGCGGGTGAGGCTGCCCGCGGCGTCGCGGTCGAGATAGGTCCCGTCGGTGGGAAAGCGCACCATCTCGCCGGAAAGCTCGATATTGGTCTGCCACCCGGCGATGCGCCGGGCATGGCTGACACGCGCGGAAGGCGCGATGCGGCCGTCCGCCGTGTGGCTCATGGTGAGCGAGGCATTGCCCGATCCCCCGGCATCGGCGCGCAGGATCAGGTTGGCCACCAGCGTCTGTCCCTGCGCTTCGGCGGCGTCGGTGCCGCGCAGCAGGACCACGCGCTCCACGCGCGATGCGGCGATGCGGCGCAGGACTTCGGTGATGCCGCCGCCCTTGACCGTCGGGCGCTGGCCGTCGATCAGGACATTGCCCGCGGCCCCGCCGAAACCGCGCACCGAGGTTCCCTCCTTAAGGAGGAAACCGGGGGTGCGTTCGAGCATGTCGAGCGCGGTCTGGGGCTGGAACGGCTTGTAGAAATCGGCGGGATAGACCGGGTCGGGACCGACCGGCACGATGGCAGGAGGCGCTTCCTGGCCGAGCCGTTCCAGGGGGCGGGTGTCATCAGGGGGCGTGGCCGTTGCGGCCACGCCGGCAAGCATCACGGAAAAGGCATTCATCAAAGCGGACTCAGCACCCATTGGAGACACGAAAGCGGGGCTGCGGCGTCAGAATTTCCCGCGCAGCGAAACCATGAAGTTGCGCGGGTCGCCATAGAAATTGCCGTAACCGGGGTATCCGATGGTCAAGTAGTATTTCTTGTCGAAGATGTTGTTGAGGTTCGCGCTGACCGAGAACTGTTCGCTCACCTCGTATTCGGCGCGGAGCGACCAGACCGCATAGCCCGGCGTCCTGAACTGGTATTCGTAGTAGGGACCGTCGTAGAGACCGGTCGCCGGATTGAGTTCCTGCACGAAGCCCGAGCGGAAATTGTTGCTCTGCGCGGTGACGCCGCCGCCGAGGCTCAGGCCCTTGAGCGAACCGTCGCGGAACCTGTAGTCGGTGAACAGCTTGAACAGGTGCTTGGGCGTGATTTCCGCAAAACTTGCATCGCTTTCGCGCCGGTTCTGGTTTTCGTTGTAGGTATAGCCGAGCGAGAGTTGCCAGCCGGGCAGGATCTCGCCGTTGATCTCCGCCTCGAAGCCCTGGCTGCGGAGCGATCCGTCGCGGACGTAGCAGCAGTTGTCGGTCGTACCGGCCGGAGGGTTGCTCGGATCGACGGCATAGGCGCCTTTCTTGCGCACGCGATAGACGGCGAGCGAACCGGTCAGCTTGCCCGCGAAGAGTTCGCCCTTGATGCCGGCTTCGTAGTTGGTTCCCGTCACCGGCGCGAGCGGCGTGCCCGGGCGCGGCCCGGACATGTAGTTGGCCTGCGACTGGTAGATCTCGGAATAGCTGGCGTAGATGCTGACGGCCTTTGTGACGTCGAGGACGGTGGCGACATAGGGCACGAACTTGGTGTCCTGGTCGATCAGCGAGGTGACAGCGCCGGTCGCGAGATTGCGGCCCTGCGTGCGGTCCTTCAGCACCAGTCGGCCGCCGCCGATGAGCGAGAGCGGGGCCACGGGCCGAATGCGCAGCGATCCGTAGAAGCCGAGGCGCTTGGTATCGGTGCGGCCCTGGTAGCCCTGGCTCCACTCGGACGGATAGGCGACTTCGGGCGGATAGACGGGAGCGAACACGTTGCCCGGCCCGTAGTACGTCCAGAGGCTGCGGTTGTCGGTCCGGTTGCGGGTATAGTCGATGCCGAAGACCACGTCGTGCTTCTGGCCGAACACCTCGAAGCTGCCGGTGGTGTTGAAGTCCAGCGTCAGTTCGCGGGCTTTCGAGCCTGCCTGATAGTACCACCAGTCGGTGCCGGAACCGTCCACGGGATCGACCGCGTTTTCCATTTCCGCAGCATTGGTACGGTCGTTCGAGCGGGCATGGTTGGCGTTGAGGCGGACCGTCCAGTTGCTGCCGATTGCCTGCTCGATCCGTCCATAGGCGATGTCGATGTCGCGATCGATCGCACTCCACGGCGCACCGGCATTGGCGCTGCGCGGGAAGCCGATGTCCTCGCCGTTGCGATAACGTGCCAGGCTGGCGTTGAACCCCTCATGCCTGTCGGTCTGGTGGGTGAACCCGGCCAGCAACAGGGTGTCGGGCGCCGGGTTGTACTCGATCGAGCCGTGCGCCAGCCAGCGATCGTCGGTCTTGAAATTCTGGAACGAATTGCCGATGTCGTAGACGCCGATGGCGCGGGCGCGCAAGTTGCCGTCGCTCGTGAGGGCGCCGGTGATGTCCGCATCGACGCGCGCCCGGTCCCAGCTGCCGAACGTCATCGTCGCGCGCGCCTGCAGATCGGCCAAGGCGCGCTTGCGGGTGAAGTTGATGACGCCGCCCGCCTCGCCCGCGCCGAACAGGCCGTCGGCACCGCGGATCAGGGAGATCGAGTCGAAGATCGCGGTGTCGAGGTCGCCGGTGGTGGAGGAGGTCTGCGAACTGGCGCCGCCGTCGAGGCGATAGTTGGTGATCGTCAGGCCGCGCGAGGTATACGTCGAGGAAAGCCAGCCCCGGTCCACCGTCACGCCGGTCATCTGCTGCATTACGTCCTCGACGCTGAGCAGGTTCTGGTCCTCGATCCGCGCACTGGTCATCACCGTCACCGACTGGGGAATCTCGCGCAGCGACTGCGCGGCCTTGCCGATGATGACGGCACGCGGAGCATAGCTGTCGCTTCCCTCGGTCAGCGTCGGATCGCGGTCGGGCCTGCTGCCCGTGACCGTGATGTTGTTTTCGCCCTGCGCGTCGTCCTTGCCGGTGTCGAGCGCCGCCGGGCGCTGCTGGGCGAGCGCCGGGTGCGGCAGGGCACAGCTTGCCGCCAGCATGGCCGCAAGGCGCAGGAGGCGCCGAGGCGTCTGGGCGTGCTTCGAGATTTCGTCCCTCATTGTTTCCCCTTGGTCCGGCGCATCGTTTCGGAATTGCCGGGATAAGCTTCATGGCTTGGTGTTTCTTGCGCGGCGCCTAATGCAAATGCAACCGACTCGCAATATCATTTATCGTGCGGGGAGGCAGATAGGGGGCAGGGCGCTGCGACCGGCATGGTCCCGTGCCGACGTCTCGCATTCTCTAGACCAAGGTTTGCCTGTCGATCGCCATTTCCGCGCCGATATCGATAGCGGCGTCGCGGCGGATCCATGCTGTCGATGCCGCCCATGGATGACGATGTGGAGTAGCGAGCATGACAGTCACCGACATGACCAGCCCACGGGAAGCGGCACGCGCCTTCACCCCCCGGCTGACGGGCTATGTCGAGGATCCGCTGTTCGGCAAGGTCTGGGAAGAACCTGCCCTCAGCAAGCGTGATCGCAGCCTCGTCACCGTCGCCGCGCTGGTTGCGCTGCGCGCTTTCGAGGAACTTCCGGCCCATCTGCGGCGCGGCATCGACAACGGCGTGACCAAGCAGGAGTTCAGCGAACTCATCACGCATCTGGCGTTCTATGCCGGTTTTCCCGCCGCGATTTCCGCCTCGGTACGCGCCGCCGAGACTCTCGGTCCGGTGGGCGCGCCTTAGGCGAAAGCCGGTTCCTCCCCTTCCACCCGCCTACCACCCCCCTACCGCCGAAAGGAAAGAGCTATGAAAGTCCTCACCGATACGATCCTGTCGCAGTCGGCATTCAGCGCCGATATCGATGTTCCGATCGAGAAGATCGATATCGCCGACTGGCTGTTCAATCTGGCCGAAGCCGAATACCAGCGCTGCTGCACGCCCGACCACATCGCCGCCGGCAGCACCGTGACCGACGATGGCCGCCGCATGTCGATCAACGTCGAGATGATCGGCACCGGCCTTGTCGTGCAACACTATGTTGCCGAGGTAGCGACCCCGACGTACTGCCGCATGAACTCGATCTCGGACGTGTTCACCGCCAACGGCCGCACCCAGGTCAACGTCATCTGGGAACTCAAGGCGGAGGCGATCGAGGGCGGCCGCACGCGCTACACCAACGCCGTCACCGCGCATCCGACCGATGCCTTCATGGCGTTCATCGCCGAGCATGGCGTAAGCTACGAAGATGCTGCAGCGGCGCGTCAGGCAGCCGGTGGGGATCACAACAGCCGCGAAACCCCGCTGTTCGCCGCCAGCATTGCACGCAAGGCGCTTGGCCAGCCCAACCCGGCCTGACGGGCGCGATCGAGGGGTGGCAGTCGATCCTGCCGTCCCTCTCGGGAAACGCGGGATCACCGCCACCGAGGCCCGCGAAACAGCCCCGAGCCAGACAGCCGACCGGCCGGGAATTCTTCCTTTGGAGAGTTCCCGGCCGTTTGCGTGCAAAGGGGAGGGGGCGCTGGCTTGATCGGCGGAGTTCGGCAAAAAAATGGCCGAGGCAGCGGACTGCCTCGGCCAAGGATTGCCCGTCCGTCGGGGGGAGAGCGGAACGGGTCGTGTCGGCGCAGGGCGCGCGGAACGACTATTGTGCTGCCGGGCGCTGCGCCGCGCGGCGCCAGGCGGTCGGCGTGGCACCCACGGCGGCGCGGAACAGCCGGGCGAGATGGGCCTGGTCGGTCAGCCCACAGGCGCAGGCGATCCGGGCGAGGGAGTCGGGGGTTTCCAGCATGAGGATCTGTGCCCTGCGCACCCGCTGGCGGACGAGGAAGACATGCGGCGTCTCGCCGACGCTTGTCTTGAAAGCCCGCGTGAAATGCCCGGCGCTGAGGCCGACGAGCGCGGCCAGGTCCTCCGCGAGGATCGGTGTTCCGAGGTTTGCGTCGATGTAGTCGACGACCCGGCGCTCCTGCCAGGGGGCGAGGCCGCCCTTGCGCCGGTTCGGCCGGTCGGCAATGCCGCTGGGAAGAACGCGGGCGGGCAGAAGGTCCGCTTCGCGTTCGGCAGCGCTGGGTTCGGGATGGAGAAGCGCTTCGAGGCGTTCCAGGTAGTGGCGGGCCAGCACCGGATCGCGCTCCAGCGAGCGGCGCACTCCCGCAACCAGTGTCATGGCCTGGGAGCGGGTGTCCGAAACGGCATGGCCGATGTCTGGGGTGATCGTCTGGTGCAGCATTTTCCGTTCCCGAATCTTGCCGGAACAGGTTCGCCGATCGGGCACCGCGAGGAAATCGAACGGCAGGCGAGTTCGCCTATCGCTTTGGGCTGGGCGTTCTAAACCATGGTTTAGCTCGCAGGAGCCGCCGCTACGGCCGGCGGCTCCTGCGGCATGTCGGGGGCGGGGGCTATTTGCGCTGGAGGCAGGCGTCGCGGCGCTGGGCGGTGCAGCGCGGATAGGACGCGGCCGGAAGCGGCGGGGGATAGGCGCTTGCCGGCGCGATCGAGGCGGCGGTGATGATCCGCGCGTCGGCCGGCGTGCCTGCGGGAAGCGGCGGATTGGCGGGCTCGTAACCGCCGGACGTCTCGACGGCACGGAACCCGTCGGGGTCGGTGAACGTCCGGTCCTGGGCATGGGCCTGGATACCGATCGTACCGATCGCGGCGACGAGGGCAGTGAGAATTGTGCGCTTCATGGAATAGCTCCTTTCGGGTTGTCACGGTCGGGGAGGGACAGTCGCCGTTCGTGTTCCCGTCATGTCGATACGGGAAGCCGCGCCTGTCGGGATGTAACTGGGGGTCGCCATCGGCGACGTGAAGACAGTCCAAGGTATGGAACGGGCAAACGTCCGGTTGACGCGGCCTTTCGATACGTCTTTCCCGGCCATTAGCGATCCGAATGGCCCGATGTTCTGCCGGGCTATACTTTGGCATGACGCTACCCTCGTATAGTTCACCGGCACCGCATCGATCTCCACACTGTATTCGTCAGTAAAGGTGAAGGAGAATTTCCATGCGTAAGACGTTTCTTGCCTGTGTCGGCCTTGTCGGTGTCGTCGCTTCGCTTGCCGCCGCCGTTCCGGCATCCGCGCAGCGCCTGGAAAACCGGGGGGCGGATATCGACGATCCGATCATGCTCATGGCCCAGCAGGACCTTCCCCGGAACCAGTTCATGCTCGACAGTTCCAGCGACGTCGAACTCGTGCGCTTCAAGAAGCCGCACGATCTCGAACTCTGCAATGCCCGCGCCGATCGGGACTCGGTGGATGGCACCCGTCACGCTTACGCGATCGAGGCCTCCTGGGACAACGACGTGGCCGTCATCATGCCGGGCAACTGCCTCGCTTTCGATGCCCAGCGCCTGAAGGTGAAGGCCGCCGGAAACCTGCCCGACGATGTGATCCTGACCGGCACGGTCCGGGTCATCCGCTGAACCGGCGACGCGCGGCCCGCTCCGGCGGGTCGCCCGCCCGGGCAATGATCTGTGCCGATTGGGGAGCAAGGACGATGTTGGAACGTGTTTCGAGGGTGCCGTCCGGACGCGCCTCGGCGACCCGTCTGCGGGGGCTGGTGGCCTGCGCGAAGGAGCGGCACACGCCGTCCGGCACGGGTATCCCGGACGGGGCCGGGGTCCGGCGGACCACCTGCAGGATCTGCGGCTGTGCGCTGGTCAGGTCCGGCGTGTCGCGGTGGTATCGCTCGGGACTGATGGGATGAGCAGATACACGCTCCTCTGTGCCGCGGGCCTTTTCGGCATCGGCTGTCCCGGTGCGGTGCTGGCCGAAACGAAGGCGGATGACGGACAGAACGCGCCCGTCAGCATGCACGACCGCGTGACGGCGGGCGTGGGCCTGGCCAGCGTGCCCAGCTACATCGGCTCCGACCAGAACGTGATCGTGCCGATGGCGGCGGCGCAGGGGCCGGTCGCCGGTCTGGGCTTCGAGCTTGAGGGCACTTCGCTCTCGCTCGATTTCGTGCCGCATGGCGATGCCAGGGGCTTCAAGATTCAGGCAGGCCCGGTCGCATCGCTGCGGCTGGACCGCACGACGAAGATCCGCGATCGCGCCGTCCGGGCGCTCGGTGAACTGTCCACGGCGGTCGAACTCGGCGGCTGGGTCGGCGTGCAGAAGACGGGGGTGCTGACCAGCCCTTACGACACCCTGTCCGCCAGCCTGTCTTACCAGCACGACGTGGCCGGAGCGCATCGCAGCTATATCGTCTCGCCGGAGATCGATTACGACACCCCGCTGTCGCACCGCCTCTATGCCTCGCTGTCCGTTTCGGCGGATTACGTGGGCGGCCGCTTCGGCGCCTATTACTACGATATCGATGCAGGCGGCAGCCGGGCGAGCGGCTTGCCGATCTATTCCGGCGCCGACAAGGCGGGCTGGAAGGACTGGAATGCCAACCTCATGGTGGCCCGTTCGATCACCGGCGACCTCACCCACGGCATGAAAGTCTTTGCCAGTGCCGGTTACGGACGGCTGCTGGGGCGCTATGCCCGCTCCCCCGTGGTCGCGATTGCCGGACGCCGGGGCCAGCCCAGCTTCGCCATCGGGCTGGGGTACACGTTTTGAGACGGCGCTGGATCATCCCGGCAGCGATCTTGCTGCTGCTGCCGCTTCTCGGCGTGACCGGATACTGGGCCTGGCTCGGCTATTTCAGTTCCGATCCCTTCGTAGCAGTGCCCGCGACGCGCGCGCCGATCCCTGCCCGCAAGGGCGTGGTGGCGGTCATTCTCTCGGGCGACATGGGCTTCAGGATCGGCATGGGGCCAAAAATCGCAGCCCGGTTGGCGCAGGACGGCATTCCGGTCGTCGGCGTCAATTCGCTGACCTATTTTCGGCAGAAGCGAACCCCACGCGAAGCCGCCGCGCTGATCGAGGACGCCATGCGGCGCGCTCTGGCGATGGCGCCGGGAGGTCCGGAGCGGCGCGTTGCCCTGATCGGCCAGTCGTTCGGCGCCGACATGGTCAATGTCGGTTCCGCGAAACTGGCGCCGGAGTGGCGCGACCGGGTGCTGGCGACCGAACTGGTCGTTCCCACGGACACGATCAACTTCCGCGCTTCGCCTGCGGAACTGCTGAACTGGACGCCGCCGGACGCTTCGGCGCTGCCTTCGGGACGGACGCTCGGCTGGGTCCCGACGGTCTGCATCTATGGCCGGGCGGAGACCGAGAGCCTGTGCCCGCACCTCCATCAGGCAGGCGTGCAACTCGTGCCGCTGCCGGGCGGCCATTTTCTGAACAAGAACGTGAATGCGGTCCACGCCGCGCTGCTGAAGGGCATCGACGAAGCCCTTGCCGCATCGCGCCGCACGACGACCGCGCATCGGGAGATCGCACGATGAAACCTGCCGCTTCCCTTCTTTTCGCTGCCCTGGCGCTGGTCATGGCCAGCGCATCGCCCGTGGCGCAGGCCCAGACGGTTACCGCCGCGCCTCCTGCCGGCGAACTTTCCGGTACCTGGGTCAATCCCCGAGGCAGCGTGAAAGTGAAGACCGGCGAATGCGGGACCGACGTGTGCGGCTGGATCGTCTGGGCCAATGACCAGGCGATGTCGGACGCGCGCGAGGCCGGGGTCGACAAGCTGGTCGGGACGATGCTGCTGAAGGACTATCGCACGGTCAGCCCCGACCACTGGGAAGGGCACGTCTACGTCCCCGACATGGGCGGCACCTATTTCTCGCGCATGGAGCGGCTCGATCCCGAGCATCTCAAGATCAGCGGATGCGTGCTGGGCGGCTGGATCTGCAAGTCGCAAGTCTGGCTGAAGGACTGACGCCGATGCCGCTTCCCTCCTGGATCCGGACGGCGGCTTCGCTCGCCGCGCGCCATCGCATGGCGCTCGGCGTGGCCGGTGTGCTGCTTCTGGCCCTCTTGGGGCTGGGGGCGCTGCGGACCCTGCTGCACAGCATCAGGGCCGCCGATATCCGTCATGCCTTCGATGCCATCGCGGTCTGGCGGATCGCTGCGGCGCTCGCGCTGACCGGCGTGAGCTACACGGTCCTCACCTTCTACGACGTCTTCGCCCTGCGTGCGATCGGCCGCCCGCTGCCGTACCGGACTGCCGCGCTGGCTTCGTTCACGAGCTATTCGCTCAGCAACAATCTCGGCCTGTCGGTCCTGACCGGCGGTTCGGCGCGCTATTACGTCTATAGCGCTTCGGGGCTGACGGCGGGAGAAGTCGCGCGGGTCGTGGTGATCGCCGGGCTGACCTTCTGGTCCGGCATCGTCGCCTTGGCCGGGGCCGCGCTTGCTTTCCATCCGGTGGACATGCCGGGGGTGTGGTCGCTGCCGCGCTGGCTCCAGACGTGCGCGGGCGTCGCGATCCTGATCCTGCTCGTCACCAGCCTTGCCGCCACCCGGCAGATGCGCAAGCACGGCTGGGATCTCTGGGGCCTGCCGAAGCCCGAGCCGCGCACCGTGATGACGCAAGTCCTGCTGGCGGCGGCGGACCTCTCGGCGGCCTGCGGGGCGCTGTTCGTCCTCGTGCCCGATCTCGGTCCGGCGATGTTTCCGGCGCTGCTGCTGGCCTATATCGTCGCGATCGTCGCGACGCTGATAAGCCATGTTCCGGGCGGGCTGGGCGTGTTCGAGGCGGTGGTCATCGCGCTCATGCCGGACATGCAGCGGGCCGATCTCGTCGCGGCGCTGCTGGCCTATCGGGCGATCTACTACCTCCTGCCGCTGATCCTGGCGGCACTGGTGCTGCTGGTTTCGGCTCGCCGCCGCTGGGGCGTGCCGGTTGCGGGAGCGGTCAATGCCGCACAAGGCCTGCTGCGCCAGATCGCGCCGCCGCTGCTCTCGGCGCTGTGCTTCTGTGGCGGCGCGATCCTGCTGATTTCCGGCTCGGTCCCTCCGGCAGCGACGCGGCTGCACGCCTTGCGCCACATCCTGCCGCTGCCTTTCGTCGAAGCCTCGCATATCGCCGCCAGCCTCGCCGGAACCGGATTGCTGCTGCTGGCGCCGGGCCTCTATCGGCGGCTCGACGGCGCTTTCGTCGCGGCGCGGGCGCTGCTGGTCGCGGGCGCCGTCTTCGCGCTCGTCAAGGGGCTGGATGTCGAGCAGGCGGTGATCCTGCTGGCGATCGCCGCGATCCTTCAGGGCGCGCGCCGGGCCTTCTATCGGCGCACCGCGCTGGCGGCGGGGTTCTCGGCGCAGTGGGTCGCCGCCATCGCCGTGGTCGCGGCGGTCATGCTCTGGGCGGGCTTCTTCTCGTACCGCCATGTTCCCTATAGCAACACCCTCTGGTGGCAATTCGCCTGGCGGGGCGAGGCTTCGCGGTTCCTGCGCGCGAGCTTTGCCGTAACCGTGCTGCTGGGCGTGGTCCTGCTGGCGCGCCTGTTGCGGCCTGTGGGACCGGTGGACCGGGCCGAGGGCATGCAGGACCGGGACATCCGCGTGCTCGCCGGGGCGGTGCGAACCGATGCGATGCTGATGCTCACCGGCGACAAGCGGCTGCTGCGATCGGAAAGCGGGGAGGCGCTGCTGATGTACCAGGTGCAGGGCCGCAGCTGGATCGTCATGGGCGATCCGGTCGGCCCGGTCGAGGAATGGAGCGCCCTGCTCTGGCGCATCCGCGAACTGGCGGACGCGCAGCAGGGGCGGCTCCTGCTCTATCAGCTGAGCGCGAGCGCCCTGCCGATCGCGATCGATCTGGGATTGCAGCTCATCAAGTACGGCGAGGAAGCCCGCGTCAGCCTTCCGGCCTTCTCGCTCGACGGACCGGGCGCGAAGTCCCTGCGCGCGGCGGCGCGCAAGGCGGAGAGGCAGGGCGTCACCTTCGAGGTCGTGCCCGCCGCGCAACTGGGGCCGCTGCTGCCCGACTTGCGCAGGGTCTCGGACGCCTGGCTCGCGATGAAGGGCGGGCACGAGAAGTCCTTCAGCATTGGCCGCTTCGATCCCGGCTACATAGCCCGCTTCGACTGCGCGGTGGTGCGCTGCCATGGCCAGATCGTGGCCTTCGCCAATATCTGGAAGACCGCAACGCGCGAGGAGCTTTCGGTGGACCTGATGCGCCATGTCGAGACGATGCCGAACGGGACGATGGACTACCTGTTCATCGAACTGATCCGCTGGGGACAGGCGCAGGGCTACCGCTGGTTCACGTTGGGGCTGGCGCCGCTGTCCGGCATCGAGGCCCGCCCGCTCGCGCCGCTATGGGCGCGGGCGGCGGGGTTTCTCTATCGCCACGGCGATGCGTTCTACCGTTTCGAGGGGCTGCGGGCCTACAAGCAGAAGTTCTCGCCGGAATGGGAACCGCGCTACATTGCCGCCGGCGGCGGCCTCGGGTTTGCGCGGTCCTTGCTGGATCTGCAGACTTTGGTCGGCGGCGGCCGGGCCAGTGCCGCCAATCGCTTTGTGGGGTTCACATGAAGGGTTCGTAACCGGACTGTGGCCTGGCAGCCACAGGTTAGCGAATTTTCGGCGCAATATTGCGAATAATTCCTAATAGCGTTAACGGCGGCGCAATCCGATCCGAGATTGCAAAAAAGGAATTCCGATGGCCTCAGCTCGCGCGCTTGCCCTGTGTGGCGCGGCGATTTTCGCCGTTTCGATGATGACTGCCGCCCGCGCGGAGGAAGCGCGCCCCGATGCCGCCGACAATGCCGGTGGCGAAGCCGACAGCATCGTCGTTACCGCGCCCACGGCCGGCACGAAGACCGAAACGCCGATCGTCCAGATCCCGCAGCCGCTCACCATCATCACGGCGGACGAGTACCTGTCGCAAGGTGCCATCAGCATCAGCGATACGGTCAAGTATGCGGCAGGCGTCCTGGCCAGCCCTTACGGCCGCGATACCCGCGTGGACGGGTTCAACGTTCGCGGCATCGACGCGCTCCAGTTCCGCGACGGCATGCGCGATATCTTCTCCTATTACGCCAGCATCACGTCCGACCCCTACAATTTCTCCCGCGTGGAAATCGTGCGCGGTCCGGCGTCGGTGCTGTTCGGACAGGGCTCGATCGGCGGCCTCGTCAATCTCGTGACGAAGACCCCGGAGTTCAAAACCGGCGGTGAATTCAATGTCGTCTACGGCAGCTACGACCGCAAGGAAGCCATGGGCGACGTCAACGTCGCGCTGGCGGACAATCTGGCGATCCGCGCGGTGGCCCGCGTCCGCGATGCCGATACCTATGTCGATCACGTTCCCGACGACCGCGTGATGTTCGCGCCGTCGATCCGCTGGCAGCCGACGCCGGATACGGACATCGTGCTGACCGGTCTCTATCAGGAAGACGATACCGGCTCGACCTCGCAGTTCCTGCCGATCGTCGGCACCTTCCTGCCCAACCCCGGCAATCCCGGCGGCCGTCTCGATCCTTATACTTTCGTCGGCAAGCCGGGCTGGGACCGTTATGAAGGGCGCTCGCTCCAGGGCGGCGGCTCGGTCGTCCACAAATTCTCGGACAATGTTCGCCTCAGCGTCAAGGCCCGCTACATCGACAGCGACCTCGACTACAACTATCATGGCGTGAACAGTTATCTCAGCCCGCTGAATCCTTACGGCCCGGATGGCCGCACCGTGAGCATGTCCTCCTCTGCCAGCCAGGCGCGGATGAACGTCTTCTCGACCGACAACAATCTCCAGTTCACCTTCAACACCGGCCCGAACATCGAGCACAAGCTGCTGGTCGGCATCGACTATAGCTGGAACAAGGTCGGCAAGCGTTCGGCCCGCGGCGCGGGCCAGCTGGTCGATCTCTACGACATCGATCGCGACGCGCTGGACGAACCCGTTGCCACTGGCCCCTATGCCTATGAATCGCAGAAGCAGCTCGGCGTCTACGTTCAGGACCAGATCCGCTTCTACGACCGCGTCTCGGTCGTGCTGGGCGCACGCCGCGACCGGGTGACGACTTCGTCCGGATCGAAGGACAAGGCCACGACCTTCCGCGCGGGCATCATCGGCGAACTCGGCTGGGGCTTCTCGCCCTTCTTCAGCTACACCGAGAGCTTCCTGCCGATTGCCGGTTCGGTCCAGGGACCGGGCGGCGTCGTCATCTCGCCCTATCGCCCATCGACGGGCACGCAGTATGAAGTCGGTATGAAGTGGCAGCCGGAGCCCAACACGCTCGTCACCGTCACTGCATTCAAGATCAAGGAGCAGAACCGCGTCCTCTATCTTGCCGACAACGCGACCACCCAGTCGGGCGTGCTGAACACCAAGGGCATCGAGGTCGAGGCCAGTCATACCCTGCCGGGCAATTTCGAACTGCTCGTCAACTATGGCTACAACAAGCTGAAGTCCGAAGTGAATTCCAGCCTCGATTACATGCCGCGTCACACGGCCTCGGCCTGGACCACCAAGACCTTCGGCGTTTCCGAAGGAGCGCAGTTGCGTCTTGGCGGAGGCGTGGTCTACACCGGCAAGAGCATTTCGACCGGGCTGATGGATCCATATGGAATCAACCCCACGACTATTCCTGCGGGAAGCCTCTATTCTGTCGTCACGCCCTCGCGCACCACGGTCGATGCGCTGGCGGAAATCACGCGGGACAACTGGCGCTTCTCGATCAACGCGACGAACCTGCTGAACAAGAAGCAATTTGCTTCCTGCCTTGCCCGCGGCGACTGCTTCGTTGCCGCCCCGCGCAATGTCATGGGAACGATCGGCTATCGTTTCTGAGCGGTGCGATGGCAGCAACCGCTGCCGGGATAGTCGAATAAAGCCGGGGGGCGGGATCTTTTCGAGGTCTCGCCCCCTGCGCATTCCTGGCGCAGGGGTTGACCTTTCGTTTCGCCTGCGGCGGCCGGACGCGCGGCATCTCCTTCGCAGTTTGCCAAGCCCGGCCGGGCCGGTATCATGCGGTTCATGTTGCTGGTAAATCGTGCGGGCCGCAGGGGCCGATGAAGGCAGACGCCGACTTATCCGGCGGTCCGTTCGGGCAGAAGACGCTGTCGAGGCGCTCGATGGCGGTCGCGGCGTTCTCGACGATCGTCGAGTGGTATGATTTCACCCTCTACCTCTATCTTGCGACTGTCCTGTCGCGGGTGTTCTTCGGCGGGGGCGAGGGGTCTCTGGCCACCGTGCTCGGCGGTTTTGCCGTTGCCTACCTGATGCGGCCGCTGGGGGCGGCGGTTTTCGGGCATGTCGGGGATCGCCATGGGCGGCGGCGGATGATGCTGCTGTCGATGGCGCTCATGACGGCGGCGATGCTCGCGACGGCGATGATGCCGACTTACGCGGTGATCGGTCCGGCGGCGGGGTGGCTCCTGCTGCTCCTGCGCTGCGTCATGGCCTTCTCGGTGGGCGGCGAATATACCGGCGTGGTCGCCTATCTGATGGAAGGCGCGCATCGTAAACGGCGCGGACTCGTGACCTCGTCCGCCGCCGCCGCGAGCGAGCTCGGCGGGTTGCTAGCGGCAGGGGTTTCGGCGCTGACGGTCAACGCGCTGGCGCCTGACGCGCTCGACGCGTGGGGGTGGCGCATTCCGTTCCTGTTCGGGGCGGCGCTGGCGGGCATGGTGCTACTGGCCCGCGCCACTCTGGAGGAATCGCCCGAGTTCGAGCGGCAGGTGCTCCGCCGCAGCGTGCCCGAGCGGCCCTTGCAGCAGGTGCTCAGGAACCACCGCGCAGCGATCGGGCGCGGCTTCGCGATATCCGCGCTCGGATCGATCACCTACTACGTCGGCATCACGTATGTCCCCGCCTTCGTCACGGCATCGGGCGTCATGATCGAGAGCGAGGCGCTCTGGCTCTCCACGGCGGCGGCGTTCATGGTCATCTTCGTCACGCCTTTTGTCGGCGCCTTGTCCGACCGTATCGGCCGTCGTCCGGTTCTGCTCTGCGTCAGCGCACTGGCGGTACTGGTGCCCGCCGCCTCCTTCGCGGCGATGGGCGAGGGGTCTTACGGCGCCGCGCTGATCGGCGCGCTCCTGCTGGCCTCGCTGGGCGGCGCGGTGAGTGCCGTCGGCGCCGTGGCGACTGCCGAGCAGTTCCCCGGCGAAGGCCGTCTGACCGGTCTCGCGCTGGGAGCGACGGCGGCGACGGCGGTGTTCGGCGGCCTTGCTCCGTTCGTGGCGCAACTGCTGGTCGAGGGAACCGGCTGGCGGGCCGTGCCGGGCGTGATGATCGCCGTGGTGGCGGCCTGCGTACTGCCCGTTTTCGTGAAAACCCCGGAGACCCGGCCGACTGGCTGAGGGCTGAACGACGAACTGCCCTCTCCGCTCGACAAGGGTCGGATTTCACAAAATGCGAAATCCGGCTTTGCCATTTGTCGATGGCGGCCTTTCTCGAATCACGGCATTTATCCCGCCAGATTGCAGCAGATCGCCGAATCCGGTTCGGCTCCTGCCCTATGACGAGGTATTTCGATCCATGACGGCTTTGACTGAAACGCAGTACGTCTATCGCTTCGGTGGCGGCGTCGACGACGGCGGCAAGGGCGACAAGAACCTCCTGGGCGGTAAGGGCGCCAACCTCGACGGCATGGCCGCGATCGGCCTGCCGGTTCCTCCGGGCTTCACCATCACCACCGAGATGTGCACGCGCTATTACAACGATGGCGGCGTCTATCCCGAGAGCGTGAAGGCCGAAGTGGCGCAGGGCCTCGCCCATGTCGAGCAGATCACCGGCAAGACTTTCGGCAACACCGCCGATCCGCTGCTGGTTTCGGTACGCTCGGGCGCGCGCATCTCGATGCCGGGCATGATGGACACCGTGCTCAACCTCGGCCTCAACGACGAGACGGTGGAAGGCCTCGCCGCCGCCTCGGGCGACGAGCGCTTCGCCTGGGACAGCTATCGCCGCTTCATCCAGATGTATTCGGACGTCGTGCTCGAACTCGACCATGGTGCCTTCGAGGAAGCGCTGGACATCGCCAAGGAAGATCGCGGCTACGACCTCGACACCGAGATGACCGCCGCCGACTGGAAGATCCTGGTCGCCGAGTACAAGGCCATCGTCGAAAAGCTCTGGAACAAGCCGTTCCCGCAGGACGTGAACGACCAGCTCTGGGGCGCGATCGGCGCCGTGTTCGGCTCCTGGCAGTCGGACCGTGCCAAGGTCTATCGCCGCCTCAATTCGATCCCCGGCGAATGGGGCACGGCCGTCAACGTGCAGGCCATGGTCTTCGGCAACATGGGCGAGACCTCGGCCACCGGCGTTGCCTTCACCCGTGACCCGGCCACCGGCGAGAACGCCTATTACGGCGAATATCTCATCAACGCCCAGGGCGAAGACGTCGTCGCCGGCATCCGCACCCCGCAGTACCTGACCAAGGCCGCCCGCGAGCGCGCCGGGGCCAAGCCGCTGTCGATGGAAGAGGCGATGCCGGAGACTTATGCCGAACTCGCCGGTGTGTTCGAGATCCTCGAAAAGCACTACCGCGACATGCAGGACATCGAGTTCACGGTGCAGCAGGGCAAGCTCTGGATGCTCCAGACCCGCTCGGGCAAGCGCACTGCCAAGGCGGCGCTGAAGATTGCCGTCGACATGGCGCGCGAAGGCCTGATCGGCGAGGAAGAGGCCGTGGCCCGCGTTGATCCCGCCGCGCTCGACCAGCTGCTCCACCCGACACTCGATCCCAAGGCGCCGCGCGACGTGCTGACCAAGGGCCTGCCCGCCTCGCCGGGCGCGGCTTCGGGCGCGATCGTGCTCGATGCCGATACCGCCGAGAAGCTCGCCGATCAGGGCAAGGCGGTCATTCTCGTCCGCGTCGAGACCAGCCCCGAGGACATCCACGGCATGCATGCGGCGCGCGGTATCCTCACCGCACGCGGCGGCATGACCAGCCACGCCGCCGTGGTGGCGCGCGGCATGGGCCGTCCCTGCGTCTCCGGCGCGGGCAGCCTCCAGATCGACAACGTCGCCCGCACCATGCGCATCGACGGGCGGGTGCTGAAGGAAGGCGACACCGTCACCATCGACGGCGCCACCGGCGAAGTCATGGCCGGCGAAGTGGCCACCGTGCAGCCGGAACTGGCCGGTGACTTCGGCACGCTGATGGTCTGGGCCGACAAGGTGCGCCGCCTCAAGGTCCGCGCCAATGCCGAGACCCCGCTGGACTGCCGCACCGCGCGCGAATTCGGCGCCGAGGGCGTCGGCCTCTGCCGCACCGAGCACATGTTCTTCGACGCTGCCCGCATCACCGCCGTGCGCGAGATGATCCTGGCCGAAGGCGAGGCCGAGCGCCGCGCCGCGCTCGCCAAGCTGCTCCCCGAGCAGCGCGACGACTTCGCTGAGATCTTCACGGTCATGGCCGGTCTGCCGGTGACGATCCGCCTGCTCGATCCGCCGCTCCACGAGTTCCTGCCCCACGCCGAGGCGGAGTTCGAGGAAGTGGCCCGCGCGGCCAATGTCAGCGTCGAAACGCTCAAGCGCCGTGCCGGTGAACTGCACGAGGTCAACCCGATGCTCGGCCATCGCGGCTGCCGCCTTGGCGTGACTTATCCGGAAATCTACGAGATGCAGGCCCGCGCGATTTTCGAGGCGGCGCTCATCGTCAAGGAGAGCACCGGCGAGGCGCCGATCCCCGAAGTGATGATCCCGCTGGTCGCCACGGCCAAGGAACTGGAGCTGATGAAGGCGATCGTCGACCGCGTCGCCGCCGAAGTCTTCAGCGAACGCGGCGTCACGGTGGACTACCTCGTGGGTACCATGATCGAACTGCCGCGCGCCGCGCTGAAGGCGGGCGAGATCGCTGAGCTGGGCGAGTTCTTCTCGTTCGGCACCAACGACCTGACCCAGACCACCATCGGCATCAGCCGCGACGATGCGGGCAAGTTCCTGACCCAGTACGTGGACAAGGGCATCTTCGCCCGCGATCCCTTCGTCAGCCTCGATGTCGACGGCGTGGGCGAACTGATCGAACTCGCCGCCGAGCGTGGTCGCAAGACCCGTCCGGACATCAAGCTCGGCATCTGCGGCGAGCATGGCGGCGATCCGGCCTCGATCGCCTTCTGCGAGAAGATCGGCCTCGATTACGTCTCGGCCTCGCCCTACCGCGTGCCGATCGCGCGTCTGGCGGCGGCGCAGGCGGCGCTGGCTGGCAAGTAAGAGTACAACCGAGTCGGGGAGGAGGAGCTACCTGACCGGGAATGCGGATCGCGCGCGGGAGCGTGCGGTCCGCATTTGTTTTTTGGGGGTTGGCGGGCTGTTGCTCTTCATCCCGCTCAGGCTGAGCTTGTCGAAGCCCCCTGCGGCGGGGCGCCAGGCTTCCCATCCTTCGACAAGCTCAGGATGAGCGGGTTGGTGATGGGCGCTACCGCGGGTTGGAGATGTGCGTTACCGTCCGGTCGAACGTTCCACCAGAAAGTCGATCAGCAGCCGGGCCGGGCCGGTGAGGTTGGCGCCGTTGGCGGTCAGCAGCATCTGCCGTTCGGCCCAGGCCTCGTCGAGTTCGACCAGCTTCAGACCCATCGGCACGATGAAGTTCTTCGCTGCCTCGCTCGGGAGCACACCGATGCCGAAGCCCGCCTGGATCATCCGGCACACCGCGTCGTAGCTGTCCACGGCGGCACGCAGGCGGAAGGACCAGCCCTGTTCCTCCGCAGCGCGGGCGAGCAGGCGGGTATTGGCGGTGTCGTAGCCCATCTGCACGAATTCGTGCTCGGCCAGGTCCTGGAACCGCACCGAATGGGTGCCGAACAGCAGATGCGGCGGCGCGACGACGGCGAGCCGGTCGCAGCGGTATTTCCAGGTATCCAGCCCGACCGTGCCGGGCTCCTCCAGGATCACGCCCACTTGCGCCTCACCCGCGCGCACACGCCCGACGATCTCGGAGGAATAGACTTCTTGGATGTTGAGCCGGATCTTGTCGTTGGCATGGCCGAAGGCGGCGAGGTCTGCGGGGAGGAACTGGGTGATCGCCGCCGTGCAGGCGAGAATGTCGACGCTGCCCTTGAGGCCGTTGGCGTAGTCCGAGAGGTCCGAGACCGCCAGCCCCACTTCGCGCATGATCCGCTGGGCATGGGCGAGCAGGGCGTTGCCCGCCGCCGTCGGCATGACCCCGCGCCCGTTGCGCACGAGGAGCTGGACGCCGAGGTCCTGCTCCAGCTGCGTGAGGCGGCGGCTGATCGCGCCGATCGCGAGATTGGCATCGTCCGCCGCGCGCGACAGGCTGCCCAGCTCGGCAACCCGGATAAAGAGTTGCAGCGTCGTCAGATTGAGCATCGGGTGTCGCGCATATCGGCCATGAACCGGCCTCTATAATTCGCAAGCGACGCGGCGAACAGCTAAGAAGTCAGGGTCAGGGCCTTGCCACGCCGGAACACGCGCCGGTCGGAGGGCGGTGCTGCGACCGCGGCGGCGGCGCTGGCGGCGGGGAGGGCGACGAAGCTGGCCTCCGCGCCCACGGTCAGCCCGCCTCCTTCGAGGCCGAGTGCCAGCGCGGACTCCGTCGTCGCCATGGCCAGTGCGACCGCGAGGTCCTCGTCACGGTAGAAGCCCGAGCGATAGCCGATCAGCATCGCCCGCTGGAGCATGTCGCCATTGCCGTAAGGCCACCAGGCATCGCGGATATTGTCGTTTCCGGCAAAGACCCGGACGCCGTGCTCGCGCAGGCGCAGGACCGGCGGGAAGGCACGGTCGCCCGGTGCATTGGTCATGATCGCGACCCCGGCATCGGCTAGCGCGCGGGCCACGGTGTCGAGCACCGGCTCCTTCACGTCGCCCAGCGCATAGGCATGGCTGACCGACACGCGCCCGCCGAGGCCCAGCGCCTGGGTCCGCGCGGCGATGCGGTGCAACTGCGCGATCCCGGCAAAGCCTGCCTCGTGGAGGTGGATGTCGATCTTCGCCCCGCGCCTTTCGGCGATGCCGAAGACGATATCGAGATGGCCCTCGGAATTGCCGTCCATGTCCTCGGGGTCGATGCCGCCGACCACTTCGGCGCCTTCGCGGATCGCGGCGTCGAGAATGTCCGCCGTGCCGGGGCAGGTCAGGATGCCCGCCTGCGGGAAGGCGACGAGTTCGATATCCACGCGGTTCCGCCACTTCTCGCGCGCGGTCATGACGGCGTGAAGGTGCGAAAGCCCGGTCGTGGCATCCACGTCGACATGGCTGCGCATTGCCACGGTACCGAGAGCGGCGGCCTGTCCGATCAGCACGTCGGCGCGGACGGCGGCCGGGCGCACGTCGGCCAGCATCGCCTTCTCGACGGCGAGCCGCTCGCGCAGGCTGGCGGCGGGGCGGTGGGGCTGCCAGGGTTCGCCGAAGAAGCTCTTGTCGAGGTGGATATGGCCGTCGACGAAGCCCGGCAGCACCAGCCTGCCGCCGAGATCGACCCGCTCGGTGCCCTCATCGGCCGCGAGATCGCGCCCGATCGCCGTGAACCGGCCGCCCGAAACAGCGAGATCGGCGGCGCTGCCGTCGGGCAGCAGGGCATCCGTGAACAGCGTTTCGATCATTGTGCCGCGCTCTTCTGAGCGGCATTCCAGGCCGCGACTTTCGCCTTTGTATCGGAGAGCATCGCGTCCAGCGCGGCGCGGTCGTAGAGTTTGCCGTTCATCACCACGGCGCGGATCGCGCGGGTCGCGGCGATGTTCTTCAGCGGATCGCGGTCGAGCAGCACGAGGTCCGCCGCCTTGCCCGGTTCCACCGCGCCGTAGCGGTCGAGCGTGCCGAACCAGGCGGGACCGGCGCGGGTCGCCGCCGACAGCGCCTGCGCCGGGGTGAGGCCCTTGTCCACGAACAGGCTGAGTTCGTCATGCAGGCCGATGCCGGGGTAGTTGAACGAATTGAGGAAGCCCGCATCGGTGCCCGCGATGATCGTGACGCCTGCCTTTTCCAGCAGCGGCAGCACGGCGGCCATGCGGTCGAAATGCGCGTGGCGGGCCTTGACGGCGGCGGCATCGGCCTTGGCGGCGCGCTCGACGCGCCAGTCGTAAGTCTTGCGCAGCTTCGGGCCGATATAGGCGAGGTAGGGATCGTTGGCGTGATCGTCGGCATCGAGCCAGGCGATCACTCGGCTGCCGTTGAGCGTCGGGGTGACGAAGACGCCCTTTTCGGCGAAGCGGCGATAGGACGCCATGGCGGTTGCCGGATCGAACCCGGTATCGAGGCGGTGGTTGGCCTCGGCGCGGTCGATGCGCTTGGCGGCGAAGTCGGCGGCGATCGCCGCTTCGTCCTTCACGCCCGCCTTGTAGGCATAGTCGAGGTGCTCGATCGAGCTGATCCCGGCATCCACGGCCTGCTCGACGGTGAGGTCCATCGGGATATGCCCCGAGGTCCGCAAGCCCCGCGCCTTGGCCTGCGAGACGGCGTAGAGGAACAGCTGCGGGTCGAGCGTGCTGTCGGTGATCTTCACGAAGTCTACCTTGTCGCGCTCCTGAAGGCGGGCGAGCGCGGCATCGACGTCGGCCTGGCTGCCGACTTCGATCGTGCCCTTCCAGACCGGCTTGATGCCTTCGATCTTCGCCCCGGAGGTCAGCAGGCGCGGGCCGAACAGGGTGCCTCCGGCAATTTCGCCGCGCCATTGCAGGACCTGCTCGGGAAGGTCGCCCGAACAGTCGCGGATCGTGGTGATGCCGTGGGCGACGTAGAGCGGCAGGAGCGCCTTGTTCTCCTCGATCAGGTCGGGGCCGCCGCCGAAGTGGACGTGCATGTCCCAGAGGCCGGGGATCAGGAAGCGGCCCTTGCCCTCGACCACGCTGCGCGCCTGCCATGCGCGGGCGATCTCGCCGTCCTTGCCGACCGCCACGACATCCTTGCCGCGCAGGACGACCGCCTGGCCCTTGACCGCGCGGGCATGTTCGACGTCGATCACGGTGACGTGGCGGATCATCACGTCGCCCTGTTCGGCGGCCAGCGCGGGCGTGGTGGTGGCCATGAGAGTGGCGATCAGCGGGGCGAGAAACTTCATCGGCGGTGCTCCTTCGACCGTCGTTCTACGCCCGAAGCAGGGTCATTCACAAATTAGATGTTGGCATGATCGTCATTCGATATAGGAATGAAACATGCTCGATCCCCGGCTCCTCCGCAGTTTCGTCGCCATTGCCGATACCGGCCATTTCACCCGCGCCGCCGAGCGTCTGGGCATGACGCAATCGACTATCAGCCAGCAGCTCGGGCGGCTGGAGGAACTGTCCGGCCATCCGCTGATCGACCGCGCTGCCCGTCCGGTCCGCCCGACCCCGCTGGGCGAGCGGTTGCTCGGCCATGCCCGCCGCATCCTCCAGCTCGACGAGGAAGCGCAGAGCCTGCTGCGCGATCCGGCGGGCACAGCGGCGATCTCCATCGGCCTGCCGGAAGACCTCGCGACGCTGGCGCTCGCACGGGGGTTGGCCCGCTTCGCGGCGGGGAGCAGCCGGATCAGGCTCGACGTGGTTACCGGACTCAGCCGCGATCTCGCCTCGCGCTATCGGCAGGGGGAGTTTGACATCGCCGTGGTCAAGGAGGAGCAGTCCGGACCCGATTGCCGCGCCAGTTTTCCGGAACCGCTGGGCTGGTTCGCCGCGCCGGAGCATGAAGTCGAGGTCCGCGATCCGCTGCCGCTGGTGACGTTCCCGACCGGCGGCCTCTATCGCGATACGATGTTCCGCGAACTCGAAGCGGCGGGACGGCGCTGGTACGTGGCTTTCTCCGGCAGCAGCCTGCAAAGCGTGCTGGCGGCGGTCTCGGCGGGCATGGGCGTTTCGCTGCTACCGCTGGCGGTCACGCAGGGGCACGGAGTGCGGCGGCTGACCGGCATGGGCGAGGCGCCGCCGATGGTCGTCTCGCTCTATGCGCGCGAGGAGCAGGAGCCGATCGCCGCCCTCGTGCGGATGATCGGCACGGCATTGGAAACCCGCTAGGATTTCACTCCACGACGATCCGCGCCCGCGCGAGGTTCTGGATTTGCGCAAAGGGCGTCCCCCGATCCCCCTCGCGCTGTGACGCGGCGCGCAGGACCGCGAAATAGGTGTCGGGCCGCGCATAGGCGTGGCTGGCGGTCAGCACGAGCTTGGCCTTGTGTCCGGCAGGGATCGTGGCGGGAACCTCGAACGTGCCGTCGCCGTCGAAGTCCCATGCGGCGACGGTGATCGATCCGGCACCGGGCGGCACTTCGATCGTCGCCGTCAGTTTGACGGGCGCCCCGGCCTTGACCCTCGTGAGCGCAGCGCCGTTCGCGACAAGCGTCACCACCGGCTGGATTCCCTTGCGCGCGGCGGCATCGGCGGGGACAACGACCTGTCCGTCCTCGATGCGATAGGCGGTGGAAGCGGGCGGGGCCTTGCCCTGCTCGACCCAGGCGGCGAGATCGCGCAGGGCCTGTTGCAGCACGCCGATGTAGGAGACCACCCGCGCGGGATCGTCCTGCACGCTCTGGTCGCCGTGCAGGGCGCGGTCGGTGTACCAGATGCGGAACCTGTCGTCCGCCGCCATGCCGGCATGGGCCTTGACCCGCGCGCGATACCAGTCGCCCTGCCAGGGCAGGGCCTCGCGGTCCCAGAGGTTCTCGACGAGGATGACTCTGCCGTCGAACTTGCCGGTCGGCACCGAGCCTGCCGCATTCTGCGTGAACAGCGGGCCGAGCAGCATCGGTCGCTGGGCATAAAGCGGCTTGCCCCCGGCATCGGTGAACTGCTTCCAGACCGGGTACTCGGACAGGTCGGGCACCTGATGGCGGTGATAGTCCTGCACTGCCAGGATATCGCTGTTGTCCACCCGCACGGTGTCACCCCGCTTGATCGTGGCGAGCAGACGTGGATCGTTGATGCCGAGCATCGCGATGTCGCCGTGTACGTCCGACAGCACGACCTTCTTGCCCGAGGCCAGTACGAGATCGGACAGCAGGAGGGCCTTTGAATCCGGGCTGTCGGCCAGCCTCACGGCGACCGGCATCTCGCCCGCCGAATGAAGGCCCATGGCCTGCCACGCGAGGTCCGCCGTGCCTTTCGCGGTGCCGGGGGTATGGCCGAGGTCGATACCCAGAGTCTTCGCCTTGTCAGCGCTGATGACGTCGACGATGCGGGTATCGAGTTGTACCCGGTCGGCCTTGTAGCGGGCGGGACTGTCATGCCCCTCGTAGCCGGGCCTGGTCCAGAAATCGGTGAAGTAGGCGGCATCGGCCATGCGGATACCGCCGAACAGCAGGGCGAAGGCATGAGGCCCCATCGTGCGCCAGGCATACCAGGACTGCGGCTGGAAGCCCATGGTGGTCACTTCGCGCAGGGCCGTCTTCTGGTCCTCGTTCAGGCCCGCATAGGGATTGCCGCTGCCGCCCGTATCCAGTGCATCGACGATCCCGTCCAGCCGGTCACCCAGCACGCGCATGGCCTTGAGGCGGACGGTGAACATGTTCGGGATCGCCATGGGCGAGCCGAGCACATAGGGCACCGCGCCGTCCCACACGCCCTGGGTGTTCTCCAGCGAACCCAGCGTGCGATAGGCGCCGCCGCTGCCGCCATAGGCATAGCCGTAGATGTGCTTTCTTGCGGGATAGACCTGCGCTGCCACGAAGCGCGAAAAACGGGCGGTGGCCGCATTGGCCCGGAAAGCACCGATGGTCAGGTCGCCGCCGCCCATGGGGTCCGCTGCCTTGGGGCCGCCGCCATTGGTCTCGATGAAATAGGCGCCGCTCGCGATGGCCGCGCCGATGCGGTCTTCCTCGCCGGTCAGCCCCTGCGAGAGGGTCTCGCTGTCCGGCACCGGGGTGATGTACTGGAAGAAGCGACCCTGCCATGCCTTGGCGAGCGGGAAATAGTACGAGAACCGGGTGTCCGTGCCCGTGAACCCGCCGTGGACGTAGCGATAGGCGGTGCCGTTATCGGTGCGCGGTTCGTCGCGGTCGATGAAGGGGCGGGCGAAGAGCGGGTCTTCTTCCCGATAGCCTTCCGCCGAGAGCGTGGCGGGTGCCGCCTTCGCGGCGGGTTCATCGGCCAAGACGGGCGCCCGAGCCGAAAGAATAGTCGCTGCGACTGCCAGGCTTGCTGCCCATTTTCCTGCTCCCGTCACCGTTCCCGTCCCCTGTCGCGATCCGCCTTCCGTGCTGGCGGTCGGGGATCTTGTGGCACGGTCCGGCGCGATATGCAGGGGCCTGCCTATCGCGCCGACGGTTTCTGCTGTCGCGGGCCGCCGAGGGATCGGCGGCCCGCGAACGGGATCAGAAGCGGAAGTTCACGCCCGCGCCGAGCACGCGGGGATCGTTCACGAAGGCCGTCAGGTTGTTGAAGTCGATCGCACCGATCACGTTCGATTCGTTGGTGATGTTGCGGCCGAACAGGAAGACGTCCACCGCGTCGGAAGGTGAACGCCAGCCGATGCGCGCGCCGCCTTCGAAGTTGGTGCCGACGTGGAATTCGGTCGCGTCGTAGAGGAACAGGTTGAAGTCCTTCTGCGCGACCCAGTCGGTCTGGGCATAGAGCTTGCTGCCGCTCGCCATCTCATAGGTGTACGAGGCGTTGAAGTTGAACAGCCAGCGCGGTGCCTGCGGGAACGGGTTGCCGTTGATCGAGGCGCGGCGGGTGGTGCCCACGTTCACGATCGGATCGCGCACGGTGCAGGCCGCGCCGCAGAAGGCGACCAGCAGTTCCGGATCGTCGATCTTGGTGAAGTTGTAGGAAATGCCGCCGTTGAACTGGAGGCCGCGCAGCGGGATGGCTGTGGCCTCGAGCTCGACGCCGCGACCTTTGCCGCGCTTGGCGTTGATCAGCTGGTTGAAGTTGCCCTGGCCGCCGATGGCGGTGAACTGGGGGTCCTTCAGGTCGTAGATGTAGCCGGTCAGGTCGACGCGGAAGCGGTTGTCGGGCGTGGCCGCCTTGATGCCCGCTTCATAGGACGTGATCGTTTCCGAATCCGCCGTCGTCAGGATGTTCGAGGTGGCGATGCGGCCCTGGATCGAGGGACCGCGATAGCCGTGGGCAATACGGCCGAACAGGCTGACCTGCGGGCTGAAGCGGTAGAGCGCGCTGACATCCCAGCTCGGCTGCTTGTCACCCACATGGCGCGTATCCGCGAACGGCGCGCCCTTGGTGCGGGCGGCTTCGAGGTCGCGCTGGTCGCGGGTCCAGCGGGCGCCGCCGGTCAGGCGCAGGCGGTCGGTGAGGTCGTAGTGGACCTGGCCGAAGACCGACCAGCTGTCGCTCTTCTGGCGCAGTTCGGAGATCACCGTGGGGTCGATGCCGCCGGTGCCGTTCCAGGTGGCGGAGATCAGCTCGAACTTCTCGCGCCAGTAGAACGCGCCGACCTGCCAGCCGAAGCGGGTGTCGCCATTGCTGGCGAGGCGCACTTCGTAAGTCTGCTGGTCGAGGTCGCTCGACAGGGTGCCGGTTTCCGAGTTGAACGGAATCCTGCCGCTGCCCGCCGTGGTGCCCAGCACGCCGCCGTCGATGTCGCCGCGGCCCGAGCTGCTGCCCTGGTAGGCCGAGACGATGGCGGTGAGGGTGGCGCCGCCGAGATCGTAGTCGACATGCAGCGCTTCCGAGGTGGTGTCCTGCGCCTGCGGGTTGTTGCGGCCGCCGTCGTAATAGACGGTGTCGCGGTCGTAGCGGTCGTTGAGCTTGTTCGAGCCGGTGGTCAGCACGTTGGCGCGGTTGAGCGTGCCGGTGCCGCGATAGGAACGGGCCTGGAGGGTCAGCAGCACCGAGAGGCGGTCGTCCGGCTTCCACAGGGCGTGGATGCGGCCGGCGATATCGTCGAAGCCGCCGAGGTCCTTGCCGGGCTTGGTGAACGAGGCGTCGTAGGCGTTGTTCACCCAGTTTTCACGGTGGTTGGCGAGGCCGGCCACGCGCAGCGACAGCGTGCTGGAGACCGGGATGGTCGCGCCCGCTTCGGCGCGGATCGTGCCGAGTTCACCAATGGTGAACTGCGCCTGGCCCTCGGCCTGGTTGCCGGGGCGGCGGGTGTCCATCTTGACGACACCGGCCGGGGTGTTGCGGCCGAACAGGGTGCCCTGCGGGCCCTTCAGCACTTCCACGCTGTCGAGGTCGAAGAGCGGGAAGCCCTTGAGGTAGACGTTCTCCAGCACCACGTCGTCGAGCACGACCGAGACCGGCTGCGAGGCGTTGAAGTCGAAGTCCACGTTGCCGAGGCCGCGAATGTAGAGACGCGGGGCGTAGCGGCCGTTCGAGCTTTCGACGTAGAGGCTGGGGGTGCGACCGGCCAGCGAGAGAATGTCGGCGCCGCCTTCGGAGATGGCGGCGATCTTGTCGCCGCTGAGCACCGAGACGGCGATCGGCACGTCGCGGATGTTCTCGGGGCGGCGCTGGGCGGTGACGACGATGTCGGCGGCGGCGTCTCCGGCTTCCGGTGCGGCGCTCTGGGCCAGGGCCGGTGTCGCACCGGCAAGAAGCGCCGGCACGCCGGCCAGCAGACAGGTCTTCAACTTCATCATCGCACCCCTTGCGTGCAGCCGATGCGTGAAATTCCGCTCCACCCGCGCAAATGGGTGAAGGCGGCAGTGCACCGGCATCTGTTCCGAATGCGCGGCGCTTAGCCATCGTTTGTGACATTTCCGATAAACGGCTTTTATCGATCCACAGGAAATCGTAACGCCGGCGCATGTTTACCGAGATGCTGACATTTTTGCGACAGTTCGGCGCCATGGGGCTGGCCGGGCTTGCCCTGGCAACCCCGCTGATGGCGACGGCGGCTCCTGCCGCGTTCGACGTGGTGCCGCTGGGGGTGGAAGGCGGCGTGGTCGAGGGATCGACTTCGGCCTGGTACATTACGCGAAAGGGGCAGGAGCAGGGCCTGGCCTGCGATGCCGGAACCCTGGTTCCGGGCATTCGGGCGGCCATCGCCAAGGGCGGCTTCTCGGCCGGAACTCCGGCCAGCGAGGTGCTGCACCGCCGGATCGGGGCCTATCTGATAACCCATCCGCATCTGGATCACGTCGCCGGTCTGGTGATGGCCTCGCCGGACGACAGCGCCAAGCCTATCCTGGCCCTTCCGGAAGTGAATGCCGCACTGGCGGCGGACTATTTCAACTGGAGCGCCTGGCCCAACATGGGCGATCGCGGCAAACCGCCATTGCTGAAGCGCTATCGTTACGAAGACCTCGCGGCGGGGGGCGACCCGGTTCCGGTCGCGGAGACGGGCCTGACCGTGACGGCCTATCCGCTCTCGCACGGCGGCGCGCTTTCGACCGCTTTCCTGATCCGTGCCGGGGACGAGGCCATGCTCTGCATGGGCGATACCGGGCCGGATGCGGTCGAGTATTCCGTCCGGCTGGAGACGCTTTGGCAGGCCGTCGCGCCGCTGGTCCGCGCCGGTCGGCTGCGGGCGATCGTGATCGAGACGTCCTATCCCGATCCCCGCAAGGACAGCGAACTGTTCGGGCACCTGACGCCCAGCTGGCTGCACAAGGAACTGAACCGCCTTGCCGTGCTGGCCGGGGGCAAGGACCGGCTGAAGGGGCTGCCGGTGGTCATCGGCCATATCAAGCCGGCGATCGACGGGGCCGGACCGGTCGTGGCGACGATCGCCCGCCAGCTTGCCGAAGGCGAAGGGCCGCCGGTGCGCTATGTCATCGCCGAGCAGGGCGTGGGGCTGCATTTCTGACCCGCCGAAACGTGCCGTTACATTTCGCCGCGCCCCAGTACCAAGTCGTCGAATGCCCCTATTGTGCAAATTTGCACGCAGGCTAAGGGCGCCTCGCGGCTCCGCTTCGCCCCAAATGAGCGGTGCCGTCCTCGAGGAAAGGACCGTCTCGGCCCCCCGGGCGGTCCTTTTTCCTTGCCTCCTTTCCAGCCCCTCAACGCCGCAGGCGCCGCGCCAGTTTTCGCCGGAACTTGCGCAGATCGCGGCCGGCCTTGTTCCACGCCATCCACGTTCCCGTGGCGCAGACCAGCGTCACCGCCGCCAGCAGCGGCAGGACGAGGAAGTCCCACCAGGGCCGCTGGCGCAGCAGTGGAAAATCGAGGCTGTGGAGGCCGTCCTGTAACCAGCGCAAGCCGCGTCCGTTGCGGTCGAAGGCGCGCAGCAGGCGTCCGCTGGCGGGATCGATGTAGAGCCGCGTCATCTCCGCATCGGCCAGCCTCGCCCGCCAGACCGGCAGCGGGGCCGGGGCGCGGTGGCTGTAATAGTAGGCGTCCTCGTGCTTCATCAGCTCCAGCGCCGCGAGCGATGGCTTGCCGGAGAGCGCGGCGCGCAGTTCCGGTTCGGACATCGGGGCGGGCCGTCCCTGGATGTCGAAGCGCTGCGATCCACCGTGGGCATCCGTAGCGAGCAGGAAGGTCCGGCCGCCGAGCGGGGCGGTCTCGATGCGCAGAGTATCGGCGGGGGGGCGGTTCAGCGCGGTCAGGGCCTGCTGCACGTCGCTCCAGCGCATCGGTCCGGCCAGTCTTTCGTGTTCCGCAAGACCGGCTCGGGAATCGAGGAAACCCCATGGGTTCATCGAGAACAGGCCGCTGGCCACCCAGGTCAGGGTCAGCAGGCCGAAGAACAGGCCGAAGACATGGTGCCACCACCAGAGACCGCGATAGGGCGATCCCACTTTGCCGTCGCGCTTCCGGCGCAGACGGGCAAGGCCCGCCCAGATGCCGGTCGCGGTGAGGAAGCATCCGGCAAGCGAGGTCCAGACGACGACGTCGTTCCACAAGGCGCCGTCCTGCCGCAGGATCGTCGGGCAGAGCCAGTGCGGCACCGCACCCAGCCAGTTCCAGAAGCGCTGGAAGCGGGTGGTCTTCTGCACGGCTTCCCCGGACTTGCCGGAGATGTAGATCTCGGTTCCCGCCGCATCGTCGTAATCGACGCGGTAGAGCGGCGCATTGCGCCGGTAGGTCTGGACGGTCCACTGGTCGATGCCGGTCTCGACCGGGGCGGCGGGGGCGCCCGCGACGGCGTGGCCCTGCGCGAAGTCGGCCGCGATCCGGCGGATCTGTGCCGGGCCGGGTGGGGCCAGCGGCTGCCCGGTCGCAAGGTCGATCGCATCGGGGATCGTGCGCATCTGCGGGATCGGGCGGTCGGGCGCACTTGCGGGAACCACGCGCAGGACCGGCCTGCCGGCCAGCATCTCGACACGGGCGGAAGTGATCGGCAGGTCAGGCCGCAAGTCTACCCTGTTCCAGGCCGCGACCGACGGCAGTTGCAGGGGCGCAAGCCCCTGCAACTGCGCGGCGGGGTCCAGCCTCGGATAGTCCACGTAGATCATCACGAAGCCCGAAAGGCACCAGATCGTCATCAGCAGGCCGACGAAGATGCCAAGCCAGCGATGAAGGACGAGGATCGGGTGCGGCAAAAGGCTGCGAGCGCGGTTTGCCCGAGGCTGGACGGTGGTCATGGCCTCAGAAGCTCAGCCCGTAGCTCATCCGCAGCGTGCGCGGCACGCCCCGGTTGAAGTAGAGGAACCGGCTGTTGCTGCCGTCCAGCACGCCCTGGTCGGTCACGGCGGAGGCGTAACCCCGCGTCGCATATTCCTTGTCGAACAGGTTCTCGACATTGACGCCGAAGCGATTTCGCCGCGCCGCGCCGTCGAGGTAGAGATAGGCGCCGAAGTCGACGAGCGCATAGTTGCCGTAGTTGCTGCGGCCGAAGCCCGACGCGGTCGACCAGACATCGCCGATCCAGTTGAGGTTGAGGCTGGCGCCGAAGGGCCTGTCTTCCGGGGCATAGGCAAGGCTGGCCTTGGCATATTGCTTCGGGTTGCGGTTGAGCTGGGTCGATGCACCCTTCTGGCGCACGCGGGCGTAGGTATAGCTGGCCGAGAGGTTCCAGCCACCGGGCAGCTCGGCGCCCAGTTCCAGCTCCGCGCCCTGCGAGCGGACTTTGCCGTCGAGGTTCGCATACGTGCCGTTCGGGAAGGCCGGATCGTCGTAAGTCGTGTCGATCATGTCGCTGATGCGGCGGTTGAAATAGGTCGCCTTCCAGCGCAGCTGCGCCGTACCCAGCGGCAGCACGCCGCCGCCCGAGAGGTTCAGGTTGAGGCTCTGCTCGGCCTTGAGGTTGGGGTTGCCGGTCTCGCAGCAGGGATCGTTGCCGTAGAGCTGCGAGGCGTCGGGCAGCACGAACGAGGTGCCGCCGTTCGCTTCCACATAAAGGGCATCGGCGAAATCGTAGCGGCCCGAGACGTTCCAGATCGTCTTCTTCGCGCCGTCGGTGCGGTTGTAGCGCAGGCCTGCGGCGAGGCGGCCCTTCGACGAAATCTCGTCGGTGGTGCGGACCTGGAAGATCCCGGCATGGACCTGTTCGCTGGTGGGAGCGATCAGCAGCACGTCGTCGCGGCCGCTGAAGTTCTGGAAGTCGTAGCCCAGCAGGTATTCGAGGCCGGGATGCAGATGCAGCTTCGCCACCGCGCTGCCGCCCCAGTCGCGGTAGCCCCAGAATGTGCCCGCCGGGTAGATCACCTGGGGATTACGGGCGGGCAGCGAATTGAGGATCTGGACATAGGCGGTCTTCCAGTCGTGGAAGTAGCCCTTGAGGAAGAACTGCACGGTGTCGCTGCCGGTATAGTCGAGCCGCAGGCTGGCGATCTCTTCGTTGCGGTCGTTGCGGCTCTCGCGGATGCGGGTGGGCGAGAGGTTGTCGAGCTTGGCCTCGGTATGCTGGTACTGGGCATTGAGCGCGAGGTCGGGGGCGATTTCGTACTGGTACTTGAGACCCACCGACCAGAGGTCGTAGCCGAGGTGCCGGTCGGTCAGGCTCGGCTGGTAGGCGCTGAAGGGCAGGTAGCCCTCGGAGCGGTTGTGCGAGGCATAGGCCACGAAGCGATGGTCGCCCACCGCGCCGCGCAGATAGCCGTCCAGCGTGGTGCCGCCCCAGGTGTCCACCGAGGCATTGACCTGGCCGTTCAGGTCGTCGGTGAAGCCGCGCGTCACCACGTTGATGACCCCCGCCGAGGCCTGGGTGCCGTAGAACAGGCTCTCGCCGCCGCGCAGCACCTCGATCCGCTCGATCATGCTGGCGGGCAGGGTGTCGTTGGGCGAAGTGCCGCCGTAGAGACGGTTGTTCAGGCGGATGCCGTCCATCGTCCAGAGCACGTCCTGCGTGCGCGATCCCTGAAGCGAGACATCGACATAGCTGAACGGTCCGTTGCGGGCGCGCACGTAGAGGCCGGGCACCTGTTCCAGCGCCTTGGTCACATCCACCGCGCCGCTGTCCTTGACCTGCTTCTCGCTGACGATGGCCACGTCGTTGCCGTAGCGGGAGAGTTGCTGTGGCAGCGTCTCCTCCAGGCTCCGGCCGGTGACGACGATCGAGGCGGCCTCATCGGCCTCTTCGGCATGAGCCTGCGCGGTATGGGCCTGTACGGTGCAGGCGAGCGCCATCGCCGCGGCCAGCGCCGCGTGCGAAACGGTTGCGATCTTCATTTCATTCCCCTGTCGGGCGCCAAGCGAGCTCTAGGCAGGGGACTGCCGTTCGAACGAACGACCGACGCACCGAGCGACCAGGCGCCCGTGACTGGGACGACCGTTCGGCGCACCGTGCGGCCCCTGCCGCGGGTTCGTCGCTCAGACGGAGAAATCACCGTGCCCCGGCCATCCCCTGGACCAAAGCAAGAGCGACCGAACGCCGGCAGGTCTCCTGGCTCGCGGGTCATCGCTTGATGCACGGCCTTCCCAGGCCTCGCAGGATTTAGCGTCCGGCCCAGTGGCTGCGGCATGGGCGTCTGGCCCGCCGCGTGATGTGCATCGCGCTCACCGCTTACAGTTGCAGGGACAGCCCCGGATTCGAGGGCAAGCCCTCTCACCGCGTTCCCTTTTAAGTTCCTTTCGGAACACCGGCGCGATCATTGCCCGCTGCGCTCTTTCGAGTGCGGCGGACGCGGTTCGTTAGCGCCGGGCGGGACGCGGTGCAAGTCGGTTGAGGCGCTGCCGGGCGATGCCCTTGCGCCTGTCAGCGGACTTCGAGGCCGAGCTGGGAAAGCAGTTCGGCGGCCTGGAGGCGGGAAATCACCGCGCCCCGAAACAGGCGGGCGTCGCGCAGTTCGATGCCGCCGAGGTCGGCGCCGCGCAAGTCCGCCTGTTCGAAGCGGCAGCCTTCCAGCGTGGCGTTCCGCAGCGAGCAATCCTCGAACAGGGCGCCGCGAAAGTCGGATTTCCTGAGGTCCGCATCGGAGAAGTCGATCCGCACCAGCTTCGCCTTGCGCAGCGACAGGCCGGGCAGGCGGGCGAAGGCGAACAGGACTTCGGCGAACGTGGCGCCGAGCACCCCGGCGTCGGTCAGGTCCGCGCCGGTCAGCTTGGTTCCCTCGATGCGCGCGGAGGTCAGCCGGGCGCGGCGGAGCAACCCGTTGCTGAAATCGCATCCGGTCATGATCGCGTCGCTGAGGTCGGCCTGGACGAAGCTCGCTTCCGGCCCCCGGCAGCGGCGGAAGCGGGCGCCGGTGAGATTGGCGCCGTCGAGCCGCACGCGGCGCAGCGAACAACGCTCGAATGTCGTGTCGCCCAGATCGAGTCCGGAAAAATCGCCTTCGTCGAGCGTGCAGTCGGTGAGCGTGCGCGGACCGTCGGCGACGGAGTCCAGCAGGGTTTCGCGGGTGACGGTCGCTGCGATCATTTGCGCTTTATGCCGCAAGGCGGCGCGGCCGCAAGGGCAGGTCCGCGTTTCGGGTCATTCTGACCAGCCGCGACAGTCACGCGAATGTCATCGCCGCGCTCTAGGCGCCCCGGCGTGACCCTCGGCGATTCTCCGCGCGCGCAGCGCAAGTCCGGCAGCATTGGCCTGACCGGGGTGGCCGTGTTTTCGCTCCCGGTCCTGCTGTTCCAGGCCGTCGAACTGGCCTGGCGGTCCTACCTGCCCGCTTTCCTGACCCAGACCGTCGGCATGACGCTGGCGCTGGTGGGGGCGCTGATGCTGGGCGTACGGGTGCTCGATGCGCTGGCGGATGTCGTGCTCGGCTGGGTCAGCGACATGGTCCCCACCCGGTTCGGTCGCCGCGCGCCGTGGATGGTCGTGGGTGCGGTGCTCGTTCCCCTGGGCGCGCTGCTGCTGTTTCTGTCGCCGCCGGGAGCGGGACTGGGGCGGGTGATCGGCGCCAGCCTGCTGCTGCACATGGGCTACTCCTTCATCGTCACCCCGCACGGCGGCTGGGGCCTTGAACTCTCCGACGACACGGGCGAGCGCACCCGGATCATGGGGGCCAAGGTCTGGTTCGGCGTCATCGGTGCCATCGGCATGCTCGCGCTGATCGGGCTGCTGGAGGGGCGGTTCGGCTTCGACATTCGTGCCTTGGCGATGGTGCTGGGCACCGTCATTGCCGCAGCGGCGCCGGTGACGGTGCTTGCCGTGGTGGCGATGTTTCGCGAACCCGGCCCGGCTGCGGCGGCTCGGCCGCGCGGCTCTCCTCTCGCCCTGGCGCGCGATATGATGGGCGATCCGGACTTGCGGCGGATCCTGGTTCTCTACCTGCTGTGCGGCACGGCCGATGCCGCGACGGCGGGCACTTTCCTGTTTCTGGTCGGGCCGGTTCTCGGCCTGACAGGTCAGGCCGCGCTGTTCATGCTGATCCAGCCGGTGATGACGCTGTTCATGCTGCCGATCTGGGCGAAAGTGGCGGATCGGATCGGGCGGCGCCGGGTTCTGGGCCTGGGCTTCGGCTGGCAGGCACTGGTCATGCCGCTCGCCTTGACGGTCCCTTCGGGCAATGCCGTGCTGTTCGGCCTGTTTCTGGCTTTGCGCGGGCTGACTTGCGGTGTCGACTACATGCTGCTGCGCGCCATGGTGGCGGATGTCGCCGAACGTGGGGGCGCAAGAAGAGCTGAATTGGGAGCCGAATTGGGAGCAGGCCGGGGACCGAGGTCTTCCGCCAGCTATTATGCGCTGAGCAGCGTGACGCTCAAGCTCGCGCTCGGACTGGGCGGAGGGCTGGGACTCTGGCTTATCGGTGCGGCGGGCTTTCAGGCCGGGGGGCGGCCCGATGCGGCAGCCGCTCTGGCCGTTAGGCTGGCCTTCGTGCTCCCTTCGGTCATGGCGGGGCTGGGCGGACTGGCCCTCCTGCGCGGTGCCCGGTTCTCCCCGGCTCGATCCCTCTTGCGAAGGGGCGCGCCAGCGGCTAGCTGAGCCGTTCCTGCGGCCGTCGCTTCGGCGGCTGCGGGAGGATCGCGCCGGTGCCTCTAGCGAGGCTTAATAGGGAACGCGGTGAGGGAGGTTTCTTCCGAATCCGGGGCTGTCCCTGCAACTGTCAGCGGCGAGCAAGATGCCATGGCCTGCTTCGGCAGGCCGATCACTGGCCCCCGCGCGAAGTTTGCGCGAAAGCCGGGAAGGTCGCGCATCGCGCTTTGACCCGTGAGCCAGGAGACCTGCCGGCGCATCGGTCGCTCTTGCCGTGGTCCAGGGATAGGCCAAGGCCGGTACTCCGCGTGAGCGACGAAGCCGTGCGGCTGGGGCTGCACCGGCGTGCAGGATGGGCGCTTGCCGCGCTGGCCCGTCACTGTCCGCGGACCGGCCCTTGGCCGGCAAGCCCCGGCTTTCGTCGCTGTCGCGTGGCAGGATGCCGTGGTGCCTACTTTCCGGAGGTCCCCTTTCGCCGTTCGCGGCTGGTGTCCCGATGCCTGGCATCCGATGATGGCGGGCGACGGGCTGATCCTGCGCGTGAAGCCGCGCCATGCGCGGCTCCTGCGCGGCGAAGTGGAACTGCTGTGCGACCTCGCGACCCGCTTCGGCAACGGCGCGATCGACCTCACCAACCGCGCCAATCTCCAGATCCGGGGCCTTCGCGAAGCGGATGTGGCGCAGGCACTGGCACTGCTGGTGCAGCAGGGGCTGGTCGAGGCTGCCCCCGATGGCGAAAGGCGCCGCAATGTGCTGGTCGCGCCTGACTGGTCCGAAGGCGACACGACCTGGCGGCTGGCCGATGAACTCATGGCGCGGCTGCCCGAACTGCCGGACCTTCCGGGCAAGATCGGTTTTGCGATAGACCTCGGCGCGGCGCCGGTCCTGACCGAGGTTTCCGCCGATTTCCGGCTGGAGCGGGCGGCGGATGCGGCCTTGCTGCTGCGTCTCGACGGGCGAACAGCCGGTGTGCCTGTCCGCGCGGACGAGGCCGTCGATCGCATGCTGGACCTGGCGCGCTGGTTTGCCGTCAGCGGCGCCAGCGCCGCTGGTCGCGCCCGGCGCTTTGACGGCCCGCTTCCCGCTTGGGCGCGCGGCACCGTGCATCCGGCCAGTCCGCGCCCGCCGCTGGTGCCGGGAGCCTGTCTTTCCGGCGCAACCGGAGGACGGATCTGGGGCCTGCCGTTCGGGCGGACCGATGCCCCGGCCCTGTCCCGGCTGATGGCTGCGACCGGCGCGGCGGCCTTGCGGGTGACGCCGTGGCGCGCCCTCGTCACCGAGGGCGGCAACACGCATGCCGTCGAGGGCTTCCTCACCGATCCCGCCGACCCCCGTCTTGCGGCCGATGCCTGTCCCGGCGCGCCCGCCTGCCCGCAGGCCACCGTCCAGACCCGCGCGCTCGCCGAGCGTCTGGCGCCGCATGTTTCCGGCCGTCTTCACGTCTCGGGTTGCGCCAAGGGCTGCGCGCGGGGCCGCGCCGCCGATGTCGCGATCACCGGGCGCGACGGCGCCTTCGACCTTGCATTCCAGGCGCGGGCCGGGGACCCGCCAGTGCTCTCCGGCCTGACTCCGGAGCGCCTGCTAGCCCATTTCGGAGCTTATTGATGGCCTATCTCTACGAAAAAGACGGCGCGGCGATCTACCGGGAGTCGTTCAGGACGATCCGGGCCGAAGCCGATCTCGCGCGCTTCGCGCCAGTGGAGGAACGCATCGCCGTGCGCATGATCCATGCGGCGGGAATGGTTGAGCTTGCCGCGCATATCCGCTTCTCGCCGACCTTCGCCGAAGCGGCGGTCTCGGCGCTGGAGCGCGGGGCACCGATCCTCTGCGACGCGCGCATGGTCAGCGAAGGCATCACCCGCGCCCGCATGCCTGCCGGAAACCCGGTGATCTGCACGCTGAACGACCCGCAAGTGCTCGATCTCGCGCGCGACATCGGCAATACCCGCTCCGCCGCCGCGCTGGAACTCTGGCGGCCGCATCTGGAGGGCGCGCTGGTGGCGATCGGCAATGCGCCGACCGCGCTGTTCCACTTGCTCAACATGCTGGAAGACCCGGCCTGCCCGCGCCCGGCGGCGATCATCGGCTGCCCGGTCGGCTTCGTCGGCGCCGCCGAGTCCAAGGCGGCCCTGTGGGAGGTGCAGCCGGTGCCGTGCTGCGTGGTCGAGGGTCGCCTTGGCGGCAGCGCGATCACCGTGGCGGCGGTCAACGCGATCGGGAGCAGCGCGGAATGAGCCCAAGTTCCATTCACGGCACCGTTCACGGCGTCGGGCTGGGGCCGGGCGCGCAGGACCTGCTCAGCGTGCGCGCCGACCGTCTGGTGCGCGGCGCCCGCCACGTCGCCTATTTCCGCAAGGCCGGAAGGCCGGGGCAGGCGCGCCGGATCGTCGAGGGGATGCTGCGCGAGGACGTGGTCGAATTCGCGATGGAGTATCCGGTGACGACGGAGATTCCGCTTAGCGATCCGCGCTACAACGACTGTCTGGCCGAATTCTACGCGCGCTGCACCGCCCATCTCGATGCACTGGCCCGCGCGGGCGAGGACGTGGTGGTGCTCTGCGAGGGCGATCCGTTCTTCTACGGCTCGTTCATGCATCTCTACAGCCGTCTGGCCGGATCGGTGCCGGTCCGCGTCGTGCCGGGGATCACCGGCATGTCGGGCGCCTGGACCGCCTGCGGCTTGCCGATGACCTGGGGCGACGACGTGCTCACCGTGCTTACCGCGACTTTGCCGGAGGACGACCTCGCCCGCCGCATCCGCGATACCGATGCGCTGGTGGTGATGAAGATCGGTCGCAACCTCGCCAAGCTGCGCCGCGCGGTGGCGCTGGCCGGGCGCGAGGGTGAGGCCTGGCTGGTCGAACATGCGGCCATGGCCGAGCAGCGCGTCACGCCGCTTGCCGAAGCGAGCGAGGTGACGCCTTACTTCTCGATCCTGCTGATCCACGGCCAGGGGCGGCGGCCATGAACGCGGCGGAAAGAGGCGGCTGGGTGGCCGTGGTCGGCCTTGGGCCGGGAGGCGAGGCGCAAGTCACCCCCGAAGTCACTGCCCTGCTGGCCGAGGCGACCGACGTGATAGGCTACGCGCCCTATGTCGCCCGCGTGGCGGTGCGCGAGGGGCTGGTGCATCACGCCAGCGACAACCGCGTCGAACTGGAGCGCGCCGCCCATGCGCTGTCACTCGCGGCAGAAGGGCGGCGGGCGGTCGTCGTGTCCTCGGGCGATCCCGGCGTCTTCGCGATGGCCTCCGCGCTGTTCGAGGCCTGGGAGCAGGGGGCGCCTGCGTGGCGCGATCTCGACATCCGCGTGCTGCCCGGTATTACCGCGATGCTGGCCGCCAGCGCGCGGGCAGGGGCGCCGCTCGGGCACGACTTCTGCGCGATCAACCTCTCGGACAACCTGAAGCCCTGGGCGCTGATCGAGCGGCGGCTGCGGCTGGCGGCGGAGGCGGATTTCGCGATGGCCTTCTACAACCCGCGCTCGAAAGCGCGCCCGGACGGTTTCGCGCAGGTGCTCGACATCCTGCGCGAGATTTGCGGGCCGGAGCGGCTCATCCTCTTCGCCCGCGCCGTCTGCACGGCGGAAGAGCGCTTGAACGTCGTCACCCTGGCCGACGCCCGCCCCGAAATGGCCGATATGCGGACGATGGTGATCGTCGGCTCCAGCACCACGCGGCTGGTCGAGCGCGGGTCCGGCAGCGCGCGGCCTCCGGTGCTCTACACGCCGAGATGGGCGGGATGAGCGAGCCAGTCCATCACGTCGCCGACTGCATGGACCGTAGCGCGGGCGGGTATGAAGGGGCGGTCGATCATCAGCACCGGCAGGCCCAGCCGCCGCGCCGCGACGATCTTGGCCTCGGCCCCCGTGCCGCCCGCGTTCTTGCAGACGATGAGGTCGATGCCGTGCTCCTGCAGGAGGTGCGTGTCGCCCTGCGCCGTGAACGGGCCGCGATCGACGACGAGGCGGTGATCCGGCAGTGCGGGCGGGACATCCGGGCTGTCCACGAAGCGCAGCAGATAGCGGTGCTGGGGCTGGGCGGCGAAGGCCTCGACATGCATCCGCCCGAGCGCGAGCATCACCCGGCGCGCCGGGCCGGAGAGAGCGGCCACGGCGGCGGCGATATCCGGCACAGTGTGCCAGCGGTCGCCGGGAAGCGGCTGCCACGCCGGGCGCGTCAGGGCGATAAGCGGCACCCCTGTCGCTTCGGCGGCGGCCACCGCATGGGCGCTCATCGTTGCGGCGAAAGGATGGGTCGCGTCGATCAGGCGGGTGACGCTCTCCTCGCGGATATGGCGTTCGAGGCCGCTCACTCCGCCGAAGCCGCCGATGCGGATCGGGACCGGCTGGGCGCGCGGGTTCGCCGTCCGTCCGGCATAGCTCAGCGTGGCGCTGAGGCCGCGCTCCGCCACGGCGGCGGCCAGCGCGCTGGCTTCGCCGGTGCCGCCAAGGATCAGGATATGCTCCATGTCTGACCTTCTCCAGAAGCCGTGGCTCACGATCGTCGGCCTGGGCGAGGACGGGATTTCCGGCCTGTCCGAGGCGGCCCGCACCGCCCTTGCAGAGGCCGAAGTGGTGACCGGGGCCGTGCGGCATCTCGGCCTGCTGGGCGACTTGCTCTTGGGACTTAGTGCGGAATGCCGGCCATGGCCAGTGCCCTTTGCCGAGGGGGTGGCGCCGCTGCTTACCTTGCGGGGGAGGCGGGTGGTGCTGCTGGCTTCAGGCGATCCTTTCTGGTTCGGCGCGGGAACGGTGGTGACGCGCGAACTCGCCCTCGGCGAGTGGACCGCGCATCCGGGGCCTTCGACGTTCGCGCTCGCCGCCGCGCGGCTGGGCTGGGCGCTGGAGGCGACGCTCTGCATGGGTCTCCACGCCGCGCCGCTCACGCGCCTGCGGCCCCATCTGGCGCCGGGGCTGCGGGCGCTGGTGCTGCTGCGGGACGGCGCGGCGGTTCGCGCGCTGGCGGATTATCTGTGCGCGCAGGGCTTCGGGGAATCCGCGCTCGTGGTGCTGGAAGCGCTCGGCGGCCCGCGCGAACGGGTGCGGCAGGCCACGGCGGCGGGCTTCGACCTTGCCGATATCGCTCATCCCGTCGCGGTGGCGCTGACTTGCGCCGGAGCGGGCCGCGTGGTGCCCTGCGCCTCGGGGATTGACGACGACTGGTTCGATCACGACGGCCAGATCACCAAGCGCCCGGTGCGGGCGCTGGCGCTTTCCGCCCTCGCGCCCCGGCCCGGCGAGACCTTGTGGGATATCGGCGCGGGCTCGGGTTCGATCGCGATCGAATGGCTGCTGTCGGGGCGGGACCTGAAGGCTCTGGCCTTCGAACGTGACCCGCAGCGCGCCGTTCGCGCGCGCGACAATGCCGAGGCGCTCGGGGTCGGGCATCTGGAGGTCGTCGAGGGACCGGCGCCCGACGTTCTTGACGGACAGCCGCAGCCCGATGCGGTGTTCATCGGCGGCGGCCTTTCGCTGCCGCTGGTCGAGCGGCTACGACGATTGCGAGCGGGAACCCGGTTGGTCGCCCATGCCGTCACGCTGGAATCGGAAGCGCTGCTGGCGCAGTGCCAGTCCGGCATGGGCGGCAACCTGCTGCGCATCGAGCTGGCGCAATCGGCGCCGCTCGGCAACAGGCGCGGCTGGAAGGCGCACTATCCGGTGGTGCAGTGGAGCGTCACGCTGTGATCGTGGCGGGCTTCGGCTTTCGGACGGGTGCGGCGCCGTCCTCGCTGCGCGATGCTTTCGAGGTAGTTCGTGCCGATTGCGTTAGTGAAATCACGGCCTTGGCCGCTCCGGCCGACAAAGCGCAGCCGCTTGCGCCGCTTGCCGCCGAATTGGGCGTTCTGCTCGTCGCCGTCGCACCCGAGATGCTTGAACGGATGCCTACCGCGACCGTCTCGCCCGCCAGCCTGGCCGCCCGCCGCACCGGAAGCGTGGCCGAGGCCGCAGCGCTGGCGGCGGCAGGTCCCGGCGCCCGCTTACTGATCGCGCGCTGTGTTTCGTCCGATCGCATGGCGACTTGCGCCATCGCTCAGGGAATTTCGACATGACCGTTCACTTCATCGGCGCCGGTCCCGGCGCACCGGACCTCCTGACCCTGCGCGGGCGAGATCTTATCGCCGCCAGCCCGGTCTGTCTCTATGCCGGTTCGCTGGTGCCCGCCGCCGTGCTCGACCATTGCCCGCCGGGCGCGCGGATCGTCAATACCGCGCCGATGGACCTCGACGCGATCATCGCCGCCATCGCCGAGGCCCACGGCGAGGGCCTCGACATTGCTCGTCTCCATTCGGGCGACCTCTCGATCTGGTCGGCCATGGGCGAGCAGATCCGCCGTCTGCGCGAACTCGGCATTCCCTTCACCGTCACGCCGGGGGTCCCCGCCTTCGCCGCTGCCGCTGCCGCATTGGAGGCCGAATTGACGGTGCCGACGATCGCCCAGTCGCTGGTGCTCACTCGCACCTCCGGCCGGGCCAGCGCGATGCCGGAAAGCGAAAGCCTGACGCGTTTCGCCGCGACCGGCAGCACGCTGGCGATACACCTCTCGATTCACAACCTTGCGAAAGTCGTCGAGGAGCTCTCTCCGGAATATGGACCGGACTGCCCGGTCGCGGTGATCTGGCGGGCAAGCTGGCCGGACGAGCGGGTGGTCCGCGCGACGCTCGCCACGGTCGAGCAGGCAGTGGACGGCAGCATGGAGCGCACCGCGCTGATCCTGGTCGGACCGGGATTGGCGGCCGATGCGGGCGCGGAGGTACGGAGCAGCCTCTATTCGCAGGATTACGACCGCCGCTTCAGGCCGCAATCGGCGGAGTCACGCTTTGCCGGAGAGCCGGGTTGAGGAACGGGGCATGATCGATCTCGACCTGATCGGCATTGGCACCGGCAATCCGGAGCACCTGACGCTCGCGGCGATCCGGGCGATGAACGAAGCCGACCTGATTCTGCTGCCGCGCAAGGGCGATGCCAAGTCCGACCTGCTCGATCTGCGGCGGATGATCTGTGGCACGGTGCTGACCGGTTCGACCCGGATCGCCGAGTTCGACTTGCCCGAGCGCGATGCCGATGCGGCCTATCTGGAGGCCGTGGACGACTGGCACCGGGAGATAGCCGGGGTCTGGGCAAGGGAGATCGAGGCGTACCTTCCCCAAGGCGGCAGGTTGGCGCTGCTCGTCTGGGGCGATCCTTCGCTCTATGACAGTTCCCTGCGCATCGCGGAGCGGTTGCTGGCGGCGGGTGTCGCGCTGAACGTGCGGGTCGTGCCGGGGATTACCAGCATCCAGGCGCTGACGGCGGCGCATGGCATAACCCTTAACACATTGGCCGCACCCGTCACGATCACGACCGGCCGCAGGCTGCGCCGGGAAGGGTGGCCTGCGGGTAGCGATACATTGGTCGTGATGCTCGATGCTGCCTGCGCTTTCGAGACACTTCCCGGGCAGGACATCCACATCTGGTGGGGCGCCTATCTCGGCATGCCGCAGGAGTGCCTTATCGCCGGGGCGCTGGACGAGGTTGCAGGCGAGATCGTGCGGCGGCGGGCCGCGCTTCGTGCCGAAAACGGCTGGATCATGGACGTCTATCTGCTCAGACGGGCAGCGAAGTGAGGCGAAACGCAACTATGGTTGCGCGTTTTGCAATTGTGCTGCATCGCAGCATAGCGCATAAGCAACGGGCCTTTCAGGCATCCTCTCCCAAGACTTTTTCAAGCCGGCCCTTGTGGTCGGCTTTCTTTTGTCTGCATTCCGCGAGAGCTGGACACTTGGCTGCGGTTAGCGCCGGTCGCTCATGCTTTCCTCGTCATTGCGAGCGCAGCGAAGCAATCCAGAGTCGCGCAGAGCCGCTCTGGATTGCTTCGCTGCGCTCGCAATGACGAGGGAGAAGATTGGGGTTTTGAGCGCTCAAGCAGCAGATTTTCCATCCAATCCGGGCCTTCAACGACAAAGGGGCGCAGGACCGTGAAGTCCTGCGCCCCTTCCTGCATTCTCCCAAGGGAGAACTCGTATGGGTTGAGAGGTCAGGCGCCCTGCGGCGTGACGCTGCCCGAGAAGCGGCGGCCCGCCTTGGGAATCGACGATCCAGTCATCGGACGCGGGGCACCGGGGCCGCGCGGCTCGCTGGGACGGTCGATATGGCCGGTTTCGATGAGCTGGTTGATCTCGTCACCCGAAAGCGTCTCGTATTCAAGCAAGGCCTGGGCCAGCGCTTCGAGCTGCTCGCTGTAATCGCTCAGCACCTGGGTGGCGCGGGCATGGGCATTGTCGATCAGGATGCGGATTTCCGCATCGATCAGCTTGTTGGTCTCGCTCGAACCCATGGTGCGCTGCGTGCCGCCCATGCCGAGATAGCCTTCCTGGCTTTCTTCGTACTGGATCGGCCCGAGCTTGTCGGACATGCCCCACTTGGTGACCATGTTGCGGGCCAGGCTGGTGGCGTACTGGATGTCGCCCGAGGCGCCCGAGGACACCTTGTCGTAGCCAAAGATCAGCTCTTCCGCGACGCGGCCGCCCATCGAGACCGAGAGGTTCGCCAGCATCTTGTCGCGGTGGTACGAGTAGCTGTCGCGTTCCGGCAGGCGCATGACCATGCCCAGCGCGCGGCCGCGCGGGATGATCGTCGCCTTGTGGATCGGGTCCGAAGCCGCCTCGTGCACCGAGACGATGGCATGGCCCGCCTCGTGATAGGCGGTCATCTTCTTCTCGTCGTCGGTCATGACCATGGAGCGGCGTTCCGCGCCCATCATGACTTTGTCCTTGGCGTCCTCGAATTCCTGCATGGCGACGAGGCGCTTGTTGCGGCGCGCGGCGAGCAGGGCCGCCTCGTTCACGAGGTTGGCAAGGTCTGCGCCCGAGAAGCCCGGCGTGCCGCGCGCGATCACGCGGGCATTGACGTCGGGCGCCAGCGGGACCTTCTTCATGTGCACGGCGAGAATCTTCTCGCGGCCTTCGATATCCGGCACCGGCACCACGACTTGACGGTCGAAACGGCCCGGACGCAGCAGCGCGGGGTCGAGCACGTCGGGACGGTTGGTCGCCGCGATGATGATGATGCCTTCGTTGGCCTCGAAGCCGTCCATTTCGACCAGCAGCTGGTTCAGCGTCTGCTCGCGTTCGTCGTTCGAATTGCCGAGGCCGTGGCCGCGATGGCGACCGACCGCGTCGATTTCGTCGATGAAGACGATGCACGGGGCGTTCTTCTTGGCCTGTTCGAACATGTCGCGCACGCGGCTGGCGCCGACACCGACGAACATCTCGACGAAGTCCGAGCCGGAGATCGTGAAGAACGGCACATTGGCTTCGCCCGCGACCGAGCGGGCCAGCAGCGTCTTACCGGTACCGGGAGGGCCGACCAGCAGCACGC
>JAGHZR010000033.1 GCA_017745295.1 Novosphingobium sp.
GCAGATGGCGGTTGAGGTAATCCGGATAATGGCATCGCGCGGGTTGAGGATTTCAGGATCATCGACGGTATCCACGCGGACGTCATGCTTGCCGTGCCAGGTAAGGGCGCGCATCAGGTTCTCTCCTCTTGAAGCTGCTTATGAGTGCGCGAAGAGGTCGCGACTTCGCCGGTTTCCATGAGCTGCTTGAAGCGGCGCAGATCGCGCCGCGCCTGGATCGCGGGCTCGCGCTGGAAAATCTTGGCGACGAACTTTCCCAGCAGACCGGCCGGCGGTTCGTAGGCTATCGTCGCGGTAACGAGGGTCCCGCGTTCCCCCGCGTCGCGAAACTCGATCCGTCCGCTGCTGACCACGTCAGCATCCTCGCTCGACGTCCAGGCGATGAGTTCGTCCTGCCGTTCTTCGGTTATCTCGGAATCCCATTCGACGCTCTTTCCAGGTGCTTTCACCACCCAATGCGAACGAGACGGTGTGAGAACGTCGATCCGTTCCACATTGTCCATGAACGAGGGGAGCAGGCTAAAGTCGCGCCAGAAGGCAAACAGCTCGGATCGAGGACGATTGATCGTAACCGTCCTGCCGATGAGTTCGCCGCGCGCAGTGCCCGTTAGCGCAGTCAGCGCGTCGCGGCGGACTTCTGCCGATTTCGAGGTAGCGGCAGGCGCATCGTCCTTCCTGGTTGCCATTCTAGCTCTCCCGATTGTCAGAGGGATAGGCGGTGATCCTTGCTTTCGCAGCCTTCACCTAATCAACGACGCGACAGGGTTGATCGAGCCAGGAGAGTGAGGGCGATCGTCGCATCCGCGCCACGCTCCAGCGGGTGCAGGTGCCGAAAGCAGACTGCTGAGACCAGAACGGGCTGCACTTCGCGATCTTGTTTCCTATCTTGAAGTTAATTAAAGGAGGATCTTGCGATGGCCAATGGCTGGGCACCCGACGGTGCCGTTCAGGATCAGATCGAAGACAGCGTAAAGGATGCCGTTTCGGCCGCCCGGGCGCGGATGCCGAGCGGAGAAGGGCTGTCAGACTGCGAAGATTGCGGCGAGCCGATTCCGCAGGCGAGGCGGCTCGCCTTGCCGGGCGCGCGTACGTGTATCGCGTGCCAAACGCATCGCGACCGCAGGCCGCTTCACTCGCCGATCAATCGGCGGGGCAGCAAGGACAGTCAGCTGCGATGAGCGCTGGCTGGCTAAATACAGCGAACGCAGAGGCTCCCGAGCATCAACAAGCGAAGGTTGGCAAATGGATGTCGGCTTTGCAGGCGAAGCTCTTCGGCAATTTCGACTTTGCCGCGCCCCCTGCGATACAGCCAGGCCAAACGTGCTCTCGGAAGTTTCGGTTGATGTTGAAATGGGTCAGCGTGCGCCGCCGACACCGCCGGTTCCACCGGTATTCGCCCCAGGGTTCAGGCGTTCATCCTCTTTGTCAGGATGAAGTTCGGCTTCCTCGGCGCGCGCGGGGTTCTTCTCCGGAACGCCGGCGGGCGGCTTGCCATTTTTGTTCGTCCAGCGTCCGTCGCGCGTCGAGGCGGTGCCGGTCACGTTGCGGGAATCTTCGGGTTCATATTCTGCCACCGTTCTTCTCCTTCGGTTCTGAAAGCCTCCAGACCCTCTGTGCGTTCCCATGATTTCACCGGCCGATGTTTCATGGATCGCTAACCGTTCCCGACCGGGCTGGTGGCCGTAACGCTGGATCCGGAGCTGATAGAGATGCGCTCTCGCGACTTTTCCGCTTGATCGCCAATACAGTGGAGACTTCGAAAACGGGAGTACGAGGTCGGCCGGTGTCAAAATCCGATGACTGGCGCGCCACCTTTTTGCCTGCAGTCCGTTAGGAGGCAGGGAGAAAATGCAATGGACGCTGATGATCTTGAAAAAGAATTCCAGGACAGAATTCGCGATGCGGCCTTCCCTTGCGTCGGGGCGAAATCGGCTTTGGCCCGGGGATCGCTCAAGGTTGTTCCGGCAAGGGATTTGACCAGCGCCTGGAACGACGTTGCGATCCACCGCGAACTGCTTGCATGGAGCCGGGATTACCGCGACGAACCGGAAGGTCTGCGCAGTCTTGCCGTGGTTTTCGAGGGGCCCCTCGACTTGAGCGAGCCGGATTTCGAGGCTTGGATGTGGCAGCGTATCCAGTCCTTTGCGGACAAGGACGCCTGGCTTGGCCAGCCTTACGATCGGTCCGTCAGTCCCGACCCTGAGGACCCGCATTTCTCGTTGAGCTTCGGCGGCAATGCCTTTTTCGTCGTCGGCCTTCACCCCGGGGCATCCCGTCCGGCCAGGCGCTTTCCGCGCCCTGCCCTGGTCTTCAACCTGCACGATCAGTTCGAGCGACTGCGCGACGAGGGCCGATATGAACGCCTGCGCGAGCGCATTCTCGAACGTGATCTGGCAATGGCGGGATCGCTCAATCCAATGCTGGCACGCCACGGCGAGGCCAGCGAGGCCCGTCAGTACAGCGGCAGAAAAGTAGGCGAAGACTGGGCATGCCCATTCAAGGATCCACGCGAATGAACGAATTCGAAGTCATCCCTCCGCGCAGCGGCGTAGCCTTCGAGCTTCGGGAAGGGCAGACCTTGACGGTATATGATCCGCTCGGCTCACAGGTCGCCGACCTGCTGGCGTTTGCTGCGGACGACGTTCGCGAGGTCATCTCGAATGGTCGCACTTTCGATTACGAGGAAACCATCAGCCTCACGACCGGCAATCGCCTGTGGTCGAACCGCTCGCAGGTGCTGCTGGAAATCGTGGAAGATGCCGTCGGCCGTCACGACTTTCTCCTGACACCCTGCAGCGAGGCCACATTCCGGCATTTCTATCCCGACAAGCCGGTGCATCGCGGCTGCTTCGGCAACTTGGCCGAAGCGCTCGCGCCCTATGGGGTCGAACCCGATGCGATCCCGACGGCCTTCAACTTGTTCATGAATGTGCCCGTGGAGGCAGGCAGCGGCAAGCTTTCGGTCTTGCCACCGACCAGTCGGGCCGGCGATTGGATCGCCCTCTTGGCCCGGCGCGATTGCATCATCGGTCTCACGGCATGCTCGGCCTATGCGTCGAACGGCGGCACGTTCAAACCGATCCATTATCGTATTTCGAACGAACGGCCCTTCAGCAGGGAGGTCGACGATCGATCTGGCGAAGCCCAGACACTGCACCATCGGCATGATTAGCCCCGCGTTGTCACATCAGCCTGAACAATAGAGTAGCTTTCAGCCGAGGCGGCGTTTGCCGATCAGGCTCTCATCATGACTGTGAACTCGCGGAGGCGAAGCATGGGCCTGCAAATGTCGATATCTGTCGAACTCGATTATGCGCTCTCAGGCCCGACGGACCTACTGCTCCAACTAGAGGCGGCGCTCATTCCCGAGCAAATCGTGCACCGCGCGCATATCGATTTGCCGCCAGTTTCGCACTTTGCGCGCCTTGCTGCGCACGATCAGGTTGGCGACCGGATTTGGGTGCGGGCAGATGAGCGACTGACAGTCCGATACGAAGCAATCGTGGAACCACGAAGAATTGTCACCCCGATCGAAGCGCTGGAGGCAGTGGCGCCGCATCGCCTGCCCGCCGAAACTGTCGACTATCTGCTACCCTCTCGTTTCTGTCCGTCCGACACGCAGCAGGAGCTTGCTTTTCAGGAGTTCGGACACTTGCAAGGCGGCGAAAAAGTCGCCGCTATCAGGGACTGGGTGAGCAGGCGCCTTCGCTACGTTCCGGGATCCAGCAACGCCCAGACAACCGCGGTGGATAGCCTGCGGTCCGGGGCGGGTGTCTGCCGCGATTTCGCGCACCTCGTCATTACCCTATGCCGAGCGAGTGCCATCCCCGCGCGCTTTGCGAGTGTTTACGGGCTAGGCGTCGAGCCGCAGGACTTTCACGCGGTAGCGGAAGTCTTTCTTGGCGGTGCCTGGCATTTGGTCGATGCAACCGGGATGTCGTTTCCGGAAAGCGTGGCCAAGATCGCGATAGGACCGGATGCGTCCGGGGCGGCATTCCTCACCAGCTATGGAGAAGCCGTACTGCAACACCAGTCGGTCCAGGTTGATTGCGTCCTCTAGAGTCGTTTCCGATCCGACTGCATCGGATCAACTGCTCTAAGTTATTAGTTGGTCGCATTTTCCAAGTCATCAGCTGATTTCAGAATGCTTTGGGACAAAGTCGCTAGATTTATCCGAGAAGCTTGCGGTGCTGGTAAGCCAGCGGCAGAATTCGGCGTCAGCGCAGTTTCGCCCGCTATCTCCAGTACCATAACGGCGAAGCGGGAGGGAGCTATCCAGAGGGTTTTAAAGCCCCTGCTCGATTTCGCCTATTTCAATGGCTGAGATTTTCCCGTTTCGCGCGACCAGTGTGTCGTAGGTAACCTTTTGGCCCGGCTTCAGGTGGGTCAAGCCCGCCTTCTGCAGTGTATCGAAATGAACGAACAGATCGCTGCTCCCATCATCCGGTTTGATAAATCCGTAGCCCTCTCGGGCACTGAAGAAGATTACCCGCCCGGTTTTCACCGACAGCCCCTGTTGAAGAACCGCTCGAAAATCCGATGTCACACGGGAATCGGCGCGGAATTCAATGTACCGCCAACAACCTATGTTAATTTGAAAGGGAGTTAGCGAGCCCGGTGAAAAGGCTGGTCCTCTCCTTTCGCCTTCTCGCACCCGAGTTCAGAGCACCTAAGGCCGATCCTGGAAAAAATGGGTCATTGTTCGCGCGAACGAGACAATGACTTTGCGTCCGTGCCGATCCGACTTGACTTGACCTGGCACAGCAGGCTGAAGTTTCCAGCGAAGCGCGCTTCATCTTCCAAAGAGGGCCGGCTGCTCCTTGCGCAGGGCCTTTATCTCTTCAGCGGTTACAACAAACTCTGCTTGAGTTTTGTCGCTCGCCAGCCAGAGTTTGTGGGCAGCGGGAAGCAATATGCCCTGGTTCTCATCGAAAACTCTTTCCGCGCCGCCCCCATCGACGGGAAAAGAGAGAGCTTCAATCTGATTCAGCGCATCGCGGGTTACAAAGAACCTGTACCGCGTCGCCTCCCATTGACCGCTGAATTCCACAGACTCGCGGTCGGCGACCCAATGTCGAACGGCAGAAGTGAACGTCAGATCGATCATGCCGGCCTCCTCATTTGCGGTGTCAGGTCTTATCTTGCATCAGGCAGAACGACTCCGACACGTCACGCGGCGACGAGGAGTTTCATTTGACTACCTACGACCTCCGGCAAGGCCTGCGGTTCGGACTGGGGCAGAAATTTTTCTTTATGCGCCGTAATCCGGTCGCGCAGTTTGACGAGGTCGACCCCGGATTTTCGGCTCATTGCGAACAAGCCTCCCGACAAGCTCTCCTGCTCATGAACGTGCTGTGAAAAATTCTCCGACAGCATCGCGACCATGGCCGCGAATGGGGCGTCTTGCTCCAAAGCGGACTCGATATCGCCAATCAGAATTCTGACATGCTCGTGCCCGCGATCGGCCTGGAAAGTCGAGGAAAAAATCGCTTCTTCCACCATCAGGTGAATGCGTGTTTCACTGCAGATTTCTCGGGCAATCGCTTTCCTGCGCGATGCGGACCCAGCGCGATCGAACTGCCGAAAAAGGTCTCTGACTTTACGGTGATCTGCTTTGAGCAGCGCGATGGCATCAGTGAACACGTGCGGCATGGCGTCCTTCTTGTCCGGATATTTATTCTAAAGTGCATGGCGGGCGGACTCGTTCCCGGTTCCCCTTCCCGCGCGTGATCTGCGCGAACGGTCGGCGGCCGAAACTCTCGGTCCTTGCCACAGAAAATGGCGCTATCCGGCTCCGGGCAAGACGGGCTGATACGTCAATTTTTTCCCGAATTTTCGAGCAGTCGTGGCACCAGGGGCAGAAGCTCGCGCGCCAAGAAGCCCACGGCGCCGATCTTTTGGGTAAGAATGCGACCCGCCTGGCCATGAACCCAGCACGCCCATCCGCTGGCAACCGTAGGAGACGCGCCGCGTGCGCAAAGGCCGCCGATAATTCCTGCCAGCACATCACCTGACCCACTCGTGGCGAGGCCCACGCACCCGCTCTTGAAACCAAGCAAGGCTCCGGAAGGCGAGGCGATGTGGGTGGAGTGTCCCTTGAGCACGATCACGCAGTGAAATGAGCGCGCCATGTCGGCCGCTATGCGTTGGGGGTCGGCGGCGACTGCCTCGATCGAAATCCCCGCTAGTTGCGCCATCTCGCCGTAATGCGGCGTGATCACGACTCGCCCTTCATGGGCGCCGACCAGCTTCATCAGATCGCCTGCAGACGTAGCAGCAGCGGCGTCGAGGACAATCGTCCGTGCTTCATCGGGAGCCGCAAGCAATTCTGCCACGAGCCGCTCCGTATGCCTCCCCGCCGTCATGCCCGGTCCCAACACCAAGCTATCGCAGCGTGGCAGACGCGCGAGAAGCATTGCAGCTGCTTCCACATCGATTTCGCCTTCAGCGTCAGCAGGAAGGGCGATCATCGCGGCTTCCGGCATAAGCACGCCCAGGGCCGTTGCCGCCGATCGTACGGTCGCGAGTTGAAGCTTGCCTGCTCCAGCACGCAGCGCGGCCTCTCCCGTCAGTCGCAGAGCGCCAGGGACAAATTCCGCTCCGCCAACGACCAAGACCCGGCCGCGCGCATTTTTGTCCTCCATGCCTTCAAAAGAGGGAAGAGGGTTGCGCATCAGCCAGCGTTCATCAAGAGCCTCGCTCATCCCCGTGCCCCGATAATCCGGTCGGGTGCCTTCGTTACGGGAGCAGCCTGCTCTTCCAGCGGCGCGGTCACGTTGTAGCGCTCGAGAACCAGGCGTTCCGGGCCGCCACTTTCTGCGCGCAGGACATACTCGGTGACGGCACAATTGGCGACATCGCCTTGGCGATCGATCGCCAGGATGTCCGCCTCGTTTAACGTCTCGAGTATATAGCGGATACAAAGAACGACGACCTGATGGGAGAAGATCATCACGCGCTGCCCGGCATGGTGGAGTGAGATCGTATCCATCACTGATCGTAGCCGCAGGATCACATCGCACCAACTTTCGCCGCCGGGCGGCCGGTGATAGAACTTGCCGAGCAGCCTGCGGAATTCCGCCTGATCGGGATGGAGCGCGGCGATGCCTTTGCCGGTCAGCCCGTCGAGAATGCCGAATTCCTTTTCGCGAAGGCGCTCGTCGAAGCAGATCGGCGTGTCTTGCGGGCAGCCACCATGGCTGCGAAAGAGATCGGCGGTCTGGCAGGCGCGCGCATAGGGCGAAGACAGAATAACCTCCGGTCGCTGCTCCGGAGCATGCTGAGCGAACCATGCGCCCAGCGCCCGCGCCTGTTGGCCTCCCAGATCGCTGAGGGGCACATCGGCATCACGTGCATTGAGGAAAATGCGCTCACCCTGCTCCGCGTAGGCTCTGTCCCTTGCAACGTTGCCGGCGCTCTGACCGTGACGGACGATAGTAAGGCGAGAAGGCCAATGGAGCGAAGTCATCCTGCTTCGTTTCCGCTTATGAGTGCCTGCCGAAGCCAAAGCGTTTGCAGGCCGCAATCCGCCGTTTGAGGAATGTCCCGGCCATTATGCAAAAAGTCTCGCGAACGCTGAGACGCTGCAGCAGGTAGTTCGAGGGCCATCGGCAAACTCCTTGGTATCCGCAAGAAACGCGCGAGCCGAACCGCCGGATCCCGCGGGGACATCCGAAGGGAAATCGATAATATCTCGGCGCGGCGATCTCACCGGCAGCTACCCCAGGACAAGCTGCGCGAAGCGGCATACTGCCCCTTCCCCCCATGATCGCCGCCTGCGATGGCGGAACAGCCGAATGCGGCGTGAGTTTGACGAAAAATGAGATGCCTTTTGATGACCGGCTTGGTTCTGCTTTGCGGCTGCGACGGGTTTCCCCGGGATCCGGGAGAAACCTCACAGCGCGTCGTGCGCGAAAAGGCATTTCGTGTCGCCTTTGTTGCACCGGAGATCAGCGGAGAAGCACCGGTATCCCGACTGATCAGGCAACTGGAGAAAGCCACAGGTGCCCGGTCCGAGGTTGTGCCCGGTAGCGGGGAAGCATTGCTCGCCCGGCTGCAGAGTGGTGAAGTCGACGTGGTGGTCGGACGGTTCCAGGCGGGAAGTCCGTGGGCAAGCGAAATTTCGATGGGGCCGGCGCTCTCGGCGAGCGGGGCCCCGGAAAACCGTCTTGAGCTGAAGGCAGCGATGCGCAACGGGGAGAATCGTTGGATCATGCAGGTCGAGCGGGCAAGCCGGGTAGTGGGCGGAGGAGAGGTCCGATGAAAAACCCGCATCTTCCGCCCCAACTCGCGACTGCTATGCGCCAGGCTGTCGTTCTCGAATACTGGAATTTATTCTGGAGCGGGACGATCATTCTCGCAATGGGGCTGGTTCTGGGACAGAGCCAGACGATGAAGACGGCCTGGATCGAGGACACTCTGGGGCTCGTTCCGCCCATCATGTTCCTGATTTCGGCGCAGGTCGAGCAAAGGGGCCGCGGCTCCAAGCGGTTCCCATTCGGTTTTCACCGGGTCAACAGTCTCGGCTTCTTCGTTGCAGCAGTCGCGCTCGCTACAGTCGGCGGTGTCCTGTTATGCGATGCGGCGATTGCGCTTCTCGCGGCAGAACATCCGACAGTCGCGTCCGTGGTTCTTTTCGGCCATGAGGTCTGGCTCGGTTGGCTGATGATCGCCGCCCAAGTCTATTCCCTGATTCCGCCCATGATTATCGGCCGAAAAGAGCTTCCATTGGCCGAAACCCTTAACGACAAATTGCTCCATACCGACGCATTGATGAACAAGGCCAACTGGTTGACCGGCGCCGCAGGCCTGTTCGGTGTCATCGGACTTGGCTCGGGCTGGTGGTGGGCGGATTCCCTTGCCGCCGGAATTATCTCGCTGGATATTATCAACGACGGAATCAAGGCGTTACGATCCTCGACCGCCGAATTGATTGATGGCGCGCCGCGAGCACTGTCGAGCCCGGAATTATCCGATGATGCTCTTGCCCTTCGTCGACGTGTCCAATCCGAATTTCCCGAAGCTGACGTTCGATTGCGTGAGACTGGTCGGCTCATTCATGTCGAGGTTCATGGTGTGCATTCCCCGCTCGAAAATCGGCATCCCGGGCATTATTGGCCGAGTGGGGACGAGCGGTCGTGGCGCGTGGCCCAAGTCAGCTTCGTGCCTCCGGCCGACAAAAAGAACAGCGAAGACCCCTCGGCACAGTGAGGCGGCTCGAAGCCGGCAATTAGGCGTTGAACGAGAAAGCAGCCGTAATCTTTCCAACAAAACCTGGGCCCATCGCTACATCGAAATTCAATTCGCTAAGTGCGGCAGACTGGGAAATGCGAAACCAGGCGAGGCAAGGCGACGCGGGCCGGACCGATTCCAGGCGAGAGTGGGCCGGAATACCGGAACATTGTCGCCCCGGATGTCGACGTCACCTGCCCTCTCATCGGAGCCAAAGTTCACTCGGACAGAATGTTCAATAAACTCAACATCGGTCCGTTTGTCAGCCGTTACCCAACCGCTTTCGCGATTGCGTGAGCAAGACGCTCCTGATTGAACGGTTTGCCAAGGCGGACCATATCTCGACCAGGAATGTCCACCCCTTCGCCATAACCGCTGGCAATTATCACGGGCGTGCCCGGACGGATGGCGTCGAGTGCGGCGACCAAATCGACCCCGGTCATCCCGGGCATGGCTTGATCGGTGATCATCAAGTCAATGGCGCCGTGCGCTGAAAAGTACTCGACCGCCTGCGCGCCAGATCCGGCCTCGATCACCACATGGCCAAGATCTTCGAGCAGCGCTGCGGTGTTGATCAATACCAGCGGATCGTCATCGACCGCGAGAATGGTCAATTGTCTGGTTTGCGCGAGGACCTGCTCGACCGGCGCGGGCGGCTTGAGGAGCGCGGGTTCAGGTTCGGCTACCGGCAGCCACAACACCGCGCTGGTGCCTTCTTGGACCTTGCTCAGAAGCTCGAACGCGCCGCCGATCTGCTGCGCCATCCCATGCACCATCGGTAATCCGAGCCCTGTGCCCTTGCCCACGCCTTTTGTCGTGAAGAAGGGTTCGGTCGCACGACGCAGCGTGTTTTCGTCCATGCCCTGGCCTTGGTCCTTGACCACCAGGCGGACATACCGTCCGGCGGCAAGGTTCATGGTGCCGCTGTCTGTGACCTCTTCGCATCGTGCCGAGATCAGGATAGGTCCACCTTCAGGGGTCGCGTCTCGCGCATTCACGATGAGGTTCAGGAGGGCCATCTCGAGCTGGTTGGCATCAGCGCGAATCGTAGGCAGTTTCAACGGGAAGCTGGTGGAAATCGGCCATTCCGGACCTATCGAGCGCTGCACCAGATCGCTCATCCCGCTGAGCAGTTGGGGCACCTCGACCCGGCCGACATTGAGCTCCTGCCGGCGGGCAAAGGCGAGCATGCGCTGGGTAAGCGCGGCCCCGCGCTGCGTGCCTTCGATAGCGTTGTCGAGCAAACGCCGCGATAACGGATCATCGCCGGTGCGCCGGCTTAGCAGGTCGAGGCTCGACGATATCGCCATCAGCAGATTGTTGAAGTCATGGGCAATTCCGCCGGTCAGTTGGCCGATCGCCTCCATTTTCTGCGCCTGGAACAGCGCCTCGCGGGCCACATCGAGTTCTGTTTGCGCAAGTTCGCGTTCGGTGACATCTCGCGTGATCTTGGCAAAGCCGATGGGTCTGCCGGCATCGTCGCGGATCGTGTCGATCACGACGCTGGCCCGGAAACGCTCGCCGGACTTGCGTAGGCGCCAGCCTTCGGCGCGGAAGCGGCCCTCATTGCGCGCGGTTTCCAGCGCGCGTGCCGGCTCGTTCCGTTCGCGGTCCTCCGGTGTGTAGAAGCGGGAAAAGTGCGCCCCCATGATCTCTTCGGGCTCGTAGCCCTTGATGCGACGGGCTCCCTCGTTCCAGCTCGAGACATTTCCATCCAAATCGATCATGTAAATCGCATAATCAGTCACGCCCTGAACCAGATGGCGAAATTGTTCCTCGCTCTCGCTCAATCTTTCCTCGACAAGCCGCCGTTCGGTTACGTCGCGGCCATAGGCATAGACTTGTCTATCCTCGAGGGTGGTATGCCACTCGATATGGCGATAGCTGCCATCAATGGCGCGGAACCGGTTTTCGTAATTGTTGAGTTCGGTGGCGTTGATCGCTTCCTCAAGCGCTGCATAGCTCGGCTCCACATCGTCGGGATGCATGAAATCGACAAAAGATCTGCCGATCACCGCTTCGGCAGGATGGCCGAGGATGCGGGTCCAGGAAGGGCTGACTGCCCGGAAGATGCCCTGGGCATCCACGACGACCATCAGATCGCGCGAAACTTGCCACATACGGTCGGCGCGGCGCCTCTCCGCTTCAAGCGCCGCGACATTGGCGAGCGCTCCGCCGATTTGCCCGGCAAGCAGCTGCGCAGTGGGCATAATATCGGCGGGATCGGCGCAATAGGGATTGAGCGCGAGTACCAACGTTCCAGCGGGCTCACCGGAGCCTGCGGCCGGTATCGGCACCGCAAGCGCCTGCGTGGGAGCCCGGCTCCAATTACCCGTGGGCCAGTCCGCACTTACGGGAAGGCCAAACATTACCCCAGCCTCGACGACCTCTTGCGGCAGTGCAACTGCGAGCCGTGAGAACAAATCTTCGGAAGCACTATCTTCAGACAGCGCCTCTTGGCTGCGCGCTGCACCCGGCCGATTTCTTCCATCTGCCGTATCGCTCAGCCGCAACGCGACAAAGGGAAAGTCGAGGGTGTTGGTTGCAAACGCGGCCTCGACCGCTGCGACTATGCCCGCCCGGTCGTTGGCTTTCGACAAATCATGTCCGAGCTGCCGCATCGTTTCGAGCCGGCGCTCGCCGATGACGCGTGCGGTCTCCTCGCTCACAATACATAGAAGCCCACCGACCGAACCGTCAGGCAGGTGAAGTGGGCTATACGAGAAGCTGTGATAGGTTTCCTCTCGAAAACCGCTGCGTTCGAGGAGCAGGAGCAAGTCCTTGTTCCAGGTCGCCTCGCCAGAACGGACGCGTTCAACTTGATCTGCAACATCATCATAGACCTCGGCCCAGACCTCACGAAATGGCCGGCCAAGAACTTCGGAATGCTTGATTCCGAGCGTGGGGATGTAGGCATCGTTATAGAAAAAATTGAGGTCTTCACCCCAACCGATCCACATTTCAAAACGAGTCGTCAACAGCATCCGCAGGGGCGTTTTAAGGGCCTCAGGCCAGGAATGTGGATCACCAAGAGAGGTAGCGGCCCAGTCTTTTTCGCGCATGTGCCGCGCCATTTCGCTTTCGCCCGGAAAGATCGCAGCCAGTTCGTTCATTAAGTGCATCCAATCCCCAGACCTCTCGCCCGAAAAAACGCCCACCGGGCGCTTTGGTGCCCATCGCGTTACAATGGCTTGCCAATGACCTCTTCCGGCTTGTGCGTCTCGCTCGGCATTCAATATCCCCTTGCGAGGGTCCGGACCATCAGACTGTCCCGACCGCCACGCGAGCGGCAGATGACGCTGGCTCAAGTTAACAGGCCATCAAAGTCCCTGCGGCCCTTGTCACACCGATTGAGGCGCATCGCGACGCCGTTGCGAGCCGTCGCCCCAGCACCGCACTTCTCCGGGAACTCAAGATATTTCGAGTTGGCTACGAGGAGGAAGAGCGGCCTGAAGCCGACCCACTTCAACCGAGATCAAAGATGAGAGATGACCGATCGCGCTCGAAAAATTGCGAAGTCGAAAATGAGATCATAAAGCCTTCTCGAAGGGGAGGTCCACCGCAAGCGGCAACCGGTCCTCAAGAACCTGCAGAAGCGCGGATTAGAGGAAAAGTCAGGCCGGCACCACCAGGAAATACTCGATAGGTAAAGAAATAGTCCTCGCGTCTGCCGGTGATCTGATAGCACAGCCAAGGCTTCTGTCCACTTCGGCGGCGACGCCGATATGTGAGCAGTGCGGTAGTTTATCGGTCGAAAGCCGCATGACGATGGAGATGCGGGCGGCAGCTAAATCCCAGGGAACGACGGTCGGTGCCAGCGAAAGCGAACCAGTGTTGCCATTGAGCTGCACAGTTCTTTTTGCCGACTTCGGCCAGGCGGACTTTCTCTGAGCGACGGCCACACGGCCGGATGGTCTGCCACTCGAGGCGACAAGCCATCCGGCCTTCGAGCCTGGTGATCAGATTTGCACTTGGCCGCCATCGACGAAGAGCTCGACGCCGTTGACGAAGCTCGCATCGTCAGAGGCAAGGAATAGCACGGCCCTGGCGATTTCCTCGGGCTGACCGATCCGGCCTGCGGGGATCAGGCTAGCGAGATAGTCCTTAGTGCCCGCCGCCTGCTCGCTGCCGCCGAAGAGATGGTCAAGCCCGGCGGTCTCGGTCACGCCCGGGCTGACGGCGTTGACGCGGATGCGGCGATCCTTGAGGTCGAGTATCCAGTTGCGCGCAAAGTTGCGCACCGCCGCCTTGGTCGCCGAATAGACGCTGAAGGCAGGCGTGCCTGAAATGCTCGTGGTCGAACTCGTGAGGATCACCGAGGCTCCGTCCTTGAGCAGCGGCAGTGCCTTCTGGACGGTGAACAGCACGCCCTTCACGTTGGTGTCGAAAGTGCTCTGGTAGTGCTCCTCGGTGATCGCGCCGAGCGGCATCATCTCGCCGCCGCCGGCATTGGCGAAGACCACGTCGATCTGCGCATGCTGCTGCTGGACCGCGTCGTAGAGCCGGTCGATGTCGGCGAGCTTGGCCATGTCGCCCTGGACGCCGGTAACGCGCCCGCCGATCGCCTTCACCGCGGCATCGAGCGCTTCCTGCCGCCGCCCGGTGATGAACACCGATGCGCCCTCATCGGCGAAAGCCTTGGCCGTAGCCAGACCGATCCCGCTGGTCCCACCGGTTACCACCACCACCTTATCATTGAACTTGTTCGTCATCGTCTTCCTCCTTTGTGTCTCGGCAAAGCGCCGTTGCCCGAACGAGATGCCCTCAGAACGATGATGCGTGTAGACAGCAGATATGGCACTTAGCGTTCCACTGGAGGAACGATGATGCGGATCGACCTGAACGACTATGCCTATTTTGCCGAAGTGGTGGCACACGGCGGCTTTGCCGCGGCGGGGCGCGCGCTCCGAGAACCTAAGTCAAAGCTGAGCCGCCGCATCGCCGGGCTGGAGGAGCGCCTCGGCCTTCGCCTTATCGAAAGATCCAGTCGGCGCTTCCGCGTGACCGACACCGGCCTTGCCTTCTACGAGCGGTGCCAAGCCATCCTCGCCGAGGCCGAACAGGCCGAGGCGCTGGTGCTCGAGGCACAGGCCGAACCCCATGGCCGCATCCGCTTCAGCTGCCCTACCGGCATGGTCGAGCCCATCTCAGCCCTGATATCCGCGTTTCTTGCCCGCTATCCCAAAGTTCGCCTGCAGCTCGTCACGACAGACCGCGCGGTGGACCTGATCGAGGAGCGGATCGATCTTGCCTTGCGCGTGCGCGCCGCGCTGACAAGCGATGCTGCGCTCACCATGCGTACAATAGGCAGATCGACGCGTATCCTCGTCGCCTGCCCCGAACTGGCAGGCCAGATCAAGCAGGTGGAGCAGCTCGCAAACATGCCGACGCTTGCCACCGATGATGCCGCGGACGATCTCGAATGGCACCTGGAGGCCGAGGACGGCCGCAAACATGCCATCCGCACCGCTCCGCGCATGGGCTGCACCGATATGGTCGCGGTACGCAACGCCGCCATCAACGGCCTCGGCATCGCGATACTGCCCGACCACGTTTGCCGCGAGGCGCTGCTCGCTGGCAAGCTGGCCCACGTGCTGCCCGACTGGCGCGGGCTCCAAGGCATTGTGCACCTCGTTTTCACCACCCGCCGAGGCCTGCCGCCAGCGGTGCGGGCGTTGATCGATCATCTCGCGGCAGGGTTTCCCCGCGAGGTCGTTGCGCGGATGCTCTGATTTCAAGCTCAGGCAGACCGCAAAACCATGGTCACCCCTACCAAGCCGTTCAACTGCCGAGATCTAATCCCCAGGTGCCAACGTTCCTTTAATCCGAAGGCCCTCCTTGCTCGGCGTTTGGCTTAGCCGTCCGTCGACAATGTCAGTTCCTCCCATTCATCGATCTCACGTTCCATGTGCTTGTATCGTTCGCGTACCAGGCGCAGGGCGTCGCTACCCAGAAGCAACTGCGGTGGTGGCGCGTTGGCATCAACCAGGGCAAGGACAGCCTGGGCGAGCTTATCGGGATCGCCCGCCTGTTTACCGCTCTTCTCCTTGCGCGCAGTCCGGATCGGATCAAACTGGGCGTCGTAGTCGGCGATAACCCGTGAGCTTCGGACCATCGATCGTCCCGCCCAATCTGTGCGGAAGGAACCCGGGCACAGGGCCGTGACGTGGACGCCGAAAGGGGCCATTTCCGCGCGCATTACTTCGGAGATGCCCTGAAGGGCAAACTTGCTGCCGCAATAATAGGCAATCCCCGGCATGGTAATCATCCCGCCCATGGAGGTCACGTTGACAATGAAGCCGCGTCGACGTTCGCGAAAATGCGGCAGCAACGCCTTGGCGACCGCCACCGCTCCGAAGACATTGACGTCGAACTGACGGCGCATTTCCTCCAGCGGGGATTCCTCGATGACCCCTTCATGGCCATAGCCCGCGTTGTTGATGAGGATATCGATCGGACCATGATCACTGTCGGCTCGATCGATAAGTCCGGCAATCGTCTCGAACTGCGTCACATCGCACAAGACCGCTACGACCTCGGGCAGACGTTCAGCCAGACGACCTCGTGCCGCCTCGGATCGAACCGCGCCGATTACCCGATGGCCGGCCTCTAGCGCGGCCTTGGCGATTGCTAGGCCAAAACCGGAGTTTGCTCCGGTTATGAAGAAAGTGTGTCGCGACATGGTGTTGTTCCAGCTGGTTGCGTTTGTGCTTTGCGAAATGGTACAATCGCGACGATCCGAAAACGGCAGTTTCTCTAAATTTCTTGCTCAATCCTATGATGCGTCTCCTTGAAAAGGCTGATCTTGTCGAATTAGCGGCCGAGCTTGCGCCCCGGCATGGGTACAATTCGACTAGCCTTCCCGGCCTGCGCATCCTGCGTTCGGAAGCCATGCTTGAGGACGTGCCAGTGCTCTATCAGCCCGGAGCCGTCTTTGTCTTACAGGGGTCTAAGCAGGGTTTTCTCGATGGCGAGGTGTACCGCTACGATGCCGATCACTACCTCGCTATCTCGGTGCCCGTGCCATTTCGCATGGCCTCGCAGGCGGATGCCGGCAGCCCCTTGCTCGCCATCTATCTTGATTTCGACCTTCATCTCGCGGCCGAGATCGCCGCCGCGATGGCCAAGCCGGATACTTCGCACGTCCGCGAGCAGGCACGGAGTCTGGTTTCGAGCCCAATGGAGCCCTCTATTAGCGATGTGCTGAAACGGTTGCTGGTGGCTCTGAAGACCCCGCAGGAGTGCGCCATCTTGGGTTCCGGCCTTATTCGTGAATTGCATTTTCGCGTGATGATGGGGCCGCAAGCTCGGCCGCTCTTGACTGCCCTTCAGCACGAAGGGGCGGTGGACCGTGTCGTGAAGAGCCTGTCAGAAATCCGCGAACGCTATCACGAGAAGCTCACCGTTCCCGCCCTGGCCCAGGCTGCGGGGATGAGCGTTGCTTCGTACCACTCCGGATTCAAGGCTCTCACCGGAAGTTCTCCCATTCAGTACATCAAGGCCATGCGTTTACACGAGGCGCGCATGATGATCGCGCGGCGCGAAGCTCCCATAACGAAGGTCGCGATGCAGGTTGGCTATGCCAGCCCAGCGCAGTTCAGCCGTGATTTCAAACGTCATTTCCATCGCAATCCGACCGACGAGGCCCACTGGCTGCGCGAGCACATCGGCGAGGCCTCTTAGGTACGGGAACTGCAACCCTTCCAGACGCTCAGCGCTAGAACTTTACTTCCCAGCAGCCGACTGGCCGCTATCCTACTGGCGACGCACGGCAGGGGCCGGCAGTAGGTACTTCAGCCCGTGGGTGAAGCCGCGCGGCGCGACGCTGACGTGATCTTCGTCATTGAGAACTTCCGTCTGCAAATGCAGGGAGGGATATTTCCGGGATCGCAGGATCTGATCCATATTCTTGGTATCAGTCACCATGTTGGCGGATTTGGAAAAGCGCGCATCGCCGGGCCGCGTCTCTTCGTATTCGCCGATGTACATGTAGACCCGCGCGTGCAGGTCGTCATGGCTGGTTGTGTAGGCACGTGCTTGATCAACCATATAATGATGATCATACCAGAACGAGGGGCTTCCCAGAACGTAGCCATCAAACAGGCCAGGTTCGCTCAGCAGAATCTGCATGCCAAGCAGTGAGCCGTATGAATGGCCCAGGAAAATCCGCCGCTTCTCGTCCGTCCGGTAGCGTTGAGCTACGAAAGGCAGTACTTGGTCCCGAACATAGGTTTGATAGGTCTTCGCTTCACCGTGTACCGCCCCCTTTGGCGATCCGGCAGGGCCGTTCTCCGTCGGCGTGTAATCGCGGCGGCGGCTTTCCATTCCGCCTTCTCCCTTTGCATAGGATAGTCCGACGAGGATGAACTCTTCGATCGTCGGCTCCTCTACATTGAGGCGGCGCCCGATCTGCTTGAGCAGTGGAAACGCATAATCGGCGTCCGTCGCATAGATCACCGGATATCGACGCTCGGGCTGAGTGCGATAGGACGGCGGCAGGGCCACGAAGACCTGATAGCTTCGTTGCGATGCGGGATCGGGCACGTCCCACACTTCGCTTTCGGTGACCTCGTAGGGCAACCCGCCCCCTCTTTGTACCGCAACGCCGGGCGTCTCTTTTGCCTGGGCCTGTCCGGTCGATGCATCAGTGCAGGCGGTGAGCACGTTGGCGCAAAGGCCGATGAAAAGGAATTGCTTCAACACTGCTGCCCCCCGGCTAAACAATTTCGAGCCTAGATCCCGTCAGCTCTCAGCTTTCAGAATATATAGCCATGGCAGGGCATTAGCAGTCGATCGGATCACTGTCTCGGTCATGCCAGCCCTAAAGAAAGCCGTTTCGTCGCATCGGTTAAAGAGGCGGAGCCTCTGAATCCCTGGCTTCCGCCGATCCACGTTGGAACAGGAAAGCGGTGAGCACGACATAGGCCGCCATTTGCAGGAACTCGCTCTCCCAGTTCTCGAATACCGAGAGGCCGCCCTTCCAGAGAGGGGCGGCCTCTTTCGTTTCAGGTCAGGTCAAGTCGATGAGCCTGGCAGCGGCGGACTAGGCAACATGGATCAACCGGCTCCGGACAAGGCCAATGCGCTTAATAGTTATGGCCGCAGCCAAAACCGGCTGGGGCGGATTGCGGGCACCGCGCCCGGGCTCTTGACCTCAAGAACCAAAACGCGAATATTTCGAGCGGCGGAATCACCGCCAATGTGAGGAGAGTTGGAAGAAAGGAGGCAACGCAATGTCCCTCTCCAAATTTCATCATCCGTTCGAATTCATGGGTCACCCTCAGCTGGAACCGGAGGTCAAGAGAGCGATACTCGCGTCCTGGGCCTCAGACGCCCGTGCAATCGAAAACCGCCCGGATCTAAGGCGGCCACCTGGCTCAGCGGAACCTGTTCGGCTCGACGACATAATGTCGGCTATGCGCAGCCTTGATGCTCCAGAGACATGACCATGGCGGAGAGGCTATTCACCCTGCTGCGCCAAGAACGCAAACGCCTGGAAATTGCCATCGCGAAAGCAGAAGAGCGCCGAAACGCAGATCCGTCAGAGATCAAGCGGCTGAAAATGCTGCATCGGGCTGTGAACGAGCAGATCTGCAGTTGGATGCGAGACCTATATGGCGAAGATCCAGAACAGTCGATGCGAGCGGCGTAAACAGAGATGAGCCGGAATTCTGGCTCATCATCGCGAACCCTTGGATAAGCAACGTAGAGGCCGCCTTTCACGCGAGGGGCGGCCTCTTCTGATCCAGAAATTTCACAAGCCTTATCCTTAAGGGGCATGTAACCATTATGTTGGTAAGGCTACATTGGAGCGACCGGTGCCCCCCGGTTGAGACGAGGCCGTCCCTTTCTCAGGGGCGGCCTTTTTCGGCAGCGCCACACTGAGCATTCGCAACGGCGCGTGCAGCGCTGCAGTCAGTTACGTCGATCGGAAACGTGACCCAGTATTGGGGATTGCCGCGTCACAGGATTGCCGAATTGCGATCCGCAACCGCGTCACAGTCGGCGCATATATCGAGGCCCTGCCCGTCAAGCGCCCCTCCGACCTGAGGTGACTGTTACGTGCTTGAGCGCGTTGCGACCCGAACCTTGCCCCGGTGCGCGACCTCAGGCGCGGGCCGGGGCGTCCCTTGTGAGAAGCTGCGGACCGGGCTCGATACCGGCTGGCAAACGCCCCCACGCGCCCGCCCCCTCTTGACTGCCGTGAGGGCGCGTCCATCCGCGCTGCCGCAGCTAAGGCGATTATATCAGCGGAAAGGCTGCAATCCGGCATGCTCATAGTTGCCGAGCGCTGCGAACCGGGAGTACAGGATTGCCGGGTCATAATTTTTTTGGCTTTGCGCATCAAAATTCATCACGGCCGAGCCGATCCGCATCGCGCCTTCCTATATGTTCACCAAGCGCTGAATACGACGCGCCGCGGTGATAGATCGTGCCCTCGGACCTCACCGTATGGAGGCCGCCTACTTTAAAGGGGCGGCCTCTTCTCCTTCCGAGATCAGAGGGCCGCTACGGCCGCAAGGAGTGCGCAGCAGCCAAGTACTACCATTCCGACTCGTAGCCGGTGACTAAACAGATCATCGGCGAGTATCCCTGTAGCTGCTAGTGCGACGCCCACAATGACCGCTGCGACAAACGCGTGAGGTTGACTGTCCCCCATGTAGCGGCTCCTGATTATGCTAGATCCCGGTATTTTCCACGCCATGAATATCGCGTCGCATACTGCGGAGTACCGAAATGATGCAACCCGAAGCGGGAACAACCACCCTTGTGACATGTTAATCGTTAACTTCGGCGGAGTACCACCCCCGGTTCCACCGAGTTAGAGGCCGTCCCTTTTGCGGGGGATGGCCTCTTTTCGTTTCAGCCCAGCCCCATGAGCTGAGCCGCGCCGGCTGGAAGCCGCAAAGACCCCATATCGCATCCCTCGACCGGCTCGCACTTCGTCAGGTCAATGATCGGGATCAGGACCATTTCGTCGTCGTCCTGAGTCAGCGCCCTCACCGCGCCGATCAGTTGGGGCACCAGGTCACGGAGCTGAACCAGATCGGCCCGGGTCCCGGCGCGTGAGCTGGCCAGCGCGTGTAGCCGCCGCGCATGCTCGATCAATTCACCATGCGTCATGCTATTCACCTCAGTAGCTTGCCCAGTCGAGTTCTGCCTCGTCGAGGGCTTCGAACATGTCGCCATCCGCCTGGAGCATGCTCAGGCGTTTGCGCACCGCCTCCGGATCGCCATCGCGCGGGAAGCCGCGATCGGCCATCGCGCCCTTGGTCAGATCGCCGACCAGCCCCCCGCGCTCGCCCTGCATCAGAAGCCAGCGCCCGAACGGCCGGCGTTCGGCTGGCGTGGCGGTCCGGCCCGCGGGGCGCAGGCGGCTGCCAGGTGCTGCTGGGGTGAAGGCCCCGTAGTCGGCGCCGTGGCCGAAATCGCTCGACATGCCCTTCCCGCCGAGGATGCGCGTGATCTCGCGTCGCAGATCATCGGAGCCGCTCCGTTGTGCTTCGCTCATAGCGGTTCCCTCCTACCGGGCTGTCTCGGCGACCAAGCGCCGCATGGTGGCCGGATCGTTCAAGTCGATTTCCTCGATGCAGACCAGGTCGCGAGTAACCTCGATCAAATCCGTAACTCGTGCCGCGCAAACCAGTCGGTCGGCTTTGCGCCCTAATTCGTCATTCCTGGTTTAATTGGCGGCCACCGGAACCTGCCGGTCCGGTATCCCATGCTCGCTGGGTTCGCCAGCGGCAAAGATGGGTGGGTTTCGGACCTTCCGCTTTCGGACGAGGAACTGCTATACCGGCCACCCCGGTTTCCTCGTGAGGACAGCGTGAAGATAATAATCGCAGCGGCCCTGACGCTCTCGGCATTTGTCAGCACTCACGCCAGCGCCAGCGACATTGTGGGGCCGGGACGGTTCTGCGGCTATTCGCCGATTATCGATCTGCTCGATGGTGAGAAAGTCACGACTTTGGAGGGTGGGATACACGGAGGCAGCTTCCGCTGGGACGGCGCTTTTGGCACCCTTGAAGTGTATGGAATTGGCTGGGCCAGTCGTCCGAAAGGTCGGATTGTTAAAGCTCGCCATTTCAACAGCCCCGTACGCTTCGCGCAAAAGCGAGTGGCAGGCGTCTACCGAATAGCAATCTGGAATGGCACACACGGTGTTGCCTATTTCACATCTTCGGAACCGTTCACCCAGTCCCAATTGGCTGCAATTGATCGAGTGGAATTATTTGAGGAGGGAGATTCCCCTTCAGGCTGCAAATTGCGCACCATCTTCTCTTGGGAGTAGCCAAAGCCGGGGCTGGTTCTAGTCACTGTTCATCCAACACGAACGCCGGAACTGGAGCGGAAGCTTCCGGCGCAGATCGGCGCTTGCGGGTGGATTCTGGTCATTGCTGCAATCGGGAACGAAGGTCTGAAATCCGAGATTTCGGTTCAAAAGCTGCCTTCGCCGACATTGCTGACATCAGCTTCGCGTGCTGAGATGCCACCGTGCCGTCGTTCATAGTTTATAAGGAGAGTTGCCGATGTCCAAACGGCTCACCGAGCGATACGACGTGGAACGTATTCGGCTCAAGCCTGAGACCGAGGAAAGCCATCGTCGTTTGATCGCCATCATCGATACATTGCGTCCCGGAGGGTCGACCTACCATATACTGGCTCAGACTCCAGACAATGACAGCGAGTTAATTGTTGTCCTAGTCGATGATCAAGCGGTCGTTTCATTCGAGTTGCCTCTATCGCTGTCTATTCCACAAGAGGTGAAAATTTACACCTTCGACGAATACCGTCACGCCATAGGTCTGGGGCATAGTCGCATCTTGCTTGATCTTGCAGCGCGGGCAGGGCGGACAGGTTGATCTGAGCGCGGTGTGCAGTGTCCGCTGCCCGTTACCATTCTCGCCCCGAGCGTGGATGACGGCTCACCCCGACATTGATGCCATAGCGCCCGAAGCTGGGATGGCTTGAAAGCGGCCGTTCATTTTTCACGAGTTGAATGGCGGACTTGGGGCGGTGGCCGACCGGCAGCTTTTTCTGCTGGCAATTGATCGCCAGCCCGAAACAGGACCGGCAGCTATCCCACACTGGTCAGCGGAAACCAGCCTTTCCGGAATCGGCCAGTGTAGGGTATTCGGAAGAGGGAAAGCTGACGGACCGCACCTGGAAGAGTGAAATTGGCTGCTGAACGACCGGAAAGGGTCGGTTACGGAAGCGTCCCACTACCCGATCGAATGGCGGCTATCCCGTTTCCGTATGAGCGAAGCTACCGTGCCAGCGTGCCCCACGGGGCTGCAGTCAGACGACTTGAACGAAGGGCAGCTCAGAGGCCAACTGGGATCCGAAGGAGACATTCCGGAGTGTCTGACGGACCAGACTCGCGCAGCCTCAGTCGATCGGCTTGCCCAAATCCGAAAACAGCCTGCCGTGCACCACAAATCGCGATTGCCAACGACGTACGCTACCGCCTTTGCCCGAGTGACAGCGACATTGAGCAAATTGAAGTGCCGTGACCGCCACCCGCTGCACCAAGGCCGGCTCGGCATCGGCTACCTCCGCAAAGCTTTTACCGTTGCCCGCGCCTTCGCGGCTATCGCCAGCCTCAGGTCCGGGAGAGCGCGCGCTTTGCCTGTTCGCGTGCAGCGGTGATGCGCTTGGTTTCGGTTTCAGCCGCCTCCTTAAGCCTGGGGGCCAGCCCCATATGGAGATCAGGGTGATACTGACGGAGCAAAGTCTTGTAGGCCGCCTCAACCTGCGAAAGGGTAGCCGTCGGATCCACCTGCAGAATGGTCCACCAGGCCTCTGCGCCCCCGTCCTGTCCGGACGGCCTGCGCGCCTGCTCGGAACGGCTTTCATTCGCCCGTGCCCCGGAACTGGAACCGGTGCTCCCGCGATTTTCGTCGGAACGCGATCGGTCGTGATACCTTCGATCGCCCCCTGCATGCCTCGACGACTTACGATCGGTGTTGGGATGCCGATAATTCTGATCTCTCGAGTCATCTCGCGCCTTCGGGTCAGCCGACTGCGCCTCGTCCCCCCTGCTCTCCGAAACCGGCTCCTTTGTCTTCACCGCTGACCAAGCATTGGACCGATAGACGTCCTTGCGCACAGCCCAGTCCACTAGCCGGACTACCGCAAGCGCAACGAACGCGCCAATGGCTGCGGCAAACAAGCTCGCCGCTGGAAGCGTCGCCAGGCCTTCGCGCTTTAACTCGCCCGACAGGAAAGCCCAGCCGATACGCACCGCGATCAGGCCGATATTCAAGACCAGTCCCAAACTTGCGGCGCCGCGAAGCGCGCCCAGCATTGACAGCTTCAGGTTGGATTCCGCCGGTTTGTGGAAACAGAACAGCGCAGCGAGAAGCAGACTTTCCGTCACGCCGAAATCCGTCCACGCAGGTCCCAGATTCGAATAGGCGCCGAAGCCGCCGCATGTGCCAACGGCGAGCCAGACGAAGAGCCCAGTTCCGATGCTGCCGCACTCCTCGATCAGACCTGCGGCGCGATGATCGAGAATGCGTTGGTACTGAACGTGTTCGCTCATTGCCCCTGCTTTCCACCTGGCGTTCGCTTGGCGGACCGACGTGAAGATATTCTAATCAATCGATTATAGATCTTCGGAACAGATCGGCCAGACAATTCAAGGAATTCCGAGCGCGAGGCGGCCTGTGCGCCCATCCTGTTTTCTAAGGCAGCTGAACTGGCCCGCGGTGCTGGAGGACCGGATCGTCGTGCATTGAACCTCCGCATGGGACCCGATGATGAAAGAATTTTCAGGGACCGCGGGCGCATCCTCCACTCACGCGAAACGCTTGCGAGTCCGGAGAATGGCCGAGCCCGGTCCAGCAGCCCCTCTTTCCTTCACCGGCGAAGTCGGCAACAAGAGCTCCATGCTGCGCACACTCTATCCGCCCATCGAACCCTACGCCACCGGAATGCTCGACACCGGTGAGGGCCATAGCATCTATTACGAGCGCTGCGGCACTCCGGGAGCAAAGCCAGCCGTCTTCGTGCACGGCGGCCCCGGCGGCGGGATTTCGCCGGCGCACCGCGGCCTGTTCGATCCCGAGCTATACGACGTGCTCCTGTTCGACCAACGCGGCTGCGGCCGATCGACGCCGCACGCATCGCTCGATGCCAACACCACCTGGCATCTGGTTGCAGACATCGAACGTCTGCGAGAACTCGCGGGCGCCGAACAGTGGCTCGTGTTTGGCGGCTCCTGGGGTTCCACGCTTTCGCTGGCCTACGCGCAGACGCATCCGGAGCGCGTGAGCGAACTCATCCTGCGGGGCATCTACATGTGCTCCCGGGCGGAACTCGACTGGTTCTACCAGTTCGGCGTGTCGCAGCTGTTCCCGGACAAGTACGAGCGCCTTGTTGCGCCGATCCCCCAGGCCGAGCGAGGCGACATCCTGCGCGCCTATCATCGCCGGCTCACAACGGGTTCGCCCGAAGAGCAGATCGAGGCCGCCCGCGCGTGGAGCCTGTTCGAAGGGGAAGTCATCACCTTGCTGCCCGACGCCGCGACCTCTCAGCAGCACGACGACGGTCATTTCGCGCTCGCCTTCGCGAGACTGGAGACCCACTACTTCGTCCATGATTGCTGGCTCGAGCCCGATCAGCTTCTCCGCGATGCGCACAAGCTTCGCACGATCCCGGGCACGATTGTCCATGGGCGCTACGACATGCCCTGCCCGGCGCATTACGCCTGGGCGCTGCACAAGGCCTGGCCTGAGGCCGACTTCCATCTGATCGAAGGCGCAGGTCATGCCTATTCCGAGCCAGGCATCCTTGACCGGCTGATCCGCACCACGGATTTGTACGCGAGCAAGACGGATGGCTGACGGCGGGGTGCCCCTATTTTGGGGACCCTCTTCTCTCGGACAATAGTCGAGGCACGGATGTCACCGCGACCTGGTTCAGGAATCCAACATCGTTCTAGGTCGCAGCTAACCCATCACTCCACTATCGCGGCGAGGCACCGATCCCAATAGTGGCATCAGCCAATCCGTCATCGCTCATGCCGCCGGGTCGGAAAGACCGGCCCGCGCACGCGCATCCGCGTTTCGTCAAAGGGCCGTTGGAGCGCGGCGATCTCGGCAAAGGATCCGCCTAGCCAGGTATCGATATCCCTCGGCTCCAGAATGGTGATCATCGCCTTGGGATGGACCGGTTTAACCAGCGGGTTGGCATCGCAGGTCACCATCGCGAAGGCATCGCCGATTTCGGTGTACTGCCAGAAGCCGGCGACTGCGAACACCGGCTGATCCGTCACGGAAAACCACATCTCACCCTTGAGCGGCGGCTTGCCATCTCCGAGGTCATGCTTGTCCGGCGTGGACTCGCAGAATGCGGTCAGCGGCACGATGCAGCGGTTTTTCGGATCCTCGGCAAGCCGCCGCCATTGCGGCGCGGCGAGATTTCGCACATTCGTCATCGGCCAGGCTCCCTTGCCGCCCAGCACGTCCCCGCTCATCACGTCCCCCCCTCGGATGCCGTCCTGCTCGCGCACCACGTAGGCCCGCCCCTTGGGCCTCAGTTCCTGGGGATCGAACCGATTGTCGCGCGGCCGTTCGCGAAAGAGCTCAGCGACCGAGCCGAAAAGGGTTTCCGGCTCTCCCTTGAAGCGGGCACGGTTGCACATGGCATTGCTCCTGATCCCGGCGGGCATCCCCTGGCGAGGCTGCCTTGCCGAAAGCATATCGCAACCGGCAACCGGCGCTACGAGAGAATTGCTCCCAGGGCGCGCTAAGACGGGCCGACCTCCTCATAGCGCCCTGCAAGCCGCAGCTGCCGGACAATGCCGTTGAAAGCTGCCGTCACCCCCTGCGCCCGGCCGATCTCGTTGTCCTGGCAGGCAGCATCCCAGTAGAGCTCGAGCGGCCAGCGCTCCCGGCAGTGCGGCAGCAGGCATCGGAGGGCGAGGCGAACCTCGACGGTATCGACCCGGCCGTCGCTGCAGCGGGTCACGCCGCCGCGCAGGATATGCAGCGAGAGCGCGATGATCACGCGCTGGTGTTTGGGAACCGCCGCCACGCCTCAATGGAAATCGTGCGACTTGAACCGCACGACCTCCTCGGGATCCCGGCCGTCCGCATGCGGCGGCCAGTAGCTGCTGACCGGTTTCGGGCTCCAGGCCGCGTCGCCCCGATCCGGGCTACCGCCATAGCGGGCGCCGTCCCCCCGCCCGGTGCGATGCGGAAATGACATCTCGCCGACGCGGTGCAGGAGGTCGCCGTGATCGATGATCCGATCACAGATCACATGGATGACATCGCCCTCCTTCTGGACCTGCCCCTTGAGCCCCACCATCGAGGCGGACATCACCGTGCGGCGCTGGGCCTCGAAGCGATCGGGCCAGAGAATGCCGTTGGCGATACCCGTCTCGTCCTCGATGGTGATGAAGAGCACGCCCTTGGCCGATCCCGGCTTCTGGCGCACCAGGATGATCCCGGCGACCTCGACCTTCCTGCCGTCGCGAATGTTCGCGAGGTCGGCGCAGCGCGTCACGCCCCGCCGCGTGAGTTCGTCCCGCACGAACGTCAGCGGGTGGGCGCGCAGCGAGAGCTGCAGCGCGCGATAGTCCTCGATGACCTCGCGCCCATCGGCCAGCGGGCGCAGTTCCACGGCCGGCTCCTGCACCTCGGCGCTGATCCTTTCTGCCGCGCGGTCCGCGGCGGCAAAGAGCGGCAGGGGCGCTTCGCCGAGCCCCCTCACCTTCCACAGTCCCTGGCGGCGATCCGCGCCGAACCCATGGAAAGCATCGGCATTGGCGAGCTTCTCGATCGCGGCACGCGGCACCCCGGAGCGTCGCCACAGGTCCTCGACGGATTTGAACGGCGTGAGGGCGCGCGCCGTGACGATCGCTGCACCATCGGCATTGGAGAGCCCATGCACCTGGCGCAGACCAAGCCGAACGGCATGGTAGCGGCCCCGCGCGGGCTCCAGCGAGCAGTCCCACCGGCTCGCGTTGATGCACACGGGACGAACCTCCACCCCGTGCCGCCGCGCATCGGTAATGATCTGGGCGGGGGCATAGAACCCCATGGGCTGCGCATTCATCAGCGCGGCGCAGAACACGTCGGGATGATGATGCTTCATCCAGCTCGACGCATAGGAGATCTTCGCAAAGCTCGCCGCGTGGCTCTCGGGAAAGCCGTAGGAGCCGAAGCCCTCGAGCTGGCGAAACGTGCGCTCGGCAAAATCCCGCGGATAGCCGCGGCCGACCATTCCCTCGATCAGCTTCTCGGAAAAGTGGGACACGCCGCCGGTCATCTTGAAGGTCGCCATCGCGCGGCGCAGCTGGTCGGCCTCTGCCGGCGTGAACCCCGCGCCGACGATCGCGACCTTCATGGCCTGCTCCTGGAAAAGCGGCACGCCGAGCGTCTTTTCAAGGACGGCGCGCAGTTCGGGGCGGGGATACTCCGGCTTCTCCAGCCCCTCGCGGCGGCGCAGATAGGGATGGACCATGTCGCCCTGGATCGGGCCGGGCCGGACGATCGCCACCTGGATCACGAGATCGTAGAAACGGCGGGGCTTCATGCGCGGCAGCATCGACATCTGCGCGCGGCTCTCGATCTGGAAGGTGCCGAGCGTATCGGCTTTCTGGATCATGGCGTAGACGTCCGGGTCATCGCCCTGCAGATCAGCGAGGCCGACGCGAAGCCCCTTGGCTTCTTCGAGCAGGTTGAAGGCGCGGTTCATGCAGCCCAGCATGCCGAGGCCCAGGACATCGACCTTCATCATCTTCAGGACATCGATATCATCCTTGTCCCATTCGATGATCTGGCGATCGGCCATCGCCGCAGGTTCGATCGGCACCAGGTCGTCAAGGCGGTTATGGGTAAGCACAAAGCCGCCGGGATGCTGGCTGAACTGGCGCGGAACCCCGATCAGCTGGCGGGCAAGATCGAGGGTCAGGCGAAGCCGCCGATCCGACATGTCGAGGTTGAGTTCTGCGGCCTGCTTCTCACCAACTCCTTCCGCCGACCAGCCCCAGACGAGACCCGCCAATGAGGAGGTAAGGTCCTCGGGCAGCCCCATGGCCTTGCCGACATCACGCACCGCGCCGCGCGCCCGGAAGCGGGTGACGACGGCGGTCAGCGCCGCCCGGTCGCGCCCGTACGTCTCGAATATCCACTGGATGATCTCCTCGCGCCGCTCGTGCTCGAAATCGACATCGATGTCCGGCGGCTCGCGCCGCTCGCCCGACACGAAGCGCTCGAACAGGAGTTCGTGCTTGATAGGGTCGATCGAAGTGACGCCGAGGACGAAGCAGACGCAGGAATTGGCGGCAGAACCCCTGCCCTGACACAGGATACCCCGCCGCCTTGCCTCGCTGACGATCGAATGGACCGTCAGGAAGTATGGCGCATAGTTCAAATCGCTAATGAGCTTCAGCTCATGGGTGATCTGGTCCCGGTAGGTTTGCGGCGGTTCGCCCTCGAACATCGTGTCCAGCGCTTCATGCGCCATTTTTTCCAGCGCCTGCTGCGCGGTGAGGCCGTCGATTACCCTTTCCCGCGGGTAATGATAGGTGAGGTCGCTGAGCGCGAAGGTGCAGGCCTCGGCAATCTCGACGCTGGCCCGCAAGGCCGCGGGATAGGCCGCGAAGCGGCGGACCATTTCCACCGGCGACTTGAGCGCGCGGTCCGCATTGACTTCGCGCCGGTAGCCAAGCGCATCGACCGTGCAGCCATGCCGGATCGCGGTCACCACATCCTGCAGGAGCCGGGCGTCCGGGGCATGGTAGAGAACATCGCCGGTGACGACACTGCGAACCCCGGCATCCGCTGCCTGCCGTGCGAGCGCATCAATGCGCACCGCGTCGTCGGGGCGGCGGCGCTGGAACAGGGCCATGTAGCCGCGCCTCCCGTAGACTTCGCGCAAGGCAGCAAGCGCCGCGGCATTCTCGCCGTCCGCTTCGTAGGGGAGAAGGATCGCGATCACCCCTTCCGACCACGCCGCAAGCTCGTGCCAGTGCAGCAGGCAGCCCCCCTTCCCGGCCCGGCGCTTGCCGATCGTAAGCAGGCGCGTGATGCGCGACCACGCTTGCCTGTCGGTCGGATAGAGCAGCAGGCGGCGCCCGCAGGTAAGATCGATCCGGGTGCCGGGTATCAGCCGGACCCCGGTAACCTTTTCCGCTGCCCAGGCGCGCACGACCCCGGCCACGCTGCCCAGATCGGCGATGCCGAGCGCAGGATAGCCAAGCATCGCGGCAGCGCCGAACAGTTCGTCGGGGCTGGACGCGCCGCGCAGGAAGGAAAAGTGCGTGAGCACCTGGAGTTCGACATAGGCGGTCATGCGAACACTCCGTGCATCCACCAGGTGAGATCGCCGGTATTGCTTGCCATGCCGTCCCCGCGCCGGAACACCCAGTAGCGGCCGCCGTGTTCATCCTCGACCCGGTAGTAGTCGCGCACGGCCCAGACTTCAGCGTCGCGGCGCCACCACTCGCCATGGATCCGTTCCGGTCCATCGCCTGCCACGACCTTGTAGGAGCGTCCCCGCCATTCGAAGCGGCGCGGCGGCTGATCGGGCATCAGCGCCATGACACGGTGCAGCGGCTCCGGCCGCGCGAACAGCCGTATGGGCCGCTGCCATGACGGCCACGATCCCGGCGCCTCGATGGGGCTTTCCGGCCTCACGGCCCGCTCAGGCACATGGCTCTCGGCAGGGGCAACCCGGAACACGCAGGCCGGTCCGATCCGGCCCGCCACCACATCGACGAGCCGGGCAGGATCGCGCACGGTGGTCTCGCCGGCGAGAATGGCCCCGAGGTTCTCTGCATCGAGCGCTTCGGTGTGCGGCGCCAGCAGCCTGAACTGCTCGAGACCCAGACCGGGATCGATCCGGTCGATCCTGAGCTTCAGCAGGCGCAGCAAGTGCGCGGGCTCCCGGGTCGGGCGCGAGGTGCCGATGGCCACGACCTGCTCGCCGCCGTCGATCCGCAGCCCGATGAGGCGCAGGGAACGCGCGCCAAGGCCCCTCCTCTGCAGGACCTCGGCCATGTCTTTGAGGAGATCCTGCATGACCTGGGCGATGGCTTCGGCCGTACCGATCGGTTCAAGCAGGCGCCGCTCCACCATGGGGATCACGATGTCCTCGCGCGGCGTGATCGGTTCCGCCTTGCCGCCGAGTGCCTGGTCGAGCCTATCGATCGCGGCCATGCCGAGACGGCGCGCCAGGGGACCGCGGGCGACGGGAAGCAAGTCGGCGATCGTCTCGAAGCCGAACTTGCGCGCCGCGCCGAGCGCAGCCCCGTCCAGCCGCAGCGCCGCTACCGGCAGCGGCGACAGAGCGCGCAGCACGCCGCCCGGCGGGGTGATGGCAATATCCTCGCTACCGTAGCGCGCGAGTGCATGCGCGGCGCTGGGGGTATCGGCGATCGCGATACGCGCGGTGAACCCGGCGCGGTCGCAGAATGCCTGGAGCCTCCGGCAGAAGCGCTCCTCCCCGCCATGGAGATGCGCAGCGCCGGTCAGATCAAGCCAGATACCGTCAGGCGGAGAGACCGCGACGATCGGGGACCAGCGCCGAATTCCAAACAGAGCCAGGCGGTCCAGCAACTTTGCGTCGGCTTCCGGCTCGGCGGGTCGAAAATCGAGCTCCGAGACCAGGGCTCTCGCGTGGGTTGCCGCCATGCCGACATGGATGCCAAGCGCCCGTGCAGCCGGGCAGGCCGAGACGATCTCGTCGCGGCGCCCGACTTTGCCGATGAGCGCCAGCGGTGGCGCGGCAACCGCGGGGACGACGCGCACAGCGCGCGGCGGCGAGGATACCGGACGCTTGAAGGGATGCTCCGCTGCTTCCGAGCGCCGACCAAGCTCGCGCATCGGCGGCTGCGCGTGGAGCGGCAGCGCGGCAATCTCACGCTCGACATCGACACGCGAGCGTGCCTGCCCGCGATCATCGCCTCTCGTCTCTGCCCGGGCCCAGCGCGCACCGGGTCGCCACCCGCCGCCGCGAGGGACGGAGCAGGCACCAGGATCGTCATCGACAGGCAGCTCGAGCGCGCGGGGTTCAGGCCGCGGAGCGGCGAACCGGTCCTG
>JAGHZR010000034.1 GCA_017745295.1 Novosphingobium sp.
AGCCAGTCGCTCACCTTGAAGCCCAATACATCGGTGAAGAATCGCACCATCGCCTGATGGTCGGGCGAGTGCAGGACGATGTGGCTGATCTTGACCGGCATGCCTTCCCAGCGCGCCATCGCCCGGCTGGTCGAACGCGCGACTTCGGCCGAAATCTCGAACGGCAGGCCATCGGGCGAGAAGAAGCGGAAACCATAGCCGCCGCCCGGTGCAGCGAGTTCGCGCGGAGCAAAGATAACCTTGCAGCCCGCCGCCAGGACCTTGTCGTGCAGGGCCTCGACATCCCCGCGGGTATCGGCGGCCAGAGCGATCACCTCGACGTGATCGGCGTCCGACTTGTGCAGGCGCACGACATGGTGTTCGTCATGGCCATGGGTCTTGAACCAGGCGAAATCGTCCTGTTCCGCGACTTCGACCAGTCCCCAGTCATCGGCATAGAACGCGCGTTCCGCGTCGAAATTCTCAACGCCATATCCGACATAGCGGATCTCGGTAACTCGGCTCATGGGTGCGATTCCTTGAATGAACGGATCAAATGGGCTGGCTGACGACCGCAAACATTTCTGCGGTGGCCTTGTGGTTGTCGATCGGCGGTCCTTTGCCGATCTGGCCGTGGCAGATCGCCAGCGAGGCCTCGACAATGTAGCGACAGCGTTCGTAGCGGCGCGCGTGATAGGCTTCGAAGGCCGCTTCCGGAGTATCGCGGACCGAAAGCTCCTCGGCCAGCACCAGCGCATCCTCGATCGCCATGCCCGCGCCTTGTCCCAGATGGGGCGTCGTCGCATGGACAGCGTCGCCCAGCAGGACAACCCGTCCCTTGTGCCATGGCCCATGGACCATCAGCCCTTCCAGCGGACGGTAGACGACGCCCGCATCATCGGTGATCTGCTGCGCCAGTTCCTGAATCTGCGGCGCGGTGTTGGCAAGTTTTTGACGCATCACGGCGGCCAGCCCTTCGCGCGGATAGTGCGGATTGCCCGGTTCCGGGCTGGTGGCGAACAGGTACATCTGCTCCGCGCTCATCGGCACCAGGCCGACACCGATCGGGCCGTTGTAAACATGCAGTGCGTCGAGTTCTGCCGGACGCGGAAGGTTGTAGCGCCACACCCCCTGTCCGGTGAATTCGGGCGCGGCGGCATCGAGAAGAATCGTCTCGCGCGTGAGCGAATAGGCTCCGTCCGCACCGACGACGATGTCGAACCGCTCCTCGCTATCGTCCGAGAAGCGCACGGTGACTCCGGCGCCGTCATCCGAAATATCGGCGGCGGTCAGTCCAAGCCTGATTTCCACCCCGAGAGCCTTCGCATTGTCGCCCAGAACCTTCTGCAGCGCGCGGCGTCCGATACCGACGTTGGCCGGCTTGCCTGCGACCAGGCTAGGTGCAGGAACCCGCGCAACTTTCTGGCCGGACGGAAGGTATATCTCGATAGCATCGAAACCGCACGCGGCATCGAGAAAATCGTCCAACACACCGAGTTGATCCATCGCGCGGACCACGTTCGACTGCTGGATGATGCCCACGCCGTAGACCGACCACTGCGGATCGCGCTCGATCACCGTCACCTCGTGGCCAGCCCTTCGCAGTGCGATGCTTGCCGACAGGCCCCCGATGCCTGCGCCGACGACTAAAACTTGAAGGCCCTTCACATCCATCTCCGCCAATCGCTCTTTCGTAGAGATTTAGCGCGCGGAGAATATTTTAGAAGTTTATAGTTTTAATATAAATCTATCCAAAAAATGGATTATCATGCGATACCTGCTCCTTCAGCAACATCTTGAGCCAAGCAAGGCCAGGATCTGTCTGCCGCGTCCGGTGACTTTGCATGATTTCGCGCATCAGCGGGAACTCAAACGGCACGGGCTGGACGCCGAGCGCATATTGCTGACGCAGGCGTTCGGCGAGCCTTGCCTGCATGAGCGCGAGGCGCCGCGTTCCATCCAGCAGCAAGGGGATGGTAAGAAACGAATGGGTTTCCACTTCGATGCGTCGCGCATGCCCCATCAGGCTCATCTGGCGGTCCGCGAACGATTGCTGTCGCTGCGCGCCGATCCGAATGCCCACATGCCCGGCTTCCAGAAAACTTTCGAGCGAGAGTTCGCTTTTGATGATGGGATTGCCTGCCCATCCCACGACGACATGCGCTTCCTCGAAGAAAAATTCGCTCGGGTGCTCGCCGGTGATGTAGTAATCCGGCGAAATCATGAGGTCAGCCGCCCCCTCGGCGATTTCCAATGAGGAACGTTCGGAAGGCGTCGCCAAATCCAGCATGATACCCGGCGCTTCACGCGACATTCTCTGGACCAGCGGCACGATCACCGCCGCAATCACGTAATCGGAGGCGATCAGCCGGAAAGTTCGCTTCGCCGTCGCCGGATCGAACTGAGCGCGATTGGAAAGCATCGCCTCCACGCCGTCGAGGACGTGGCGAACCTCGGGAACCAGGCGTTCGGCGAACGAAGTGGGAAACATGCGCTTGCCCTGGACAACCAGAATGTCGTCACCGAAAAAGTCGCGCAGGCGCGCCAGCGCTGCGCTCATCGCAGGTTGACTGAGGTTGAGCTTCCGTGCTGCCGCCGATACGCTCCGCTCTCGCATCAACATGTCGAACGCACTAAGAAGGTTGAGGTCCAGCCCGCGAAATCGCATCCATCCAACTCCCGATTACGTTTCAAGGTTATCGAGAAGCGCGCTGGATACAAGCAGACTGAACACAGGTCCTGTTAAATTGCTTGAAAAGGGGAGGATTGGCGGCTTCTGGTCGCAATCCGCTGCAGGCGCCCTGCCCGGCAAGGCTCGAGATCTTTCGTCGACAAAGCGGCAGTTGACGGGGCCAGGCGTTCTCCCACGATACCTGCCGTGGATCGATCGAACTTACGAGCGAAGCTCCGCTTGCATAGGCGCCGACAACAGCTAAGCGGTGGATATGACGGCCTCCGATCTCGAACACCTTCTTATCGCCCGCCTCCTCCGGGAGAGAGGCGGCACGACGCAGACATGGCGGCGAGCGCTTGGCAAGGTCATCGTGCGCGACACGGCGACGCATGCCCATTGCAATTGGGATGTCAGGCTTGGTGGCACCGATGCGCAGCGCGCTGCTATCGAGCGACTGCTCGACGATGTGCGCCTTGAACATTCGATCGTAACTGTCGGTTAAGCACCTGACGGACTTCAGCCGCGCGCACACTGCCGTCGGCTGATTCGTCTAGGATCCACGATCCTTACCAGCGGAATATCCGCAATTGGCCGATTCTGGAAAGGCAGCTTCAGATCGCCACGCGCTCTGCTGAGCGTGAAGGGTACGCCTCTGGGCCTCGGCGATCCCGACGCTGGCTACAGGCGAGCGCCGGCGCATCGCTTCAAACCGTGCGAACCGTACCACCATCGATGACGAACTCGGCGCCATGAATCGCGGCGGCACGGTCCGAGGCGAGGTAGGCGATAAGATCAGCCACCTCTTCAGGCTCGGCGCCCCTCCCGATCGGAATTCCGCCCAGCGCATCGAGAACGGACTGACGCGCCTCCTCGATCGTGCCGCCATTGGCAGCCCGAAGCATTTCGAGAAAGTCTCCGGTTGCCTCCGTCATGATCCAACCGGGCGAGACGGAATTGACCCGCACGCCCTTGGGACCGAGTTCCTTTGAGATCGACTTGCTGTAGGTCCTGAGCGCAGCCTTGGCGGCGGCATAGCCAGTGGTGGATTCGGGCAGCGGCATGACCGACTGGATCGAGGTGACATGCACCACGGCGCCCTCGCCCCGCTCAAGCATCTGCGGGATCAGCAAGCGGTCGAGCCGGACCGTCGCCAGCAGATTGAGATTCAGTTCGGTAAGCCAGTGGTCATCGGTCAGCGCGGCGAAGCCACCCGCCGGCGAGGCCGAGCCGCCGATGACATGGGCGAGTATGTCGATGCCGCCCAGCCGATCGATTGTCGCTCGGGCCAGCGCCTCGCCGCCCTCGGCTGTCGTCAGGTCCGCCTGCACATATTCGACGCCTTCCATGGGATCCCTGATCGTGCGGGCGGCGGTGATGACTCGGGCGCCGCCGGCCAGGAAACGCTCGACCGTAGCGCGCCCCAGCCCCTTGGTGCCACCGCTGACGAGAACGCGCTTGCCGGCGAACTCGGTGGGGTCGGCCTTGATACTCATAGCGTGATCTCCAGTGTCTCGATGGTGCCGTCCGACAGCGTGAAGCGGTAGGTGAAGCGGAGCGGGCTACCCGGGAAATCACCATGGGCGGGGCCTTCGACGACGACATTGCCGTCTTCTTCCCGAACAGTATCGGGCGTGAAGATTGCCCTTACCGGGATCACTTCTTCCTCGAACAGCTGGCGGATCGCCGCCTGTCCCTCGAAATGCTTGCCGTTGTCGATGCAGACCGCGTCGCGCTGGAAAGGTTTCGACATGCCGTCAATATCGAGGCGGGCGTTTGCCTCGACAAAGTCGGCGATCGGCTTGGGTAGGTTCATTGACATGATCATCTCCTCGATCGTGACGAAGTCTATTTAGCGATAGACAACTCGCCTGATAATCGAGACAAATCGGCATGGAGTGTCACGGAGATCGGGATAATGCGTCGCCATTCGCTGATCGAGCTCGAGGCGGTTCTCGCGATAGTTCGATGCGGCTCGTTTCGAGCAGCAGCGCTTGACCTTGGCATGTCAACCACAGCCATTAGCAACGCGGTGGGCAAGCTCGAACGGGACCTAGCCGTACGATTATTCAATCGTACCACCCGCAGCGTGTCGCTCACTCATGCGGGGCGGATCTTCGTCGCGCAGATCAAGCCAGCGTTCGAAGGCATCCAGAAGGCGATGGATACGGCGCGGTCGCAACAGGAGACGCCCTCCGGCACCTTGCGCATCAATGCGTTCGCAACGGCCGCGCGCGAGATCATGGTGCCGCTGGTCCTGACTTATATGCAGCGCTACCCGCAGGTTCATATCGACCTCGTCACCGAGGGGCGGCTGGTCGACGTCGTGGCGGCGGGATTTGATCTGGGCGTGCGACGTGCGGACTTGGTGCCCAGCGACGCAATCGCCATACCGCTAGGTCAGATGCAACGTATCGCGGTCGTCGCGTCTCCCGGCTTTTTCAAAGACAGAGCTATCCCCCAGGTGCCGCAAGAACTGCTTGCTTACCCCTGCGTTCGCGGGCGGCTTCCCAATGGCGCGTTGCTCCGATGGCGGTTCGAGAAGGACGGCGAACCACTTCAGCTCGACGTCGAGGGGCCGATGACGCTCGACGAGGCCTCCCTGGCACGCATCGCTGTCACGAACAGCGTGGGCATCGGCTATCTCATGGAATCCGATGTCCGAGACGACATCGCTGCGGGTCGGCTTGTGCGCATTCTCGAAGACTGGACGCCGCCGCTCGCGCCGCTGTGCCTCTATTATTCCAATCGGCGCAATTCTTCCGCGGCTTTCCAAGCCTTTATCGCACTCGCGCGGGACTTCGCCGCCGGACGACTCGCACCGTCTTGATTCTGATCGTGTGCGTCCGCTCACCGCACTGCGGTTATGCCGCCAAGCATCCGATCACCGCGACTGCTGAGCGGGTACCCGTGGACCCTCTCAGCAGTCGGTCCGCACCTCGGGAGTGGAAATCGGCGGCTGAATGGCGATGAAGGGTCGGAGTGGAGTTGCCCTCGTCCACCAGTTCAGGCTCCTTCGCTGGCACTGCGCCTTCTCTCCATATCTCGTTTCCAGCGCTGGCGAAGCGCAGTGGGCTGAGCTTCATACCGGCCATCCAGAAATTCGGCCGCAGCAATACGGTCGGTGCGAAAGTGACGGAAATCCTGCCGTAGCTCGCACCACGCGGCCAGCATTCGCGTGTCGTCCAGGAAGCCGAGGATAATAGGCCAGACCACCCGAGCACTGGGCACGCCATGCTGGTCGAGATAGTCGATTTTGAGCTTGCGGCCGTCCCGTATCCATTCGCGAGTACGCGCCAGATCGATGCGATCCGGTGGCGGCGCTTTGGCGGGCCGAGTTCCGATAGCAGGGTTGATAATGATCGGGCGCAGCCGTTCGGGTACGACGCGGGTGATCTTGGCGATCAGATCACGAGCTGCATTCGCCAGTGCCGGATCACCGCGTCCCGCGACCCATTGCGCACCTAACACCGCCGCCTCGATTTCGTCCGGCGTCAGCATCAGGGGTGGCATGTCGAAAGTATCGTCCAGGATGTAGCCGAAGCCAACCTCACCCTGCACAGGTACGCGTTGGGCGATCAGGTCCGCAACGTCGCGATAGACTGTGCGCGGCGACACTTCGAGTTCACGGGCGATGTCGGCCGCCGTGACGGGCCGGGAGGAGCGCCGCAGTATCTGGATAATCTGGAACAATCTGTCTGCTCGACGCATGGCTTTGCCTCCTACTGACAGGATGCTGTCAGTAGGCGTCTTCTACAAGGGAAATCGCTGCACGATACCGATCGCCGGAGGCCGTGCCCGTACGAGGAAATGTCCCATGATTACCCTGTTCCACGCGCCGCAATCGCGTTCATCCCGTATAGTTTGGCTGCTGGAGGAATTGAGCGTTCCCTATGAGATCCAGCCGGTCTCCATCTTCCGGCCGATGACCGGCGAGGGGTTGCCCGATCCCGCAAATCCCCATCCCGACAAGAGGGTGCCCGCCATCCTTCATGACGGCGCGCTGATCACCGAATCCGTCGCGATCGTCCTTTATCTGGCCGACGCAATTCCGGCTGCGGGACTGGCTCCTGCCCCCGGCGACCCGCGGCGGGGCGAATATCTTACCTGGATTGCTTGGTATGCAACCGAATTGGAGCAAGCGCTGTTCGCGGGACTGTCCGGTGCGCTGGCGGAGTCGCCCCAGAAGCAGCGCGATCACGGCGCCGTGGTGGAGCGCCTGCGGAGCGCCCTCGCGCGAGGGCATTATGTGATGGGCGACGCTTTCACGAGCGCTGACGTGCTGATCGGAAGCGCTCTCGAATTTGGTCGCCATGCTTTCCCGGCGGACGAACTCTTGGATGCCTATGTCGAGCGATGCCGCAGCCGCCCGGCTGCCATTCGCGGCGTAGTGCTGGACGATAAGTCTGGCTTACAGGCTGCGGCCTAAGCATCTGGCGGGCGATCAGGCCATGGTTCCGATGCCAGATCGCCCGCCGCTTCGTGTCTGCATTTGAGGAACACGATTGTTGTGCCGAGAGCCTGATGGCTCGAACATACAAACAGGTTTACGCGCGGATCCTGGCCATGCGCGGGAACCGCCCTGTCCCGAATGCCCCGTGGCGGTTGTCCGGTACTCAACTTACGCAGCAGGAACACAATCGCGCCATTTGCAGGACTGCCGAGCAGACGCTCGCAGATTACGCCGCACTGGTTTTCGTTGTCGCCAGCAATTTAGCAAGCAGGTCGCTCAGTTTCTCCTGCTCGCGCAGATCCAGGCCGCTGACAATGCTCTGCTGATTGGCGACGTGCAGGGCGATGAGCGCATCGATCAGGTTCAGTCCAGCCGCGGTCAACGCCACCAGGGTTCCACGTTTGTCAGCGGGATTGGGGCGACGTTCGACGAGGCCAGCCTTCTCGAGCCGGTCAATCCGGTTGGTCATGCTGCCAGAGGAGATCATCGCCGCCTCGTAAAGATCTGTGGGCGTCAGCGCATGGGGGGCGCCGCTGCGCCGCAAGGTGGCCAGAACATCGAATTCTCCGGGCTGTAATCCATGCTCGGCAAAAAGCGGGTTGAGATGGTCCCGCGCCGTCCTCAGCGCCACCTCGCCCAATCGCCCCAACAGGATCATCGGCCTGGTATCGAGGTCTGGTCGTTCTTGCGCCCATTGCCCTGCTGCCAACTCTGCCCTGTCCATCGTCGCTCCATGTATCTTGACGTCAAGATATATATCTCTACGTAAAGCTACACCAGAGGCAAGTCCTGCTGCAAGCACGGCCGCCCTATCGGAGTAGCACCATGATCAGACCACCCGGTCGGCTGCTGTTTGCGGCCTTAATCCTGCTCGTCGGCATCAACCTGCGTCCCTCGCTTGCCGCGATAGGACCGCTGCTGGACCAGATCCAACACGATACGGGAATGGACGATACGCAGGCCAGTCTGCTGACCAGCGTGCCGGTCCTGCTCATGGGCCTGTGCCTGCTGGGCACCGGGCGGGTCCAGGCGATGCTGGGGCAGCGGGGCGGGGTGGCGGCCGGACTCGCCGCGCTCGTCCTTGCCGGGGCGATGCGCTGGCTGTGGCCAGTAATTCCCGTCCTTCTGGCGAGCGCCGTGATCGGTGGCATGGGCATTGCCGTGGTGCAGGCGATGTTGCCGACGATCATCCGGCACCGCGCCGGTTCGCAAACCGCGATTCTGATGGGCTTCTATTCCACCGCGATCATGGGCGGCGCGGCCGTGGCCAGCTTTACCGCTCCGCGCATCGCGCTCGCCCAGGGCTGGGCGCTGGCAACCGGTGTCTGGGCGCTGCCCGCAGTCGTCGGCGCGGCCGTATGGTGGCGGTCGACGGGCACCATGCGTACAGCCGCACCCGCGGAACCCGGAGGCGCGGTATACAATCACCCCAGAAGCTGGTTGCTGCTGGCCTTCTTTGGCTTGGGTACTGGCGCCTATACGCTCGTCCTAGCCTGGTTGCCGCCGTATTACACGGGACTGGGCCTGTCCGCGCAGGACGCCGGTACGCTGTTGTCCGCTCTGACGCTTGCCGAAGTTGCCGCCGGTATCGGCGTTGCCATGGCGGTCGGGCGCTGTACGGACAGGCGGCCGATAATCCTGCTGGCCATCGGCGCCCTGGTGGCCGGGCTTCTGTGCCTTTCCCTCGCACCGTTACCGCTGGCAGGCTGCGCGGTATTACTGTGCGGCCTTGGTATCGGCGCGCTGTTCCCGCTCGGGTTGATTGTCGCCATGGACCATGGCCGAGATGCTGCTGAGGCTGGACGGATTGCCGGTTTCGTGCAGGGCGGCGGCTACGTGCTGGCCGCGATCCTTCCCCTGATCGCGGCGATTCTGCGCCAGCATCTTTCCGATCTCACACTTGCGTGGTGGCTGATGGCCGCCCTGTGCCTCATTCTCGCGCTCATGGCCTTCCGGCTACGGCCCGGCGCACGCCTTTCCTGAACTCTCAAGAGGAAACACACATGGCCTTCTACACCGTGCAGGGTCGCACCAATTACTATGTCGATATCGGGGAAGGACGTCCCGTTCTGCTGCTCCACGGCATCAGCAATTCAGGACGCGCCTGGGCACCTCAGGTTCCCGAGCTGGTAGCCGCAGGCTACCGGGCAATCGTTCCGGACCATGCGGGACACGGCGCCTCCGGAACCCTTGAGGCACCGTTTGGCGTGCAGGATCTGGCCGACGATACCGAAGCCCTGATCGCGCATCTGGGCTTGGACGAATTCGATCTCGTCGGCCTGTCGCTGGGAGGCATGGTCGCACTTGAACTGGCGCTGCGTCATCCCCGACGCGTTGGCCGTCTGATCGTGGCCAACAGTTTCGACCGGACCGCAACACCGCAGTTCAAGGCCATGGCCGAAGGCTGGGCGAGGACGTTCGAACAGCCCCACGGCCCGGTCCTGCGACTGGAACAGAACTGGCCCTCGCTGGTCTCTTCGGCATTTCAGGAGACGGCGGAGGGATTACGCACCTGGCAGGTCTGGCACGGCATTGCCGCCAGTGCAGATGGCCCGTCCCTGGCCCATGTCGCGCGCGGAATTACGAATTTCGACCGTGAGAACGGCTTAGGGGAACTCACCATGCCAGCCCTGTTTATTGCAGGCGAATGGGATCGCATGTCTCCACCCGGCCTAAGTCTCGCCATGGCCGAGCGTGCTCCCAACGGCATCTGTCAGGTGATCGCAGGTGCCGCGCACATTTCGAACGTGGACAGCGCCGACGAATTCTCCCGCCTCATGCTGCAATTTCTCGGCAGTGCAAAGCCTGGTCAGTTTGAAGTGTGAAGCCCGGCTATCGACGGGATGCAGGTAGTCGGGGCAGGCAAACCTGCCGTCCGCAGCGAGGAGCCAGAAATTCGTGGCCGAACAACAGGAATGGTTCGAAACTGCCAATACCGCGATGCCCAGCTCAAGGGCTGGCGAGATTTCCTTGATCGGCGTGAACTGCAGGGAAATTTGCCATTGGTGAGTTTGGTTGATTTACCCCCACTGACTGGGCCGATTGGTTTGCTGGTGGATTAAGCTTGTCGCCGCCTTATCCGGAAGGAGGTGGAGCGAAGCGGAAGCAAAGGCCGGATATGGCTGGATCGCATGATGGCCTGCAGACAACGGATGATTGTCGCCGCAGAACTGACAAGCAAAATGGCGCGGACATCGGGGCGATGATACCTCGCGAAGAAGACTTCCGTTTGCTGTGATGGTAACTGCCATAGCGCTCGGATCCTCAGTCCCGACAAGGAAGTTGACTGATACGATGCGCCAAGGAATTCGATGCCTACGATATGGCTAAACAGCCTCGGTGTAAGAGCAAACCAAGCTGAACCGATATGGCCCGGATCGTTCGAACTGCATAACGTCGTGGCGTCAGCAAGCCACACCAGAGGCCTGACATCCGACCGATGGAGCGCAGTGCCGAGCAAACTCAACCGGTCTCGGCCACGATAAGATTTTTCTGTAATGGAAATTTTTCTCCATATGGATTGATTTTCTCCCCTGACTCTGCTTCCTTTCAAATGCAGCCTGGCATTCAAGCTGGCGCGATAAAAATAAAAACTGGAACGTAAGAATTTACGTGAATCAGGGGGTGTTTATGAACGTCTCTACCAAGATATGGCTTGCCAGTACGGCGGTTTCCGTTCTGACAATACTGAGTCCTGCCTATGCCCAGACGGCGAAGGATACCGCCGCGGAACCTACGCAAGGCGGCGAAATCCTCGTGACCGCCTCACGCATCCAGCGCTCGGGCTTCGACGCACCGACGCCGACCACGGTGATCGGCGGTGCAGATCTCCTGGTGGGCAACCGTCCCAGCATCGCGCAAGTGTTGAATGACGCACCGCAGTTCCGTGCCACCTCGACGCCGGCGACGACCGTCGGCGGCACCAACAGCGGCCTCTCCACGGCGGACTTGCGCGGACTGGGAGCAGTGCGCACGCTGACCTTGCTGAACGGGCACCGCTTCCAGGGCAGCAGCGACCTCAACACAATCCCGCAGAACCTCGTCAAGCGGGTGGACGTCGTGACGGGCGGCGCTTCGGCGGCCTGGGGTTCGGGCGCCGTCGCAGGTGTGGTGAACATCATCCTCGACGACGACATGACCGGCGTGCGCGGCGGTATCCAGACCGGCATTTCCAGCCGTGGAGACGCCGCGCGCTATGGCGCCGACCTGGCGTGGGGCACCCGGTTCGCGGACGGGCGCGGCCATTTCATGATCTCCGGCGACTACCTGCACGAACGCGGCATTCTCGACCGCAAGAGCCGTCCCAATCTCGAAGCGGGTGTGTTCCAGCGGGCCGACGGGCAACTCGAACTGGTCAGGGACCCGAACTTCACCCTGTTCAACCGGGGTGGTTCGATCCTCAGTGCCACCGGCGTCCCTTATGGGCTGATCTTCAACCCGGACGGCACCGTCGGACCGCTTCCGCTCGGCAGCGCGACTGCCGGACAGTACACTGTCGGCGGAAACGGGCAGAACATCTACGATTACGTCGCCGTCAGCGCACCGTACAAGCGCGGAAACGTCTTTGCGCGCGTGGATTACGAACTGACCGACAACCTGAAGATCTGGGCCAACGGCAGTTTCAACCGCACGACCTCGAACTACGGGATGTTCCCGGAGACACCCGCGGCCGTGATCCGGCCGGACAATGCCTTCCTGACGCAGACAGCGCGTAACCAGCTTGCGGCAGCCGGGATCACCGGTCCTTTCCTGCTCGGCCGTATGCTCGACGACGTCGGCAGCGACAGGATGATAAAGCTTCGGGCCAACAGACGCCTGCTGGAAGGCGCGATCGGCCTCGAAGGCTCGTTCGGCGAGGGCTGGACCTACAACGCCTATTACGACCACGGCGAAGTCCGATTGAACCAGCGGCTCGACAATCAGCGGATCACCTCCCGCTTCAACAATGCCGTCGATGCCGTTCTCGTGAACGGCGTCGCCACCTGCCGCATCAATGCCGATGCATCGACGGCCAACGACGATCCGGCCTGCGCGCCGATCAACCTGCTGGGCAACGGCAACATTTCGGACGAAGCGGCAGCCTATGCCTTCGGCGGAGCGCAGCTGATCGCCACGCTCAAGCTGGACGCGGCAGGCGCCAGCGTGCAGGGCCAGCCCTTCTCGACCTGGGCCGGCGCCGTGGATCTGGCGTTCGGCACCGATGTCCGCTGGGAAAAGCAGGTAACCAACTACGTCGACCCCCTATCGCTTTCCAAGTCTCTGGCGACGCTCAACTCCTCGGCCACGAACGGGCAGTTCAACGTCAAGGAGGCGTTCGTCGAGGTCAACGTGCCGTTGCTCGACCTCCCCGATGCGGCCAAGCTGGAAGTCAACGGCGCCGCGCGTTATTCCGACTACAGCACCAGCGGCGGAATCTGGTCGTGGAAGACCGGCGGAACCCTGCGACTGGTCAACGACCTGCTGCTGCGCGCCGTCTATTCGCGTGACATCCGCTCGCCGAGCATCACCGAATACTACCTCAGCCGTTCGACCAATATCGGCAATCTACAGGATCCGTTCCGCGGCGCGCCCCAGACCAATGTCGTGGTCTACGGCGGCGGCAATCCCGATCTCACGCCGGAAATTTCCCACACCCTGACCTTGGGCGGTTCCTATTCTCCCCATGTGGTTCCCGGGCTGCGTCTGTCGGTCGACTACTACAGCATCAAGATCGCTAACGTGATCACCACGATCACTGCGCAGGATACCCTGAACCAGTGCTACGCCGCCACACCGAGTGATCCGACCTGCGGCGGCGTCATCGCCCGCGCCGCCAACGGCACGATCGAATCGATAACAAATGCCTACCGAAATCTGGCGGAATACCGCACGCGCGGCCTCGATATCGAGGCGTCCTATCGCATGGCTGTCGGTTCCGGCAGCCTGACGTTCCGCGCGCTGGCAAACCATGTCTTCGACCTCAAGATCAACGGCACCGACGTTGCCGGGATCGTCGGCGGAGACACCGCCTTCTCCACGCCGAAATGGCGGATGACCGGCACGGTCGCCTACGACAGCGAAAAGATCGGGGGGAATGTCCGCCTGCGTTATGTCGATGGCGGTATCTTCAGCCGTCAGCGGGGTGCCAACGGCCAGCCGATCCTCAACAACCACATCGACAGCCGTCTCTACACCGACCTCGGCGTGCAGTTCAAAACGGGATCCTTCACGCTGTTCGGCAACGTCAACAACCTGTTCGACGTGGACCCGCCGCTCACCCCCTTCGTCACCCCCCATTACGACGTCATCGGCCGTTACTTCTCGGGCGGCATCAAGCTGAACTTCTGAAAACCTCTCCAGAAGAAACCGTGGAGGTTCCCGTAAAAACGGGGACCTCCTTTTTTATTGGCCGCGGAAAAGCAATCGGCCCCGGAACGGAGGTCCGGGGCCGATCGGGCAGAACAAAATGCCGGTTCAGTCCGGCATCGTCATGTGCCGGCACGACAGCCATGGCGCAGGACGACTCCGGCCCTGGCACCGGTGTGACGACCATTCTCGATCGTGACCACACCGTTGACGACGACGGTCTCGATACCGGTCGGAGCGGCAGTCGGCTTGTCCCAACTTGCCACATCGTCGAGCGTGGCCGGATCGAGGATGACGAGATCGGCGCGCATCCCGTCGCGGATCAGGCCGCGGTCGCTCAGGCCCATGCGCTGGGCGGGCCAGCCGGTCATCTTGCGCACCGCCTCTTCCAGCGAGATCACCGGGCGGCGCTTCGAATATTCCGCGATGACGCGCGGAAAAGTGCCGTAGGCGCGCGGATGCGGCAGGCCCAGCGCATCGAGGTCGCCGAACTTTTCGGAAGCGGCCGCATCGCTGCCAATGCTCACCCAGGGCTGGCGCAGCGCCGTCTCGATGTCGCCCTCGTTCATCATGAAATAGAGCGCGACCGATCGGTTGGGCAGGCCTTCCAGGAGGATGTCCCAGGCCACGTCAGCCGGATCGCGCTTCAGCGTAGCGCCGATCTTTTCCAGGCTCTGCCCGTGATAGGGGGCGTATTTCTTGCTGAAACCATTGGCGAGAATGACATTGCCGAAGCCTCCCGAGGCCTCGACAAGGTTCGACCAACCCGGCATCGAGCCGGCCGCCACTTCCTTCTTCATCCGCTCGCGCACCTTGGGATCGCGAAGCCGGGCGATGCCCTTCTCGATGCCGTCGGCCCAGACCCAGCTCGGTGCGATGATCTCCAGCCCGGTGCCTCCCGCCGTATAGGGATAGAGATCCGCAGCCACATCGACGCCGCGCGCGCGGGCCGCGTTCACCGAGGCGATGGCTTCCGGCATGAGCTTGCCCCAACCGGGCGCGAAAGCGGCCTTGAGGTGGAATATCTCGACCTTGGCGCCCGATTTCTCGCCGATCTCGATCGCCTCGTTGACGGCCTTCACCAGATCGGCGCTCTCGTCGCGCATATGGGTGGCGTAGAAGCCGCCGCACTGCGCGGAAACCTTGGACATCGTTATCAGGTCTTGTGTCGAGGCGAAGCTGCTCGGCGGATAGATCAGCGCGCTCGTCACGCCGAAGACACCGGCCTCCATCGCCTTGCGGACTTCGGTCTTCATGACCTCCATCTGCGCGGCGGTCGGCGTGCCGGCGCCATCGCCCATCGCCTTCTGCCGCGCCTGGGTGGTCGAGTAATACGTCCCGAAGTTGACCGCGATACCCTGCTTCTCAAGCTGGCCGAAATAGGCGGGAATTTGCGAAGCCTCGACCGGCGTGCCGCCCTCGCCCGCGATCACGGTGGTGACGCCCATCCGCAGCTTGTTCTCCGCCGCGCCGTTCTTGAGCAGGACGCCGCCGGACTGGTCCATCATGTCGATGAAGCCGGGCGTCACGTAACGGTCCCGGGCGTCGATTTCCTTCACGCCATGGCCGCCGATCCGGCCGACCCGCACCACCCGCCCGTCCTTCACCGCCACGTCGGCGCGCACCCAGGGATTGCCTGCGCCGTCGAGCACCCGGCCGCCGCGAATGACGATATCGTACTCGGGTATCGGCTGGGGTGCCGGTTGCGACGCGGGCGCATTCCCGGCCAGCAGCAGCGCCATCGCGCTGCACATCAGAACGTGCTTGAACATGGTAACTCCCTTTACTGACGCGCCGTTTTCCCGGCGCTTTCTGCGCGAGCGGCATCGACGACCTCATCGACCGCCGCGATCACGACATCGGGTCGGTCGATCTGGATGTAGTGCCCTGAATCCGGCACGAGCTGCTGGCGGCTGTGTGTGGACATCGCGGTCATTTCGGTCTGGAGATCTTTCCAGATCACCTTCATGCGCGCGCCGTCCTGCGGCGTCAGGCCCAGCATCTTGAGCTGCTTCGGCGTATAGGGCGCCATGGCCGTGAGCACGACCAGCGGGCGGTCTCCGAAGCTGTGCACGGCACGCGCCTGATCGAGCGTCCGGTCGAAGCCTTCCAGTTCCGCGCGCATGCCCTGAACCGAACTGCTCATGTAAGCCGAAATCTTCGCGCTGGCGTCCTTGGGCATGTTCGGCATCTCGCCGCTCACCAGCAGGCGGATGGCACCGGTCCAGGCGAGCGCGGTGGCGATCCGCATGGTACCGGCCATCTGTCCCGGATCGACATTGCCCTTCACCACTTGCGCCAGGCGCCTGACCTGATCGGGGTGCGAGGCATCGACCATCACGAGACCGGCAACCTGCTCTCCATAACGGTCCGTATAGACGCGCGTATAGGGGCCGCCGACCGAATGGCCCGCCAGCACCAGCGGACCGGTGATACCCGCCGCCGCGAGCGCGGCGTGAAGATCGTCGGCAACGGCGGCGGCATCCTGAGGGGCGGACTTGGGATCGCTCCACATGATCCCGGCGCGATCGTAGGCGCAAGTACGGGTATGACGAGCGAGCGTGTCATGGACACGAACCCAGTCGACCGACCCGCCGGAACCGAGCCCGGATTCGAGGATCACGGTCGGCGATCCCGAGCCCCGGCAATCGAGATGAAGGCGCCGACCGCCGATATCGACCATCGTCCCGCGCGGCGGATAGAGCCGCGCGGCCCGATAGCGCCCCCAGGCCTCGTAAGCGGCGCCGACGATCAGGAGAAGCAGGACCAGTGCCAGCAGGCCGAGCAGAATCCGCAGGCTCCACTTGCGCAGGCGCGGCCATTTTCTGGTTTTCTCAGCCACGCCGGACGCCGTCATCATGCTTTCTCCCTGAACTCGCCAGTCTAGCCGAGGCAGCTTTCGACCAGCCGCTCGAATGCTTCGCCGCCGCGGATCGGGTCGGCCACCGGCAGGCCCAGCCTCCGGCTTTCCTCCGCCATTAGCGCCAGAGCCTCTTGCTCGCCGAGATGCGCGGTATTGAACGAGACGCCGGCGCAGCGGATATCCGGATTGGTCCGCGAACCGATGCGGATGTTGAGGTCGATCACCTCTTCCACGCTGGGCAGATCGTAACCGGGCGTGCCGAGCATCCCGGTGCGTCCGGGATGATGGCAGACGACGATGCGGTCCGGCTGACTGCCATGAAGCAAGCCCAGCGACACGGCGGCATAGGCCGGATGGAACAGCGAGCCCTGCCCCTCGATCACGTCCCAGTGTTCGGGCGCGGAATCGGGGCTGAGCATTTCGGCGGCGCCTGCCTCGAAATCGGATACGACCGCATCCATCGGAATGCCGCCCCCGGCGATCATGATCCCGGTCTGGCCGGTTGCGCGAAAATCGTTGTCGATCCCCCGCGCGGTGAAGGCGCGGGCGAGCGCCAGCGCGGTGTATTTCTTGCCCAGCGCGCAATCGGTGCCGACGGTCAGCAGGCGCTTGCCGCTGCGCTTGCGCCCGGTGCCGACCTTGATCTCCTTCGGCGGGTGGCGCACATCTATCAGGCGACGACCAAGCCGCTCGGCGGCCTCGGCCAGGGCAGGAACTTCCGCCAGTCGCATGTGGAGACCGCTGACGATGTCCAACCCGGCCTCAAGCGCTTCCACCAGGGCGGGAACCCAGCTTTCGGGCAACACGCCGCCGCTGTTGGCGACGCCGATCAGCAGGGACCGCGCCCCCGCCTGGCGCGCCTCGGCGGGGTTCAACGCCGGAAGGCCGGTGCTGACTTTCGCGCTCGGCAAAGCAAACTCACCGGTGCAGATGTCCGGCGCCCAGTCGCGCAGGCCATAGGCGGTTTTCGCGAAGCCCGGCTCCACCGTATCGCCAAGGAACAGCAGATAGGGCTGGGGCAATTCCGACGAGCGGGTCGTGCAGTCGGAAGAGTCGGTCATGAGTTGAGAGGACACCTGTCTCACCTGTCTGGGGCTGAGGACACGAAGAGGAAGCACGCTGCGACTCCTCTCGTATGCCCTGAACCGTTGATGTGGTTTGATGGTATTTTTCTAATCAGAGAATTGCAATCCTGTTTTGAAAATTTAATGCGATCAGAAGTTGAGACCGACGCCGATCAGATGGAAGCCTTTCGCCATCCACAGGATCACCAGCACGCTGAGCGCCAGCAGCAGGGACCAGCCCTTCTCGGACCGCCGCCCCTTCGCCTTCCAGACAAGCACGGCATTCCAGACCGCAAGCCCCAGCGCGGCCAGCAGAACCAGCGGCGTTGCGATTTGCAGCGCGCCAAGTGCCCAGTCGAGTTCACCGTTCATCGAGGAAAAATCGCCCAGCAGGGCGCTGGCGAAGCGGAACCAGCAGGCCAGCACGACCAGCACCAGCCCCGCGAAGGCCCGGCTCAGGCGGTAGGCCCGCCACGGGCGGATGCCGTGCGACGGCACTACACCGTAGGTGCGGCGGACCAGCGCGACCACCGGCCAGGACAGCACGGTAAGGAGCAGCACACACAGGCTCGCCACTATCGCCGGATTGAGCCAGGCGACCGAAAGATACCAGGGCGCCGGTTCGAACAGCATGTAGGGCGCGGAGGAATCGAGGCCGAAGCGCACGACCTTGCCGTTCTCGACTTGGGCGGCAAGCCGCATCTTGCCGTCGCTTTCCCGCCAGACGAAAGGCGCGATCTCCACCCACTTGCGGTCCTCTCCACCGATGCCCGGCGCGGCCTTCACCCGCAGGCCGCCCTGCGCATCCGTATCCACCCTGATCTGGCCGCTCAGCTCAAGCGCCTTCAGGAAGCTCGTCTCCGAGCGGCGGGTCTTGTTGTAGGTGCCCACCATCATGCGGACATGACGGGCCGCCGTGGCCGCATCGACGCGGCCGTCCTTCTGGACATGGGGATAGTAGCGATCGGCAAAGGCATCGAAGAGGTGGCTACGGATCGGACCCGATACCTTTTCGGTGCCCGCCGCATTCATCGACATGTAGATGCCGACCCTCTCGTCGGGCAGCAGCCAGAGCTGGCTGTGGAAGGTGAGCGTATCGCCTGCGTGGGACAGCGCCCGGCGGCCGTTGATATTCTGCTCGTAGAAACCCAGCGCCATGCCGTTGAGCGGCGGGATCGCCTTCAAGATGCTGTCGTGCATCAGCCGCGCGGTTTCCGGCTTGAGCAGCGCCCCGCCGTTTTCCAGATGCGCGATCATGAAGCGGCCCATGTCGGCCCCGGTCGCGCTCAGCCCTCCCGCCGGCCAGAAGCTGTTCAGTTCCAGCCGCGACGGCGCGTCCGATCCGCGATTGTACCCGGAGGCGACTTGCGATCGCAGATTGGGCGGCAGGTTCTGACTGAAACTTGCCAAGGTCATGCCTGCCGGTGCGAAGATATGACGGTTCGCATAAGTCTCGAAGGGCTCGCCGGAAACGCGCTGCACGATATAGGCGGCCAGCGTGGTGCCGTAGTTCGAATAGGCGGGCGTCGTGCCGGGCGCGAAGATCCGCGTCGGCACCCAGCGCTTCAGCGCCACGTCGAGCGGGGGAATATCCTTGAGATCGTAGCTGTTGAGCCCGCGCTGGACTTCCTCGAAGCCGGAGCGATGCGTCATCAGGTTGCGCATTGTGACGGGCTTTCCGAAAGCCTCGGGAATCCGGAAGTCGAGGTAGGCGTTGATATCCTTGTCGAGATCGATCTTGCCCTGCTCCACCATCTGCATGACGGCGGTCCAGGTGATCAGCTTCGAGATCGAGGCCTGCCGGAACAGCGTCCGGCCGGGATCGACGGGTCGGCGGTGGGCCACGTCGGCGTAGCCGAAGCCGCGCTGCGTCAGGATTCTGCCGTCCTTGACCACGACAACCACCGCACCGGCGGCATCGCCGCGCTGAAGGGCATAGGGCATGTAGCCGTCGAGCCAGGAGTCGACATCCGCCTTGTCCAGGACATGTGCCTGCGCAGCGACGGGGCGATCCGCAGGTTTCGCGGTTTCCGCTGCCGGCTGCGCCGCTATCGGACCTGCCAATGCCAGCAATGCCATGCCGATCCAGCCGCGTAATCCGCGCATCTCTATCCCCCCGTCTCGTTCGGTCCGTTCAGAACCGGAAAGTGAATTTTCCGTTATGGAAAATTTTTCCGATCCGACAGTAGACGGGGCTGTTTGTCAATAGGGGGTGGGAGCAACCCAGCCCCGGCAGGCTCGGACGATCAATCCTCGGCAGCGGGGCCGATGGGGCGCAAGTTCGACTTGAGATCCGCATCGGTGGCGGAGCACACGGAAAGAATGCGGCAAGGTCCCTTCCCCACTGCGACATAGGCATGGCCCATGGAAGCGTCGAAATAGACCGAATCGCCCGTATTCAGCAGCGAAGGCGCATAGATGTCCGTGTGGAATTCGCACTGACCTTCGATCACGAAGGCATATTCCTCACCCGGATGCCGCATCAGGTCGTCGAAGTCCTCGATCGCCCGCGCTTCGATCTCGATGATCATCGGGTTCAACTGCTTGTTGAGCAGATCGGCGGAAGGATAGGTGTAGTTGTACGTCGCGGTCTGGATCGACGGCCCGTCCCCGGCGGGCGTAATCGTGCGGCGGCCTATCGGCGTGGGGGCGCGGACCGGCTTCGAAGCCGGGGCCGGAGTGGAGGCCGCGTTCGAGAACAACTGCGCGATATCGATGCCGAGTCCCCGGCTGAGCTTCATCAGCTTTTCGTAGCTGAGTGACATCTTGCCGGTTTCGACTTTGGACAATGTGGAAACCGGCAGTCCGGTCTTCTCGCTCGCCTGAGCCAGGGTCATGCCATTCGCGGAACGGAACTCCCGCAGGAAAGATCCCGGATTGGTGTCGCCCGAATGCTTGGCGTCCGAATTCTTGCCAATGGTTTTCTGCGCGCTCTTCATCCGGTTCCGGCACCTTGCGATCACTTTTTTCCGATTAGCACGAGGTTTGCTGCGGTGCAAAGCGCCCTATCCGCCTTGGGCCAGCACATTGCGCAGTTCGGCCCGGCGATGCTAAGGAAGCGTCGTATTTTTCCGAACAGGACGCAAATGTCCGTTCGTGCAGGGCAGCATACAGGAGCAATCGGATGGCAGGCGGGCGACAGACCCTTGGCGCAGTGATCACCGGCCTGCGTACCCGCAACGGCTGGACGCTCAAGGAAATGAGCGAGCGCTGCGGCATACCCGTGTCCACCCTGTCAAAAGTGGAACATGATCGCCTTTCGCTGACCTATGACAAGCTGTTGCAAGTCAGCGAACGGCTGAACATCGGCATAGCCGACCTTTTCGTCGAAGAGGAAAACACGGCGCCGGCGACGGTCATGGGCCGCCGCAGCATAGGCTCGATCGAAAGGGCCGTGCGCGTCGATACCGACAACTACGAATACTACTATCTCTGCACCGAATTGCGGCACAAGCGCATGGTGCCGGTGATCAGCCGCATCCACGCGGAATCGCTTGAGCAGTTCGGCGAACTCGTCCGCCATTCGGGCGAGGAGTTCATCTACGTCGTCGATGGTGAAATCATAGTCCACACCGAGTTCTACGACCCGATCCAGCTCAAGGCGGGCGAGTCCATCTACATCGATTCCGGCATGGGCCACGCTTACGTCTGCGCGCCCGGCTTCAAGGAGACGACGATCGTCAGCGTCATGTCCAGCGCGGAGGAGGATCTCTCCTCGCTGATCCATGAAGCCGGGCAACAGATTACGAAAAAGACCGTGAAGAAACGCGCGCCCCGGAAGGCCTGACCTGCTTCAGGGTGTCACGGGCGTGAACAGCAGGTCCCGATAGTCGTAGCTGAAATCGGCGATGGGCGAGGCTGGCTTCATCGTCACCCGCTCCACTCTGCCTTCCGCATCCAGGCCAAACGTCACGTAGGCAGGCTCGATCGTCCGGTCCTCGAAACGGGTGAGGAAGCTGTCGTACTGGAAATGCTCCAGCTTTCCGCCCATGCGCGGAGTGGAGCGGAAATCGATCGTCAGCCCCTTCCCCTCCTGCGCCACGACGATGTCGCCGTACCAGGGGTCGCGATAGGTCCCGGCATAGCGAGCGAGCGGCAGCGATGGCCCCGATCCGGCAGGGCTCGCCGCTCCGGCCTTGAAGGCGGCGAGACCATCGGAAATCTTCTTCGCCTTGGCGGCACGGAACCGGGCAGGCCAGTCCTGCGCCGGCTGGCCGAGATAATGGTCGAGCAACTCGTACATCAGCCCCTGGATCAGTTCGCCGTCCTCGCTGTTGATCTGGATCGAAAAGCCGACGTCCTGTTCGGGCATCAGCACCACCACGGTCTGGAAACCGAAGACGGAGCCGCCGTGCTGGATGATCCTTGCGCCGCGATAGTCCTGCACGATCCAGCCGAGCGCATAGCTCTGGAATTTCGGCTGGCTCGCCGCCAGTTCGGCAGGCCTGGCGTCGATCGGCATCAGCGTTTCAGGACGCCACATCTCGCGCGCCTGCTCCGGGGAGAAGAGTTCGCGACCGTCCGGCAACCTGCCCTGCCCCAGTTGCAAGGCCAGCCACTTGCCCATGTCCACCGGACTGACCGCCAGCCCGCCCGCCGGGGCCGCATTGCGGGCAAGCCCGTCGCGCTCGTCCAGCATTTCCTGACGTCCCGCCCCGCGCAGACCGCCATCCATGCGCGCATGGGGCTGGGCGCGGTCGGCGCTGGCGAAGCGGTCAGGCTCGTCACTGACCGAATCCGCCATGCCTGCGGGCTTGAAGATGTGATTCTTCACATAGGCCTCCCAGGTCTGCCCGGTCACGTCCTGGATCAATTGGCCCGCCACCATGTAAAGCACATTGTCGTAGGCATAGCCGCTGCGGAAACTGGTTGCGGGCTTGATATAACGCAGGCGCCGGACCGCTTCGGCGCGGGAAAGATTGCTGCGCGGCACGAAGAGCAGATCGCCCGCGCCCAGCCCCAGTCCGGAACGGTGGACCAGCAGGTCGCGGATTGTCATCTCGCGCGTGACCCATGAATCCCACATCTGGAAGCCGGGCAGATGGTCGATGACCTTGTCGTCCCAGGCGATCTTGCCCTGGTCCACGAGGGTCGCGAGCGCGGCGACGGTTACCGCCTTGCCGGTCGATCCCGTGGGAAAGATCGTATGCGGGGTCACCGGATCGGCCGAACCCAGCCGTTTCACGCCGTAGCCCTTTGCCAGGACGATCTGCCCCTGTTCGACGATGGCAATGCCCAGTCCGGGCACGCCGACCTCCTGCCGCAAGGCCTCCACGCGCGCATCGAAGTCGGGCGGTGGCGCCGCGTGAGCGGCAGCGGGGGCAAGCGCGAGAGCGATCAGCAGGGGTTTCATGCAATCTCCGGTTGGGATGTCGCCCGTATATGCCGCCGATGACGGGCCAGTCGGAACAGGCCGAGGGTCAGAAGCGGCAAGACGTAGACGGCGAGGAAGACATAGGCGATCGCCCGGTAGCCCGTGGCAATGAGCGCAACGAGACCGACGCGGTCGGCCACCAGCATGCAGCCGGTCAGGATCACGAGAGCGATGGCAAGGCGGGCCGTATGCCCCAGCGCCGCACCGCGCCGGACATGCCAGGCCTTGGCGATCCGCTCGTTGACGGCATGGACGGCGCCGGTCCCGCTTTCGAGCAGGGCAGCGAAGATCATGATCTGGAACAGCAGATGGAAGGCCGGGCTGCCCAACTTGCCGAGCAGAAAGTCCGAGGGCAGCACTTCGTGCGCGATGCCGGGGTAGAAGGCGATCATGCAGACGAAGAATATCACTGCCGGGGCCATCGCCAGCGGGCCTGCCACCAGTCCGGCCACCACTGCATCGCGGTCGGACGTCATATGGCGCAGCACCGGCAGGATCACGACGGCGCCGATGATGTTGTAGCCGGCGTAAGTCACCCCGCCCAGCACCCAGCCGCCCGCTGCCTCGGAGGCTGGAGCCGGATGCAGGAAACCGTCCCATATGCGGTCACCGAAGGTCGTCAGCGCCAGTACCAGGAACAGGGCATAGACGCCGTAGAGCAGTAACGAGACCCATTTGAAGAGCTGTTCCACCGAGGCATTCCCGAAAGTCGCGAAAAAGCCGATACCCGCCATCAGGGCAAGGGTGCCCGAGATGGCGGGCAGGCCCAGCGTCGCCTCCGCAATCGCACCGGCGGCGGCGCCGAAAACAGCCAGGATCAGGATGATGAAGAGCAGATAGGCGACCTCGAAGATGACCCAGCCCCGCCCGAGCAGCGCCTCGAAGAAGCTTCGGTAGTCCGCGGCGCCGACGGTGCGGGCAAAAAGGAAAGTGCACGCGGCCACGACGCTCCAGATCAGCATGGCCAGCACCATCCCGGCCAAGCCGCCCCAGGCACCGCCCGGCAGGAAGAACTCCGCCAGTTCGCGCCCGGTGGCATAACCGCCGCCGATGATGACCGCTTTCAGCGCGAAGCCGGGCAGCAGGAAGCGCTGGAACCGGGTCGCCGGCCTTTCCGTGCCGAGGCCGCTCATGCCGGAGCCAGGCTTTCGCGCCCCCAGATGCGTTCGTCGCACCAGGCGGTGCCGTCCTCGTAGCGGATCGCCGGATCGCGGTCGTTCGCCAGGAAGATCGGGCCGTCGAGATCGCAGATGTCGCAGACCTGCCCCAACAGGAAGCTTGGCGCCATGCTCAGCGTGGAGCCGCCCATGTTGCCCACCATCACGCCAAGCCCGGCGGCGCGGGCGGCGCGGGCGATCATCAGGCCTTCCGTCAGCCCGCCGCACTTGTCGAGCTTGATGTTGACGACATCGAAGCGGCCGACGAGTGCAGGCACATCGTCCAGCGTCAGCGCGCTTTCGTCCGCCGCCAGCGGAATCGGCGACGCATAGCCGTCGAGGTCGGCCTCCCGTCCCCGCGCCAGGGGCTGCTCGATCAGCGACACTTTGGCCGCGACCATCGCCTCGACCAGCGCATCGAGTTCGCCGACGACAAAGCCCTGGTTGGCATCGACGCCCAGCCAGACATCCGGCCGCGCCGCGCGAATGGCGGCGACGCGCGCGATATCGAGATCGAGGTCGCCGGTCAGCTTGACCTTGATCGCCTTGATCGGACCGAAGGCAGTTGCCTTCTGCGCCATGACCGCAGGATCGTCCGCACCCAGCGTGAATGTCGTGACGACAGGCCGGGGCTGCTCCAGTCCCGCCAGCGCCCAGACCGGCTTGCCGGTGCGTTTGGCGTCGAGTTCCCAGAGCGCCGCATCGACGGCATTGCGCGCGCCGCCCGGCGGCATGATCTTGCGCAGGTCGGCACGGTTCGGTCCCGCCTCGATGGCACTACGCGCGCGTTCGAGATCGGCGAGCATCTGCGGTTGGCGGTCGTCCAGATAATAGACGCCGTCGCCCTCGCCGCGCCCGCTATGGACACCGTCGGACAGGGTCACGACCACGCAGTCCAGTTTGTCGAAGACATAGCCCGAAATGCGGAACGGGTTTCTGTATTCCAGGCGCTCGGCCGTCACGCCGAAAGTCAGCGAAGTGGTCATGTCGGAAACTCCAGGGAAGAAGTACCCGCCGGGCCTCGCCCGGCCGGGGTAGGCGTCACCAATTGGCGCCGAAGCTGATGAGGCGAAACGCCAGCGCGACCCACAGCATGATCCCGGCCGCGAGCACGATGAGGCCGCTCCACAGCTTGCTCAGCCAGCCGCCGCCATGCGTCCAGGCGACACGGGCATTCCAGAGGGCAAGGCCGAGGAAACCGAAGAACAGCAGCAGCCCGGCAATCTGGTTGAACCAGATCAGCGCTCCGGAGGTCTTGAAGCCGCCTGCCCGGCTGGCGACGAAAGCCCAACTGCCGAGCAGCAGTGGCACGCCCCAGGCACAAGCGCGCAAGGCGCGGTGGACGGTAAGGTCCCGGCCCGTCCGGCCCAGCTTCACCCCGTACCGGCGGCGAACCAGAGCGCCGACCGGCCAGCCCAGCGCAAAGAGCACGATGACCGCCAGCGCCGCAATCGTTGCGGGCTTCAGCCAGGCCGTGTCCTTGTACCAGGCCACGCGGTCCCAGACCATGAACGGCGCGATCGGATCGTAGAAGATGCGCACGGCCCTCCCGTTCTCCACTTTCGCAGCGAAACGGACACCGTCATCGCGGGACTGCCAGACGAACGGCGCCACCTCGATCCATTGGCGCGGTGCGCTGCCGATGGTCCGGATATTGGCCACGGTCAGCTTGCCGTCCTTATCGGTGCCGACCCGCATCTGCGTCAGCAAGCCCATCATGGCCGCCCAGTTCTCCATGGGCTCGCGGCTGTTGGCATATGTCCCGGCGACCAGCGCGGCGTGTTCGCGCGCGGTCGGCAGGTCGGTCGGAGGAGACGAGGCCGGCGCCGGGAAATAACGATCCGCGAACTGCCTCAACATGGCATCCCGGATCGGGCTGACGGCCTTCTCCTTCCCGCGGCTGTTCATGGAAATGTAGAAGCCGACATTCTTGCTCGGAAAAAGCACGAGGTTGGAATGGAACAGCTTCGTGTCGCCCGCGTGGGCAATGGCGCTGAGGCCGTTGATCTTCTGCTCGTAGAATCCGAGCATCATGCGGTTGAAGCCGGGAAACGGCTCGTTGGCAGGCGAATGCATGCGCTTTGCCGTCTCGGGCCGAAGCAGCGGGCCGCCACTGTCGAGATGGGCGATCATGAACTTCGCCATGTCCGCGCCGCTGATCGAGGAACTTCCCGCCGGGGCGACGGACACGATCTCGAACGCCTCGGGCGCCCGCGATCCCAGATCGTAGCCCTTGGCCATGTCTTCGCGGAGTGGTGCAGGCAGCGGCTGGCGGAACGTCGCATGCCGCATGCCTAGTCGCTGGAAGATATTGCGCTCCACATAGTCGTCGAACGACAGGCCGCTGACGCGCTGGACGATGTAACCGGCCAGAGCCGTCGCATAATTGGAATAGGCCGGCGTCGATCCCGGCGCAAAGACGCGGTGCGGTGTCCAGCGCTTCACTGCGGACTCCAGCGTGGGCACGTCGTCGCGACGGACGATCAGGTCTCGCCCCGCTTCCTCGAAGCCCGCCGTGTGCGTCATGATATTGCGCAAGGTGACGGGCTTGCCGTCGAAAGGCGGGATTGTGAAATCGAGATAGCGGTTGATGTCGGCATCTAGATCCAGCTTGCCCGCCTCGACCTGCTGCATGACCGCGGTCCAGGTATAGAGTTTCGAGACCGAACCGGGGCGGAACAGGGTCTTCTCCGGATCGACGGGCTTGCGGGCGGCAACGTCGGCATAGCCGAACCCGCGCTGCGTCAGCACTTTGCCGTCCTTGACGATGACCACTACGGCACCTGCGATGTCGCCCCGGCCCAACGCGTAAGGCATGAAACCGTCGAGCCAAGCGTCGGCGTCCTGCCGGGTCAGTTCGTGCCCTGCCCGGACCTCTGGGTTCTGGACCGCAGCCGGAGCGCGAGAAGGCTTTTCCGGCGTCTGGCCCGCCTGCGTTGCGCTGCCCGCAAGCGCCAGCGCAGCCACGGCCAAACATCTCATCCATCGCATGACGCCGTTTCCTTCCCTGGACTTGCAGACCGATCTCGCTCCCGCGGGGAGGGTCGGCACCGTTTCAATCCTGATTAGGATGTATTTATCTGATTCAGAAAATTGTCAATGACTATACTCACCAGGTCAGCGAGGATCGCGCCACGATCATGCTGCTGTGCGAGCGGCGGTAGGGAATGGCATTTGCAGGCAGGGCCAAGGCCTTGCTACCTTCCGGCCAACCGTCCCTGACTTCAACCAGAGCGACTTCGACACGGCCGCTTGGGCCGCCCGACATGGTCAGACGAACCCGTTCCGCACCGCTCGCATGGAAGGCGACCGGTGACCATTCTCCGGCTTTCAGGGTTCCGGAAACCGGCAGGTCCATAAGCCGGAGCCCGGTCAGATCCACGCTTGACCTGAGGTAGATCCGCATGAGGCGACCGCCGTTGCGGTTGGCCGCGACCAGTTCGATGCGGCGCGCCGCTCCGCTTCCGGTCAGGCCCAGCTTCAACTCCGGCCGGGCGAAACGGACTGGCCTTGCCGCAGCGACCCATTGCGCGTCCTTGGCGAAGGGAGCGATCGGCTGAAGCCTCGGCGTTCCGCCATCCTGCGTAAGGACACGGCGAACCCAACCCGCTCGATCAAGCTTGCCGCCGACCCATTGGGCGCGGCCCCTGTCGATGTCATCGAGATGGAAGACCTCGACCATGTCGGGCGTCTCTGCCGTCGGTGCACGCGCCTTGATCGCGACGCCTACACAGAGCGCAAGACCAAGGGCGATACAAAGTCCGCCCGCCCGCGACAGGTGGTCTGTCAACCGGAAGAGAGGTGTCAACGCCAGCAATGTCACCAGAATGAAAGGCGCGATCACGGCAGGCAGGCTCGTACCGATCATGAGGAAGAAATCATGGCCCGATCGTGCCATCAACCCGGCGATCAGCGCGGCTGGCAGCGCCGCAAGCATCAGGCCGAACGGCTGCACCATCCGCTCCGGCGCCAGCAGCACGAGGGCCAGCGAGGGCAGCAGCAGAAGGACAGGCCAGACCAGGACATGAGCGCCGTGCGGCAGGAAAACCTGCAAGGCCAGCGCCAGCAGACCCAGCATCGCGGCGGCCCCGGCGAACCATCCGCCCAGCCGCGCAGGACGCCTCATCCCCGCGAAGGCCAGGAGCATCGCCGCTACCGCAAGGCCCAGGGGCACCCAGCCCGCCTTGCCGAGCAGGGATACCAGCAGCCCGGCAAGACCAAGTCCCACCATGGCCATCCACGGCCGTCCCGCAGCCATGGCATGAAGAAGCAGCAAGCCGGTCCCGAACCCCAGGAAAACGGCAGCTGCAAGCAGCCAGCCGAACTGTCCGATCAGCGCATAAGGCGAAGCTGCCTCGCCCAAGGCAAGGACGATCACCCGCATGGCCAGCATCAGCGCCGTCACGATCCCGATCTGCAAGACCAGCAGTCCGCCCGCCCCGGCCAAAGTCTCGCGCCAACCGATCGTGCGGCGCCTCAAAGCGATCGTCAGGATGGCCGCGACACCGCACGCCGCGACAAGCGCCAGTCCCCAGCCGAGCCAGATCGGATAAGTCACCAGATGGAGACCGAAGAGGTCCGCGAAGACCAGGTCCTTGCGCGGCCGCTCCAGAATTTTCGCGTTCGCGAGCGCGCGCACGACGGGCAGAACCTGGTCTCCCATATGCTGGAGACTGCCCGCGTTTAGCCGTTCCGGTGTCGACAGCATCGTGTGATAGGCCATCTGGTGGCCGAGGAAGGCGAAGTTCATTCCCGGCAGGCCCTTGTCGAACGCTGCCGTCAGGTCGGTATCGTTCGGCATCCGCTTGTAGACCGTCACCAGCAGCGAATCCGCCGCTGGCGAAGGAACCGTGCGCCGGTAGAGATCGATCAGTCCGGCATTTCCGGGGCTAGTCTGGAACATCAAGGCCCGACCGCTATCCCCGCGCGCTTCCAGATTGACCACCACGCCGATCGAATTGCGCAAGGGATCGGATGCGAAAAAGGCGGTCGAGCCCAGCAGGCCCGCCTCTTCGCCATCGGTGAACAGGAAGATCACCGTGCGGCGCTGCGGCCCAGACGCCTTGAGCGCGCGGGCCACTTCCAGTGCCACGGCCACGCCCGAGGTATCATCGCCGGCCCCCGGAGAAAGTGCCGCGGTGTCGTAATGTGCCATCAGCAGGACAGCCGGCAGGGCCGGATCGGAGCCCTTCAGTTCTCCCACCAGGTTGCGCATGCGCCCGGCAATCAAGGCATCGCCCAGATAGCGTCGCGCCGAAATGGCGACTTGGGAGCGAACCTGCGGATCGAGTCCCAAGGCCGTCATGCGTGCGGTCAGATAGCGACGGGTCTCCTCGATTTCCGCCGATCCCGTCGTATGGGGACGCACCGCGATCGACCGCACGTCGCGCATGGCCCGATCGGCGGAGAACTGGGTTGCACGCGCATCCGTGGGCTGCGGGGACGGCAGCCGGTTCGCCAGCCCTGCCAATGCAGCCCCCACAGCGATCACGAGGGCAACCAGCAACCACCGCATGGCTGGGCTGGAAGACGAAACGGAACGCATCACGACATATCTCCAATATGAGAATTTTTTCGTTATAGCCATTTGCTCCCATATTTTGAAAATATTGCAACCGACCAATGCGCTCCGAACCGGCGTGTTCGATTACCCCGCGAGAATGAGCGCGGGGGCCTCGATCAGTTTCTTGAGGTCCTGCGCGAAGCTGGCGGCATCCCAACCGTCCACCACGCGGTGGTCGCAGGACATCGAGATATTCATGATCTTGCGCTTCTCGATGCGCTCGGTGCCATCGGCGCCCTTCACGAACATCGGTCGCTCGACGATGCGGTTCGGACCGATGATCGCCACCTCAGGACGATTGATGACCGGCGTCGTCGCCACGCCGCCCATCGGCCCGAGCGAAGTCACGGTGATCGTCGAGCCTGAAAGCTCGGACGATTTGGCCGAGCCGTCCCGCACCGCCTGCGCCAGACGGCCGATCTCGGTGGCAAGCTGCCAGAG
>JAGHZR010000035.1 GCA_017745295.1 Novosphingobium sp.
TATGGGAGGTAGGGTGGGGGAGCGGGCCGGTGCCGCCACGAAAATGCCCTTTTGGGCATTTTCAAACGGACTCTCTACCCTTGACGAGCCATGCGCCTTGCCACTAGGGCGCGGGCGAAAAGCCGGGGCACTTCTGCCCCAACGCAAATCCATATCGCCGAGTCCTGTCGAAGGGCGTTATTGGATCCACCGTGGCAGGGTGGAGGAGTATATCCATGGCCAACGTAACCGTGATCGGTGCCCAGTGGGGCGATGAGGGCAAGGGCAAGATCGTCGACTGGCTCGCCAGCCGCGCCGATGCCGTCGTCCGTTTCCAGGGCGGCCACAATGCCGGCCATACGCTGGTCGTCGGCGACCAAGTCTACAAGCTGAGCCTGCTGCCTTCGGGCATCGTCACCGGCACGCTGTCGATCGTCGGCAACGGCGTCGTGCTCGACCCGTGGCACCTCAAGGCCGAAGTCGAGAAGCTGCGCGGCCAGGGCGTCGAGATCAATCCCGAGAACTTCGCGATTGCCGACAACTGCCCGCTGATCCTGCCGCTCCACCGCGACCTCGACGGCCTGCGCGAGACGGCTGCCGGTTCGGGCAAGATCGGCACCACCGGCCGCGGCATCGGCCCGGCCTATGAAGACAAGGTCGGCCGCCGCGCCATCCGCGTCTGCGATCTCGCCCACCTCGATGCGCTGGAGCCGCAGCTCGACCGTCTCTGCGCCCACCACGACGCGCTGCGCGCCGGTTTCAACCAGCCGCCGGTCGACCGCGAGGCGCTGATCAACGAACTGCGCGAGATCGCCCCGTTCGTGCTCCAGTTCGCCCAGCCGGTGTGGAAGCGCCTCAACAAGGTCCGCAAGGCCGGCGCCCGCATCCTGTTCGAAGGCGCGCAGGGCGTGCTGCTCGACGTCGATCACGGCACGTATCCCTTCGTCACCAGCTCGAACACGGTTTCGGGCACGGCGGCTTCGGGTTCGGGCCTCGGCCCGGCCGCGACCGGCTTCGTGCTCGGCATCGTCAAGGCCTATACCACCCGCGTCGGCTCGGGCCCGTTCCCGACCGAGCTGGAGGATGAGACCGGCCAGCGCCTTGGCGAGCGTGGCCATGAATTCGGCACCGTCACCGGCCGCAAGCGCCGCTGCGGCTGGTTCGACGCCGTGCTGACGCGCCAGTCCTGCGCGATCTCGGGCGTGACCGGCATTGCGCTGACCAAGCTCGACGTTCTCGACGGCTTCGAGAAGGTGAAGATCTGCACCGGCTACCGCCTCCACGGCAAGGTGCTGGACTACTTCCCCAGCCACGCCGCCGATCAGGCCAAGGTCGAGCCGATCTACGAGGAAATGGACGGCTGGCAGGGCACCACTGCCGGCGCCCGTTCCTGGGCCGACCTGCCCGCGCAGGCGATCAAGTACATCCAGCGCGTGCAGGAACTGATCGAAACCCCGGTGGCGCTGGTCTCGACCAGCCCCGAGCGCGAGGACACCATCCTCGTGCGCGATCCCTTCCAGGATTGATGTCGTGGGTTCGTTGAGGGCACCTCGACGAACCCCGACCAAGCCCGCGCGGCGTTTGAGCCTCGCCTTGCGTGGATGCGTCAGCATCTTCGCGCAAGCAAAAGCACGGCGCGGGACATTTCTCGCGCCGCTTCTGCTTCTGCTGGGGGTGGGTGGCGCACAGGCGGAACCGCCCCTCAAGCTTCCGCAGATCGACCTGATCCGCGTGCAGAAGGCAGCGCGGACGATGGAACTCTGGTCGGACGGTCGGCGCGTCCATGTCATCCCGCATATCCAGCTGGGCGACGAGCCTACCGGCCCCAAGCGCTTCGAAGGCGACGAGCGCACGCCCGAAGGTCGCTACGAGATCGACTGGGGCAATCCGAAAAGCGCCTATCACCTCTCGCTCCATATCTCGTACCCCAATGCGCAGGACCGCGCCTATGCAGAGGCGCGCGGGCGATCCGCAGGCGGGATGATCATGATCCACGGGCAGCCCAATGCCCTGCCGGTGGGCCGCGTCCCCGGCGATTGGACAGACGGCTGCATCGCGGTTGCCAATGCCGAGATCGAGGCGCTTTATGAGTCTGTGCCGGACGGTACGCCGATCGAGATAAATCCCTGAAAATTCAGCAGCAGATCGCCCAATCCTTCTAAAATTGATGCAGATTGCATTCCACGAGGGACGACAGGCGTTTTCAGGATTTTAATCCTGCTCTAGGGATGTCTACGTGGATAGGGAGCCGCAGCCTGGAATCGGCACGATCGCCTTGCGCGCGGTTCCCACTCCTGTTCGCGATCGGAGTACAGGCCGGGTCGAACCGCCGGGCTTCGGTCAGTGGATCAACTTTGCCGTTCCCTGCAGGTGCGGCGCGGTCGGAACCTCTCGATGCTTCCTCAAACCATCCTCAACGACGAGCAGGGCCGCCTTGCCGCGCTGCGCAACCTCGAAGTGCTGGACACCGCGCCGGAGCAAGCGTTCGAGCACGTCGTCTCGCTGGTCCGCGCCGTGCTGGGCGTGCCGATGGCGGCGGTCACTCTGGTCGATGCCGACCGGCAATGGTTCAAGGCCCGCAGCGGGCTGGACGTGGCGGAGACCCCGCGCAACGTTTCCTTCTGCACCCACGCCATCCAGCAGACCGCGCCGTTCCTCATTTCCGATGCTCGACTCGACGCCCGCTTCGCGAACAACCCTTTCGTCGTCACCGATCCCGGCGTGCGCAGTTACGCAGGCATCCCGCTGCTGACGCCCGAGGGCTACAACGTCGGCGTGCTCTGCGCGATCGACGACAAGGTGCGTGATTTCAACGAGGCCGAAGTCGCCATTCTCGGCAATTTCGCGCGCATCGTCATGAACGAACTGGAACTGCGCCGCATCGCCGAGCGCGATCAGCTGACCGGGGCGCTCACCCGACGCGGCTTCGTGGACAAGGCGAAGCAGGAGATGGACCGCTTCCGCCGCTACGGCCGCCCGAGCTGCCTCGTCCTGATCGACCTCGACCATTTCAAGCAAGTCAACGACACCCATGGCCACCCGGCCGGCGACGCGGTGCTGCGCGAGATGGCGGCCACCGTGGTCGGTTCGACCCGCCCGGTCGACTTCCTCGGCAGGCTGGGCGGGGAGGAGTTCGCCGTGCTCCTGCCGGAGACCGAGCCTTTGGACGCTCTCGTGGCAGTGGAACGCTTCCGCGCGACATTGGCGGAACACGATATCGCACTCCCCGGCGGTGCGAGCATTCGCGTGACGGCGAGCTTCGGCATCGCGCCGCTGAGCGAAGGGATCGCGACGGTGGAAGACTGGCTCGCCGCGGCGGATGGGCCGCTTTACGCCGCCAAGCGAGGTGGGCGTAATCGGTGTGAATTGTTGCATTGAAGAAGGAGGGAAGACCCGGGGGATGAGCCCCCGGACCCTCGGAATGTCGATGTCGCGCGCGTCCTATGCGTAGTGCGCTGCTTGCGGCGCAGCCAATAAGTCTCCCGACGCAGCCATGGGCGCGCTACGGAGTTGGCCCGCGTGACCTAGACAGTATTGGGGGTGCAGGGGGGCTTTGCCCCCCTGCTTTTGCCCTTGTTCTTCAGTCAAACCGAAACGCCGAAATCGCCGTCTTGAGCACGAGGTCCGAATAGACCTTCTCTCCCGCCCCCTGCGCGGTCCCGGCAACCACCATCAGCGGCAGCAGGTGCTCTTCGCGCGGGTGGGAAAAGCGGCCGCCGGGGGCCTCGGCCCAGTGCGCCAGCGCTTCGGCGCGGGTTTCGGCATCGGCTTGGGCGGCCTCGGTGAGCCATGCATCGAACGCCAGCGAGGGTTCGGTCGAGGCCGGATTGCCGTAGCCGCGCATGTTGTGGAAGCTCATGCCCGACCCCAGGATCAGCACGCCTTCGTCGCGCAGGGGGGCAAGGGCCTGTCCGGCGGCGCGGTGCAGGTCCGGATCGAGCGAGCGGTCGAGCGACATCTCCACCACCGGCACGTCGGCATCGGGCCAGGCCACTTTGAGCGGGACGAACACCCCGTGGTCGTAGCCGCGCTGCGGGTCCGGCGCGGCGGCGAAGCCCGCCTCGCGCAGGAGCTGGCTGGCGCGGGCGGCTAGCGTCGGCGAGCCGGGGGCATCGAAGTGCAGCTCGTAGGTATGCTGGGGGAAGCCGTAGTAGTCGAACAGCAGTTCCGGGTGCTCGGCGCCCGTGAAGGCGAAGCCTTCGGTTTCCCAGTGGCCGGAGACCACGAGGATCGCCTTGGGCGGCTCGGGCAGGCGCTCGGGCAGGCCGCGCAGGAACTCGGCCATCGAGGTCCAGTTGCCTTGCGGGTCCGGCATGAAGAAGCAGGGGCCACCGCCGTGGGGGATGAAGAAGCTGGGTTGGCGGGTCATGGTGTGTTTTTCCTTCAGTTGCGCCGGGTCGGGACGAGGGCGTGGGCGCCGTCGCCGATCAGGGCCAGGACGAAGAGGGCGATCGACCAGAATGCGGGATATTCCCAGCCGCCGCCCTTGGAATCGAAGAAGAAGCCGTTGGCGCCATGGACCATGACGATGGTGCCGAGCAGCAGCGGGATCAAGGCCAGCGCCACGGCGCGGGCGTAGATACCCAGGATCAGCGCGAGGCCGCCCAGCAGTTCCGCTGCCATGGTGACATAAGCGAGCGCCGGGGGCAGGCCAAGGCTGCCGAAAAAGGCGGCCGCTCCGGCAGGCGTGAAGACGAACATCTTGAGCGCGAAATGGGCAAGGAACAGCACGCCGAGCGCGACGCGCAGGACGAGGGCGCCATAGGGAGCGGTGGAGGCTGTGCTTAAGGTCTTCGAAGTCATGGGGGGCTTCCTTTCGAAAACCCATCTAGACCTTCGCCTCATCGGTGATAATCATGCCTCTCGTTGAATGACTTTATACCAAAGGTGTTGAATGGACCGGCTCAAGGGCATCGAGGTCTTTGTGAAGGCGATCCGGCTTGGTGGGCTTTCGGCGGCGGCGCGGGATCTGTCGATGTCGCCCGCCATGGCGGCCAAGCACCTCAATGCGCTGGAGCAGCGTCTGGGCGCGACCTTGGTGAATCGCACGACGCGGCGGCTGGCGCTGACCGAAGTTGGCGGGGCCTATCTCGATAAGGCCGAGCGCGTGCTGGCCGAATTGGAGGACGCCGATGCCGAGGCCATGGCGCAATCGGCGGCGGTGGAAGGGCTGCTGCGCGTCTCCGGCCCGGCGGCTTTCGGCAGTGCCTATCTCGTCGATCTGGTGACCGAATTCCACGCGCGCCATCCCGCCGTGACCGTCGAACTCGGCCTCAACGACCGCGTGGTAGATCTGCTGGAAGAGCGCTGGGACGTGGCCGTGCGGATCGGCAGGCTGGCGGACAGCAATCTCGTCGCGCGCAAGCTGGCTCCGGTGCGCATGGCGATCTGCGCCTCGCCGGACTACCTCGTCCGGCGCGGCACGCCGCTTTCCATCGACGATCTCGGGCAGCACGATTGTCTCGGCTATACGCTGGGCAACGAGACCGGGGCGACGCGCTGGGGCTTCGGCCGCGATGGCAGCCGGGCGGTGGCGGTGCGCGGTGCGCTTCATGCCAACAACGGTCAGGTTCTGGCGCAGGCGGCGGTGGCGGGGATGGGCCTTGTCTACGGTCCGCGCTTCTTCGTGGACCGGGCGATCGCGGAGGGACGGTTGGTGGAACTCGACCTCGGCGCCGAACTGCTCGATCTCGGCGCGGTCCATGCGGTGACCCACCGCACGCGGCGACCCGCTGCCAAGACGAGGGCGTGGATCGATTTTCTCGTCCAGCGCCTGCCCGCCATGGCACGGGACTGGTAGGTACTCCCTGCTGGGAGAGGATCAGAAGTCGATGGCGATGCCGTTGCGCACCCAGTCGCCGTAGCGGGTGGGCGAGATTCCATCGGGGTCCTGCTCGTCCTGCTCGGCCGGGGCTGTCTTGGCCTCGGGCGCGGGGTCGTTGGTCCAGTGGGCGGGCTTGGTGAAGCCCTCGGGCCGCTTGGTGGCGCGCTGTGTCATGGAACCCATGTGGTGGAGGTGGCGTCAAAACGCAATCCGCTATAGGGGCGAGGCATGGACATTCCCGGCCTTCCCGCGCGCCGTGCCGCGCTCAACCTTATCGATGCCGTACTGCGGCGGGGCGAAACGCTTGACCAGGCGGGCGGCTCAGCCCTCGCGCGCATCAGCGGAGACGCCGACCGGGCGCTCGCCCGCGCCATTGCCGGCGAAGTGCTGCGCTGGCGCACCGATCTCGACGAACTGATCGACAGCGCCACCCGCCTGCCGCTCGCCCCCGACGCCAAGGCGCGCGCGGTGCTGCAAATCATGCTCGCGCAGGTCCTGCGGCTGGAAACCCCCGCGCACGCGGTGATCGCCACCGGCCTGCCGCTGCTGATGGGCGGCCCGCGCCGCCTTGCGCACGGGGTGTTCTCCACCCTGACCAAGCGCGAAATCACGCTGCCCGAGGCGCCCAGCCTGCCCGAGGACGTGGCGGGCCGCTGGGGCGCCCGCGCCGAGGCGATCGCCGCCGGTCTCGCCGAGCCGCCGCCGCTCGACCTTGCCCTGCGCGATCCGGCGCAGACCGTCGAATGGGCCGAGCGCCTCGGCGGCACTTCGCTGATGCCGGGCCATGTGCGCCTTTCGCGCGGCACTGCGGTCGAGCACCTCGAGGGCTTTCGCGACGGCGCCTGGTGGGTGCAGGATCTCGCCGCCAGCCTCCCCGCACGACTGCTGGGCACAGGCGAGGGCAAACGCGTGCTCGATCTCTGCGCTGCCCCCGGCGGCAAGACGCTGCAACTGGCGGCGGCGGGCTGGCAGGTGACGGCGCTCGACAACTCCAAGCGCCGCCTCGAACGCCTGCGCGAGAACCTCAAGCGCATCGGCCTCGAAGCTGAAGTGGTCCAGGCCGATGCCCTGACCTGGGAGCCGGAGGACAAGTTCGACGCGATCCTCCTCGACGCGCCCTGCACCGCCACCGGCACCGCGCGTCGCCACCCCGACGTGCTCCACCGCATCGGCCCGCGCCAGATCGAGGAGATGACCGCGATCCAGGAAAAGATGCTCGAACACGCCTCCGGCTGGCTCAAGCCGGGCGGGCAGCTGGTCTACGCGGTCTGCTCGCTGGAAGTGGAAGAGGGCGAGGAACAGGCGGAGAAGGTTTCGCTGACGCCGGTGCCGGTGGTCGCTTCGGAACTGCCGGAAGGGCTTGCACCCACGGCGGAAGGCTGGCTGCGGACCGATCCGGGGATGCTGGCTGAAGTCGGCGGGCTGGACGGGTTCTTTGTGGGGCGGTGGCAGAAGTAGGAAGGGGAAGTCCTGGGGGATGATCCCCCAGACCCTCGGAATGTCATCGTTGCGCGCACCCTATCTGTAGCGCGCTCACTGCGGCGCAGCCAATAAGTCTCCCGACGTTACCATGAGCGCGCAACGGCGTTGGCCCGCGTGACCTAGACGGTATTGGGGGTGCAGGGGGGCTTTGCTCCCCTGCTTTCTCTCTGGTTCTTAAACCGCAGCCGCGCGCCGACGACGCCGGAACACCAGCGCGCCAAGGCCCAAGGCGAAGAGGCCCAACATGCCCGGTTCCGGAACGTGGGTCGGCCCGCCCGAGGAGTTGCCGCCCGAACTGGTCGAGCTGCCCGGATCGCCAGGGGTGTAGCCGCCGGTGTAAGTGCCGACGTGCATCTCGCCGTTCTGGACGAGGTTGCCGAACACCGCCGAGCCCTGGATGTAGTTCGCGGTCGTCGCATCGGCGCCGGGTGCGAGCACCGAGCCACCCCAGGCGGTGGTGAGCGAGAGGTTCTCGGCCTCGTGGAAGTTCCAGACGACGTGTTCGCCGAGGTTGGCGGTGCCGCCGAGGAAGTTGTCGTCCAGCTTGATCGATTTGCCCGAGACGTTGACGATCGCCGTGTCCGCGCCGTTGAGGTTGAACTGGATCTCGCCGATCTTGTCGAGGTCGGCGGCGGAGATGTTGAACACGGCCACGCCGTTCGCGCCGGGCTGGGCATTGAAGGTGCCGCGGTTGCCGCTGATGGTGAGCTGGCTGTTGGCGGTCTCGGTGCTCATCGAGTGGCTGAGGCCTTCCATCGAGGTTTCGATGAGGCTCTTCTGTTGCGCGAGGTTCTGCGCGAACTGCGGGTTACTGGCCGCCAGACCCGAGGTCACGGTGTTGTTGTTGACGTTGGTGTTGCTGATCGTGCCGCCGACCTGCACCGTCTGTGCCGCGCCGTTGAGGTTGAGGCCGCTGTTGACGTTGCCGCCGACCACTGCGCCCGAGCCGTTGTTGAGGTTCTTGTGGCCGCCGTTGACGTCGCCCACCACGGTCAGCCCCGGCGTTCCGGTGCTGGAGGCGGGCAGGGCGGTGATCTGGTAGTTCGAGGAATTGCCGTCGAGATTTCCGCCCACGAACGTGCGACCCTCGACTTCGGATGACGAGGTGAGGTCGCCCAGGACCACGAGGTTCCAGGTCTTCAGCACGTCGATCCCGGCGATCATGCCCGAGGATGCAAGCACGGGGCTGGCCGCGAAGGCAACGGCGGCGACAGCGACGGAAAGCGACAGCTTGCGGAGAGGGGACATGAAGGGGACTCGCCAAGGAAACGGATCGATAGGCGAGCTAAGTACTTGTCCCTGTGCGTTTGGATATGGCCCGTTTCGCCGTGTCTCAAGGTGAGACACGGCGAAAGCAAATACCTTACGCGGAGTTAACGGCGCGATTCTGCACCTTCGTTTCGCGCGTGAGGCTGTTTTTCAGGTCAGGCCTTGACCTTGTTCTGGAAGCTCTTGCGCAGCTTCAGCAGCTTGGGCGGGATCACCGCCAGGCAATAGGGGTTGCGCTGGCCTTCGCCGTCCCAGTATTCCTGGTGATAGTCTTCGGCCGGATACCATTCGTCGTTCTGCTTGCCGTCCGCGAAGCCCTCGATCGTGGTGACGACCTTGCCGCCATTGTCCTCGTTCGAGCGGACGAGGGCGGCTTCGGCCTCGGCGGCCTGGGCCTCGTTCAGGGGGAAGATCGCCGAGCGGTACTGGGTGCCCACGTCGTTGCCCTGGCGGTTGAGTTGCGTCGGGTCATGGGTGCCCATGAACACGTCGAGCAGGTCGCCGTAGGATAGCACCGCAGGATCGTAGTTCACCCGGATCGCCTCGGCATGGCCGGTGGTGCCTTCGCAGACCTGCTTGTAGGTGGGGCTGGGCACGGTGCCGCCGATATAGCCGCTTTCCACGGAGTCCACGCCGATGACGTCGCGGAACACCGCCTCGGTGCACCAGAAGCACCCGCCTGCAACGATTGCCGTTTCCATTGTCTCAGTAGTCCTCATGAGGGGGATTTTGTCGCTAGATAGGTACACTTGAGCGGCTTGTCATTGGGCGGGCGCAAACTAGGTTCAGTCCCGACCGGAGTTCCACGGGAGAATCGATATGCGCCGCGCCCTGATCGCCCTTTCGTCCCTGCTTGGCATGATCGCCATGCCCGCCGCCGCGACGGCTGCGGAAAAGACCACCGAAGCGGAAGCCTGCAAGGGCTGCGAGGCGCTGCTCGAACTGGCCGCCTCCAACCCCTCGCGCAAGGAGGACCGCGCGCGCGACCAGTATCGCCATCCGGTGGAGACGCTGAGCTTCTTCCGCGTCGCCCCGACCATGAAAGTGGGCGAATATGCCCCAGGCGGCGAGTGGTATTCGCGCCTGCTCGGCCTCTATCTCGGCCAGCAGGGCCATCTCGTCGGGCTTTACTTCAATCCCGAGGCGCCCGCCTTCAAGCCCGAGACCAAGGACGGCATCCGCAAGGGCGCGGCCAGTTATCCGGCGGACGTCGCCAAGTTCACCGGCCTGCCCGCAGACAGGTTCGCCGCCTACACCCTCGGCGCGATTCCCGAAGGCGAGAAAGGCACTTTCGACGTCATCATCGTGCCCCGCATGATGCACAACCTGCTGCGCTGGAACATCGCGGGCAGCGAGTTCGCCGCCATGCGCGATCTCCTCAAGCCCGGCGGCTATATCGGCATCGAGCAGCACCGCGCCCGCCCGGACGCCCCCGCCGACTATGCCGACGGCTCGAAGGGCTACCTGCGCGAGGCCGACGTGATCCGCTTCATGAAGGACAACGGCTTCGATCTCGTTGCCCAGTCCGAGATCAGCGCCAATCCCAAGGACACCGCGAACTGGCCGGACGGCGTCTGGACCCTGCCGCCCACCCTCGCGCTCAAGGACAAGGACCGCGAGAAGTACCTCACCATCGGCGAGAGCGACCGGATGACCCTTCTGTTCCGCAAGCGAGGCTGATAAAGGCCCCCGCATGACCGAAATCACCGTTGCCGCGCTCCAGCTCGCCCTCAATTCCGCCGACGAGCACGAGAACATCGCCGCCGTCTCCTCGCTGGTCGAGGAAGCCGCGGCCAAAGGCGCGCAGATCGTCCTGCCGCCCGAGCTGTTCTCCGGCCCCTACTTCTGCAAGACCGAGGAAGAGGAACTCTTCGCGATCGCCCGCCCGACCGCCGAGCACCCCTCGGTGATCGCGATGAAGGCGCTGGCGAAGGCGCTGAAGATCGTCATCCCCACCAGCTTCTTCGAGCGTGACGGCCACCACTACTACAACACGCTGGCCATGATCGGCACCGACGGCGAGATCATCGGCACCTACCGCAAGAGCCACATCCCCGACGGCCCCGGCTACGAGGAGAAGTACTACTTCCGCCCGGGTAACGACGGCTTCAAGGTCTGGGATGTGCTCGGCACCAAGGTCGGCATCGGTGTCTGCTGGGACCAGTGGTATCCCGAATGCGCGCGCGTGATGGCGCTGATGGGCGCGGAACTGCTGTTCTACCCCACCGCCATCGGCTCCGAGCCTTATGATGCCACGCTCGACACCAGCCGCATGTGGCGCCGGGCGATGGTGGGCCACTCGGTGTCGAACTGCATGCCGGTAATCGCCGCCAACCGCATCGGCGTCGAATCGGAATGCGGCACCGAGCAGACGTTCTACGGCCACTCGTTCATCACCGACGAATGGGGCGATTATGTCGCCGAGTTCGGCCGGGACGAGACCGGCGTGCTGGTCTCCACGCTCGACCTCGCGCGTGCGGCGAAGCACCGCGCGGGCATGGGCTTCTTCCGTGACCGTCGCCCGCAACTCTACACGCGCATCGCCCAGGATATCTGATACAAGCCCCGGTAGTTACGGCATAATCGGGGGGCAGTGGTCTTGGCCAAGCATCAGTATCTCGTCGCGCTCGGCTCCAACATGCGCCACCCGCGCCACGGTGACCCTCGCAAGGTGCTCGCCGCGGCGCTGCGGGCGCTCGACAGCGGCAAGTACGAGGTTCTGGCCGCCTCGCCGGTGATCGAAAGCGCTCCGATCGGCCCCTCGCGCCGCCGCTACGCCAACGGCGTGGCGCTGGTGCGCAGCAAGCGCGAACCCGACGAGATGCTGCACAAGCTCCAGAAGGTCGAACACAAGTTTGGCCGCAGGCGCCTCGGCCAGGCCTGGGGGTCGCGGGTGCTGGATCTCGACCTCGTGCTGTGGAGCGGCGGCCCCTGGGCGGGCGGCGAGGGCGAGGAAAGCCTGATCCTGCCACACCCCTCGTTTCGCGAAAGGGATTTCGTACTGGGCCCGGCGCGCCGGATCGCGGGACCTTGGCGCGATCCTCTGACAGGTCTTACGATAAATCAGCTTCATGCCCGCTTGACCAAGCCGCGCCCTGCCCCTAGGTGACGCCTTCCGCAGCCGCTTCGCCGGCTGAACCCGGCAACGGGGGCCCTTAGCTCAGTCGGTAGAGCAACTGACTTTTAATCAGTAGGTCGCTGGTTCGAACCCAGCAGGGCTCACCACCTTTTCGCAATCCGTTTGAAGCGTTTGGTGAAGTGCCGGATTAGGCGGCCGGAGGAACGTGCGGCCGCCTGGCATTGTCAGGAGTAAGGGATTGGTTCGGCCGTGAAGATCGAGACTTCCTGACCCGGCAGCATCACCGCGGATTTGCCGCTGATCCAGATCGAACCGAGCAGGGCGCCGACAGTATTGCCTCGGCCTTCCTGGCGATGGACGCCGCGCACGGCATAGTCCTTGCCGCCGACATTGACCGTATTGAACGTCACCTCGAACTTGCCGGATTTGCCTCCGATCGCCCGCCCTGTTTTCCAGGTCACGGTCCCGGTGACGGTGGATCCGCGCGGGATGACGACGAAATCGCCTTCCTTGACGTCGCCGATCGTCGAGAAAGTGAACTTCTGCCCTTCCTCGACATGCTTCGACGAAATTTCTGCCTGCGGCGTCACCGTCATCGATGTGCTGGCCGGCATGAACTTCCGTGTATTTTGCTGAATTTCCTGCGCCACTACCGGCGCAGCGCAAGACACGAGGCCAACGGCCATCGCGATCATGAAATGCTTCATGATTTCCCCCTCGTAAACATATGTTCCCCGAGGGCGGATTAGCGCGCTTGCAGGCGGCTCGGAAGTGAAAGATTGTCCAACCAGACTTCAGTGGCTTCGTGACGCCGGGCTTTTCGGCCTCAGTCCGCGCTGGGACGCTTGCCTTCCGGGGTGCCCAGGCCTTCGAGCTGCGCTTCCGTCAGGTTTTCGCTGAAGGCGGGCGAGAGCTTGCGTTCGAGGCGGCGGCACATGTCCGAGTGGGTGATGAGCGCCCGCGCGGTTTCGCGCAGGGTGGCGTAGTCGAGCGGGACATCGCCCGATATCCAGTCGCGCACTTCGCGTTCGGCAATGCCGAGGTGCCGGGCCAGCGCGCGCTGGCCGCCGAGGGCGTCTACGGCCTGAGAGAAGATGGCGAGCTGGATGTCGGAGGCTTGCGGCATCTGGGACGCATGGGCGCAATCGCCTCGGGGCGCAAGCCGGGCGGGCAGGATCAAGGCGCGCTAACTACAGGTTTCGTACTGGTCCCGCTTTTTGAGCACTTTTTCAGGCGCTTTTGTCCAGGCGCCGGGCGGTCAGCGTCGTGCCGATCGTCGCGCCGATGATCGCGGCGATGCCCAGCCATTTGGCGAGCGGCAGAATCTCGCCCAGCAGCAGCGCGCCCGCCAGCGCGCCGACCGCCGGTTCGCCGCTGGTGAGGATGCCGAAGCTCTTGGTCGGCAGGCGGCGCAGGGCGAACATCTCCAGCGAATAGGGGATCGCGCTGGAGAAGATCGCGACGACGAGGGCCACGGCCAGCACATGCGGCTGGAGCAGCGTCGTACCCGCCTGCGCCACGCCGAAGGGCAGGGCGACGAGGGCGGCGACGGTCATGCCATAGGCGGGCGCGGCGGCGCCGAGGGTCTCGCCCGCCCGTTTTCCGAGCAGGATATAGGCGCCCCAGAACACGCCCGCTCCCAGCGCCAGCAACACGCCCCCCGGGTCCACGGCGTCGCGGGATATGTCGAGCGGCAGGAGCAGCGAAAGTCCCGCCACCGCCAGCGCGATCCAGGCGAGGTCCACGCGGCGGCGCGAGGCGAACGTCGCTACCGCCAGCGGTCCGGTGAACTCCACCGCGAGTGCGATGCCGAGCGGAATGCGCTGGATCGCGAAGTAGAACAGCAGGTTCATGCTCCCGAGCGCCACGCCGTAAGGCAGCGCCGCGCGGAGCATGCGCCGGTCGAACGGTTTCTGCCACACGCGGAATACGCCGCAGAGAATGGCCGCGGCCAGTGACAGGCGCAGTGCAGTGGTGCCTGCCGGGCCGATCACCGGAAACAGCGTCTTGGCCACCGATGCGCCCCAGCAGATCGACACCATGGCGGCGCCCACCGCGACGAGCGGTGCGAAATCGCTGGATGTGGAGCGTGCGGCGATGCGGTGGAAGACCATGGAACCCTCGGTTGGAAACGCCGCAGCTTTTATCGCCGGACCGCGATAAAGGTGTTCTATGATTGCCATGTTGCGATAATATTTATCGCCCAATCCAACGAAAGATCGCTTCCGATGCCCGATGCGTTCGACTTGCGCATTCTGACCGAGCTTCAGCGCGACGCGCGGATCTCGATGCCGGACTTGGCCGAGATCGTCGGGCTGTCTGCTCCGGCCTGCTACCGGCGCGTCAGGGCCTTGCGCGAGCAGGGAGCGATCGAGCGCGAGATGGCGCTGGTGGCGCCCCGGACCATGGGCTGGCTCGTGACGATGATGGTGCTGGTCTCGCTGGATACCGACAAGGGCCGGGTGGTCGACGGACTCGTTGCGCGGCTGCGGGCGGCACGCGAGGTGATCGACGTCTGGTACGTCACCGGCGATCACGACCTGGTGCTACAGGTCGCGGCGCAGGACATGGAGCATTACGACGCGTTTTCCCGCCGGGTGCTTCACGGCGAGGAGCATGTCCGCGCATTCAAGACGCTGGTGGTGATGCAGCACCCCAAGCGCTCGGCGGCGCTGCCGCCTGCCTGACTGCCTCCGGCCTGAGAGGGTCAGGTGCGGGCGGCTTTTCCTTCCGGGCGCAAGGTCAGCACGCGGACGCCGTCCGCCGTTACCGCGACGGTATGTTCGAACTGGGCCGAGAGCTTGCCGTCGGTGGTGACGACGGTCCAGCCGTCGTCCTCGGTGCGGACGGTTCGGCGGCCCTGGTTCAGCATGGGTTCGATGGTGAAGACCATGCCCTCGCGCAGCGGCAACCCGGTGCCGGGGCGTCCGAAGTGGAGGACTTCGGGCTTCTCGTGCATGTCCCGGCCGATGCCGTGGCCGCAATAGTCTTGCACCACGGAATAGCCGGCCCGCTTGGCATGGCGTTCGATGGCGTGGCCGATGCCGCCCAGCCGGGCGCCGGGGCGCACCGCGCGGATGCCCTTCCACATGGCTTCGTAGGTGGTCTGGACCAGCCGCCGGGCGGCGGGGGAGACCTCGCCGATCAGGTAGGTCTTGCTGGAATCGGCGATGAAGCCGTTCTTCTCCAGGGTAATGTCGAAATTGACGATGTCGCCGTCTTGCAGCACGTCCTCGGTGGAGGGGACGCCGTGGCAGACGACCTCGTTGCGCGAGCAGTTCAGCACGAAGCCGTAGCCGTACTGGCCCTTGCTGGCGGGCCGCGCGGTGAGATCGCCGACGATGAACGCCTCGACGAGATCGTTGATCTCCATCGTCGTTCGTCCGGCGAGCGGCTGGCCGTCCAGCCAGGTGAACACGGAGGCAAGCAGGCGGCCGGATTCGGCCATGAGTTCGACTTCGGCAGGCGACTTGATCATTGCGCGGCGGCTCCGGTCTCGACCGGCCTCCTGCCGGGTTCGTTGCCGGGATCGACCCCTGCCTCGCGCAATTCGCGCACGACGATTTCCTGGAACGTCAGTCCGGGATTCATCTCGCAGAGCATCCCGATCCGGATCCAGAACGCCGCCTGGGCATTGATCGATCGGTATGAGGCCTTGCTGGCCTTGCGCAGCTGCTCGTGGAGTTCATCCTCGATGTTGACGATACCCATTGAACCATCCTGAATATACGAATCGTATATAGTTCATATGGTCAATGTCCTCATCCCGCAAGCGCTGCGATTGACGGGGGGCGGTTTTGCCCCAAGGGTTTGGCCCCGATGGGAGAGATTCGACTATGAATTCCGGAAAACTGGCCTGCATCGCGCTGATCGCTCCGCTTGGACTGGTTCCGGTGGTGGCGGAGGCCGGGTTCTACAGCGGGGACGAGCTTTACGCGATCTGCACGCGGGAGCGCGGCAGCAAGGACTATGTCGAGAAGACCTACGAATGCATCGCCTATATCACCGGCGCGGTGGATGCCTTCAACACCACGCGCAAGGTCAACAAGCTGGAAAGCTGCATTCCCGCCGATGTGACGATCAACCAGCTCAAGACCGAGACGATCGATTACCTGCAGAAGAACCCGAAGGACCGGCAAGGCCCGGCGTCCGAGCAGGTCTTCGCTGCCACGCGCAAGGCCTGGCCTTGTGCCGCGCCGAAGGCTTCTCCGAAAAACGCGTCCGCAACGAAGGCGGCAACCCGGAAGAGGAAGCGTTAGGCGCTGCTTTTCACGGCGCGGCGATGGAAGATTCGCTCGTGGAAATACCACTGGTAGGGATAGCGCTCCAGCAGCCGGTAGACGATCTGGGTGAAGCCCAGAGTTACCGGAATGACCACGGCCAGGAACAGCAGCAGCGATAGCGGCCAGTCCGGGCCGAACAGACCCAGGCGCACGAAGAGATGCCGGGTTATGAAGTAGGAGTAGGGGTGGGCCAGATAGAGACTGTAGCTCACCGTGCCGAGATGGAACAGGGCAGGCCGGTCGAGCAGGCGTGCGGTCAGGCTACCGGGGGCGAGCGCCAGGAAGAAATAGGCCGATGTGAAGGCCATCAACGCATAGGCGTTCGGATCGCCCATGTTCTTCAGCATGAAGTCGTAGTGCTGGATCGAACCGAAATAGAGACAGCCACCGAAGGCCAGGATTTCCAGCACGGCGCTCCATGCGCGAGGCGGATGCAGTCCGCGCTCGTCCAGCAGCCGCGCGCCGATGCCTGCGAGGAAGAAGAGCATGGCCGGGAAACGGTAGACGAGCCAGGCGGACGCGAGCGCCAGCAGCATCGTCAGCAGGCGGTTTTTGCGGCGCAGCGCGGCGTGGGCCGTCAGGCAGGCCATGGCATAGAACAGCACCTCGTAGCTCAGGCTCCAGGCATTGGGGGTCAGCTGCTCGGTATGGGTGAGCAGGTTTATCAGGAGCAGCGCCGGCACGATCGAGTCGAGGTCGTTCAGGTCGGGAAAGGTCTTGCTGTAGGCATTCACCGCGATGAACAGCAGGGAAAAGGCCAGGAACAGCGGATAGAGCCGAAAGAAGCGTCGCAGCGCGAACTCGCGCGGGGAATAGCGCCGGACGCTGGGCAGGATCACGTAGCCGCTGATTACGAAGAACAGCCAGACCCCCCAGCGGCCAAAGTTCCAGGGCGCCTCCATCACCGCGAAGTAGCTGGAATCGTGCGGGTATACGTTAAGGCCGACCCCGCCGAGGACATGGGCAAGAAACACCATCGTCGCCGCCACGCCGCGCAGGGCATGGACGGTGGGATTGAAGGCGCCGTTGCCGCGCGGTGCCCCGATGGTTTCGGTATTCGCTTGATTCCGTGGCTTTTCATCGGGCGCGGTTTCCGCCGCGCCGACCGTTTCGAGGTCAAGCGGCAGGGCCGAGGCCGTATTTTCGGTCACGGCCGGCTCATGCCACGCGGTTCGGCGTGCGCAGGGTAGAGCGAGCGTGTTTCGGAGCAGGGACGGCGGAACCGGCGTTCGACGGTTCGCCGAGCGAGGCCGTCCGGCTCGGCAGGCTGTAGCCGAGGCGGCGCAGGTCGTAGCCGGTCATGCGCTGGAGCTGCTGGTTGCTCTCGGCATAGCGTTCGCCGACCGCGCGCTCGATCTGGCTCATCAGGCGGCGGCGCAGCGGTCCGTCGAACATGCCGGTGAAGGCGAAGAGCGGACGCAGCTTGCGATAGTAGCGGTCGAACCACGGGAACAGGATCGGCGCTTCGGGCGAGAGCTGGTTGCGGTTGAACAGGGAATTGAGCGGGCGGCGCAGCGCCTGCATCAGGATCGGCATGCCTTCGTTGGCCGGGGCGCCGAAGATGTCATGCGGGATCAGCGAAGGATCCTGATTGCAGAACTGGGCAATCTCGCGGGCGATGCGGCAGGCATCGCTGCGCAGGGCTTCGTAGGGCAGTACCAGGACGTTGTCCGCTCCGAACAGTCGGCGATAGTATTCGATGCACTGGACATAGGCGAATGAGCGGAAGTCGAACTCCGGCTTGCGGGAAAGGGTCCATTGCAGCGGCGTGGTAAGGCGTCGGAAGGAGAGCGAGCCACCGTCACTGATGTATTGCAGGTAGTAGGAGAAGATCATCGAGCGCTGCTCGCGCACGAAGATCAGGATGCGGGCATCGGGCAGGCAGTTCTTGATGCGGTCGGCGATCAGCTTGGCGTCGTATCCGCCCGAGGCGGGGTAGCCCGAGAGCCGTTCGTGCGAAACCACCAGCGTATTGCCGCGGCTCTGGGCCTCCCGGTTGCGGCGGCGATAGCTCTGGATTCGTCCGGGCGAAAGGTCGTCGAACGGACCTTGCTTCACGAAGTCGACCTGGACGTGGTAGCGGTCGTTTTCGAGCCGCTCGAAACCCAGGTCACTTCGCGCGAACAGCGCGCTCTGCAAGAGCGTGGAGGCGGTCTTGTGGAATCCGATATGGACAAGTGGTCTTGTACCCGGCTCCTGCACGTCGCACTCCCTTGCTGCTGCGCGCGCATGCCGGGAAAGGTCAGGCGGCGCCGACATCGTTTGTCCTGTTCAGGGCAAGACCTTGAACACAAACGAGAGACCATGGCGGACGGGCATGGGTCAATTGCCATGAATCGCCCGGCGCATCCCCCGAAAGTCTAGGCATGAGGGCGTCAGGAGTGTGGCGAGGGGAAATTCGCGTGAAAGCGGCATCCGAAGCGAGGCGGCCCCGGCGCTCGGCCGGGGCCGCGAGGTATCAGCGGCACACCCGGATGCGGCGATGATGGCGCCATTCCGTCCAGCAACGGCGCGGGTTCCTGTAGTCGTGGTGGCGGCGGGCCTCATGGCGGCGCCACTGGTGGCGGCGGCGGTCGTCATAGCGGCGGCGGTCGTAATGGGGCCGATCGTATCGGCGGTGATCGCGGCGATAGTCATCGCGGTGCGCCAGGCGTTCCACATGGTCGTGGCGGCCTTCGTAGGGATGGGCGTCGGCCGTCGCGGTCAGTCCCAGGCTGCCCGCCATCAAGGCGAGTGCAGCGGAAATTTTAAGAATGTTCATGGGCTTCTCCTGAGCGAAGGAAGGAGAGAAGTCGGCCCTGGGACGGACTTCCTCACTGGACTTCGGCATAGGCTGCCGCGCTGAACGGCGGCTGACATTTGCGGGCGCCGCCGCCCGGGGCGGCAGGATGTGCCCTCAGTCGGTTGAACCGCCTGCCGCCGGGCGGCGCGTCCCGCCGATCCCCTATTCCGCGTCAGGGGATGGATCGAGGCGCTGCTCGGTCATGATCGCCCAGCCGGTCATGAACAGCGCACCCGCCAGCGGGCCGAGGACGATGCCGCTGAGGCCGACGAGTTCGATCCCGCCCAGCGTCGTCACCAGCACCAGCCAGTCGGGAATGCCGGTGTCGCGGCCGACCAGTATCGGGCGCAGGACGTTGTCGGCAAGGCCGATCACCAGCACGCCCGATCCGATCACCACCGCGCCCTGCCAGATCGCGCCGGTCGCCAGCAGGTAGACCGCGACGGGTGCCCAGATGATGGCCGGGCCGATGGCGGGCAGCAGCGCGGCGATGGCCATCAGCAAGCCCCAGAGCAGCGCGGCTGGCACCCCGACGATCGCGAACGTGATCGCGCCCAGCGCGCCCTGGGCCAGCGCCACGAGTCCGGACCCCTTGATCGTCGCCCGCACGACGGTGACGAAGCGCTCGGCCAGCCGCCGCGCCACGCTTTCTTCCAGAGGCAGGGCGCGGACGACGGCCGGGCCGATCCGCTCGCCGTCGCGCAGCAGGAAGAAGGTGACGTAGAGGGCGACGCCGAAGGCCAGGATGAAGGAGGCCGCATTGGCGCCGATGGCGAGGGCGCGGCTGGCGATCACGCTGACGCTGTTGCTTACCGCCTCGCTGATGCGGGCCTGGGCGCGCTCGAAGCTGTTGAAGCCGACAGAGTCGAGCTGGTGCTGGACGCGCAGGGGCAGGGCGTCATGAACCCGCTGGAAATACTCCGCGAAGTTGATCTGGCCGTCGCGCATCTGGGCATAGACCCCGGCGGCTTGCTCGACGACGAGGCTGGTGATGACGAGGGCCGGGATCACCACCGCGACCGAGATCACCAGCAGGGCGACGGCGGCGGCGAGGTTGCGGCGCTCCGGCCAGCGCGCCAGCAGCCGCTGGAACAGCGGCTGGAACAGCAGCGCGGCGAGAGCGGCCCAGAGCAGCGCGCCGATGAAGCTCGATACCACGAGGGTGAGGGCGACGGTGATTGCGGCGAGGAAGAGGATCAGTCCTCCGTTTTCCACGCGCGCCCGGTTCATGGTCATGTCTGCAATTGCCCCTTCGGAAATGGTCGCGCCTCGAAACGCACAGGGCCGGGCTTTGCTCCGCGGCGCGGCACGAAGTCAATTCCCGTGATTTCAGGCGTACTTGTAAGGTCCGCCGCTGGCGAGCGCCGCCTTATAGGCTGGCCTTGCGTGGATCCTGTCGAGCCAGGCCAGGGTCGCGGGCCGAGCGCCGTCGAGACCGGCGCGGTTGCGGGCGGCTTCCAGCGGAAAGCTCATCATCACGTCGGCGGCGGTGAAGGTATCGCCTGCGAACCAGTCCCGGCTGGCCAGTTCCTGTTCGACGAAATCGAGGTGGACGTCGATCATCGGCTGGATGCGCCTCTGGGCGAGAGGACCGAGGAGGGGAATGCGGCCGAGCACCAGCTTGAGCAGCAGCGGCGGCATCAGCGAGCCTTCCGCATAGTGCAGGAAGTGGCGGTAGCGCAGGGCATCCGCGCGGATGGGCGGAGGTCCCAACCTGCCGCCCGCCTTTTCGGTAAGGTATTCGACGATGGCGCCGGTCTCCGCGATCGTGAGCGGGGCATCGCCCGCATCGTCGACGATCACCGGGGATTTGCCGAGCGGATGGACCGCGCGGAGTTGAGGCGGGGCGAGCATGGTCTTCTCGTCCCGCTCGTATCGCCGCAATCCGTAGGGCAGGCCCAGTTCCTCCAGCAGCCAGAGGACACGCTGGGAGCGTGAGTTTTCAAGGTGGTGGACGACGATCATGCGGAACGGAACGCAGGAGCCGCCGGGAAGGTCCAAAGGAAATACACCGGGCAAAAAGGGTCCGGCCCCGGTCGCTTTCGGGACGACCGGGGCCGGAGGCCGGGTGAGGGATGCGCCGAGCGCCTGAAAGGCGCGGGGTTGGGTGGGGGAGACGCTTCCCTCGCGGCCACTGGTCCGGCTGGGGCGCCGGACGAGTGTCGTTCCAGCCTTTCTCTGGAAGGGGATCAGGACCGGACGATCACCAGCCGATGGTAACCGAACCGCGCAGGGCGAGATCGACGCGGCCGTGGCGATCCTCGGCGGCGAGTTCGCCGCCCATCGTCAGGCCCAGGGTGCCGCCGACGGCGCGCAGGCGGGCGAACCAGCCGCTCGTCGCCTCGTCGCCGTCCAGCGTGAAGTTCTGGCCGCCCGCGAAGTGTGCGGTGGTCGAACCGATGCCGCCGCTGACGATCTCGCGCCAGCCGCCTTCGGTCTCGACGCGGAACCAGTTCTCGTCGCGGCGCTGCATGCCCATGAAGTCGATGCCCAGCGTCATGCCGCCGTTGACGCCCAGCTCGTCGCTGGTGCGCGAGGCGACCGTGAGGTCGAGCGCCTTGCCGCCGCCGTTCTCGGTATAGCCGTCTTCCTTCAGGCGCACGTAATCGACCGTGACCGCCGGGCGGTAGAAGAAGTGGCTGCCGCCGCCCTCATAGGAGGCGCCGCCCGAGGCGGTGACGAAGTTGCCGTTCCACTTGCCCTTGATCGTGCGGCTGACGTTCTCGGTGCCGATCGCGCCGATGAACTGGCGCTCGCTGTCGTAGCTGGAGCGGCCGACCGAGGCGCGGCCGTAGCCCTGCACCGCGCCGAACTGGCCGCGCCAGTGACCGGCGAGTTCGAACGAGTTCGACTTGATCTCGCTGCTGCCGCCGCTCGTGTGGCGGTTCCACAGATAGGAGAACGTGCCGCCGAACCGGCCGATGCCGGTCAGGTACTCGGCGCCGAGCGACATGGCGTAGCCGCCGAGGTTGTAGGCGGCATTGGCACCGGCCTTCTTGTCGCTGCCCCAGAACGAGAGGTTCAGCGTCGTGCTGAGGCGCCCTTCGCCCCAGACCGGGTTGATCGGGTCCATCAGCTGGCGGGCGACGGTGCGGGTGCCGAGGCTGATGCCCTCGAACGAGCCGCCCGCGTGGTCGGGCAGCATCTGGCCCACGGCCTGTCGGAACTGGTCGCCGTTGGTGATGCCGAGGAACACGTCCTCCACCTTCTCGTCCTTGCCGAGCGCGGCGAAGATCGCGTTGTAGGCGGTCGCCTGCGAGCGGTTGAGGCCGAGTTCGGCCACCGTGCGGCGGGCGACATCGACGACCACGGTGTTCGCGGCGGCCTTGTCGTCCAGCGTGGCCTTGAACATGAAGGGCACGAGGTCGGTGGCGGCCTTGAGATTGTCGCGGCCCTGGATCGTGCCTGCGGTCAGCACCTGATAGCTGCCCTCGGCGGTCGAAACGTCGGCGAGCTTGATCGCGAGCTTGGATCCCGCCGCGAAGGAGGCGGTGCCGGCAACGTTATAGGCCGAGCCCTGGCCCGCCGCCTTGTTCAGCGTCACGGCCACGACGCCGTCCTTGCCGACATCGAGCGAGCCGATCGCGGTGGGCTTGTTCACGTCGAGCATGCCGCCCGTGAGCTTGACCGCGAGGTTTCCGGCATTCGCCAGCGCGCCGGAGAAGACCGAGGTGCCGGTGAGGGTCAGCGTATCGGCGCCGCCGCCGAAGTCCGCCGTGCCGACGAAGCGTGAGGTGCCCGCCAGCGTCATCGTGTCCGAACCGGCGCCGAAGGTGACGTTGCCGGTCTGCACGGCCTTGCCGGAAAGGGCGAGGGTGTTGTTGCCGCCGCCGAAGGCGACATTGCCGGTCACCGTGCCGTCGGCGATATCGACGACGTCGTTCCCGCCGCCGAGCAGGATGTCGCCGACGATCGCAGGGGCGGCGAAGCCCGCGCCGACCTGGGTCTGCTTCACGGTGACGCTGCCGGTCGCCTTGGAAAGGTCGATGGCGATGTTCTTGCCCGCACCGGCCTTGGCGCCGGTGGCGGAGATCGTGCCGCTGTTCTCGACGAGGTTCAGCGTGCCGCTGGCATCGCTGATCGCGGTGGCCGCGCCGTTCTCGTTGACGGCGGCGGCCTTGATCGTGCCGGAGTTGCGCAAGGTGGGCAGGCTGGCGCCCGCATCGATGCGCACCGCGACGGCCTGCGCGCCCGAGGCGCTGATGGTGCCTGCGTTCTGGATCAGCGGCGTGCTGGCGCCCGCGCCGAGGCGCAGGGCTGTGGCGGCCGCGTCCTTGGAGGTTGCGGCGATTCCGCCGGTGATGCCGATTCCATTGGCGATCGTCACTTTGCCGCCGAGGCCGCCGATGGTCACGCCGTTGCCGTCGACACCGGCGTAGAGGCCGTGGCCTTCCACGGTGCCGTCGATCTGGAGACCGTACTTGCTGGCCGTGCTGGCGACCGGGCCGATGGCGATGTCCCTGGTCGCGGAACCGATCACGATCGCCGGGGCCTTGCCGTAAGTGGCGACCTTGGCGGCGCCCTCGGTGGCGTCGGGAATGCCGTCGCCGTCCTCGTCGGGATTGTTGGGGTCGGTGTCCTTGGGCGCGACGGCCAGGACGATGCCGCCGGTCACATTGCCTTCGACGACGATCGCCGAGCCGCCCTGGAGCAGATCGTCGGCGTCAAGCTTCGAAGGGTCGGCGGGCGGGGTGGGATAGCGGTAGCCGGTCGAGACGATCTGGCCCTGCACGACCATGGCGCCGTTGACGTCGCCGCCGAACTGCGCGCCGATCGCGTTCTTGCCCTGTGCCTGCACCGAACCGGCGAGGCGGACGTTGCCGTCGATCTGGCCGGTCTTCACGCCGATGGCATTGTCGCCCAGCACATTGGTCTTGCCGTCATGGGTGAAATTGCCGGTGAGCTTGCCGCCCAGCGAGATACCGGCGGAATCGTTGCCCTTGATGGTGATCGTGCCGCTCTGGGTGATCTTGCCGGTGTGGTCGCCCTCGGTGCGGATGCCGATCTTGTTCGAGCCGAGCGCGAAGGGACCGTCGAGATCGCCGTCCTTGTCGTCGTCGGTCGGGGTATAGGGTTCGTCGAGCGTGATCGTGCCGGTGTTGACGATGTCGCCGGTGGTCCCGGCCTTGGCGACGATGCCGCGCACGCCGTTGGCATTGGTGATCGTGATCGCACCCGCATTGGCGACGTTGTTGTTGCTGTCCATTGTCACGGCGGTGCCGCCGGTCAGGACGACGGAGCCGTCCTTCGTGATGTTGATCGCGTCGGCGGCGCCGTTCCTGATCGTCGAAGTGAGGAGCGGCGTGGTCTTCTTGGTGGTAACGTCTTCGGCATGCGCGGCGGTTGCCATGGCGAGAAGCGCGGTTGAAGCAAGCAGGTAGCGAGGCATCTTCGTCCCTTCAGATCGATATCGAGAGCTGAGACGGAGACCTTCGCGAGGCGCCTTGAAAAATATTCGCGGGCCGGAGATTGCGATCCGGCGGGGTCCGGCATGTCGCCGGTAAATCTTGACCCTTGGGCACCAATCTCGTAAGGGCGCCCATCTCCTGCGGGTATTCCCGAAGGAAACGACATAGAGCTGAACATTGCCATGTCAGCATTTCCGGGCCTTTCGGCGCAGTCCTGCGAGCGAAAGGCGGCAGGGTTCCCGCGAATCGCGGACCTTCCGGCGGATCGGCGCATGGCAAAGTAATCCGGTGCATTGGCCGGGTGGAGTGTTTTTCGGCTCACGTGTGCAGCGAGCATGGCGCTTGCGGCCAGCGGTCCCGGCTTTCGCCGGGATGACGGGCGCAAGCAGGCAGGCTTGGTGTGATGCGTGATCGCACTCTTCCCTTTCAGATGTACCGGCCCGGAACCTTCCGGGGTGCGACGGGTCGATGCCGATGCTTTCGGCGGCGATCCATCGCACTCCCATTTGAAAGAAGAGTATAGATGCCCACTATCAACCAGCTGGTCCGCAAGGGCCGCGAGCCGCAGAAGGCCAAGTCGAAGGTTCCTGCCATGGAGCAGAACCCTCAGAAGCGCGGCGTCTGCACCCGCGTTTACACCACGACCCCGAAGAAGCCGAACTCGGCTCTCCGCAAGGTCGCCAAGGTCCGCCTGACCAACAGCCGCGAAGTCATTTCGTACATCCCCGGTGAAGGCCACAACCTTCAGGAGCACTCGGTCGTGCTCATCCGCGGCGGCCGCGTTCGCGACCTTCCCGGCGTGCGCTACCACGTGCTGCGCGGCGTGCTCGACACGCAGGGCGTCAAGGATCGCAAGCAGTCGCGCTCGAAGTACGGCGCCAAGCGTCCGAAGTAAGCTGGTTTGCGGGGCGTATCGCCTCGCACGGTACACGATTTACCGGCCGGTGATGCTCACGCTCCCGCCCGAAAGAACAAGGAATACCAACGATGTCACGTCGTCGTCGTCCCGAAAAGCGGGAAATCCTGCCTGATCCGAAGTTCGGTGATCAGGTCCTGTCGAAGTTCATGAACAACCTCATGCTCGACGGCAAGAAGTCGGTCGCCGAATCGATCGTCTACGGTGCCATGGAAACCATGGAAACCCGCGCCAAGTCGGACCCGGTCCAGCTGTTCCACGATGCCCTGAACAACGTGAAGCCGCAGATCGAAGTCCGCAGCCGCCGCGTCGGTGGTGCGACCTACCAGGTTCCGGTCGAAGTCCGTCCGGAGCGTGCCCAGGCGCTCGCGATCCGCTGGCTGATCACGTCGGCCCGCAACCGTTCGGAGAACACCATGTCGGCGCGCCTCTCGGGCGAGCTGCTGGACGCTTCGAACAACCGCGGCAACGCCGTGAAGAAGCGCGAAGACACCCACCGCATGGCCGAGGCGAACCGCGCCTTCAGCCACTACCGCTGGTAAGTCTCGGGGCGCCGGTTGGTCTGGCGCTTCCAACATTCGTTCCTACATATCGGGGAGCTGGATCGTCCGGCTCCCCACATCCTTAAGGAAACCACGTCATGGCCCGCAGCCATCCGCTCGAGCGTTATCGCAATATCGGCATCATGGCGCACATCGACGCCGGCAAGACGACGACGACCGAGCGCATCCTCTACTACACCGGCAAGTCCTACAAGATCGGCGAAGTGCACGAAGGCACCGCGACGATGGACTGGATGGAGCAGGAGCAGGAGCGTGGCATCACC
>JAGHZR010000036.1 GCA_017745295.1 Novosphingobium sp.
GGTCCTGTTCAGAGTTGGTTTGGAAAATGCCCTGTCGGGCATTTTCGTTGCGGCACCGGCCCACGCCCCCACCCGACCTCCCACTAGTGTATTCTGATGGGAGGTCGGGTGGGGGCGTGGGCCGGTGCCGCAACGAAAATGCCCGACAGGGCATTTTCCAAACCAACTCTGAACAGGACCTCCCCGGAAAAATCGCGCCTGCTTCCGCGCGAACCATTTGCGACCGGCGGCAAATCGACTAGGCCTAGGAAATGTCCGCGCCGCGCAAAGCCATTCGGGCCATGGTCCTTCCGGCCGCGCTGGCTCTCTGCGCCTGCGGGGGCACCGACAATTCGGCGCTGGGCGTTGCCGTCATCGGCTCTTCGCCCGAGAATTTCGACATCGGCGAGAATGTCACGCTAGCAAGCCAGCTCGTCAGGGCCTCGACCGTCGAGGGGCTGGTCTCCTTCGACGAGAAGGGCCGCGTCATCCCCGCCCTCGCCGATCGCTGGATCGTCACCGACGACGGCCAGAGCTACATTTTCCGCCTGCGTGACGGGGACTGGGCCTCGGGCGATCCGCTGACCGCCGAGTCCGCGAAGAAGGCGCTGGATGCCGCGCTCAAGGCGCTGGAAGACGATCCGCTGGCCCACGATCTCGCCGGGATCGACGAAATCCGCACGATGGCCGGGCGCGTCATCGAAATCCGCCTTACCCGGCCAATGCCCTATCTGCTCCAGCTTCTCGCCCAGCCGGAACTGGGGCTGAGCTTCAAGGACCGGGGCGCCGGACCGATGCGGCTGGAGGGCGGGAAAGGCTCGGCGCGGCTGACGCCGATCGACCCGGCCAGCCTCGGCCTGCCCGCCGTGGAGAACTGGCCGCGCCGCACCCGCCGGATCGACCTCTCGGTGCTGGACGGCCCCGCCGCCGTGGAGGCCTTCAACGCGGGCAAAGTCGATCTCGTCATGGGCGGCGAGATCCAGGACTTTCCGCTGACCCGCTCGGTCGGCATCCTGCGCGGGACGATCCAGGTCGATCCGGTGGTCGGCCTGTTCGGGCTTCAGGTCGCCAGCGACAAGGGCTTCCTGGCCGATCCCGCCAACCGCGAGGCGTTGGCCATGACCATCGACCGCGAGGGCCTGATCGCCCCGTTCAGCCTCGGCGGCTGGTCGGCGACGAGCCGGATCGTCAGCCCCAGCCTCGACGGCGATCTCGGCACCATCGGCGAGCGCTGGAGCGAACAGTCGCTGGACGAACGCCGCGCCCTCGCCATGGCACGGGTGCGCCGCTGGGCCGCGGGAGCCTCGGGCGCAGCGCGCGCCGGTGAGGCCCCCGCGTCGCCGGTGGTTCGCGGCGGTCGCGGCGCGCCGCCTCCCGCCGCGCCGATCGCGGGCGGCCCGCGCCTGACCGTCTGGCTGCCGTCGGGCGGCGGTGCCGATACCCTGCTGGCGAAACTCACGGCGGACTTTGCGGCGATCGGCGTCCACCTCGTCCGCAGCGACAAGGCGGAGACGGCGGATCTGCGGCTGGTCGACGACGTCGCCCGCTATCCGCGCGCGGCCTGGTTCCTCAACCGCCTGTCGTGCAACGTCCGGCGCGGTCTCTGTTCCGCCGATGCCGATGCGCGGGTGGCCGAAGCCGCCTCCGCCGCCACGCCGGACGAACGCGCCGCCCTGCTGACCGAGGCGGAGGCCGAACTGACCGCCGCCAACGTCTTCATTCCCTTCGGAACCCCGATCCGCTGGTCGCTGGTGCGCGGCAGCGTCGCCGGTTTCGCGCCTAACACCTGGGGCTGGCACCCCTTGATGCCGCTCGCCTGGGTCCCCAAATAAAGTCCGGTAAGGCCCTTCAGAGGAGAGGCAGGACTTGGCGACTGGACAGACTACCGCGCGGCGCATGGACATGGAGCTGCCGCTCGGCACCGACCCGGTATCGGTTCTGCGCCGCGTGGAAATGCTCGAATATGTGCTGGAGCGCGCCATCGCCCTGCCCGGTATCCGCCGCAAGATCGGTCTCGACGCGGTGATCGGCCTGGTGCCGATCGCCGGGGACGTGATCGCGGGTCTCTTGGGCATGTACCTCGTGTGGGAGGCCCGCAATCTCGGCATGTCGAAGTGGCAGCTGGCCCGCATGACCGCCAATGTCGGCTTCGACACGATGCTGGGCGCGATCCCCGTTGCGGGCGATCTGTTCGACTTCGTGTTCCGCTCGAACAGCCGCAACCTCAGGATCATCCGCAAGCACATCGACAAGCATCACCCGCATGCCAGAATAATCGAAGCTGCGTGATCGAGGGCTAGAACCAACCTGTCGTCATTGCGAGCGTAGCGAACCAATTCAGGGCGGCTTGAGACCGACTCTGGATTGGTTCGCTACGCTCGCAATGACGAACTTGTTCCGTTGGAAAAGCCTCAGGCCGCCTGGGTAACGGCCGTCACATCGCACTTCTGGTTGGTCTCCTTGGCACCGCCGCCGAGGAAGGCGACCGCGAGGAAACCGGCGACAACGGCCACCGCGAATGCCGCCGTCACTTTGCCGAGGTGCTTGTCGATCACCGCCTTGATCGGCGCGCCGAACAGGCGGAACAGCACGCCGACGATCATGAAGCTGATCGAGCGCGAGACGATCGAGGCGCCGATGAACACCGCGAGGTTCATGCCGATGAAACCGGCGGTGATCGTCAGCAGTTTGAACGGGATCGGCGTCGCCCCCTTCACCACGATGATCTCCGCGCCATATTCGCGCAGGTAGCAGGCCGCCTTGGGGAAGCTGTCCGCCAGCCCCAGCGCCCGCAGCAGCGCCTCGCCGAACGCCTCATAGGCGAAATGGCCGATCGCATAGCCCAGCAGCCCGCCCGTCACCGAGGCCAGCGTGGCGATCACCGCGAAGCGAATCGCCTTCTTCGGCTCGGCCAGGCACATGAGGCCCAGCAGCGGATGCGGCGGCACCGGGAAGAAACTTGCCTCCAGGAAGGCGAACAGGGCCAGCCACCATTCGGCATGGCGGTGCGCCGCCTTGGCCATGGTCCAGTCGTAGAGGCGGCGCAGCATCGAGTTCTCCGGGTAATTGTGTGGCTTGCTTTAGTAAGGCCGCGCCGGGCCAGCAAGCTATAACCCATTTGGTTATCTCTCTTGACATTGCGATCCCCAATTGGTACAAACCAAGAACATCGAGGGCGATTGATTCGCTGGCTCGCTTCGCACCGCATCAAACATCAACAGCAGGGATGATCCCACATGGCAGAGCCAGACCCGGCTTCGCCCGGCGCCGACCCGTGCCCTCGTGGCGGGACGGCCGAGGGGCAGTGGCGCGCGCCGTTCCTTGCCGCGCTGGCAGAGACCTCGAACGTCAGCGCGGCCAGCGCCGCCGCCGGGGTTCCTGCGGGTCGGGCCTATCGCCTGCGCCGCACCGAACCCGATTTCGCCCGCGCCTGGCGCGCCGCCCTGCTGGAGGGCTACGAGAACCTGGAGATGGAAGTGCTCTACCGCCTGCGCTTCGGCGATCCCAAGGACGGCGAGGTCAAGTTCGACAACGCCACTGCGCTGCGCCTGCTCGGCCTCCACCGCGAGACCGTGGCGCGCGAAAGGGCGTCGCGGGAGAACGAGGACCTCGCCGCCGTCCGCGCCTCGATCCAGGCCAAGCTGGCGCAACTGCGCGAGCAGGTCACGGCGCGGCGCGCGCTGGAAACCCGCCCGGAGACCCGCCCGGAAACCCGCAAGGAGACCGAGCATGGCTGAAGCCGATCCCCTGCAATGGCTGACCGAGGCCGACGAGGCCGAACTGGAGCGCTTCGCGGTACAACTCGGCCCCACCGGACAGCGCGAATGGCGCTGGAACTGGCGGGTCTGGGCGCGGCCCTCGCAGCTGGCCCCGGCGGGCGACTGGCGGGTCTGGCTGGTCATGGCCGGGCGCGGCTTCGGCAAGACCCGCTGCGGCGCCGAATGGGTCAACGAGATCGCGGAAAACGATCCCGAGGCGCGCATCGCCCTCGTCGCCGCCCATCTCGGCGAGGCGCGCGCGGTCATGGTCGAGGGCGAGAGCGGCCTGCTCTCGGTCGGCGCGCCATGGCGACGTCCGGTCTTCGAACCTTCGCTGCGGCGGCTGACCTGGCCGAATGGCGCGCAGGCGACGCTCTATTCGGCCGCCGAGCCGGAAGCGCTGCGCGGCCCTCAGCACAGCCACGCCTGGTGCGACGAGGTCGCCAAGTGGGACAATGCCGCCGCCCGCGCGGTGGCGAGCTGGGACAACCTGCTCATGGGCCTGCGCCTCGGCCGCGATCCGCGCGTCGTCGCCACCACCACCCCGCGCAGCGTGCCGCTGGTCATGCGCCTGCTGGCCGAAAGCGAGCGCGGCGAAGTGACGGTGACGCGCGGCAGCACCTTCGACAATGCCGCCAACCTGCCCGCCCGCTTCCTCGACACCATGCGCGGCTCCTTCGGGCAGAGCCTGCTCGGGCGGCAGGAGATCGACGGCGAGCTGATCGCCGAGATCGAAGGCGCACTCTGGAGCCGGGCGCTGCTGGAAACCTGCCGCGCGGACCACGCGCCCGAATGCAGCCGGCCCGAATACACCCGCATCGTCGTCGGGGTCGATCCTCCGGCTTCGGACGGCGGCGATGCCTGCGGGATCGTGGTGGTCGGCCTCGGCGCCGACGGCATGGCCCATGTCCTTGCCGATGCCTCGGTGGAGAAAGCCGGTCCCGAACGCTGGGCGCGCGCCGTTGCCGGGGCCGCCGAGGCCTGGCAGGCCGACCGCGTGGTGGCCGAGGCCAACCAGGGCGGCGCGATGGTCGGCTCGGTCCTGCGCGCGGCGCAGCTTTCCCTACCGCTGCGGCTGGTCCACGCCAGCAGGGGCAAAGTCGCCCGCGCCGAGCCGGTCGCCGCGCTCTACGAGGCCGGACGGGTCCGCCATGCCGGACTGTTCCCGGCGCTGGAAGACGAGATGTGCGGGCTGATCGCCGGCGGGTCCTATCAGGGGCCGGGGCGCTCGCCCGACCGCGCCGATGCGCTGGTCTGGGCCTTGACCGAACTGATGCTCGGCAAAGGCGGCGCGCCTCGGGTGCGGGTCGCCTGATTTCGCATTCTAGGGAGTGAACCGCTCCGGACATTCCCTGAAAGGAACCCTCGCCCGTGTCCTTCATCGATACCCTCCTCGCCGCCTTCAAGGGCGAGAATGCCCGCGTGCCGCTGGCGCGCGGCCCGGCCTCGCCCTGGTTCTTCGCCGACAGCGGAAGCGGGCGGGCGCCGTTCGAATATGCCTCGGCGGTGCGCCGCGCCTATCTCGAAAACCCCGTCGCCCAGCGTGCCGTGCGTCTCGTGGCCGAGGGCATCGGCGGCGCCCCGCTGCGCGCTGCCGATCCGCAGCTCATGGCGCTCGTCACCGAGACCAGCGCCGGGCAATCGCTGCTGGAAACGCTTGCCTGCCACCTGCTGCTTCACGGCAATGCCTATGTGCAAGTGCTCAAGGACGCACGGGGTCGCCCGGTCGAACTCTTCGCCCTGCGGCCCGAGCGCGTCTCGATCATGGCGGGCGAGGACGGCTGGCCCGCCGCCTTCGCCTACGAAGTGGCCGGGCGGCGGCTGACGATCCCGCTGCTGGACGAGGACGCCGCCCCCAACGTGATCCACATCCGCCACTTCCACCCGGCGGACGACCACTACGGCGCGGGCTGCCTCGCCGCCGCCGACGAGGCCGTGGCCACCCACAATGCCGCCGCGCAGTGGAACCGCCAGCTGCTGGAAAACGCCGCCCGCCCCTCCGGCGCGCTGGTCTACGAGGCGGACGACGGCCAGACGCTCACCGGGGACCAGTTCGACCGGCTCAAGGCCGAACTCGCCAATGCCTATGCCGGTGCGGGCAATGCCGGGCGGCCGATGCTGCTGGAAGGCGGCCTCAAGTGGCAGGCCATGGCAATGACCCCGGCGGACATGGACTTCGCCACGCTCAAGGCCGCCGCCGCGCGCGACGTGGCGCTGGCCTTCGGGGTGCCGCCGATGCTGCTCGGCCTGCCGGGCGACGCCACTTACGCGAACTACCGCGAGGCCAACCGCGCGCTCTGGCGGCTCACCCTGCTGCCGCTGGCGGGCAAGATCCTTTCCGGCCTCTGCGAGGGCCTCGCGCCGTGGTTCCCGGAAACCTGTCTCCATATCGACCTCGACCGCGTGCCCGCCCTTGCCGAGGACCGCGAGCGGCTCTGGGCGCAAGTGAGCGCCGCCGACTTCCTCGATGCGGAAGAGAAGCGCGCCCTGCTCGGCCTTGCTCCGGCCCCGAAGGATGAAGGGAACATATCATGAACGAAAAGGACATGCTGGCCGGACTGCTCGCCCAGGCGACCGGCGAAGGCAGCGAACTCGTGACCTTGCGCGCCATCGTCGAGGAAGCCAGCGAAGTCGGCGCGCGGCGCATGCTGTCGCGGATCGGCCTCGACGACGCGACGGCGCCGGGCGACCTCTCCGAACTGCGCGAACTGCTCCAGGCCTGGCGCGACGCCAAGGCCAGCGCCCAGGCCGCCGCCATCGGCTGGATCGTGCGCGCGGTGCTGGCGCTGCTGCTGCTCGGCCTCGCCGTGCGCCTCGGCGTCGGGGAGCTGCTGCGATGATGCTTCGACACGCCTTGCGCTTCGCAGGCTACGCCGCCCTGTTCGGCAGGCGCGACGCCGGGCGCGACCTGATCCGCCCCGGCGCTTTCGCCCGGACGCTGGCGGAACGACGCGATCCGCTGCCGCTGTTCTGGCAGCACCGGCCAGACCTCCGGATCGGCTGGATCGAAACCGCTGCCGAGGACGACCGAGGCCTGCGCGTCGTGGCCTCGGTGGACAACCCGGACGGCGCCGCCGGTCTCGCGCTGCGGCGCGGCACCGTGACCGGCCTCTCGTTCGGCTACCGCGCCCGCGCCAGCCGCACCGGTGCCGAGGGCCGCGAACTGCTCGATCTGGAGCTGTTCGAGGTCAGCCTCGTCACCCACCCGATGCAGCACGGCGCGCGGGTGCACCTGATCTCCTGATTTCCTGATTTCCTTCTCTCCCATTTCCCTGCCGCCCGAACCGGCGGCTCCAACCGAAAGGTCCCTGCCCGATGGAATCCCCTGTTCCCGCCGAAGCGCTTGACGCCTCGTTCGATCTCGTCGCCCGTCAGGATGCCACCGAAGCCGCCGTCGAGACCCTTCGCGGCGACGTTGCCGATGTGAAGGCCCGCCTCGACCGCGTCAGCCGCGCCGCCGCCCGTCCGGTGATCGAAGGCGCCGCCCCCGCCAGCCTCGAAGTGAAGGGCTTCGTCGATGGCTACTTGCGCATGGGCCGCGAGACCGAGATCAAGTCGCTGTCCGGCACCGTGCTGGCGGACGGCGGCTATGCGGTCCCGCGCGAGGTCGATGCGCTGATCTCCGCCCGCCTCAAGAACATCAGCCCGATCCGCGCGATCGCGCAGGTCGTGCAGACCGGCTCGGCGGGCTATCGCAAGCTCGTGACCACCGGCGGCACCGCCTCGGGCTGGGTGAGCGAGACCGGCGCCCGCGCCGAAACCGCCACGCCCAGCTTTGCCGAGATCGCCCCGCCCGCCGGTGAACTCTACGCCAACCCGGCAGCGAGCCAGGCCATGCTCGACGATGCCCAGTTCGACATCCAGTCGTGGCTGGCCGACGAGATCGCCATGGAATTCGCCCGCGCGGAAGGCGCGGCCTTCGTCAGCGGCAGCGGCACCAACCAGCCCAAGGGCTTCCTCACCGCTCCCAATGCCGCCACGGCGGATGCAACCCGCGCTTTCGGCACGCTCCAGTTCCTCGCCTCGGGCCATGCCACCGGCTTCGACAGCGCGCCGGAACTCAAGCTGATCGACCTCGTCCATGCGCTGAAGAGCGGCCACCGCCAGGGCGCCAGCTGGGTGATGAACGCGAAGACGCTGGCCGTCGTCCGCAAGCTCAAGGCCGCCGACGGCTCGTTCCTCTGGCAGCCGGGCCTGATGGACGGCCAGCCGAACCGCCTGCTCGGCTATCCGGTGGTCGAGGCCGAGGACATGCCGGACATCGCCGCGGGCGCCCTGCCGATCGCCTTCGGCAACTTCCGCGCGGGCTACCTGATCGCCGAGCGCAGCGCGACCTCGATCCTGCGCGATCCCTTCACCAACAAGCCCTTCGTCCACTTCTACGCGACCAAGCGGATCGGCGGGCAAGTGCTCGATTCCGACGCGATCAAGCTGCTCAAGATCACGGCCTGACGCCATCCAGGTTGCCGGGGAGCGCGCCGTCCTTTCCGCTCCCCGCGCCTTGAGCAGCGGCCCGCGCCATGTCCTGCCCGCCCTCAATGGCTCAGGCATGGCGCGGGCCATCCGCCTTCTTCCCTCCCGATCGGAGACCCCCATGAACCGGGTCATTCTCACGCCGCCGGTGCTGCCGTCCGCGACGCTTGCGGAGCTAAAACAATGGCTCGGCATCACCACCCCGCGCGACGATAGCGTGCTTTCCGCCCTGCTCGCCGCCGCGCTCGAAACCTGCGAGGCCTTCACCTGCCGGATGCCGCTCGTCGCGCCTTGCGAGGAAGTGCTGCCGGTCCGCGCCGGATGGCAGGCGCTGTCCACCCGCCCGGTCCAGGCGATCACTGGAATCGAGGGCATCGTCGCCGACGGCAGCCGCCTCGCCCTTCCCTACGGGGCTTACGAGATCGACCTCGATGCCGACGGCACCGGACGGGTCCGGCTCTCCCTCTCCGGCGCGGCCCGCAAGGTCGCGGTGCGCTTCACCGCCGGGCTGGCCGACGACTGGGACAGCCTGCCGGACGGGTTGCGCCACGGCCTGATCCGCCTCGCGGCGCACCAGCACCGCGAGCGCGACGGCAGCGCCGCCGCGTCCTTGCCGCCCGCTTCGGTCGCGGCACTGTGGCGACCGTGGCGGCGGATGCGCCTCGCATGATCTCGGCCCGCGCCGTCTTTGACGATCTCGCCCGCAGGCTCGTCTCGCGCGCCGAAACGCTTGCCGCCACCCGTGCCGAAACCCGCCGCCTCGCCGCACGCGGCGACGAAAGCCGCTGGCGCCGCGCCGATCTCGTCTGGCCGCTCTTCGCGAAAGGATAAGCGATGGAAATCTCCTTGCGCGCCGCGCTGATCGACTGGCTCGCTGCCGACCCGGACCTCTCGGCGCAGCTCAATGCCGTGGTCGAGGAAGCCCCCTCGCGCACCAGCCTGCCGTGGCTCGCGATCGCCGCCAGCGCCAGCACCGACTGGAGCTGCAAGACCGCCCCCGGCCGTGAGGTGCGCGTGGCGCTGGAACTCCACTGCCGGGGCGATGCGCCCGAGACGGCGGCCACGCTGGTCGCCGGGATCGAGGCGCGGATCGACAGCCTCCCGCGCGAGCAGCCGGGCTTCGCGGTCGCCTCCATCCAGTTCCTGCGCGCACGCGCCGAACAGCGCGGGGAGAGCCGCCGCGCGATCTTGCTCGAATACCGCTTCCGCCTGCTCGCCGCCTGACACCCCCACGAAAGGAGCCTCACCATGCCCGCCCAGAAAGGCAGCGCCTTCCTTCTCAAGATCTCGAACGGCGGCGCCCCCGCCAGCTATCAGACCGTCGCCGGTCTGCGCACGACGCAGATGTCGGTCACGGGCGAAACCGTCGTCGTCACCAGCAAGGACAGCGGCGGCTGGCGCGAATTGCTCTCCGGCGCCGGGGTCCGCGCGGTCTCGGTGAGTGCGGCGGGCATCTTCCTCGGCTCGGCGGCGGAGGCGAAGATCCGCGCCAATGCCATGGCGGGCACGCTCGACGACTACGAACTGAGCTTCGAGGACGGCGAGAAACTGCTCGGCCGATTCCTTGTCCAGCGCCTCGACTATGCCGGGGATTTCAACGGCGAGCGCAACTACACGCTCCAGCTCGAAAGTTCCGGCGCGGTGGCCTCCGCATGACTCGGGCGAACCCTCTACGCGGCGAGGCCCTGCTGGAGATCGGCGGCGCCGCGCATGTCCTGCGCCCCAGCTTCACCGCGCTGGTCGCCGCCGAGGAGGAACTCGGCCCGCTTTTCGCCCTCGTCGAGCGCGCGGGCGCCGGGCAGCTTCGCCTTTCCGAACTGGCGGCGCTGTTCTGGCATTGCCTCGCCCCCCGCAGCGCCCTCACCCGCGAGGCCGTGGGCGAGGCGGTCATGGCCCAGGGCCTCGCCGCCTGCGCCGTGCCGCTGCGGGTGCTGCTCGGCCAGATCCTGAAAGGCAGCGGATGAGCGAGGCCCGGTTCGTCCCGGCAGCGCTCGGCCTCTGCACGCTGGCCGCGCAGGCGCTCGGGTGGCGCCCCGCCGAATTCTGGGACGCCACCCCCGCCGAACTCGCCGCCGCCTTGGGGCTGACCACCAATACCGCAGCCTCCGGTCTCGACCGCGCCCTGCTCGAAAAGCTGATGGAGCACGACAATGAGCGATGACATCGACAGCCTGCTGGTGGAAGTCCGCGCCGGCACCGAGGGCTTCACCCGCGACATCGCGCAGATGCGCGCCAGCGTGGACGGCGATCTCGTCTCCGGCTTCACGCAGGCCGGGCAGGCGCTGGAAAAAAGCCTGACCGGGGCGATCCGGCGCGGCAGCCTCGGTTTCGACGACCTCAAGCGCACCGCTCTCAGCGCCCTCGCCGAGATCGCCGCGCAGTCGGTGCAGGGCCTGTTCGCCACGGGCAGTGGCACACGGACGGCGGCCACCGGCGCGCTCGATCTCTCCGGACTGGTCTCCGGCCTGCTCGGCCTGCCGGGCCGCGCGACTGGCGGCAATGTCGCGCCGGGGCGCGGCTATCTGGTCGGCGAGCGCGGGCCGGAGCTGTTCGTCCCCACCTCCGCCGGACGGATCGAGACCGGCTCCAGCGGCCCCGCGCGCGACGTGAAAGTCGCCATCACCCTCACCGCCCCGCGCGGCGCGAGTACGCCGCAGTCGCTCCAGCGCTCGTCCCGCCAGGTCGCCAGCGCCGTGCGCCGCGCGATCTCCGCCCGCTGACTCTCACCGGAGCACCCAAGATGGCATTCTGGCTTGCCGCCAAGCGCAACGGACAGACGAGCGACTGGATCAGGCGCTTCGACCCGCGCTTCTGGACCGTCAACTTCCCCCGCCCGATGATGGCCTCGGTCGTGTCCACCGGCCCCGATTCGCTGCGCGTGGACGCTTCGTTCCTGCGCAAGGGCGATCTCGGCGGGCTGATCTGGGAAAGCGAGGACCGCCTCGACCACCCGCTGCTCGCCTACAAGACCGACCGCGACTACGCGCATACCTCGCTCAGCTTCCGCTGGCGGTCCTCGGGGGTGATCCCGCTCGATTCCGGCCTCGGCCCGACCCTGACGGTCGAGGGCCGGGATGCGCAAGGCTCGCCGCGCGTCTGGTACGTCCGCCTCTGGAACTATGCCGAAGGCAGCGGCGAGGACGCACGGATCGACTTGCGCTTCTCGGAACTGGAGGCAGGCTTTGCGCTGCCCTCCGGCGACCGCGTCTGGCCCCATGCGATCGACCGCATGTTCGTTTCCTTCTGCCCGCCCGGCTACGACGGCAGCGCCGATCCCCTCCCGGCCGAAGCCGAAGGCTGGATCGAACTCAGCGAGATCGCAGTGGACGGCGCCCGCGCCATGCTGGAGATCGGCGACGTCATCCTGCCGCCGAGCGGCCTCGCCATGGCCACCGGCTTCGACGACCAGGGCGTGCAGACCCCCGCCCGCCTGCTGCGCAGCGTGCGCCAGCTCGGCTACCGGGGATCGGTGGTCCATTACGTCGGCATGAGCCATTATTTCCGGCTCACCGCCATGGACGCCGCCTATCGTGTCGGCACGACGACGGACCCGCTCAATGCGCCGACGCGGGCTTGGCACCGCGCCTTCTTTGCGGACTGCGTGAAGCTCGGTTTCAGCCCGGTCGCCTCGCTGTCCTACGAACTGCTCGACCAGCATTGCCCGGACGACTGGAAGCAGCGCGACCATCAAGGCAGTCCCGCCCTCACCGGCTGGGACCCGCCTTCCACTCTGCTTTCGCCTGCAAGCGACACGGCGATGGACTGGCTGCAAGCGGTCGGCGCCGCCTTCGCCCGGCTGATGATCGAAGCCGGCGCCCCGGTGCGCTTCCAGGTCGGCGAGCCGTGGTGGTGGTGCTTCGCGGACGGGCGCATCTGTCTCTACGACCCCGCCGCCCGCGCGAAGTTCGGCGGCACCCCGCCCCTCATTCCCGACTTGCGCGCTCCGATGGACGCGGCGCGCAAGGCCCTGCTCGACAGGGCCGGTGACTTGCTCGCGCAGTCCACTGCCGATCTCGTCGCCGCCGTCCGCATCGCCGCCGCGCCGGAGCCGGTCGAGGCGCTGGCGCTGGTCTTCACCCCCACCGTGCTCGACCCGGCCATGCCCGAGATGCGCCGCGCCAACCTGCCCACCGGCTGGGCTGCGCCTGCCTTCGACCGCCTGCAGGTGGAGGACTACGACTGGCTCACCGCAGGGGCCGACGCCCTGCGCCGCCGCGCCTATGCCACGGTGAACGACCGCCTCGGCTATCCGCCCGAGGCGCAGGACTACCTCGCCGGTTTCGTGCTGAATCCCACGCAAAGCGACCAGTGGCGCCGGATCGATTCCGGCATCGACGAGGCCCTCGCCCGCGACCACCACGAAGTCGTGGTCTGGGCGCTGCCGCAAGTCGCCCGCGACGGCTTCGTCCGCCTTCCCGCCCCACCCCTTTCAGGAGCCGATGCGATGCAGGCCTTCGATGCCGTTCCCTATCCGCTCGCTCTCGGCCGCGACGCCGCCGTCGCGCCCGAGTTCTCTACCGCGATCTCCGTGACCGCCTCCGGCTTCGAGCGGCGCAGCAGCCTCTGGTCCGACGCCCGCCTGCGCTTCGACGTCGGCCCCGGCATCCGCTCCGAGGACGAACTGGGCACCCTGATCGCCTTCTACCGCGCCCGCCGCGGCCCCGCGCGCGGCTTCCTGCTGCGCGACCCCGGCGACTTCAGCTCGAACGGCATGACCGGCCTGCCGACCCCGCTCGACCAGCCGCTCGGCACCGGCGACGGCACCCGCTCCGCCTTCCCCCTGACCAAGCGCTATGGCGAGGACGATCCGCAAGTCCGCCGCATCACCCGCCCCCGGTTCGACACCCTGCTGGTCTCGGTGGACGGCGTGATCCAGCCCGCCAGCTGGTCGCTCGAGCCGCGCGGCGTGATTCAATTCGACGATCCTCCCGCCGCCGGGGCCGAGGTCCGCGCGGGCTTCCTATTCGACGTGCCGGTGCGTTTTGCCGAGGACCGGCTGGAAGTCTCCGGCGCGGCCTTCGCGGCGGGCGAGGCGCCCAGCGTCCCCCTCGTCGAGATCCGGGAGGCGTCATGAGCCGCATCTGGTTTTCCACCGATCTCGAAACGGTCGCCATGTTCTGGCGGATCGACCGCCGCGACGGCGTGACTCTGGGCTTCACCACCCATGACGCCGACCTCTGGTTCGATGGCCTGTTGCACCGCGCCGCGCCCGGCATGGTGCCCTCCTCGATCCGCAAGTCTGCAGGGTTCGAGCCGGACAGCGCCGACGTGCGCGGCACGCTCAGCCACGAGGCGATCTCCGCCGAAGACCTCGCCGCCGGTCGCTTCGACCGGGCCCGCGTATGCATCGGGTTGATCGACTGGGAGACGCTGGAACGCGACACGCTTTATAGCGGCACGATCGGCGCGGTCTCTCAGGAGGACGGCAGCTTTTCGGCGGAACTAACCTCGCGCAAGCAGGAACTCCTGCGCGACCCGGTGCCGCGCACCAGCCCCGGCTGCCGCGCCGCGTTCTGCGGCCCTGGCTGCAACCTCGATGCGCAGCGCTTCACCCGCGAAGTCGTGCTCATGGCGCTCGATCTCGGGAACAACGCCGTGGTCCTGAGCGCGCCCGTCGATGCCGCGCGTCATGCGGGCGGCAGCCTGCGCTGGCTGGAAGGCCCGCAGGCGGGTGAGAGGATGAGCATCCCCGGAGCGACCGGGGCGGGCGCCCTGATCCTCGACCGCCCGCTGGACGAGACGACCCCGCCCGGCACCCGCGCCTTCCTGCGCGAGGGCTGCGACCACACGCTCGGGACCTGCGGCGCCCGCTTCGCCAATGCGGCGAACTTTCGCGGCGAGCCGTTCCTGCCCGGCAACGACCTGCTCACCCGCTACCCCTCACCTTCTCTATGAACGCCTTCGATATGAACGGGGCCGCCATCGCCGCAGCGGCGCGCGAACTCGTGGGCATTCCCTTCCGTCTGCATGGCCGGGACCCGCGGATCGGCCTCGACTGCCTCGGCGTCGTCGCCGCCAGCCTGCCGGGCGAACGGGCGCGGCACCTGCCGGGGGGCTACCACCTGCGCGCGCTGGTCACGCCGGATACCGGTGCCCTCGCCGAACGCCTCGGCCTCACGCCTGTCAGCGGAGAGCCGGAGCCCGGCGATGTACTCCTGCTGCGCCCCGGTCCCTGCCAGCACCATTTCGCCGTGGCACAGGACCGGACCCGCATCGTCCACGCCCATGCCGGGCTGCGCCGCGTCGTGCTCGGCCCGCTGCCGTCTGACTGGCCGCGCATCGACCATTGGCGCGCGATTCCCGAAGAGGAGAAGGAATAGACATGGCCACGCTCGTATTCAGCGCCGTCGGCACCGCACTCGGCGGCCCGATCGGCGGCGCCGTGGGCTCGCTGGTCGGCAGCCAGTTCGACGCCGCGCTCTTCGGCACCCCGCGCGGCCAGCGCGGGAGGCTCAGGGAACTGGATGTCACCACCTCCAGCTACGGCCAGCCGCTGCCGCGCCATTTCGGGCGGATGCGGGTGGCCGGGCAGATGATCTGGGCGACCGAGCTCTCGGAAAGCAGCGAGACGCTCGGCGGCGGCAAAGGCGCGGGTTCGGTCACGGCCTATAGCTACAGCGCCAGCTTCGCGGTCGCGCTCGCCAGCCGCCCAATCCTCGGCATCGGCCGCATCTGGGCCGACGGCAAGCTGCTGCGCGGCGTGGAGGGAGACCTCAAGACCGGCGGCACCCTGCGCCTCCACACCGGCCACGGCGACCAGCCCTGCGACCCGCTGATCCTCGCCGCCGAGGGCGAGGCACAGTGCCCCGCCCACCGCGACCTCGCCTATGTCGTTTTCGAAGACCTCGACCTCTCGGAATTCTACAACCGCATCCCCGCGCTGACGTTCGAAGTCGTGGCCGACGAGGCTTTCGATCTGGCCGATCTGCTCGGCGAGGTGATCGAGAATGTCGAGGCCGCCGTGCCGCTCACCGGCTTTCGCGGTTTCACCTGCGGGGGCAGCCTCGTCGAGGCGCTGGACACCATCGATCAGGTATTCCCGCTGGCCGTCGACGCGGGCCGCGAACCGCTGGCGATCACCCGCGAGCGCAGGCAGGAGCAACCGATCGCCCTGCCAGAAGCGGCGATCCCGACCGAAGACGGCGACTTCGGTGCCGCCACCGGCTTCACCCGCCATCGCGGCGGCGCGGAGCAGCGCCCGCTATCGCTCCTGCGCTACTTCGACTGCGACCGCGACTATCTGCCCGGCATCCAGCACGCCGCCGGACAAGCCCTGCCCGGCGCACCCGGCGCGATCGAACTGCCCGCCGCGCTCGAAGCCACCACGGCGCGAAGCCTGATCGAACAGGCTCGGCACCGCACCGACTGGCGCCGAGAGCGCATCTCCTGGCGCACTGCCGAACTGAACCCCGCCGTGGCGCCCGGCACGCTCGTCACTTTCCCACGGATCGGCGGGCGCTGGCGCGTGCTTGAATGGGAATGGCGCGACAGCGGCGTGGAAGTGACCGCGGAACGCGCGGTGCCGACGGGCGCCGACGCGCCCATGCAGCTTCCCACCGACCCCGGCCGGATCAATGCGCCGGAAGACCTGCCCGCCACCCCAACCTTGCTCGCCGCCTTCGAGCTGCCGCACGATCCCACCTCGGACAGCGCCGGAAGACCGCGCCTTTTCGCCGCCCTGTCCTCGGCGGGGGCGAACTGGAGCGGCGCGGCGCTCTATGCGGACCGGGGCGACGGCCAGCTCGACCCGCTGGGCGGCAGCGGTCGCCGCCGCGCCGTCATGGGCACGGCATCCTCCGCCTTGCCGCCGAAAAGCCCCCTGCTGTTCGACCGCACCTCCAGCTTGGCGGTCACGCTCGTCGATCCGCGCATGAATCTGGTCTCGGCCGCCACGCGGCAACTGGCGGAGGGCGCGAACTTGGCTCTGCTGGGTGAGGAACTGGTCCAGTTCGCCCGGGCGACCCCGCTCGGTGAAGGCCGTTGGCGCCTCGAAGGCTTCCTGCGCGGGCGCGGCGGCACCGAAAATGCCGTGGCCGGGCATGTCGCGGAAGAGGCTTTCGTCCTTCTCGATGGCACCGCATCGGCGCTCGACCCCGCGCGCCTCGGCGCGGCAGCCGAAAGGAAGGTCCTCGCCATGGGCCGCAGCGATGCCGAGCCGGTCGCCAGCCCCGTGCACCTGAGCGGCCTCACCCTGCGTCCGCTCCCCCCGGTCCATCCCCGCGCCGAAATACTCGGCGACGGGACCCTGCGCCTTGGCTGGACCCGGCGTGCACGAGGTAACTGGAACTGGCAGGACGGCATCGACGCGCCGCTGGTAGAACAGGCCGAAAGCTATCTCCTGACGTACGGCCCAATTGAAAATCCGCTCGCCACCTGGACCTTGCAAGTGCCCCGGATGGACCTGCCGCCCGATCTGCTGGCCGCGCTTTCCGCGCTGTCTCCCGGCGATGCGTTTCGGGTGCGCCAGCAGGGCACTTACGCGGTTTCCACAATGCTCCATCTCTTCCCGAACCCGTCTTTCCGCAAGGAGATCCGAACATGAGCGAAGCCGTGATTTTCGAAAACACCAGTCCGCGATTTGCCCTGCCGCTGCTCCATGCCGGGCAGGCGCAGAAGGAAGTGTTCGTCAACGAGGCGCTGGCGCGGTGCGATGCTCTTTTGCACTCGACTGTATCCGGAGAGCGACCCGAACCGCCCGAAAACGCCAAAGCGGGCGAATGCTGGCTGGTCGCGACAGGTGCCACCGGCGCGTGGAGCGGCCACGATGCCGCAATTGCGAGCTTCCAGGGCGGCGGCTGGATATTCATCACCCCCCGTCGAGGGCTTCGCATCTACGACCTTTTCGCAGGTCAGGAACGGCTCTTCGACGGAATTTGGAAAAAAGGTTCGCTTCCCGTGGAACCACTTGGCGGGATGACAGTTGATGTTCAGGCTCGGGCGGCGATCGGGGAACTGGTCGTCGTCCTGCAAGCCTTGGGTATCGTTCCATCAGCATGACACGCAGCACTGCGCAGGGGCAATAACGTGAAGTCGATTTCCAATAAAGGAGTCACGACGCCTCACCAAACCCCCGAAAACGCGACATTTCTGCAACAGTCAGCTCCAATGTGCGCTTGCACACGGAAAGCTGAGGGGGTAGACACCACAGGCACTCGGTGGCTCCAAATCTCTTAGTAGGGGAAACGTATGAGGAAACTCGTCATTGGACTGGCGCTGGCTTCGACAGCTATCGCCACTCCCGCGCTGGCGCGCGACAACTCGTGGTACATCGAAGGTGACTTCGGTGCCATGATCGTCGAAGACGCCGATCTCAAGATCAACGGCGTCAGCAACGCCGCAACCGCAGAATTCAGCACCGGCTTCGACGGTGGTGTCGCTCTCGGTTACGACTTCGGTCCGTTCCGTCTCGAAACCGAAGCCAGCTACCGCCAGGCTTCGTTCAAGGGCAGCAACGGCCCGGACGCCAGCAACCTGACCTTCATGGTCAACGGTCTGCTCGACTTCGGTCCCGATGACGGCCTTCAGGGCTTCGTCGGCGGTGGTGCCGGCGTTGGCCGCGTCCACTACGACATCTTCGACGATTCCGACACCGGCTTCGCCTGGCAGGCCATCGCGGGCATCCGCGCGCCGATCAGCAGCCACGTCGACGTTGGCCTGAAGTATCGCTTCAGCAACGTCAACAAGGTGAACTTCCAGGACTTCGACGGCAACGACGTGCGCACCAAGTGGCGTTCGCACTCGCTGATGGCGACGATCGGCTACAACTTCGGCGAACCGGCAGCTCCGCCGCCGCCGCCGCCGCCGCCGCCGCCGCCCCCGCCGCCTCCCCCGCCGCCGCCGCCGCCGCCGGTCGTGGAATGCAACAAGGGTCCGTACATCGTGTTCTTCGACTGGGATAAGTCGGACATCACGCCGGAAGCCGCCACCATCCTCGACAGCGCCGTCAGTGCCTATGGCAACTGCAACAGCGTGCCGATCATGCTGGCCGGTTACACCGACCGTTCGGGTACTCCGAAGTACAACCTGGGTCTGTCGGCACGCCGTAACGACTCGGTTCGTGCATACCTGACCAGCCACGGCATTCCGGACGGCTCGATCTCGAGCCAGGCCTTCGGTGAAGCCAACCCGCGCGTCCCGACTGCTGACGGCGTGCGCGAGCTGCAGAACCGTCGCGTCGAGATCACTTACGGTCCGGGTTCGGGCATGTAAGCGAACCGGCAACGGTTACAGATTGGGGGGTCGGAGCAATCCGGCCCCCTTTTCTTTTGCCTGCTCCCTGTCGCCGGGCCTGAAAACAAAAAAAGCCCCGCTTTCGCGGGGCTTCTTGCGTTTGGAAAACTATCCGAAATCAGGCTGCGTAAGGCGTCGGATCGACCAGCCCGGCATCGGCGAACCCCGCCTTGCGCAGACGGCAGCTGTCGCATTCACCGCAAGCCACATCGCCGGGCTGCGGATCGTAGCACGACCAGCTCATCCCCGCATCCATGCCCAGACGATCCGCCTCGCGGGCGATATCCGCCTTGCCCATGAACTGGAGCGGCGCATGGATCCGGAACTGGGTGCCCTGATCGCCCTCCTTGGTGGCGAGTCGGGCGATATCCTGGAAGGCCGCGATGAATTCCGGGCGGCAATCGGGATAGCCCGAATAGTCCAGCGCATTGACACCGATGAAAATGTCGGTCGCGCCGATCGCCTCGGCCCAGGCCAGCGTCAGCGACAGGAACACGAGGTTGCGCGCCGGCACATAAGTCACCGGAACGCCGGGACCGACCCCGTCCTTGGGCACCTCGATATCATCGGTCAGCGCCGATCCGCCGAACTGGCGCAAGTCGAGCGGCAGCACCACATGGCGCTCCGCCCCGACGAATTCCGCAATCTTCCGCGCGGAATCGATCTCGCAGCGATGGCGCTGGTTATAGTCGATGGTCAGGGCATTCACGGCAAAGCCCGTTTCGCGAGCGATACCGGCCGAAACCATCGAATCGAGACCGCCGGAAAGCAGGACGACGGCCTTGCGCCCTCCCCCATCCAGAGAAGTGCCATCCTGAGAAGTGCTATCTTGAGAAATCTGCATGCGCGTGAGCTAGGCCTTCGCTACCGCGATGACAACCTTGCGCTGCACGATCAGCGGCAGAGGCCGGTCCGTCGCCCTTCGCCGGCATAGTCGAAAGGCTGGCCGCCGACGATACCTTGGGTATCGAGCTGGATCAGCCCGTTGGTCTCGCGGCGGATATGCGTGCGGCCATAGCCCTGTCCCGAGCAGACATACTGCACCACGACTTCATCGGACGAATCCTGCACCACCACCGATTTGCAGACCTGCCCCGGATGGCGGAACTGAATCAGCTGACGGCCGCTGCTCAGGCAGAGGTTGACGTTCGAAGTTCCGGTGCCGTGCTCGCGCAGCTGCCAGGAACCGGGAACCAGCTGGTCCAGCATTTCCAGCGGGCGCTTCTGCCCCTCGGCGCTCGCGCCGCCCAGCAGGGCAGCGCCGCCGGTCAAGGCCATCAGCACAAGGCGCGAACGGCAGCGCCCCGCCTGCGAGGCGCTGCGGGAAAAAGCCGGGAAATTGCGAAACCTGGGGACCATCATGCGCCCCATATCGTCATTCCCCGCCGACAAGACAAGTCGGCGGATAGACCGATTCCCTCAAAGCGGCGCCTTCACACCGGCACATGCAGGATCTTGGAGCAGAAGGCGCAGTCCACCGGCACCATGCCGGTTTCATCGCGCATGTCCGCCCGTTCTGTCTCGGGGAACCGCTCCAGAATGCTGCGGTAATAGTCCACCGAGCAGCGACATCCCCGCACCAGCGGCACCAGCGGCTCGGCGCGGACTTCGCCCTCCTCATGGAACAGGCGCCACAGCAGCTGTTCCAGATTGAGTACCGGATCGACCAGTTCGGCGGGCTGGATGCTCTGGGCCATGATCGAGACATGCTCCCAATCCGGATGCATCTCCTTGGCGTGAAGCCGCTCCTTGCCTTCCTCGCCGTCGGGCAGGTGCTGCACCAGCAGCCCGCCCGCCACGCAGCGCGGCCCGTTCGAACGGACCGCGATACGGATGACGGTCGGCACCTGTTCCGACTGCGCGAAATACTTCTCGCAGGCCTCGGCCAGCGAAGCGCCTTCCAGCGGCACCACGCCCTGATAGCGCTGGTTGGACACCTGGAGATCGAAGGTGATCGCCAGAAAACCCGTGCCGAAGATCGTCTGCAGCGAGCAGTCTTCTTCCAGCTTTTCGGCCAGAGTCTCGTCGTGCCGCAAGTAGCCGCGCAGTTCGCCATTGCGGTAGTCGCAGACGAGCAGATCCACGGCGCCGCCTTCGGCCTGAGCCTGGAAGGTCAGCTGCGCATCCTCTTCCTTGAGCAGTGAACCCATCAGCGCGGTGAGCACCAGCGCCTCTGCCAGCACATGCTTGACGACCTTGGGATAGCTGTGCGCGGAGAGCACGGTTTCCAGAACCGGCCCCAGCCGCACGACCCGCCCGCGCGCATGGCGGGTCGGGACCGTGAAGGCCAGGACGCGATCGAAACCGGTATCGTCGCTGCGCGGCAGGTCTTCGCTCACAGCTTGCCCAGCGCCCAGAGCAGCACCGACTTCTGGCCGTGGATGCGGTTCTCGGCCTCGTCCCAGGCGCCGGACTGCGGACCGTCGATCACTTCGTCGGTCACTTCCTCGCCGCGATGCGCAGGCAGGCAGTGCAGGAACATCGCATCCGGAGCGGCATTCGCCATCAGCTTGGCATCGACCTGATAGGGCTGCATCGCCGCGACGTGAACTTCGCCACCGGCCTGCCCCATCGAGACCCAGGTGTCGGTGACGACGACCTGTGCACCGCGAACCGCCTCGATCGGGTCCTGCGTGAAGATCACTTCCCCGCCCGCCGCACGGGCACGCTCGACGAAACCGGCATCCGGCTCATAGCCCGCCGGGCCGCCGATGCGGATGGTGAACTTCATCAGGCCCGCCGCCTCGATCAGCGAATTGGCGACATTGTTGCCGTCGCCCAGCCAGGCGAGCTGAAGGCCGGGCAGCGCGAAACCGCGCTCGACGATCGTCAGCAGGTCGGCGACGATCTGACACGGATGCGACAGGTCGGTCAGGCCGTTGATCACCGGCACGTCGGCATGGCGCGCGAGTTCCTCGATCTTGGCGTGATCGTCGGTGCGGATCATGATCGCATCGACCATGCGGCTGAGCACGCGGGCGGTATCCGCCACGGTCTCGCCGCGGCCGAGCTGGGTCGCACCCGCTTCCAGGATCAGCGCACTGCCGCCGAGCTGGCGCATCGCCATGTCGAAGGAGACGCGGGTGCGGGTCGAGTTCTTCTCGAAGATCATCGCCAGGACGTGACCGGCCAGCGGCGCATCGGCGTCGCTTTGGCCTTTAGGCAGGCCGATCCGCGCGCCCTTGCGGTCGATCGCGTCATTGATCATCGCGGCCAGAACCGGGCCGCCGGCGTCGCTCAGGTCGAGGAAATCGCGGCTCATCAGGCCACCTCTTCCGGCTGATAGCTCGCCGCCGCGGCGGAGAGACGCTCCATGAACTCGTCGATGTGGCTGTCGTCGATGACCAGCGGCGGCAGCACGCGCACGACATTGTCGCCCGCCGAGACCGTCAGCAGCTGGTGGTTGTCGCGCATATGGCCAACGAAAGCGCGCGGCTCGATCTTGAGCTTCACGCCGATGAACAGGCCGCGGCCATGGACCGATTCGAACAGCTCGGGATAGTTGCCGATGAACTGCTCCAGCCGTCCGCGCAGGCGCTCGCCCTTGGCGCGGACATCGGCGAGGAACGTCTCATCGGAAACCACGTCGAGCACGGCGCCGATCGCCGCCATCGCAAACGGGTTGCCGCCGTAAGTCGAACCATGGGCGCCGATCACCATGCCGCGCGCCGCCTTCTCGGTGGCGAGGCAGGCGCCGACCGGGAAGCCGCCGCCGATGCCCTTGGCCGTCGATACGATATCCGGGACGATGCCGAACTGCTCGTAGGCATAGAGCGTCCCGGCGCGGCCGACGCCGCTCTGCACTTCGTCGAGCACCAGCATGAGGTCATGCTCGTCGCACAGCGCGCGCAGGCCCTGGAGGAATTCGTCCGAGGCGATGCGGATGCCGCCTTCGCCCTGGATCGGCTCGACCAGGAAACCGGCGGTATTGGGGCCGATCGCCGCCTTCGCCGCTTCGAGATCGTTAAACTCCACGTACTTGAAGCCCGGCAGCAGGGGCAGGAAGCCCTTGTGCATCTTCTCCTGGTTGGAGGCGCTAATCGTCGCCATCGTCCGGCCGTGGAAGGCGTTCTTGAAGGTGATCAGTTCAAACTTGTGGTCGTTGCCGACGTGCTGATGATAGGCGCGCGCGGTCTTGATCGCGCATTCGACCGCTTCCGCGCCGGAATTGGTGAAGAACACCGTGTCGGCGAAAGTCAGGTCGATCAGGCGCTGGGCGATCGCCTCGCCCTGCGGGCTGCCGTAGAGGTTGGAGACGTGCATCAGCGTCTCGGCCTGCTTCTGGATCGCGCCGATCAGGCCGGGATGCGAATGGCCGAGCAGGTTGACGGCGATGCCGCTCGCAAAATCGAGGAATCGGCGACCGTCTTCACTGATGAGGTGACAGTGTTCGCCGCGAACGGGCCGAACGCCGCACCGGGGGTACACGGGCATCAGCGGAGTGATCGACATGATGGAATTCCTCGATAACGAAACAGTGAAGTGAGAACGGGAATCGCAAACGACAAATGGCGGCCCTATCCGGACCGCCATTTGCGCGCTTTTAGGTGTTTGCAGCCCCCCGGTCAAACACCGGGAGCGTTGCAGATCGGGATCAGGCCTGGAGCGGCGCCAGGTTGACCGCCGAGTACTTGCCTCGTCGATCGACCTCGATGTCGAACTCCACGCGATCGCCTTCGTTCAGGGCGCCGAGGCCCGAACGCTCGACAGCGCTGATGTGGACGAAAGCGTCCGGCTGGCCGTCATCACGGGTGATGAAGCCGAAGCCCTTCATGGAGTTGAAGAACTTGACCGTGCCGCTGGCCTTTTCGCCGGTCAGCTGACGCTGCGGCGCGGGCTCGCGCTTGGCGACCGGGATCACGTCGCCGACGACGACGAGTTCGCTGGCCGAGATCTTGCCGCCGCGATCGACGAGCTGGAATTCCAGCTGCTGACCTTCGGCCAGACCTTCGAGACCGGCACGCTCGACAGCGCTGATGTGCACGAACACATCTTCGCCGCCTTCATCGCGCTGGATGAAGCCGAAACCCTTTGCACCGTTGAAGAACTTTACGACGCCCTTGCCCTGGCCGACGACCTGGGCAGGCATTCCGCCACCGCCGCCGCCGCGCGGGCCGCCGAAGCCGCCGCCACCGCCGCCGCGCGGGCCACCGAAGCCGCCGCGATCACCGCCGCCGCCGCCGCCGCCGAAGCGGTCACCACCGCCGAAACCACCGCGATCGTTGCCGCCGCCGCCGAAGCGATCGCCGCCACCGAAC
>JAGHZR010000037.1 GCA_017745295.1 Novosphingobium sp.
GAGGATCTGCTCGGAATCGAGGCCGAGGCTGTAGAGCAGCGCGGTGACCGGCAGCTTGCGCTTGCGGTCGATACGCACGTTCACGATGTCCTTGGCGTCGAACTCGAAGTCGAGCCACGAACCGCGATAGGGGATCACGCGGGCAGCGAAGAGGAACTTGCCCGACGAGTGCGTCTTGCCGCGGTCATGGTCGAACAGGACGCCCGGCGAACGGTGCATCTGCGAGACGATCACGCGCTCGGTGCCGTTGATGAAGAAGGTGCCGTTCTCGGTCATGAGCGGCATGTCGCCCATGTAGACGTCCTGCTCCTTGATATCGAGGACCGAGCGAGTCTCGGTCTCGGCGTCCACTTCGAACACGATCAGGCGCAGCGTGACCTTCATCGGGGCCGCGTAAGTGATGCCGCGCTGGCGGCACTCGGTCACGTCGTACTTCGGCTCTTCCAGCTCGTAGTGGACGAAGTCGAGTTCGCTGGTGCCCGCGAAGTCGCGGATCGGGAAGACCGAGCGCAGGGTCTTCTCCAGGCCCGAGACGTAGCCGGTCGCGGGATCGGAACGCAGGAACTGCTCGTAGCTTTCGCGCTGAACCTCGATCAGGTTCGGCATCTGGACGACTTCGTGGATGTCGCCAAAGATCTTGCGGATCCGCTTCTTGACGGAGCGGCGATTATCGACGGGCTTGGTGGCCATGACCTGGTCTTTGCCTCTTCGCTTTCAGGGGCCGATTCGAAAGGACCGGCCCGAATAAATTTCGTCTTCGCGAGGACGTCTTGTCCGCCATCCGAAACACCAAAAGGCCGCACGGCGCGCGCGCAAAACCGGGGGTTTTGCCGATGCGGCCAGCAGCCTTCTGCGTCAGATGAAACCCGTTCCGCTTCCTTCCCGGACCGGTCCCCGCGCATGGATCGGCCTTGCTCGAAGCGGTCGAGCGAGGGCGTCATATAGGAGTCGGGGGCGTCTCTGTCAAACGGGGCGGCGCTTTTCCGCGCGTTTCGCGTCGGGAAGGGGAGGCGGGCCGGTTCGGCGGATGGGGCCGTGCCTGCAAGCGGCGGGAATGGTGAGGGTTTTCGAGAAACGGCAAGCGACATATCGTTTTTCAATATTATTGTTTGACGATAAGGCGAATCGCGTTTATTGAATATCGATATCGAACATATCGGAGAACGAACAATGATCTTCTCTCACTCGCAAAAGGCTTCCCGTCCCGTCGCTGCCGTTCTGGCCATGGCTTTCGTGGCCGCGTTCTGGCTGCCGACGATTTCCACCCCCGCAGAGGCGGTCGATACCGCCGTTCCGGATCAGGCCGTGCTCGTCATCGCCGCGCCGGTCGCTCCGGCGCTGATGTAATCCATAGGAAGGGGCACCGACCGATGACCAAGACCATGACCGCGCTCACCCGCGACCCGCTTCTCGCCATCGCCAAGGGACTGCTGTGGTTTCTCATGGCGAGCATGGCCATCGGCGTGGCCGCCTGTTTCGTCGCCATCCCGCTGCTGCTGTTCTTCCAGAACGACATCTCGGTAGAGATGGCCAAGGAAATGCCTCTGGTTCTGCCCCAGTTCTTCTGGGTGGTCAGCGGCATCCTGGTCTTCGCCGCAATCCTCTGCGGTGTGCTGTTCCGGATATTCCAGCTGCTGAAGCGCATCGTCGGCACCGTGGGCGACGGCGATCCTTTCGTGCCGGAAAACGCCCGTAGGCTGACCGAGATGGCCTGGCTCAGTCTGGTCGTGCAGCTGCTCGGTGCGCCGCTCTCGGGGCTGGGCGCCTGGATCAACCGGATCGGCGAGGGGCACACGCATATCGAGACGATGGGTGGCATCTCGGGCAACGGCCTCTTGCTGATGCTGATCCTGTTCATCCTCGCCCGTGTCTTCCGCAAGGGCGCCGAGATGCGCGCCGAACTGGAAGGAACCGTGTGATGGGCGAAGACAGCAGCGAAGGAGGCAATATCGTGGTGAAGCTCGACGACCTGCTCTATGCCCGCCGCATGACGCTGACCGAACTGGCGGAGCGCATCGGCATCACGCTCGCCAACCTCTCGATCCTCAAGACCGGCAAGGCCAAGGCGATCCGCTTCTCCACACTGGAGGCGATCTGCCGGGAACTCGACTGCCAGCCCGGCGACCTGCTGGGATACGATCCCGCCGCCTGAGGCTCTCTCAGTAACCGCGAATCGCTTGACTTCGGGCGCGCTTTCCTTCAGAGGCGCGCCCGAACCGTTGGGTTTCGGCCCATCGTTCATCCGTCCGAGACAGTTGGTGCCCTCGATCTGCGTTGATCGTAATGGGGGCTTAATTTCCAGCCTAGACGGGGAACAGGAAATTTTCCGGCCCTCGCTCATGAGCGTGGTGTCCATTCGGGTTTCGACCCGAAAACTCCTTCCCCATCGCCAACGGACCCGCCCGAAGCGCATCAGCGCTTCGGACAAACGTAGCCGGCCGTGCGGAACGCAAGTTCCAAGCGGTCACATGTGAAGGAGTAAGGCATGGATCGTTCGCAGAAAGCCGATTCGGTCGCCCAGCTCAACGCGGTCTTCAACGAGGTCGGCGTGGTGGTCATCACCCGCAACCTCGGCATGTCGGTGGCTCAGTCCACCGCCCTGCGCGGCAAGATCCGTGATGCCGGTGCTACCTATAAGGTTGCAAAGAACAGTCTTGCCAAGCTTGCCATCGCGGACACCGACTATGTCGGTATCGGCGACTTCCTGACCGGCCCGACGGCCATCGCCACTTCGGTGGACCCCGTCGCAGCTGCGAAGGCCGTCGTCGATTTCGCCAAGACGACCGACAAGATCGAGATCGTCGGCGGCTCGATGGGTTCGCAGGTTCTGGATGCTGCCGGTGTCAAGGCTCTCGCCTCGATGCCGTCGCTCGACGAACTGCGTGCCAAGCTCATCGGCCTCGTTCAGGCTCCGGCGACCAAGATCGCCCAGCTGCAGACCGCTCCGGCGGCCAAGCTGGCGCGCGTCTTCGCTGCCTATGCCGACAAGGCTGCTTGAGCCCAAGCTTAAGCAATACTTTTCTTACGATTTATCCCGTTGCCGCATGAGGCGGTCTTCGGGACCACAGATCAGGAGTTATTATCATGGCCGATATCGCCAAGCTTGTTGAAGAACTGTCGCAGCTGACCGTCCTCGAGGCCGCTGACCTCGCCAAGGCTCTCGAAGAAGCATGGGGCGTGAGCGCCGCTGCTGCCGTTGCCGTGGCTGCTGCCCCGGCCGGTGAAGCCGCCGCCGTCGAAGAAAAGACCGAATTTGACGTGATCCTCACCGGCGACGGTGGCAAGAAGATCAACGTCATCAAGGAAGTCCGCGCCATCACCGGTCTGGGCCTGGCTGAAGCCAAGGCTCTCGTCGAAGGCGCTCCGAAGGCCGTCAAGGAAGGCGCTTCGAAGGCTGAAGCCGAAGAAATCAAGAAGAAGATCGAAGAGGCCGGCGGCACCGTCGAGCTCAAGTAATCTGCTGCGGGCCTTGGCCCGCGCCGATTATCGATCTTCTCGGTTCTTCCGAGCAGATGAACAGGGAAGGGCGGCTCCTCGGGGCCGCCCTTTTCCTTTGTCCGCTTGACGCCGGCACTGGATATCCATAACGCGATATATAACGCGATATGGAGTTCGTTATGACCGATGTGATTGCCCGACAGGGCGGCGTCCTGCTGGGCAGCCGCCTCAAGCGCCTCGCCGAGCGCCTACAGGGCGACGCGGCGCAGATCATCCAGGCAGCGGGTGTCCAGGCCCAGCCCGGACAGATGGCCCTGCTGGCGGCGCTGGAAGACGGGCCGCTGACCGTGGGGCAACTGGCGGAAGCGGTCGGTTCCAGCCAGCCTGGCGTCACTCGCGCGATCGGGCAACTGACGACGCTCGAACTGGTGCAGACGGTGCAGGGCAGCGACCTTCGCCAGCGTCACGTCTCGCTGACGGCGGCGGGACAGGAGGCCATGGCCCGCGCAAGGATGCACGTCTGGCCGGGCGTCGGCCTGGCGGTGGACGAGATGTGCGGCGGCGAGACGGAGACCCTGCTGGCGCTGGTGGCGCGCATCGAGGCGGCGATGGACGAATCCTCGATGCTGGAGCGCTATGGCCGCCTGAAGCCGCCGGTCCTCGCCATCCGCGAATTCAGCGAGGAACGCGCACGGCACTTCCACGACATCAACGCCGAATGGATCGAGACGATGTTCCGCCTGGAACCGACCGATCGCGAGGTGCTGGAGAACCCGCAGCGCTGCATCGTCGCGCCGGGCGGCACGATCCTCTTCGTCGAGGCGCAGGGGTTGGGCATCGTCGGCACCTGCGCCTTGCAGAAGACCGGGGAGGGCGCCTTCGAACTGACCAAGATGGGGGTGCGGCCCACGGCGCGCGGGCTCAAGGCCGGGGAGTTCCTGCTCGGCGCGATGATCGAACGCGCAGGCGCGATGGGGGCGGAGAAGCTCTATCTCCTGACCAACAAGCGCTGCGAGGCGGCGATCCACCTCTACGAGAAGCTCGGCTTCCGGCACGATGCCGGGATTATGGCGGACTACGGCGCCCGTTACGAGCGCTGCGACGTGGCCATGCTCTACACCGGCTGAAACGCGCCATCCGGGTAAGGCGGAGCGTCACTTCAGGGATTCAAGGTAGTCGATGACTTCCTTGCGCTTCTCGGGATTGGGCACGCCGATGACCATCTTGGTGCCGGGAACCATCTTCATCGGGCCCTGAAGCCAGGTGTCGAGCGTCTGGCGGTCCCAGGTCACGCCCGAGGCCTTCAGTGCGGGGCTGAAGTTGTAGCCCGGCACGTCTCCGGCCTTGGTGCCGACGATCCCGAACAGCGATGGTCCGACACCGTTCTTGCCCGGCTCCACCGAGTGGCAGGAGCGGCAGGTGGCGAAGGCCGCAGGCGCATTCGAGGTGGAGGCCTGCGGCGAAGTTGCCGTAGCGGGCGAGGCGGGGGCAGTTTCCGATGTGTCCTGGTCCGAACCGCCGCAGGCGGCGAGGAAGAGCAGGGGGGCGGCAATAGTCAGACGAGCAGGTGTCATGGTTCCTCCAGCGCGGGCGGTCCCTATTCGACACGAGCCGGGATGGAAAGCCCATGATCGAGCGCAGATCGCCGCCCGGGATCGGCAGGATTTTCCTTTCGCTTGCCGGTCCCCTCCCCTATCGACCCTGCCGATAATGGCGACACAGCATCTTCCCTCGACTTTTCGATCCTCCACTTTCCGGAGTGAACTCGGCGCGACGCTGCGATTGGCTGGGCCGCTCGCGCTCGCCAATCTCCTGCAGATGGCGGTCTTCGCCACCGACGTGATCTTCGTCGCCCGCCTCGGCCAGCAGGCCTTGGCGGCATCGAGCCTCGCCATCGCGATCGTCGCGCTGATGATGATGGGGATCAACGGCGTGACCGGCGCCGTCGCCCCGCTGATCGCCGCCGAGATCGGCCGTCGCCACAACGCGGTGCGCGAAGTCCGCCGCTCCGCGCGCATGGCGCTCTGGGTCGCGGTGCTGTTCAGCCTCGGCGCCATCGCGATCTCGCAGTTCGGCGACTGGCTGATGAACGTGACCGGGCAGGAGCCGGAAGTCGCGGGACTCGCTGCGCATTTCCTCAAGATCGTCTCGATCGCCGTGCTGCCGATGACGATCGCCAACGTGCTGCGGACGTTCGTTTCCGCGCTCGGCAGGCCGATCTTCGCGACCGTCATCACCGCGCTGGCGATCGGCGTGAACGCGCTCGGCAACTATGTGCTGGTCTTCGGCCACTTCGGCTTTCCGGCGCTCGGCCTGATGGGCTCGGCGCTGGCCAGCATCACCACCGCAAGCGTCATGGTCATCGCTTATGCCCTGGCCATCCGCAGCGACCGCAGACTGCGCCGCTACCATGTGTTCGGGCGTATCTGGCGGCCGGAATGGCAACGCCTGCGCCAGATCCTGTCGCTGGGCCTGCCGATCGCGGCGACGCTGATCGCCGAGGGCGGCCTGTTCAGCGGCGCCGCTTTCCTGATGGGCCGTCTCGGCGAGGCGCAATTGGCCGCGCATACCGTGGCCTTGCAGATCGCCGCCTTCGCCTTCCAGGTGCCGTTCGGCGTCGGGCAGGCGGCGACGATCCGGGTCGGCTATCACTTCGGCGCGGGCAACCGGGTCGGCGTCGGTCTCGCGGGCTGGGCGGCGATCACCGTGGCGATGATCTTCATGGTTGTCTCGGCCTCGACGATGCTGCTGGCACCGCGTTTCATCCTCTCGGCCTATGTCGATGTCTCGGCGCCGGAGAACGCCGTCCTCGTCCGCTTCGCGCTGGAGTTCCTGTTCGTGGCGGCGATATTCCAGCTGACCGACGGGCTTCAGGCCGTGGCCGCAGGGGCGCTGCGCGGGATACAGGATACCCGCGTGCCGATGGCCATCGCGCTGTTCGGATACTGGGTGGCGGGCTTCGCCACCTCGGCGGTGCTGGGCCTGTTCACGCCGCTGGAAGGCGTGGGCGTGTGGATCGGCCTCGCGGTCGGCCTGACCGTGGCGGCGGTGATGCTGATCGCCCGCTGGCACTGGCGCGAAGAGTTCCACCTCGACCGGGTGTAACGCTCTCGTCTCATCTTGCGTCCAAACCGGATGAGAAATTTTTGCCGGGTCTGCGCTTGACGCCGCACCAGGGTCGAACCATATCCGTGGTCGTTGGCACTCTGCATGCCGGAGTGCCAATTCCAGTTTCTTGCCCTTTTAGTTCGTAGGATTAGGGAGATCCCCATGACTTTCCGCCCGCTGCACGACCGTGTTCTCGTGCGCCGCGTCGAGGCCGAAGAAAAGACGGCCGGTGGCATCATCATCCCCGACAGCGCCAAGGAAAAGCCGGCTGAAGGCGAAATCGTCGCCGTCGGCACCGGCGCCCGCGCTGAAAACGGCACAATCACCCCCCTCGACGTCAAGGTCGGCGACCGCGTGCTGTTCGGCAAGTGGTCGGGCACCGAAGTCAAGGTTGGCGGTGAAGACCTGCTGATCATGAAGGAAACGGACATTCTGGGCGTGATCGGCTGATCACCCGAATTTCCGCATTTTCATAATTTCTGGAAGGATTTAAAACATGGCAGCCAAGGACGTAAAGTTCGGCCGCGACGCGCGTGAACGCATTCTCGCCGGCGTCGACACCCTCGCCAACGCCGTCAAGGTGACCCTCGGCCCCAAGGGCCGCAACGTCGTGATCGAGAAGAGCTTCGGCGCTCCCCGCATCACCAAGGACGGTGTCTCGGTCGCCAAGGAAATCGAACTCAAGGACAAGTTCGAGAACATGGGCGCCCAGATGCTGCGCGAAGTGGCTTCGAAGGCCAACGACGCAGCCGGTGACGGCACCACCACCGCGACCGTTCTCGCCCAGGCGATCGTGCGCGAAGGCATGAAGTCGGTTGCCGCCGGCATGAACCCGATGGACCTGAAGCGCGGCATCGACCTCGCTGTCGGCAAGGTCATCGAGAACATCAAGGGCCGTTCGAAGGCCGTTGCCGGTTCTTCGGAAATCGCCCAGGTCGGCGTGATCTCCGCCAACGGTGACGTGGAAGTCGGCGAAAAGATCGCCGAAGCCATGGAAAAGGTCGGCAAGGAAGGCGTCATCACCGTCGAAGAGGCCAAGGGTCTCGAATTCGAACTCGACGTCGTCGAAGGCATGCAGTTCGACCGCGGCTACCTGTCGCCCTACTTCGTCACCAACCCCGAGAAGATGACGGTCGAGCTCGAAAACCCGTACATCCTCATCCACGAGAAGAAGCTGTCGTCGCTCCAGGCGCTGCTGCCGATCCTCGAAGCCGTGGTGCAGTCGGGCCGTCCGCTCCTCATCATCGCCGAGGACATCGAGGGTGAAGCCCTTGCCACGCTCGTCGTCAACAAGCTGCGTGGCGGCCTGAAGATCGCTGCCGTCAAGGCTCCGGGCTTCGGCGATCGCCGCAAGGCCATGCTGGGCGACATCTCGACGCTGACCGCTGGCGAGATGATCTCGGAAGACCTCGGCATCAAGCTTGAGAGCGTCACGCTCGGCATGCTCGGCCAGGCCAAGAAGGTCACCATCGACAAGGACAACACGGTCATCGTCGACGGCGCCGGTGCGGCTGACGACATCAAGGGCCGCGTCGAGCAGATCCGTGCCCAGATCGAAGTCACCACCAGCGACTACGACCGCGAGAAGCTCCAGGAGCGTCTGGCCAAGCTTGCTGGCGGCGTGGCCGTCATCAAGGTCGGCGGCGCGACCGAAGTCGAAGTGAAGGAACGCAAGGACCGCGTCGACGACGCTCTCCACGCGACCCGCGCTGCCGTTGAAGAAGGCATCGTCCCCGGTGGCGGCACCGCGCTGCTCTATGCAACGCGCGCCCTCGACGGCCTGACCGGCATCAACGACGACCAGACCCGCGGCGTGGACATCGTCCGCAAGGCGATCACCGCTCCGCTGAAGCAGATCGCTGAAAACGCAGGCCACGACGGCGCTGTCGTCGCCGGCAAGCTGCTCGACGGTTCGGACGAATCGCTCGGCTTCAACGCCGCGACCGACGTCTATGAAAACCTCGTCGCCGCCGGCGTCATCGACCCGACCAAGGTCGTGCGCACCGCGCTGCAGGATGCGGCTTCGGTCGCCGGTCTGCTGATCACCACCGAAGCGGCGATCAGCGAAAAGGCCGACGACAAGCCCGCCATGCCGGCGATGCCCGACATGGGCGGCATGGGCGGCATGGGCGGCTTCTAAGCCACTCACGTCACCGACGCGAATTGGGGCCGGAGAGAGCGATCTCTCCGGCCCTTTTTCTTGAGCGACGATGAGGGGAAATCGTCCGCCCACCGTCGTCATTGCGAGCGTAGCGAAGCAAATCCAGAGCGGCTCTGCGCAACTCTGGATTTGCTTCGCTACGCTCGCAATGACGAAGCCAGTGTGCGAAGATCTGATGCTCTTGGAGGGAGCACCGTTACCCATCATCAACGGATTCGTTCATCTGGGCGACAGGATTGTTCGATTTTAAGCAATTGCCCGCATAGGACATACATTTCATCGCGCAGGACTGGCGCTTTGGCTTATAGTCGTTAACCGTTCGGGAACATGGACAAGATTAGGGTGGGATCTGCATGATCGGGGCAGACGAACTCATCGCGCGGTGCCGCAAGGGCACTCGGCGCTTCCTTCAGGTCGCGGCCGTGGCGGTCGCCGTGGCTGCCGGGGGCATGTCGCTCGGCGCCTTATCGGTGGCGCCCGCGCAGGCCCGTGACCAAGCTGGCATCAATGATGTGCAGGATTCGTTCGACTCGGTCTTCGGCACCGAGGACCGCGCGCCCCGTACTTATTCCAGCGATTTCGGCAAGCAGCTCGCCTCCGTGGCGAATGCCTCGCAGGGCCGCATCGGCGTCGCCGCGATGGACTTGTCCAGCGGTCGCATGGTCGACGTGCTCGGAAGCCAGCGTTTCCCGATGGCCAGCACCAGCAAGATCGCCATCGCCGCGACTTTTCTGGAAGGCGTGGACAAGGGCAAGTGGACGCTCTCCAGCGAATTCCCGCTGATGGTGCCGGTGCCCTCGGCGCCGTTCTCCAGCACGGTCGCGCCGGTTCGTCCCGGCACCTACATGAGCGCCCGCCAGCTGATCGAGCTGATGATCACCCGTTCGAACAACTACGCCACCGATGCCCTGCTCAAGGTCGTCGGCGGACCTTCGGCGGTCAATGCCTGGGTGCGCCGCACCGGCATCGACGACTGGCATATCGACCGCGACATCGCGACGCTGGTGCGTGACGACGGCGCCATCGACCCCGCCAAGGTGGTCGACAAGCGCGACAGCGCCACGCCGATCGCGGTGGTCGAGCTGCTCGCCGGAATCTACAACGGCAAGTGGATGAGCAAGCAGGGCCGCGATGTCCTGCTCGGCGCCATGAGCCGCACCGTCACCGGCAAGCGCCGCATCCGTGCGGGGCTTCCGGCGGACGTTACGGTCTCGCACAAGACCGGATCGCTCAACAACACCTCGAGCGACATCGGCATCATCGAGACGCCGGACGGCCGGGCCTATGCCGTGGCGATCTATGTGACCGGACAGGGCACCCGCCCCAACCGCGAAGCCCGGATCGCCAGCATCGCCCGCACGATCTACAACGGCTATCTTGCTGAGGGATCCTCCTACCGCACCGCGGCACGCTGAGGCGATAGCCCGCAATCTAACCAGCCTCGTCTTAACCCAACCTCGTCATTGCGAGCGTAGCGAAGCAATCCAGAGCGGCTCTGCGCGTCTCTGGATTGCTTCGCTACGCTCGCAATGACGAGGTTTTTAATAGCGAAGGTTGTTGGGGGGGCTTGCGGGCCTGCCCTGAAAACAAAAAGGCGCTTCGGACCGAATCCGAAGCGCCTTTTTTTTGTCCTGCGAGCCGGGCCGTGAAGCCCGTTGCCCTGCAAGGATCAGTGCTGCTCGGTGCCGTCGTGCGGCGTGCCTTCGGCGTCGGTGACGTCGGCGGCGGCCTTCTCGGCGTCGGCGGCGATGTCGTCGGTGGTCTTTTCCGCCTTCTTCAGCGCGTCCTTGGCGGCATCCTTGGTGTTGTCGGCAGCTTCCGAAGCCTGGGCGCCAATATCGCCGACCTTGTCACCCACGTCTTCGGCGGCTTCCGAGAAGTCGTTGGCGGCCGAGGTCGCGGTGTCCGAAGCGGCGTCCTGCGTCTTTTCCGAGCAGGCGGCGAGCGACAGGGCCGCGACGGCGGCAGTGGCGGCGATGACAATCTTGCGCATGTTTTCGGTATTCCCTCGTCTGCTAAAAAGCGTTTGCTGAAAAGACAAACCCCGTGAGCCCATCCGCGCAGATGCGGGCGGCTTCGCCCCTTGGGGAGCGAAACTAGGCCTGTCGCAAATGCGTTTCAAGCAGTCGCGGGCAAACGGCGGTGGAGGGATTTGGTTCCCATCCTTTTACCGGACGGCGATTTCACCAATCGCGTGGCACTGTCCTGCTGACGGCCAGCCCCGGCGCTGCTAGGGGTCATGCCATGGATTCCAAGCAGCATCTCTATCTCGTCGATGGCTCGGCCTATATCTTCCGCGCCTATCACCGCCTGCCGCCGCTCACCAACCCGGAAGGCACCCCGGTCGGCGCGGTCTACGGCTATACGACGATGCTGTGGAAGCTGGCGGACGACCTCAACAAGGCCGACGGCCCCACCCACCTCGCAGTGATCCTCGATGCGGGCAGCCACTCGTTCCGCAACGACATCTATGAGGACTACAAGGCCAACCGCCCGCCGCCGCCCGAAGACCTCGTGCCCCAGTTCCCGCTGATCCGCGACGCCACCCGCGCCTTCTCGCTGCCCTGCATCGAGGAACCCGGCTTCGAGGCGGACGACCTGATCGCGTCCTACGCCCGCGCCGCCACCGCGCAGGGCTGGGACGTGACGATCGTGTCCTCGGACAAGGACCTGATGCAGCTTGTCGGCAAGTGTGGGATCGGCGGCGGCTGCGTCGACATGCTGGACACGATGAAGAACCAGCGCATCGACATTCCCGAAGTGGTCGAGAAATTCGGGGTTCCGCCCGAGAAGGTCGGTGACGTGCTGGCGCTGATGGGCGATGCGGTGGACAACGTGCCGGGCGTCTACGGCGTCGGCCCCAAGACCGCGACCAAGCTGATCCAGGACTACGGCGACCTCGAATCCGCGCTCGCCGCCGCGCCGTCGATGAAGAAGTCCAAGCTTCAGGAGCGTCTGATCGAGCAGGCCGAGCAGGCGCGCCTGTCCAAGGTGCTGGTCACGCTCAAGGAAGACTGCACGCTGCCGATGGCGCTGGAGCAGTTCAGGCTCGACGCGATCCCGCCCGCGCCGCTTGCGGAATTCCTTGGCAAGCATGGCTTCACCAGCTTGCTCAAGCGTCTCGACGGCGGCACCGGCAGCCCGGACCGTCCGACCCAGCTTCACCCGGCCAAGCCCGTGACGGCGGCCGGTGGCCCCGGCGAAGGCGCTGCCCGCCAGTCGCTGCCGGCATGGCCCGCCGTGGACTATGCCGCCTACGAATGCGTGCAGACCGTCGAGGCGCTGGAGCGCTGGGTCGCGCGCGGGCTGGCCGCCCATGTGGTCGCTGTCGATACCGAGACCTCGATGCTCGATTCGATGCAGGCGGACCTTGCCGGTATCAGCCTGGCGCTCGGGCCGAACGATGCCTGCTACATCCCGCTCGGCCACGGGGGCAGCGACATGTTCGCCGAGAAGCCGCAGCAGGTGCCGCTCCAGACCGCGCTGGCACTGCTCAAGCCGCTGCTGGAAAGCGACGCGGTGCTGAAGGTCGGCCAGAACATCAAGTACGATCTCAACGTCCTCGCCCGGCACGACATTCTGGTGGCGCCGGTGGACGATACGATGATCGTCAGCTTCTGCCTCGACGCGGGCCGTCAGATCGAGGGCATCGGCGGCGGTCACGGCATGGACGAACTGTCCGAGCGCCATCTTGCGCACAAGACCATGGCGTTCAAGGACGTCTGCGGCACCGGCAAGAAGGCGATCCCCTTCGGCGAAGTCCCGTTCGACCGCGCCACGCCTTATGCCGCCGAGGATGCCGACGTGACTTGGCGCCTGCACAATATCCTCAAGCCGCGCCTCGCGGACGAGGGCGGTACGCGCATCTACGAACGGGTCGATCGCCCGCTGATTCCGGTCGTCGCCCGGATGGAGCGACACGGCGTGAAAGTTGACCGTGAGAAGCTGGCCGGTCTCTCCAGCCAGTTCGCCGAGGCGATCGGCGCGCTGGAAGGCGAGATCTACGGCAAGGTCGGGCAGGAATTTACCATCGGCAGCCCCAAGCAACTGGGTGAGATCCTGTTCGACAAGCTCGGCCACAAGGGCGGCAAGAAGGGCAAGAGCGGCCAGTATTCCACCGACCAGTCGGTGCTGGAAAAGCTGGCGGGCGAGGGCGCCGACGTCGCGACCAAGGTGCTGGAATGGCGCCAGCTTTCGAAGCTGCGCTCGACCTATACCGAGGCCTTGCAGGCGGCGATCAACCCGCAGACCGGGCGCGTCCACACGAGCTACAGCCTCGTCGGCGCGCAGACCGGTCGCCTGTCCTCGACCGATCCGAACCTCCAGAACATCCCAATCCGCACCGAGCTTGGTCGCCAGATCCGCGACTGCTTCGTGGCCGAGCCGGGCAATGTCCTGCTCGCCGCCGACTATTCGCAGATCGAACTGCGCCTCGCCGCGCACATGGCCGACGTGCCGAGCTTGAAGGAGGCCTTCGCGCAGGGCGAGGACATTCATTCGCGCACGGCGATGGAGATGTTCGGCACGGTGGACCGCGACACGCGCGGGCGGGCCAAGACGATCAACTTCGCGATCCTCTACGGCATCTCGCGCTGGGGTCTCGCGGGCCGTCTCGGCACCGAGGCGGACGAGGCGCAGGCGATGATCGACCGTTATTTCGAGCGGTTCCCCGGCATCCAGCGCTACATCGTCCACACCCTCGAACAGGTCCGCGAGCGCGGCTATTCGGAGACGCTGTTCGGCCGCAAGACCTGGTTCCCGCGCATCAGCTCCAAGAACGGCGCCGAGCGGCAGGGCAGCGAGCGCGCCGCGATCAATGCGCCGATCCAGGGCACCAGCGCGGATATCATCAAGCGGGCGATGGTCCGCATGAACCCGGCGCTCGAAGCGGCCGGCCTCGGCCATGTCCGCATGCTGCTGCAGGTGCACGACGAACTCGTGTTCGAACTGCCCGAAGCCGACGTGGCGGCGGCCTCCGAAGTGATCCGCGCCGTGATGGCGGGGGCGGCGGAGCCGTCGGTCAAGCTGGACGTGCCGCTCGGCGTGGAGATCGGCCACGGCGCAAGCTGGGGCGCGGCGCACTGAGGATAAGGCGGGGAGCGGAAACCCGATTTCTGCTCCCCCGTCTCCCCACGAACTTCGTCATGCTGAAACAAGTTCAGGATGACGGTAGTGGGAGAGGAGAGGGCTTCACTTTCCCCCGAACGGCCCCGTAGTCCCGATGAACCGAGCCTCGTCCTGAAACTGCTGCGGTGCAGCATGGTTTCAGGACCATGGTCCCATTCCTCGAAAGCCTGCTCGGCGCGCTGCCCGCCTGGGCCGAGCGCTCCCTCTCGGCGCTGCTGGCGGCTTTGCTCGGCGTGGCTATCGCGCTGCTCGCCCACGCCGTGCTGTTCCGCATCCTCCACCGGATTACGAACCGCAGTGCGAGCGAGGCGGACGATATCGTCGTCCATCGCCTCAACCGCCCGACACGCTGGGCCTTTCTGGCCATGGGTGTCGTGCTCGCCGCGCGCGAGACTCCGGCGCTCGAGGCCGTCTGGCAGCGGTTCGCGCCTTTCGTGATGCCCTTGCTGACCGGGTGGGTTGCCGTCGCGGTGCTGCGCGCCTTCGTCGAGGCGATGATGGTGCGCGCCGATATCTCGGTGGAGAACAACCGCAATGCCCGCCGTCGGCGTACCCGGCTGGCGATCTTCAGCCGTATCGGCACGTTCCTGATCGTGTTCCTGACCGTCTCGGGGATGCTCGCCTCGGTGCCCGGCGTGCGCGAGATCGGCGTGACCCTGATGGCCTCGGCCGGGCTTGCCGCGCTGGCGGTCGGCGCGGCGGCGCAGCCCGCGCTCAAGGCCCTGATCGCGGGTTTCCAGATGGCGATGACCGAGCCGATCTCGATCGATGACGTCATCATCCTCGACGGGGAATGGGGCCGGATCGAGGATATCCGCACGACTTACGTGGTTGTCCGGCTGTGGGACGAGCGGCGCCTGGTGGTGCCGTCCAACCGCTTCCTGGAGGACACCTTCCAGAACTGGACAAAGACCACCTCGCAACTGCTCGGCACGGTGTTTCTCTATCTCGACCACGGCACCGACATCGGCCCGATCCGCGAGGAATACACCCGCCAGATCAAGGCTCACCGCCTCTGGGACAAGCGCGCGCAAGTGCTTCAGGTGACGGACTGCAAGGACAGCGCCATCGAAGTCCGCCTGCTGATGAGCGCCCGCGACGGCCCGACCCTGTTCGATCTGCGCTGCGAAATCCGCGAGACGATGATGGACTGGATCCGCCGCAACCAGCCCGAGGCTCTGGTGCGGCGCCGGACGTTGCCGGTGGCGCCCGTCGAACTCGGTGCGACGGCAGGGCTTGCCGAACTGGTCGCCGCGTCGGGCAGCGGCGATGCCCGCAAGGCCAACTGAGCTATACGATTTATGCGGGCGATATTGCAGATCAGGCTTAGGCATTGACCGGGAGACGAATTTGCTCGAACCCAACGGGCCATGAGCAAAACAGACGTCGTCATCGTGGGAGCGGGACATGGCGGAGCGCAATGCGCACTCGCCTTGCGCCAGAACGGGTTCGCAGGGACCATCACCGTCATCGGCCGCGAGCCGGAATATCCTTACGAGCGCCCGCCGCTCTCCAAGGAATATTTCGCGCGGGAGAAGACCTTCGACCGCCTCTACATCCGGCCGCCGACGTTCTGGGCGGAGAAGGAAGTGGCCTTCAAGCTCGGCACCGAAGTCACCAAGGTCGATCCCGAGGCGCATGAACTGACGCTCTCGAAC
>JAGHZR010000038.1 GCA_017745295.1 Novosphingobium sp.
CGCTGCTGCTCCTCCACCTCGGCCTCGCGGTGCCTCTCGCCCTCGCCGGCGCCATGGTCCTCGCCGCCACTCTCTTCTTCACCCGCAATCCCGAAGCCGCCCTGCCGCGTCGGACCTGACGAACCCATACAAACGTTTGCTTGTCGCGGGTGCATTGCCATGCAATGCGCCCGCGATGCGTTCGAACCGAGGCCTCCGTCCTGTTCTTCCCGGCCTTCCTGCTCTCGGGAAAATGTCTCTTGCCGCCGTTCTGGCAGCGGCGATCGCCGTGCCCGGCGCCCAGGCCTCACCAGCGACGGAAATTCCCGGCTATGCCAGCCGTCACTGGTCGCTGGCGGACGGCGCCCCGCCCGATATCCGCGCCGTCGCCCGGACCCGCGACGGCTTCCTCTGGCTCGGCTCGGGCGACGGCCTCTATCGGTTCGACGGACTGAACTTCAAACGCATCGATCCCGAGGACTTCGACAATTTCCGCGCCCGCCAGATCACGGCGCTGGCGGCCGCACCGGACGGCAGCCTCTGGGTCGGTTACGCCTTCGGCGGTATCGCCCACCTCAAGGACGGCAGGCTGCGCGGCGCCAACCCGGAAAAACCGCGCGGGCGCGTCACGGATATCGTCGCCGCGCCGGACGGTAGTATCTGGGTGGCGGCCTGGAGCGGCTTCGGGTCGCAGCTGCGCCATCTGGTGAACGGACGCTGGGATGTCATCGATGTGGACGGCCCGCTGGTGCGTCTGTTCCGCCAGAGCAACGGGACCTTGTGGATCGCCTCCAATCCGGAACTGCGGCGCCTGCGCCCCGGCAGCCGTAGTTTCGAGGTCGTGCCGGGACTGATGAATCTCGGCTCCGCCTTTCGCGAGGACCGCGCCGGGACCATGTGGTTCTTTTCCAGCGACGGTCTCCAGCGCCTCGGCCCGCGCGGCTTCGTGCCGACCGGCGTGGCCTTCGGCGAGCCGCTGGGCGGCGGCGACGGCATCCGCAACCTGCTGTTCGATGATGACAACTTGCTGTGGATCGCGGGCAATGCTTCCGGACTGGCGACGGTGCCGGGCAGCGACCTCTCGATGAGCCGGGCGGAGACCTATCCCGTCCAGGTCTCCACCCTCCTGCGCGACGCCGAGGGCACCATCTGGGCCGGGGCGCCGGACGGCCTGCATCGCTTCGTGCGAACGCCGGTGGTGCGCTACACCGCGATCAAGGGCGTGCGCACCGGGATCGCAACCGGGCCGGACGGCTCGCTCTACATCGGCGGCGACGAGGGCCTGTACCGGATCGTCGACGGCAAGGCGAAGCTCATCCTGCCCTCCAGCCTGCTATCGGAAGTCTGCTCGGTCGCAGGCGTGGGTGCCTACGTCCTCACCTACCGCAACGAATATCTCGTGCGCGGATCCACCGTTACCCGGATCATCGGCCCGCTCGAACGGCAGCGTGAGTTTGGCCAGGCCTGCGCCTCCGATCCGCAAGGGCATCTGTGGGAATCGGTTTCCGCCTCCGGCATGTATCGACTGGAAGGCACGCGCTGGATCAAGGACGAGAGCCTGCCGCCCGCCACCACGTTCGTCGCCACCGGGCCGAAGACTTTCATCGTCAACCAGCCGCTACGCCTTCTCGCCCGTGTCCATGACGGCAGGACGACGCCGCTCTGGCCGGGGGACGACGATGCGGGCAGCAAGAACGGCGTCGGCTTCGTGCGCATGCTCAAGCAGATGGACGGCAGCACCTGGATCGGCGGCGAGGCCGGTCTGGCCCGCTACGACGGCCACCATGTCCAGCAGCTGAGTGCGCGGACCTACCCCTGGCTCGCGGGCGTCATGGGTATCGTCCGGGTTGCCGAACATTACTGGCTGATCTCCGCAGGCGGCATCACCCGCATTGCCGTGAGCGACCTCGACGCTGCCTTCGCACGCCCCGGCATCGCGATCCCCCGCGCCCGTTACGGCCAGAACGGCGTCATCCGGGCGCGAACCGAGCCTTATTCCGCCAACGACGCTGCCGTCGATGCGCAAGGGCGCCTGTGGTTCGTGACTGGCACCGGGGTGGTGCAGGTCGATCCCGCCCGCATCCCCGCGCGGCAGCCGGACATGCCGGTTCAGGTCTCCGGACCGGAAGTGGACGGGCACGTCTATCCGCTGACCGGCGCCCGCCTGCCTGCGGGCACCACGCGGGTCAGCCTGTCCTATGTCGGCCTCAGCCTCGCCGATGCGGAAGCGAACCGCTATCGCTACAGGCTGGACGGCGTCGACGAGGGCTGGGTCGATGCCGAAAGCCGCCGCCGCGTCGATTACGCAGGCCTCGGCCCCGGAACCTATCGCTTCCACGTCACCGCCGCGACCGCCGACGGGGCATGGTCGAAGCGGGAGGCTGACGTCTCGTTCGTCATCGCACCCCATTTCTGGCAGACCCTATGGTTTCGCCTTGCCGTGCTGGCCGGCGTGGCTCTCGGTATCTACGCATTGTTCCGCTGGCGCATCCGCCTCGCCGTGAAGGCCCAGCGCGACCGTATCGAGGAACGCGTGGCCGAACGCGAACGCATCGCCCAGGACCTGCACGATACCTTGCTGCAAGGCTTCCAGGGTCTGATGCTGCGCTTCCAGACGGTGCTGCACCTGACGACGCCCGGCACCCCCGCCCATGTCGCCATCGAGGAAGCGCTGGAACGGGCCGACGACGTCCTTCTCCATGGCCGCGAGCGCGTGCGCGGCCTGCGCGAGGATGCCGAACCCAAGTGCATCGGCGATACCCTGCATGCCTGTGCCGAGCGCGTGGTGGGCGATGTGCTGGCCTGGGAAATCCGCGTCGATGGTCCTGCGCAGCTTGTCGGCGCGCCGGTGGCCGAGGAAATCGAACTCGCGGTAGGCGAAGCCCTGGCCAATGCGGTCAAGCACGCAAGGGCGACGATAGTGAAAGTGGAGATACACCACTCCCGCGACCGCCTGTCGCTGCGCGTGTTCGACGACGGCGTCGGCCTGCCGGAGGACATTCACGCCGCGGGCGGGCGCGAGGGACACTTCGGGCTTACCGGCATGCGCGAGCGCATCGAACGCCTCGGCGGTTCCTTCGCCATCGCCAATGCCGCCGGCAAGGGCACGTCGATCCGCATGACCCTGCCCGCAAAAATCGCCTATCGCTGAGCGCGTCTCAAAGTTCGATCAGCCCGTTACGCACGGCGATCGCCACCGCATGGGTGCGGTCCATGGCACCCAGACGCGCGAAGATCGCCTTCATGTAGCTCTTGATCGTCTCCTCCGAGAGCGACAGGCGCACCGCGATCTGCTTGTTCGAGTTGCCCGCCGCCGCCAGGTTCAGCACGTCGCTCTCCCGCGCGGTCAGGCGTTTGGCCTCGCGGTCGGCCGGAGCCATGACCTGCATGTCGAAATGGGTGCCGCCGCGATGGATCGACCGGATCGCGTCCAGCAGGTCCGTGCGCAGGCTGTTCTTGAGCAGATAGCCCGACGCCCCCGCCTTGATCGCCTGGGCCGCGCGGCCGTCGCCCGAATACGTCGTCAGCACTAGGATCCTCGCTTCGGGAAACTCGCTCAGGATGCGCGTCATCGCCTCGATCCCGTCGACATTGGGCATCTGCAGGTCGAGCAGCATCACGTCGGGCCGCACCTCGCGATAGAGCCGGACCGCAGCCTCTCCGTCATCGCCCACGCCGACCAGTTCCAGGTCGAGCTGGGTCGCGAAAACCGCGATGATGCCGTCGCGCAGCAAGGGATGATCGTCGACGACGGCGATGCGGGCGGGCGACGTGAAGGCCTGGGATTCCATGGCTCTCTCTAGGCCGGGCCGCCGGGCTTAGGCAATTCCCCTCAAAAGAGGGGATTGCCGGATGTGTTCACTATCGACCATTTCCCTCCCCGTTACAGGAGCAGTGGAATGACCGATCCTACCCGCCGTCCCAGGTCCGATTTCGCGAATGACAAGGCGCGACCGGGCCGCATCCTGATCGTCGATGCCGACGGCGAAGCCCGTTCGCGGCTGCGCACCCTGTTGAGCGGCGAAGGCTATGCCGCAGAGACGTTCGCCTGGTCCGGAGCGCTGCTCGACGCCCCGTTGCCCGAAGCCCCGAGCTGCATCGTGGTGGACGTCGGCTCGCCTGCCGCCGAAGGCCTGGACCTGATCGAGCGGCTCAAGCGTCGGGGAGAGCCGCTGCCGGTCATCTTCATCTCGGACTCCGCAGACGTCACGCTTTCCGTCCGCGCAATGAAGGATGGTGCCGTGGACTTCCTACCGCGTTCCTTCGCGAGGCAAGACCTGCTTTCGGCCGTCCAGTGCGCACTGGAACTCGATACGAAGCGTCGTTCAAAGGCGCAGCTTCGACGGGCAGTGACCCGACGCTTCGAAACGCTCACGCCGCGGGAGCAGCAAGTCATGGACGGTGTCGTGCGCGGTCTGATGAACAAGCAGATCGCATGGGAACTGGAGATAAGCGAAATTACCGTCAAACTCCATCGCTCCAGCATGATGCGTAAAATGGAATTGCGGTCTGTACCGGATCTGGTTCGGGCTTCCCTGTCGCTGGCAGCCTGATAGTGTAAACCGGTTCGCCCTGATGCTTTCGACAGCGCCGCGAGGTCTACCGCCTTCGTCGCTATACCCAGCTCCATGCGATGCCGGGCACTGCTCCTTCCCGCTTGCATGGCAGGATTTAATGCTATAGCTGATAGCTAAATCTTTGGGAGAATCCGTGCCATGAAGTTCGAGCGCATCAATCCGCTGACCGGGGAAGTCGCGTCCAGCGCGGAGGCCATGACCGCCGCGCAGATTCCCGCGATCACGGCGCTTGCGGGCGCGGCGCAGCCCGCCTGGGCGGCGCTCGGTCCCAATGCCCGGCGCGCGGTGCTGCTGCGCGCGGCAGATGCTCTGGAAGCCCGCAAGGACGCTTTCGTCGAGGCGATGATGGGCGAGATCGGCGCCACGGCGGGCTGGGCGATGTTCAACCTGACGCTGGCCGCCGGGATCGCGCGCGAGGCCGCCTCGCTCACCACGCAGATCACCGGCGAGGTCATTCCCTCGGACAAGCCGGGTTGCCTGGCGATGGCCATCCGCGAGCCGGTCGGCGTGATCCTGGGGATAGCGCCGTGGAACGCGCCGATCATTCTCGGCGTGCGCGCGATCGCCGTGCCGCTGGCCTGCGGCAATGCCGTCATCCTCAAGGCCAGCGAGCAGTGCCCACGCACCCATGGCCTTATCATCGAGGCCTTTGCCGATGCAGGCTTCCCCGAGGGCGTCGTCAATGTCGTCACCAATGCCCCGGCGGAGGCCGCCGACGTGGTTGGCGCGCTGATCGATGCGCCCGAAGTGAAGCGCATCAATTTCACCGGCTCCACCGCCGTCGGCAAGATCATCGCCAAGCGCGCCGCCGAGCATCTCAAGCCCTGCCTGCTCGAACTCGGCGGCAAGGCGCCTTTCCTCGTGCTCCATGACGCCGATCTGGACGAGGCGGTGAAGGCTGCCGCCTTCGGGGCCTTCATGAACCAAGGCCAGATCTGCATGTCGACCGAGCGGATCATCGTCGTCGAGGCGGTGGCCGATGCCTTCGCCGAGAAGTTCGCCGCGAAAGTCGGCGCCATGACCACCGGCGATCCGCGCGAAGGCAAGACCCCGCTCGGCGCGGTGGTCGATCGCAAGACCGTGGATCACGTCAACGCGCTGATCGCCGATGCGGCGGGCAAGGGCGCTCGGGTGCTGACCGGCGGCGAGGCGGACAGCGTGCTCATGCCCGCCACCGTGGTCGATGGGGTGACGGCGGCTATGAACCTCTACCGCGACGAGAGCTTCGGCCCGGTCGTCGCCATGATCCGCGCCCGCGATGAGGAACACGCGATCGAACTGGCCAACGACACCGACTATGGCCTGTCCGCCGCCGTCTTCACCCGCGACACCGCACGCGGGCTGGGCGTGGCGCGGCGGATCAAGTCGGGCATCTGCCATGTCAACGGCCCCACCGTCCACGACGAGGCGCAGATGCCGTTCGGCGGCGTCGGCGCGTCCGGTTATGGTCGCTTCGGCGGCAGGCAGGGCATCGACAGCTTCACCGAAACCCGCTGGATCACGGTCGAGACGCAGCCGGGACATTTCCCGATCTGACGGCGACGAAGGCAGCAGGAGAGCAGGCATGGACAAACCGGCTTTCGCACGGCCGCCCGAACTGATCCCGGCCTTCACGGCCCATGTCGAGATCGGCCCGCCGGTCGATCTCGGCATGATCGAAGGCGGGCGAAGACGCTTCATCCCGATCTTCGGCGGGCGTGTGGAAGGGCCGCGACTGACGGCCGCGATCCTCCCGGCCGGTGGCGACTGGCAGACGATCCTGCCGCAGGGCATTACCCGCGTGGAGGCGCGCTACTTCCTCGAAGCGCAAGACGGCACGGCCATCGAATTGCACAATCCCGGCCTGCGGGTGGCCAGCGAGGATGTGACCGAGCGGATTACGCGCGGCGAGCCGGTCGATGCCGCCGACTACTACTTCCGGACCACGCCGCGTTTCACCGTCGCGCCCGGCAGGCATGAATGGCTCGCCGCCACCGTCTTCGTGGCGCGGGGCACGCGCCTGCCGGACAAGGTGGTCGTCGAGTTCTTCGCTGTAGGGTGAGAGCGCCCTAGCGCCAGATGGCGTTGAGGGCGGGGAGCAGGTGGTCGCGGTGTTCGGCGGGGATCCGT
>JAGHZR010000039.1 GCA_017745295.1 Novosphingobium sp.
CGTCGCGAATGGGCCGAGCGGCGCAAGCGGCTGTTCGGTTTCGAGCCCGATCCGGCATATACGCTGGCGCCGTTCCATCCGGAGGCCGTGAACGCCATGCTCGGGCGGCTGCGCTGCCACGAAGACGGCCGCATCGATATATCCGTTGTGCCCGTGCATGTCGAAGCGCCGGGAAGGCCCGTGCTGGCCAAGGGCGCTCGGGCCCGGCAGATCATGGACTACATTGCCGATATCACAGTGGGGGCTGGCTTGCAGCCGATTGCCATCGACAGCCGCGGCGACATTCTGCCGGTGGAGGAGCGCGCTTGAGAAACTTGATGATCTGGATCGGGGGGATTGCTCTGCTCGCGGCGTGCGCAACGGACGTGCTTGCCGTGATTGGCCGCCATGTCGGTTTGCCGGTGCGCGGGTCCATCGAACTCGTACAAGCTTGCGTTCTCGTCGCCGGCGGGGTTGCACTCATCATCGCAACGCAGGCTGGAAGCCATGCCCGCGTCCATCTTGTCGTCGATCGTATCGGGCCGGACTGGCGCCGCCGCATCAACCGCGCGTCGGCTCTACTCGGTGCGCTGTTCGCAGTCGCATCGCTCGTCGGCTGCCTCTGGATCGCCATCGACCTCTGGGGCAGCCAGGAAGTGAGCGAATTGCTCAACCTGCCCTATCGGTTGCTGAGGATGGTCTGCAATCTCTGCCTCGCCCTCGTTGCATTGGCCTGGCTTCGTAGAGCCTGGCAGCAGGAGCGGTCATGATGGCGACGCCCGGAACCGGCCTCATTGGCGTCCTGCTCTTGTTTGTGCTGCTCGTGGCGGGAACGCCGATTGGCGTGGCGCTGGGCGTTGTCGGCATTGGCGGCCTCGTCCTCGTCCTCGGCCTCGAGCCTGCGCTCATCAAGGCCGGTGTCGTCACCTTCGATACTCTCACACGTTATGAACTCGGCACGCTGCCGCTGTTCATGCTGATCGCGCAGCTGCTGTTTGCGGCGGACGCGAGCAAGGATCTGTTCGACGCCGCCGCCAAATTCATGGGCCATCGTCGCGGCGGCCTGGCGCTCGCATCGGTGGCCGGATGCGCAGGCTTCGGTGCCATCAACGGCTCCAGCCTTGCGACGACAGCAACCATCGGAATGGTGGCGCTGCCCGAAATGCGAAGGCGCGGCTACTCGGATGCCCTGGCTACCGGCACCGTGGCGGTGGGAGGAACGCTGGGCCAACTCATTCCTCCATCCGGCGCGCTGATCGTCTTCGGCATCATCGCGGAACAGTCGATCGGCCAGTTGTTCACGGCCGCGATCGTGCCCGGCATAACCCAGGCGCTTTTTTACATGCTCGTCGTCTGGCTGCTCGTGCTGTGGCGACCGTCTATCGCCCCGCGTAGCGAGCGGGCTCCGTGGGGTGAACGACTTCGCGCGATCGGCCGGGTGAGCGACATGTTGTTGCTGATCGTCCTGGTTATCACGGCTATCGCGATGGGTTGGATGAGTCCGTCGGAAGCAGCCTCGGTCGGCACGGCCGGATCGCTTGCCATCACGATCTGGCGCCGTCGCCTGACGGTTGCTGTCCTTCACAAGGCTTTCGCGGAGACGCTGCGCACCAGCGGCATGATTCTGCAGGTGGTGCTGGGCGCGCTGATCTTCTCGGTGTTCGTCGGCGCGACGGGAGTGGCCCAGCTGGTCAGCGACAGCGTCAGCGGGCTTGGTCTTGGACCGGTGCCGACCCTGATGTTGATCGCCCTGCTTCTGCTGGCCCTCGGTTCGGTTCTCGACGGACTGGGTCTGATGCTTCTCACAACACCGATCCTGCTGCCGATCGTGCAGGGGCTTGGTATGTCCCCGATCTGGTTCGGCATCTTCATCATTCGCGCGATGGAGATCGGCTTCGTCCACCCGCCCCTGGGACTCAACCTCTACGTCATTCACGACGTCATGCCTGACGTTCCCATAAGGCGTATCTTCAAGGGTGTGCTGCCGTTCCTGGCCAGCGACCTTGTCCACCTTCTTCTTCTGATCCTGTTCCCCGCCATCGCGATGGGGCTTCCGAAATGGCTGGGACAATGAACATGCTTGCGACGGTTGGGGCCGACATCCCCCTTGATCTGTTGAACGCGACACGGCGCTTCGCCGGGCCTCTCGGCTGGAATGTCGACAGGCCGACCCCACGCGCCGATGCGTGGCTTGAGTCCAAGTTCGCGCCATGGGCGCGATCCATATTGGAGGATTGGGCGGACGGCCGGCTCGACGAACTGGCGCAAGTCATCTTTTCCCGAAGCGACGATAACAGCCAGCGCCTCTATTATTATATCTGCGAACTTCGCGAACGCGGAGCGCTGGCCGGCCCAGAGCCCGTCATCTTCGATGTGGCCCGCCTGCGCCGATCGAGCAGCCGTGATCATATGGTCATGCAGGTGCGGAAGTTGGCTGAACGTCTGGATCTCGACGGTAGCGATATTGAGCGCGGCATCGCCGAGACCAACGTCCATCGCAGCAAACTGGCCAGCGCACCCAGCAAAGTGCGTGATGGGCGCGTTTGCCTGCTGGCCGGAACAGCGCCGCCGGATCGGCGTCTGCACCACATCATCGAGGCTGCGGGTTGGATCGCGTCCGGGCCGACGCTCGGCGACATCTGGCGCGACCCAGGCGATGCGGTCGTGGAACGGACAGGTCGTCCCATCGAGGCAATCGCCGATCAGCTTTACGCGACGCAGGGCGGGCCGCGCGGGTTCTATGACTCCGCCTCCCGCATCGCGCAGCATGCAGCCGATGCCGGATCCAATGCGGCGATCCTCTGGTACACCGAAGAGGAGGAGGCGCTCGTCTGGCATCTGCCCGCGCAGCGCCGCGCGCTGGAGCAGGCCGGTATTCCGTCGCTAATCCTGACGCGCCGCGACTGGGCTGCGCGTGATGGCGTTGACATCGAAATCGAGAATTTTCTGAAGGAATTGAACGGATGAAGCCGCTTGCCGGACATCGCGTCGCAGCGCTTGGCGGCATGGCGGATCGGCCGCTCGCGCGTTACCTCGTTTCGCTCGGAGCATTGATCGAGGGTCCGGTCGAAGGCGCCTCCTTCGTGATCGACGATCTTGGGCTGGAGCGACTTGGCGATCTCGTGGTTCCGGAGAATGCCGTTCATGTTTCGGTGACGACGTTCGGCTCGGGTGGGCCGCGATCGCACTGGCTGGGCGGCGAACTCGTTGCATCCGCCATGGGCGGCGCGCTTCGGGTCACTGGCGAGCCAGGCCTGCCACCGGTTAAGGAGGCCGCCGACGCCTGCACCTTCCATGCGGACATGGTGGCAGCAGCGGGTGCCATGGCCGCCCATTTCGCGCGCGGGACGCACGGAAGGGGGCAGCACGTAGACATCTCGATCCAGCAGGTCGCCTTCAGCCGGAACACCAACGGCATCCTGGTCTGGCAGTTCGATCGGCAGAAGTTGAATCGGGCCGGAGGGTCGCTGGCTTATGGGAAGGCGACCGTTCGGGCGATCTGGGCGCTGGCGGACGGCTGGTGCTTCCATTCGCTGATGACGGGTCGCCTTGGCGCGCCCGCCAATCAGGCGTTGTCAGACTGGATGGACGAAACCGGGATGGAGAACCCGCTCCGCGGCACGGACTGGCTGAGCTATAATCGTTCGACCCTTCCGGCGGAGACACGCACGATCTGGGAAGCCGCCATCGCGGACTTTTTCGTTACCAGAACCAAGGCGGAGATCGCGGGCGAGGGGCGGCGGCGCGGCATTAATGCCTGTGTCGCCAATGAACCGGCAGACGTTCTGGCTGATCCGCATCTCGCGGCACGCGATTTTTTCACGACGCCCTCCGGTTTGCCCGAGCGCTTTGCCGTCCTGCGTGAAGGATCAGGCACATCCGGGGCGCCGGCCATTCATACCGGAACGCGCCCGGGCCCGCTCTCGGGCGTCCGTGTGCTCGATTTCGCATGGGCCCTCGTTGGCTCGATCACCACGAAAACGCTCGGCGATCTTGGCGCCGAGATCGTCAAGATCGAAAGCCGGACCCGGCCCGATCTTGCGCGGCTCGACGTGCAGGTGAGCGCCTCGAAGGCGGGCAACTGGGACGACAAGCCTTGGTTCGCGCATCTGAACAGCTCCAAGCGGAGCCTTTCGCTCGACATGAAGAATCCGCTTTCGCGGGAAGTGCTGAACCCGCTTATCGATTGGGCGGACGTGGTCGTCGAGAACTTCTCGCCCGGGACAATGAAGAAGCTCGGCCTTGCATACGATGACCTCGCTGCCCGTAACCCGTCCATCGTGATGGTCTCGGGAAGCGTCTTCGGTCAGACTGGTCCCCTTGCCCAGGAATGGGGTGTGGATGGCACGGGCGGCGCGCTTTCCGGGCGTACATTCCTCACCGGCTATCCCGATCGCGATCCGGTCATACCCGGCGCGGTGCCATATGGCGACGTCATCGTTCCCTATGTGATGGCTGCCAGCGTCTCGGCCGCCTTGCAGCACCGGCGCGAGACCGGCCAAGGTTGCCATATCGATGCGTCCATGTACGAAATCTGCGTCCAGCAGATGCGCTCCAGCCTTGAAGCCGCGCGGCGCGGGGAGTGTCCACAACGCATGGGCAACGCCGACGCATCGATCTTCTCCCAGGGGATATTCCCCTCCGCCGGCAATGATCGCTGGATTGCGATCACCCTTTTCAACGCGGATGACGAAGCGAAGCTGAAGGCCCTAACGGGTGACGATGTGTCGGCCTGGACACGGGGGAGAACCGATCATGCGGCCGTCGACATATTACAGCGGGCCGGAATTGCGGCAGGCGTGCTGCAGGATTGCGAGGACATGATCGAAAACGATCCGCAGCTTTCGTCGCGAGGCGCGCTGGTCACGCTCGATCATCCGCTGCTGGGGCCATTCGGCCATGTCAACACGCCCATGCGGTTCTCGCGGGATGCCTTCGCCCCCTTCCGCGCGCCCGGAATGGGCGAACATTATCGTGAAATCGCGCGACTTTTATCCGGCCTTGCGGATGACAGGATCGACGAGTTGGCCGCGGCAGGAGTATTCCAATGACGACTGCGACCGGTCAACGGAGCCGTAAACTCCTCGCCTGCACGGCGGAAGCCAACGCCTATCAGAAGGCCTTCGGACAGCAGCTCAAACGGCGGGTGGTCGACGATGGCGAGCCCTTCGTGATCGCGCAGGCGGATACGCCGCATGAGATTTTCCATGCGATGGACATCCCCGTCATCGCCAACCAGTGGTGGTCGGCCTATATCTCGGCGAAGCAGCTTTCCGGCCGTTATTTCGATGCGATGGTCGAAAAGGGCTATCCGGCGAACAGCTGTAAATACTGCTCTCTTGGCCTTGCCTGCACTTTGGCCAACGATCCGGCAACCGCGCCCTGGGGCGGGCTCCCGCGTCCGACGATGCTCGTGGCGCGGCTGACCTGCGACTGCATCCAGCATGTTTTCGGGCAATGGGCGGAAGCGCTCGACACCGAGTTCTTTCCGATCGAGGCGCCGGCGTGGGAACATAAGGACGCGCAATGGTTCGCGCATAGCCGCACCGATTGGGAAGAGATCTACGGGCCGGAACGCATTGCACTTCTGGTCAAGGAAATGCGGGACCTCATCGCGACGCTGGAGAAGCGCACGGGCCGGACGTTCGACGAGGAGAAGTTCCGGCTTCTCATGGAGCGCACCAACGAACAGGAAGCCTATATCTGGGAGGCCGCCCAGGCGATCGGCACGGCACGCCCGTGCCCGGTGTCCATTGCGGAGCAGATGCCCAACGTCATGATCCCGCAATGGCATCGCGGTTCTGAATGGGCGGTCGCCCACGCCCGCAAGTTCCGTGACGAGGTGATGGATCGCATCGCGGCCGGTGCGGGTGCGAGCTCCAGCGAACGCATCCGGCTGATGTGGATCGGCGCTGGGCTCTGGCACGATCCGGGCTTCTATCAGGCGCTCGAGGAATCGATCGGAGCCGTCTTCGTCTGGTCGATGTACATGCCCTTTGCCGGCCCCCAATATATCCGCGACCTCAAGGGAAAGCCGATGGAGGCCCTGGCGAGCCGCATCTGCTCGATGAATGAGGTTCTTCACCTTCCGCCGTGGATGAACGGCTGGATGACGTCGGAAGCAGAGCGCTGCGGGATAGACGCCGCGGTGATCCTGCTGCCGCCCGACAACCGGCTTTCGCAATCCGGCACCAAGCTGACCGCCCAGGCCCTCGAAGCCGCCGGGGTGCCAGTACTCATGATCGATGCCGACATGGTCGACGCCAAGAACTGGGATCATGATCGTATGGTCAGAATGGTGGCCGACTTCCTTGCAGAGCGAGGTGTCGCGTGAGAGGCAGTGCGATCCTCCTCGCCTTAATGCTTGCAGGCTGCAGCAGGGTCGTTCCTACCGGCGTGACCGAGCTTGTCTATGCCACGCAATATTCGCCGCAGCATCCGTTCAGCCGGGCGGACAAAAGCTGGATCGACTATGTCGAGAAGCGCTCCGGCGGTAAACTGCGCATTCGCGTGTTCTGGTCGGGGACGTTGCTGTCGTCGGACATGTCGATGGAGGAACTGCGCCACGGCGTCGCGGATATCGGGCTCGTTACACCGATCTACGTCAAGGGCGGCACGCATCTCATCCGCATACAATCGGGCTTTTACAGCGGCGCGCGCAC
>JAGHZR010000003.1 GCA_017745295.1 Novosphingobium sp.
CTCGATGTCGGGGATCGGCACGACGACCTGGCGGTCGAAGCGGCCCGGGCGCAGCAGCGCCGGATCGAGCACGTCGGGGCGGTTGGTCGCGGCGATGATGATGATGCCTTCGTTGGCCTCGAACCCGTCCATCTCGACGAGGAGCTGGTTGAGCGTCTGCTCGCGCTCGTCGTTCGAGTTGCCGAGGCCGTGGCCGCGATGGCGGCCGACCGCGTCGATCTCGTCGATGAACACGATGCACGGGGCGTTCTTCTTGGCCTGTTCGAACATGTCGCGCACACGGCTGGCGCCGACACCGACGAACATCTCGACGAAGTCCGAGCCGGAGATCGTGAAGAACGGCACGCCTGCTTCCCCTGCGATGGCGCGGGCGAGCAGGGTCTTGCCGGTGCCGGGCGAGCCGACCAGCAGCGCGCCCTTGGGGATCTGGCCGCCGAGCTTGGAGAAGCGGCTGGGATCGCGCAGGAACTCGACGATTTCCTCCAGTTCCTCGCGCGCTTCGTCGATGCCCGCGACGTCGTCGAAGGTGACGCGGCCCGAACGCTCGGTCAGCATCTTGGCCTTGGACTTGCCGAAGCCCATCGCGCCCGAGCCGCCGCCCTTCTGGACCTGGCGCAGCGCGAAGAAAGCGATGCCGACGATCAGCAGGAAAGGCAGGGTCTGCGCGAGGATATAGACCAGCAGGCTGCCTTCCTCGGGCGTCTTGCCCGCATACTGCACGCCGCTCTGCTGGAGCAGCGGGGCCAGCGTGGTGTCGTTCGGAACCGGGACGGTGCGGAACGAATCGCCGTTCTTCAGCTTGCCGTCGATGCTGTCCTGGCCGACTTCGACGCTCTGGACGCTGCCTTCGGCAACTTTGGCGCGGAAATCGGAATAGGCGATCATCGGCCCGCCTTCCGTGCGGGTGTTGAACATCGACACCACGATCAGGAGTGCCAGGAAGATGCCGCCCCATACGAGCAGGCTCTTGACCCAGGGATTGCCGTTGGGCTGGTCGTCGTTCATCTTAGGAATAACCGTCCTTTCGCCCGCCAATGTAGGGTGGGGCGCCTGAATCGCAAGTTGGCATAGCCAGTCAGTGTAATCGTTTCGGCCTTTCGTGTCCGTTCGAAAATGTGAACGGCCCTATTTCCCCCTGCGCCCGCTTTCCGCATCAACAGCCTGTGGATTAATATCGCCCTTCTCCTCGCTTGCTGGCGGGGGGCGAGATGGGGCATGTTGTATCCCCTCATGTCCCAACAAGCCGCCATTGCCCTCGCACCCGAGGCCGAAGCCCGCAGCCTGCCCGCTAACGTCGAGGCAGAGGCCGCATTCCTGGGCGCCGTCCTGATCGACAACCGGGTGATCGAGGAACTGCAGACGCAGCTTTCGCCGACTCATTTCTACGAGCCGGTCCACGCCCGCATCTACGAGCGCATTCTCCAGCTGCTCGACCGCAAGGCGGTGGTGACGCCGGTCACCCTGCGCCCCTATTTCGAATCGGACGAGGCGCTGAAGGCGCTGGGCGGCGTGTCCTACCTTGCCCGCCTCACCGCCGACGGACAGGGCCTGCTCGCCCCGCGTGAACTCGCCGACCAGATCTACGACCTCGCCCTGCTGCGCGAACTGATCTCGGTGGGCCGCAATCTCGTGGCCGAGGCCATGGACACCTCCGAATCGGTGGAGCCGATGGAGCAGGTGGAGCGCGCCGAAGCCGCACTCTACAAAGTGGCCGAAGGCGCCTCCACCGCGAACGAGGCCAAGAGCTTCGCCAGCGCCACCCGCACCGCCATCAGCGCCATTGAAAAGGCGTTCAATTCGGGCGGCCACATCTCGGGCAAGACCACCGGCCTCAACTCGGTCAACGGCAAGATCGGCGGCCTGCACGATTCCGACCTTATCATCCTCGCCGGACGTCCCGGCATGGGCAAGACCTCGCTCGTCACCAACATCGCGTTCAATGCCGCCGACCGGCTCCAGCGCGATCTGGCCGATGGCATCCCGGTCGAGAAATCGGTCGGCGCGGCAACGGCCTTCTTCAGCCTCGAAATGAGCGCGGACCAGCTCGCGACGCGTATCCTTGCCGAGCAGTCTGGCATCAGCTCCGAAGCTCTCCGCATGGGCAAGATCAGCCGCGAGGACTTCCAGCAGCTGTCCTTCGCCAGCCAGCGCCTGGCCGAACTGCCGCTCTACATCGACGATACGCCAGGCCTCACCATTGCCGGTCTGCGCACCCGTGCGCGCCGTCTCAAGCGCCGCCACAACATCGGCCTCGTCATCATCGACTACTTGCAGCTGCTGCAGGGTTCCGGCCGCGCCAACGACAACCGCGTGAACGAAATCTCGGAAATCTCGCGCGGCCTCAAGACGCTCGCCAAGGAACTCCACGTTCCGGTGATCGCGCTCTCCCAGCTCTCGCGTGCGGTGGAATCGCGCGAAGACAAGCGCCCGATGCTTTCCGACCTTCGCGAATCGGGCTCGATCGAGCAGGACGCGGACATGGTCTGGTTCGTCTTCCGCGAAGACTACTACGCCAAGGGCGCCGAGCCGCGCGAACCCGGCGACAACGATCCGCCCGACGTCCACGCCAAGTGGAACGAGTGGCGCGAGCACATGGAGCGCGTCACCGGCCTCTCCGAACTGATCATCGCCAAACAGCGCCACGGCGCCACCGGCAAAGTGCGCCTGCGCTTCGAGGCACGGATCACCAAGTTCTCCGACCTTGCCGACGACGACATGCGCGCGGCCTTCGAAAGCGACTGATCTCCCCCGAAAAAGGAATAGGATGAGCGACCAGAAAGTCCTGCTCCTCGCCGGTGGCAGCGGTTCCATCGGCAGCGCCGTGGCCCGACAGGCGCTCGCCCATGGCTGGAAGGTCGCTCTCCATGGTCGCACGCAGGAAAAGGTCGCTGCCCTCGTTACCGGGCTGTCCTACCTCGGCACCATCGACGGCTTCATCGCCGACGCCTGGGAAGAGGACGCGGCCGAAACTCTGATCGCCGAAGTGGGCGAGCAATACGGCCGGATCGACGCGGTGATCGACTGCGTGGCCACCGGGCCGCTCGGCATCACCGGCCTGCTCCCGGAAACCGCACCCGAGACCTTCGGAGACTTCCTCAATGTCTCCGTCGGCTGGGTGGAACGGCTCGCGCTGGCCAGCTACGGCTTCCTCGCGACGCAGGGCGGCACCTTCATCGCGCTGGTTTCGGACGCCGGAATCTACGCGGCACCGCGCCAGAGCCTGATTGGCGCGGCGCGGGCGGGAACGATCGGCTTCATCCGCAACTTCGCCCTCGAAGCCGCGCGCGACGGCATCCGGGCTCACGCGATCTCCACCAGCTTCGTCGAAGGCAGCGAAAGCGCCGTGCGCATGGGCGCCGAACGCATGGCCCGCGCGGCACGGAAGGCGGGGCTTGGCTTGCCGAGCACGGACGATATCGCGCCCTTGGCGCTGTTTTTGTGCTCGGACGGGGCGGCGAAGATTACTGGGCAGGTTATCAGTGTGAATGGTGGGTTGAATGCTTGAAGGGGTAAGAAGGTTAAGCAGGGGAGCATAGCCCCCCTGCACCCCCAAAACTGTCGAGGTCAGGCGGACCAAATCCGTTGCGCGCCCACGGCTGCGTCGGGAGACTTAATGGCTGCGCCGCAAGGAGCGCACTACGGATAGATAGCGCGCGAGGTTGACATTCCGCGGGTCTGGGGGATCATCCCCCAGGACTTAATTCTTTCTTGAATTCTGAAAGCCTCTGAACAGCCTCATCCAGCACGCCATCCGGCTTGGTAAAGCAGAACCGAACGAGATGCTCGGGCACCTGATCGCCCTGATAGAGCGCGGAGACCGGCACGGTCGCCACCCCGGCCTCCAGCACGGCGCGTTCGCTGAAGGCGCTGTCCTTGAGCGCCAGCCCCGAAGCCGCGAGATCGACGGTCAGGAACCATGTCGCCGCATTGGGGAGCACCATGTAGCCCGCTTCGGTCAACCCCGCCTTCAGGCGCGCGCGGGAAGCGGCCCATTCCGCGCGTTGTTCGTCCAGCACAGTATCGGGCAGTAAGAGGCCTTCGGCGACGGCCCATTGCAGCGGCACGGCGGTCGAGAAGGTCAGGAACTGGTGGGCGCGGGAGAGGGCGGTGGCGAGATGGCCTGACGCGATCATCCAGCCGATCTTCCAGCCGGTGAGGCCGAAAATCTTGCCTGCGGAGCCGATCTTTACCGTCCGTTCCGCCATGTCGGGGAAGCTCATGAGCGAGCGATGGGGCATGCCGTCGAAGCGCACGTCCTCCCAGACTTCGTCGCAGATCGCGATCAGGTCATGCGCGGCGCAGACCTGCGCGAGTCCGGAGAGTTCTTCGTAACTGGCGACCGTGCCTGCGGGATTGAGCGGGTCGTTGAGCATCACTGCGCGGGTCTGCGGCATGACGGCAGCTGCCAGCGCCTCGGCAGGATAGCGAAAATCCGGCGGTGAGAGCGGGATCGAGACGGGAATGCCGCCCGCGCGGCGTACGAGCGGCGCATAGGCATCGTAGGCGGGCTGGAACAGGATCACCTCGTTGCCCGGCTTCACCAGGGCGAAGACGGCGGCGGCGAGCGCTTCTGTGGCGCCGGAGGTGACGGTCACCTGCTCGGGCGAGAGCGCCAGTCCCTGCCGCCGGGCATAGTAGCCGCAGATCGCCTCGCGCAGTTCGGGAAGTCCGGCGCCCGGCGGGTATTGGCTCGATTTCTCGTGGAGCGCGCGGCTTGCCGCTTCGATCAGGGCGGGCGGCGGCAGGCCGTCGGGGAAGCCTTGCCCGAGGTTGATCGCGCCGTGCTCGCGGGCAAGCGCCGACATGCGGTCGAACACGGTGCGTTCCATGTCCGCGTAGACCGGGTGGATGCGGCCGGCTGTCTTCATTCGATTGCCTTCGTTCTCGGTGTCGGAATCCACTTTGGACGAACGGTTCCAGAGGGCAAGATGAGAGCGCTGCGCCGGGAACCGCCGCCCGGATCGCGCGTCTTTGCCTTGACTGGGCCATGCCGATAGTCTCCGCGTAGCGAAAGATTTGCCTTAAGTGAACCGATCCGCCCGTTTCCAGACCCGGTTCCTCGAACGGTTTCCGTTGATTCCCGAACGTCCGCTGGCGAGGTACGGTGCTACGGTATTGCTGTGCCTGCTGGCGCTGTGGCTGCGCTGGGTGCTCGATGACGCCTTTCCGCCGGGCTATCCTTACCTGACTTTCTTTCCTGCGGTGATCCTGTCGTCGTTCCTGTTCGGGGCGCGCCCCGGGATGGTGGCGGCGCTGATCTGCGGGCTGTTCGCGTGGTATCTGTTCATCCCGCCGCGCTTCGGCTTTGCATTCGATTACAGGACGCTGGTGTCGTTGGCGTTCTATCTCGGCGTCGTCACCGTCGATATCGCGCTGGTCCACCTGATGCAGCGCGCCAATGCCCGGCTTCACCTTGCACGCGAAGACGTGCGCAAGCTCGCGGAAGAGCGCGGTGTTCTGGCCGAGCGCACCGAACTGTTGTTCCAGGAGCTTCAGCACAGGGTCGGCAACAACCTCCAGATGATCGGCGCGGTGCTCTCGCTCCAGATGCGGGGGCTGGAGGAACCCATCGCCCGCCGCGCCATCGCCAATGCCGCCGGGCGGCTTCAGGTCATCGGCCGCATCCAGCGCCGGCTCTACAAGTCGGACGGGGAACTCGTTCCGCTCGGCCGCTTCGTGCAGGATCTGTCGGAACAGGTCATGGAGTCCGGCGGGCGGGAGAGCATCGCCTGCCATGTCGCGGTCGAATCGGGCATCGTCCTGCGCCCGGACGCGGCGGTGCCGGTGGCGCTGATCCTGTCCGAGGCGATCGCCAATGCGCTGGAGCACGGGCTGGCCGCGCGCGAAAGCGGCCTGATCCGCATCGACGTGCGCCGCCACGGCGAAGGCATCGCGCTTACCGTGGAGGACGACGGCGTCGGTCTCCCGCAAGGTTTCGAGTCGGAACGGGCCGAATCGATCGGCCTGCGGATATCCCGCGTGCTCAGCCGCCAGTTGGAGGCGCAGTTCGTGCTGGAGAACATGCCGGCGGAATCGGGCCGGAGCGGTGCCCGCATGCGCCTTCACCTGCCGCCATGCCGTGTTGCCGGATCGCAATAGCGCGGCAGGGAACGCCGAAAATCGGGCTTTTACCGGATTTTCGCGAAGACTCTCCCTTGCGACCCCATGCTGCGAGCGCGTAAAGGACAGGGGAACATGTCCGATCCGCGCATCTCCCACATCGAACTGGACGACGCGACCATCCTGTGGCGCAACGCCGATATCGAGCAGGAACGGCGCATCGCCATCTTCGACCTTATCGAGGACAATGTCTTCAAGCCGGTTCGCGCCTTCGAGGCCGGGCACGAGGGGCCTTACCGGCTGAAGCTCTCGGTCCGCGACGGGCGCCTCTCGCTCGACCTCGGCGACGAGGAGGGGCAGGCGCTGGAGACGATGGTGCTGGGCCTCGCGCGGTTCCGCAGGCCGGTGCGGGAATATTTCGCCGTCTGCGAAAGCTACTACCAGGCGATTCGCAAGGCCTCCGCCCAGGAGATCGAGACGATCGACATGGCCCGGCGCGGCATCCACGATCAGGCGGCGGAACTCCTCCTCGAACGGCTCGACGGCAAAGTCGAGACCGATCACCCCACTGCGCGCAGGCTGTTCACGCTGATCTGCGTCCTGCATATTCGCGGCTGAGGGGGCTTTTCGAATGGCACGGTCCGGGAAAGGCTCGGCGGCAAAGGCGCGTGCGCGCATCCTCTGGCGAATCGCCGCGGTGTTGTTGCTGGCGGCGATGCTGGCAGGCGCCTGGGGCTGGTGGTATCTGCGCCACTGGACGCCCGAGCGCGCGATCTACCCCGTACAGGGCGTGGAGATCGGCGCCGCCGACGGCGAAGTGAACTGGAAGTCGCTCAAGGCCGTGGGCGTCGATTTCGCCTATATCGACGCCAGCGCGAGCGTCAGCGCCTTCGCCCGCGATCCGCGCTTCGTCGCCAACTTCGTGGCGGCGAAAGCGGCGGGCCTGCAAGTGGGAGCGGTCCACCGCTACGACCCCTGCCAACCGGCGGACATGCAATCGGCCAACTTCGTCACCACCGTCCCGCGCGACGCGGCGCTGCTGCCGCCCGCGGTCGACCTTGAGATCCTGGCCGACGGCTGCCCGACCAACGTCTCCGACGCCAAAGTCGAAAGCGAGTTGATGACCTTCATCAACCAGATCGAGACCCACGCCGGAAAGCCGGTGATCCTCAAGGTCGGCCGCGCCTTCGAACAGCGCTATCGCATCGCTGCCAAGCTCGACCGCAACCTCTGGCTGGTCCGTGACCGCCTGCTGCCCGACTACTGCGGCCGCCCGTGGTCGCTGTGGACGGCCAACCAATCGCTTGCGAGCGAGATTGCGCAAGGGGGCCTGCGCTGGGTAGTGGTGCAGCCATGACTTTCAGCACCCAGCAGCGCGACGCCCTGATCGCCGCCGCCCGCGAGGCCGCCACGCGCGCCTATGCGCCCTATTCGAAGTTCCACGTCGGCGCCGCGCTGCTGCTGGCGGACGGCTCGGTCGTCACCGGCGCCAATGTCGAGAACGCCAGCTACGGCCTCTCGCTCTGCGCAGAGACGGTCGCTGTCTCCGGCATCCTCTCCTCGGGCACTTTCCGCGAGCAGAACGGCAAGCTGGAAGCCGTCGCCGTGACCGGCGGTGCGCCAGGCGCGGCGGGGCAGGGCGATACCGTCACCCCCTGCGGACGCTGCCGCCAGATCCTCAACGAGATCGCGCAGATCGGTGGCTCCGACCCGGTCGTCTGGTGCGACGGCGCCGAGGGCGTGCTGGAAGCGCGCCTCTCGGACTTGCTCCCCCACGCCTTCGGACCGGCCAACCTCCTGTAAAACGAAGGTAAACCCCAGCCTGCCCAAACCCGCGTCGGTTACGGCGTTTCGGAGCGACGCGGCAAGGCATCGTTTTATCGGAATCCTATTGTCAACTTAAACAGTTGAGTTATGGTGTGTGGTGTCGGGACGTAGACAGAGTCGACCGGCGGTTCCCCCAACAGCGTTGGAGCACCCCATGACACACTACCGTTATCCCCGTGCACAGGACCATCTGCCACTGATCCTCCTAGTCCCCGGCGCTCCGCTCACCGAAGGGCACTGGATGAACCGCTGGGCCGGGTGGAGCGAGCATTGCCGCGTGCTGGAACTCGGCCTCTGGGACGAGCCGCACCGCAACACCTGGGTCAACAAGCTCAACCTCGCGATCCGCCGCGCCGACCGACCGGTGGTGATCGTCACCGACGATATCGCCGCGCTGGCGCTGGCCTGGTGGGTCGAGTTCGAAGGCGTGGGGCCGGAAAACCCGGTGCTCGGGGCCATCGTCGTCAATCCGCCGAACATGGACTTGCCTGGCGCCGACCGTCGCCTCTCCCGCTTCGGCGCCTGTCCGCGCCAGACGCTGCCGTTCATGTCGTTCATGGTGGGGGATCTCGACGCACCCGCGTCGCAGCAGCGCTCGATGATCCGGCTCGCCAAGGACTGGGGCTCGTCCCCGGTCTGCGACGATACGCGCGGAGACTGGGCGGGGGGCTGGATGATGCTCCAGGACCTGCTGGGCGAAGTGCCTGCGGCTTCGGTGGCTCCGGCGTGGAGTTATGATGAGAATTTGGCCGTAAGGCAGGCTTTGAGACAGTGGGCTGGGATTTAAGAAAAGAGAAGACCGGGGGATGATCCCCCGGACCCTCGGAATGTCATCGTCGCGCGCTACCTATTCGTAGTGCGCTCCCTGCGGCGCAGCCATTAATGTCTTCCGGCGCAAGGGGCGCGCAAACCGATAGTGCAGGGCACGACGCCGACAGTAACGGGGTGCAGGGGTAATAACACCTGCATTTTGCTTTAACCTACTTCTTCTCTCGCTCGACAAACCACTCCAGCAAGGCCCCCATGCAATCCTTGCCAAGCTGCGCCGAACGCTCCGGGCTCCAGCCCTGGCGCGGGTCGGCGGCGTCGTCGTGGTCCTTGAAGGGCATTTCCAGCGTCATCGACACCGCGCCGAAGCGTTCGGCCAGCTGGTTGGTGGACATCGACAGGTTGCCCTTGCCCGGCTGCGAGAGGCCGTAGCCGAGCTTGGTCTGGAAGTCCGGCGTGCGGCGGTCGAGGATCGCGGTGTAGCGATCGTAGCCCTGCTTCTGTTCGGCCGTGAGCGAGGGGATGCCTTCGAACCCGGCCATGAACACGGCGGGGATGGCTTCGTCGCCGTGGATGTCCATCGCGAAGTCCACGCCGGTCTCGTCCATGGCCGCGAGGATCGCGAGCACTTCGGGTGACTTTTCGGCGCTGGGGGCGGCCCATTCGCGGTTGAGGTTCACGCCTGCCGCATTGGTGCGCAGGTGTCCGCGGGCCGAGCCGTCCGGGTTCAGGTTGGGCACGACGTGGAAGGTGCAGCGCTTGCGCAGTTCGCGGCCGACCGAATCGGCGGGATCGGCCAGGACTTCGAGCGCCCCTTCCATCCACCATTCGGCCATCGATTCGCCGGGGTGCTGGCGGGCGTAGAGCCAGACTTGCGCCTCGCCGTCGCCGATCGACAGGCAATCGAGCGGGCGGCCGTCGAGCGTGGTGCCGAGCAGGCGGTATTCCACGTCCTCAAGCCCGGCGAGCGAGGAAACGAGGTCGTGGTGGCGCTCCATCGAATAGGGCGCGAAATAGGCGAACCAGGCCAGTTCGCCTTCGGGGGTGTGGCGGATGGTGAGCGTACCGCCGTCCTTGCCGCCGTCCCAGGTGGTGTCGGTGCGGCCCCAGAACTGGCGATCTTCCGAGGCGCAGGCGCGGTAGCCGGGCCAGCCCATCGGGTAGGCCGAACCGTTGAGGCCGGTGATCTTCAGGGTCAGTTCCTGCCCGGCGATGGACTGGCCGGGCGCGGCGCTGACGCGGAAGTGGAACCACTGGAAGAAGTCCGACTCGTGGTCACGCCGGATCGCGAGGCGGGCCGTGGTGCCTTCGGCTGAGAGGACTTCGATGTTGCCGGAATCGAAAGCGGAGGAAATCTGGATGCTGGTCATTTCACGGTGATAGTTTCGCCCGACTTGCCGGGGAAGCCCTTGAACAGCGCTTCGGCCATTTTTGCGGCGCCGAGCGAGGTCTGCGCCATCGGCGACTTCGAGCCGACGGTGAAGGCGGCGCGGCCTTCCCAGATCGTGCGGCCTTCGGGGCGCTCCTTGATCATGACCTGCATGCGGGTCTCGATCTGGTCCTGCGGCTTGCCTGCGAGGTTGATCCCGAGGCCGAGGCCAAGCCCGGAGCCGTAGCTGCCGGTGCTGCCGCCGACGCCGACCGAGACCGGGCTGCGCTCGCGTCCGGGCTGGTAGACCTGACGGTCGATCGACAGCACCGCGACTTGCGTATCGCGCACGGTCTCGCCGGGGAGCGCCTGCCGGTAGCCGACTTTCGCCAGCTCCTGCGCCACGGCGGCGGCATACGTGCGGAATTCCAGGCTGGAGGCGTCCTGCGGCTTGGCCGGATCGATGCGGATCACCCCGCGCCCGAGGGTCGGGGCATCCGGGGCGCTGAAGCGCGTCACTTCGACAGGCCCCACTTGCGCCGCGCAGCCCGCGAGTGCCAGCGCGCCGCCGAGGGCAAGGAGGATCGAACGGGCCGTTCCGGCCATGAGGGGGCGGGTCATTTCAGGCTCTCCGGAAGGCAAGTCTCTGCACGATAGACCTTATTGCGCGCCCCCGCCACAACCTCAGTTCTGGGCCGCTCCCAGTCCGACCGGATCGGCCTTGGGGAAGCCGTCGAACAGCGCCGAGGCCAGCTTTCCGGCGATGCGGTAGTCGGGCCACTTGTCGTCGCCTTCGCGCGTGGCGATCGTGGCGTAGCCTTCCCACAATACCTTGCCGCTGACCTTGTCGACGATCCGCGTGTCAAGGCGGGTGCCGATCAGCGCGGTGCGGGGCTTGGTGAGATCGACGTTGACCGCCAGCCCATAGGCCGAGCCGCGATTGCTGACGCCCATCGCGGCGGTGCCGCTGACCGGATTGCGCTTTTCCTCGGCGGGGGTGAGGACCTGGCGGCTGATCTTGAGTTCGGCGACCTGGCCGCCTTTGTCGTCCTTGTGCTGCGTATCGTAGCCGGCGCCGACCAGCGCCTCGACGATGGCGGCCTCGTAGGCGGCGCGCTCGGCGCCGGGGACCCACTGGCCCTCGCCCGAATCGGACTGGACCGCGACGATGCCCTTGCCGAGTTCGGCGGCTTCGGGACCCTGCGCCACGAATCGGCTGACTTCGACTCGGCCTTCGCGCGAATCCTGGGTGCGATTGCGCGAGGAAATCGGCGAACCGATCGGCCCGCCCATCAGCGGATCGTCCCAGGAGTTGCCCCAGCCACCATAGCCGCCACCCCAAGGCGAACCCCAGCCGGGACGGGCTTCGAGAGCAGGTGCGACAAGGAGGGCCCCGGTGATGCCGGTGGCGAGAATCGCGGCTTTGAGCGTTTTCATGGTGTTCTGGGTCCGAAGAATCGATTGGCCGGGAATCAGTTGGCCGAGAATCAGTTTGGTGTCACCCGAACTTGGGTTATGAGCCGCTGCGATTGCCCGTGGATGAACGGGAAAAGCACGGGTCAGGCCACGAGAAATGGCCTCTTGTGCTTGACTTTGCAAGCCGTGACCCGTAACGGCGCCACTTCAATTTTCAGGCGGCCAGCCCTTCCGGGCCCACCGCCGGACCACGCAGACGAGACAAGACATGAAGATTCGCAACAGCCTGAAGTCGCTCAAGGGTCGTCACCGGGACAACCGCGTGATCCGCCGTCGCGGCCGTACCTACGTCATCAACAAGACCAACCGTCGCTTCAAGGCCCGCCAGGGCTGATTCGTCTGCCTGTCCCCGCTATCGGGCGGGGATAACAAGGCGGACGGGCGATTACGTCTGATGACATAAGGCCCCCGCCATTCGCGGGGGTCTTGTTATGTCTGCTGTTCACGCTAATCGTCCGCCGGATGCCTCGGTTCAGGCTGTCGTCTTCGATGTCGGGCGCGTCCTCGTCGAATGGGACATGCGGCTACTGTTCGCCAAGCTGATTCCGGAAGCGGAGCGGCTCGACTGGTTCTGCTCGACCGTCATCACCGAAGAGTGGCACTTCCAGCATGACGCCGGGCGCGATCTGGCGGAACTGGTCGCCGAGCGGAAAGCGGAATTTCCCGGCAACGACCTGTTGATCGACGCCTACGCCACGCGCTTCCTGGAAACGATTCCCGGCAATGTGCCCGGTAGCCACGAGATCGTGCGCGAACTTGCGGCGGGCGGCATGCCGCTCTTCGCGATCACCAACTTCGCCAGTCCGTTCTGGCGGGAATATCGCGCCACCGAACCGCTGTTCGACCTGTTCGGAGACATCGTCGTCTCCGGGGACGAGAAGCTGGCCAAGCCCGATGCCCGCATCTTCGACCTTGCCGCGCGCCGCTTCGGCCATGCCCCGCAGGCGATGCTGTTCATCGACGACAATGCGGCGAACATCGCTTCCGCGCGTGATCTCGGCTGGCAGGTGCATCACTTCCACGGCGCGGATGCCCTGCGGGCCGACCTGAGCGTGCGGGGGCTGCTCGATTAGTCAACCGCACTTAGCATTTGCAGCAGGCGGTCCCTTGGCGGTGATTGCCTGAACTGCGGCGCGTTCGACCAAATCGGTCCGATTTCTGCCGATCCGCGCAGGAATTTTTCTTTCGCAGTTGCAGCGTAGCCGCTTGGCAAGTCCGATTCCATGTTGCATCACATGGACAAACGGGAGTCACAATGACGGCTGCGGGCAGAACCAACTACGACGAAATGCTCAACGAGGACGGGTCGGTGAGGCCTGCCTACGCAGACTTCAGGAACTGGTACGACTCGCAGGACAAGGCCTGGTTGAAACGCCAGGATGCCGAGGCCGAGCGCTTCTTCCGCCGCATCGGCATCACCTTCAACGTCTACGGCAACGAGGCCGCCGAAGAACGCCTCATCCCCTTCGACATGATCCCCCGCATCATCACCGCGCGCGAGTGGCGAAAGCTCACCCGGGGCATCGAGCAGCGGGTGCGGGCGCTGAATGCCTTCCTTCAGGATCTCTATCACCGGCAGGAGATCATCCGCTCGGGCCGCCTGCCGATCAGTGCGCTGCGCGATAACGAGGCCTTTCTCAGCCAGATGATCGGCATGACCCCGCCCGGCGGCGTCTATACCCATATCGTAGGCATCGACCTCGTCCGCACCGGGCCGGAGGAATTCATGGTGCTGGAGGACAATGCCCGCACCCCCTCCGGCGTCTCGTACATGCTCGAGAACCGCGAGACGATGATGGCGATGTTCCCGGAGCTGTTCACCCGGATCCCGGTGCGCCCGGTCTCGGATTACCCCCGCCGTCTCGCCCGCTCGCTGCGGGCCTGCGCGCCGCCCGCCTTCAAGGGATCGGGGCGCCCGACCGTGGCGGTGCTGACGCCGGGCATCTACAATTCGGCCTATTTCGAACATGCCTTCCTGGCCGACCAGATGGGCGCGGAACTGGTGGAAGGCAGCGACTTGCGCGTGGTCGACGGCCGGGTCGCCATGCGCACGACCACCGGTTTCAAGGCGATCGACGTGATCTATCGCCGGGTCGACGACGACTATCTCGATCCGCTCAGCTTCCAGCCCGATTCGGTGCTGGGGGTGGCGGGGATCATGGACGTCTACCGCTCGGGCGGCGTGACCATCGCCAATGCGCCGGGCACCGGCATCGCCGACGACAAGGCGATCTACAGCTACATGCCCGAGATCGTCGAGTTCTACACGGGCGAGAAGCCGATCCTCTCCAACGTGCCGACCTGGCGCTGCTCGGAGCCGGACGCGCTGGCCTATGTGCTCGACAACCTGTCGGAGCTGGTGGTGAAGGAAGTCCACGGCTCGGGCGGCTATGGCATGCTGATCGGGCCGACATCCTCGAAGAAGGAACTGGCCGATTTCGAGGCCAAGCTGCGGGCGCGGCCGGACAACTATATCGCCCAGCCGACGCTTTCGCTCTCCACGGTGCCGATCTTCACCAAGGAAGGCCTGGCGCCGCGCCATGTCGACCTGCGGCCTTTCGTGCTGGTCTCGCCCGAAGGCATCGACATCACGCCCGGCGGCCTGACCCGCGTGGCGCTCAAGAAAGGATCGCTGGTGGTGAATTCGTCGCAGGGGGGCGGCACCAAGGATTCGTGGGTTCTGGACGAGTGAGGGCGCGCTGATGCTGGGAAGGGCCGCCAACGGCGTATACTGGATGAGCCGCTACCTCGAACGCGCGGAGAATACCGCGCGGCTGATCGACGTGGGGTTCCACCTCGCCCTGACGCGGGGCAACAAGCATTCGCAGGACGAGGAATGGAAGTCGGTCCTGACCACGACCGGGCAGGTAGACGACTATTGCCGCGCGCATGGTGAGTTTACCGGGCCGCAGGTGTTCAACTTCCTGCTGCGCGACAGGGACAATCCCGGTTCCGTCCTTTCCATGGTCGAGAATGCGCGGACCAATGCCCGCATGGTGCGCAACAGCCTGACCAATGCGGTCTGGGAAACCACCAACGAGGGCTGGATGCACTTGCGCGACCTGCTCGCGCGCCCGGTGCGGGAAACCAATCTGGGTGAGGTGCTCGGCCAGATCCGCCGTACCGGAACGCTGGTGCGCGGGGCGCTGGAAGGCACTATGCTGCGCAACGAGGTGTTCAACTTCGCCCGAATCGGCACGTTCATCGAGCGGGCCGACAGCACCGCGCGCATTCTCGACGTAAAGTATTACGTGCTGCTGCCCTCGGCGGCCTGGGTCGGGTCCAGCCTCGACAATGTGCAGTGGGACACGTTGCTGCGCTCGGTGGCGGGAAACCGCGCCTATTCGTGGCTCAATGCCGGGGCACTGGAATCGCGCGGGATCGCGAAGTTCCTGATCCTCGATGGGCAGTTTCCGCGCAGCCTCGTGTTCTGCTACGACAAGCTTCGCAGCAACATGGCCGGCCTCGCCAAGCAATATGGCGGCGAGACGCCCGCGCACGACCTCCTGCGCGCCACCGGCAAGGCCCTGCACGAAACCTCAATCGAGGCGATCTTCGACATGGGCCTGCACGAATTCCTGCAGGACTTCATCGGCAAGACCGGCAGCCTCGGCAACGCCATCGCCGCCGATTACCGGTTCATCGAATAGAGGACGGCTTTCCCATGCTGCTAACCGTCACCCATACCACCCGCTATGCCTTCGCCGCTCCGGTCGCACACGGTTTGCAGCGCCTGCGGCTGCGGCCCAAGACCACCCATGGGCAGGAAGTGCTGGACTGGCGCATGGACCTGACCGGCGCGCGCCACGAGGCGGAATACGACGACCAGCACCATAACCACACGGCGCTCGTCTCGATCGAGCCGGGGGCCGGCGAAGTCACCGTCACTTGCTCCGGCACGGTGCGGACGATGGACAACAATGGCATAACCGGCGCCCATTCCGGGCATACGCCGCTGTGGTGCTTCCTGCGCCCGACCCCGCTGACCCGCGCGGGAACCCGCGTGCGGGCGCTGCTGGCCTCGGTCGATGCCGATCGTTCGGACACGCTGGGGTTCCTCCATGCCCTGTCCGATGCAGTGGCCGCCCATGTCGAATATGCCCCCGGCACGACCCATGTGGGCACCACGGCGGAGCAGGCGCTGGCGGCGGGGCAGGGCGTGTGCCAGGACCATGCCCATGTCTTCATCAGCGCCGGGCGCTTGCTCGATATCCCGATGCGCTACGTCGGCGGCTATCTGCGCATGAACGACCGGGTGGAGCAGGAGGCCGGGCACGGCTGGGCAGAGGCCCATGTCGCGGGCCTCGGCTGGGTCGGTTTCGACGTCTCCAACGCGATCTGCCCGGACGAGCGCTACATCCGGGTCGCCAGCGGCTGCGACTATGCGGAGGCCGCACCGATCACCGGCGTGGCGACAGGGGCGGGGGAAACCCGGCTGGACGTGCATTTGTCCGTGGACGAGAACCTGCTAGGACAGCAGCAACAGCAGTCCGCAGGCGGCGGACAGCAGCAGATGCAAGGCGGCTGAAAAGGCCGCAGCCCCGCAGAAGGTCGCGCGGGGTACAGGATTTCAGGGGTTACAGGTTCCATGACCTATTGCGTGGGCATGATGCTGGATCGCGGGCTCGTGCTGATGAGCGACACTCGCACCAATTCGGGCGTCGACAATATCTCGACCTTCCGGAAGATGTACCACTGGGAAATCCCCGGAGAACGCATCATCACCCTGATGACGGCAGGCAATCTCGCCACCACCCAGGCGGTCGTCAGCCAGCTCGAAGAACGCAACAAGGCCCCCGCCGACCGGCACAATACCCTCCTCGAAGCGCCGACGATGTTCCAGGTGGCCACGCTCGTCGGCAACCTGCTCCAGGACATCATCAGCGAACGCGCGAGCGACAATGGCCAGAACGCCGCCTCCGGCACCTTCAGCGCCTCGATGATCGTCGCTGGCCAGATCAAGGGCATGGAACCGCGCCTGTTCCTGATCTACCCCGAAGGCAACTTCATCGAAGCCAGCTTCGACACGCCTTTCTTCCAGATCGGCGAGACCAAATACGGCCGCCCGATCCTGATCCGCGGCTACGACCCGGACATGACCTTCGAGGAAGCGGTGAAACTGCTCTGCGTCTCTTTCGATTCGACGGTGAAGGCGAACCTCTCTGTCGGCCTGCCGCTCGATCTGCTGGTGCTGGAACAGGATCGCTTCACACCGCTCCACGAACGGCGGATCGAGGCAGGAGACCCCTACTTCCAGTCGGTTTCGGAAGGCTGGGGTGAGGCTTTGCGGAAGGCTCTGGATGCCTTGCCGGATTATGAGATGAAGAGTTCGAAGTAAGGGAAAGTCCTGGGGGATGATCCCCCAGACCCTCGGAATGTCGACCTCGCGCGCACCCTATCCGGTGTGCGCTCCTTGCGGCGCAGCCAATAAGTCTCCCGACGCAGCCATGGGCGCGCAACGGATAGGTAGCGCCTGACCTCGACAGTAGCGGGGTGCAGGGGCGATGGCCCCTGCTTATCCCTTGTTCTTCCAATCAATCTTCCAACGCCGTGAACCGGAAATCGCGGAACGTCGCCTCGCCCGGCCCGGCGGCGTAGAGGCCGGGGCGCAGCATCAGGAAGCCGCCGCGCACGTTGTGGTGGTAGCCGGAGACTTCCATGCCCCGGTCGAAGCGTTTCCAGGTCTTCCCGCCGTCTCCCGACGTGTGGAAGGAGACGATGTGGCGGCGGTTGGTCAGGCGCATCTTCATGCGGCGGCCGTGCGGGTTGGCCGGGCGGCCGCGTTCGATGCCGTATTGGTGGGTGACGAAGCGGGTCTCGTCGAAGCCGAGGCCTGCGTAGAGTTTGTCGTCGTAGAACAGCACGAGACCGGCGGTGCCGCCGGGCGCCAGTTCGATATCGCATTCGAGCTGGTAGCTGGTGTCGCCCGCGATCAGCAGCAGCGGCGATCCGCTTGACGGAGCGAGGCCTTTGCCTGCGAAGTGGAGTGCGCCGTCCGTTACGCGCAAGCGGGAGGCTTCGTCCGGGGCGGGGCGGAAGAACGACCATTTCGATCCCAGCGCCAGCGGCGCGGAGAAGTCGTCGGACAGCGGCATGCCGTGGGGCACCGGTTTGGCCACTTTCGGCACCGGCAGCGGCTGCGAGAGGTCCCCGCCGGTCATGCGGAACCAGCCGTCGTCGGTCCATTTGATGGTATCGAGCAGGCACTGGCGGCCGAGTGTCCAGTAGCCGTTCTCGAAGCCGTGGTAGAGCGTGTACCAGCGTTTGTCCGGCCCCTCGACCAGCGAGGCGTGGCCGCGCGACCACCAGGCTTCGGACTGGTCTTCGGTCCGCACCAGCGGGTTGCCGGGGTGCTGTTCCCACGGCCCGTGGATCGAGCGGGCGCGGGCGGCGATGACCATGTGGCCGGTCGGCGGACCGGCGGTGCCGCCGACGGCGGTGAGCATGTAGAACCACGGGCCGTGGCGGTGGATCTTGGGGCCTTCGGGCGAGAAGCCCTCGACATCCCAGTCGTCCGGATAGTGCCAGGGGTCGTAGACATGCTCGACCTTGCCCGCCAGCGAGAGGCCGTCGTCGGAGAGGCGCACGCGGTCTCCGCCCGAGAGGAACAGCCAGCGCGAGCCGTCTTCGCCCACCGCGTGGCAGGGGTCGATATGGTCGTGGAGGCCGAGCGGCTTCGGGGCGCTCCAGGGGCCGTCGATGTGATCGGCCCAGATCACGTAGATCTCGTTGGGCTGCGCCTTGACCGGGATGTAGAGGAAGTAGCGGCCCTTGTGCTTTTCGAGGCTGACCGCCCAGACCGAGCCGATATTGCGGGTGAGTGCCGGTTTGCGTGGCTGCCAGTTCACCAGGTCGCGGCTGTGCCAGATGGTGAGGCCGGGATAGGAATCGAAGCTGGAGAAGGTGAGGTAATAGTCCTCACCGTCCTTGAGGATGGCGGGATCGGGCCGGTCGCCGGAGAGCACGGGGTTGAGCATCGTCCCGTTCCCGAGATCGGACATGCGCTGTCCGTCGAAACCGCGCCGCCAGTGGCGGGCGGGAGCCGGGGCGGGGGGTGGAGGAGAAGTCCCCGTCCCCAATTCTGATATTGCTTCCCTTGCGGCAGCGTCTCCCCGCGCGAGAGTCGGTGCCGCAAGGCCGATGCCGCCCAGCAGGGCGGTTTTGAGTGCATCGCGTCTGTCGAAAGTCATTCTGTCTCTCGCGTCCTTTCAGCCCAGTTCGATCAGCCCAGTTCGATCAGCCGAGGCCGATCAGCCGAGGCCGACCGAGCGCGCCCAGGCGCGCCAGAGTTCGGGCCATGCCTCCACGGGTTTGCCGATCGTGCCGCGCAGGCCGAAGCCGTGGCCGCCTTGCGCGAAGAGGTGGGTTTCCACCGGCACGCCCTGTGCTTTCAGCGCGGCGCGCAGGCGCAGGGTGTTGTCTACCGGGACGACGGGATCGTCCTCGGCGTGGAGCAGGAAATGCGGTGGTGCGTCCTTGGGGACGGTACGGTCGGGCGAGTGAGCCTCTTCCTGTTCCGCCGCGGGCGAGGGGCCGAGCAGCAGGTCGCGCGATCCGGCGTGGGCGACGGCGGGGTCCATCGAGACCACCGGATAGATCGGCGCCGCACAGAACGGGCGGGCGGAGAGCTTGTCCGCTGCGTCGACCGGCGAATAGACTTTGGCGTCGAAGCGGGTGGAGAGGCTGGAGCAGACATGGCCGCCCGCCGAAAAGCCCATGGCGGCGACGCGCTCTGGCTGGATGCCATAGTCCTTCGCGCGGTGGCGGATCAGGCGCATGGCGCGCTGGGCGTCGGCCAGCGACACGTCCTGTCGATCCGCCCAGCCTTCGCCCGGCAGGCGGTAGAACAGGACGAAGGCGGTGAAGCCGCGTGCGGTCAGCCAGCGGGCCAACTCGTAGCCCTCCTTGTCGATCACGACGAGGCGGTAGCCGCCGCCCGGCGTGATGAGCACGGCGGCGCCGTTGGGCCGGTCCGGCCGGAACACGACCAGGCGCGGGCGCGTGGTGCCGGTGACGGAACGGTCGTTGACCTGCGCGGTGGTGGAGCGTTCGGTGACGGTCTCGACCGGGGGCCTGGCGGGCAGGCCCGGCGCGCCTTTCGGCCAGAGGTCGATGGTCTCCGTGGGTTCCGGCAGGCCTGCGGGCGGCGCCTTCGCCGCGTCGAAAGGCGGCGCGGTCTGGGCGAGCGCTTTGCTTGCGGCGAGGCCGGACAAGAGGGAAGCCGCCACGAACGATCGGCGGTCGATGGTCATGGCGGCTTCCTCTTCGCTATTTCAGTTCCGGCCATTCGGCCGATTTATCGGCTGCGCGTCAATACTTTGCGCGTGCCCCGAACAGGATGGTGCGCCCGAAGTGGTTGTTCTCGTAGTTGCGCTGCGCGTAGATGTCGTTGGTGCGGTAGCGATAGGCATCGGTCAGATTGTTGCCGTCGATCGAGAGTTCCAGCCACTCCGTCGCCTTGTAGCGGATCGCTGCATCGACGCTGGTGTAGGAGCCGTAGCCCTCGAACACATTGCCGGTGGCGCTGGTGGCATCGCTGAACGGGCCGCGATAGCTGACCGAGCCGCGAATGCTGAACTTGCCGTCGTCATAGTAGAGCGTGGCGTTCCAGGCCTTCTCCGACACGCCGAGCAGGGTGTTGTTGTAGATCGCCGAGACGCCGGTAAGGCCGCAGGCATTGGTCGTCGCGTTGCGGGTGCAGGCCGAGACCGCCGGGCCGGTGATCTGGTAGTCGGCGCTGCTGTCGATGAAGGTGGCGTTGCCCTGGAAGCCGGTATGGCTGAGCAGGCCCGGCAGGAACGTGAAGGGCAGTTGCAGCGCCAGTTCCACGCCCTTGAGGGTCGCGCCCTTGCCGTTGACCTGCGAGGAAACGACGTATTCCTGGTTGGGGTCGTAGTTGAGGTAGGCGGGTGTGCTGGTGCCCAGCACGTCACGGCCGAGGCCGAGCTGCGGCAGGGTGGCGACGTAAGTCCCGGCGACCGGGAAGCTCTCGATCTTCTTGATGAAGCCCGCCACCGAAAGCAGCGCCTGCGGGGCGAAGTACCATTCGACCGAGGCGTCGAAATTGGTCGCGCGGTAGGGATCGAGGAACGGGTTGCCGAAGGTCACGCGGTAGTTGAACCCGTCGACCGAGCCGCCGGGGTTGAGGTTGCCCAGCGAGGGGCGGGTGATGACCTTGGCGATGGCGCCGCGCACGATCACGTCATGGCGCGGATAGAAGGCGATGTTCATCGCCGGGAGCCAGTCGTCGTAGCTGCGCCCCACCGTGGCGGCGACGCCTGCGGTGTAGCCGGTCGAGGTCTGCTTGGTGTGGGCGTAGCGAACGCCCGCGTTGCCCGCGAATTCGAGGCCGAGGATCTCGCCCTTGACGTCGAACTGGAGGTAGCCCCCGGAGGTTTCCTCGCGCACGCGGCGGTTGTTGCCAAGATCCTCGACGGCGGTGCGGGCGTAGAGATTGGTGTATTTCGCCGCCTTGTCGATATCCGCCACCAGCCACGAACTGGTGGTGCCGCCGGGCTGTCCGGCGTCGCCCAGGTTGACGAGGCTTGAGATGTCGGACGTGACGGGCAGGCCGTAGACGCTGGCCGAACAGGTCACCTGGCCGAGGATCAGGTCGCGCTGGCCGTTGGTCGCGCAGGCGGCGGTGTCGCGCTGGAACAGCTGGGTGCGGAAATCATATCGACGCCAGACGGCGCCCGCCTTGACGGTGAAGCCTTCCGCCATGTCCCATTCGGTGCGCAGCTGCGCGGTCTTGAACCGGTTCTTCACATAGGAAGGGCGGTCGCGGATTTCGGCAAGCTGGAAGTTCGCCGGGTTGGTCACGTCCAGCCCGTAGTTCAGGATCGGCGACTTCATGTCCGAATAGTCGAAGCTGAAGTCGTTGGCGTTGCGGTTGTCGTAGGCGAAAGTCGTTTCCACCGGGATGTCGGCGTTCGACTGCGAGAAGCCGCCCAGCGCGGTGAAGCGGAAGGTATCGCTCACGTCCTGGTCCCAAGTCGCGCCGAATTGGTAGAATTCGGTCTCGGACTTGCGCAAGTAGCTTTCGGTGCGGACCCAGGCATTGTCGTAAGTGCCCGCGATCATCGTGCCCTTGTCGTCGTAGACCGGGTTCGTGAGATTGAAGCGGCGCTCGTTCGAGCGGGCGAGCACTTCCAGCCACTGTTCGACGCGGTCTTCCTTGAACGAGGAATAGAGACCGTCGATCGAGAGCTTGGTGCGGTCGCTCGGTTCGAACTGGATCGATCCGGTCAGGCCGAGGCGGCGGCGGTCGTGCTCGACCACGCCGTAGCGCGGGATGCGCGCGTGGAACGAGAGCGCGGCCGCGTCGCAAGCCGCCGAGGGGCGGTAACCGCCGCCGGAATTGACCGGGGTGCCGCCGGTCGGGCCGACGTTCGAATAGAAGCAGGGCGTGCCGTTTACCGAGTTGAAGTAGGCCTGCGCCCAGCGGACGGTGTTGTTGCCGGTCTCCAGCGTGTCGGTGTGCGAATAGGCGGCCGAGAGGTTGACGCCGAACGTACCGGCATCGTTGCGCCACGACAGCAGCCCGGCCACGCGCGGCCCGACGTTCTTCGACAGGTCGTTGTAGGAGCCCTGCACGTTGAGCACGGCGGAAAGCCCGGCCTTGCCGGTCAGCGGATTGCCGGTGTTGAGATCGACCACGGCGCCCAGCGAGCCTTCGTCGAGGCTGGCTTCGGCGGTCTTGTGAACGACGAGGCTGCTGAACAGTTCCGAGGCGAAGACGTTGAAGTCGAAGGCGCGGTCGCGGTTGGCGCTGGCGCCGTCGGAGCTGGTGGCGATGGTTTCGAGGCCGTTCACGCGGACGCGGGTGAACTGGGCGCCGAGACCGCGCACCGTGATCGCGCGGCCTTCGCCGCCGTCGCGCTGGATCGAGATGCCGGGGATGCGCTGGAGCGATTCCGCCAGGTTCTGGTCGGGGAACTTGGCCATGTCTTCGGCAACGACGGCATCGACCGCGCTGATCGATTCCCGCTTCACGTTGAGCGCGGCTTCCAGCGACTTGCGGAAGCCGGTGACGATGATTTCCTCGGCCGCCGGGCCTTCCGAGACGGCGGCCTGCGGTGCGCCCGTCGCATCCTGCGCGAAGGCGGCGTGCGGCAGCGCAACCGCGCTGCCGGCGACCAGAGCGGCCTTCAGTATCGAAATCCTGGAAACATGCCCTTGCATGATCACTCCCCCTTGAGCCTTTTGGCCCTCATGGCCTTTTTAGCCAATTGATACCGGTGTCATGAGTGGTCGCACATGGAGTGCTCCCTTTCTTCGACACCTGCTCCCGACGCCTTCAGGGCGCCTTTCTTCGCGCCTTGTGGCGCTTGTCGTTCGACCGGCGACATTGAGGTCGCACAATCGTCAGTTCTTTGTTGTCGGTTTTGGTAACCGGTGTCATCATGTGTGCCGCAGGGATGCCACCCTGTCAAGAACCTGTACGAAGGGGAGAGCGCAATGACCTTCGAGGGCCTGAATCCTCACCTGTCCATGGCCGTTCCTGTCGATTTTCCGCCTCTTCGCGCCGCAAGGGAAATTGCCCGCGCGAAGGCTGCGTGGGCACGGTGCCAGCGAATCATACGGAGGGAACAGCCGTGATCGCGGCGGTCCTGCTGATGGCAACCGCTGCCGCCCCCGCTCCGGCAATGGCCGTGATCGACGAGAAGGACACCGTGCGGGAAGAAGCGCCGCCGCACGGCGCCATCGGCATGAGCACGGCCTATCGCATTTCCGACGCGGCCCCGGCACCGCGCGCGATGGAGTTCCGCCGCCGCGTGCTCCACAAGGGCGCGGCGATCGGTGAGCATCCGATCGCGCACGACGAAGTCTACTACGTGCTCTCGGGAGAGGGCGAAGTGGTGTCGGACGGCAGGCGCGCAGTGCTGCGGCCGGGCATGACCGCCTATCTCTACAACGGTGCGGTGGTCGGCATCTGGCAGCGGGGCGAGGAACCGCTCTCGCTTATCGTTTCCTACCCAAACCCTCCGGTAGCGGCACAGTAGGGGCTGGAGCAAGACCCCGACCTGCAATCTGGCGTTTCCGTCATTGCGAGCGTAGCGAAGCAATCCAGGGCGGTTTTGTGCGACTCTGGATTGCCTCGCTACGCTCGCAATGACGTGAAATCGCGTTTTTCAGGCGGCTTGCGGGTTCCCACCCGTTCTCCGCTATTCCCCGCCTTGCGGTTTGACCCGCAGCAGGCCTTCCTGTGCCACGCTCGCCACCAGTTCGCCGCCGCGCGTGTAGATCGCGCCGCGCGCGAAGCCGCGGGCGTGCCCCGCCCAGGGGCTGTCCATCGAATAGAGCAGCCAGTCGTCGATCGGGGGCGTTCGGTGGAACCAGAGCGCATGGTCGAGGCTGGCCCCGGAAACGCCCGGCGAAAAGAAGCCGAGGCCGTGCGGCATTAGCGCCGTGGAAACGAGCGCGAAATCGCTGGCATAGGCGAGGATCACGCGCTGCATCACCGGATCTTCGCTCAGCGGCTGGGCGAGGCGGAACCACTGATGGCGCTGGGGCAAATCGCCGCCGCGTACCGGCGGACAGGGCCGGATGTCGAACGAGGCGAGGCGGTCGATCAGGAACGGCGGCAACTTCTGACCGGCAGCGGCAAGCGCCTCGCGGAAATCCGGGCACTGTTCCGGCGCGGGCACCGGCGGCATCGCCACGGCGTGGGACAGGCCCTCCTCCTGCCGGTGGAACGAGGCGGCGAGGTTCAGGATCGGCTGGCCGCCCTGCATGGCGACGACGCGGCGGTTGGAGAAGCTGCCGCCGTCGAAATCGGGCAGGACGCGGTAGATGATCGGACGTCCGGAATCGCCCGCACGCAGGAAGTAGGCATGGAGCGAGTGCGCCTGGCGCGCGGGATCGATCCCGCGCGCGGCGGCGTCGAGCGCCTGGGCCACGACTTGCCCGCCATAGACGCGGCCGGGCTGTTCGGCCGAAGCCGCGCCGCGGAATATCCCGGTGTCGATCTCCTCGACGGTGAGCAGCTTGCGGAGTTCCTCCACGGCGAGACGGGCGGGTTCGGTCATCGGCTTCATTTTCCGTCAGGGGAGCCTTGAAGCCAGTCGAGCGACTGGCGTTCGATGGAGAGCAGTTCCTCGAGGGTCTGCTCGATCGCGGTTTTCTGCTGGCGCAGTTCGTCGATGCGGTCGGTGACTTTGGCCAGCAGCGCGCGGACCTGTTCGTGGTGCTCGGGATCGACGTCGTAGAGGTCGAGGAATTCCTTGATCTCGCGGATCGAGAAGCCAAGCCGCTTGCCGCGCAGGATCAACTGCATCCGGCCCATTTCGCGCTTCGAATAGATGCGCGTGGTGCCGACGCGCTGCGGCGCGATCAGACCCTTGTCCTCGTAGAAGCGCAAGGTTCGCATCGTCACGCCAAGCTCGGTGGCGGCTTCCTGAATGCCGAGCATGTCGCCGCCGGAAGGGGGTGAGGGCGATGCCGCACCCGTCTCGTTGGGAGTCAGAGCTGCGCCCGTGCCGCTCACTCGGCCTGTCCCTGAGGCTGTCGTGCGGCGCGGCGCGCGGCTTCTTCCTCGACCAGCTCCTTCTTGGAGAGCTTGCCGACCAGCGTCTTGGGCAGGCTGTCGCGGAATTCGATCTTGCTTGGCATTTCGATCTTGTTGAGCCGCTCCTTGAGGAAGGCCATCAATGTTTCCTCGTCCAGAACGTCCCCCGGATGCAGCGCCACGAAGGCCTTGGGGGCCTGCCCGCGATAGGCGTCCGGCACGCCGATCACGATCGCCTCGTGGACCATCGGATGCTCATAGAGCGCATCCTCGATCGTTCGCGGATAGACGTTGTACCCCCCGCACAGGATCATGTCCTTGATCCTGTCCACCAGGAACAGATAGCCGTCTTCGTCGAGATAGCCAATGTCTCCGGTACGCAAGGCGCCGTAGATGAAGGTCTTTTCCGATTCCTCGGGCCGGTTCCAGTAGCCGGACATGACCTGAGGCCCGCGCGCGCAGACTTCGCCGCGCTCGCCCTGCGGCATGACCCGGTGCGGATTGTCGGGATCGCGGATCTCCAGCACGGTGCCGGGGAAGGCGGGGCCGCAGGAATTGCTCTTCACTTCGCCTTCCAGCGGATTGCAGGCGATGATCGGCGAGGCTTCGGAGAGGCCGTAGCCCTCGACCACCTTGACGCCGGTGCGCTGCTCGAACTTCTGGCGCACTTCCAGCGGCAGCGGCGCGCCGCCGGAGATGCAGACGCGCACATGGTCGAACTCGCCGTGCAGGTCCTTGTTGTTGAGCGCGGTATAAAGCGTCGGAACGCCGAAGAACTGCGTCGGCTTGGTGCGCTTGGCGGTGGCCAGGAACGACTTCATCTCGAAGCGCGGCAGCAGGATCATTTCGGCGGCGGTGTCCACCGAGTAGTTGAGCACGGTGGTCAGTGCGAAGACGTGGAACAGCGGCAGCACGCCGAGCGTGCGCTCCTGCGTTTCCGGCATGTGGCCGACATGGGCGATCATCTGCGCCGAGTTCGCCGCGAGGTTGGCATGGCTGAGCATCGCGCCCTTGGGTACGCCGGTGGTGCCGCCGGTATATTGCAGCACCGCGAGGTCGGAGGGCGAGCGCTCGACCGGATCGGGATCGGCGTCGCGGGCAATAAGGTCGGCATAGCGCAGGAAGCGCAAGTCGTGCGGCTCGTGCGCGATGTCCTTGCGCTTGAGCAGGCGATAGGCGCGGCCCTTGAGCTTGGGCAGGGCGTCGGCGATCGGGCAGACCACCACGCGGCGCAGCGAGCCCCTACCGTTCTTGGCGCCGACCAGCGGCTCGATCTTCGGTAGCGAGAGCGCCAGATCGGAAGCGACCATGAATTCGGCGCCCGAATCGTCGACCAGATGCGCCATCTCACGCTCGGTGTAGAGCGGGTTGAAGTTCACCACGATCCCGCCGATGCGCAGGATCGCGAAGTAGCAGATCACGTAATAGGGCGTATTGGGCAGGCACAGGCCCACCCGTGTCCCCCGCTTGACGCCGAGGTCCTGGAACCCCCGCGCCGCGCGGCGGGATAGCTCGCCGATCTCCCTGTAGGTCCACTTGCGGCCCATGAAGTCGATCGCCGGCCAGGCGCCGTGGGCTTCCACGGCATGGTCGAGCAGGTCGGTGAGCAACCGCGGCGCGATCGGCGGCATCTCTTCCGGGTGTTGGGAGGAGGTTTCCGGGGCGGAGTGACCGCCGATCGTCGCCGCGGCGCCCATCAGAAGGCTACCCGCGCGCCGAGCGAGAACACCAGCGCCGAAGCGTCGGTCAGGCGGCCGTCGGTGAGGATCGGCGTTTGTGCGGCGGTGCCTGCGTAGGCGGCGGTCACGCGGTCGATCGTGGTGTCCTTGAAGGTGATGTACGAGGCCGCCGCGTCGATCGCGATCTTCTCGCTCATGTTGTAGGTGGTGCCGGCCGAGAAGTTCCAGCGGTTGCTGTCCGGCACGCGGGCGTCGCGGTCGCCGTTCTGGGTCGGGGTTTCGCCGTATTGGATACCGCTGCGCACCGTCCACTTCGGGTTGACGTCGTAGTCGATACCGAAGGCGTAGGAGAAGCCGTCCTTGTAGTTCTCGGGGATCGACTGATTGATCGGGGCGCCGAGGTCGATCGTGTCGAACTTGCTCCAGCCATAGGCTACGACCTGGGCGTTCAGGGTGAGTTGCTTGGTCGCCTTGATGCGGCCCGACATGATCGCCTGCCACGGCGTGGTGAACTCGGCGGTGGCGTCGAGCGTGCGGTTCTGCGCGGCGAGCGGGCCGAGCAGGCCGTCGACGGTCAGCGTGCCTTTGAGCTTGTGCTTCACGGCCGACTTGTAGGCGACGCCGATCGAGGCCGGGCCGTTGTGATACTGGGCGCCGACCGACCAGCCCACATCCCAGCCGTTGCCTTTGAGGTTCTGGTGGCCGTCGGCCAGCAGCGGCGAGAGGTTGGGCAGGTAGTTGCCGAGCGCGGCATCGACATATTCCACATTGGCGGCGGCGCCGACATAGAAGCCCTCGAAGGGCTGGAAAGCGACGCTCGGCTGGATGTCGATGGTGCGCAGCTTGGTCTTGTCGGCCGAATAGCGCGCCCAGCTGTCGGCATCGTAGTTGGTGGTGAAGGAATAAGGCGAGGTGACGGTCAGGCCGAAGGCGAACTTGCCGGTGCCGTAGGCGATCGAGCCGGAGGGCAGGACGCCCTTGTTGATCGGATTCCTGGCGACGCCGTTGCCGCCGACCGGCGCCGGAGCCTGGCCGGGGCGGAGGATCACAGTGCCGTCGTCGACGACCTTGCCGCGCGGGATGATGACGCTGGCGTGGATTGAGGCCTGTCCGCCTTCGAGGCCGCCGATCGCGGCCGGGTTCCACCAGAGCGAATCGACGCCGGTATCGGCGGCCTCACCCGAGAAAGCGCGTCCTTGCGCGCGTACAGACTGTTCCTGAAGATAGAAGGCCTGGGCATGAGCCGAACCGGCGAAGCCGAGCACGATGGCCGATGCGGTGCCCGCGAGAAGAATGCGGCCCGAATTGCGTTTCATATCCTTGAACTCCCTAACTCTCTTATGCCCTGAACCTTTGTCTTCTTCCCGGTGCGCCTCAGGGGATGCGCGTCCAGGTCTGGGTCTTGCACAAGGGCCAGACAATGCACCCCTTGAGCTTGAGGCTGTCGGCCCCGGCAGGCGTTATCGTCGCCTTGTAGGTGCCGCCGTCCTCAGGGTTGTAGATCTGTCCTTCGACCCATTCGTTCCCTTTGGCCTTGAAACCGCCGACAATTTGCAAACCTTTAATCTTGCGGGTGCGCTTGGTGGTGTCCTTGTTGTTCGCATCGCGCAGGTCGGGATTGGCCTTGAGACCGTCCGAATCGACCAGCCTTCCGCACAGCGATTCGCCGCAGCGGCTGAGCTCGACCACACCGTGCTTCGAAGGCGTGCGCCATTTCCCGACGACCGCGTCGTTGCCCGCCGCAAAGGCCGGATTCAGGCCAAGGAGCAAGGGTGCGGCACCGGCAACCATTGCCAACCCCATGCGTTTCCAATTTTTCATGAGCGACCTCTCCATCGTCTCTCCAATCGGACATCTTCTCACCGGCGGGACGGGGCCCTTAGGTGGGATGCTGATTTCTCGTAACCCAAAAATTGCTTGACGTATAGGGAAAGAATTGCACCCTTAGGGAAGACGACGACGCAGCTTCGGGAAAAGCCCAAGGCGCGTCCGCCCACGGAGAGAGTGCATGCAAAGTGTCGTGATCGCGGGTTATGCCCGCTCGCCCTTCCATCTGGCGAACAAGGGGGCGCTTGCCCGCGTCCGTCCCGACGATCTTGCCGCGCAAGTGATTCGCGGTCTCATCACCAAGACCGGCGTCGAAGCTGCTGATATCGAGGACGTCGTCGTCGGCTGCGCATTTCCGGAAGGCGAGCAGGGCTTCAACATCGCGCGCCTCGTCGGCCTGCTGGCGGACCTGCCGATCTCGGTCGGCGGCATGACCGTGAACCGTTTCTGCGGCTCCTCGATGAGTTCGATCCACTACGCCATGGGCCAGATCGCCATCGGCGCGGGCGAAGTCTTCGTCTGCGCGGGCGTCGAATCGATGAGCCGCGTGCCGATGATGGGCTTCAACCCGCTGCCCAACCCGGAATTGGCCAAGCGCAGCGCCGCCTACATGTCGATGGGCGAAACCGCCGAGAACGTCGCCACCAAGTACCAGATTTCGCGCGCCGAACAGGAAGCGCTTGCCGTCTCCAGCCAGCAGAAGGCTTCGGCCGCCCGTGATGCGGGCAAGCTGACCGACGAGATCGTGCCGATCCAGACCAAGACCGGCCTCGTCAGTGAAGACGGCACCATCCGCGGCGAAACCACCGCAGAGGGCCTTGCCGGTCTGAAGCCCGCCTTCGACGCCGCCGGTTCGGTGACCGCCGGTACTTCCTCGCCGCTGACCGATGGCGCCAGCGCGGTGCTCGTCACCACCGAGGACTATGCCCGCGCTCACGGCTTGCCGATCCTCGCCCGCATCAAGTCGGTGGCGATTTCGGGCTGTGCGCCGGAAACCATGGGCCTCGGCCCGATCCTTTCCAGCCAGAAGGCGCTTGAGCGCGCGGGCATCGCCGCCACCGACCTCGACGTGGTGGAACTGAACGAAGCCTTCGCCTCGCAGGCACTGGCCTGCATCAAGGATCTCGGCTTGGACGTTGCCAAGGTGAACATCGACGGCGGCGCGATCGCCATCGGCCACCCGCTCGGCGCCACCGGTGCGCGCATCGTCGGCAAGGCAGCCTCGCTGCTGAAGCGCGAAGGCGGCAAGTATGCGCTCGCCAGCCAGTGCATCGGCGGCGGTCAGGGCATCGCCACGATCCTGGAGTCGGTGGAATGAGCGACACCATCAAAAAAGTCTGCGTGATCGGCGCCGGTACCATGGGTGCCGGGATCGCCGCTCAGGTCGCCAATGCCGGCGTGCCGGTGCTGCTGCTCGACATCGTGCCCAAGGACGCCACCAATCGCAACGTGGTGGCCGAAGGCGCGGTGGCGAAGATGCTCAAGACCGAGCCTGCGCCGTTCATGAGCAAGTCGGCCGCCAAGCTGGTCGAGACCGGCAACATCGAAGATCACCTGGGCAAAGTCGCGGAGTGCGACTGGGTGATCGAGGCGGTGATCGAGCGTCTCGACATCAAGCAGAGCCTCTACGCCAAGCTGGAAGCGGTGAAGCGCGACGGCACCGCCGTCTCGTCCAATACCTCGACGATCCCGCTCGCCCATCTGGTGGAAGGGCGCTCGGACGCGTTCAAGCACGATTTCCTGATTACGCACTTCTTCAACCCGCCGCGCTACATGCGCCTGCTGGAGATCGTCACCGGCCCGGCGACCGACGCTGCCGTCGCCGCCAGGGTCGAGCAGTTCGCTGACGTTTCGATGGGCAAGACGGTGGTCAAGGCCAAGGATACGCCGGGCTTCATCGCCAACCGTATCGGCACTTACTGGATCCAGCTTGGTCTCAACGCCGCGTTCGACATGGGGATCACCGTCGAACTGGCCGACGCCATCGCCGGAAAGCCGATGGGCGTGCCCAAGACCGGCATCTTCGGCCTTGTCGATCTGGTCGGCATCGACCTTATGCCGCACTTGCAGGCCAGCCTCACCTCGACGCTGCCCGCAGGTGACCTCTACCACGGCATTGCCCGCGACATCCCGCTGATCAACAAGATGATCGGTGAGGGCTATACCGGCCGCAAGGGCAAGGGTGGCTTCTACCGTCTGAACAAGGAGGCAGGGCGCCGCAAGGAGACCATCGACCTCCAGACCGGCGAATACCGTCCGACCATTACCGCACAGGGCCCGCGCGGTGCCGCCGCCAAGGGCGACCTGAAGGCACTGGTCGAAAGCAAGGGCGACATCGGCGCCTACGCATGGGCCGTGCTGGGCGATACGCTGGCCTATGCCGCCAGCCTCGTGCCCGATGCCGCTTCGGACGTGGTTGCCGTCGATGACGCGATGAAGCTGGGCTACAACTGGAAGTCCGGCCCGTTCGAGATGATCGACACGCTCGGCGCCAGGTACCTCGCCGAACGCCTTGCCGCCGAAGGCAAGGCCGTGCCTGCGATCCTGACCGTCGCGGGCGACCGCACGTTCTACCGGGTCGAGAACGGCAAGCGCCAGTTCCTCGGCCTCGACGGCGAATATCGCGATATCGTCCGCCCCGAAGGCGTGATGCGCCTGGCCGACGTGAAGCTTTCGTCCAAGCCGATAATCCGCAATGGCTCAGCCGCACTGTGGGACATCGGCGACGGCGTCGTCTGCCTTGAATTCACCGGCAAGATGAACGCGCTCGACGGCGAAGTCATGAAGCTGATCGGGCAGGCCATCCCGCTGGTGGCGGCGCAGTACAAGGCGCTTGTCGTCTACAACGATGCCGATACCTTCTCGGCCGGCGCCAACCTCGGCCTCGCGCTCTTCGCGGTGAACATCGCGGCTTGGGGCGAGATCGAGAAGCTCGTTGCCGGTGGTCAGCTCGCTTACAAGGGCCTGAAGTACGCTCCGTTCCCCGTCGTCGGCGCGCCTGCCGGGATGGCGCTGGGCGGTGGCTGCGAGATCCTGCTGCATTGCGACGCGATCCAGGCCCATGCCGAACTCTACTGCGGCCTTGTGGAATGCGGCGTCGGCCTCGTTCCGGGCTGGGGCGGCAATGGCGAGATGATCGACCGCTGGCGCAAGGCTCCGGGCATGCCCAAGGGCCCGATGCCGGCAGTGGCCAAGGTGTTCGAGATGGTCTCGACCGCGCAAGTCTCCAAGTCTGCCCAGCAGGCGCGCGAGATGATGATCCTGCGCAAGGACGACGGCATCTCGATGAACCGCGATCGGCTGCTCTACGACGCCAAGCAGAAGGCGCTTTCACTGGTGGAAGGTTACACTCCGCCCGAAGCGCCCGAGTTCAAGCTGCCCGGCGCCGGTGGCCGGACGGCGCTTGGCCTTGCGGTGGAAGGTTTCCACAAGCGCGGCATGGCGACCGACTACGACGTGGTCGTCTCCGGCGTGCTGGCCGATGTGCTGACCGGCGGCGGCGAGTTCGACCTCGTCGATACGGTGAGCGAGGGCGAACTGCTAAAGCTGGAGCGCGATGCCTTCATGGGCCGCCTGCGCGACGACCGCTCGGTCGCCCGCGTCGAGCACATGCTCGAAACCGGCAAGCCGCTGCGTAACTGAACCAAAGGAAAACCGGGCCGAGAGCGTGACCTGCTACCCCATCCTCCTTTCCTCGTCATTGCGAGCGGCGAAGCCGCGCGGCAATCCAGGGGCGTTGCAAACCGCCCTGGATTGCTTCGCTCTGCTCGCAATGACGACGTGGGGGTGGGGTGAGGGGAGTTCATCTCTCGACCCGCGAGGAGAGTGACATGCAAGTCTACGAAGCGCCCCTGCGCGACATGAAGTTCGTGCTCCACGAACTCCACAACGATGACGGCTTCGGCAATCTCGAAGCCCTGGCCGAATTCACGCCCGACCTTGTCGACGCGGTGCTGGAAGAGGCTGCCAAGGTGGCGCAGGAAGTGCTGCTGCCGCTGAACCGCAGCGGCGACATCGAGGGCTGCACGCTGGAAAACGGCGTGGTTCGCACCCCCAAGGGCTTCAAGGAAGCCTACGACATGTTCCGCGAAGGCGGCTGGTGCGCGCTGGCGTCCGATCCCGAATGGGGCGGTCAGGGCCTGCCCGAAGCGCTGAACAAGCTGACCGAGGAGATGATCTGCTCCTCCAACCTGTCGTTCAGCCTCTATCCCGGCCTCACCCACGGCGCGACCACCGCGATCGAGGGCTATGCCAGCGACGCACTGAAGCAGGCCTACCTGCCCAAGATGGTCGAGGGTACGTGGTCGGGCACGATGTGCCTTACCGAACCGCACTGCGGCACCGACCTTGGCATGCTGCGCACCAAAGCCGTTCCTCAGGGCGATGACAGCTACAAGATTTCCGGCGCGAAGATCTTCATTTCGGCTGGCGAGCACGACCTGACCGAGAACATCATCCACCTCGTCCTCGCGCGGCTGCCCGATGCGCCGGAAGGCGTGAAGGGGATCAGCCTGTTCCTGGTGCCGAAATATCTGCCCAAGGAAGACGGCACGCCCGGCCAGTCCAACGGCGTTTCGGTGGCGGCGATCGAGCACAAGATGGGCCTCAAGGCCTCGGCCACCTGCCAGCTCAACTTCGACGATTCGATCGGCTGGCTGGTCGGCACTGCGAACAAGGGCATGGAAGCCATGTTCAAGATGATGAACACCGAACGCGTTTCGGTGGGCATCCAGGGCCTTGGCGTGGGTGAAGCCGCCTATCAGTCGGCCGCGTGGTACGCCAAGGAGCGCGTGCAGGGCCGATCGCTGTCGGGCGTGAAGAACCCCAAGGGGCCGGCCGATCCGATCATCGTCCACCCCGACGTGCGCCGCATGCTGATGACTGCGCGTGCCTACAACGAAGGCAGCCGCGCCGTCGGTGCCTGGGTCAGCCGCGCGCTCGATGCCGAAAAGCACGCGACCGATCCGGCCGTGAAGGCCCGCGCGGAAGACTTCATCGCGCTGATGACCCCGGTGGTGAAGGCGCTCTTCACCGACTGCGGTTATGAAAGCGCGAACCTGGCCGTGCAGGTCTACGGCGGCCACGGCTACATTGCCGAAAGCGGCGTGGAGCAGTTCGTGCGTGATGCCCGCATCGCCATGATCTACGAAGGCACCAACGGCATTCAGGCGCTCGACCTCGTCGGCCGCAAGATGCCCGCCCATGCCGGTCGCTATCTGCGCTCGTTCTTCCACCCCGTCTCGGACTTCATCGAGGCGAACAAGGTGGACGAGACCTTCGGCAAGATGATCGAGGGTCTGGAAAAGGCTTTCGGCGCGCTCCAGCTTTCGACCGGAACGATTGCCCAGAAGGGCATGAAGGACCCCGAGGAAGCCGGCGCCGCCGCGACCGACTACCTGCGCCTGCTCGGCCTTGTCGCCATGGGCTACACTTTCGCCAAGGCGGCACTGATCGCCAAGTCCAGGCTCGACGAAGGCACCGAGGACGCGGCGTTCTACACCGCCAAGATTGCCACGGCGCGGTTCTTCTTCGACCGTCTGCTGCCGCAGGCGACTGCCGCGTTCCTGGCGATCAAGTCGGGCAAGGCCTCGATGATGGCGCTGGACGTCGATATGTTCTGAGGCCAACTTCCTAACACATACCATCGTCATTGCGAGGAAGCGAAGCTGACGAAGCAATCCAGAGCGGCATAACGCCCCCTTCGGATCGCTTCGTCAGCCGCAGATGCTCTCAAACAGATCATCCCAAAGCGGATTTTCCGCCTCGATCAACGCGGTCTTTCGCTTGCGGGAGCCGCCTTTGAGTTGCTTCTCGCGCACGATGGCATGCTCCATGGTGGAATGCAGTTCGAACCACACGAGGCGCTTGCAGTTGTAGCTTGGAAAATCCATCGATCACGCCTTCACGATGCTGGAAAGCGCGTTTGGGCAAATCGGATGTCACGCCGACGTAGAGCGTACCGTTGCGAGCGCTTGCGACAATGTAGACGGTGGGCTGGAAGTCGCGCTGCATCGCTCTGGATTGCTTCGTCGCTTCGCTCCTCGCAATGACGGATGGGGTTATAATTTTGTCATGGTGGACGATCTTCGTCCTACCCACTTTTCGTCATTGCGAGCGTAGCGAAGCTATCCAGAGCGGCTGGGCGAAACGCCCGAACCTCATGCCGCCCCGACCCAGACCACCCAGCCCGTCAGCCATGCCACGACGACGCAGGCGATCAGCCGCCAGACCGGGGCCTTTTTCAGCCCGTCGGCGCTGGCGGGAAGCGGCTTTGATCCGGTAATCATCGGCGCGATCAGGTTCTCTCGCTTGATGACGCGGTAGTAGACGATCGCCGCAAGGTGCAGCGCGATCATCGCAAGGATCAGGTAGAACACCGCGCCGTGCAGTTCCGTCGCCTGGCCAGCCGTCGTCGAGGAGACAAGGTGGTTCAGCGGCCCGGTGGTGCCGTCGTCCGGATCGCCCGCGACAAGCCCCAGCGAGACTTGCAGTGCCATAAGCCCCAGCAACGCGAGAACGCTCCAGCCGCCGGCGGGATTGTGACCGACCGAGGGTTCCTCACGCGGCGAGCGCAAATGCGCGAAGACTGCGCGCGGCCCCCGCACGAAGGAGGAGAACCGCGCGGTCGAACCGCCCACGAAACCCCACAGTACGCGGATCACCAGCAGTTGCATCAGCACCGTGCCGATGCTGGTATGCCAGCCCATCTCGCCGTTCTCGGCGGTCCACCAGAGCGCCGGGATCAGCGCCGCGAAGCTCCAGTGGATCACGCGGACCGGCCAGTCCCACAGCGGAGTGCGGACGATCTCCGCACCCCGCCCGGGCGTCACTGCTTCTTCTCGCGGAAGGTTTCGTGGCAGCCCTTGCAGGCACCGCCGATCTCACCCATCGCCGCGGTCGCCGCCTTGGCGTCCTTGGCATCGGCGGCCGTCTTCAGCGCACCGGCGGCGGTGGCGAGCTTGTCGGCGGCGGTCTTGAACTCGGCGGGCTTTTCCCAGATCGCGGGAAGCGCCTCGGTCTTCTCGCCCGATTCCTTGCCGCTGCCCTTGGGGAACAGACCTGGAATCTTCCCGGCGTCGGTCTGGATCGAGGTGGCCGCTGCGGCCACGGCGGCGAAGTCGGGCGTGCCCGCTTCCAGCGCGGACTTGGCGGCCTTGTTCGCCTTGCCGATCGCCTTGAAATTGGCCTGACGTGCCTTGATCGTCCCGGCAACGTCCACCGTTTCGCCGGAGGCGTTGGTGGCCGTTGCGGCGGGTTCGGAGCCCTTGCAGCCGGTCATGGCGGCGGTGAGGGCGATGGCGGTCAGGGTCGTCGTCAGGATGGTCTTCGATACCATGTCGCTGCTCCTGGCAGTTATCTTGCGAGCGGGAGGCCGTCCATTTTGCCCGTCGGCCTTGTTCCCAAGCGCTTGATAACCGCTGTTGTTGCCATGCAGCGAATGGTTTTTGATGCTTACCCGAAAACAACCCCGTCCATCAGCTTGCGCGCGGTGCGAAGGAGGGCGGCGCTCTTGACGGCGCCGCCCTCGTCCGTGTCGAGGACACAGGACATCTCGCCGGTCGGATGCTCGACCGACAGTGTCTTGCGGCGACCCTCGGGGATCTGGGCGACTTCGGCGGCGGGCGAGCCTTCGATCAGGCAGGCCGTCGCCACCGAGACCGCGCCGAGCACGCCGATCGTGGCGTGGGCGCGGTGGGGAATGAAGCTGCGCACGGTCACCGCGCCGCCGTGCCTGGGCGGGGCGACCAGCATCATCTTGGGCACCGACTTGTCCTTGACGTCGCCCAGGTTCATCCGCTCGCCCACGGCCAGACGGATGGCCTCGATCTTCGCCTTGACGTCGGTATCGGCGTCGAGGCTCTCGCGGTCCTCGTAGCCGGTCACGCCGACGTCCTCGGCCTTCATGACGACGCAGGGCATGCCGTTGTCGATCAGGGTCACGCGCACGCCGTTCACTTCGTCGACCGGGTTGCCGCTGGGCAGCAGCGAACCGCAAGAGGAACCGGCGGTGTCGCGGAATTCCAGCGGGATCGGGGCATGGGTGCCCGGTACGCCGTCAATCGCGGCCCCGCCCTTGTAGGAGACCGTTCCGCCCGGCGTCTGTACGGTGGCGACGGCGACCTGGCCGGTGTTCTCCATGAAGATGGCGACCGGGGTTTCCTCGCCCTTGGCTGCGATCAGCCCGCGCTCGATGGCGAAGGGGCCGATCCCGGCAAGGATATTGCCGCAGTTCTGCTGGTCGCTGACGAGCGCCTGATCGACGAAAACCTGCAGGAACAGGTAGTCGACATCGATGCCCTCACGCTCGGATTTGTTGACGACCGCGACCTTGCTGGTCAGTGGGTCGGCGCCGCCCATGCCGTCGATCTGGCGCGGGTCGGGCGAGCCCATGATGGAAAGCAGGAAGGCATCCCGCGCGGCGGTGTCGGCGGGGAGGTCTTCCTTGAGGAAATAGCCGCCCTTGGAAGTGCCGCCGCGCATCCACATGCAGCGTACGCCGGTCTGGTTCGCGTCGGTGGCACTCATTGAAATTCTCCTTTTCCCGCAGCCTTCGTCCTGCCGCAGCGCCTGCAAAGGGGGAAAGAGAAACTTTGGAACTGCCATAGGATTTGGCTAAGAGTGATTCCATGGACATCTGGAATTTCAACCTCAGGCACTTGCGCGCGGTCGCCAAGATCGCCGAACTGGGGACGGTGAATGCGGCGGCTCTGGCCGTAAACCTCAGCCAGCCTGCAATAACACAGGCGTTGGGTCGGCTTGAGGCGATGATCGGGTTGCCGCTGTTCGAACGTCGCCACGACGGGATGATTCCGACCCGCGCCGGAGAGATCCTGGCGCCCCGCATCGGCGCCGCGCTCGCCCATATCCAGAGCCCGCACGTCACCATGTCGCGCCTGCGCGCCCTGCTCGCGCTGGCCGAGACGGGCAGCTATGCCGGAGCGGGGCAGGAGACCGGGCTGTCGCTTCCTTCGATCCACCGCGCGGTCAACGATCTGGCGCTGGCGCTGCGCCGTCCGCTGGTTGCGCGGCAGGGCAAGTTCGTCATCACCACCGAGGCGGGGGGGCAGCTCGCCCGCGAGTTCCGCCTTGCGAAAGTCGAGCTGGAGGCGGGCCTTTCCGAGGTCGAGGCGCTGCGCGGGCTGGAGACCCGGCGCATCGCCATCGGCGCCATGCCGCTCTCCCGCGCGCGCATCCTCCCTGCCGCCGTGGCGCGGTTCCTGTCGCGGCGCCCCAAAGTGAAGCTTACGATCGTCGAGGGATCGCGTGCGGAGCTGGTCGAGCCGCTGCGCAACGGCACGCTCGACCTCATGGTCGGCGCCTTGCGCGAGCCGCTGGTGGAAGGCGACCTGATCCAGCACCCCCTCTTCGAGGATCGTCCGGCGGTCTATGGCCGCAAGGGGCATCCGCTGGAAGGTACGGGCCCCGGCGCTGCCGACGTGGCGCGCTACCCCTTCACTTTGCCGCCGCGCGGTACGCCGCTGCGCGACAGTTTCGAGCGCTATTTTCTTTCCCACGATGTGCCGCTTCCGGAAGTGCCGGTCGAATCGGGGTCGGTCATGATGATCCGGCAGGTGATGATGGGCGGCGATTTTCTCACCGTGCTGTCGCCCGATCAGGTGACGGTCGAAGTCGAGGCGGGATGGCTATCCGAACTGTCGCGGCTGCCTGCGGAATTTACCCGCCATATCGGCATGACGACCCGCGCTTCGCTGCGCCCGACCGAAGTGCAGAGCGAATTCTTCGCCGATCTCGAATGGGCGGCGCGGGAGGTCTCGCGTTAACTTGCGCTTCGATTTCGTGTCTGAGAGGCTGCCTCTCCCGCTTCGGAAGGATCCTGAAACAAGGTCGGGATGACGGGAGGGCGGTGAGAAGTGCTCGATCCGCTCATTACGCGAAGCTTATAGCTTCCGGGCGGTTCCAATTGGCCGATTTCGGGCGATCGGGGCAGACTGGCAATATGAACAGGTCTATTGCCCTTATCGGGTTCGGAGAGGCCGGATCGACGTTTGCGGGAGCTGGGGACTGGGCCGGACAGGCTCGTGCCTTCGACATCCTTCCCGAACGCCGTGACGTCATGACCGAACTCGGCATCACCGTTTGCGACAGCACGGAGCAGGCCCTTTCCGGTGCCTCGCTGGTGCTCTCGCTCGTTACCGCAGATGCCGCGCCGCTGGTGGCGGAGGCCGTCGCGCCGCTCTTGGGCGAGGGGGCGCTGTTCTGCGACATGAATTCGGTCGCGCCGGGCACCAAGCGCGCCGCCGCCAAAGCCATCGCCACCGGCAAGGGGCGCTACGTCGACGTCGCCGTGCTCGCGCCGGTGAACCCCGCGCGGATGAAGGTTCCCCTGCTGGTTTCCGGCCCCGATGCCGCGGAGGCGGAAGCGGCGCTGACGGCGGTGGGCTTCACCAATGTGCGCGTCGTCGGCGATGCGGTCGGCCGGGCCTCCGCGATCAAGCTGGTGCGCTCGGTCATGGTCAAGGGGCTTGAGGCGCTGACCGCCGAGATGATGATGGCCGCCCATGCCGAAGGCGTGGCGGACGAGGTGCTGTCCTCGCTCGACGCCAGCGAGAAGACCATTCCCTGGGCGACCCGCGCGGACTACAATCTCGACCGTATGCTGGTCCACGGCCGCCGCCGCGCCGCCGAGATGGACGAGGCTGCGGAAATGCTGCGTTCGCTGGGCATTCCGCCGCTCATGACCGAAAATACCGTCGCCTGGCAGCAGGCGCTGGGCGAGCTTGGCCTTGCGCCGCCGCCCGAAGGATTCGAAGCCAAGCTTGCGGCAGCCGTCGCGGCGGGCGTACTCAAGGGAGAGAATTGAGCATGTCGCTCATCATCGACTGTCACGGACATTATACCGTCCTGCCCAAGGCGCATGACGCCTGGCGCGAAGCCCAGATTGCCGCGTTCAAGGCCGGCGAGGAAGCGCCGCCGTATCCCGAGATTTCCGATGCGGAGATCCGCCAGACCATCGAGGACAACCAGCTTCGCCTCATCAAGGAGCGCGGCGCCGATCTTACCGTGTTCAGCCCGCGCGCCAGCGCCATGGCGCACCACGTCGGCGATCAGGCGGTGTCCGAGGCATGGGCGGTCCACTGCAACAATCTTATCGCCCGCGTGGTCCACATGTTCCCCGAGACGTTCGTGGGCGTGTGCATGCTGCCGCAGAGCCCCAAGGCGGACCTTTCCGCCTCGGTGAAGGAACTGCGCCGCTGCGTCGAGGAACTGGGCTTCATCGGCTGCAACCTCAATCCCGATCCGGGCGGCGGCCACTTCGAGCATCCGCCGCTGACCGACGAATACTGGTTCCCGATCTACGAGGCGATGTGCGAGCTGGACGTTCCGGCGATGATCCACGTCTCGGGTTCGTGCAACCCGGCGATGCATGCCACCGGCGGCTTCTACATCGCGGCGGACACCGTGGCCTTCATGCAGCTGATGCAGGGCGACCTCTTCGCGAAGTTCCCGAAGCTGCGCTTCATCATCCCGCACGGCGGCGGCGCGGTGCCGTACCACTGGGGCCGCTATCGCGGGTTGGCGGACATGCTGAAGAAGCCTTCGCTCGACGAATACATCATGAACAACGTGTTCTTCGATACCTGCGTCTACCACCAGCCGGGCGTGAACCTGCTGGCCGACGTGATCGACAACAAGAACATCCTGTTCGGCTCCGAAATGGTCGGCGCGGTGCGCGGGATCGACCCGCAGACCGGCTTCTACTTCGACGACACCAAGCGCTATGTCGACGCGCTCGACATCTCCGATGAGGAGCGCCACGCGATCTTCGAAGGCAACGTGCGCAAGGTCTTCCCGCGCCTTGACGCCAAGCTGAAGGAACGCGGCCTGTGAGTGACAAGAACCCTTGCGAGAACGCGGGCGGTCCGATCGACATCCACGCCTATCTCGGTGAGTTCGATGATATTCCCGGCACGCGCGTCTATACCGCGCAGCGTGCGCGTCAGGGCTATCACCTGAACCAGTTCGCGATGAGCCTGATGAAGGCCGAAAACCGCGAGCGCTGGAAGGCGGACGAGCGGGCCTATCTCGACGAATGGCCGATGACCGAGGAGCAGAAGCAGGGCGTTCTCGCCCGCGACTATAACCGCCTGCTCGATCTGGGCGGCAATATCTACTTCCTCGCCAAGGTTTTCTCGACCGACGGCCTGAGCTTCCTGCAGGCCGTCTCGACGATGACCGGCATGAAACTGGAAGACTATCAGGCGATGATGATCGCCGGGGGCCGCTCGCCCGAGGGCCAGCGCTCCATCAAGGAGCACCGCTAAGATGGCCCGCATTACGCACGGCATCGCCTGCAGCCACATCCCGGCGCTGGGCGTCGCGTCCGACTTCGACAAGTGGGAAGATCCCTACTGGAAGCCGATCCAGCAAGGCTTCGCGCCCACCCAGAAGTGGGAAGCGGAGAACCTGCCGGACGTGGTGATCCTGGTCTACAACGACCACGCATCGGCCTTCGACATGAAGATCATCCCGACGTTCGCGATCGGCTGTGGCGAAAGCTACAAGCCGGCGGACGAGGGCTGGGGCCCGCGCGAAGTGCCCGACGTGGAAGGCCATCCGGACCTTGCCTGGCACATCGCGCAGAGCCTGATCCTCGACGAGTTCGACATGACCATCATCAACGAGATGGATGTCGATCACGGCCTTACCGTTCCGCTGTCGATGGTGTTCGGCAAGCCGGCCAAGTGGCCGGTGAAGGTGATCCCGCTGGCGGTAAACGTCGTCACGTATCCGCCGCCGTCGGGCAACCGCTGCTGGGCGCTGGGCGAGGCGATCGCGCGCGCCGTGGAAAGCTTTCCCGAGGACCTGAACGTGCAGGTATGGGGCACCGGCGGCATGAGCCACCAGCTTCAGGGTCCGCGCGCGGGCCTCATCAATGCCGAGTGGGACAACATGTTCCTCGACAAGCTGTCGGGCGATACGCAGGAACTGCGGTGCATTCCGCATATCGAATACCTGCGCGAAACCGGCAGCGAAGGCATCGAGATGGTCATGTGGCTGATCATGCGCGGCGCGCTGGGCAAGGAAACCCGCGAGCTGCTGCGTTTCTACCACGTGCCCGCCAGCAACACGGCGGTCGGCCATATCGTGCTGGAGCCGGTGAACGGCGACGTGCCGCCCTCGGCCACCGTCGAAGGCGCGGCCACTCAAGAACAGATCATCTGATCGATTCCGCGTGCCGGTGGTTGACGCCGGCACGCCCTTTGTCTTTGACAGACACCCCAAGGAGATTCCCATGCGTATTGCCCTCGTCGGCGCCGGCGCTTTCGGTGAAAAGCACCTCGACGGCCTCAAGAACATCGACGGCGTAGAGATCGCCTCGGTCATTTCGCGCAATGCCGAGCAGGCTGCCGAAGTCGCCGCCAAGTACGGCGCGCCGCACTCCGGCACCGATCTGGCCGAAGTTCTGGCCATGCCCGATGTCGATGCCGTGATCCTCTGCACCCCCACGCAGATGCATGCCGAACAGGCCATCGCCTGCATGAACGCCGGCAAGCACGTTCAGGTCGAGATCCCGCTGTCGGACAGCTGGGCCGATGCCGAAGCGGTCGTCGCGAAGCAGCAGGAAACCGGCCTCGTCTGCATGGTTGGCCACACCCGCCGCTTCAATCCTTCGCACCAGTACGTGCACAACAAGATCACCACGGGTGAGTTCAACGTCCAGCAGATGGACGTGCAGACCTACTTCTTCCGCCGCAAGAACATGAACGCCAAGGGCCAGCCGCGCTCGTGGACGGACCACCTGCTGTGGCACCACGCCGCGCACACGATCGACCTGTTCGCCTACCAGTCGGGCAAGATCGTCGCCGCCAACGTGCTGCAGGGCCCGAAGCACCCGGAACTCGGCATCGCCATGGACATGTCGATCCAGCTCAAGGCAGAGACCGGCGCGATCTGCACGCTCTCGCTCTCGTTCAACAACAACGGCCCGCTCGGCACCTTCTTCCGCTACATCGGCGACAGCGAGACCTACATCGCGCGTTACGACGATCTGGTGAACGGCCGTGAGGAAGCGATCGACCTTACCGGCGTGACCGTGTCGAACAACGGCATCGAACTGCAGGACCGCGAATTCGTCGCCGCCATCCGCGAAGGGCGTGAGCCCAACTCGTCGGTCGGCAAGGTGCTCGATTGCTACCGCGTGATCGGCGAACTGGCCGAGAGCCTCGAAGCACAGGACGGCTGGTCCTGATGACCAAACGCCTCCTCGCGGGCCGTCCGGTCCACTCCGTCGGGCTCGGCTGCATGAATGTGGCCTGGGCCTACGGCAATCCGCCGTCTCGCGAGGAGGCGGCCCGACTGTTCCGCCACGCCTTGGATGCTGGCTGCGATCACTTCGACACCGCCAACATCTACGGCATGGGTCTCAGCGAAGAGATCCTGAACGAAGCCATCATGGACCGGCGGGACGAGTTCCTGCTGGCCTCCAAGACCGGCATCCTGATCGACGGCGCCCGCCGCGGCATCGACTGCGCACCGGACAGCATCACCGCCTCGCTCGACGCCAGCCTGAAGCGGCTCGGCACCGATCACATCGATCTGTTCTACATGCACCGCTTCGATCCGAAGGTGCCGATTGCCGACTCGGTGGGCGCCATGGTGCGCGCGATCGAGGCGGGCAAGATCGGCGCTTATGGCGTGTCCGAATGGTCCGCCGCGCATATCCGCGAGGCCCATGCGGTGCATCCGGTGGCGGCGGTGCAGACCGAATATTCGCTCTGGACCCGCAATGTCGAACTCGGCGTGCTGGAAGCGACGCGCGAGCTGGGGATCGCGCTCGTCGCCTTCTCGCCGGTCGCGCGCGGGGCGCTGGGCGGTGAGCTGACCGATGTGGGCACCCTCACCGAGAACGACCTGCGCCGCAATTTCCCGCGCTTCGTGGGCGATAACTGGGCGCACAACCTGGCGCTGATCGAGGCATTCAACGCGCTGGCGGCATCCGTGCAGGCGACCCCGGCGCAGCTCGCACTGGCCTGGGTCCTTGCGCAGGACGCGCATGTCCATGCCATTCCGGGGACCCGCGCGATCCCGCACTTCGACCAGAATCATGCGGCCGCCGCGCTGGAAATCGATGCAGTCGTTCTGGAGAAGGCGGGCGAACTGATGAACCAGCAGACCATCGCCGGTCATCGCTACCCGGACACGATCAAGCCCACCATCGATACCGAGGATTACGTCTGAGGCGTTCGATCTAATCGCTCTGGATTGCTTCGCTTCGCTCGCAATGACGAAGCAAGGGGGCGTTGCATACCCCACTTCGTCATTGCGAGGAGCGCAGCGACGAAGCAATCCAGAGCGATTAGCGCCACGGAACATCCTCCCTCCGGGTCGGTTCTGACGGCATGGACGATGCCCGCACCGACCCCGAACCCTCCGACGAACTGGCCCACGACGATCCCGAACGCCGTGAAAGCGACCGCGAGATCGAGCGGGACGAAGCCGGCCTGACCGGCCACGAACGCGGACAGATCAAGGACAACCTGCGGCTTTCCGCCCGCACCGTCTTCTCGGTGATCCGGCGCGAGGGCGAGGAGGAACTGTACCGCCCGGCCATGTCGCTCTGGTGGTCGGGCATCGCCGCCGGGATCGGCATCTCCACTTCGGTCTTCGCGCAGGGCCTGCTCCACAATGCGTTCGAAAGCCATCCTCACCGCGCCCTGATCGCCGCCTTCGGCTATGCCATGGGCTTCGTGCTGGTGGTCCTTTCGCGCCTGCAACTGTTCACCGAAAACACGCTGACCGCGGTGCTGCCGCTGCTGGCCGGGCCGAATGGCGAGCGGCTGTGGCGCACGGCGCGGCTATGGGGCGTGGTTCTGGCCGCGAACCTCGTCGGCACGTTCATCACTGCCCTGTTCCTGGACCTTCTGGTCGACCCCGCACATCCGACATTGGCCGGGATGCTTGCCGTATCGCGCAAGGCGGCAGAGGCGAGCGGCACGGCGGCCCTGCTCGACGGCATTCCGGCAGGCTTCTTCATCGCGGCTTTCGTCTGGATGCTGCCGAGTTCCAAGGGGTTCGAAATCTTCGTGGTCGCGCTCTTCACCTGGCTGATCGCGGCGGGCGGCTTTACCCATGTCGTGGCCGGTTCGACCGAGATGTTCCTGCTGGCCTTCCACGGCGAAATGGCGATGACGGAGGTCTTCACGCTTCACCTGCTGCCGACGCTGCTCGGCAATGTGCTGGGCGGCACCGGGCTGTTTGCGCTGCTGGCCTATGCGCAGATCAAGGCGGAAATCTGAATGACCCGGACCGCGCGCCGGGCTAGGATCGTCGCATGAACGGCGCCAGAAAGATCATCGTTTCCCGAAGCCATTACGGTGCGGGGCCGGACGCGGCGGAGGACCTCGCTGTCGCGGTCGAAGCGCCCATCGCCATCGAGACCAACGGCATCGCCTATGCCGTGATGATGGCCACCCCCATCGAGATCGAGGATTTCGTCACCGGTTTCCTGCTCGCTGAAGGGCTGGCGGCGGCGGGCGAGATCGGCGAAGTCGCGGTCCACGCCGTCGAGAACGGGGAATGGGGCAGGGGCTACGTCGCGCGCGTCAACCTTCCGCCCGAGCGCCTCTCGCTGATCGTCGAACGCGCGCGTCGCCGCACGGGCGACAGTTCCTGCGGCATCTGCGGGATCGAGGGCGTGGAGGCCGCCTTGCGCCCCCTGCCGCCCCTCTCGCGCCAGAGCGCGGCCAGCCCGGAGGCGATCCGGCGCGGTCTCGATGCCATGGGCGGCCAGCAGCGTTTGGGCCGTGAAACCCGCGCCACCCACGCCGCTGCATTCTGCGACGAGGATGGCATGTTGCTGGCGATCCGCGAGGATGTCGGCCGCCACAATGCGCTCGACAAGCTGATCGGTGCGCTGGCCCGTGGCGGCATCGATCCGGCGCAGGGTTTCGTCGTCATGACGTCGCGCTGTTCCTACGAACTGGTCGAAAAGACCGTGCGCGCCGGGGTCCCGCTGCTGGTGACGATCTCCGCGCCTTCCGATCTTGCGGTGCGCCGCGCCCAGGCGGCGAGGCTTTCGCTTTGCGTCGTCGCGCGCGACGATGCCATGCTGGTGATCGGCCATGTCCGTGCTTCCGACGAAAGGGCCATGCCGCTCGTCGAACCGTAGAGGGGGCCGCTCCTGTTTTGCTTGTAGTTTTTTCGGTCCGACCTAGATTTGCTGGAGACGACTACATTCGAAGGACAGGGATTTTCCTAGATGGCTACGACGACTGATCAGGTGACGGCAGGCGAGTTGAAACTTACGCCTCCCGATCCGGTGCCGGTGGTGCAGCCTGAGAAGGCCGCCGGTCTCGTGCCGGTGGGGGATGAGCAGAAGTCCAAGCTGCAAGTGCGCGTCGATGAATTCGTCGACGATCTTGTCACGCAGGACGTGAACTCGCCCGAATTCGGCCGCCGCGTCGACCAGATCACCAACATGGGCCGCAAGGAAATCGCCGAGGCGTCGGGCCAGTCCAACCGCTTCCTCGACCGCCCGGTGCGCGCGATGGACAAGGACGCCGGTGTCGGTGCCGACCTTGCCGAACTGCGCCGCACGGTGGAAGACCTCGACCCCTCGACCAAGGGCGACCTGCTCTCGCGCCGCAAGATCTTCGGGATCATCCCGATGGGCAACAAGCTGCGCAACTACTTCGACAGCTACTCCAGCGCGCAGGGCCACATCAGCGCGATCCTCGCCCGCCTGCAGGGCGGCAAGGACGAACTGCTGATGGACAATGCCGCCATCGACGTGGAGCGCCAGAACCTCTGGGCGGCCATGGGCAAGCTTGAACAGATGATCTTCATGTCGAAGGCGCTGGACGAGACGCTGGAGCAGAAGGCCAACGACCTCGACCACACCGACCCCGCCAAGGCCAAGGCCGTGCGCGAGTCTGCGCTGTTCTACGTGCGCCAGCGCACGCAGGACCTGCTGACGCAGATGGCGGTTTCGGTGCAGGGCTACCTCGCGCTCGATCTGGTCAAGAAGAACAACGTCGAACTGATCAAGGGCGTCGATCGCGCCTCCACAACCACGGTCGGCGCGCTGCGCACGGCGGTCACGGTGGCGCAGGCGATGGCCAACCAGAAGCTGGTGCTGGACCAGATCACCGCGCTCAACACCACGACGGCGCGGATCATCGACGGCACCGGCCAGATGCTGAAGGACAACACCGCGCGCATTCACGAGCAGGCATCGAACGCCACGATCCCGCTGGAAACGCTCAGCCGTGCGTTCCAGAATATCTACGACACGATGGATTCGATCGACACCTTCAAGATGCAGGCGCTCGATTCGATGAAGCAGACGGTGCAGTCGCTGGAAGGTGAAGTCACCAAGTCCAAGGCCTATATCGCCCGCGCGCAAGGGCAGGCCGAAGGCGCCACGTCCGGCGATACCAAGGCGGCCAAGGCGCTGCTGGAGGCGCTGGACTGAGCCTGATAGATTAGCACCATGTCCGAACCCTCTTCGCGCGCGGTTTCCACGCGCACTGCCATGAATCAGGAGATCATCCGCGCCGCCCGCCGCCAGCGGGCCGCGCGGCTCTACAACGCGCGCAAGGAACGCTGGGCGTTTCGCTGGCGGCGCATCCGGCGGGCGTTTCTGGCCGTGGCGGGGATCTTCATCGTCGCGCTGACCGCCGGGCTGATCCTCGGCGGGCTTTCCTTCGCGACCACGGTGCTGACCACGCTGCTGGCTTTCGTGGTGTTTTGCGTGCTCTCCATCTACCCGTCCAGCCCGCGCCTGGGGGTCGGCGACCTCGGCAGTTCGACCTTGCCGGAACTGGCGGGATCGACCGAAATCTGGCTGGAAAACCGCCGCCGCGCCTTGCCGAGCGCTGCGGTGGATGCGGTGGACATGATCGGTGTCCGCCTCGAACAGATCGCCCCGCAACTGGCCTCGCTTCAGGAAAACGGCCCCGCCGCCTATGAAGTGCGCAAGCTGCTGTCGGAGCATCTGCCCTCGCTGGTGGACAGCTACACCCGCATTCCGGCGGAACTGCGCAACAAGCCGCATGCGGGCGGCACCACCCCGTCCGAGCAACTGGTCGAAGGGCTGGACGTGATCGCGGGCCAGATCGAGGCGATGAGCCTCGACCTGTCGCGCGGCGACCTCGATGCACTGGCCACGCGCGGCCGCTTCCTCGAAGCCAAGTACATCGATTCTCGCGACGATGCTTGAGCTGCTGACCCGCGCGGGAAGCCTGCCTTTCTCGGTCGCGCTGGCGCTGATGCTGATGTTCGCACTGCTCCAGATCGTCGGCGCGGGGGACTTTCTCGGCGGTGATGCGGATGTCGATGTCGACGGACATGGCGGTATCGACGCGGGCCTGTTGTCGGTGCTGGGCATCGGCCGGGTGCCGTTCCTGATGTGGCTGATGCTGCTGCTGACCGTGTTCGGGCTGGCGGGTATTTCCGCGCAGGAACTGCTGCTGGCGCTGACGGGCCAGACCTGGAGCGCATGGCTGGTGACACCTGCGGTCGGTCTTGCCGCGCTGCCGATTACCGGCGCGCTCTCGCGCGGGCTGGGGCGGATCATCCCGCAGGACGAGACGACGGCCATCGATGTGTCGATGCTGGTCGGGCGCGAGGCGGAAATCCTCGTCGGCACCGCGACGGCGGGCAGCGCGGCGCGGGGCCGGGTGATCGACCACTACGGGCAGGCCCATAATGTCATGGTCGAGCCGGACAGGAGCGATCAACGCTTCGTGCAGGGCGAGAAGGTCCTGCTGGTGCGGCGCGAGGGCGACCTGTTCAAGGCGATTGCGCGCGGCGATCACTATCTGCCGCGTCTCGATTGAGATGCGCGCCGCGTGACTTGTGACAAAGGCGGTTAACGCTTTGAAAGCGCCGGAGCCCGGTCCGGTTTTCATGGGAGCGAGCGGCCCCGTCTGCTAGTTACGCCAACAGATTTCAATGCGCTGTGTCCGGCGAGGATTGCACGGCGCCTGGGGGAGTATTGTCCAATGAACGACCTCGTCGGCATCGCCATTCTGGCCGGCATCGCCCTTGTCCTGTTTCTGGCGCTGGGCCTCATGCTGGCGCGGCTCTACAAGCGCGCGTCGAAGGAAATCGGTTTCGTGCGGACCGGTTTCGGCGGAGAACGGGTCGTCATGAACGGCGGCGCATTGGTGCTGCCGGTGTTCCACGAGACGATGCCGGTGAACATGAACACCGTTCGCCTTGCCGTGGAGCGCAAGAACCAGGACGCGCTGATCACGCTCGACCGCCTGCGCATCGACGTGAAGGCGGAATTCTATGTTCGTGTCCGTCCCGATGCCGGGGCCATCGCCATGGCCGCGCAGACGCTGGGTGCGCGCACCATGCACCCCGAAGCGCTGAAGGAACTGGTCGAAGGCAAGTTCGTCGATGCGCTGCGCTCGGTCGCGGCGGGGATGACGATGAACCAGCTTCACGAACAGCGCGCGGATTTCGTGCAGAAGGTGCAGCAGGTCTCCTCGTCCGACCTGGCGATGAACGGGCTGGAGCTGGAATCCGTCTCGCTGACCGGGCTCGACCAGACGTCGATCGAGCACTTCAACGCCAACAATGCCTTCGACGCCGAGGGTCTGACCAAGCTGACCGAGCAGATCGAACTGCGCAAGAAGGCGCGCAACGACATCGAGCAGGACACCCGCGTCCAGATCGAGACGAAGAACCTTGAAGCGGAGCGCCAGTCGCTCTCGATCCAGCGCGACAACGAATTCGCCCGGCTCGAACAGGAGCGCGAGATCGAGATGCGCCGCGCCGAGCAGGCCGCCGAAGTCGCCCGCGAACAGGCGCTGCGCAGCCGCGAGGCGGAGGAAGCGCGGATCATCGCCAAGCAGCAGGTCGATTCGCAGCAGATCGAGGCGGATCGCACCATCCAGCAGGCCAAGATCGCGCAGGCGCAGGCGGTCGAACTGGCGCGCCAGGGCCAGCAGATCGCCATTCAGAACAAGAGCCGCGAGGAAAGCCAGGCCAAGGCCGAGGCGGACGAGGCCCGCGCCAAGGCCGTCGCCGCCGAGGAACAGGTCGCCACCAGTCGCGAGACCGAGATCGCCGAACGTGCCAAGCGCATCGAACTGATCGAGGCCGCCAAGGAGGCCGAGCGTCAGGCCATCGCCATCACCGTCCAGGCCGAAGCCGACAAGACCGCCGCTGCCAACCGCGCCGAGGCCGTCCGGCTGGAAGCCGAAGGCGAGGCCGAGGCCGAAAAGCTGCGCGCCGAAGCCGCGCGCGTGCGGTTCGAAGTCGAAGCCGCCGGTCAGCGCGCGATCAACGAGGCGGCGAACCTGCTCTCGTCCGATCAGATCTCGCTGCAGATGAAGATGGCGCTGCTGAAAGTCCTGCCCGAAGTGGTGCGCGAGAGCGTGCGGCCGCTGGAAGCCATCGATTCGATCAAGATCGTGCAGGTAGACGGGCTTACCCAGAAGGGTGGCTCGGCAAGTTCCGGCGGTGCGGTCGGTGGTTCGGGCAATCTTGCCAACGATGCTGTCAGCGCCGCGCTCGCCTACCGCGCGCAGGCACCGGTGATCGACGGGCTGATGAAGGAACTCGGCCTGGATGGTGCCTCGCTCGCCAATCTGGTGCAGGGCGCGGTGCCGGTTCCGGCTGCTCCGGCGGCGACTTCCGCGGCCAATGACGAGCAGGCTCTGGCGGCGGAGTAACGTTATCGATGGAGGGCGTCGAGCGAAACGCCCTCCATCACGTTTTTGACAAGTTCGATAGCGGGGTGGCCCTCCTCTCCCTGTCGGGAGGGATCGTCAGAGGCCCAGTCTGCCCAGGATGCCGCCGTCCACCTTGATGTCGCATCCGCTGACATAGGACGCGCCCGGTGAGCAGAGGAATTCCGCGACCGAGGCGATTTCGTCGCCAAGGCCCTGTCGTCCGAGCGGGGTCATGCCCATCATCTGGACCATCTGCTCGCTCGCGCGGGCTTCGGCCCGGCTCATTTCGGTGTCGATGAAGCCCGGGGCGATGGAGACGATGCGCAGACCGCGCGCGCCGTAGGCGGCGGCCTCGCGCCCGACCAGACCGATGACCCCGCGCTTCGACAGAGTATAGCCCATGCCCGGATTCGTGGCGAAGCGGTCCACGCCTTCGCGGCTCTTGCCGGAAACGAGGTCCTCGACGGCGGCGATCATGGCCGGGTCGGCAATGAGATAGGCCGACATCGACGAGACCAGCACGGCACAGCCGCCTGCCTCGAAACGGGGAAGCAGCGCCGCAACCAGCCTTTCGGTGGCGAAGTAGTTCACGTCGAGGATACGCGGCGCTTCGGCCATCGTCGGGGAGAGACCTGCCGTGTGGATCAGTGCGCCAAGCGTCGCATCGCCCAGTCCGTCGAGCAATTGCTGGGGAAACTCCGGTGCGGCGATGTCGCCGGCGAGCGTGGAGACCCGGGCGCCGCCCTCACGCAGTTCACCGGCCACCGCCTCGAGCCTTTCGACATGCACGTCGCAGAGCAGCAGCGGCCGACCCTGCGCGGCGAAGCGGGCGGCGGCGGGGCGTCCCATGCCCCCGGCCGCTCCCGTGACGATGACGGTTGCGCTCATGACCTCTCCTAAAGGCGCCGGGATCCGGCTTTCCGGTGCAGTCGTAGCCGGGGTGCCGAGCCGCCGCTACCCGTGCGCGGATTCATCGCAGGGGGGAACGAGGACCGTGCGCTTCGGGTCCCGACCCTAGCTGCTGGCGTCTTTCACTGTCTCCATCGCCACATATGTCGACGTGCTGGAGACATGCGGCAGGCTGGAGAGTTTCTCTCCCAATACCGCCCGATAGCGGTGAATGTCGCGGGTGCGGACCTTGAGGAGATAGTCGAAATGGCTGGCGAGCATGTGGCACTCCTCCACTTCGGGAATGCGCTGGATCGCCGCGTTGAATTCGCGCAGCGCCTGTTCGCGGGTGTCCGAAAGTTTGACTTCGGTGAAAGCCACATGGTCCAGCCCGAGCGCGACCGGATCGATGACAGCGCGGAAGCCCCGGATCACGCCGGATTGCGTCAGGCGGCGCAGGCGGACCTGACAGGGGGTTTTCGAAAGCCCGACGACTCGCGCAAGGTCCGTCACGCTCATCCGGCCGTCTTCGCGCAGTGCGGCGACGATCTTGCGGTCGTAGTCGTCCAGAATGACCGGATCGGTGCGTTTTGCCATGCGATTGAACTGCCGATGAGACAAAGATAAGTCCGAATGGATTATCTTGTGCCTCTGAAAAGTCGGATTGCCAAGCGGGCTTGCGATATTGGCGATTCATGACCCAGACCTCGCCCGCCCCTGCGCCTTTCTCCGCCTTCGCCCCCGTCGTCAGCGCGCCGACCCCGCTGCGCCGTGCGATCACCGATGCCTTCCGCCGCGACGAGGCCGCCTGCATGGCGCCACTGCTCGAAGCCGCGACCCTGCCCGAGGCGCAGCGCCGCGACGTGCGCGAGACCGCGAGCGCGCTCGTCACCACCTTGCGCGCCAATCACAAGGGCACCGGCGTCGAGGGCCTCGTGCAGGAATATTCGCTGTCGAGCCAGGAAGGCGTGGCGCTCATGTGCCTGGCCGAGGCGCTGCTGCGCATTCCCGACAATGCCACGCGCGATGCCCTGATCCGCGACAAGATCTCCGACGGCGACTGGAGCGCGCATCTCGGCGGCGGCAAGTCGATGTTCGTCAATGCCGCGACCTGGGGGCTGGTGGTGACCGGCAAGCTGGTCGGCTCGGTCGATGACAAGGGCCTCGGCGCTGCGCTGACCCGTCTGGTCGCCCGCGCGGGCGAGCCGGTGATCCGGCGCGGCGTCGATCTCGCCATGCGCCTGATGGGCGAGCAGTTCGTCACCGGCGAGACCATCGGCGAGGCGGTGAAGCGCGCGAAGGAGCTGGAAGAAAAGGGCTTCCGCTACAGCTACGACATGTTGGGCGAAGCGGCGACCACCGCTGCCGATGCCGATCGCTACAACGACGACTACGTGAACGCCATCCACGCCATCGGCAAGGCCAGCGCGGGCCGGGGCATCTACGAAGGTCCGGGCATCTCGATCAAGCTTTCCGCGCTCCACCCGCGCTACAGCCGCGCGCAGGCGGGCCGGGTGATGGGCGAGCTGCTGCCCCGCGTGAAGGCGCTGGCGGTGCTCGCCAAGGGCTACGACATCGGTCTCAACATCGATGCCGAGGAAGCGGACCGTCTCGAACTCTCGCTCGACCTGCTGGAAGCGCTCGCGCTCGATCCGGATCTCAAGGGCTGGGATGGTCTCGGCTTCGTGGTGCAGGCCTATGGCAAGCGCTGCCCCTACGTGCTCGACTGGATCATCGATCTCGGCCGCCGCGCCGGTCGGCGGATGATGGTGCGTCTGGTCAAGGGCGCCTATTGGGACGCCGAGATCAAGCGCGCCCAGGTGGACGGCCTTGCCGACTTCCCGGTCTATACCCGCAAGGTCCACACCGACGTGTCCTATGTCGCCTGCGCGAAGAAGCTGCTGGCGGCGCCGGACGCGGTGTTCCCGCAGTTCGCCACCCACAACGCGCAGACGCTGGCGACGATCTACCACCTCGCCGGGCCGGACTTCGTGGTCGGCCGCTACGAGTTCCAGTGCCTCCACGGCATGGGCGAACCGCTCTATTCGCAGGTCGTGGGCAAGGACAACCTCGACCGCCCCTGCCGCATCTACGCGCCGGTCGGCACCCATGAGACGCTGCTGGCCTACCTCGTGCGCCGCCTGCTGGAAAACGGCGCGAACTCCTCGTTCGTGAACCGCATCGCCGATCCAGCGGTGCCGGTGGAAGACATGGTGGCCGATCCGGTCGAGGTCGTGCGCGCGATGCCCCATCCCGGCGCCCGTCACGACCTGATCCCGCTCGCCGCCGATCTCTATCCGGGCCGCCGCAATTCGGACGGCATCGACATGGCCGACGAGACCGCGCTCGCCGTGCTTTCGGAAGACCTGCGCCGCTCCGCCGCGCGCGAATGGTTTGCCATGCCCGCCAATGCGCAGGGCGAGGCGCGCGCCGTGCTCAATCCGGCGGACCATGAGGACGTGGTCGGCCGGGTGATCGAGGTCGCGCCCGAAGCGGCAGCGGTCGCCGTCGCCCGCGCCGCGATCAGCCGCTGGGGCCAGGTGCCGGTGGCCGAGCGCGCCGCTATGCTCGACGCCGCTGCCGATGCCATGCAGGCGCGGATCGGCGTGCTCATGGGCCTCGTCATCCGCGAGGCGGGCAAGTCCGCCGCCAATGCCATTGCCGAAGTGCGCGAGGCGATCGACTTCCTGCGTTACTACGCCAAGCAGGCGCGCGAGACTTTCGGTGCCGACCAGGCGCCGCTCGGGCCGGTGGTCTGCATCAGCCCGTGGAACTTCCCGCTGGCGATCTTCGCCGGACAGGTCGCCGCCGCGCTCGTCGCGGGCAATCCGGTGCTGGCCAAGCCCGCCGAGGAAACCCCGCTGATTGCCGCCGAGGTGGTGCGCCTGCTGCACGAGGCGGGGGTCCCCAAGGATGCGCTCCAGCTGCTGCCGGGCGAGGGCATGCTCGGCGCCGCGCTGGTCGCCGCGCCGCAAGTGGCCGCCGTCATGTTCACCGGCTCGACCGAAGTGGCGCGCCTGATCCAGAAGCAGCTTGCGGGCCGCGTCTCGGCTGAGGGCCATGCGATCCCGTTCATCGCCGAGACCGGCGGCCAGAACGCGATGATCGTCGATTCCTCGGCACTGGCCGAGCAGGTGGTGGCGGACGTGATCGCCTCGGCCTTCGATTCGGCGGGACAGCGCTGCTCGGCGCTGCGCGTCCTCTGCCTGCAGGAAGACGTGGCCGATCGCACCCTGACGATGCTCAAGGGCGCGCTGGCGCAATTGCGCGTGGGCAATACGCAGGAACTCGCGGTCGATATCGGCCCGGTCATCACTGCCGAGGCCAAGGGCATGATCGACGGCCATGTCGTCCGCATGAAGTCGCGCGGCTGCAAGGTCGAGCAAGTGGCAATCCCGGCGGAATGCGAGGCGGGGACTTTCGTTGCGCCCACCATCGTCGAGATCGCAAGCATCGCCCAGCTCGAACGCGAGGTGTTCGGTCCGGTGCTCCACGTCGTGCGCTTCAAGCGCGACGACCTGCCCGCGCTGATCGAGGCGATCAACGATACCGGCTACGGCCTGACTTTCGGCCTCCACACCCGTCTCGACGCGACGGTGGAGCAGGTGACTTCGGCGATCCGTGCAGGCAACCTCTACGTCAACCGCAACACCATCGGCGCGATCGTCGGTGTGCAGCCGTTCGGCGGGCGCGGGCTTTCGGGCACCGGTCCGAAGGCGGGCGGGCCGCTCTATCTGGGCCGCCTTGCGTCGCTGGCGCCGCAAGTGCTGGATGCCCCGGCGCAGACAGCCCCGCTGGTCGAGGCTTTCGCGACCTGGCTGAGCGGGCAGGGCGACGCGGCCTCGGCGGCTGCGGCGCGGGCGATGGCGGCCTCTTCGGCGCTGGGCCTCGAACTGGCGCTCCCGGGGCCGGTGGGCGAGACCAACCTCTATGCCCTCCACCCGCGCGGCCGCGTGCTGCTGCGTCCGGCGACCGCCGAGGGGCTTTACGGGCAGATGGCGGCAGTGCTCGCCAGCGGCAATACAGCGACGGTCGAGGGCATGGCGATTCCCGCCGGTCTGCCGGAAGCGGTGGCGGCGCGCTTTGCGCCGGATGCGGGCGAGCACTTCGCGGCCTGTCTGGTGGAAGGCGATGCCGAAGCGGTCCGCGCGGCCTGCAAGGCGGTGGCGGAACTGCCGGGGCCGATCGTTCCGGTTCACACTTCGGCGGGTCCGAACCTCGTCTGGCTGCTGGAGGAAGTCTCTACCTCGATCAACACCACCGCGGCGGGCGGCAATGCCAGCCTGATGATGATCGGCTGATACGAAAAGGCCCGCGAGTTCATCACTCGCGGGCCTTTTTCATGGGGTCGGTTAAAGCTGCTTCAGCAAGCTGGGAGGGGGGCTCCGCCGATCTCGCCTTCGCGCTTGTGGAGCGAGAGGGTCACGAGGAAGATCGCAAGGCCGCCGAGCGAGAGGCCCATGCCGATCCAGCCGGTCGAGGTCAGGCCATAGCCTGCCGAGATCGCCAGTCCGCCGAGCCAGGGGCCGAGCGCATTCGCCATGTTGAAGGCGCTGTGATGCGCGGCGGCGGCGAGGGCCTGGGCGTCTCCGGCCACGTCCATCAGGCGGGTCTGGAGGATCGTTCCGAGGCCGCCCGCGAAGCCGATCATCACCACGACGACGCTGAGCGTCCAGACGTTGCTCGCCGCCATCGGGAACAGGGCGAGCGCAAAAGCGCTGAACAGCAGGGCGCCGATCGCTGCCTTGTTCAGCGAGCGGTCGGCGGCCCAGGCCCAGAACAGGTTGCCCACCGTCATGCCGACGCCGAACACCGCGAGGACAACGGGCACCAAGTGCTCGGAGACCTTGGTGACTTCGATCATGGTCGAGGCGATGTAGGTGTAGACGGCGAAGAGGCCGCCGAAGCCGATGGCGCCGGTCAGCAGGGTCAGCAGCACTTGCGGGCGGCGCAGCGCGCCGAGTTCGCGCATCGGGCTGGCGCCCTCGGCGGCCTGCTGGTGCGGGGCATAGAGCGCGACGAGCGCCATGGTGATGATCGCAAGGACCGAGACCACGGCAAAGCCGGTACGCCAGCCGAAGGCTTGCCCCAGCCAGTTGGCCAAGGGAACGCCGATGATCGTGGCGACGGTCAGCCCCGACATGACCAGCGCCACCGACTGCGCGCGCTTGTTGGCGGGCACCATCGAGGCGGCAACCAGCGCGGCGATGCCGAAGTAGGCACCGTGGGGCAGGCCGCTGATGAAGCGGAACAGCAGGAGCAGCGGATACGTCGGCGCCATGGCCGAAAGCGCGTTACCTACCGCGAAGAGCGCCATCAGCCCGATCAGCAGCGCGCGCCGGGGCAGCTTGGCTGCCAGCACGGCAATGATCGGCGCCCCGACCACCACGCCGAGCGCATACGTGCTGATCGCATGGCCCGCTTCAGGCTCGGTCAGGCCTAGGTCGCGCGCGAAATAGGGCACGAGGCTCATCGCGGCGAATTCGGTGGTGCCGATGGCGAAGGCGCCCATCGCCAGCGCCAGGATGACGAGCGCGGGATGGGTATGGGGCTGGGCGTTCTGCTGTCTGGTCATGTTGCACTGCAATATTGGGGGCATTTGCGATCTAGTGGACCACCCCGCCATGCCAACCCGCCAAAGAGTGCAATAATTGCACCCACGGTCTCGTTTGTTGCAATGTGTTGCGCAGGTTTTGCCTGCTGGCACAACAGCGCTTTCGTCATCCTGAACTTGTTTCAGGATCCATCTCTCAGCATCGCCCGGCGGTCGCGTGAACAATGCCGCGATTGCAATTTGCCACTCGCAACACTGCGTTAGCGGCGGGATGGATCCTGAAACAAGTTCAGGATGACATATGGTTTGAGGTAGGGAAGCGCGAAAAGCGCAGTCGAACCTCAGAGCCCCGGATCGAACTCCGGCGCGTTCTTGGTCGTGTAGTCCGAATGGGTGGCGACATGGATGCCGCATTCGGTCTTGTTCCAGCCGCGCCAGCGGCCCGAGCGCGGGTCTTCGCCTTCCGCGACCTTGCTGGTGCAGGGCATGCAGCCGATCGAGGGATAGCCCTGCGACACCAGCGGATGGGGCGGCAGATCGTGCTCGGCGATATAGGCGGCGATGCGCTCCGGCGACCAGTCGATCAGCGGATTGACCTTGAGGCGGCCTTGCGCATCCGTGGTATCCACCTCGAAGCGGGGCAGGGTGGCGCGGGTCGAGGCCTGGAACGCCTTGCGGCCGGTCAGCGAGGCATCGTAGCCGAGCAGGGCCTTTTCCAGCGGCTTGACCTTGCGGATCTCGCAGCAGCCGTCGGGGTCGTAGGACCAGCGCAGCCCGTTCTCGTCCTTCTTCGCCAGTTGCTCGGCATCGGGCAGGAGATTGCTGAGATTGGTCAGGCCCAAACGCTCGACCAGCAGGTCGCGATAGGCGAGCGTTTCGGGGAAATGCTTGCCGGTTTCGAGGAACAGCACCGGCACCCCCGGATCGACGCGGCTGACGAGGTGCAGCAGCACCGCCGATTCCGCACCGAAGCTGGACACGATCGCGATATCGCCCGCCATGCCTTCCTTGAGCACCGTTTCGAGCATCTCGCTCGTGTCGGTGCCGCGGAAGAGGCGGTTCAGGCGAACGGCATCGGCCTCGTCGAAACGGGGGCCGGTGTCGATCAGGTCGCGGATACGTGCAGCTTCGGTATGGGGCATTTCTATTCCCTTCCGGTGGACGCTTACGCCGGGTGGCGCTTCGCCCAGATCGCCGGGCGCCCGTCGACGACGGTGGCCTGGTAGACGTTTTCCCAGCGATCGAACGCGGTGCGCGCGTCCTCTTCGTTGAGGGCCTTGTCGGGCGCGAAGGCATCGAAGCCGCAGCGCCGCAAGTGATGGAGCATGTCGATCACGAGATCGCCCACTGCGCGCATCTCGCCCGCGTAGCCCGCTTCGCGCAGGATACGGGCCGAGGAATAGCCGCGCCCGTCGGTCCAGGCCGGGAAGCTCACTTCGATCAGCGAGAGCCGGTCGAGGTGGGGCAGCAGCTCGCGCGCGTCGTCGCCCGGTTCGAGGCGGACGGCAGTGGCGTTGGACTGTTCGGAGAACGAATCCACGGTGACGGCTGGGTCGTTGACGGTTTCGTCGTCACGGAAGCGGAACTGGACGTCAACCATAGATGGCCTCCTTGAACGGGTCCATGCCGATACGGCGATAGGTGTCGAGGAAGCGTTCCTCGCCCTGCTTGTTGGCGAGATAGACTTCGGTGGCCTTTTCGATGGCATCGACCACGCCGTCCTCCGTGAAGCCGGGGCCGATGATCTTCGCGAGCGAGGTATCCGCGCCCTCGCTGCCGCCGAACAGGAGCTGGTAGTTTTCCAAGCCCTTCTTGTCGACGCCGAGGATGCCGATGTGGCCCGCGTGGTGGTGGCCGCAGGCATTGATGCAGCCCGAGATCTTCAGCTTCAGTTCGCCGATTTCGGCCTGGCGCTGGGCGCTGCCGAAACGCTCGGAGATCTTCTGCGCGACCGGGATCGAGCGGGCATTGGCCAGCGAGCAGTAGTCGAGACCCGGGCAGGCGATGATGTCGCCCACGGTGTCGAGATTGGCGGTGGCGAGACCGGCTTCGTCGAGCGCCTGCCAGACGGTGTAGAGGTCGGCCTTGCGCACATGCGGGAAGACGATGTTCTGGGCGTGGGTGACGCGCAGTTCGTCGAAGCTGTAGTCCTTGGCGAGCTTCGCCATCAGGCGGATCTGGTCGGCGGTGGCGTCGCCGGGGATGCCGCCCACGGGCTTGAGGCTGACCGTGGCGATCACATAGCCCGCCTGCTTGTGGGCGTGCGTGTTGCGCTCCACCCAGAGGCGGAAGTCGGGATCGGTCAGGTCCAGGTCGTCCGCGGCACCGGCGTCGAAATCGGGGCCGGTGAAGTGGGCCTTGATGCGCTCCAGTTCGGCGAGCGGCGGCTCGATCGGCTGGGTGAGCAGGTGCGCGAACTCTTCCTCGACCTGGCGGACATATTCGTCGCGGCCCAGTTCGTGGACGAGGATCTTGATGCGCGCCTTGTACTTGTTGTCGCGGCGGCCGTAGCGGTTGTAGACGCGCAGGCAGGCTTCCGAGAAGGTGATGAGCTGGTCCAGCGGCACGAAGTCGCGGATCAGCGGGGCGATCATCGGGGTGCGGCCCATGCCGCCACCGGCATAGAACTGGGCGCCGATCTCGCCGGCGTCGTTACGCACCATCTTGATGCCGATGTCGTGCAGACGCATCGCCGCGCGGTCCTTTTCGGACGCGATGACGGCGATCTTGAACTTGCGCGGCAGCACCAGGAATTCCGGGTGGAAGCTGGACCACTGGCGCAGCAGTTCCGCATAAGGACGCGGATCGACGATCTCGTCGGCGGCGGCACCGGCGAACTGGTCGGAACTGATGTTGCGGATGCAATTGCCGCTGGTCTGGATGGCATGCATCTCCACCTTGGCGAGTTCGGCCAGGATGTCGGGCGTGTCTTCCAGCTTGATCCAGTTGTACTGGATGTTCTGGCGGGTGGTGAAGTGGCCGTAGCCGCGGTCGTACTTGTCCGCGATGTCGCCCAGCAGCGTCATCTGCGCGGAATTCAGCGTGCCATAGGGCACCGCGACGCGCAGCATGTAGGCGTGGAGCTGAAGGTAGAGGCCGTTCTGCAGGCGCAGCGGCTTGAACTGGTCCTCGGTGAGATCACCGGCAAGGCGGCGGCGCACCTGGTCGCGGAATTCCGCGACGCGGGTATCGACCATCTGCTGGTCGTATTCGTCGTACTTGTACATCAGATCACCCAGTCTGCGGCTGCGGGGTCGGACGGCTTCAGCGTCAGGTCGAGGCGCACGGTCGGCCCGAGGGCGCGGATGCGCTCCTTGATATGGGCGGGGCGGATGCCCTCGGCGGTCTTCTCGCCGTCGATCACATAGGCGGCGACGGCGTTCTGGGCGCCTTCCTCGCGCGCCACCAGAGCGGCGCCATGGTCGCCCACGTCGGCGGATTCATTGACGTCGAGCGACCAGCCCACGCCGGTCCACCAGATGACCGCTCCGGTCTTCAGGTCGTTGCCCGTCAGGATCTTCACTTTGTTGCCTCCAGCGCCGCGGCGCGAATGGTGTTGTCGGGTTCTGCGGTGACGTGCCCGATAACGATAAGCGCGGGACTTTGCACCTTCGCATCCGCGATCAGGTCGGCAAGTCCGGCGAGCGGCCCGCGCAGCACGCGCATGGCCGAGCGCGTGGCGTTCTCGATCACCGCTACCGGCACGTCGGGCGCGAGGCCGTCGGCCATGAGCTTCTCGGCGATCTGGGCGGCGGTGGCGATGCCCATGAAGATCACCAGGGTACGCCCCTTGCCCGCGAGGCCCGACCAGTCCTGATCGGTCAGGCCCTTGCACTGGCCGGCCACGAACGTGACGATCGAGGCATGGTCGCGGTGGGTCAGCGGGATCTGCGCGGCGGCGGAGGCGCCCAGCGCCGAGGAGATGCCGGGCACGACTTCCACCGGCACGCCGGCGGCATGGCAGGCTTCGGCTTCCTCGCCGCCGCGGCCGAACACGAAGGGATCGCCGCCCTTGAGGCGCACGACATCGTGCCCGGCCAGCGCCTCGCGCACGAGCAGGGCGTTGATCTCTTCCTGCTTCATCGTGTGGCGGGCGCGGCTCTTGGCGACCGAGACCAGACGCGCCGAGGGCTTGGCCATGGCCAGGATCGCCGGATCGACGAGTCCGTCGTGCACGATCAGCGCGGCATTCATCAGCAGCCGCGCGGCGCGCAAGGTCAGGAGATCGGGATCGCCGGGACCGGCGCCGACCAGAAAGACTCGACCAGAGGGGGCGGGATTCGCTTGCATGATGGCGCAGATGATCCTCCGCGCCCCGGATTGCCAGCGATAATGGCTTTGTCCGGGGCAAGGGAGGCTTTAGCGGTGCGCCGAAGGCCTTCGGGAAGGCCCTGCCGGGGGGGTCAGGCGACCTGGTCTTCCAGCAGTTCGGGCAGGTTTTCCGGCGATTGCGGATTGCTGCTCGGCGCGCGGTCGGGGCGGCCGAGGAAGTAGCCCTGCGCCTCCTCGCAGCCTTCGCTGATGAGCAGGTTGAACTGGCTCTGCGTTTCCACGCCCTCGGCCAGGACCGGGATGCGCAGCGACTGGCCGAGCGCCAGGACGGCCCGGATGATGGCGCGGGCCTGCTCGTTCTCGTCCGATTCGAGCAGGAACGACTTGTCGATCTTGATCTTGTCGAACGGGAAGGAGTGGAGCGTGTCGAGCGAGGAATAGCCGGTGCCGAAATCGTCCATGGCGATGGCCACGCCGAGGCTCTTGAGCTGGCGCAAGTTGTTGAGCGCGCGGGTCTTGTCGGTAATGATCGCGCTTTCGGTGATTTCCAGTTCGAGCCGGGAGGCGGGAAGTCCCGCTTCTTCCAGTACCCGCGCGACCATCGGCGCGAGGTCCTGCTGGACGAGCTGTATCGGCGAGACGTTGACGGCGATGCGGTGGTCCGAATGCCAGGTGGCAGCCTCTCGGCAGGCCTGTGCCAGCACCCATTCGCCGATCTGGAGGATCGCGCCGGATTCCTCGGCGATCGGAATGAACTCGGCAGGCGAGACGAGGCCGTGCACGGGATGGTGCCAGCGCACGAGCGCCTCGTAGCCGGAAAGCTGCCCGCTGCGCAGCTGGCACTGCGGCTGGTAGAGCAGCACGAGTTCCTGCCGTTCGATCGCGAGACGCAAGTCGTTCGCGAGTTGACGCCGGGCGCGGGCGGTCTCGTCCATGCTCGGCTCGTAGTAGCAGATGCGCTCGCCGATCTGCACTTTGGCACGGTACATGGCGAGGTCCGCATTGTTGAGCAGGGCTTCGCGGTCGGTGCCGTCATGCGGATAGGCCGCCACGCCCAGGCTGGCGCCGAAGCTGAGGTCCTGCTTCTCGTGCCGGACCGGCTCGTCGAAGCAGGGGCGTACGCGGGCGAGGAATTCGGCCAGCTGCTCGTCGGTGTCGAAGAGCTTGGCCAGGCCGAACTCGTCGCCGCCGAGGCGCGCGGCGATCTCGTCCTCGCCGATCACCGACTGCAGGCGGCGGGCCAGTTCGGCCAGAACCACATCGCCCCAGGCATGGCCGTAAGTGTCGTTGATTTCCTTGAACCGGTCGAGGTCGATCGCGGTCACGCCCAGGCGCTTGCCGTGGCGCGAGGCCTGGTCGAGCATCTCGTCGATCCACAGGTTGAAGCGCGTGCGGTTCGGCAGGCCGGTCAGCCCGTCGTGCATCGCCATGTGGGCGATCTGCGCCTCGGACTCGTGCTGGCGGGTGATGTCGTCGAACGTCGAGACCCAGCCACCGCCCGGCATCGGCCGGCTGGCGATGGAGATGACCGTGCCGTCGGGATATTCCGACAGGATCGGCGGGTGGGACTCGGTCGCCAGGTTCTCGAGGATCGCCCGCTGCGAGACCTCAACCCGTTTCGCGATCAGTTCGGGTGCGAAGCGAAAGGCGCTGCTGAGGCGGATCACTTCGGAAAGATGCATGCCCGGCAGCAGCGCTTCCGGTTCGAGGCCGTACATCTCCATGTAGCGCGGATTGGAGAGAACGAGCTTCTCGTCCGCATCGAACAGGCAGAGGCCCTGGTGCATATGGCCAAGCGCCGCGTCGCGCTGGCGGCTTGCCTCGGCGATGCGGTCCTGCGCTTCCTTGAAGCGGGACATGTCGCGGGTGATCTTGGCGAAGCCGATCGGCTGGCCCAGGTCGTCCAGCATGGTTTCCATCGTCACGTGAGCCCAGAACCGGGTGCCGTCGCGGCGGACACGCCAGCCCTCGCCGTAGTAGCGGCCCTCGCTGCGCGCCTTGCCGAGGGCGATCCGGTCGCGTTCAGCCTCGCGGTCTTCCGGGGTGTAGAAGCTGGAGAGGTGGAGGCCGAGCACTTCCGCTTCGGCATAGCCCTTGAGGCGCTGGGCACCGGCGTTCCAGTTGACGACCCGGCCTTCGAGATCGAGCATGTAGATCGCGCAGTCGGAAATGCCGCGCACGAGGAACGAGAAATTGCGCTCGCTCATGGCCAGGGCGGCGGCGGTGCGGCGGCTCACGAAGAGTGAGATCGCCGAAATCGCGATGAGCAGCAGGGTGACGGCGGTGACCGCAAGGGCCATTTCACGCGGGGAGATGAGCAGCTCGGGCGGTGCCGATCGCGTCGGGATCAGCGTCAGCCCGGTCATGCCGGTGAAGTGCAGGGCGACCACCGAGGCGGAAACCAGGCCGGTCGCCGCGAGCAGCCCGCGCAGGCGGCGGTCTTCGAGCACGAGGGCGAGCGCCGGGTAAAGCGGCAGCCAGGCAAGGACGATCGATGCCAGAATGAACCCCGGCTTCCACGTCATGATGGCCGGAAGTTCCAGTGCCTGGGTGCCGGTATAGTGCATGGCGGCGATGCCCAATGCGGCCACCAGGGAAGCGGCGAGCAAGGCCGGACGATTCAGCCCCTTCAGGGCAATGCCGAAGGCAAGGGCCAGCGCGACGATCGGGATCGCCAGCGACGTCAGGGTCAGGACCGGTTCGAAGCCGGTGATCATCTCCGGAGCATAGCCTTGCATGGCGACGAAATGGGTCGCCCAAATGCCGAATCCGGCGCTTGCGCCCGCCATGCAGCACCAGCGCCGTCGCGCCTTGCCCGCACAGGACTGTGCCTGGCGCAGCAAGGCCAGGGCAGTCAAAGAAGAAAGCAGGCAGATCAACGCAGCGAGCACGACAAATTTCAGGTCATGCCCGTCGCGGATGCAAAGATAGATATCGAACACCGCAACCCCGATTCTGTGCTCGAAAAAATACGGATATCCGGGTTAGCAATCGATTAACGCCGATTTCATCCCAATTTGACTTTTGGTACGCGATAAAGTCAAACTGAGGGTTTCTGCGGATGGAACTCGGTAGAAAATTAGCCAAGATGCTAACCGATTCTTAATCCCTGTGCGGACAGGTTGCGATTCTCCTGGAGAATGCGCCATGCCGATAGCGGCACACTTTGAAGAAAAGCTCACCGACAACGGTTTTGATGCCGGCCACGAGAGCGGCAGGCCGCGCGCTGCGCGCAAACGGCTGATGATCGAGACGCAGGGCGCCCTGCCGTCCGGCGTCGAGGCTCCGGTGACGATCCACAACTTCTCGGAAACCGGTCTCCTGCTGGAAACGCAGGTGGACATGGAGATCGACGAGGCACTCGATATCCTGCTGCCCGAGGCCGGGTTGACCCGTGCCCGTGTGGTCTGGGCCAGCGGGCGGCTCTATGGCTGCGCGTTCGACGTGCCGCTCCATCCTGCCGTGCTGAGCGCCGCGCAACTGCGAAGCGCCGTGCAGGAAGTCGATCTTGCACCCGCTCCGGCAGTTCCCACACCGGCTGCCATCGGCGGCGAGAGCTTCGGAGAGCGTCTCCATCGCCTGCGCAAGCTGCGCGGGTTCACCCAGGGCGAACTGGCCTCGCGCCTCGGCGTCAGCAAGCCGACCGTCTGGGCCTGGGAGCAGGGCCGCGCGCGCCCGATCGAGGAGCGCCTCGATGCCATTGCCGAGGAACTCGGCGTCACCGCCGGGGAACTGCGGCCCGGACGCACCGTGGTCGGACTGCCCGAACTGATCGCCCGCTGCCGCGACCAGATCGCCGCCGCTGTCGAAACGAGTCCGGACAAGGTCCGGATCATGATCGAACTCTGAAGTATAAATTCGCCTCCATTTCCGTTCAAAAACAGGATTAACGCACTTTCCGACTCAATGCAGTGATGGTAAATGTATTGATAACAATAACTTGAAATTATGACGGGTTAGATAACGGGGCTAACCTTGCTTGGTGGAAGTTATTGTCAGGGTCGCCGGAAATCGGAAGCCGAATGTTCGTGTGTCGACTTTTGGGCGCTCGGATGTCTGCTAACGCTGTTCCGAATCACGGCCCGATTTGCGTTGGATCGTTCTGCGATCCTCTGAATCCGGGGCATTACGAAGATGGGCATGAATTTCACCGTTCAGGAGAGCTCCGCGCTGTACGGACTGCTGGCGGAAACATCGTCCGATATCATTCTCAAGACCGATCGCGACGGCACGATCGTCCACGCCTCGCCCGGTATCCAGAAGCTGGGCGTGCAGCCGCTTGCGGAAGTCGGTCCGCATCTCCTCGATCTGGTGGCGGAGCCGGGGCGTGCTGCGGTCGCGGGCGCGTTGGAGGCTGCGATGGCCGGCGGTCAAAGCGTGCAGTGGGTGGAATTTCCTGCCCTCACCGCCGACGCCCGCGAAAGCTGGTTCGAGATCCGCATTCGCCCGCTGGCGGATGACGCCGGCGCGGTTTACGGCATGCTCGCGGTGATGCGCTCGATCGACGATCGCCGCGCCCTGCGCGATCAGCTGTTCGCGGCGACCTACACCGATCCCCTGACCCAGCTGACCAACCGCGCGGCGTTCATTTCCATGCTGGAGCACATGATCGCCCAGGGCATGGACGGCTGCCTGGCGATGTTCAGCATCGATTTCTTCCGCACCATCAACATGAAGCACGGCCAGATCGTCGGTGACGAAGTGCTGCGCGTCTTTGCCGACCTGCTGCGCGAAATGCTCCGGTCGGACGATATCATCTCGCGCATCGGCTCCGAGCGGTTTGCAGTGCTGTTGCCGCGCACGACTCCGGAGCAGGCGCAGGCCATTTGCGCGCGGGTGGTCGCGACTCTGGCCGAGCTTCGCCAGAAAGTCGGTGACAGCCGTCTCGCGATCACCACCAGCGGCAGCGTCGCGCGCATTGCCGACAGTATGGACAGCACCATCGAACGCGCCGAACTGGCGCTGTTCTGCGCCAAGGCCAAGGGCCGCAATCGCCTGGAAATGGAAAAGCCCCGCCGCGTTATTGCCTGAGATCTGCGAAATCGGGTCGAGGCACCGAAGCGCGCTTCCCCAGTCGCGCCGCTTCATCCCCTGTTTTCCGCTTCGAGCTGCCCGGCAGCGCGTTCCGCCATGGCCTTGGTGTGAGGAAGCCACGGGTCGGTTGGCGTGCCCGCGACCGGCACGGCCCCCAGGCCGCGAACCACCTCGGCCGCTGCCGACGACGGCACGAGTGCCCGCACTTTGCATCCGCCCGCCGCGCAGGGACAGAGGAATGTCGGGGGGCTCGGCCGTCAATGGGAATAGGCGGTGAAGACCTGATCTGAACCGGTATCGAGCTTTGCGTGGCAGGCGAAGCAGGAACGGGTCAGGGCTTGGCTCGGGTTCGCCTTGCCGTTGTCGAATTGGCCGTAGCCCCAGCCGCCGCTGGCCGCGTAGAGCCGGGAATCCTTCACGCTGACCTGCACATTGGTCGGCGCTCCGGCCACGAAGGACTGCGGTGCGGGAAATACCGCGTCGTTGCGGGGAGAGGATTCGTATTGCCAGGCGAGCCGGACGATCACCGCGCCGTCAGGGAAGGGACGCTTGCCCTCGCGATAGGCCCTGATGGCGATGTCGTTGCCGAGAATGGCGCGGATGTCGTTGTTCTTGCCTGCCTCATGCGCGACGCTGATGAGCTTCCAGTCGCGGTATCCCTTGGGCAGCTTCACGCCGTAGACCGGCGAGACGTTCGCGTCCTTGCCGCGCGCGGCGACCACGGTGGACAGGCCGAGCAGGGCTGCGGCAGCTGCGAGGCAGCAGGAGGAGATCCGGATCATCCGGCCAGCTTTCCGGCATCGAGCACGGCCTTGGCAAAGGCCTCCGGCGCTTCCTGTGGCAGGTTGTGGCCGATGCCGCCGGAGATCAGGCGGTACTCGTAGGGGCCGCTGAACTTCGCGCGATAGGCGGCGGCGGGGGGATGGGGGGCGCCGTTCGCGTCGCCTTCCATGGTGATCGTCGGCACGGTGAGGACCGGCCCGGCGGCCAGTCGCGCCTCGGCGGCGTCATATTGGGCTTCGCCCTGAGCGAGGCCGAGCCGCCAGCGGTAATTGTGGATCACGATGGCGACATGGTCCGGATTGGCGAAGGAACTGGCCGACCGGTCGTACGTAGCGTCGTCGAAGTTCCATCGGGGCGAGGCCTGCTGCCAGATCAGCCGGTTGAAGGCCTTGGTGTTCTCGGCATAGCCCTGCTGGCCGCGGTCGGTGGCGAAATAGAACTGATACCACCATTGCAGCTCGGCCTGGGGCGGCAGCGGCTTGGCGTTCCCGGCCTGGCTGCCGATCAGGTAGCCGCTGACCGAGACCAGCGCCTTGCAGCGTTCGGGCCAGAGCGCCGCCATGATGTCGGCGGTGCGGGCGCCCCAGTCGAAGCCGGCGACGATCGCCTGGCGGATGCCCAGCGCGTCCATCAGCGCGAGACCGTCCGCCGCCAGCGCGGCTTGCTGGCCGTTGCGCAGGGTCGCGGCCGAGCGGAAGACGGTGGTGCCGTATCCGCGCAAGTAAGGCACGATCACGCGGTGGCCCTGCGCCGCCAGGATCGGCGCGACTTCGGCGAAGGCGTAGATGTCGTAAGGCCAGCCGTGGAACAGCAGGACCGGCTGTCCTGACGATGGCCCCATTTCGACATAGCCGATATCGAGCACGCCCGCGGCGATCTGGCGGATCGGGCCGAAAGAGCCTGGCGTAGCGCTGCGTGCCGCTTTGGTGGCAGCGGAGGCCATGGTGGGCGCAAGGCCGCTCAGGAAAGCGGCGGCCAGCGCGGCCGTGCCGGATACGAATTCGCGGCGGCGCGGATGGGTAAGGGCGGGTTCTTCCTTCATGGCGGGCTCCTTGCTACGCGAAATCGACATAGGCGCCCGCCGCGTGGATCGCCCGTTAGTTGGCGTGAGGTCCTGTGAGGCCCTGGCGGTTTTCCCGCCCGCGTGCATGATCGCGGACAAGATCGATGAACAGCCGCAGCTTGGCCGGAACGTGGCGGCGCCCGGAATAGTAGAGGCAGAGTGGCGGTTCTTCGGGCATCCAGTCCCTCAGCATCGGCGTCAACCGGCCTGCCCGGACATGCGGTGCGGCGGTCTCTTCGGCAAGATAGGCCAGCCCCATTCCCGCCAGCGCGGCATCGAGCATCAGCCCGCTGTCGTCGAGGATCAGGCGGCCCGGAACGTCCAGCGCAAGCCGCTCGTCGCCGCGCGCGAATTCCCAGTGGTAGAGGCGCCCGCTGCCCATGCGGTAACCGATGCACTCATGCGCGAGCAGGTCTCGCGGGGCGATCGGCAGGGGTCGGTCGCGTAGATAGTCCGGCGAACCGACGACGACGAGGCGCACTTCGGGGATGATGGGCACGGCGATCATGTCGGGCGGCACGCTGTCCCGCAGGCGGACCCCGGCATCGAAGCCCTTGCCGATCACGTCGACCAGCGCCGCTTCGCCGACGATCTCCACTTTCATGCGGGGATAGCGGTTCAGATAGTCGCGGATCAGCGGCGCCATGACGAAGCGGGCCGCGCCCGGCGCCATGTTCAGCCGCAGCAGGCCCGAAGGCTCGCCCAGATGCTCTCCCGCGTTTTCGATCGCACTGTCGATCGCGGCGAGGGCGGGGAGGATTTCCTCGAGGAACTGCGTGCCTGCCGCGGTGAGCACGACGCTGCGCGTGGTGCGGTTGAACAGCCGCAGGTTCAACCGCTCCTCCAGCGCGGCGACGGCATGGCTCAGGCCGGATGAGGAAACTTCGAGTTCACGCGCCGCCGCGCGAAACCCGCTGCGCCGGGCAACCGTGGCGAAGGCTTCGAGTTCGGCGAGACTGGCCTTAGTCATTGCGCAATTTTCCTCATCAACCTGTGCCTGATTGAACTTCTAATCGGATCAGGGGCAGCAATCCATATCGTCGATGACGAATGGAGACGACTATGCGCGACATCGAGAGAATCTACATCGACGGGGCTTTCGTGACGCCGCACGGCAGCGAACGCTTCGATCTCTTCAACCCCGAGACGGAAGAACGGATCGGCTCCGTCCGCCTTGGCGACAGGGAGGATTTGCGCCTTGCCGTCGCGGCGGCCAAGCGGGCGTTCCCGGCCATGGCCCGCACCACGAAGGTGGAGCGGATCGCCATGCTCCACCGGCTGCGCGATGCGGTGACGGCCCGGCGCGACGACCTGATCGCCGCGATGACCGAGGAATATGGCGCACCGGCCTATTTCAGCGGATTCTCGGTGCAGAACACCGCCTCGATCTTTGAGGTCATGGCCGCCTCGGTCGAGGATTATGCCTTCGAGCGGACCGCCGGTTCCAGCGCAGTGACGATGCTGCCGCTCGGCGTGGTCGGGGCGATCACCCCCTGGAACAGTAACTTCGGCTTCATCGCCACCAAGCTGGCCCACGCGATCGGCTCGGGATCGACGATCGTCATCAAGCCTGCCGAACAGAGCGCGATACAGACGCAGGTTCTGCTCGAATGCTTGCATGAGGCGGGGCTGCCGAAGGGCGTGCTCAATATGGTGAACGGCACCGGAGCGGATGTCGGCGCGGCGCTGACGGCGCATCCCGACGTGGCGCTGATCACGTTCACCGGCTCGACCCCGGCCGCGAAGATCATCCAGCGGTCGGCGCTGGAGACGATGAAGCGGCTGGTGCTGGAACTAGGCGGCAAGAGCCCGACGATCATCCTCGACGATGCCGATCTCGACGCCGCGCTCCCCATCGCGCTGATGAGCGGTTTTGCCAATAGCGGCCAGGCCTGCGTAGCCGGATCGCGCATCCTCGTGCCGCGCGCGCGGCGGGAGGAGATCGTCATGCGTCTGAAGCGGGAGGCCGAGCGCTTCAAGGTCGGTGCCCCCGACGATCCCGAAGTGCGCATCGGTCCGCTTGCCAATGCCGCGCACTGGGAGCGCGTGCAGTCGTATATCCGGCTCGGACAGGAGGAAGGCGCGACCCTGCTGACCGGCGGCGAAGGGCGGCCTGACGGGATGGACCGGGGCTGGTTCGCAAGACCGACGATCTTCACCGATGTCGCCAATTCGATGCGCATCGCCCGCGAGGAGATCTTCGGCCCGGTGCTGAGCGTCATCGCTTACGACGACGAGGCCGATGCCGTGGCCATCGCCAACGATTCCGACTTCGGGCTTCAGGCCTATGTCCTTTCCGCCGACGAAGGCCGCGCCTTGCGTGTGGCGCGGCAACTGATCGCCGGGCGCGTCGTCGTCAACGGCGCGCCGCACGATCCCCGCGCGCCGTTCGGGGGTTTTCGCCAGTCCGGCATCGGGCGCGAGATCGGCGCCTATGGCCTCGACGCTTTCCTCGAACCGCGCGCGATCCTCAAGCCCGCCGCCTGATTTCTCTTCTCAATCGAAAGCAAACGACATGCCGAAAACCTGGATCATCACCGGAAGCGCGCGCGGACTTGGCCGCGCCGTCCTGACCGCCGTACTGGAAAGCGGTGACAACGTGCTCGCCACCGCGCGCGACGTGGCGCAGCTGGCCGACCTCAAGGCGCTTTACGGCGACCGCCTCGAACCTTTCGCGCTCGATGTGACCGACGAGGCCCGCACTGCCGAGGCCGCGAAGGCGGCGATCGCCGTCTTCGGGCGCATCGACGTGCTGGTGAACAACGCGGGCTACGGCCATTTCGAAGCCTTCGAGCAGAAATCGTCCACCGATTTCCGCGCCGAAGTGGAGACCAACCTGTTCGGCGTCGTCAACATGACCCGCGCGGTGTTGCCCTTCATGCGGGAGAACCGGGCGGGGCACATTCTCAATGTCTCGTCGGTCGGGGGCCGGGTCGGCACGCCGGGCCTTGCCGCCTATCAGGCCGCGAAATGGGCGGTGGGCGGCTTTACCGAAGTGCTGCGCGGCGAGGTCGCCCCTCTCGGCATCCGCATCGTGTCGCTGGAGCCGGGCGGGATGCGCACGGACTGGGCCGAAACCGCGGGCCATGCCGCTGCCGACGCGGTGCTGCCGGACTATGCCGAAACGGTCGGCGCGACACTCGCGCGGATCAGGGCCTATGCGGGCAACGAAGTCGGCGACCCGGCGCGAACCGCGCAAGTGATCCTCGCCCTTTCACGCCGCGAAGAAGTCCCGGCCCATCTGGTGCTCGGCACCGATGCGCTGGCCTCGTTCGATGCCGCCGACAGCCTGCGCCGCCAGGATCACGCACGGTGGCTGCCGGTCAGCCGCGCAACCGTATTCGGCGGTCCCGAGGGCGAGGCACTCGCCGCCCTATTGCCCTGAACCTAGGAATTGCCCCCGCCGCCGATGGCGGCGGGGGACGCGCAATCTAGAACCGGTAATCCCAGCTCAGCGTGAAGGTCCGTCCGCGACCGGCGAAGAAGGCCAGGCCGTCGGTCGGCAGGCGGGTGTCGCTGCTGTAGTCGATGTAGAACTTGTCGAAGAGGTTCTGCACGCTGAGGCTGAGGCCGCCGAGGTCGGTCTGGTAGCGCAGGCTGGCGTCGGTCACGGCATAGCCGCCGAAGTTGTTGCGCTGGTCCGGCCGGGGCTTGCCGCTGTCGGCCTGGAAGGTTCGCGACAGGTAGAACTGCGTCTGGACGAGCGCCGAAATCCGCCCCTTGGCGTAAGTCGCGTTCAGGTTGACACGGTCCGGCGAGATGTTCGAACCGTCGAGATCGGTATCGACCACGCCGTCCGGCTTGGCGGAATCGCTGTCGTAGCGACCCTGGATATGGGCATAGCCGATCCCGGCGCGAAGGCCGTCGATCGGCAGCTGCGCCTTGAGGTTGATCTCCAGTCCCTGAATTTCCACCCGCTGGCGCTGGACGTCGAAGGTCCGGTCGGGCCGGGCGATCAGCAGCTGGCCCTTGTCGCTCGACGACCAGAAATAGGCGACCGAAGCGTCCAGCGGGCCGCGCTTTACCTCAAGCCCGATCTCGCGGTTGTTGGTAACGATCGGCGAGATGTCGAGATAGTCGTCGAGGTCGATGCCGCTGCGGTTCAGCGAGCGGGTGATCCGTCCGATATCCGGCGCGGTGAAGCCTTCGGCATAGCTCGCATAGGCGCGGATGCCCTGCCAGGGTTCGAGGATCACGCCGCCGTTCAGCAGCAGGTCGCTGAACCTGGGCTTGCCGCCTTCCACCGCGACGCCGCCGTACGTGGAAAGGCCGCAGGGCGTACCCGCCGGAAGCGAGGCCGAGCAGGCGACGAAAGTCGTCGAGGGCAGCGTGTGGAAATCGTCGATCTTGATCTGCACGTTTTCCCAGCGCGCGCCGCCCGCGAGGCGCAGCTTGCCGCCCAGCAGCTTGAGATTGAGCTGGCCGAACGGCGCGAGGCTGCGGAAGTCGCTCGGCGGCACCCAGACGCGTCCCGTGGCGATCAGCGCCTGCTCGGTCTTGTCGAACAGGGCGTCGAAGCCGACGATCGCGGTCAGGTCTTCGAAGCCGGGCACCGCCCGCTCGTAGCTGAACTTGCCGCCGAGCTTGCGCGAGCGGTTCTGCGACTGGTCGAACAGGGTGCCGACCGGAGCGAGGACGGGGTCCTGGAAGGTCGCCTGCGGGGCGAGTTCGCCGCCGAAGGTGTCGTGGGTACGGTTGAAGAACAACTGGGTGACGAGGTTGCCGCCGCCGAGGTCCTTGTCGGTCAGCGACAACGCCAGGCTTTCGGTGCGGCTTGCCGCCGACTTGCCGGGAGGATTGCCGCGCACGGCACTGGTCGGCACGAACGTGGGGTCGGCGGCGGTCGGGCGGCGACCGGCGAGCGCCACGAAATCACCGTCGCCCTTCATCTCGAAGCGGCTGGCGATCAGGTCGATGCGGGCGCTGGAAGATAGTTCGTATCCGAAGCGGGCGAAGAGGTTCGTCGTCTTGGAGTCCTGGGTCTCGCCCTGGGTCAGGTTGAGGCCGACCCGGCGGCCGTGGCCGTCGTAGTAGACGCCGCGGTTTTCATAGGTCGCGCCGATCGTGGCGTCGAAGGCGCCGGTCTTGTACTGGAGCAGGCCGCCGCCCTTCCAGCCGAGGCCGTCGCCGTGGAAGTCGTTGTCGGCAGTGCCTTGCAGTAGGACGCGGCCGGACAGGCCTTCCTTCTGCGGCGCGCCTACCGTCATCTGATTGACGATGCCGCCGGTGCCGCCGATGCCCTGGAGCGCGTTGGAACCGAAGATCAGCTCCACGCGGTCGATGAAGAAGCCGTCGATGGTGAAGCCGTCGCGGCTGCCGTCGCGCAGCGGCGTGGACTGCGGAATGCCGTTGATCGCATAGAGCGGCGAGCGACCGCGCAGCGTTTCGCCGGCGCCCGAAAGCTTCTGGCGGGTCGGCGAGAAGCTGGGCGTCAGCGTGGCGACGGCATCGGTGACCGATCCGCCGATCGTCAGCTGCTGGTCGAGCGTGTCCTTGTCGATGATGTCGATGGTCAGCGGCAGGGCCGAAGGCGGCAGCGCCGAGCGCGCGGCGGTAACGACGATAGCTTCACCCGGCTTTTCGCCGTCCTGCGATGGCGTCGACTGGGCAAGCACCGGCGCCTGTGCCGAGACGATGGAAACGAGAGCGATACCCGCAGCAAGCCGGGCAGCGACGATTGGACGCACCGAAAGATCCCCCTGATTGGTCTCTATTGGCACGCGCCCTAGTTATGTTGCGAATGAAAATCAATCGCATCTTATCGCTGCTGCGCAAAACAAATGGGGCCGCGCTTGCGGCCCCATCCGTGTCGTCATTCGCCGTCCGGTCCCATGAGCTTCCGGCTGAGGTACGTTACCCAGAGCGCGGCGGTCTTGGCCGACTGGCGGATATCCGCGCCCGAGCCGTGGCCGCCTTCGGTGTTCTCGTAGAAGTAGAACGGCAAGCCCAGTTCTTCCATCCGCGCGGCGAACTTGCGGGCATGCTGCGGGCCGACGCGGTCGTCGCGGGTCGTGGTGAAGATGTAGGGCTCGGGGTATTTCACGTCCTTGCGCAGGGCGTGGTAGGGAGAGGTCTTGAGCCAGAACTTGCGCGCTTCCGGATCGGCATAGACGTCGCCGTATTCGCCCTGCCAGCTTGCCCCGGCGGCGATCTTGCTGATGCGGATCATGTCGAGCAGAGGCACCTGGATGACCACGGCGTTGTAGAGTTCGGGGAACTCGGTCATTTCCACGCCCATCAGCAAGCCGCCGTTGGAGCCGCCGATGATGCCGAGGCGGCGGGGGGAGGTGATCTTGCGCCCGATCATGTCGCGGGCGACGCTGGCGAAGTCGTCATAGGCGACCTGGCGCTTGGTCTTGAGCGCGGCCTCGTGCCATTCGGGGCCGAACTCGCCGCCGCCGCGGATGTTCGCGACCGCGAAGGCGCCGCCCCGTTCCATCCAGAGCTTGCCCTGGATCGTTGCATAGTAGGGCGTCGAACTGGACTGGAAGCCGCCATAGGCATTGAGCAGGACCGGCGTGGACCCGTCGAGCGGGATGTCCTTGCGGTGGACCAGGAAGTAGGGGATCGCGGTGCCGTCGGTCGATTTCGCCTCGCGCTGCTCGACCACGAGACCCTTGGCGTCGAAGCGGGCGGGCAGGCTCTTGACCGGCTGGGCCGTGCCCGAGGCCGCGTCCACCAGATAGAGCGTATCGGGCGTGGTGAAGCCTTCCGCCGAGGCGAAGGTGAGGTTGCTGCGGCTGTCAGCGGAACCGAAGTTCAGCGCCAGCTTGTCAGGCAGGGGCAGGCTGGCGGTGGTCCAGCCGCCGTCGGACTTCGGCGCCAGCGAGAGCAGCCGCCCGTTGACGTTGTCGAGCACCGAAAGCAGCAGGCGGTCCTTCGTCGCGGAGATCCCGTCGAGCGCTTCCTTCGGTCCCGGCGCCCAGGCGAGCGTGGCCCTGATCGCTTCGGGATGGGCGCGCACGGCATCCAGCGGAGCGCTCGCCACGGCGCCGCTCGGCAGGTCGCCCCAGGCTTCGTCGAGCCGGAACACGACGCGGCCGGACACCAGTCCGGCGACCGAGACTTTCTGCGGAATGGCCAGTTCATGGACCTTGCCGTCGCTGCCGACGATCAGGCTCTGCTGGTGAAAGAAGTCGATCCCGCGCGAGATCAGCGTCAGGCTGTTGCCCTGCCCATCGTGCATCACCGCCGGGAACGAGCCGACATCGCTCTTCTGCCCGCGATAGATCTCGACCGCTTCGGAGAGCGGCCGCCCGCGAGTGACGCGCTTGATGACATAGGGGTAGAGCGATTCCGTCACCTCGCCCGGCGTCCATTCGGTGGCGACCAGCAGGTGGTCGGCGTCTTCCCAGGCTACGCCCTGCTTGGCGCGGGGGATGTGGAAGCCGTCCTTGATGAACGCGCCGGTAGCGAGGTCGAATTCGCGGACTTCCACGGCATCCTCGCCGCCGTCCGACAGCGAGACGAGGCAGAGCCGCTGCTCCGGCTCCAGACAGTCGGCGCCCTTGTAGACCCAGCTTTTGCCCTCGGCCTTGCCGAGCGCGTCGATGTCCAGCACGGTTTCCCATTTAGGCTGGGCGCCGCGATAGTCTTCCAGCGAAGTGCGGCGTAGCACGCCGCGCAAGTGCTGCTCGTCCTGCCAGAAGTTGTAGATGCGCCCGTTCAGGAACATCGGCGCGGGGATGCGGTCCTTGGCGCCGTAGATCGCGAGGGCTTCGTCGTAGAAGGTCTTGTAGCGGGGATCGGCTTCGAGCCGTTTCTCGGTCGTCGCATTGTGCGCGGCGACCCAGTCCATCGCGCGCTTGCCGTCGAGATCCTCCAGCCAGATCCAGGCATCCTTGGGGTCGCGCGGATCGGCCGGGGCGACCGGCGCGGCGAAGGCGGGCGCGGCAAAGACGGGCAGGGCGCCGAGAAGGGCGAGCGAAGTGGCAAGCGCGAAGCGCGTGATCGATTTCAAGTGAAAGTCCCCGGAAAGTGTCTGCGCGAAATTCTAGCCGCTGCCGATTTTCATGCAACCGGCTGAAACGGCGGGAGGGGGCGGGGTAACAGCCATTGACACAAGTTCATCCCGTCCCGCGCACAGGAAACGGGGTTGATCGAGATGATACCGGTGTCATAAGGTTGTCTACGAGCGGAGATCGGGGAGAGTGTGCTCCCCGGCCCGGCAAGGGAGAGATATCGGCGTGTCGCATTCCGGAAGGCCTATCGTGACCCGGCGGGTCTGTTCGCGGATCGCTCTGGCGGCGGCCTGTCTGGCGGGGAGCATTGGCGCGCCTGCCCTGGCGCAGGACGCGGATGGCCTGCTGTTCCGGGCGCCGCTCGACAGCGGGTTCGATGCGACGGCTTCGGGCGGCGCCGCCGCGCCCAATTTCCGGAGCGACGCCTCGATCGTGCCGGACGGCGCCATCGGCGGGGCGGGGCGGTGGTCGGACGGCGGCTATGTCGCCTGGGAAGCACCCGGCAACATCTACGCCCAGCGCGGCACCCTGTCGTTCTTCTGGCGCAGCCATACTCCGGTGGGCGAGGCGCCTTTCGTGATTTTCCGCGCCAGCGCGGGCGATCATTCGAGCTGGGACATGGCCTTCCTGCGCATCGACTGGAACGGCCACGGTTTTGATGCTTTCGTCACCGACGCCAATCTCTCGCGGGTGCGGGTCAGCTGGGCGCTGCCGGAGGCGCTCTCCCCCGATGCCTGGCACCACATCGCCTTCGCCTGGGACGAGAACGAGGGCGTGACGCTGTTCTGGGACGGCCGGCAAGTCGCCGCCAAACGGCAGGCGGTGGACCTCGACATGGCGCTCGACCAGTTCGGTCTCGCGGGCCGGGTCATCGCGCCGCATCAGGTGCAGAGCCGCTACAACTTCATGCGCGGCTCCGATCTCGACGATATCCGCGTCTACGACCACATGCTGGAGGGCGCGCAAGTGGCACAGCTGGCGGCGCGGCAGGAGGTCGCCCCCGCCGCCTCGGCGCCGGACTTGCGCAAGGCCTGGCTCCACCGCTTCGGCTGGGACACGCAAAGCCCGCCGGCGCTGAAGGACAAGGTCACGACCATCCGCAAGGTCGAATTCGCCGATGCCAAGGACCTCAAGGAATGGATGTGGAAGGGCGTCGACGGCATTGCCGAGACGACCTGGCCGGGCGTCTACAACCGCTCGCGCCTGCCGGGGCGGGACGATTATTTCCAGCTTCCGGACTGGAACGTCTATGTCGAGGGCGGCAAGACCTATGAATTGACGGTGCCGCAGGGGGCCGCTTTCAACCGGGTCGAGATTCGCGGCGCGGCTTATGGCGCGCTGGAGTGGTCGCCGGACGGCAAGGCCTCGTGGGGCAAGCTGGCGGCGCGGCCCAAGGGCGTGGTGCGCTCGATCACCGATACCGCGACGAAGACGGGCGGCAGCTTGCGTTTCACCAATGTGATGCAGGAACAGCCGATCCAGGAAATCTGGGCCTACGACATCCACGCCGGGGACGTGCCCAAGGGGACCTTTCAGCTCAGCTATACGGTGCGCGCCGATGCGGCGTCGGACCTCGGCGCGCTGGAGCGGCTCAATGCGCATATCGCGGGCCGCTATCCGGCGAACGAGCGCTCGACCGTGGTGGCGCTGCCGACGAGCGGGGTGAAGGCGGCGGTCGGCGCGGGCAGTGCGGGGGCTTCGGGCACGGCGCTGCGTAGCGGGCAGGACCTGCCGCTGGTCCACGTGCTGATCCCCTCGAACTTCGGCGACGCGCCAGCGGACCGCCCTCTGGCGCGGGCCTGGAACTACGGCTGGGAGAATGTCCACGACGGGTTGGACGGCGTGGCCATCGACCTCCCCGCAATCGACGCCAAGCCCAATGCTCAGGGCGTGATCCCGCTCGACATCCGCGTGAAGGACCCGATCTGGCCCGACCGCGACATGATCGACGTGCAGGTCTCGGTCCGCCCCGGAGAGCCGCGCACGCTCTGGCTGGACCTGCGCGACCGTATCCTGACGGCGGACAGCCTCTATCTGACGGTCGCCTCCGCCGCGCCCGATTTCGGCGCCAAGTCGCTCGACGGCATGACCGTGCGCATGGTGTTCAAGGACCGGGAGGCGGCGAAAGCGGAACATGTCGCCGACCGCTTCAACCAGGTCAAGGACAACTGGGCTTTCCTCGTCGAAGAGCATACCGCCTCCAAGCGCGCCGGTCTCTATCGTCGGTTGTATGGCGACATCACCGATCTGCTGCGCGTCGATCCCGGCAATCTGGAAGCACGGCGCTACTGGGCGGATATCGGCTATTCCGAGGACCAGCTGCCGCCCTTCGTCCAGCCCGAGGCGCCTTCGGGCGTGCCGCTGTGGGCCTTCCGCCAGCTGGAGGACCTGAAGCTTACGCGGCAGTTCGTGAACTGGTGGATCGACAATCGGCAAGTGCCCTACGGCGATTTCGGCGGCGGCATTTCCGACGATACCGACCTCACCCAGCAATGGCCGGGGCTGGCGCTGATGGGCGTCGATCCGGACAAGATCAACGCCTCGCTGCGGGCGCTCTCGGATGCGGTCTACAGGAACGGCATGATCGTCGATGGCCTCAGCGCGATCACCACCGACGAATTGCATGTCTACGAGGAGGGCATCAATTCCGACGCCGAGCGGCTCTACCTCAACTGGGGCGAGCCCAAGGCGGTCGAGCGGATGATGGCCACCGTCAAGGCGCTGGGCAAGGTGATCCGCCGGAATCCGGCGGGGCACATGCACATCGCCTCCAGCTGGTACGGCGGGCGCAAGATCTACAACGACGAGCCATGGGCCTGGCAGAAGCCCTATGGCTTCGTCATCATGCACACCCCGGTCCTGCTGGGCACCTTCAACGCCGACCCCACCGCGCGGGGGCTGGTGACGGGGCTGATCGACGGGCTGCTGGCACACGGCAAGCAGGGCGCGGACGGGCTCTGGACCTTCCCCAACGACATCAGCTTCCCCCACGACAGCGAGCGCGCGGGCGACGGCGGCGGGGCCTCGCTGCCGATGCAGTCGGCCTGGGCGGCCTGGCGCTTCACCGGCGACGACAAGTACTTGCGCCCGGTGGTCGGCCGGGTCGGCAAGGGCAACTTCGGCGCGCTCGGTGAGATCAACGAGAACGCGCTCACCGTGCTCGGCATGCGCGCCGCCATGAAGGACGCGGTGCTGCGCAAGGCCGAGGGCGGCGACGATTTCGCGCGGTTCGAGGCCTGGAACACCACCGGCGACAAGGCCTGGCTGGAAGCGCTCAACGCCCACGGCATCGCCGACAAGAGCCAGCACATGTACATGTATACCGAGGGCCACTGGTGGACCGACCGCGTGGATGCGCCGAACGAGCACCTCCAGCGCGAGCGGCTCGGCGGCATCGCTCTCAAGCGCAACCAGACTTATCCGGGCAATGCGGTAAGCTGGCGTTTCGCCGATCCCGAGGCGGCGGTGAAAGTGGCGATCCTGGTGCGCGACGCAACGCCGGAGCAGTTCACGGTCATCGCCCATAACACGACCGCGACGGAGCAGCGCGCGGACATGGGAACATGGAATGTGATGGCGGGGACCTGGGAGATGACTCAGGGACTGGCAGCGAGCGGCGGGGACAAGGTGCAGGGCGCTATCGCCACCCGCGAGGTCGAATTGGAACGCAGTGGCTCGCTGCCAGTTTCCTTCGCGCCGGGCGCCACGACAGTCATGACCTTCCGCCTCAAGCAGAAAGCCGCAGTCCAGCCCGAGCATCGCCCGGACCTCGGCATCGGCGTGGATGACGTGATCCGCAAGGGGAGCAAGCTGTCGGTCACGGTCCACAGCCTCGGCTCGGTCGCCGCGCCGGGCGGGACGCTGACACTGGAGACGCCGGAGGGCAAGGTCCTCGCCTCCGCCCCGGTGCCCGCGCTGGCGCCGCCGAACGACCTTGCGGCCAAGACGGCGACGGTCTCGCTCACCGTCCCGGCCGGGGCGCCCAAAGTGCTGCATGTCAGGGTCTCGACGGGCGCACCGGAAGTGACCCGCCGCAACGACGTCGTGATCCTTGGAGAGGCGCAGTGATGCGGCGGTGGGGCCTGGCTCTGCTGGTGCTGGCGGCGCTGCCTGCCTCGGTGCAGGCCAGGCAGCAGATCTGGAAGTTCGACCGCCTCGACCGCATCGGCGGGCTTAGAACGCAAGTCATCGGCCAACCCAGAGTGGAGCAAGGTGCCACGGTCTTCGACGGACAGGACGACGCGATCTACCTGCCGCGCCATCCACTGGCCGGTGCGCGGGCCTTCACCGTGGAGGCGGTGTTCCGCCCCGACGGCGGCGCGTTCGAGCAGCGCTGGCTCCACCTCGCCTCGGACGATCCGGCGAACCAGACGCGCCTGCTGTTCGAGATCCGCGTGGCCGGGGATGAATGGTATCTCGATAGCTTCATCAAGGGGAGAGGATATGCGCAAGTCCTGATCGATCCGGCGAAGCGCCATCCGCTCCGCCGCTGGTATCACGTCGCCCAGACCTTCGACGGGACGACGTATCGCAGCTATGTCGACGGCGTGCTCGAAGGCGAGGCGAAAGTGGCGGGCTTCATTCCGCAAGGGCCGGGCAATACTTCGGTCGGGGTGCGCTACAACCGGGTGAATTTCTTCCACGGTGCGGTGCGGCTGGCGCGTTTCACCGATCGTGCCTTGCCGCCGGAGCGATTCTTGCGGAAATAATTTATCGACGATCAATTTTTAAATTGAACACAAGATATTTTCCATTACCCTTTCAGCACAAGGTTTTTCCCTGCGCGCGCAGGCGGAATGCAGGAAGAAAGGGAACGCGATGCGAAGCAGGGGTGCGGCGATAGGGACGGTGCTGGCCGGGCTGTTCGGTCTGGGCGCGGCGACCAACGCAAGCGCAACGGCCAGCTGGGTTATCGCCGGCGGCGGTGATAAGCCCAACCGCGATCTCTGGGTCGTGGACGAGGCCTCGATCAGCGACAGTTCCGATCTCGTCGGCTTCCTCCAGACGTCGACGCAGGAGCAGCAGTCCGCCTACCTCAAGCAGATGCGGCGCAAGGGCAAGCTGAAAGAAGGCGAAGTCCGCGCCGGTCCCGATCCGCAGTTCGACATCCGCGTCGACGAAGTGTTCGAAAGCGCCGGAAAGCCGAACCGGATCATGTCGAAGTACCGGGTCAACTGCGCGCGGGGCACCGTTGGGACCCAGCACGGGCAGGTCCAGTGGCGCGATCGCAGGCCGGAGGACATGGCTGCCAAGGCCGCGCATGCCCCGGCCAGCTTCGGAGAATCGCAGCTGGTCAAGTTCGTCTGCAATCGCGGCAAGGACGCGCGCGACCGCAATCCGGCGAAGACCTCGCCGCAGCTCGGGTTCCTGTTCATCGGCGAAACCGGGATGTCGCCCACCGACTTCATCTGGCAGCACTTGTGGGACGACGGCAAGCGCCCGGCCTTCACCTACAAGCCCAGCGCGGCCGAGATGGACGCCATCGAGAAGCGTCTGGAAAACAGTCTCGCCCGCGGCACGGCTCTGGCGGGGCAAGTGATCGATTCCCACCAGCGCAGCGCCAATCGCGCCGGTCGCAATACACTGATGGAGACCTGGATCGGCAAGGCGGAGCGGGACTTCACCGGGTCCTGGGGCGCGCCCGACCGGTTCGTGGACGCCTATGGCGGCGTGCGGACGCTCTATTACCGCAAGGGCTACGTCAATCGCGGCAGCAACGTCTACGGGCAGGTGCTCAGCGAGGACTACCACTGGTGCGACGTGACCGTGGAAGTTCAGAACGGCGTGATCCGCGACTATTCCACCAGCGGCAACGAATGCGCCAAGCTGATCCGGTGATCGGCCTTAACCCTTGATCGGGGCCGAAGCGGCCCGGTCCATGGCGATGCGCAGGGTTTCCTCCACGCGCGCACTGTCCGACTGGGCCACGTTGAAGCGCATGAACGGCGCCGCCGATTGCGAGGGGCTGAAGACGTTCCCCGGCGCCAGCACGAGGCCGAGGTCCATCGCGTGGCGTGCGACTTCGGCGGAATCAAGCCCGTCCGGCAGGCGGCACCAGAGGTAGAAACCGCCGCGCGGCAGGGTCCACGGCACGATCCCGAGGCGCGCCAGCCGCTCTGTCGTGCGCTCCTGCGCGCGGGCGAGCTTCTGGCGCAGTTCCGCCATGTGCTTGCGATAGCTGCCGCCGGTCAGGACATCGGCGACGGCTTCCGCCGCCACCGGGCTGGGGCCGCCGAAACTCGTCGCCACCTGAAGGTCCACCAGCCCCTCGATCCAGTCGGCGCGCCCGGCGATATAGCCGCAGCGGAGCGAGGCGGAGAGGGTCTTGGAGAAGCTGCCGACCCGGATCACCCGGTCCAGCCCGTCGAGCACGGCGAGGCGCGGAGAGGGCGAGGGTTCGAAGTCGGCGAAGATGTCGTCCTCGACGATCATCATGTCGTGGGCGGCAGCGGCGCGCAGGATGCGGTGGGCGACCGGGGCGGCGATCGTGGTGCCCGTGGGATTGTGCAGCGCGGAATTGGTGAGGTAGAGCCGGGGCTTGTGGGCCTGTAGCGCCGCTTCGAACGCGGCCATGTCCGGGCCTGTGCGGGTATAGGGCACGCCGACCAGTTCGACGCGGTGGGCGCGCAGCAGGGCCTGGAAATTGAAGTAGCCCGGATCGTCGACCAGCACCGTGTCGCCGGGGCTGAGCAGGAAGCGGCAGACGAGGTCGATCGACTGGGTGCCCGAGCCGGTGAGCAGCAACTGGTCCGCGCCCGCCGCGATCCCCTCTTCGGCAAAACGGGCCAGCAGCAGGCGGCGCAGCGCCTGGGAGCCGCGCGTGGTGCCGTAGTTGGAGAGCAGCATGTCGTCGGCGCGCGCCAGCGACCGCAGGCTCTTGCGGATCGCGGCATGGGGCATCCACTCGGCCGGGAGCCAGCCGCAGCCGGGCATCTCGACCGAGAGATCGGCGTCCAGCGATTGCCGCGAGACCCAGAACGGATCGACCGCGCGGTCTCGGCGCGGCCCCATTTCGGCGAGCGGAATCGGCGGCAGACGGCTGTCGGCGACATAGAAGCCCGAGCCGGGACGCGCCCGGATCGTCCCCTCCGCCGCCAGCCGGTCATAGGCTTCGACGATGGTGGAGGGGGAAACCTTCATCGCGGCGGCAAAGCCCCGCACGGAGGGCAGGCGGTCCCCGGTGCCGAGCGTGCGGGCGGCGATCTTCGCGCGGATCGCGTCGGCGACTTCCTCGGTGCGGGTCTTCGGGCGGGGCGGCATGGGCTTCCGAAAGATCGTACTGGGCAACGTACCCATACGGTTTGACGATATTGTATGGTATCGTGCCTGTCGCTGCCAGCGCTTTTTCCGCAAGGGGCGTCTCGTTGAAGTGTCGAAAACGGGACAATATGGAAAAGGCATCGTTGGGTTGGAAGTCGTCGGGCTGGGGTTCGGGCCTTCTGGGCGTCATCATCTTCAGCGGTTCGCTGCCCGCGACGCGATTGGCGGTGGCGGATTTCACGCCGCTTTTCGTCACGTCGGCGCGGGCGGTGATCGCCGCGCTGCTGGGCGCGGTGTTCCTGGCGGCCCTGCGACAGAAGCGTCCGGACCGCGCCGATCTCGGCTCGCTGGCGATCGTCGCGGCGGGCGTCGTCGTCGGGTTCCCGCTGCTGACGGGGATTGCCCTGCAACATATCACCGCCGCCCATTCGGTAGTCTTCATCGGCCTGCTGCCGCTGGCGACCGCGATCTTCGGCGTGCTGCGCGCCGGGGAGAGGCCGAAACCGGCGTTCTGGCTGTTCTCGACGGTCGGCGCAGCCACCGTTGCCGGGTTCGCCTTGTTTCAGGGCAGCGGCGCCTCGCTCACGGGAGACCTGCTCATGGTGGCCGCGATCCTGCTCTGCGGGCTGGGCTATGCCGAAGGGGCCAGCCTGTCGCGCCGCCTTGGCGGCTGGCAGGTCATCACCTGGGCGCTGGTGCTGGCGCTGCCGGTCATGGCGGTGATCGCTGCCCTGACGATGCCGCAGGGCATGGCCGGGATCGGTTGGCGGGCCTGCGCGGGGCTGGCCTATGTCTCGGTGTTCTCGATGCTGATCGGCTTCGTGTTCTGGTATCGCGGGCTGGCGATGGGGAGCGTGGCCGGGGTTGGCCAGTTGCAGCTGCTCCAGCCGTTCATGGGCCTGCTGCTGGCGGGCGCGGTGCTGGGAGAGCCGGTGGGCTGGACGATGGTGCTCTCCACCGTGGTCGTAATCTTCTGCGTTGCGGGAGCACGGCGCTTTTCCTGAGGCGGTTCCTTGCGAATGACACTTGCTGTCATGGGTTGGATGCGATTGCTGATTTTATTTGAGCGTTGTCTAATTTGTCGTTAGCCTGCCTTTCCAGAAACCGGCATTCGCAAAGCAGGAACCCCGATGAAGCCCTCCCTTCTTTCCGGCACGACGCTTCTGGCACTGGCGTTCGTGGTCTCTGCGCCGACGGCTCGGGCGCGCGACGCATATCCGGCCAACGAAGCCGAGATGACTGCCGCGGTGGCGGCGCTTGGCGAAACGATGGGCCGGGCGGAAAAGCTCGAAACCCAGGGCCGGATCGTGGAGGCGGAGCCGCTTTGGCGCGATGCCCTGGCGCAGCGCCAGCGCCTGCTGGGAGACCGCGATCCGCTGCTGGCCACGGGCATGGACCGGCTTGCCCGCAATATCGAGATTCAGGGCGATTACCGGAGGGCCGAGCCGCTGCGCCGTTCCGCGCTGGCCTTGCGCGAGGCGAATCCCGGCGAGATCGACGATCTGGTTGATGCCTGTACCGCGCTGGGTAACAACCTGTCGCGGCAGGGCCAGCTGTCCGAGGGGGCGGCGCTGAACTACCGGGCCCTGGAGCTGCTGCGCAAGGCTGGCAAGGCGGAAGGTCCCGAGGCGGCCAAGGCGCTCTCCGGCGTCGGCCTGACGCTGAACCGGCAGGGGAGGTTCGCGGAAGCCGAGCCGTTCTATCGCCGCGCGCTGGACATCCGCCGCAAAGCTTTCGGAGAAGACGATCTCGACACCGCGACCAGCTACAACAACCTCGCCACCGCGCTCAGCGGGCAGGGCCGTTATGACGATGCCGAAGACCTGCTGCTCAACGCGATGACGATCCGCGAGAGGAACGGCACCGTCCCGTCACTGGAGGCGGAGAGCATCTCGAACGTGGCGATCAATCTCGACCGGCGCAAGCAGCACGCCAAGGCGGCGATCCTGCACCGCCTGGCCATCAACAAGTGGGCGAAAGTGTTCGGCGCCGACCATGTGCTGACCTCTGTCGGTTACAACGGTCTCGGCATGAGCTATTTCCTGCAAGGGCAATTCGCCCTTGCCGCCGTCGAGTTCGACCGGGCGCTGGAACTGCGCAAGGCCGCGCTGGGCAGCGACAACCCCGAAGTGGCGGAAAGCTACGGCAATCTCGGCATGGCCGAGCGCGCCATGGGCCACGAGGCGAGCGGCATGCGCCTGCTGCGCACCGCGCTGGAGATCGACTTGCGCACGATCGGCCCGGACCATCCCGATACCAGGGCAGTGCGCGCCGCGATCGACAGCCCTGCGCCCCAGCCCTCCGAACAGCCGATGATCGTCACTCAGTCCGACTGAGTGATCGGCCTACTGACCAGGAACTTGTCGATGCGGCGCCCGTCGAGGTCGACGACCTCGAAGCGCCAGCCGTCATGGACGAAGCTCTCGCCGACCTGGGGCCAGTGCCCGAACTGTTCGAGCGCGAAGCCCGCCACCGTGTGATAATCGATATCTCCGGCAGGCGGGCGCCAGCCGAGGCTGCGGTAGGCCTCGTGGATCGGCATCAGGCCGTCGATCAGCAGCGAGCCGTCCTCTCGCACCGTGATCGAGGGATCCTCGCCCTCGGTCTCGGCGAGTTCACCGGCCAGGGCTTCCAGCAGGTCGGTCTGGGTGACAATCCCTTCGATCCCGCCATATTCATTGACGACGATCGAGAGGCGCACCGGCGACGTCTTGAAGTGGTCCAGCAGTTTCAGGATCGGCGTCGCCTCGTGGACGACATGCGGCTTGGTGACGGCCGCCTCGGGATCGAGCGGCTTGCCGTCGAGCACCTGATCGAGCAGGTCCTTCTTCAGTACCATGCCCACGAGCTGGTCGATATCGCCGCGCGCGACCAGAAGCTGTTCGTGGGAAGAGTCGCGCAGGACCGTCAGGGTTTCCTCGGCGCTGTCCTCCAGGTCGATCCAGTCGAGATCGACGCGCGGCGTCATGATGTCGCCCACCCGCCGCTCGCCGAGCGTGAAGAGGCGCTGCGCCACTTCCTGCTGCGCATCGTGGAGCAGTCCGGCCTCGTGGCTGGCGGCGACCAGCAGCTTGAGCTCCTCGGGCGAGTGCAGCGATTCTTCGGTCGCTCCCGGCTGGAGACCGGCGAGCCGCAGGACGAGATTGCCGAGACCGTTCAGCCCGGCGATCGCCGGGCGCAGCACGAACAGAAACAGTCCCAGCGGCCGGACCACCCAGAGCGCCGTCCGTTCGCTGCGCTGGAGCGCGAGGCTCTTGGGCGCGAGTTCGCCCAGCACGATGTGCAGCGCCGTGATCACCACGAAGGACACCGCGACGGCGATGCCGTGCGAACTGACGGTCGCCACGCTTTCCGGCCAGGAACCCAGCAGCGGCTCGATCAGATGGGCCAGTGCCGGTTCGCCGATCCAGCCCAGCGCCAGCGAGGAAATGGTGATGCCGAGCTGGGTCGCCGCCAGGTTCGCGTCGAGATTGTCGACGGCGCGCTGGAGCGTCTTCGCATTCATCCGCCCCGCATTGACGAGTTCCGCCACGCGGCTGCGGCGCACCGCCACCAGGGAGAACTCGGCCGCGACGAAGAAGCCGTTCGCGGCGACGAGGATGAGGACGGCAAGAATGCCAAGAAGCGGGGACATGGGGTTCCTTGTGACAGTAGGGAGGACGTACAGGCGCTGACGGCTGTTGCGGGCGTCAGTGCATCAGGGCGATGGCGTCCGATTGCCTGCGGACGAGTTCGAAGGGCAGGCGCAGCCGTTCCGGGCGATGCGGCGTCCCGGGATCGTCGGGCCAGAGCCGCTGGCAGAGCAGGGCCATGGCATTGCGGCTCATGTCCCGGATCGGCTGGCGGATCGTCGTCAGGCTGGGCCAGATCGCAGCGGCCAGCGGGGTATCGTCGAAACCGCAGATCGACAGTTCGCCCGGCACGTTGATCCGCCGCTGATGGGCAATGGTGATGGCGGCGGCGGCCATGTCGTCGTTGCAGGCGAAGATTGCGGTCGGCCGTTCGGGCAGTGACAGCAGGGCTTCGGCCGCGGTCAGCCCGGAGCGATAGGAAAAGTCGCCCGAGGCGATGAGTTCCTCTTCCGGCGCCAGATCGTGCGCGGCAAGCGCTTCGAGATAACCCTGGCGGCGGCGCGTGCTGCTGCGGTGGCGGCTGTTGCCGCCGATGAAGCCGATCCGGCGATGGCCCAAGGCAATCAGGTGGCCGGTCATCTCGTAGGCGGCGCGCCGGTCGTCGGTGGAGATCGAGGCGATGCCCTCGCGTTCCTCGTCGGGGACCACGGCGACGACGGCGATCCCGGCGGCTTCGAGGCCGCTCAGCAGTTCCGGCCAGTCGCAGAGCGGCGCCGCCAGGATCACCCCGGCGACATGGGCATCGGCGACCTGTGCCACCAGATCTTCCGCGGAAGGGGTGGGCGGGCACTGCTCGACGGTCAGATGGACGTTGCGCTCCGGCGCTTCGTTCAGCGCGCCCAGCAGCAGTTCGCCGAGATAGGCGGAGGTCATGCTCTCGCTGTGGAGCAGGGCGATCCGCCGCGACGTGCGGCCCGCCAGCATGCGGGCCGACGGGTTCGGCACATAGCCCAGCTCGGCCACCGCCTTTTCCACGGCCTCCCGCGCCTTGGCGCTGACTCGTGGTTTGCCGTTCAGCGCGCGCGATACGGTCATTGCGGAAACGCCAGCCAGTTCCGCGACATCATGAAGGGTCGGCAGCTTGTGCTTGCCGTCGTCGTTTCTGAGCATCGTACCTCAGCATTTAGCGCAAGTGCGGCGCAGGTAAACGGTTGATGTCGGATTTACGGGCTATCGACGCGGGCCGGGCTTTCGGAATATACCTTATAAGCGACTGACGGCCTCTTGTGCAGTGCAGCATAGTGTTTCAAATGCGGCTGGGGCGCGGAAAGGTTTCGAGACCGGACCGCAATGAATTGCAAGGAGCATCAAGGTGGCCCAGGAACCGATCCCCGCACCCGGCGGCCTGCCGGGGACCAAGACCCAGATCGTGATCGTCGGCGGCGGTGCGGCGGGGCTTGAACTGGCGGCGAAACTGGGTTCGCATTACGGCCGCAAGCACCACGACATCATCCTTGTCGATTGCACCCGCACCCATATCTGGAAGCCGCTGTTGCACGAGGTGGCCACCGGTTCGCTGGACGCCAATCTCGACGAAGTGGGCTATCGCAGCCACTGCCATCGTTTCGGCTACCGTTATTTCTACGGCACGCTGGCCGGGATCGACCGCGAGAACCGCCGCGTCCGCCTTGCGCCGATCAACGACGAGAAGGGCCGCGAGGTCATCGCCGCGCACGAGATCCGCTACGACTACCTCGTGCTGGCCTTCGGCTCGGTCACCAACGACTTCGGCACGCCGGGCGTGGCGGAGAACTGCACGTTCCTCGACAGCCGCGACCAGGCCGACCGCTTCCGCGACAAGCTGCTCGACCAGTGCCTGCGCGTCTCGCGCACGTTGGCGGACAATCCCGCCGGCGACGCGCGGGTGCGGATCGCCATCGTCGGAGCCGGCGCCACCGGCGTCGAACTGGCGGCGGAACTGTTCAATGCGGCCGATGCGCTCGGTTACTACGGGCTGGAAGTGTTCGATCGCAGCCGTCTGGAAGTGACGCTGATCGAGGCCGGTCCGCGCATCCTGCCCGCCCTGCCGGAGCGGCTGGCGGCGGCGGCCCGCGCCGAACTGGAGACGCTGGGCGTGCGCGTCCTGGTCGATACGCCGGTGGTGGAATCGACCGCGGAAGGCATGGTCATGCGCTCGGGCGAGCGGATCGATGCGGACTTGCAGGTCTGGGCGGCGGGCGTGAAGGCCAAGCCGATCGCGGACGGCCTCGACGGGCTGGAACTGGCGCGCTCGGGTCAGGTCGTGGTGCGCCCGACGCTCCAGAGCGAGACCGACGAGCGCGTCTTCGCCATCGGCGACTGCGCCTTCTGCAAGCTGCCCGGCAGCGAACGCCCGGTGCCGCCGCGCGCGCAGGCGGCGCACCAGATGGCCGATACCGCCTTCGCCAATCTCAAGCGCCTGATGGCGGGCAAGCCGCTGGTGGACTTCGTCTACAAGGACCATGGCTCGCTGGTCTCGCTGAGCCGTTTCTCGACGGTGGGGACGCTGATGGGCAACCTCGTCGGCGGGCGCATGGCGGTGGAAGGCCGCATGGCGCGCTTCATCTACCTCTCGCTTTACCGCATGCACCTCCTGGCGATCCACGGCTGGATCAAGGGGTCGGCGATGATCGTCATCAGCCACATGAACCGCATCGTCCGGCCCCGGCTCAAGCTGCACTGAGGAATCAGGGGAGAATCAGGCGGGGACGATCGTGAACGCGGGGTGGGCGGCGAAGATGTCCATCACGATGTCGAAATAGGTCGTTCCTCGTCCGGCAGCGAGCGCTACCAACTGTTCGGCGATGGGGCTGCCGTTGAACATCGGCCGCAGTTTCTGCCGTTCCTCCAGGAATCGGCACGTCGTTTCCGCACCCAGCGCGCTGCGGCTTGCGGCCATGTCCCGCCAGACGAGCGTCACGGCACCGATTCCCTGGACCGTACCGTAGCCGCCGTGGAGCAGGTCATCCAGGGCGTCGAGGCTCTCGCCCAGCTTCCAGTTTTCGCCCGCCATGAAGACGCGGTTGATCTCGTCGTAGAACGAGGGGATGCCGGTGATCCTGCCGCCTTCGATCACGAGGCGCTTGCGCTCGTCCATCGCCGCTACCTCGGATGACGGCGGGCCAGGGCGATCCCCGCGAGGTTCTGCTCGCGCTTGATCCAGCGGATGCGGGCGGGCGGAGTCCGGGCCGCCAGCGCCAGGAACGCGGCCTCGTGGGAATTGCGCGGTTCACCGCGTTCGAGGGCGGCCTTGGCCTGCCGGACGATTTCGATGGCGTCCCCGATCAGGTCCACCTCGCCCAAATCCAGCGTCTGGACCAGTTCGAGGGTGTGGATCAGCGCGGTCCATTCGGCATCCCGATTGTCGCCTTGGCCGAGGTCGGTGAAGATGTGTACTTCGCCCCGGATCACCGCCGCAGCCTCGATCGGGCCGGGGTTGGGGCGGCAGCCGCCGTCGAAGAACACTTTCAGCCGGGATCGGGACATGCGGGGCTTCTGGTCCAATCCGGAGCGGGATGCCAGCGGCGAATTCACATTGCCGCGCCTCCCGTGGCGAGGAAATGCGGCAGGGCGGGGTTGAGATTGGCGGGACGCAAGACCAGCACTTGCTGGATCGTCGGCGCTTACTCTAGCGGGCGCTGTGCACAGCGTGTCGGTCGCTGCGCCTTGCTATCCGCGAACGCTCCAAGGTACTCCGAAAAAAGGCCTCAGGCGGGAGAGTTTTCGTGTTTGACAGACGAAGCGTAGCAAGCGGTGTCGCCGTTCTTGCAGGGAGCATGATCCTGTCAGGCTGCGATCGGGAGCGATCCGCCGCGCCTGACCGTTCCGGGGAACGCGAAAGAACCGCCGTTGCGGCGCTGGGCCGTATCGAGGCGCGGGCGAAAGGCCGTCTTGGCGCCTACGTCTACGACCCTGCGCGCGATCGCGGATTCGGCTGGCGCGACGACGCGCGCTTCGCCCATTGCAGTTCGTTCAAGCTCTCGCTGGCGGCGATGATGCTGGCCAAGGGGCAAAGCGGCGAGATCGATCTGGACGAAGTGCTGCACTGGTCGAAGGCCGATCTGCTGTCGCACAGCCCGGTAACGTCGAAAGCCGTGGCGAGTGGCCTCCCGGTGCGCGACCTTGCCCATGCGACCCTGGTGACAAGCGACAATGCCGCCGCCAACGTGCTGCTCGGCAAGTTCGGCGGACCGGCGGAACTGACCCGCTTCTGGCGCGGGCTGGGCGACAGCGTGAGCCGTCTCGACCGTCTTGAACCCGAACTCAACACGGTTCCGGCGGGCACGGAACTGGATACGACGACTCCGGCGGCGATGGCGCGCACCGTGGCGAAACTTGTGCTGGGCGACACGTTGGACCCGCAGAACCGGCAGACGCTGAAAGACTGGATGATCGAAGTGGAGACCGGCCGGGACCGCCTTCGCGCCGGGTTCCCGGCAGGCTGGATCGCGGGCGACAAGACCGGAACCGGCATCGGCAAGGCGCGGCATACGTATGTCGATCTCGCCTTCGGCGGTTCTGCGGGGCGAACGCCGCTGTTCGTCGCCGCCTATTTTGAGCCTGCGAACCTCGTCGAGCCGATGGATCCGGCGGCGCTTTCGGCCTTGGCCGATGTCGGGCGCGTGGCGGCGTCTATGGGTTTCGGAGAGGCCGCGTAATAGCGGACAGGGCCATAGTGGACAGGGCCATAGTGGACAGGGCCATAGTGGACAGGGAAGTTGCGATGCGGGGCGAACCCCGCTAGCAGCGGCGTCATTCGCAAGGACCCGGTGAAATTCCGGGTGGCTATTCCGGCCGCCGATCCGCCGGACAACGCATTTCGCAGCGCCCGGAACCCGCGTTCTGAGCTAGTGGCCTGACCCGAAGCCGTGCGACACGCTGCGGGCCTGCGATCTTCGCGGACTATCGATAGATGACTACAGACTCCTTCGCCCGCTACCGCGCCGAATGGTTCGAGAACGTCGGCGGCGCCCGCCGCGACATCCTGGCCGGGATGGTCGGCACTTTCGCGCTCATTCCCGAGGTGATCGCCTTTTCCTTCGTGGCGGGGGTCGATCCCGAGGTGGGCCTGTTCGCGTCGTTCGTGATCGGCATCGTCATCGCGTTCGCGGGCGGGCGACCGGCGATGATCTCGGGCGCGGCGGGTTCGGTCGCGCTGGTGGTGGGGGCGCTCGTCCATGCCCATGGCCTGCAATACCTGCTGGCGGCGACCGTGCTGGGCGGCGCGCTCCAGATCCTGTTCGGCCTGCTGCGGCTCGACGTGCTGCTGCGCTTCGTCTCGCGTTCGGTCCGCACCGGCTTCGTCAATGCGCTGGCGATCCTGATCTTCTCGGCGCAAGTCCCGCAGATGCTGGGCGTGACCTGGCACACTTACGCGCTGATCGCGCTGGGGCTGGCGATCATCTACCTCGCACCGCGCGTGAGCCGGGCGATCCCCTCGCCGCTGATCTGCATCGTCGTGCTGACGGCGGTGAGCATGGCCTTCCCGTTGCCCGTCCACACGGTGTCCGACCTCGGCAGACTGCCCGCCTCGCTGCCGGTCTTCGCCTGGCCGCAGGTCCCGCTGGACTGGCAGACCCTGCGCATCGTCGCGCCCTATTCGCTGGCGATCGCGGCGGTGGGCCTGCTGGAATCGATGATGACCGCCAGCGTCGTCGACGACCTGACCGAAACGACCAGCTCCAAGGCGCGTGAATGCACCGGTCTGGGGTTTGCCAACATGGCGGCGGGGCTGTTCGGCGGCATCGCCGGTTGCGGGATGATCGGCCAGACGGTCGGCAACGTGCGTTATGGCGGACGCGGACGGCTTTCGACGCTGGTGGCGGGGGTGTTCCTGCTGGTGGTCCTGGTGCCGCTGCGCCCGTGGGTGGAGCAGGTGCCGGTCGCCGCGCTGGTGGCGATCATGATCATGGTCTCGGTCAGCACGTTCTCGTGGGGATCGCTCGGCGACCTCGTGCGCCATCCCAAGGTCTCGGGTGCGGTCATGCTGGCCACCGTCGCGGTAACGGTGACGACGCACGACCTCTCGGCAGGGGTTATGGTGGGCGTGCTGCTGAGCGGGGTGTTCTTCGCCTTCAAGGTCACGCGGATGATGGACGTCGCGGTCAGCCACGATGCCGAGGCGGATACCCGCACCTACACCGTCTCCGGCCAGATCTTCTTCGCCAGCGCGGATATCTTCGCCGACCGCTTCGACTTGCGCGACACGGCCCGGCAGGTGCGGATCGACCTGACCGCCGCGCATCTCTGGGACGTGACGGCGGTGGGCGCGCTGGAAACCGTGGTCGACAAGCTGCGGCGCCATGGCATCGAGGTCGAGATCGTCGGGCTGAACGAGGCGAGCGCGATCCTCGTCGACCGCCACGCGCCGCTCGTTCGCGCACCGGCTCCCGTCTGAATTAGCGCCCTTGCAGGATACGGGCGGCGTCGGCGAGGCTGCCCGGCAGGGCGACGATGTCGAAGGCGGTGATGGCCAGCGCCGTCGCCCAGCCCAGCACGAGCAGCACCTTCGGCGTGGACCACCCTTGCGCGAAGCGCCGCGCGGTCATGAAGTGGAGCAGCGGGAACATCGCGAAAGGGAGTTGCATTGCCAGCACCACCTGGCTCAGCACGAGCAGGTCGTTCACGCTGCCGTCGCCGCGCAGGCCGATCACCAGCACTGCCGGGACGATCGCCATGGCGCGGGTGACGATCCGGCGTTTCCACGGCGCGACCTTCCAGTGCATGAAGCCTTCCATCACCACCTGACCGGCGATGGTGCCGGTGATCGTGCTCGACTGGCCCGAGGCGAGCAGGGCCACCGCGAAGATCACGCTGGCGAGCGCCGAACCCATGGCCGGGGCGAAAGTCAGGTAGGCGACGTGGATCCAGTCGGTATCGTCGCCCAGCAGGTAGTGGCGCCCATCCAGCACCAGATCGCTGCGCCCGTGGAAGACGACGGCGGCGAGCACAAGGATCGCCGCGTTCACGAAGAACGCCAGGGTAAGCGACACGCCGGTATCGACCGCGTTGCAGTGGAGCGCCACTTTGCGGGATGCCGTGTCATCTTCATCTGCGCGGTTCCGGACCAATGCGGAATGGAGGTAGAGGTTGTGCGGCATCACCGTGGCGCCGATGATCCCGACGGCCAAGCTCGCCATGCCCGCCGTCGCCAGCGCGGGGTGGATCATCGCGGCGCCGATCTCCTGGAAATCCGGTCTTGTGCTCGGCAGAACGAACAGTTCGACGAAGAACGAACCGGCGATCGTCAGCACCAGCACCAGCACGACGCGCTCGATCGTGCGCATGCCGTGATGCTGGAGCAGGAGCAGCAGGAACACGTCCCCCGCCGTCATCACGACCGCCCAGAACACCGGCACGCCGAACAGCAGGTTGATGGCGATGGCGGAGCCGAGCACTTCGGCAAGGTCGCAGGCGCCGATGGCGATCTCGCAGACGATCCAGAGCGGCAGGCGGCACCAGCGCGGATACCAGTCGCGGCAGGCTTCGGCGAGGTTGCGACCGGTGACGATGCCGAGCCGGGCGGCCAGCAGTTGCAGCACGATCGCCATGGCGCTGGCCAGCGCCACGACCCAGAGCAGCCCGTAGCGATACATCGCCCCGGCCTGAAGGTCGGTGCCCCAGTTGCCGGGGTCCATGTAGCCCACGCTGACCAGCAGGGCGGGTCCCAGATAGGCGCGGTAGTGCCGAAGTCGGGGCCGCGCGCGCTGCGGCAGCCGGGCCGAGGGCACACCCCGGAATTCGAGAACGGAAAGCTTCACGGCAGGATCCCCGGACGGTCTGGGTTGCGGCGGGACGTGGCAATTGTTCCGGAGGACGCCCGCAGGCGATACTCATATGATGGTATGGACCCGGCTGGGCTTTCGATCCCTGCCCGGCAAACCCATGGATACTGCACAGGCGGACGCCGCATTCCCCACGTCATGGCGACGAGGAGGAAGTGCGAGACATGCCGTTCATCACCCATGACGCCCCGGCGCAGGATCGCCCGTCGCGCGGCTCGGCCAATATGTCGATCGTCCTGCTGGGGCTTGCCGCCGACACGATGATCGCGCTGCTGAAGTTTGCCGCCGCGCGCGAGAGCGGCGGGACGGCGCTGTTCACCGAAGGCGTGCACAGCCTGCTGGACGTGCTGACCGAAGTGATCCTGCTCTACGGTCTGGCATCGGCGCGCCGCCCCTCCGACCGCAACTTCCAGCTCGGCTACGGTCGCTCCGCCTTCTTCTGGAACCTGATCGCGGCGATGCTGATCCTGTCGCTTGGCGCGGGCTTCGCCTTTCGCGAGGGCTGGCGGCAATATGTGTCGCCCGATCCGCTCGGCCCGACGACGGCGAGCTATGTGGTGCTGCTCGTGTCCTTCCTGATCGACGGGACCTTCGCCTTGTTCACCTGCCGCAAGATCGTGCGGGAATCGAGCGAGCACAGCCTCCTGCACTATCTGCGCAAGTCGCGGGACGGGGCCACGCTGACGGTGCTGTTCACCAGCTTCGCATCGCTTGCGGGGATCGTCATCGCGGCGCTGGGCATGGTCATCGCCACGCGCCTGTCCTTTCCCGCGGCGGACGGTGCCGCCTCGCTGGTCATCGCCCTGATGATGGCCGCGACCGCGCTGCTTCTGGCCAACGAGAGCCGCAGCCTCATCATCGGCGCCTCCGCCTCGCCGGAGATCGAGAACCAGATCCTCGGTCTGGCCGGCAGCGTTCCCGAAGTGGCGAATGCCAACGGGACGATTTCCGTCCGCACCGGCCCGGACCGTCTGCTGGTCTCGATCAGCATCGCGTTTCGCCCGGAATGCACGACGGAAGACATCGAGCGCGCGGTCGTCCGGATCGAGGAGCAGGTCAAGCACGGGTGCCCGCAGGTCGCCCTGCTGCTCATCAAGCCGCAGAGCGTCGAGACCTACCGCAGCGTCCGTTCGAGGCGGGGCTGGTAGCGTGGACGTCCCCGACCGAAAGCTGGATCGGAGTAAACCTTGGCATAGCTAGGCTGCGCGCGCGTCATCGGCGAAAACGGGGCCGAGGCGAGCACGGAGGCGCGGGGCTTTCCGCACAGGACTGAGAGCGCGCAAGCGATGATCCACGGCGGCTACAGGTTTTCGGATGAAGAGAAGCCGCTGTTTCCCGGCGCGCCCTACTCGCCGCGCCTCGCGCCGAGGACCCGCGTCTTCTATGCGATGACGGCCTTCGTCATGGCGATCGCCAGCGGTCTCGCCAACGGTATCGTCACGTCGAACATCGCGAACATCGCCGGAAACATGGGTCTCTATGTCGCCGAGGCGAACATCCTGCTCGGCGTCTATGTCGCCTTCAATGCGGCGGCGAACCTGCTGCTGGTCAAGGCGCGCATGCAGTTCGGCATTCCCGCGACCATGCGCGTGGTGCTCGGGTCCCTGCTGCTGGCCGAAGTGATCGCGATCGGTTTCCCCTCGTTCGGCACCGCGCTGCTGGCGCGGGCGGTGAGCGGCATCGCCAACGGCGGGCTGACGACGCTCGGCCTTTACAGCCTTTTCCAGGTCTTTCCGCTGAGGCACCGGCCGATGGCCTCGGTCATCGGTTTCAGCCTGCCGCAGCTCGCGATTCCGCTGGCGCGGATGGTCTTCATCGATGCCGTGGGTTTCGACGACTGGCTGGGATTCCACCTGATCGAACTCGCCTCGGTGCTGACCGCGCTGGCCCTGCTCAATCTCCTGCCCTTGCCGCCGACCGACTGTACCAAGGCTTTCGAACCGCTCGATGCCGCGACCATCGTGATGACCATCGTCGGCATGCTGGCAGGCTGCACGGCCTTGGCGCTCGGGCGGTTCTACTGGTGGACCGAGGCGCCGTGGATCGGTTGGGCGCTGGCCGCCGCCCTGCTGCTGGGCGGCGCGGTGTTCTGGCTGGAGCTTCGCCGGAAGCGGCCGCTGCTGCAAATCCGCTGGTACGGCACCGGCGACATCCTGCTGTTCACGCTGATCGCCGTGGTGATCCGCGTCGCCCTGACCGAACAGACTTATGCCGCTGTCGGTCTGCTCTCGATGGGCGGGTTGACCAACGATCAGCTCCACGGCCTGTTCGCGGCGGTCTTCGTGGCCATGGTGGCGGGGATCGCCACGGCGGCGTTGCTCTCCCGGCCGGAACGTCTGCTGGTTATGATGATGTGCTCGGCGCTGGTCATCGCTTTCGCGGCCTGGCTCGATACCCATTCGACCAGCGACACGCGGGCGACGCAACTCTATATAAGCCAGTCGCTGCTGGGCTTCGGCACGACGCTGTTCCTCGGCCCGGCGCTGCTCTACGGCGTGGCCCGGATCATCCAGCGCGGCCGGACCCATCTCGTCAGCTTCGTGGTCTTGTTCAGCACGACGCAGAACGTCGGTGGGCTGGGCGGCGCGGCGCTGCTCGCCTCGATCCAGACGATGCGCCAGCGCGTCCATGCCGAGGCTCTTGCCGACAGTCTCTCTCTCGGCGACCCGGCGGTGCTTCAGCGCCTCGGCACCACGGCCGCGCGGCTCGGGCCTTACATCGGCGATCCCTCGGCCACGACCGCGCAGGCGAGCGCGCAGCTCGGCCAGGCCTTGCAGGCACAGGCGGCGGTGCTGGCCTTCAACGACACGTTCTGGGTGGTTTCGCTGCTGGCGCTGGCGCTCGCGGCCTTCCTCGCAATCGTCATTCTTTCAGGTGAGGTCGGCCGCCTGCGCGCGCGCGGGCCGACAGGGGCAACGACATGACCGACAACACGCCGCCCGCCGTTCCGGCCCCGGCTTCGGAGGCCGACGTCTGGCACCCGCCCAAGGCGCGGCCCTGGGTTACCGCCTTGTGCATCCTTGCCCTGCTGCTTGCCGTCGCGGCGATCCTCCAGGTCTGGGGCATCGGGCCTTTCGCCGGCCATATCGAGAAGACCGAGAACGCGCTCGTGCGCGGCCGGACGACGGTGATCGCGCCGCAAGTCAGCGGCTATGTCGCCAAAGTCATGGTGCGGGACTACGAGGAGGTCGCGGCGGGCCAGCTTCTCGCGCTGATCGACGACAGCATCTATCGCGCCAAAGTTGCGCAGGCGCAGGCCAATCTCGACGTGCAGGTGGCCGGGCTTGCCAACAGCCGGCAGGCCCGTTCGGCGCGCGCGGCGGCCATCACCGGAGAGGACGCGGCGGCGAGCGATGCCGTCGCCCAGCTGCTCAAGGCGCGCGCGGACATGGCCCGCGCCGCCGATCTCGTGGCCGACGGATCGATCTCGAAGCGCGAGCGCGATGCGGCGGCGGCGGCGCTGGCGCAGGCGGAAGCGGGTGTGCGGCGCGCCACCGCCAATACCCATATCGCGCAGGAAGACCTCAGGACCGTCGATGTCGCGCGGGACGGGCTACTGGCCCAGGTCGAAGTGGCCCGCGCGGCCCTGCGGCTGGCGCAGATCGATCTCCTGCACACGGTGATCCGCGCGCCGGAGGCCGGGCAACTGGGCGAAGTCCACGTCCGGCGCGGGCAGTTCGTCACCAACGGCAATGCGCTGATGGAACTGGTGCCGCCCGACCGCTATGTGATCGCGCAGTACAAGGAAGCCCAGACCAGCCGCATGCGCGTGGGCCAGCCGGTCCGCTTCTCCGTCGATGCGCTCGACGGCGAGACCCTGCACGGGCACATTTCCCGGATCGCCCCGGCCTCGGGCTGGGAGTTCGCGGTGCTCAAGCCGGACAATGCGACGGGCAACTTCGTCAAGGTGCCGCAGCGGATCGGCATCCTGATCGCGATCGACAAGGGCCAGCCGAGCGCCGCGCGCCTGCGCCCCGGCATGTCGGTGGAAACCCGCGTCGATACGGCAGGTGGGCGATGAGGCGCGGCGCGCTGCTGGCGCTGCTGGCGCTTCAGGCCTGCGCCGGTCCTTATCGCCCGGCGCCACGCGACGCGCAGATCGCGCCGCCGCCCCAATGGCGGCAGGAGCAGGGGGCGATCAAGCCGATTGCGGACGGTTGGTGGCGCGGCTTCGGCGATCCCGCGCTCGACCGGCTGGTGGCGCAGGCGCTTGCCGGCAACGAAGACCTCAAGATCGCCGCCGCCCGGATCGAGGAGGCGCGGGCGCAACTTCGCCTGACTGACGCGCGGCGCCTGCCGACGCTCGGTCTCGGCCTCTCCGGGGCGTCGTCGCGGAGCGTCAATGCCTTCGGGATCGGGGTGGATCAGGAGCAGGGGCAGGCGGCCGTCTCCAGCGCCTACGAAGTCGATCTGTTCGGACGCCTGCGCCAGTCGAGCGAGGCGGCGCGGGCCGACCTGCTGGCCACCGACGAGGCGCGCGACGTACTGCGCCTCTCGCTGATCGCGACCGTGGTGGACGGCTATATCGGCCTGCGCGCGCTCGATTCCCGTCTTGCTATCGTCAACGAGACGATCGCGACGCGCGGCAAGGAGCGCGATCTCGTCCACCGGCGCTATTTGGCGGGCTATGCCTCGCTGCTGGACGAGCGGCAGGCGGCTGCCGCCTACGAGGCCGCCGCAAGGCTCCAGCCCGCGACGCAGCGGGCGATCCGCGCGCGGGAGAATGCGCTGAGCGTTCTGGCGGGCGCGACGCCGGGGCCGATTGCCCGCGACGATGAGGTCGCCTTCGCCGCCGATATCGCGATCCCTGCTGCGCTGCCCTCGCACCTGCTGCGCCAGCGCCCCGACATCGCCGAGGCCGAGAGCCGGGTGGCGGCGGCGGACCATCGGCTGGGCGCGGCCCGCGCCGCCTTCATGCCGCAGTTGCAGCTTTCCGCGAGCGGCGGCGCGGCGGTATCGACCCTGCTGTCCAACCCGATCACGGTCTTCAACCTCGGAGGCTCGCTGCTGGCGCCGCTGTTCGAGGGGGGCAGGCTCCATGCCCAGCAGGACCTCGCGGTTTCCCGGCGCGATCAGGCCGCCTATGCCTACCGCGCGGCGGTTCTCCAGGCTTTTCGCGAGGTCGAGGATGCCATGGCGGGCGTAGCCTTCCTCTCCGCCGAGGCCGAGACCGCGCAGCGTGAGGTTGCGGCGGACCAGGCCGCCTACGCCGCGGCGCGGCGGCGCTACGATGCCGGTTACGCCTCCTATCTCGAACAGCTCGACAGCGAACGCGCGCTGCTCGGCGCGCGCATCGACGAGGACGATCTGCGCTTCCAGCGCCTCTCGGCGATCGTGGCGCTCTATCGCAGCCTCGGCGGCGGCTGGTCGGCCGATCTCATGCCTCGGGATTATCCGGCCCAGCCAGAGGGATAGGGCAAACCTCGGGATAGTCCCGCAGCCTCTCTTCGGCGCCCATCTGGCTTCTCGACCGATGGTCCCAACATGAGGAGCAATATTATGTCCAAGCGTTTCGTCATTCTGCCGGTTCTGGCTCTGGCTGCCGCAGCAACCCCCGCCTTCGCGCAGGACAGCGGCGAATTCACCGGCCCGCGCATCGGCGTGATCGGCGGCTGGGATAACGTGCAGCACAGCGGCGACAATGCCTCGGGCTTCACTTACGGCGCGACCGCCGGATACGACGCCGCCATCGGCCCGGTCCGCATCGGGCCGGAAGTCGAAATCAGCGATTCCACCCAGAAGAAGGCGTTCGGCTCCGGCAAGACCCGCTACACCGAGCGTGCCGACCGCGACCTCTATGCCGGTGCCCGTATCGGCTACGTCGTCTCGCCCAGCTTCCTGCTTTACGGCAAGGTCGGCTACACCAATGCCCAGTTCACGATCCGCGACGACGGCAATCACCGTGACGACCGCTCGGGCGTGCGCGCCGGTGTCGGCGGCGAATATGCCGTGACCTCCAATGTCTACCTGACCGGCGAGTACCGCTACTCGCACTACTCGGGCAGCTATTCGCGCAACCAGATCCTGGGCGGCGTCGGCATCCGCTTCTGAGGAAAAAAACGGAAGGAAGGGGGCGAACCCCCGCCGCCCTTCCTTCGTTACCTGCCCAAATGCCGCTCATCCCCAGCGCCCCGAGGCGCGACGAAAAGTGAGACGAACGATGGCCCAGAACGTCGCCGAGCAGTTTATCGATATCCTCGAAGCCGCCGGAGTGCGGCGCATTTTCGGCGTAGTGGGCGACAGCCTGAACGGTCTCACCGACGCCATCCGCAAGCGCGGCACGATCGAATGGATCCACGTCAGGCATGAGGAAGTTGCGGCTTTCGCGGCCGGGGCCGAGGCCCATCTGACCGGCAGCATCGCGGTCTGCGCGGGAAGCTGCGGGCCGGGCAATCTCCACCTCATCAACGGGCTGTTCGACTGCCATCGTTCGCGCGTTCCGGTGCTGGCGATCGCGGCGCAGATTCCTTCTCCCGAGATCGGCTCCGGCTATTTCCAGGAGACGCATCCGCAGGAGATTTTCCGCGAGTGCAGCCATTATTGCGAGCTGGTTTCCGATCCCGCGCAGATGCCGCGCAGCGTCGAGATCGCCATTCGCACCGCGATCGGCGAACGCGGCGTTTCCGTGATCGCCATTCCCGGCGACATCGCGCTCAAGCCTGCCGTTACCGATCTCCGCTCGCTGCCTTCCGGCCTTCTGCCGCGCCAGCCGAGGGTTACGCCGTCCGAGGAGGACCTCGAAGCCCTGGCCGCGATGCTGAACGACGGCAGCCGCGTGACCTTGCTTTGCGGCTCCGGCTGCGCAGAGGCCCATGCGGACGTCGTCGCCCTCGCCGAGAAACTGCGCGCCCCCGTGGTCCATGCGCTCAAGGGCAAGGAATATGTCGAGTACGACAACCCCTACGATGTCGGCATGACCGGGCTGATCGGCTTTTCCTCGGGCTATTACGCGATGACCGATACCGACATCCTGCTGATGCTCGGCACCGACTTTCCCTATCGCCAGTTCTACCCGAACGGTGCGGAAGTACGGATCGCGCAAGTCGATATCCGCCCCGGCCAGCTCGGCCGCCGGGCGCCGCTCGATCTCGGCGTGGTCGGCGATGTCGGTGCGACCCTGCGGGCGCTGCTGCCGCGCCTCGACGTGCGTTCGGACAGCACCCACCTCGACATTGCGCTCGACCACTATCGCACCGCCCGCAAGGACCTCGACGATCTGGCCGTGGGCCGTGCGGGGAAAGGCCCGATCCATCCGCAGCAGGTAGCCAAGGCGATCAGCGACCATGCGGACGCGGATGCGATCTTCACTTTCGACGTCGGCCTGCCGACGGTCTGGGCCGCGCGCTATCTGAAGATGAACGGCGAACGCCGCCTGATCGGCTCGCTGTGGCACGGCTCGATGGCCAATGCGATGCCCATGGCCATCGGCGCGCAGACCACGTTCCCGGAGCGGCAGGTGGTCTCGTTGTCGGGCGACGGCGGGCTGGCCATGCTCATGGGCGACCTGCTCACCTTGCGGCAGTACAAGTTGCCCGCCAAGATCGTCGTCTTCAACAACGGTACCCTGGGCTTCGTCGAAGTCGAGCAGAAGTCCACCGGCTTCCTGCCGTTCGGCACCGATCTCGACAACCCGAACTTCGCCGCCCTTGCCGAGGCGATCGGCATCAAGGGCATCCGGGTCGAAGATCCGGGCGATGTGGATCGGGCGATCCAGGAGGCTTTCGCGCATGACGGCCCGGTGCTGGTCGACGCGGTGGTCGCGCGTACCGAACTGCCGATCCCGCCGAAGATCAATCTGGAAATGGCGAAGGGCTTCACGCTTTATATGCTCAAGGCGGTGATGAACGGGCGGATGGACGAGATCGTCGAACTCGCCAAAACCAATTTTCCGCGCTGAATTTAACCCGGCATACTGCCGTCTCTAACTTGAAAGGCGGCCTCGCACTAAGCGAGGCCGCCTTTCCTGCATTTCTTTCGGGGGAAGGGCCGACATGGTTGCCGGCCCTTCCTTTCCGCAGATCACCAGCCGAGACGCGGGCCGAAACCGTAGCGGCCCCAATAGCCGCTCCAGGGACCCCAGGCGCTCCAGTTCCAGGCGGGATCGGCATAGTTCCGCGAGGCTTCCAGCTGGTCGGATGCGATGCGCGCGGCTTCCTGCGTCGCGCGATAGGCACCGTAGGCCTTTTCGGTGCCGACCAGCAGGCAGTTGCAGTTCTTCGGATCGGCGTAGACGTAGGAGACGTTGTCGCCGTTCACGCGCTTGAAGAACTTGTTGGCGGGCAGGCGGGCAAGCATGGCCACGCGCTGCGGGGTGTTGGCGGGCTTCGAGACGAAGCCTGCGGCAACGAGCTTGTCTTCCGTGCGGTTGATCGAGGACTTCGATTTGGCCATTGCCGGCATCGAGACGACCATGGTGGCGGTCAGTATGGCGGCGAGCGCGCCGTTACGCATTGTGAACATGGATGAACCTCCTTGTTAGAGCCCCTCGTCCTGAGGTGAACACCATATGTGCGGGAGGTCCGGGCAGCGGCAGGTATCCTGAGGTATGGGATTTCAAGTATAGGAAAACAAAAGATATAGTTCGCCGCGAAGGCGCGTTCGGGCTTGTCGCCGACCGCCGGTACAGGGGCGCGCATGCCAATGTATGTCTGCCTTCGGCACCGTGTTTGCGCGACAGTAATGGCCTGGATGCGCGCTGCCCGGTGCAAGGACCGCCGCATCTTCGTTGAACTCTATTCGCGGGATTAGACGATGACCGAGACGACTTCTTCCCTGACGGTTCCCAGCCTGACGAGCGACGACGGCCTGGGCCGCTACGTTTCCGAGATCCGCCGCTTTCCGATGCTCCGGCCGGATCAGGAATATTCGCTCGCCAAGCGCTATGCCGAGGGCCTCGATGCGACATCGGCGGCGCGGCTGGTCACCTCGCACTTGCGGCTCGTGGTCAAGATCGCGATGGGCTATCGCGGCTATGGCATGCCGGTCAGCGAGCTGATTTCCGAAGGCAATCTCGGCCTCGTCCGGGCGGTCAAGAAATTCGAGCCGGATCGCGGCTTCCGCCTGTCGACTTATGCCCGGTGGTGGATCAAGGCGCAGATGCAGGAATTCATCCTGCGGTCCTGGAGCCTGGTGAAGATCGGCACGACCGGGGCGCAGAAGAAGCTGTTCTTCAATCTGCGCCGGTTGAAGAATGTGCTCAATGCCTTCGAGGACGGCGATCTGCGCCCCGAGGATGTTCGCCATATCGCCGAGGAGCTGGGCGTCGAGCAGGTCGAAGTGGTCAACATGAACCGCCGCATGTCGCTGGGCGGCGACGCCTCGCTGAATGTTTCCCTCGCCGAAGAAGGCGGCAGCGAGTGGCAGGACTGGCTGACCGACGACGAGCCGCTTGCCGACGAGCAGATGGCCGCCGCGCAGGAATCGCAGGTCCGCCACGAGATGCTGGACATGGCGCTCAAGGAACTGAACGAGCGCGAGCGCCAGGTGTTGACCGAGCGCCGCCTGGTCGAGGAACCGCGCACGCTGGAGGACCTCTCGGTCGTGTTCGGGGTATCGCGCGAGCGTGTCCGCCAGATCGAGGTCAGGGCCTTCGAAAAGCTCCAGAAGGCAATCGAGCGAATCGCCCTGCGCCGCGCCGCGCCGATGCGGATGGCGCTTGCGGCGTCGATGTGAGGGTAAGGGGGGCGTTTCCGGACGGCCCCTCAACTTTCCAGCGGCAGGCGGAACTGGAAGCGGGTGCCGCCTTCGGCCATGCGCTCGACCTCCAGCTTGCCGTCATGGGCCTCGATGATCGAGCGGCAGATCGCCAGCCCCATGCCCATCCCCGTTTCCTTCGTCGTGAAGAAGGGATCGAAGATGCGCGAGATCGCCTCGTCCGAGATGCCCGAGCCGGTATCCTCGACGCTGACGGCGACCGCCCCCTCCGCGACGTGGGAGCGGATCGTCAGCCGGTGGCCGCCCTCGGGCGCCGCAATCTGGCCCATGGCATCGAGCGCATTGCTGATAAGATTGACGACCACCTGCTGAAGCTGCACGCCGTTGCCGCTGATCGAACAGTCCTCCAGCGCGACCAGCGGGCTGACCTGCCTGAGTTCGATCTCGGTGCCGGTCAGCGCCAGCACGGTGCGGATCAGGCCGCTAAGGTCGATGATCTCGATCCGGGCGGGTGCCTGCTTGGCGAGGGCGCGGAGCTCGCGAACGATCTCCACCGCCCGCTCGGCGCCGCTGCGCGCGGCGTGCAGGCACTTGATCGCCTCTTCCACGTTCGGTTCGGCGCGGGACAGCCAGCGCACCCCGGCGCTGGCCTGTCCGGAAACGCTGGCGAGCGGGTTGTTGATCTCGTGCGCGATCGAGGCGGCAAGACTGCCCATCGTGATGAGGCGCGAATTGCGCGCGAGGTCGGCGCGGGCATTCTGCAACGCGGAATCGGATTCCATGCGCCGCTTGTGCTCCACCACCAGCTCGGCATAGGCCCGCGCGGCATCGAGGGCATTGGCGGCCTGCGGGGCCAGCATGTCGAGCATGGCGATGCGCTGCGGGTTGAAGACGTGGGCGGTCAGCTCGTTTTCCAGATAGAGCACCGCCGTCAGCCGGTTCTGCTTGACCAGCGGCAGGGCCATCATCGCGCGCGTGCCGAAGTGCCGGGGGGCCTGGGCAAGGTCCTGCGTCGCATCCTGGACGATCTGCGGGACCTGCTCCTCCACCGCCTTGCGGATGAGGCCGATCGGCACGATGTCGTCCCGCGCGACGCGGGTCTGGACATCGACCACGACGTCGTCGCCGATCACCGAACCCGTCGCCTCGATCAGCAGTGCGTCGTTGCGCGTGGCGAGCAGGACGCCCCGGCGCGCACCGGCATGAACGATCATCGCGCGCATCAGTTTCTCGATCACCTGATCGAGCTGGATTTCGCCGGACAGCGCCCTGGCGGCCTCCAGCGCGACGGCGGCGTCGAGCTGGTGCTGCTCGATGGTGCCGATCCGGGTTTCCTGCTCCCGGTCGAGCGCCAGCATCGGATAGCCTTGTTCCAGCCGCGCGGCGAGACCGCTTGCGCCCCAGCGGATGAAGGCGTTCCTGGCCGATCGCGCGAAGTGCAGCGCGGCGGATTCCAGCCCGCATTGCCGGGCCAGTTCGGCCGCGCGCTCGTGGATCATCCCCAGTTCGTGGACGCGCTCGTTTTCCGAACAGGCGGCGGCGGCTTGTTCGTAAAGGCGCAGCGCTTCCAGGCTGGCGCCTGCGTGGCGCGTGGTTTCGGCTTCGAGCAGCAGATGCCGTCCCAGGAACGTCGCCGGGTTCAGCGCTGCCAGCTCGTCGAAGCGTTTGCGGCTGCCTTCGACGCGTTCGGCAAGGGCCGGGTCGAGTGCGCGACCGGCGCCCAGCGTCAGGATCGTCAGCGTGCGGTAGAGATGCAGGTCGGCCAGGTTGATATGGGCGGGGACGGCCCAGGCCAGAATGTCCGCATGGTCGAGATAGGCCTGCGCGGTCCTGAGGTCGCCATAGTGGAAGGCGGCCATTCCGGCATAGAGCCATTCGAAGAACAGCGTGGTCTGCGAGGTATCCGCAGCGCCGAGTTCGTCGAAACCGGCGTCGGCGCCGCCGAACGGTGCGTGGCGCGAGACGTTGCCGTTTTCCAGCCTGTCCGCGAACAGGATCTGCGCGGAGATCAGCCGCACGATGTCGCGGAAGCCGAAGCGCCGGGCCAGCGCCAGCCCGTTCTGCGCCTCTTCGATCACGTGCGCGATCGGCCTGCCCATCGCCAGCAGGTCGGAGACGATGTGGTTGCTGGCATAGCAGGCATAGGCGGCGTCGCCGTGGGCCAGCGCCTGCCGCCGCGCTTCCGTGGCGAGCGAGAGCGCATAGGGCATCGGCTTCGTCCAGGCGCTGACCTGATCGGCGGCGACCAGTGCGGCGGCGCGTCCCGCCTGCCAGCCGTTGCGCTCGCTCAGCATGATCGCCAGCTGGGCATAGTCGCACCCTTCGGCATAGGCGCCGTAATGGTGGGCGACGAGCACGCCGAACCAGGCGAAGCCGTGGGTGGAGGACGGCGCCATCCCTTCTGTCAGCGACAGTTCCGCCATCTTGGCGGCGTGCAGGAAGCTCAATCCATCATCGACGAAGATGGAGGCGATCAGCGTCGCCAACAGCGACATCTTCGCTTCCGTTGCCGCCGAGGCGGCGACCGGCAGACCGACGAGTTCGCCGATGCCGCGCCGTGCACGGGCATGCAGAACCGCTTCGTAGGCGGCGCGCAGTTCGGCTTCGGAAGGATGCCGTTCGAGCACGATGCCCAGCAGTGCAAGGCCCGCCAGACCCGCGCGGATGGCGCCTTCGTAGTCGGATTGCAGGGTCAGGATATTGGCGCGCAGGCGATAGGCCTCGGCCCGGTCGCAAGCGCTTTCGGCCCGGTCCAGCAGCGTGTCGGCAATGGCCGATGCCCCGTCCATCCGCCCTTGCAGGACCAGGCAGTCGCAGCGCAGCAACAGCACCGCGCGGGCGAGCGCAGGCCCTTCGCCCTGCTGCGTGGCCAGCCGGTCGGCGAGGTCGAGGTAGCGTTCGGCCTGCTCCACCGCCGCCGCGCCCTTGGCCCGGCGTGCGGCGAGGATCAGCGCGTTCAGGAACGGTACGCGGTCCGCCTCCTCGAAACCGGCGGGTTCGGCGAGCTGGATATGATGGGCGATGTCGAAAGCGTCTTCGGCCTCGTTTTCGTCCTGGCTGGACAGCAGCAGACGGGCGATGCGCGCGTGATGCGCCGGGCGCTGTTCGGCCGGGGTCAACGCATAGGCGGCTTCGAAGACGCGGTCGTGCGCGAAGGCGACCCGGTCGTTGTCGCGGGTCAGCAGCCCGCCCGCGAAGGCCGGAGCGGCGGCTTCATCGACTTCGGCAGGGGCGCAGTCGAGCGCCTTTGCCAGCAGGCTTCGGCAAGACCGGGGACCGATCCAGGCGAAGGCGCGCAGCAGGTCGAGCGTGGCCGGGGGCAGGGCGGCAAGGCGGCGCTGAATGAGATCGGCGTCGTCGCTGCCGCGATACCGCGCCAGCGCCTCCTCGTCCCAGTCCCACGCCTGTGCGAGCGGATCGAAGCGCAGCACGCCGTCCTCGGACAAGGCCTGGAGCAGCTGGGCCGCGAAGAAAGGGTTGCCCAGCGTGCGATCGGCAATTGCGCTGACGAAGCGATCGCGCGCGGCGATTTCGCCGAGCTGGCTGTCGATCAGTCGCCCGAGTTCCGCCGGTCCCAGCGGGGGCAGCGCGAGGCTGGTCAACCGGGTACCGGATTCGCGCGCGCGCTCGCCCAGCAGGTCGAGCAGATGGCGGGCGGGCGGCTCGTTGTCGCGCAGCGCCAGGACGACGAGCAAGTGCGAGAAAGGGGCGGCGGCCAGATGGTGCAGGAACGACCAGGTCGAATCGTCGGCCCACTGGATATCGTCGATGAACAGGATCGTCGGCGCGGGCGGCTCGACGGTGATCGACACGACTTTGGCCAAGGTGGCGTTCAGGCGTGCCAGGGCCTGATCCGCCGGAAGATCGGGAACCGACGGCAGGTCGCTGACGATCTTCGCGAAACCGGGCACGAGTTCGCTGATGAGCCTGCCTTTGCCGTCCAGCTGATCGTGCAGGCGGGTGCGAATGGCGGCGGCCTGCTCCGTGCTGTGCCGGGCGAACTGCTCGACGACGGCGGCGATCGCCTGGGTCAGCGGCAGGTAGGGGGTCTGGCGCTGGTTCTGGTCGCACTTGCCGACAAGGCCGGTCCAGCGGGGAAGCTCGGCGCGGATATGTTCGACAAGGCTGGATTTTCCTGACCCCGGCGCCCCCCGGATCACGACGATCTCGGCCTGCCCGGTCGTCTCCACGCGGTGCGACGCCTCGCGCAGGGCGCGCAGCTGCGTTTCCCGGCCGATGACGCGGGCACCGCCGTTCCGGCCCGGCGCTTTCTGTCCGGCGAGCGGGAACGGGACGATCTGCCCGGTCTCTTCCAGCATGCGGCGGCAGATCGCGAGATCGGCGCTCAGCGCAGCGGCATGGGAATAGCGTTCGGCGGGGTCCTTGGCGAGCAGGCGCAGGAGGATGTCGTCCAGCGCTTCCGGCAGGCCGGTGCGGATCGTGCTCGGTCGGCGCGGGCGCATGGCGACATGGGCGTGCAGCCACTCCGCCGGGGTGGAGACGTTGAACAGCCGCTGGCCGGTCAGCAATTCGTAGAGCGTTGCGCCGAGCGAATAGAGGTCGCTGCGGACATCGCCCCTGGGGTTGGCGCGGTCCGCGAGTTCGGGCGAGGCATAGGGCAGGCTGACGTCGCTGGCGGCGCGCGGCAGGTCGAGCGGGTCTTCCGCATCGATCGCCCGTCCGAACCCGGCCAGGATGATCCCGCCGCCGGGCCGCATGCGCAGGTTTTCCCGGTTGATCGCGCAATGCACGATCTTGTGGCTGTGGACATGCGCCAGGGCATCGGCGGCGCTTGTCGCGATATCGAGCCAGGCGGCGAGCGGAAGCGGCCGTTCGCTCCGTTCGAGGGGCAGGGCGCCGTGATCCTCGAAGACGAGCACCGGCCCGTCCTGGGTCTTGACGAGAGCCACCGGAAACTCGGCGATCTCGCGGCTCATGCGTTCGCGCAGGCCGAACTCGCGCTCAAGCTGCCCGGCCGAGTCCGGCGCCGACCAGCGCGCCGCCAGCGACAGCCAAGCCTTGCCGGAACAGAGATCGACCAGCCGCTGTCGGCCTGTCCCATCGGAGAATGCGGTATCGGGCTGAAGGCGGGCCAGCCATGCTTCGTCGTACATAGGCTCTTGGGCTGCTGCGGGTGGACATCGTGCAGGCAAGAAGCGTTACTTGCCTGCAACAATCATACCGGCGAGATGCGGCGCGGCGAAGGCAAACTTAGGTATAGGTACAAGGACTTGCTGCGCGGCCGCGCGCCTGTCACGCCTTCTGGCGCACCAGGAAATCGTTGATCCGGATAAGCTCGGCGAAGGTCTTCGCGCCCAGTTTCTTCATCAGGCTGGAGCGGTGCAGCTTCACGGTGATTTCGGTGATGCCCAGTTCGCCCGCGACCTGCTTGTTGAGCAGGCCCCGGCATACCCCGGCCATGACCTCCTTTTCCCGCGGTGTCAGCCGGTCGTAGAGTTTCTGGCCCGCCTGGAGGTCGAGGCGCGCGGAGCGGCGCTCGCGGTCGCGGGACAGCGCGGTGGTGACTGCGTCCAGCAGGTCCTGATCGCGATAGGGCTTGGGCAGGAAATCGATGGCCCCGGCCTTCATCGCCTTCACGCTCATCGGGATATCGCCGTAGCCGGTCACGAAGATGATCGGGATGTCGTCTCCCCGGTCGGTGAGGCGGGTCTTGAACTCGAAGCCGCCGATCTGCGGCATGCGCACGTCCACGATCAGGCAACTGGTGACATCGGGCAGATCCGCATCGAGCACGTCCTGCGCGGAGCCGAAGCACAGCGTCTTCAGGCCGACCGAGCGCAGCAGACTGTCGATGGAATCGCGCACGAGGGCATCGTCATCGAGGATGATGACCAGACCGACCTCTTCCTCGGTCGAGGTGCCGCGCTCGCTCATGACGCTGTCTCCGAACGAGGGGCGGTTTGGAATGCATGTCTGTTCATGGTTGTTTCCCCGAATTGCCTGGTCATCGCGCGATCGCCTCTGCGATCGCGTCAAGAAGTTCGTCCGGATCGACCGGCTTGGCGAGAAATCGCATCGCTCCGGCGGCCATGGCCTGGGCCTGCGCTTCGGGCGTCGGAAATGCGGTCATGAAGATGATCGGCACTCGCCAGCCCCTCTTCACGACTTCGCCCTGCAGTTCCAGGCCGGTCATGCCGGGCATGTTGAGATCCGTCACGACACAGCCGACGTCGTCCGTCCGGCCAAATCCCAGAAGCTCGCGTCCACCGGCGAACATGGCGGTGGCCAGCCCCTCGGAGCGGACGAGGCTGTCGATGGAGTCGCGGACCAGCGGGTCATCGTCGACGATGGCGATCAGGCAGGTCCTGGACACGATGCGCTCCCGATTTTCTGATGTGTTGTCAGGCCCAAGGGCATTGTCCTGAATAAGCAGTGAAATTGTCTGGACATGGCGGCCGGGGTGTCAGGTCGCGGCCGGGATCGAAAAGCGGAATCGCGCACCTCCTTCCGCCCGGTTCGCGGCCTGGATGGCGCCCCCGTGCTGCTCGACGATGGACCGGCTGATCGCCAGGCCGATACCCATGCCGTCGTCCCGGCTACTGAAGAACGGTTCGAATATCTCGCGCGGATCGCTGAGCAGTCCGGTTCCGCTGTCGGCGACTTCCACCGTGACCATGTCGCCCTGGCGGAAGGCGTCGATCCACACGTCGCGGGGGCTCTCGGGCGCCTGGGAGATAGCCTTGCGCGCATTGAGGATCAGGTTGACCAGGACTTGCTGCAACAGGATGCGATCGCCGGTGATGCGGGGAAGATCGGGTGCGGCGCCGAGGTGGAGCGTGACCGCACTTTCGCGCAGTTCCAGGTCCAGCAGACCGGCGGTCTCCCGGATCAGGGTCTGCACGTCGAGTTCGGTCTGCTCGGATTCGCCCTTTCGGAACAGCCGGCGGACTCTTGCCACGACATCCGCCGCGCGGGCGCCGCTCAGCGCGATCTTGTTCAGGCAGTCCGCCACTTCGACGGCATCGGGTGCCTCGCGCGCAAGCCAGCGCTTGCCGGAACTGGCAAAGGCGGTGATCGCGGTCAGCGGCTGGTTGATCTCGTGGGCGATGAAAGCCGCGACCTGGCCGAGCGTGGTGGCGCGATTGACTTCGGTCAGCTCGCTCTGGGCCTGCGCCATGCGGCGGTGCAGGCGATTGCGTTCGGTGACATTGACCGCGAGCATCAGCAGGCGGCTCCAGCTGTCGTCGTCCTCCAGCAGGGTGAGGCGGAGCACGACATCGACGAGCGCGCCGGTCTCGGTCAGGAACTGCGCTTCTTCCTCGATGTCGCGCTGCCCCGCCGCCAGCGCGCGGAGCAGGCGGCCGAGGGACTGTTCGGCCGCCGGTGTGTGGAAGCGCAGGAGCGAGTGACCGATCAGGCCTTGCGCCCCGGCAACGCCGAACAACTGCACGGCCGCATCGTTGGCATCCCTGACGGCGGCCTTGGCCGCGACCCGGTTGATGACTTCGATGTCGACGGTCCCGGCCTGCGCCATCGTCGCGCGGGCGGCGGAGAGGTCGATTTCCAGCATGGGCAGGCCGGCTGCGTGGAAGATCGTATGGTAGCGCTCTTCGGACTGGCGCCGGGCGGCGGCCTCGGCGCGCTGCTGGGTGACATCCGCGCTGGTCTCGAAAATGCCGGTCTCGCGGCCGAGATGGTCGAGGCGGGCGAGCCAACGGCTTTCGAGGAGGATGCGGCGCCCGTCCTTGCGGACCCGGCTGATCTCGCCCGACCAGCTTCCCACCATGTCGATCACGGTCTTGGGATCGCCGGTGGCCTGGGTTTGCAGAAGCTGCTGGGCGGATTGCCCCAGAGCTTCCGCACGGGTCCAGCCGTAGAGCTGCTCCGCACCCTCGTTCCAGTACTGGATCGTATCGTCCGGTCCCCGCACCACGACGGTATCGTGGGTCAGTTCGAGCATTCTGGCCTGCTCGGCCAGCGTATCGCGTGCCGAGCGATGGCGTACCGACAGCATCGTTATCATGCAGATGGCGAACAGCGAGACGCCCAGCCGCATGGCGGGCGATCCGAAGGGGGCGTCCCAATGGCTGTACAGGAAGCCGATGAAGGTCAGGACGCTGCACGCGATACCGGCCATGACCGTCGCGGCGCGTCGGTTCGACCAGGAAGCGATCAGGACGGTCGAAGTGTAGAGGACCGCGACCGCGCCTTGCAATGGACTGAAGATGTCGAGAGCAAGGACGGTCAGACCGGAAATCAGCGCGGCCAGACAGATCGATCGATCCGATCGCATGAGCGGCCTGCCTCTCAACTTCCCTGTGATCCTGACAAAACGCACCCGACCAGATCCACGGATGCCTCGGCAACAGCGCCGCATCCTTTGAGCTGTGCCGGACCGGCGATCGCACCGCATGCGAGCGGAGACGTTCATGGCCGACACTATCGGCGGTTATGCCGGGTATCGTGCCGCGGCGGAACTATACGCTGGTTGGGGGCGCTCCCCGGAAAGGACGCGCGTCATCCGTTGGTGGCCATCCCGCGGGTAAGGACGAATCCGCGAATCGAAACGGTTCGAATTCGGTCGGAACGGTCTGAAATGAGAGGCGATCGGTTGAATCGTGTCGTTAGCTAACGACAATCTGCTCGGAATCGGATTGAATGTGCGAGGGGGTGCGAACCGCTATAAATGGCAAAAATCCCGGATTTACGACGAATCAAAACGATTGCAACAAATGATGAAGAGCGCGTTCGGCCGTAAAAATGTCCCAAAACGGGCAATCTAACCGTTAGCGAATATTTTATGATTGCTTCACTTATTAAGCCTTCCTAAGTCCTCGACCGCGCCCGGTGCGGGGCGTCCAGTTGCGAGCGGCAGGAGGCTGATCGCGCCGGTCATGCATTAAGCGGGGGGCTTAATGATGTTCGATCGTTTGTGGCGGCTGTCGCATGCCGCCTTAAGGGTCCGCAGCGCCTTGCTGTTGGCGCTTTCATGGGCATTGCTCCTGTCCGGAGCGGGGCCGGCTCGGGCTGCCACGGATTCGGTGGCGATCGATGTCGTCGCGCGGATCAAGGAGCGCTGCGGTTTCGCCTCTGGCGCTCCTGCCGGCATTACGGCGCCGCGCGATCTGGAAAGCGCCGCAAACTTCTCCCTCGCGGTCGGTCTCGATTGCAACACGCCTTATGCTCTCGGCGTCACCTCGCAGCGCGGCGCGCTGACGAATGTGGATGCCGCCGACGACGGCTCCGGCTTTTCGTTCAGCAAGCGCTACCGGGTCTCGCTGGCGCTCAATACCGATCGCGGCATCGTTCGCAGCGCACCCTGCATTTCCGACGAGATGGCCGACGGCGGCCGCTGTGCTTTCGCCACGCTGATGCCCGGCCGGGGCCTTCGGTCCGGCGCGGGCATCAGCGTGGGCCGCAATGCGGTGATCTCGATCGATTGGGCGGCGCAGGCCTCCGCCCAGCCCCATCTCGCGGCGGGGCATTACAAGGATACTCTCATTCTGGTGGTTGGACCACGCGCATAACTGCAGTCCTCCAGCATGAAGGGCGGGGCGTTGGGTCGGCGCGTCGCTCAATTATCGGCTGCCTGTCCCGGTAGCCGGTGCAAGTCGCAAGACCCGCGAAAGCGGTCTTCAATCCTCCGGCGCGTTCCTGCGCCAAATGTACCCTAGGAGCTGAATATGAAGCGTTCGATCCTCGCCGCCACTGCGGCAGCCGTTTTCGCCCTTGCCGCCGGTTCGGCCCAGGCCGCCACCACCAGCATCGACATCAATGCCCAGGTCGACAGCAAGTGCGGTATCTCCTCGCAGGCTTCGTCGATCTCGCTCGGTGACCTGACCGACGCCAATGCCAAGATCCGTTCGACCGTCACCGAGGAAATCGCCCAGAAGCTGACCGACGCCCGCGTCGTCGCCTTCTGCAACAACGGCGGCAGCAACGTGAAGGTCGAGCGTGCGGTTCTCGCCCTTCAGGGCGCGAGCGGCAACGGCCTGGCACAGGGCGATTTCGCCCAGTTCATCCGCTACAACCTCGACACCTCGATCAACGGTCTGGCGCTCGACTCGACCTCGACCGACGGCGGTTCGACCGTTGCCCAGCGCTTCGGCGGCCACGACAGCCTGAGCTCGGCCGCCACGCGCGTCCAGTTCGTGAAGGCCGCCAACCAGGGCGCCGCCGTCGCCACCTCGAACGGTTCCAACCGCACCGCCACCAACTGGTCGTCGCTGACCGATCGTCGGCTGGCTGCCGGCACCTACTCGGGTTACGTCTCGATCGAGCTGACCCCGGCTGCCTGATGACGTCCGGGGGCGGGCCATCACGCCTGCCCCCGGCTTCTTTCCGAGAAGATTTCCATGATCCCGCATCCTGCCCGGCGCGTCCTGCGTCCGTTGCTGTCGTGCCTTGCCCTGCTGGCAACCACCGGTCCCAGTCTGGCGCTGAACGTCCAGCCCGTCGTGGTCGACCTGCAAACGGCGGGGCGCCGCACTTCGGCCGTCGTCACCCTGCAGAACACCTTCCCGGACACCGTGCCGGTGGAAGTGACGGTCCACCCCGTTCGCGTCGTGGACGGCGAATTGCGCGAGGCGGAGGATGTGGAGAGCGACGATGTCCTCGTATTCCCCAGCCAGGCCACGCTTGCGGGCAACCAGTCGCAGGCGTTTCGCGTACAGTGGATCGGCCAGCCGCTGGAAGGCGAAAGCCGCCATTTCTATGTGACCATCGCCCAGCTTCCGGTCGCCATGCCGGAAAGCCAGAATGCGATCCAGGTCCTCCACCGTTTCAAGGTCCTCGTCAGCGTCGGCACCAACGGCGACACGCCTTCTCTGAAAGTCGTCGAGGCCAAGGTCGGCACCGATGCCGCCGGAAAGCCGCAGCCGATCCTGACCGTCGCCAACGACGGCACCAGCTACGGCTACGTCGCGACCAACCGCATGACCGTGATCGAGCGCCGGGCCGACGGATCCGAGGCCTATCGCAAGACGTTCGAACCGGAGGAAATCCGCGAAAGCATGGGTCTCGGCCTCGTACCTTCCAAGGCCAGTCGGGTTTTCCCGATCAATGTCGAACTCCCCGAAGCCTCCGGCACGCTGTCGGTCGAGCTGAATTCGGCCGGAAGCAAATGACGCCGTGCCGAATCGCCGTACTCTCTATCTTCTCGGCCTGGCAGGCCTTGCACCGGGACTGACGCCGTTCGGCTCGCCGGCTGCGCAGGCGCGGACGAGTGCGCCTGCACGTCTGGTGACGCATACCGCACCCTTTCGCGGCATGACCGCAGCGATCTTGCCGGTGCCGGTCCGGGACGTGATGCCGACACCCGCCTGGGAGACACCGCCCACGGCGTCCGCGCCTCCGCAGGCCCGTCTCAACAGCACTCTCAACAGCACCGGGCGCGACATTCCGATGGGCGGTCCGCTGACCGACAATGGTTTCGTGCTCGGCGAAGTGTCCTACACTCTGGCGGCCGACGATCGGATTCTGGTCGATACCGCCGAATTCCTGGCCCTCCTGCGCGGCGTCCTGTCCGCCGAGGCCTGGTCGCGGATCGCCGCGGCAGTGGACGGCAGGCCCGATATAGCCACCACCGAGCTTGCGGCGCTGGGGGTGACGCTGGCTTACGATCAGGCCAGCCTCGGCCTGACGATGACGCTGGACCCCGCCTTGCGCCAGCGCCAGTCGATCCGGGTCATGGGCGGTTACGATCCCGTCGCGGGGCCGGTCCAGACGCCCGCCGACCTGTCCGCCTATTTCACGGCTTTCGTCAACAGCGACTACGTGCACAAAGGGTCCGGCACCGGCTTCGTCACGCCGAACGTGGTCTTCGACAGCGCGGTGCGGGTGCGGGGACTGGTGCTGGAAAACGAAGGCAGCATCCAGGACAGGTTCCGGCGCGAGGGCACGCGCATCGTCTATGACGACGAGCGGCGCACCGCCCGCTACACCGCCGGCGACCTCGAGCCGGTCTCGCGCGGGTTCTCCGGATCGAGTCCGATGGCGGGGCTTTCGCTTTCGCGCGTCTATGCCGACCTCGATCCGCAGCGCAACATCCAGCCGCGCGGGCAGCGCTCCTTCACGCTGACCCGTGCCTCGACGGTCGAAACCATCGTCAACGGCCAGTCGGTGCAGGTGACGCGGCTCAACCCCGGCACTTACGACATCGGCGATTTTCCCTTCGCGCAGGGCGCCAACGACGTGCGGCTGGTCGTGCGCGACGACAGCGGGCGGGAGAACGTGATCGCCTTCTCGATCAATTTCGACCGCACTTTGCTGGCCGCCGGGCTGAGCGAGTTCGGGTTCTACGGCGGTGTGAAGGCGCCGTTTCGTACCGCCGGTCGGCACTACAGCGGTGCGCCGGTCGCATCGGGCTTCTATCGCCGCGGCCTGACCGAGGAACTGACGGTGGGCGCCAACTTCCAGGCCCAGCGCCGGGGCGGCGTGGGCGGGGCCGAAGTGGTCTGGGCCTCGCCGATCGGCACGCTGGCTTTCAATCTTGCCGGATCGCACAATGTCGATGCCGGGCAGGGCTATGCCGTGAACATCGGCTATGAACTTTCGCGCGTGGGCACGGGCAGCAATGCGCGCTCGCTGACCGCCTCGGTCCAGGCGACGAGCCGCAACTTCGCGCTGCCGGACAGTCTTTCCGCCAGCAATCCTTACGCTCTGGACATCGGCGCGACCTATTCCCAGTCGCTCGGCGCCGATCATTATTTCAGCCTCGACGGCTTCCATTCGATCGGGCGCGGCGGCAGGCGGGACCAGTCCACCGCCCGTGCCACTTACGGATGGCGGCCCAATCCGCGGCTGCTGCTGACGGCGGAAGCGTCCTATCGCCGCAGCGAACGCAATTCCGGGCCGGGCGCGCGAATCTCGCTGATCTACCGCTTCGACCGCAGCTCCAGCGTCACCACCGATCTCGACACCCAGCGCGAGCGCGCCCGTGTCAGCTACCAGCGCTCCAGCGGCACCGGAGTGGGGTCGTACAACGCCTCGGCCAATGTCGACCGGGTCGAGGATTCGGTGGGCGTCAACGCTGCTGTCAACGTATTGACCAACCGCGCGGAACTGGGCGCGGCGCACAATACCGCGTTCTCGAACGGCGGCGCGATCATCGACCAGCGCACCTCGCTGCGGGCGGCCTTCTCGCTGGCCTATGCCGGCGGCAGCCTTGCACTGTCGCGCCCGATCTACGACAGTTTCGCGATTCTGAAGACACATGCCTCGTTGGAGGGCAAGGCTGTCTACATCGATCCGCGCAAGAACGAGTACATGGCGAAATCCGGCCTGTTCGGCGGCGCGGTCATGCCGCAGCTGACGTCCTATTCGCCGCGCCTGCTGACTTACGACGTGCCCGAGGCGCCCTCGGGCTACGATATCGGCACCGGCATCGTCCAGGTCCGGCCGCCCTATCGTGCAGGCTATCTTGTCACGATCGGTTCCGATTACTTCGTCACCTATACCGGGCAGCTGCTGAAGCCGGACGGTGCCCCGCTCGAACTCGTGGGCGGCAGCGCCTTCGAAGTGGCGATGCCGGACCATCCGCCGGTGCAGATGTTCACCAACCGCTCCGGTCACTTCGCCGTGCAGGGCCTGCGCGCGGGCAGGTGGCGCATCGAAATGCCGACCGACGCGGGCAAGCTCGTCTACCTGATCGATGTGACGACAACGCAGGCCGCCTTGCAGCGCGGCGGTGCACTGAAGCCGGAGGGAACCCCATGAAGATCGCCGCCACGCTCCTGACCTGCGGCGTCGTCGCCCTGGCCCTGCCGCAGGCCGCCAAAGCCAATTGCGCCGATTTCCGCGCTTCCGCCAGTGAACTTACGCTGGATTACGACCCGTTCGACCGGGCCGAGATCGAGCGTGCCTTCACCATCCACGTCCGGCGGCTGGACCCGCGGGTGACCGCCGTGCGGCTCGTCCTCGCCAATCCGGGGGCGATCAATCGCGGGGCCGCGCTGGGGCGCAACAGTTCGGTGCGTTACGACATCCGCTGGATTCGTGACACCGGGCGCATGGTTCTGGTGTCCGGCGCGGAGCAGCCGAATGCGACGAACGGCGCGCTCGTCCAGTTCTCGCCCGGCGCGGGGGGCGACAATGTCAACGAGACGTTCCGCATCCAGGTTCCGGCGGGGCAGGGCATCGTCGCCGGGAATTACTACCAGCCGCTCGAGCTGCGCTTCGTGTGCCTGGCCGGTCGGGACGAACTGGATCGCGGCATGCAGCTCGGCAGCCAGGTCGCGGTCGACCTGACTGTGCCGGAGCGTATCGCCACCTTCGTGGGATCGATGGGCATCCAGCGCGGCCGCATCGATTTCGGCGATGTCGACGGTTCGGGGGGCAATCTCACGCGCGGGCTGACGGTGACCGCGCAGTCCACGGTGCCTTACGAAATCCGCGTGGCCGAGGAGCGCGGCGCCCTGAAGCGCTTCGACGGCGACGAGGCCGCACTGCCCTATGCTCTCAAGGTTTCGGGCTTTCCGGTGTCCGACCGGTCGATGATCGCCTGCAGCCAGACTCCCGCGCCCGGCGGACGGAACCACGGCGTACAGGTGGAGCTGGCGGGGAAGGACCTGCAACGCCTTCCGGCAGGCCAGTATGCCGATGTCATCACGCTGACATTCTCGCCGCGCCTCGGTCTTTCGGGCGGCGAGGGCTGTGCCTCGGTCCGGCCTTAAAACACCTCGCCCTTGGGTTCGGCTTCGAGGCTGAGGTTCATGTCCTCCGAAGGCGCCTGGTTCAGGATCAGCCGCAGCTGCCGTTCGCGGAAGGCCGGCGCGCGGTTGTCGACGATGACGGTATGTGTCCGGTCCGAGGCGAGGGGGACGCGAACGCCGCCCACTTCGACCCAGGCATTGACCAGTCCGGCCGGATGGTTCAGCGTCACGGTGTAGCCCGCCAGGCTGTTGCAAAGCTCGTGGATGGTGCCGAGGTCGTTGGCGCCTGCCTGGATTGCATGAGCGGGCGCGGCGGCCATGGTGACGCGGCAGACCGTCGGCACGCGACCGGACACGGCGATGGAGGCCCCGTCATAAGCGGTGGCAGCGGTCGTCGGTAGCAGCAGCGCGGTCGGCATGAGGACCAGGGCCAGCGGCAGTGCGTAACGCTTCATTCCAGACATCGACATACGATCCTCCTGATGAAACCGACTATCGCTGTCCGGACTGAAACTACCGTATAATACCATAGTTAATGGGCGCTAAACCCGGTGTTATCACTTAATTCACGGTCGCCTGGGACATCTCCCTAACGGCCCGGTCACGGCATGGTTGCCTATTCAGACCCGTCTGTTCGGCCGCGACCGGCTGCAGAATTTGCCCGTCGCTGACCGGCCCTTGCCACGATCGATGCCATCGCCAGCGGAACACCGCTGCTGGAGTTCCCCGATATCGCTCTGCGCGGACTGCGGCATTTCTCATCGCGGCGGGCGTGATCGACGCCGTGCGATGCGCGCCTGGCCCCGGTGCGCAACACATACCGAAATATGATAGGACGTCCCCGCACGCTCGACGAAAAGACGCAGATGTCAGGGGAAAGGCGGCAATCTGTGGAGGACATGCCTTCACCTTCATCTCTTCGTGCGGCCTTCGGGCCTTTCGTCCTCCATGCAGGCGAACGCCTGCTGACCCGTGACGGCGTTCCGGTCGAGATCGGCGGGCGCTCGCTCGATCTGCTGACGGCGCTCGTCGAGCGGGCCGGGGCGGTCGTCGGCAAGCGCGATCTGCTGCGCCGGGTCTGGCCCGATGTCGTCGTCGAGGATGGCAGCCTGCGGTTTCACATGGCCGCGCTGCGCAAGACGCTCGGCGAAGGCGTGGACGGTGCGCGCTACATCAGCACCCAGGTCGGCGTCGGCTATGCTTTCGTCGCCCGGATTTCTCCTCGGGCCGGACGCGAGGTGAAGGCGCAGCCGCGCGCCGGGACAATGACGCGCCCGCAATCCGCCCCTCCGCTGCCGGGCAGGGTGCGCCGTCTGCTGGGGCGCGACGCGGATGTGGATTTTCTGATCGGGCTGCTCCGCGAACACAAGCTCTGCGCCATCGTCGGTGCGGCGGGAGTCGGCAAGACGACGCTGGCGGTGGAAGTGGGGCACCGGGTTCTCGGGGCGTTTTCGGGTCGGGTCCACTTCGCCGATCTCGGCGCGCTGGAACGGTCCGAACTCGTCCCTTCGGCGATCGCCGAAGCCTTGGGCATTCCCGTACAGGCGGAAGATCCGCTGGTCGTCGTGCTTGGCCACTTGCGCGACCAGCGGTTGCTGCTGGTCCTCGACAATTGCGAGCACCTGATCGATGCGGTCTCTGATACGGCAGAGCGGATCGGCGAGGCCGCGCCCGAGGTGCGCATTCTGGCAACCAGCCGGGAGCCGCTGCGGATCGTCGGCGAGCAGGTTCACTGGCTCGGCGCGCTGGCCTATCCGGGGGACCGGGCGGAGGCCTTGGGGCCGGAGCAACTGGCGGCCTTTCCCGCCGTAGCACTGTTCGTCGAGCGAGCCGTGGCGGCGAACAGCGGGTTCCGTGTCGACCGGGAGGCGGTGCAGGGTATCGCCGATCTCTGCGCCCGGCTCGACGGCATGGCCCTGCCCATCGAACTGACCGCCGCGCGCGCCGCCGTGCACGGGCTGGAGGCGACCGCGCGGATGCTGGGCGCGCGTTTCAGTCTCGGCTGGACGGGGCGGCGCACGGCAGTCGCGCGGCAGCAGACGCTGCAGGCGACGCTCGACTGGAGCTACGATCTCTTGTCCGAGACCGAGCGGCGGACGATCGAGCGCCTCTCGGTGTTCCTCGGCCCGTTCTCGCTGGAGGCGGCGCTGGCGGTCGTGGCGGGGGACGATCTCGATGCGCCGGCCGTGGCCATGGCGCTCGACGCGCTCATCGCCAAGTCGCTTGTTGCCGCCGATCGCGGCGGCGGGCCGAATGCCTATCGGTTGCTGGAAATGACTCGCGCCCATGCGCAGGACAAGCTGCGCGGTCGCGGTTCCGGCGAGGCTGGCGCCGCCGCGCGCCGTCATGCCGCCTTCTATCTGGCGCTGCTGGAAGACATTCGCGCGGAAGACGGCAGTTATTCCCGCGGCCGCATCCGCATCGTCGGCCAGATCGGCAATATCCGCAGCGCGCTGGCCACCTGTTTCGACAACGACGATGATCCGGAGCAGGCCTTGCGCCTCAGTGCGGTCAGTGCGCCGATCTTCCTCGAAATGTCGCTGCTGGCGGAGAGCCGGGACTGGTGCGCCCGCGCGCTCGCTTTGCTGGACGGGGACACGGCCGGAACCTCGGAAGAGTACGAGCTTCAGGCCACGCTGGGCCTGACGCTCATGTTCACGCGCGGCAATAGCGATGCGGTGGAAGCGGCGCTGCGGCGGGCGCTCGCAATCGCGGTCTCGCTGGGTGACGCGCGGCGGCAGCTGCGCCTGCTCGGGCGGCTGCACATCTTCCACGAGCGCATCGGCAACTATGCCGTCGCCCACGAATGGGCGGAGACGGCACTGGCGGTGGCCGCGACGCTGGACGATCCGGAGGCGAGCGCGGTGGCGGCCTCGCTGTCGGGCATATCGCATCATCTCGGCGGCGACCAGAAGCTTGCGCGCGAACATCTGGAGCGGGCGGTGCGGCTTTCCCTGCCATCCGAGCGGTGGCGCACGATCCACTACGGTTTCGACCATCGCAACCGTTCGATCATCGCCCTGGCGCGTACGTTCTGGCTGCTCGGCCATGCCGACCGGGCGCGCCTCCTGGCGGAAGAGGCGGTGCGGGAAGCGGAGCGGCTGGATCATCCGACGACTCATTGCATCGCGCTGATCTGGGCGCTGCCGATCCATATCGCGACGGGCGACCTCGCGCGTGCGGCGGTCACGCTCGATACGTTCGAGGCGGCGGCACGGCGTAATGCCTTCGCGCCTTATATTGCTGCCGTGGGCGGGCTGCGCGGCAATCAGGCCTTGCGGAAAGGCGATTGGCGCGCGGCGCTGGACGGTGTGGGCGATAGCCTGACGCGATTGCAGGCCTTGCGCTACGATCTGCTGACGACTTCCTTCTCCTCCACCCTGACTTTGGCGCTGATCCGGGCCGGACGGCGCGAAGAGGCGCGTGAGCGGATCGATGCCGCCCTTGCGCGCTGTGCGGCCAATGGGGAGCATATCTACACCCCCAATCTGCTGCGGATAAAGGCGGCGATCATTGCCGAAGGGTCCGCGGCAGAGGCCGAACAGGCCCTCCCGCTGCTGGAGGAAGCGCTGGCATGGAGCCGCCGTCAGGGCGCGCTGGCCTGGGAGCTGTGGATCATGCTCGATATGGTGCCCCTGCTCGCCGCGCGGGGGCGGGGCGGCGAAGCGCTGGGGCGGCTGACAACCCTGCGCGCGGCCTTTACCGAAGGCTTCGATACCAGCGATCTCCGCCGTGCGGATACCGTGCTGGAAGGGCTGCGCAAGGACCTGACATCCGGCGCCGAGACCGCCTCGCGAAACCAAATGTAACTTTCAGTCCATCCAATTTCACAAGCTCTTCGGTAGTGGCCGCGCCCACTTGCGCCGGCTGCGATGACGTGGCGGGCAGTGAAAAGGGACAATCACCGATGGCCGGCCATTCCCCCCAGCGGATCGACTGGGGCACATTCCTGGGCTGGGCGCGGGGCGTGCTGGCGCCCGACCGTGCCTTCATGACGATGGCGATGATCTACGGCGCCGCGATCGGCCTGCTGTCGCTGGCGACACCGATCTCCGTGCAGATGTTGATCAATTCGGTGGCCAACACTGCCCTGCCGGTGCCGCTGTTCACGCTGGCCGCCGTGCTGTTCGGTCTGCTGGCGCTGTGGTCGCTGCTCGGCGCACTGCGCAGCTACGTGATGGAAATTTTCCGCCGCCGCCTCTTCGCGCGTTCGGTGGCCGAGATCACGCTGCAGGCGGTCCATGCCCAGAACCCGTTCTTCCAGGACGAGCGCCGGGGCGACCTGTTCAACCGCTTCTTCGAGGTGGCCACCGTTCAGAAGGCAGTGCCCTCGCTGCTGATCGGTGGCTTCACGATCTTCTTCCAGGCGATGATCGGCTTCATCGTCACGTCGTTCTATCACCCGGTATTCCTGGCCTTCAACCTGCTCTTCGTGCTGGCGGTCTGGATCATCTGGAAGATCTGGGCGCGCAGCGCGATGGAAAGCGGCGTGGCGCTGAGCCACCGCAAGTACGAGACCGCGCACTGGCTGGAAAGCGTGGGCGCCTCCAACGGCTTCTACAAGTCGAGCCGCCATCTCGACTATGCGATGGACATGTCTGAGATGCGCACGGCGGCCTATGTCGATGCGCACCGCGAGCATTTCCGCGCGACTTTCCCGCAGAGCGTGGCGCTGCTGCTGCTCTATGCGCTGGCCAGCGCGGCGCTGCTGGCGCTGGGCGGCTGGCTGGTCATTCGCGGCCAGCTCTCGATCGGCCAGCTGGTCGCGGCGGAGCTGATCCTGTCGAGTGTGTTCTACGGCGCCGCGCAGCTCGGGCCTTATCTCGACACGTTCTACGATCTCGTCGCGGCGGTCGAGGAACTCTCGCTGTTCCATGCCATCCCGGTCGAGGACATGGCCCCACGCGGCGAGGGCGATGCCCGGCCGCGCGACGGCGGCCTGTCGCTGCGCCGGGTGGCGCTTGCCGCCGCCGGGGACCGTGCCCGCTTCGATCTCGACATTCCTTCGGGCACCCATGCGGTGGCGGCGAGCGATCCGGGGATCGACCGGCTGCTCAGCCGGATGCTCAAGCGTCATTACCGCCCCGACGAAGGGCTCGTCACGCTCGGCGGCGCCGATATCGCCGCGCTCAACATCTACCGCCTGCGCAGCGACGTGATCGTGCTCGACCGCCCGGATATCGTCGAAAGCACCATCCGCGATTACTTGCGCCTCGCCAATCCGCAGGCCGACCCTGCCTATGTGCTGGACGTGCTGGATCTCGTGGGGCTGGGCGACCGGATCGTCAGCCTCGACGGCGGCATGGACTGCCTGCTGTCGTCCAGCGGCTGGCCGTTGACGCGCGCGGAGACGATGCGCCTCAAGCTGGCGGGCGCGCTGCTGGCCCGTCCGCGCGTGCTCATCCTCTCGGGCCTGTTCGACATGGTGCCGGTGGAGGAGCTGCGCCCTGCCTTGAAGCGGCTGGACGACCGCGAGACGACGATCATCGTCTTCACCTGCCGCCCCGATGCTTTCGAGTTCGATCACATGCTCTGGCTTGGACGGGATTCCCAATTGCTGACACAGGACCGCGCGGCCTTCGCCGCCGCCCGCAACGCCGCGAAAGGAGGCTTCCATGCCCTTCCGCGATGACCATATCGTCCATTTCAAGACGCTCCAGAGCCTGCGTCCGCCGCGTCCCGCGCGCGTACTCGGTTGGATATTGCTGATCGCGATGGCTATTGTCGTCGCCTTCCTGCTGCTGGTGCCCTGGCAGCAGACGTCGAACGGTAACGGCTCGGTCATCGCGCTCGACCCGCGCGACCGCGTGCAGAACATCACCGCGCTCGTCCCCGGACGGGTCGAGGAATGGTACGTGACCGACGGCGAACTGGTGAAGAAGGGCAACAAGATCGCCCGCATCGCCGACAACGATCCCAACCTGATCGCCCGCCTCCAGGCCGAACGCGCACAAGTCGATGCCGAGATCGCGGCTACGCGTCAGGCGATGGGCGTGGCCCAGCGCGACGTGGGCCGCATGCAGCAGCTCTACGGCGAAGGGCTGGCGCCGCGCCGCGATCTCGAACTCGCGCAGATCAAGGTGGCGGACTATGGCGCCAAAGTCGCCAAGAGCCTGGCCGACCGCAACCGGCTGGACATCAACATCAACCGCCAGTCGGTGCAGATGGTCCATGCCCCGCGCGACGGGCGCATCCTGCGCATCCTTGGCGGCGACAGCGCGACGATGGTCAAGGAAGGCGACGTGATCGCCACTTTCGCGCCCGAGCAGGCGGTGCGGGTGGTGGAACTCTACGTCGACGGGCGCGATGTGCCGCTGATCCATCCGGGCCGTCCGGTACGGATGGAGTTCGAGGGCTGGCCCGCGATCCAGTTCAGCGGCTGGCCCTCGGTGGCGGTCGGCATGTTCGACGGACAAGTGCGCGCGATCGACGTCTCGGCATCCGCCAACGGCCTGTTCCGCGTGCTGGTGGAGCAGAAGCCGGGCGCGCGGCCCTGGCCGAAGGAGCCGTTCGTGCGCCTTGGCGCCAAAGTGCGCGGTTGGGTGATGATGGACACCGTATCGAGCGGCTATGAACTCTGGCGCCTGCTCAACGACTTCCCGCTGCAATATCCGGTGAGCGCCCTCGAAGCGGGCACTTATGCGGGCAGCGTGAGCGGCAAAGACAGCTCCGCCGGGAAGGAAGGCGGCAATGCCAAGTAAGCGCCTTGCCATTTGGCTGCTGGCTTCCGGCCTCTGTGCGCTCGCCGTGCCCTCGGCGGCCCAGCAGATCGCGCCGTTGCCCCGGCCCGCGCCGGTCGATGCGCCGGTGCTGCAACTGGACGACCTGCTCGCCAATTCCGCCCGGCAATCGCCGCAGATCATCGAGGCGCTGGCCCGCACTCGCGTCGCCGACGCCAGGCGGCTGTCCGCCGAAGGGGCCTTCGACACGGTCTTTTCCGCCGAGGGCGGATCGCGGCTGGTCGGCTATTACGGCGGCACATACGCCGATGCGAAAGTGGCGCGTCCGCTGGAGAACTGGGGCGGCCAGGTCTACGGCGGCTACCGCGCGTCGAGTGGCCGTTTCCCGCTCTACGAGGACAAGAACTACACCAATGAGTTCGGCGAGATCCGCGCGGGCGCCGTGTTCTCCCTGCTGCGCGACCGAATGATCGACGACCGCCGGTTCGGCCGGGTGACGGCGGATGCCGATCGCGCCATGGCCGATGCCGAGCGGCAGATGGTGGCCATCGGCGTGCAGCGCAAGGCGCTCGACGCCTATCTGAACTGGGTGGCGAGCGGCGAGCGGCTCAAGGTCTATCGCCATCTCCTCGACCTTGCGCAGGAACGCCAGCGAGGCCTCGATCGCGCCTACAAGGCCGGACTGCGCCCGCGCATCGTCCTGACCGAGAACGACCAGATGGTGCTGCGCCGCCAGGCCATGGTCGTCCAGTCCGAGCAGGCGATGGCCGTCGCCGCCAATACCCTTTCGCTCTACTGGCGCGACGGCGAGGGCAATCCGACGATCCCGCGCCGCGAACAGTTGCCCGCCGCGCTGCCGGAGCCGGTCGTCACGGCCATGCCGCAGGACCTCCAGCGGCCGGACCTGCTGGTCGCCGAACTGAAGACGCGGCTGGTGCAGGACCGTCTGGCGCTCGACCGTAATGCCCTGCTGCCGCGCCTCGATCTCAACATGGAAGTGGCGCGCGACATCGGCGATATCGGCCCCGGTGGCGCTTCTCGCAGCGGCAACGACGTGCGCTTCGGGCTCAAGTTCTCGGTCCCGCTCGAACAGCGCACGGCGCGCGGCAAGCTGATGCAGACACAGGCGGAACTCGACGCCAACCAGACCCGCGCGCGCTGGCTGGACGAGCAGATCCGCGCGGAAGTGGACGGGATCGCCATCGCCTTCGATGCCGCGACGCAGCTTATCGCCCTGTCCGAGCAGGAAAAGCAGCGCGCGGATACGATGGCGGTGGCCGAGCGCCGCCGCTTCGAGATGGGCGCAAGCGACCTGTTCCTCGTCAACACGCGCGAGGAAACCGCGGCCAGCGTCGCGCTGGGTCTGCTCGACGGCCGGTTGAAACGGCTGGCATCGAGCGCCGACCTGGCGGCTGCCTCGGGCAATGCCGCCGCACTGGGTCTCTGAACAGACTCCTTGCGCGGTGCGCGCGGCAGCGCCAAGGAGCCGGGATGCGTATTGCTCTTTTCGAACCGGAAATCGCCGGAAACGTCGGCGCCGTCCTGCGTCTCGGCGCCTGCATGGGGGCGGCCATTGACCTCATCGAGCCTCTGGGATTCGAATGGGACGATCGCCGGGTGCGTCGCACGGCGATGGACTATATCGATCATGTGGTCATCCGGCGCCATGCCGATTTCGAGGCGTTCCGGGCCACTATCGGGTCGCAGCGGCTGGTGCTGTTCACCACCAAGACCCGGCAGTCGTCCTACGCGCTGAACTACCGGCCCGACGATATCCTGCTGTTCGGAAAGGAAAGCGCAGGCGTGCCCGAAGCGGTTGCCGAGGCCTGCCATGAACGCGTGCGCATTCCCATGCGGCCCGAAGTGCGCTCGATGAACCTGGCGAGTTCGGCGGCGCTCGCTCTGGGCGAGGCCTTGCGCCAGACGGCAAGCCTGCCGGGCTGACGCACCAGTCTCGTCGGCCCGGCCTCGACGCCTTAGTCTCGACGGCCCGCGCCGAGATGGCTAGAGCGGGCGCATGACCTCACAGATCACCATCCGCCGCCCCGACGACTGGCATGTGCATCTTCGCGATGGCGAGATGCTGAAAGCGGTCGTCGGCTACACCGCCCGCCAGTTCGCGCGCGCCATCGTCATGCCGAACCTGACCCCGCCGGTCGTCAATGTGGCTGCGGGCGAGGCCTACCGCCAGCGGATCCTCGATTCGCTGCCCGCCGGGTCGGACTTCACGCCGCTGATGGTGGCCTATCTGACCGACGATGCCGATCCGGAAGAGATCGCGCGCGGCTACGAGCAGGGCGTCTTCGCCGCCTGCAAGCTCTACCCTGCCCATGCCACGACCAATTCGGCGCACGGCGTTACCGATATCCGCAAGCTTACCGGCCTGCTGGAGACCATGCAGCGGATCGGGATGCCGCTGCTGATCCACGGCGAAGTGACCGACCGCGAGATCGACATCTTCGACCGCGAGGCGGTGTTCGTCGAGCAGGTGCTGGGCCCGCTGGTCCGCGACTATCCGGGGCTGAAGATCGTCCTCGAACACATCACCACGGCGGAAGCGGCCGCGTTCGTCGAAGCGAGCGGCCCGCTGATCGGGGCGACGATCACCCCGCAGCACCTCATCATCAACCGCAACGCGATCTTCGACGGCGGCATCCGCCCCCATGCCTATTGCCTGCCTGTCGCCAAGCGCGAGCGCCATCGTCTGGCCGTGCGCAAGGCGGCGGTGTCGGGATCGCCCAAGTTCTTCCTCGGCACCGACAGCGCCCCTCATGCGATCGGCCGCAAGGAAGCCGCCTGCGGCTGCGCGGGCATCTTCAACGCGCCCTTCGCGCTGGAAAGCTATGCCAAGGTGTTCGACGAGGAAGGCGTTCTTGACCGGCTGGAAGGCTTCGCTTCCGAACATGGTCCCCGCTTCTACGGCCTGCCCCTGAACGAGGGCACGGTAACGCTGAAGCGCGAGGAGGTGACGGTGCCGGAGGTGATCGCCGAGGGCGACCTGCGCATCGTTCCCTTCCATGCGGGCGAAACGCTCCAGTGGCGTCTGGTGGACTGACGATACGGCATGCGATCGACGGTTTCATGCCGTCGATCGCATGTCTTCAGATGCCCTGACCCGTCAGGGCATCGCGGAAGTTCTCGATGGCGGATGTGAGCCGGGCTTCGCCGACATCGAAAATCCAGCGCTCCAGCCGAGGCGCTCTCGCAAGACCCATTTCGACGAGAGTGCCGCGGGCTTTCAGGGCCTGCGCAAGTCCGCCGGTCATGTGCGCGGGCGCGCCGAGGGTCTGGTCCGGCAGGAGGCCGCTGTCCAGCATTCCCGGTGCGAAGGCGGCACTCCGCACGCCGAGGGCGAGCGCAAATGTGCCCGCCGCGCGCAGGGCTTCCCGCAGGTGGGCGGTGGACCAGCCGTCCGGCTCGCCGAGACCGACCAGCAGAAGCGCAGGGGCACGAACTGGGGCAGGCGGGCTGTCCAGCAGCAGGCATTCGCCCAGCCGCCCGGTGAAGCTGCCGCTGCGGCGCAGATCCAGCAACCGTCCTTCCAGCGCCGCATTGAGATGGGCAAGCCCGCCGGACAGCTGCGAACCGGCTTCGCGGGCGAACATGCCCGCGCAGGACAGGTCCACCTCCGCGCCGACGGCATCCCATGCCGCGACTTCGATGGAAACGCCGGATGCGGCGCCGACGGGATGGGCAGTGGTCATTCGGATTCCGATCTTTTTGACGGGGTAGGCCCGCGTTTCTTCCTAAAATAGAATGGATCGGGCATCCGGGCGCAATCTTTTCGACTGCGCTGCCCTTTGGTTGCAATTTGTAGAGGAAAGCAGGGTAGTGAAGGTCATTCCGAGGGATCCCCGATCCTGCGGTAGCAACTAGGGATCGCACATGCTTCTTGGCCAGAAACTATCGGGACACCGCGGGGTGGTCGCGATCGTTGGTCTTCTTGGGTTGACCATCGGCGGTTCCGCGGCGCTGTTCATGACATCCCAGTCGATGGACCGCAATGCGGCCGACCGCCAGCAGGAGCAGGTGCGGACGGGCTTGGAGCGGACCCTTACCGCTTCGGGCGTGCAGGCCTCGGCGATTGCCGCAAGGCTGGAGCCTGCGCAGCGGATTGCCCAGCTCGGCCCCGATCAGGCGGCGAACTGGCTGGACAACGAACTGGGCCGACCGACCGTTTCGGGCGATTATACCAAGGCCGTCGCGATCATGACCCGGTCGGAGGCGATCTACGGCTACACCAAGGGCGGCCGTGCCGATCCGGAGGACCTCGACGAAATCCAGAACACCGCGGTCCGCCTCGTTGCCTCGCTGGGCGAGACATCGCCTGCCGGACCGGAGGTGAAGCCCGCGTCGACGGGAGAGGCACTGCTCACGAAGTCCGACCTCGGTTCGGTGCATGGTACGCCGGTCCTGGTTGCCGTATCGCGGTTGCCGGGCGCCGGCGAGCCGCTGGCACTCGTCACCCTGACCTACATGGACGAAGCCATGGTGAACCGCTGGGGCAGCACGCTGATGCTGGACCATTTCGCGATCGTCGGCCCGCGGGAGACGCCAGCGGCGGGGACCCGCAGCGTGGACCTGACCGCTGCCGACGGCACGATGCTCGGCCGCATGGTCTGGCGTCCGGCTCGTCCCGGTGAGGCGATCCGCAGCTATGTGATACCGGCCACGCTGGCGATCGGTGCGCTGGTCCTGGGCCTGTTCCTGATGCTGGCGCACCGCGCGAACACGCTGCGGGAAGAGGCCGACAGCAGCTCCATGCGGGCAAGGTTCCTCGAACGCTTCGATCCGGATACCGGGCTGGTGAACCGCGCCACGTTCATCAAGCAGCTGGAGCACGTCGCGGGATCGCATTCCTGCCAGCTCATCCTGCTTGATATCGACGATTTCAGCACGATCAACGAAACGCTCGGCCACGAGGTCGGCGACGAGGTGGTGCGCGAATTCGGGCAGCGCCTGCTCAAGGAATTCCCCGGTCCGCGCTGTCTCGTGGCCCGGCTGGATGGCGACGAGTTCGCGGTGCTGATCGCCGGGAACGCCGACCTCCACGATCTGGGGCCGCGCTCGACGGGCATCGTCGTCGGGCGTGCGGGCGACGCGCAGGCGGTGGTGTCGGTGACGATTTCCGCCGGGATCGCGGCGGCGCCCGAGCACGGCCATTTCGCCGGTGCGCTGATGCGCCATGCCGATATCGCGCTGGGGGCCGCCAAGACGGCCGGACCGGCGAGCCATGTCGTCTACAACCCGGCGCTGGGTGAAAGCTTCATGAGCCGCAAGGGCCTGGAGGCCCGCATGAAGAAGGCGATCGAGGACGAGGGCTTCGAGCTGTTCTACCAGCCGATCATCAGCCTGCGCACGATGAAGCCTTCGGGCGTAGAGGCGCTGCTGAGGCTCAAGCAGGGGGCCACCGATACCCCGGCGGTCTTCGTGCCGGTGATCGAGAAGCTGGGCCTGATGCCGCAGCTTGGCGCCTGGATCATCCAGCAGGCCTTCCGCGACAGCCGCCGCTGGCCGGACTTGCGGACCTCCATCAACCTTTCGCCGCTCCAGCTCGAAAACCCGGCCCTGCTCGACCAGATCGACTTCAACCGCGCCCGTTTCAATGTCTCTCCGGGCGCCATCGGCTTCGAGATCACCGAGGGCGTGCTGCTGAACAAGTCGGCGACGGTCCACACCAACCTCCAGGGCTTGCGCGAGCGCGGCTATATCATCGCGCTCGACGACTTCGGGACCGGCTATTCCTCGCTCAGCTACCTCTCGGAGTTCGACATCCACCGCCTGAAGCTGGACCAGAGCTTCATCCGCGGCGGGCGTCTGAGCGAAGGCCGCAGCGCGGTGCTGGTGCAGGGCGTGATCGACATCTGCCACAAGCTGGGTATCGACGTGGTGGCCGAGGGCGTCGAGGACCTCGCCGAAGCGGCGACCCTGCGCGAATGGAACTGCGATTTCGCGCAGGGCTATCAGTTCGGCAAGCCCGCCCCGGCGCGTGTGGCGGCGCAGAACCTCATCAACCTGCAGAACCAGGCGATCTCGATCATCGACTATCGCACCGGGGAGCCGCGCCTCGGTCTTCAGTGAGTGCGGCGGCGGGGATGCCCGCCGCCGGGGTTGGCGTCAGGGTTTCGCGGTGATCCGGTCGAGATTGGCGGAGCCGGCCAGGGCCGCGTCACCGGCGAAATGGCCGATGCGCAGCCGGTAGGCCCCCGCATCGACGACCCAGCCCGGTGCCGCATTATCGAAGCGGGCGATGACGCGCGGATCGACGGTCAGCGCGACATGGCGGGTCTCGCCGGGCTGAAGCCGCACCTTCTCGAAACCGGCGAGGCGGTAGGCTTTGGTGCCCGCCGCGCTCTTCGCCTCGACATAGAGCTGCGGCACGTCGGCGCCGGCGCGCTTGCCGTTGTTGGTGACGTCGAACTCGACAGTCAGCTTCGCGCCGTCCGAGACCTTGAGGTTGGCATAGCGGAAGCTGGTGTACGTGAGGCCGTAGCCGAACGGGAAGAGCGGCTTCTCGTTCTTCGCGGCGTACCAGCGATAACCGACATCGGCGCCTTCCGGGTAGTCCACGGTGAAGGGCGCGACGCCGCCGCTCATGCCGTAGACGGTCTTGTCGCCCGCATCGCGGCGGGCGTCGGCGGCGTGGAGTTCGGCCAGCCCGAGCGGCTCGGGGCGCGGCGCCTGCTGGACGGCGACCGGGAAGGTGATCGGCAGGCGGCCCGAGGGCGCGACATCGCCGAACAGGATATTGGCGATCGCTTCGCCGCCGCGCTGGCCGGGATACCAGGCCTGCAGGATCGCGGGCACGCGGTTCACCCAGGGCATCAGCACCGGCCCGCCAGCCTCGACCACCACCAGCGTCTTCTTGTTGGCGCCGGCGACGGCATCGATCAGCGCGTCCTGATTGTCGGGGAGGGCCATGCTCTCGGGGTCTTGCGCCTCGGTGCGCCAGGCCCAGGCGAAGACCACCGCCATGTCCGCGCCCTTGGCGGCGGCAGCGGCGGCCTTGGGATCGCTGCCGTCCACATAGGTCACGCTGGCCCCCGGCGCGAGCGCCTGGATCGCCTTCAGCGGCGAGGAGGCGTGCCAGGTGATCCGCGCGAAGGAGGCGGCGGCGCCCTTGGTCAGCGGGATCTCGACCGGCGCGCCGCCGACCGAGCGGACCTGCGAGGAACCGCCGCCCGAAAGCACGCCCACATCCGCATGGGCGCCGATCAGCACGATCTTTTTCGCGGTCTTGGCCAGCGGCAGCAGGTTACCCTCGTTCCTGAGCAGGACGATGCCTTCCTCGGCCGCGCGCTGGGCGACGAGGGCGTGCTTGGCATAGTCGATCGGCTGGGCGCTTTCGGGGACGGGGTTGTCCATCAGCCCGCTGTCGATCACGCCGAAGAGGATGCGGCGGACCATGTCGTCGAGGCGGCTCATCGGGATGCGCCCGGCCTTCACCGCTTCGGCGAACTTCGTGTCGAAGAACATCTGGTCGTCCAGTTCCTGCCCGGAATCCTGGTCGAGACCGTCGTTGGCGGCCTTCTCGGTCGAGTGGACGGCGCCCCAGTCGGACATGACCCAGCCCTTGTAGGCCCAGTCCTGCTTGAGCACCTTGTTCAGCAGCCAGTCGTTCTCGCAGGCATAGTCGCCGTTGACCTTGTTATAGGCGCACATTACGGAAGCCGGACGGCCCGCCTCGATGCCGAGCTGGAAGGCCAGCAGGTCGCTCTCGCGCAGCTCTGCCGTGCCGATCCGGGCGTCGAGTACGGTGCGGCCGGTCTCCTGCGAATTGAGCGCGAAGTGCTTGATGGTGGAGACGATGTGGTTGCTCTGCACGCCCTTGATATGCTCGCCCACCATGACGCCCGCGAGCAGCGGGTCTTCGCCGAGATATTCGAAATTGCGCCCGTTCCAAGGATCGCGGGTGAGGTTGACACCGCCTGCGAGCAGGACGTTGAAAGTCTTGGCGCGCGCTTCGGCGCCGATCATCACGCCGCCTTCATAGGCAAGCTGCGGATTGAAGGTGGCGGCGGTGGCGATGCTGGCGGGCAGCGCGGTGGCGACGTCGCCCTTGCGCTGCTCGACCTGGTTGGCAACGCCGAGGCTGGCATCGCTCTCGCGCAGGGTCGGGATGCCGAGGCGCGGAATGCCGGGGATGTGGCCTGCCGAGGGGATCATCGCGATCGGCGGCACCGGCTTCGCCAGCGGCGGGAAGTAGCCGTGGATCAGTTGCAGCTTCTCTTCCAGCGTCATCGCTTTGACGAGAGCATCGGCGCGCGCCTCGGCCGATTGGCCGGTACTGGCGCCGGGGGCGCGGGCTGCGGTCTGCTGCGCCAGGGCCGGGACGGTCAGGCTGGTGCCGAGGGTCAAGGCGGCAAGCAGGGCGGCAATCTTCATCGTCATCGGGAAACCTTGGCTGGAGCGGTGCCCATGCGGGCGTGATAGTGATCGAGCAGGGCGCGGTGGTCGGGCAGGGCACCGCGCGCCCCGGCATGGGCTGTGCGCACCCGGGCGAAGACCTCGCAGGCTTCCTGCGCGCCGGGATAGCGTTCGATTCCGGCCGCAAGCCGGGTCTCGAAGCCCATGCCGTAGAGGATGTAATGGTAGCTCGGCGGCAGGAACGTCTCCAGATCGACCACGAAATCGAAGCGCGAGGGCGGGCGGTGGCGCCACTGCGCCAGCATGTCCTGCAAGGCTTCGGGGATCGAGGCCGGATCGGCATTGTCGCGCCAGTAGGCGGTGTCGGTCCGGCGGGTGATGCAGTAGTGGAGCTTCAGGAAATGGACGATGCGCTCGAACCGCGCGGCCATCAGCCGGTTGAAGCTGCGCGCGGCGGCCTCGCGGGCGCTGCGCTGGCCGGGGACGAGAAACTCGCCGACCATCTTCAACGCGGCTTCGATCAGCATGATGCCGGTCGATTCCAGCGGCTCGAAGAACCCGGCGGAAAGGCCCACGGCGACGCAGTTGCCGATCCACTGGGTCTCGCGGTAGCCGGTCTCGAAGCGAAGCTGGCGCGGAGTCAGGCTCTCGCTTTCGCTGCCCAGATAGCGGCGCAGGGTCGCTTCCGCCTCGTCGTCGGAGCAATGGCGGCTGGAATAGACATAGCCGACGCCGCGGCGCTCGCTGAGGCCGATATCCCAGGTCCAGCCCGCTTCATGCGCGGTCGCCAGCGTATAGGGCCGAACCGGTGTATCGGGCTGGGCGTAGGGGACCTGCATGGCCAGCGCGCGGTCATTGAACAGGCTGTCCGAGCAGGTGGTGAAGTCTGCGCCCAGTGTCTGGCCGATCAGGAGCGCGCGGAAGCCCGAACAGTCGAGGAAGAAGTCGCCCTCCACCCGGCGGCCATCGGCCAGCGCGAGCGCGGCGATATCGCCATTGGCTGCGCGCTCCACCGTGGCGACGGTCCCTTCGATGCGCGTGACCCCGGCGGCGACGGATATGTCGCGCAGATAGTCCGCAAATCGGGCCGCGTCGAAGTGGTAGGCATAGTTCATCGGCCCGGAGAAGTCGGGGTCTTCCGTCCGCTTGGGGCTGCGTCCGGCGCGGATCACCTGCTCCTGCACGGTGACGGCATCGGCCCAGGGCAGGCGCGTCTCGCTGCCATCGGCGATCCAGTGCGGCAGGAGCGCTTCGTCCTCGCCGCCGACGGGCAGGTTGAAGGGATGGAAATAGCTGTCGCTGCCGGTGGCCCAGCCGTCGAACAGCACGCCTTGCTTGAAGGTGGCGTCGGCCCGGACCAGGAATTCCGCCTCGCTGATTTCGAGACCCGCCAGCGTCGTGCGGATCGTCGGGAAAGTGCCTTCCCCTACGCCGATGATGCCGATCTCGCTGGATTCGACCAGCGTGATATCGCGCATCTTCAGAGTGCGGGAAAGGTAGGCGGCGGCCAGCCATCCGGCCGTGCCGCCGCCCAGTATGACGACGCGACCGGAGGAGGGGTAGTCGGTCGTCATTGTCTTTCAGCCCTTCGTCAGAAGCTCGCGCGGGCGCGGACGCCCCAGGTGCGCGGCGGCTGGAGGTTCGAGAGGAACACCGGATCGTAGCGCGGCGCGCCGAAGGCACCGGCTCCGGTCCGGATGTGTCCGTTCTCGATATTCTGGACGAAGGCTTCGACCGAATACTTGCCGTCGGCCGGCTCGAAGCGGATCGAGGCGTCGGAGCGGAAGTAGGCCTTCTGCTTGTCCCACGAGGTGCCGTTGGTGCCGCGGTCGGGCATGTTCTCGGCCGGATCGTTGGCGTTCACGAACGGGTTGGCATCGCCGTTGAAGTAGCTCAGCCAGCTCTTGGTCTCGTAGTGGGTGGTGAAGCGCGGGGTGATCCGCGCGCCGCTCGCCAGTTCGAAGTCGTGCTCGTAGCTCAGCGTCGCCGAGAAGCGCGGCGCGTGGGCCAGTTCGTTGCCCCTGAGCTGCACGATCGAGGAGGCCTTGCCGCCGTCGTAGAGGCGGCCGTCGACGCTTTCCAGATCGTCCAGCTTGGTCTTCTGCAGCGTGGCCGAGAAGTTCAGGCGGTCTGCGGGGGTGAAGGCGGCATTCATTTCCGCTTCCAGGCCGTAAGCCTTCGCGCCCTTGGCGTTCTGGGTCACGATCTGGCTGCGCACGACGTTGCCGTCATCGTCGCGGAAGGTGACGGCCTGGTTCACCTGATATCCCTTGAAGTCGGAATAGTAGGCGGCGAGGTTCAGCGTCAATGCGCGGTCGAGCAGGCGGGTCTTGAGGCCGACTTCGTAGTTGGTCAGGGTTTCCGGATCGGTCAGCCCGGCATTGTCCTGAATGTTGCCCGACTTGAAGCCGGTGGAGATGCTGGCATAGCCCAGCGTGTCCTCGGCGAGGTCGGCATCGACGCGGGCGAGGTAGGTCAGCTTGTCCCACTTGCCCTTCACGTCGTTGTTCGAGATCGAGAAGCCGGGCAGCAGCGCGACCAGTTCCGCAGCGGAAGCACCCGGATAGGCGCCGAAGATGCCGCCGGTGCAGGCGCCGCCGGGGGCCTTGTCGGCAGCGGTGCAGCCGTCGCCCGAGAAGGTCACGTTGCGGCCGCCGATGTCCTGCTTCTTGTCCGAGGTGTAGCGCAGGCCGCCGGTGAAGCGCAGCCAGTCCGATGCATGCCACACGGCCTGGCCGAACACGGCGCGGCTGTCGATCTGGCGATTGGCCTGGATGAAGCTGCCCGCCCAGCTGAAGGTGCCGTCGCGGTAGCCGTTGCGCTGGTCGATATCGAAGCGGATCTTGTTCTTCTCGTGGCTGTAATAGGCGCCGAGGATCCAGTCGATATCGTTCTCGCCGGTGGACTTGAGCTGGAGTTCGTGGCTCTGGAAGTCGTAGCGCGAGGAGAGCGTGGCATTCTCGTTGAAGGCGCCGAGCGGCAGGTCGTTGCCGTCCGCGTCCACCTGGCCGGTCGGGGGCAGGGCGCCGGCGTCGGCATCGGTGCGGGTGCTGCCGCCGATGCGCGACCAGCCCGCGATGTAGCTGAGCTGCACGCCGTCGGTGATATCGTAGTTCATCGTGCTGCGCACGGCGACCGAGTAGCGGTCGGTCTCGGGCGCGGTGTCGCTGAGCGTGGACCAGCGCTTGGTGCCCGCGCGCGGGGTCTGGAGCAGGCCGATCACCGGCGCGCCGTTGTCAAGGAAGCCTTCGCCCGAGAGATTCCAGCTGAACTTGTCGCTCGGCTGCCAGAGCATCGAGACGCGGCCCGACTGCTGGTCGGCGGCGTAGTATTTCTTGCCCGAAGTGACGAAGGCCGACTTGTTGATGCCGACGATGTCCGGCGCGGCCTGATAGTCGGCATAGCCGTCATGACGGTCGCTGACGAAGGCGACGCGGAAGGCCAGGGTGTCGGTGACGGGGATGTTGATCGCGCCGCGCACGCCGAAGCGCTTGTAGGCACCGCCAACCACTTCGACATTGCCCGAGAACTCGCCGAGCTTGGGCTTGGCCGAGATCAGGCTGAGCGCGCCGACCGTGGCGTTGCGGCCGAACAGCGTGCCCTGCGGGCCGCGCAGCACTTCCACGCGTTCCATGTCGTACATCAGCACCGAGGCGCCCTGCGAGCGCGGCGAATAGACGCCGTCGATGTAGATGGCGACTTCGGGGTCGGCCACTTCGGTATAGGCGCTGTCGTTGCCGATGCCGCGCAAGGTCAGCAGCACGGCCGACTGGTCGCCCTGCTGGTTGAACTGCAGCGAGGGAACGAAGCGGGCAAGGTCGGTGACGTCCTTGACGCCGTTCTTGGTCAGGGTTTCCTGGCTGAAGGCCGAGATCGCGATCGGCGTGGACTGCAGGGTGGTTTCACGGCGCGTGGCGGTGACGATGATGTCGCCGTCCGACGCGGCCGGAGAAGCCTGGGTCGCAGCCTGCTGGGCAGGCGCTGCCGCATCCTGCGCATGGGCGATGGTGGAAATGGAAAATAGGCAAGCCGCGAGCGCTGTGCCCGCGACGAGATCGTGCCTCGTCATGTCATCCTCCCAGATGGTTTTGTACCTTGTGAAGGGCTGATGGCCGGAATCTGACATCGATGTCAAGCGGGTTCGGAACCATTCCGGCAACGATCTGACATCGATGTCAGATTATGATGTCAAAGTGTGGATTTCGTGACACAGCGGTCTTTCGACGGGCTTCCATTCGGGCCTGTCAGCGCGCCGTTTGTCCCCGATTTGCCATCCTTTGCCGAGTGCCATAGATGTCCGCCATGACGCTTTCCCCACCGATCGACGCGCCTTCCGCTTCGCCGGAAACCCAGGCCAGGCGTCTGTTCTGGCTGTCCATCGGCGTCTTTTTTATCGGTGGTTTTCTAAGCGCTTCGGTCAGCCTGCTGGTGCCGCAGCTGCGGTCCGTGCTCTCGCTGGACTACAAGGCGGTTCTGCTGGTGCAACTGGCCTTCCATTCCAGCTATCTGCTCTTCGCGCTTCCCGCCGCGTTGGCCGTGGTGCGAATCGGTTACATGCGCGCGATCGCCTTCGGGCTGACCGTCATGACCGCCGGTTGCCTCGCCCTGGTGCTGGCGCAGGGGATGCGGCAGTTCCTGCTGGTTCTGGCCGCACTTCTGTTGCTATCGGCCGGGCAGACGGTGTTGCAGATCGCTGCCAATACTGTGGTCACCGTCATTGGTCCTTCGCGCCGTTCGGCTTTCCGGCTCAACCTGCTTCAGGGCTTCAATTCGCTGGGGACCGTGCTGGGACCGCTGCTGAGCGCGCCGTTCCTGCTGGCGAACATCGCACCGGGATCCCGCGCCGAGATGACCGCATCGATACCCTTCATCGCCATCGGCGCGGTGCTGGCGATGTTGTCCACGCTCTATGTCGGCCATCGCGCTTTGCTGGCGGGCGCTTCGGAAGGCACGGGAAACACGCTGCCGCAAGGCTGGTCGCGGCAGATTTTCGCGGTGCTGGGCGACCGGCGATTGCTCTGGGGCACAGTGGCGATCTTCGTCTACGTCGGCGCGGAAGTGACGATCGGCACCCTGATGACCAATGTGCTGATGCTGCCCGAGCGGCTGGCGCTGGAGCCGGTAAGCGCGGGGCGGCTGGTCAGCCTCTACTGGGGCGGTGCCATGGTCGGGCGTTTCGGCGGCGCCTGGCTGATGACGTGGATTCCGGAGGCGCGGCTGCTGCTTTACGCCGCCTTGGGAGCGGTGGCGCTGACCGTGGGGGCGGTGGTCCTGCCGGGTGCGGCCGGAGCCGTGGCCCTGATCGCGGTGGGGCTATGCAATGCGATCATGTACCCGACGATCTACGCATTGGCGATGCCGCAGGACAGCCGCCGCGCGCCGCTGGCTTCGATGTGGCTCTGCATGGCGGTGGTCGGCGGCGCGGTGGTGCCGATCCTGACCGGCACGGCGGCCGATGCCTTCGGCCTGCTGCCGGCGCTGCTGCTGCCCGCGCTCTGCTATGCGGTGATCGCGGCCTTTGCGGCGATGTGCGTCCGGCGCCCCCAGGGAGAATCGGCGGAATGAGCGTCGTCACGATCAAGGATGTCGCGGCCCGCGCGGGCGTATCCCCAAAGACGGTGTCGCGCGTCATCAACGGCGAGGCCCATGTCCGGCCCGAGCTGCGCGATCTCGTGCAGAAGGTCGTCGCCGAACTCGACTACCGGCCCAATGCTTTCGCCCGCAGCTTGTCCAGCTCGCGCTCCTACCTGCTGGGGCTGTTCATCGACGATCCCGTCTCGGGCTATGCCGCCGACGTCCAGCACGGCGCGCTCATGGGGTGCCGGGCGCGCAGCTATCACCTCGTGGTCGAGCCGGTGGACCTGACTGCGCCGGACTGGGCCGGGGAAGTGCGCGCCAGTATCGCCGCGCTGCGGCTGGACGGCGCCGTCGTCGCGCCGCCGATCTGCGACGACGCCGCGCTCATGGCCATCTTCGCCGAGGCAGGCCTGCCCACGGTGCTGGTTGCGCCGAGCATCGCGCCGCCGACCTCGGGCACCGTGCGGATGGACGACCGACGCGCGGCGCAGGAGATGACCGACTATCTCATCGCCCTCGGCCATCGCCGCATCGGCTTCGTGCAGGGACCGCTCAGCCACAGCGCCTCGGCGCGGCGCGAGGAGGGCTTCCGTGCGGCCATGGCAGCGGCGGGCCTTGCCGTCGACGAGAGCTGCGTGATGCGCGGTGACTTCACGTCGCGCTCGGGCATGGAACTGGGCGAGCACTTGCTGGCCCTGCCGGAGCGGCCGACAGCGGCCTTCGCCGCGAACGACGACATGGCGCTGGGCGTGCTGATCACCGCGATGAAACTGGGCATTGCCGTGCCCGAGCAATTGTCGGTCTGCGGTTTCGACGATGCGCCTTCGTCCCGCGCGGCCTGGCCGCAGCTCACCACCGTTCGCCAGCCCAAGGCGGAAATGGCCATGGCGGCGGTCGATATCCTGGTCGATCCGGAGTTTCGCCGGAAAGCGGGCGGCGAGGGCTCGCAGCTGATGCTGCCGCATGAAATGGTCGTGCGGGGCAGTACCGGCCCGGCCTGATACTGGACGGGCTGCGCGCGGCCGCCTATCCCCTGACGGCCAGCATGGGAGAAGCGACGCGCGATATCAGATGGATGGCATCGCTCGTCTTGACGGCGACAGTGTCCCTTGCGGCTCCCGCGCTTGCCGAGGAGCATCCGGGCGACGCTTCGACGTGACCGGCTATGCCCTCTCGCTGACCCCGGACGTGACCAACGCAGCGCTGTCCGGGCAAGAGACGATTGTCTTTCGCGTGACGGCGGCGCGCCTCGACCGGCTGGTCATCACCGGCAATGCGCTCACCATCTACGGCGCCCGGCTGGACGGCAAGGCGCTGGTGCCGGAACAGCGCGGCAAGGTGCCAGGGGGCACCGTGACCAGCCGCGATCTCCAGCGGGCCATGGAAGCGGCGAGCGGCCGCGACTTGCACACGCTGTTCGCGGAATGGGTGTTCGGCAGCGACGATGCGGCGGAAAAGGGGTGACGGCGCTGCGGCTCGGGCGATAAGGCGCTTCCTTGGACAGCCGGCGATCTCCGGCAGACAGGCGGAAGGTGTTTGGATGAAGAAGTGGCGGGCCCGGTCCCTTGCGGTGTCTTTGGCGATGGCCACGGCAATGGCCGCTGGAGCGCTATCGTCAGGCAGCGCGACGGCAGCACCCGGCAACGGCGGCGTGACGGTGGAGGCCTTGCGCAACGATCCGGCCATGCCCTCGGTCGCCCCGGCAGGCTATGACGTGACCATCGTCGTCTTCTCGGACTACCAGTGCCCGTACTGCCGCAAGCTCCACGGCGTGCTCAAGCAGGTCCTGCGCGAGGATCGCAAGATCCGGGTCGTCTACCGCGACTGGCCGATCTTCGGCCCGGCTTCGGTGGAAGCGGCGCGCACGGCGCTGGCGGTGAAGTATCAGGGGAAGCACGCAGCGTTCAACGATGCGCTGATGGCAACGCCGGGTCGTATCGATTCCCAGGCCATCCAGCAGGCCGTGCAGCGCGCGGGCGTGGATGCGAAGCGCCTGAAAGCCGATCTGGCGGCACACCGCGCGGAGATCGATGCGGCGCTGGGCCGGACGGCGAAATTCGCCAATGTGATGGATCTGTCGGGAACCCCGGCGCTGGTGGTAGGATCCTACCTGCTGGCGGGCGCTCCGGAAGTCGATGCTCTGCGCAAGGCCGTGGCGATGGCGCGGAAGCCGCCGACAGGGGCCGTTTAAGACCCCGAAAAACGTCTGTGCCGCTCCCCTCCGAAAAGGGAAGCGGCACCGAGCGATCAGCCGTTGAGGCGATCCTTCACGGCCTTGGCAGGCGTGAAGGCCAGCTTCTTCGAAGCGGCGATCTGGATGGTCTGGCCATTGGCGGGGTTGCGGCCTTCGCGGGCCGGCGAGTCCTTTACCTTGAACTTGCCGAAGCCGTTGAGCGAAACTTCTTCACCCTTGGCAGCCGCTTCGGTGATGGCGGCGAAAACGCCGTCAACATACTTGCGGGCGTCGGCCTTGGTCAGGCCATGTTCGGTGGCAAGTGCTTCGGCCAGATCGGCATTATTCATACGAGGTCTCCAATTGACGGACCCCCTCATATCGAGATCGAGGGGCGTGACGAAGCGATTTTTTCCTAATCGGGCGCCAAAAAGCGCCATTTCTGTGGAATAAGCGGCCTCGAACCCTCCTGTCGGGCCTATCGAACGCTCCGGCGGGTTATTTTCCGGCGGACGAGCATGGGCCGTCATCTGCAGGGAAATGCCTCGGCGGGAGGTTGCAAGGCGTATCGATACCGCCGTTTCTACCGGCGCGGGCAGGCCTGGTCCGTCGCCGACATCTGCCACTGATAGGCATCGACCGTCTCTCCGCGCGGCTTGTAGGTCAGGCTCCGTTTCTCGCCGCCGCGATCGATGTCGAGCGTCAGCGCGGCGTCCTGTTCGCCTTGCAGGGCGTCCTGCGGGAAGCGGTTGAGAATGCGGTCGCCGTCGCGCAGTCCGGCCGCTTCAGCGGCGGAGCCGGGCTTCAGCCCCTTCACCGCGCGATCCGGGGTGACGAGGATCAGCGGATCGAATCCGAGATCGAAGCGCTTCAGCGGCTTCGTCACCCGTTCGAAGCAGGGACCGAAGGCGTCGGAAGGCGGCAGGACCGTGCCTCCCGCGAGCATCGCATCGAAGTCCGCGAGGCCTTCGGCGCCGAGTTCCTGGCCGAGCAGTTTCTTCCAGAGCGCCAGGTCCATCGCATGACCGGCGCGGCGTTCTGCCAGCATGTGGCGGACGAGATCGTCGAGCGAGCGCTTGCCCCGCGACGCCGCTCGGATCTTGGCGTCCACGGAGGCGAAATAGAGCGATCCCCGGTCATAAGGCAGCACGCGGATGCGGGTATCCTTCCAGAACCCGTCGGCGATCCTGTCGTTCGGCGTGGCGATCAGGGCATTGGTATAATAGCGTCCGGCAGTGGAATTGAGGTCGTCGAGAAAGGCCTGCCGAGAAATCAGCCCGGCGCGCCAGGGCAGCAGGCGCTGGTAATGGACGGCCAGTCCTTCACCGAACCAGGAAAGGCCGAGGCCGCCCGGTGCATCCATGGAATCGCTCAGCGAATTGATCCAGGCATGGACCATCTCGTGGGCCAGCAGGCTTTCGAGGTCGGCGATCGGGGTCTTCTCGCTGAACGTGAAGGCGAAGCTGTCGGTCAGGCCGATGCCGCTGCCGGGATTGACCGGATTGGTCCGCGCGAAGACGCCGAAGCTGGCGGGGCGCTGGTCGAAAAAGGTGCCGTAGAAACCCTGGAGGCGGGCCGCCCAGTCCATCAGGTCCGGCCCGTCGAAGCCGAAGCGGCCCTGCCAGGCACCGAAGAAGGTCCCCTTGGCGTAAGTGCCGACCTGGCCGGCCATATAGTAGCTGCCATTGATCTGGTCGGCCCGCAGAGGACGGCTGCTGCGGTTATTCCCGGCGCCGATGCTGGAAACGCCGCGCGCATTCGGCCCGGCGCGGGAGAGGTCCCAATGGACGGAAAGGCCGCGCGGCAGTTGGTCGGCGGGAAGGACGAGGAAGGCATTGCCGGCGCCGGAAAGGCCGCCGTCGCTGGCGCGCAGTTCGTACTGCGGCTTGGCCAGTCCCGGCTGCGCGGGGTCGATCGACACGCGGTAGGCCACGGTCACCGGGCCTTCGACCGGGCGGAGCGGCTTCCATGTCCGCTCCAGATTGTCGCCGTCCCTTGCCGCATCGTGGGCCTCCACGGGCAGAATGCCCTTGGCGTCGGAGAAGGTCAGCGCGTTCATGCTCCTGGCCGAAGTCTCGACGGTGTTCGCGGTTATCGCGATCGCGGCCAGAGCCTCGCCTTCCGGAGGCGCCTCGAAGCGGACCGCGACGTCCATGCGGGTGAGGGCGCCCTGGGCATCGGCTACGGGCGCAAGCGATATCGCGATATCGGGCGCATCGGCGGCGCGCGCGGCGGTGAACGAAGCGGAAGCCAGGAGCGCGGCGAGCAGGGCGGTGCGATGCGGTGTCATGGCGAGAGGCTAACAGACGGCGCGGAACGGAAATGTGCAAAGACCGTGGCGCCGCCCAGCCGGCTTGCATGAAATATGCGCACAGGTGCGGATCAGGACGGCAGCGAGGGCAGCGGCAGCCGATGGGTGCACTTCAACTCCGACAGGGTCGCGGTGGAGCGCACGTCCTCCACGCCCGGCAGGCGCAGCAGCGTGCGGAAGGTGAAGTTCTGATACCAGGCGATGTTGGGGGCGAGAACCTTGAGCATCACATCCATTTCGCCGAACAGCGTATAGGCTTCCAGGATTTCCGGCGTGGCTTCCACCGCGCGGACGAAACGGTCCCGGTCGTCGTCGGAGAGGCGGGACATCTTGAGCTGCGCGAAGATGAACATGCTCTCGCCGAATTTCTCCCGGTCGAGGACGGCGACGGTGTGGCGCACATATCCTTCCTCCTTCAGCCGTTGCATGCGCCGCCAGCAGGGCGACTGCGACAGGCCGACCCGGTCGGCGATCTCGCTGGAGGATTCCGAGGCATCGATCTGGAGGCGATCGAGGATTTTCATGTCGAGCCGGTCCAGTTCGGCGGGCAAGATTATGCTCCCTGTTATGGTTTGTTGGTTTGAACATGCCATCAAAAGCCGATCCAGCGCAATAAAGGCGGAAGATATTTCCCGGCGCGGCGCTATCACGGATGCTCGATGTCACAACCGGGGCGGGTCAGCATATGAAACGGAGCGAACTGGCGGTTTTCGATGCGGAGGACGTGCGGGCGCTGCTCGACTATCCTTCCTGCATCGCGGTCGTGCGCGAGGCGATGAAGGCGCTGTCGCGGGGCGAGACGCGGCAGTTGCTGCGCACGATGATCCACATGGGCGAAGGGCGGACTTTCGCCCAGATGCCCGGCGCGCTGTCCGACGGGGGCATGTTCGGCGCCAAGCTCATCAGCGTTTTTGCCGAGCCCGACAATCCCGGCGTCCGCCGCCATCGCGGTATCGTGACCCTGTTCGAGCCTGCCGAGGGACGCCCGGTCTGCGTGGCCGATGCCGAGGAGATCACCCATATCCGGACCGCAGCGGCCACCGCCGTCGCGACCGATGCGCTGGCCCGCGAGGATGCGAAAGTCCTGCTGCTCATGGGAACCGGCGGGCAGGTCCATTCCCACCTCGAGGCGCTGCCGCTGGTGCGCGGCTTCGAGCGTATCCTGATCTGGGGCCGCGATCCCGGCAAAGCCCATGCCGTCGTCGATGCCTGGCGCGATCGCCTGCCGGTGGAAGCGGCTCCCGATGCGCGCGCTGCGGCGGGCACGGCCGATGTGATCTGCACGCTGACGGGCGCGCGGCAGCCGATCCTGGCGGGCGCTTGGCTGCGGCCGGGCACCCACGTCAATATCGTCGGCTCCAGCGGTCCCGGACCTGTCGAGGTCGACGATGCGCTGGTCCTCGCCTCCCGCTTCATTGCCGACAGCAAGGCTTCCGCTCTCGATGCGGCGGCGGAGTTCCTCGTCGCCAGGGCGGCGGGCGTCGTCAGCGATGAGCACATCGTCGCGGAGATCGGCGAAGTGCTGCTGGGCCGCGTCCCCGGCCGCCGCAGCGCCGGGGAGATCACTGCCTACAAGTCGCTCGGCCATGCCGTGCAGGACCTCGCCTCGGCCGCCCATATCTACCAAACGTACAAGAGCCGGAACGCATGACGATGAAAAGAACCGCAGCCCTGCGCTGGCTCGCCTGCTCGGCGCTTGCCCTGTCCGCCGCCGCCCTTCACGCCGAAAGCCAGCGTTTCGCGGTGATCGACAACGGCGAGAACGTCGGCCACGTCCATGCCGAGATCGCGGGCAATGCCGTCTCGATCGACCATGACGTCAAGAGCAACGGTCGCGGCCCGACCATGCATGAGACGATCGTGCTCGATGCGCAGGGCCTGCCGACGAGCTGGACGCTTCAGGGCACTTCGACATTCGGCAACAAGGTGGACGAGCGGTTCACGGCCAAAGGCAGGCGGCTCGCCTGGGTCGACACCACCGGCAAGGGCGCGATGCAGGCCAAGGCGGCGACGCTCTATGTCGCGCAGGAAGGCAGCCCGTTCTCGCTCGGCATCTATGCCCGCGCGCTGCTGGCCGACAGCGACCACGTCCTGCCCGCCGCGCCCGGCGGCGCGCTCTCGCTGGAAGAGGAAGCGCCGGTTTCGCTGGGTGGCACTGCCTTCCGCGCCTTCCTGGTCAAGGGCATCGGCCTGACGCCGAGCGCGATCCTGCTCGACGACAAGGGCGCGCTGGTCGCGGCCTATTCGCCGACCAGCGCCACCGTGCGCGAGGATCTGGCATCCCACGCCGGTGAACTGGCGAAGATCGCCGCGAGCCGTTCGGCAGAGCGTTTCGCCGCGATCCAGAAGAAGGTCGCGCACACGTACGACGCGCCGGTCCGTATCCGCAACGTGCGGGTCTTCGATCCGGCGAGCGGCAAGCTGGGCGATCCGGTGTCGGTGGTGGTGTTCGGCGACAGGATCGCCTCGATCGAACCGCTTGGCAGCCCTGCCTCGCCCGGCGAGGCTACGGTTGAAGGCGCGGGGCGGGTGGTCATTCCCGGTCTGCACGACATGCATGCCCATGTCTCGCTCCAGTCCGCGCTGCTCTACATCGCCTCGGGTGTGACCAGCGTGCGCGACATGGGCAACGAGAACGCCTTCCTGATCGACCTGACCCGCCGCATCGATGCGGGCGAAGTTGCGGGGCCGCGCATCGTGCGCAACGGCTTCCTCGAAGGGCGCAGCCCCTACAGTTCGCGCAACGGTTTCATTGCCGGAAGCGAGGCGGAGGCGCTCGACGCGGTGCGCTGGTACGGCGCGCGCGGCTACTGGCAGGTGAAGATCTACAACAGCTTCAACCCCGAATGGGTGCCGAGCGTCGTCAGGGAGGCCAAGCGGCTCGGCATGGGGGTGACGGGGCACATCCCGGCTTTCACCAATGCCGATGCGATGATCGCGGCGGGCTATGACGAAGTGACGCACATCAACCAGCTGATGCTGGGCTGGGTGCTCGACCCCAAGGAAGACACCCGCACGCCGCTGCGCCTCACCGCCATGCGGCGGACGGCGGGGCTGGACATCACTTCTCCGCGCGTGGCCGCGACGCTCGACACGATGCAGGCGAAGCACATCGCGCTCGATCCCACGGCGGTGACGCTGGAACTGCTGATGATGAGCCGGGACGGCAAGGTCAGCCCCGCCGTTGCCGGCTATTTCGACCATCTGCCGGTCGGCGTGCAGCGCAATCGCCGCCAGGGCATCGCCCCGATCAGGACGCCCGAAGATGCCGCCGGTTACGACGGCGCCTTCGTGACGATCAAGGCGCTGCTGCGCGACATGCACCGGCGCGGCATCACGCTCCTGCCGGGGACCGACGATGCCACGGGCCTTTCGGTCCACCGCGAGTTGCAGATCTATGCCGAGGCAGGGCTACCCGTTGCCGAGGTGCTCAAGATCGGCACGCTCGGGCCGGAGCAGTACATGCACCGCGACCAGTCCTATGGCTCGGTCGAGAAGGGCAAGTATGCGGACTTCGTGCTGCTGGATGGAAACCCGCTGGAAGACCTTTCGGCGATCCACCGCATGGCGATGGTCGTCAAGGGCGGGACGGTCTACTTCCCGTCGGAAATCTGGAGCGAGGTGGGCGTGAAGCCTTTCGCCGAAGCGCCCAGGGTCGTCATGCTGAAAGCCGCGGCAAAGCCTGTCGCGCTGACCGGCGGCTCTGGCGCGGAGGCGCACGAGGACTTCGCGTTCTGAACGGCACGGGAGGCAGGATGGCCTCCCGTTTCCCTTATCCGCGCCGACGGATGAAATACCACACCGCGCCCAGGCAGCCCCAGCCCAGCAGCAGGACATAGGGTCGCCAATCCGCTTCGAGGCCGATGACGATGAGCGCCAGCGCGCAGACCGCTCCGGCAAGGCCGAGCGCCATCATCGTCCCGCGCGCCGGACGGAAGCCCGCGCCCTCGTGAAGCGCGGGGTGGCCTTGCGCCACACGGGCGGCGGAAAGGCAGATGCTGCCGTACTTCACGAGGTTCGGGATGTTCACCGCGAGGAACAGGAAAGTCAGTTCCATCGGCATCAGCAGGCCGACGCAGCCGATGCCGAAGACGGTGAACAGCGCCATGTGCGGGACGTGGGAGCGCGGGTGGACGCGGGCGATCGCCTTGGGCAGCACGCCTGCTTCGGCCATGGCGAAGAGGCTGCGGCTGAACATCGTGAAGATGGAATTCAGGCTGGTGCCGATCGCGGCCACGGCGGCCATCACGATCACCGGCACGGCGAGCGGCCCCATGAAGCGCCTGGCGGTTTCGAGGATCGGGGCTTCGCTGCCCGCCAGTGTGTCGGGCCCGAGCACGGTCAGCGCCACGAAGGCCACGGCGACATAGAGGACGGTGGCCGAGCCGATGGCGACGGCGATGCCGATCGGGATGTTGCGGCGGCTGTTCGCCACTTCGCCGCCCGCTTCCGTCGCCGCCTCGATGCCGAAGAACAGCCCCATCAGCAGCGGTGCGGCGGCAAGGGCACCGTGGAATCCCTTGGGCAGGAACGGTTCGAGCCGGGCCGGTTCGGACACGGTGACACCGCCCCAGACCACGAACAGGCCGAACAGCAGGATCAGCGCGCCGACCATCACCGTCTGCGCGCGGGTGGCGACATGGACGCCGACGAGATTGGCCAGCAGGGCCAGCACCAGCACCGCGAACATCGTCGGCTTGACCGGCAGCGGCACCAGCATCGAGACGTAGCGGACCAATACGAGTGCCAGCACGACCATGGCGCCCATGTTGGCGATGATGCGCATCCAGGCGATGAAGAAGCCCAGCGTAGGGTGGAGATAGCGCGAGGGCCAGACGAAGCTGGCGCCGGAAACCGGATCGGCCGAACCCAGATAGGCGTAGCTGACGGCGATGAGATACATCGGCAGCGCCGCGATCACGACCGAGAGCAGCATGCCCGGTCCGGCGAGCGCGGTGGCGGGGGAAACGGCCGAGAAGATCGAGACGCCGACCGCCGTGCCGAGGCCCAGTGAGACCACGCCCCAGAGACCGATGCCCTTGCGCAGGCCTTGTTCCGCTTCGCTCACTTGCTTGCCCCCCGGCAGGCGTCCGCCTTGATGAAATCGATGAGGTCCGACTGGAACCGCGCGCGGCTGCCGTCGTCGGAGTAGAACACATGGCCGCCGACGTAACGCGCGTTGCGATAACGCGCCTGCGGCAGGCTGGACTGCGCGAAGAGATAGTCGGCCGCGCCGATGGTCGTGGTGGTATCGTAGATGCCGGTGCCGACGAAGAGCCGCAGGCAGGTGTTGCCGGCCGCGTGGCGCTCGACCACGGACATGAAGGGCCAGTCGGCAAAGGGCGAGTCCTCGCTGCCGTAGCTCCAGCCGCCGTCGAAGCGGGCGATCACTTTGTAGGTGTCGGCGCCGGGCACCTTCAGCGTGCCGCCCAGATAGTCGGTCATCGCCTTGCCGAAGGCATCGGAGATCGAGGAAGCGGGATCGCCCGGCATCATCGTCGTGACGTTCGCGGGGCGGTCGGCGAGGTAGCGGGCGTCGTAACGGCCCATGACCTTGCCTTTCGCGCGCAGCAGTTCGACGCGGAAGCGTTCCTTGGAAATGCGCAGGTCGTTTGCGAGGTAGAAGGCGGCCGGGATGCCGGTCAGTTCGGCAAGGCGCGCGGCAAGGCGTTCGCGGTCGGCCTGCGGCAGGTCGCGGCCGCGATAAAGGGCGGGGAGGTAGTCCTCGCGGGCGAAGCGTGCCGCCGCTTCGGTCACGCTTTCGGCGGTGCAGGGCGCAGGGACCATGCCGTGGTAGCAGGCGATCGCGGCCAGGGTCGGCAGCGACACCGCGTAAGTCACCACATTGTCGGGCCGCTGCGACGTCTCGATCATGTTGAGCGCCTGCCCGAGCAGGACGACGCCGCGCACCTTCGCGGCAAGTCCCTGACGGTCCAGGGCATCGAGCATCGCGACGGCGCGGATCGTGCCGTAGCTCTCGCCGAGGATGTAAATCGGCGCGGCCTGCCGGTCATGGCTCGCCAGCCACTGCCGAACGAGATCCGCCGCGGCATTCGCATCGCCCTCGACCGTGCTGTAGGGCGCGGCAGCCGGGCCTTCGGGGCGCTTCGAGAAACCGGTCCCGGGCGGGTCGATGAAGACCACGTCGGCGAGGTCGTAGAGCTTCGACGGGCCGAGGAGGGTGCCGCTGGAAAGCGCGCGCGTATCGGCTGGGTCCTGCGGCACATGCGCCAGCACCGGGCCGAGCAGGCCCATGTGGAGATAGGCGGCCGAGGCACCGGGGCCGCCGTTGAAGGCGAAGATTACCGGCCGGTTGGGCTTCGCATTCTTACGGGTATAGGAAAGGTAGCCCGCCGTGGCGGGAGAACTGTCCGCGCCGGCCGAGACAGGGACAAGCCCCAGCTCGGCGCGGACAGGATGCGCGGGATCGGGTTGCGAAACCCGCGCATCGATGAGGACCCCTTCGGCCGGCGGCTCGGCCGCTTGCGTCGGAATGGGTCCGGTTGACGCCGCGACAAGCGCGATCCCCGTCAGCACCCGAAGGTGGAGCGAAGACTTCTGTTTGCGACCGAAGGGCTGCGGCGTCGTGAAAGTCATGGTGTTTGCGGCATCCTGTGGTTTTCCCGATAGGTAAGGAGACCGTCGGTCAGGGCCTGGAGGCCGTAATCGAGGCGCGACGGCTCCATCGCGAAGCCGAGGCGGACATGTCCGGGCGCGCCGAAATATTCCCCCGGCGCCACCAGTACCCCGCATCGGTCGGAAAGCCAGCCGGAGAAGCGCTCGGTATCCGCAATCCCGACGAGGCGGGGAAAGGCGATGCAGCCGCTTTCCGGCAGTTCGCCTTCGGCCAGTCCTTCTGCGAGCCAGTAGGCATGATAGGATTCGATGATCGGCCGGGTTTTCGCCAGCACTGAGAATGTGTTGTCCCGGAAGCGGGTGGGATTCTCGACGATCAGGGCGGATACGGCATGGGCGAGGTTGGAGATCGCGAAATCCACTTCCTGCGCCAGTTCGCGCACCGGCGTGACCACGCTTTCGTCACCGACGATCCAGCCGCAGCGCAAGCTGCTGAGGCCGAAGATCTTGGTCAGGCTGTTGACCGAGACGAGGCGCGGCGAGGTGCCGAGCGAGGCGGCCGGGCGAAGCCGCGTTCCGGCATAGGGCGCGTAGACTTCATCGACGACGACGATCAGATCGTGCCGGTCGGCGATTTCGCCGAGGGCGACGATCGCCGCGTCGTCCACCGCCATGCCGGAAGGATTGTGGAGGTTCGAGACCACGATCATCCGCGTCTCGGGACGGAGCCGGGCCTCGACTTCCAGGGGGTCGATCGCGAAGCGCGGGGCGGGGCGTTCGAACGTGTCCACTGCGATGCCGCTGGCCTCGGCCAGGCCGCCGAAGAGTTCGAAGCTGGGGTTCTCCACCAGCACCCGGTCGCCCGGCGACAGCAGCGCGCGGTAGATCAGCGAAAGTGCGCCGGTGGCGCCGGTGGTGGTGAGGACCTGTTCCTCGCGCACGCCGTAGTCGCGGGCCAGGGCGGCCACGAGATAGGGATTGCCCTTGACGAAAGTGCTGGCGTAGCGGGGGGTGATCCCGTCCGCAAAACCTTCGAGAAGCACTTCGCGCAGCAGGTCCGTCGGCTCGGGAACCGAACTTTCGAACAGGCTGACGAGAAGGCTGCGGGAATTGTTGTTCCGGAGGATAGAGCGCCTTACCCACTGGGCATAGGACTTCGCAATGTGGTGGTCTGGGCGGGAAGCCATTGTCTCGTATCTGCCGGATTGTGCCGAGTGCGCCGGGGTGGTGGCGGCGCCGGGAAGGGAATGTTCCCCGACGCCGCCGGAACCCGTCACATCTTCAGCTTGGCGCCGATCCAGAACCGGCGGCCGAGGATGTCGCCATAGGCGATCTGCGGGTAGGAAGGGGCTTTGTCGGTGAAGTTGTCGATACCGGCACGCAAGGTGATCCGGCCCGCCTCGACTTGCGCCGAGATGGAATGGGTCAGGTTGCTGTCGAGCAGGGGATTGGGGTTGGTTTCGACCGTGGCGTCGTACGCCGCGCGGGTCTTGTCGAGGTAATAGGCCTGGTAGCTCACGCGGACGGGGCCTTTGGTCCAGTCGAGGTTGAAGCGGCCTTCCCAGGTCGGCTTGAGGTAGGTGTTGTCGGTGCGGATGAAGTTCTCGCCGGTGACAGACGTGGTCAGCAGCGTGTTGTGGGTGGCGTTCACGCCGAGGTGGAAGGCGCCGACCCGCCCGGCCTCGAAGCTGTAGTCGACGGCATAGACTTCGCCGCGATACTTGATGACGCCCGCGTTGAAGGTGGTCGTCGTCCCCGCGAGGATCGTGCCGCCGGGGCTGACGCCGTCGGAGGCGGCAATGCGGCTGAAGGCATTGCAGACCGCCGGGTCGGGATCGGTGTTGTCGTAGCAGGCGGCGGTGAAGTCCTCGGTGGTGAAGGCCGAGAGGCCGTCCTTGAGGTCGATCTCGATACGGTCGGCACTGATCGTCAGGCCGGGGATGAATTTGGGCTGGAGGACGATGCCGTACGTGAAGGTGTCCGAGATCTCGTTGCGCAGGTTTGCGTTGCCGCCCGTGGTGATCGTGGCGCGCTCGAAGTTCTCGGCCGGGTCCTGGAAGCGGGCGAGGCGTTCGGCGGGGCTGAGACCGGCATTGGTGCCGTCCGCTTCCACGCCGTAGTTCGCGTTGGCGGTGAAAGCGGCCAGGCAATTGGCGTAGCGGACGGAAGGGTTGGAACCGCTGTTGATGCGGTCCGCGTCACAGGGATCGTAGCCGACCGAGCCGAGCGAGGTCGTCGTCGGGGCGAACAGCATCGCCAGTGTCGGCGCGCGGAAGTTGCGGCTGCGGCTGACGCGCAGGGTCACGCCGTCCGCGGGCTGCCAGCGCAGGCCGAGATCCCAGACCTGTTCCTTGCCCGCGATCGAATTGTCGACGAGGCGGCCTGCCGCGCTCGCTTCCAGCATGCGCACGATCGGTACGTTCATCGCGCTGTCGATCAGCGGGATCAGCAGCTCGCCGGAGAGTTCGTCGGTATTGTAACCGGCTGACTGGGCGACTTCCAGAGTGCCGCCGCCGAACAGGCCCTGCCGGTTGGCCGCGAGCGGGGTGTAGGACACCTGTTCGTCGCGGTGCTCGTAGGCGAGGCTGAACTTCACGGTGCCGCCGGGCAGATGGACCACGTCCCCGCCGAGCGTGGCGAGGAAGTCGGTTTGTTCGTTGCGATAGTCGAGACCGGCGCGGACGCTCACGTACTTCTGCGCGGCGCTGGAGACATTGCCGTCACCAAACGGATTGATCGGCGCGCAGGCGGCGTCGTTATTGGCAAGGTCGGCATCGGCATTGATGCCGCAGACGATCTGGCCGCCCGAGAGCACGGCGTCGATGGCGTTCGCGTACTTGGCGTTGTCCACTTCCCAGCGGCGCTGCGAACCGTCGACGCGGGCATAGCTGCCCGAGACCGACCAGTAGAAGTTTCGGCTGCCTGCCGAGAATTCGCCGTCGACGCCGAGCAGGGCGCGGTAGGTGTCGGTCTTGTAGCGCTGGAGGTTGTCCGGCGTCAGGTCGTTGAAGTACTTCGACAGGAACAGCGGCGCACCGGCCGCGAAGGCCGGGCGGGCCGCCGAGAGCGTCGCCTTGGCCTGGTCGGTCAGGTAGGGGTTGTCGATCGTGAAGATCACCGGCCCTGCATATGTGCCGTAGTTCAGGATCGTACGGCTCTGGCCCTGCGGGATCTCGGTGCCTTCGGTATGGGCGTAGAGCAGTTCGGTGCGCAGGGTGATCGCATCGGTCAGGTCGTAGTGCGCGATCAGGTTGCCGGTGAAGCGCTGGACGCCGGTGCGCAGGCCCGCGAGATCGCGATAGGAGAAGCCCTGCCCCCCGCTGGAGAAGGGAATGCCGACATCGGTGCCGGGGTTGTAAGGCACGACATTGCCGCTGGAATCGAACTGCAGCGGGGTGCCGCTCGACTGGGTGAGGAAACGCGTGAAGGGCGCGGGCGTGTTGAACAGCACGCCGTTGGTGTTGAACTCCCAGAAGTGCGCGTCGAGCAGTTCCTTGACCGAGGGGATGCCGTCGCTCGGCCCGGTATCGGCGGGGTTGCTCACGGTCAGGCGGCCGAGTGCCGAAAGCGGGCGATCCGCGAACATCAGCGAGGGCGACCGGGCATAGTTCACGTCGATGGCGACATTGCCGCGTCCGTCGGCGAAGTTCTTGCCCGCCGTGCCGCGCAGGCTGTAGGTGTGGTAATCCCCGCGCGAGGAGATGCCGTTCTGGGCGTCGAGTTCGAGGCCCTCGAAGCTTTCCTTCAGCACGTAGTTGACGACGCCGGCAATCGCGTCGGAGCCATAGACCGCGGCGCCGCCGCCCTGGACCACCTCGACACGTTCCAGCAGGCCGAGCGGGATGATATTGGCATCGACTTGCGCATCGCCGAGGCCCGACGAGCTGGTGACCATGCGCCGCCCGTTGAGCAGCGTGAGCGTGCGCCCGGCACCGAGGCCGAAGAGGTTGGGGAACTGCTGGCCCGAGCCGCTGCCTTCGCCGCTGCCGTCGGCCTGGTTCAGCATTGGGCTGTTCGAGGTGAGCTGGTTCAGCGCATCCGAGGCGCTGATATAGCCGCGATCCGCGATCGTCTGGCTGTCCACCACGGAGAGCGGAGCGGTTTCGTCCGATGCGTCACGGCGGATGCGCGAGCCGGTGACCACGATGTCCGTGGTGTGGGTCGTCTCGTCGGCTTCCGGCGCAAGGTCCTGCGCGAAGGCAGGTGTGGTCAGCAGTGCGGCGGCGGCGGTGGAAACCAGAAGGGCCGCCAGGCCGACCCTCTCCATGCGTGACTGGATCATCGAACTACCCCTCATGTGCTCTATGCATTTTTAATCCCTGATGCAGAGACTAGCGCAGGCGGGCAGCGAGGGGGTTGCGTTGTGCGTTGTGCGGGCGAGGGCGTTTGAATTGAAATTTCGCAATGGCGTGTGATCGCGAAATTTCTAGCCTCACTTTGCGGAAGAATGTGAATTGCGCATAAAGGCTGAGAGGTCGCTTGCGAATTGCACGGCCTCAGCGGGTTCCTCGTACATCATGTGGCCGCCGCGATAGCAGTGCGCGGTGATCCGCTCTGACAGGGCTCGGGGAAAATCGGCGGCGGCCTGGCGGTTGGCGGCGCAGCCGTTGAGAGAGTCGTAAAGGCCGGTCGCCACCATGACCCGCATGGCAGGGGCTTTTTCCATGGCGCGAAGGACCCAGGGCTGCGAGGCGCTGGGCGGACCTTCGCCGGCCATGGCGCGGGCGAGGGATTCCTTGGTGATCGGCGATTGATCGTATTGCCAGTCGTTGCCGACGGGCAGTTCCGGGATTTCGATCCCGGCATACTGGCCTTGGCGATAGCCGAGCGTCGCGCGGTAGAAATTGAGGATGGCGGCATCTCCCGCCGTCTCGTCGGCAGGCGGCGCGGTGCGGCGCATGTCAAAGATGCCCAGCGTTCTGCCCTCCGATGCCAGCAGCTTCGTGCGGAAGTCCCGCGGCGAGACCCAGAGCTTCTGCCTGTCGATCGCGGCGGGTGCGAGGCCGGTGTAGCGCGCCAGGCCCGCCACCACCTGCATCCGCGTGCGGTCGTCGAGCGCTTCGGGATGGGCGAGAGCGGGATACCAGACGTCGCGAGCCCATTTCTCGGCATCGGCAAGGGTCTTGGCGGGGCGGGCCGACAAGGCCGGGTCGAGCTTGCCGAGGGCAAGGGCCGTGGCGGTGCGGTTGGGCAGGGTCAGCGCGCGCATCAGTGAGCGGTCGCGTTCCTCCCCCATCGGGATGCCGCCGGAGACCAGCACGATCCCGGCGACCGGCTGGCCGGCTTCGATCAAGGTTTCCGCCACGCTCGCCGCGCGCCAGGTGCCGAAACTTTCGCCGACGAGGTAGACGGGAGAACCTGCAAGGCCCCGGTTCCTGAGGAACGTCAGGATGAAGGTAGCGGTAACGTCGCTGTCGGCCGTGGTGGAATAGAGCTTCCTGGCCGCCGTGTCCGAGGTCGCCCGGCTGAAGCCGGTTCCGGCAGGGTCGAGAAACACGAGATCCGCTGCGGGAAGAATGCTGTTCGGATTGTCGGCCAGTTGGGTGCCATGCAGCGTTCGCGGGCCGAGCGCATGGAACTGGAGCAGGCGGGAATCCGCGCCGGGGCCGCCGTTCCAGACGAAGGCGATGGGCCGTGTCTCCGGGGGCGGGCGACTTGCGAAATAGGCCGTGTAGAAGAGGTCGGCCTGTGCGGCGCCCTGGCGATCGGAGATTGCCATCGTGCCGGCGCAGGCGGCATAGTCCAGCTTGCCGAGGTGGGCCGAGGCACCGGCTTCGTCCGGAGCGCAGGATCTCTCCGCCCCTCCCGCATGGGCCTGGGGACACACCGCAAGCGCGGCGATAAACAGTGCGGCGCCGAGCAGGCGGTTGGACTTGGCGGGCATGGACGGCCTTTCACGGGTTCTGCTTTCCGGCAAGCCTAGCCGAGATGTCGAGGCAAGTTTATGCACGAACGGCACTATCGTCCTGGTAGTGCCCGGTACATCGCCGTGATGAGCTGCGCACAAACACCTGAAATGCGCAATTCTTATGCGCAAGCCTTTGCCTAGGATGCGTAAATGATCCAGCGACCTGATTCGCCCTCCGAACCCGCGCTTTGCCGCCGCACGCTGTTGCGCGGGGCGGCATTGCTGCCCTTGGCTCCGGCGGTGGCAGGAGAGGCGCTTGCCGCGTCACCGACCTCGCTCGCGAAGCCAGGCGATTTCGCGCTGATGGCGAAAGTCTATCTCGACTCCGGCACGATGCATCCGGTGCCTCTCCCGGCCAAGGCCGCGGTCGATGCCTATTTCCAGTCGCGTGCGGAAATGCGCGAATGGTCGAGCCATGATACCGAAGTGCGGATCAAGGCGGCCTTCGCACGCCTCATCAATGCCGCACCGGAAGACCTTGCCTTCGTCCAGAGCACGACGGCCGGCGAACAGTCGATCGTCGACGCGCTCGATCTGCCAGCAGCAAAGGGCGGCGTCGTCACCGATACGCTGCATTTCTTCGGCTCGTTCTGGCTCTACGACCAACTCGGCAAGCAGGGCGTCGACGTGCGCTGGATCCGCCCGACGGCCGGACGCATCGACCCCGATGCCTACGAGAAGGCGATCGGCCCCGACACGCGCCTGGTCAGCCTCTCGCTGGTCTCGACCTACAACGGTTTCGAGCACGACCTGAAGCGGATCTGCGAAATCGCCCACGCGCGCGGCGCGCTGGTCTATGCCGACATCATCCATGCGGCCGGCACCGTGCCCATCGACGTCAAGGCCAGCGGCGTCGATTTCGCCGCGACGGCCAGCTACAAGTGGCTCATGGGCGATTTCGGACTGGGCTTCCTCTATGTCCGTCCGGATCGGCTGGCGCGCCTCAAGCGCAAGCGGTTCGGCTATTATCAGCTCGATGGTTTCAAGCCGCATGTCTATCCCTATGACGCGCCGGGCAAGACCATCGCCGACATGACCCCGCGCGCCGATACCGAGGGCCTGTTCGCCATGGGCACCCACTCCCACGCGGTGATGGCGCAGCTCGACTGGTCGCTGGCGAAGCTGCTCGAACTCGGCGTGGAGCGGATCATGGCGCATCGCCAGCCCATGCTGCGCCGCCTGCACGAGGCGCTGCCTGCCAAAGGCTACGACGTGGTGACGCCGCAAGACAGCCGCAGCCCGCTGTTCACCTGCGCCCTGCCGGACGCGCACACGAAGCTGTCCGAGCCGCTCAACCGCGCCGGCGTGGCGATCACGCTCAGCCGCAACCGGTTCCGGATCTGTCCTTCGTGGTTCAATTCGCTGGACGACATCGAACGCCTGATCGCTGCCCTGCCGACGTTATCCTGAGCCCACTTCCTCCTGATCGGAACCAGACGCCATGTCCGCCAAGAAGACCGTTTTCGCGCGTTCCAGCCTGCTTGCTCTCGCGGCCCTGCTGCCTTCGGCGCCGCTGCTGGCGCAGGATGACAGCCTGCCGATGCCGCCGGTGTTCCTCAAGGCCATGGAGCCGATGGTGGAGCGCGCGGCCGCCAGTGACAAGGTCGTGCTGACGCGCCATTCGGGCACCTTCGGCGGCAGGAAGCGGGCCTATGATGCGATCGTCACCGAAACGCCGGTCGCCGATGCCAAGGGGCAGGTGGCGGCGGTGGTCGTCACTTACGCCTATGTCGCGCGCGGTGTGAACGGGGGGAAGGGGGCGGCAAGGCGGCCGGTGCTGTTCTTCTTCAACGGCGGTCCGGGAGCCTCGTCCTCGCCGCTCCATATGAATGCCTTCGGGCCGCGCCGCATCGTCGGCAAGGGCGACGCGGCGCGGCTGGAGAACAATCCGCACAGCCTGCTCGACGTTGCCGATCTGGTGTTCATCGATCCTCCGGGAACGGGCGCGTCAATGCCGATCAAGGGCGCCGATGCCTCAAGCCTGTTCTCGGTCTCGGGAGACGCGGCGGCGGTGGCGGACGTGGTGCAGCGCTGGCGCCGGGCCAATGGCCGCGGCGATGCGCCGTTCGCACTGGTGGGCGAGAGCTACGGCACCGCGCGGGCGGCGGCCATGCTCGATGCCGAGGGCAAGGCCGGGCTGCCGCTGCCCGACGGCGTGGCGCTGTTCTCGCTTTCGCTGGGTGACAACGACGGGCCGGTGATCTCGGACGTCTCGCTGCTGCCGACGCTGGCTGCCGTCGCCTGGTATCACGCGGCGATCGACCGCAAGGGCAAGTCGGTGGACCAGCACTTCGCCGAGGCGCGCGCCTTTGCCGGGAACGACTATGCCCGCGCGCTGATCGCCGGGGCCTCGCTTTCCGGGAGTGAACGCGCGAGGGTTGCCGCGCGCATGTCGGAACTGATCGGGATTCCGGCGGCGGGACTGGAGAAGGACGGGCTGCAACTCGATCGGCAGTCCTTCATGCTGGGCCTGCTTGCGGCCAAGGGGCTGCGCACCGGCCAGCTTGACGGCCGTGCGACCCGCGCCATTGCGGAATCCAACATGCACCCGCCGTTCGACGATCCCTCGATGACGCTGGGTGCGGAAACCGGCCATCTGATCGCCGACTATATCGGCAAGGATCTTGGCTACGCGCTGCCGAGCGCCTATCGCACGCTCAACCTCGGCATCAACTTCAAGTGGGACTGGGGGCGCGGCGAGGTCTACCGAACCGTTCGCTTCGCGCCGTTCCTCGCCAAGGCCATGGCCGACAAGCCGGGCATGAAGCTGATGACGGTGGGCGGCATCTACGACATCACCACCCCGGTCGCTGCCGGACAGTTCGCGCTGGACCATGCCGGGATCGGGCCTGACCGCCGCACCTCGAAGACGTATGCGGCGGGCCACTCGGTGTTCGAGGACGAAGGCGAACTGGCTCGCTTCGCGGCAGACATGCGCGTCTGGGCAGGGACGCTTGGCGATTGACTAGTGCGGGCTGCCGGCCTGCGTTTCGCGCACAATGGTCCTGGCGATGTAGTCTCGCTTGGTCATCGGCCAGAGGTCGCCGCGGCCTGAATAGAGTCCCTTGAGGTAGCCCCGGTCGAGCGCGGTGAGTCCTTCCGGCGCCCGGCTGTCGCCTTGCGGCGTGAACAGCGAGAGGATTGAGCTTGCACCCAGCTCGGCGCGGCTGCGGGCGCCGGTCAGCGCGCGCATTGCGGCGTAGTCGGCGATCTGGGTCAGGTTGCGATCCGCGACGGCGTCGCGTTCGATCAGCACCGTCGCGCTGAGGATGTCGCGCCGGATGGGCATCGAAAGCCGCGTCGATGTCGAGACCCTGAGGTTCGGCGGGTTGTTCGGCTTGTCCTGGCTTTGCAGGTCGCCGTCGCGGCTTTTCACCGCCATTTCGGTCCAGGCGCGGGCCCGACCCGCTTCCCTGACGATCCGCCGGATATCGGCGCGGGACTGGCTGGCGACCGCGCGCGATCGGTTCTGGTGCAGTCGCTGCACGGCGGCAGGGGTGTCGGTGTCGAACACCACCATCAGGTTCGGCGCGCAACCGGGTGCGCCGGTGCGCAGGCCGACCGATGCGGCGACCTCGCTGATCCGGTCGACGATGACTTGCGCCGCATCCGCCGGAAGCCCGGCGCTGCCGACGCAGACGGGATCGGTGTAGCGGGCCAGCGGCTCGTCATTGGTCTGCGAGACAGGCTCGATCCGGTTTACGAATTGCTCGGCGGATTCCAAGGTTGCGTCCGGCGTTACGGTGATACCCGGATCGATGCCACCTGCACCGGCCTGCAACAGGGCAAGCGCAAAGAGGGAAATCGCCATGGTCGAGCCTCCGGGATTTGGATGTACAGGAATCGCGTGAAGCGAAGGGGATATGAATATTTTCGATGATGCCGAAATGGCTGTCGACCGGAAATTCGATTAAATATCTGCTACTGTTCGATTTCCTGTGCTCGATCCGATCGACATTCCTCGGCCAGCCAATGGCGGAAGCATGTCAGCGCGGGGGTCTGGCGCGGTGCTTCGGGGCAGGCGAGCCAATAGCTGCGCTGTTCGGTCAGGGGCGCATCGACCGGGATGACGAGTTCGCCGCTTTCCAGTTCGGGTTCGATCAGGAAACTCGGGATCAGTGCAGCGCCGCCGCCCGCCTTCACGGCCTGCGCCAGCATCAGGAAATGGTCGATGCTGGGCAGGGCGTCGCTCTCCGGTCCCGGCCTGCCGAACAGTGCGAACCACCGCGACCAGGCATCGCGGCGCTGGGACTGCACGAGCAGGGGGATGCGCAGGAAGTCCTCGGGCGCGGCAATCCCCTCAAGATCGCGAAGGGTCGGGGAGACGACGGGCACGACGCTCTCGGGAAACAGCAGGTCGTGCCGCGCGCCAGGCCAGTCGGGGGCGCCGACGTGGATAGCGGCATGGAACGGTTCGCGGGCGAAGTCGAAGATGTCGGCGCGGGCGGTGATGTTGACCACGAGTTCCGGGTGCTTGCGGCTGAGGCGGGGCAGTCGCGGCGCCAGCCAGCGCATGCCGAAACCGGGGAGGACGGCCAGTTCGACGACATGTTCCGGCTCGGGTTCCATCAGTCGCCCGGTCGCGCGCCTGATGGCGTCGAGGGCGGGCGTGAGGTCCTCGTCGAACTGTCGCCCTGCGGCATTCAGCGCGATGCGGCGGCCGTTCCGGTCGAACAGGGTGACGCCGAGCCACTGTTCGAGGTTGGCGACATGGCGGCTGACCGCGCTTTGGGTGAAGCCCAGTGCCTGTGCCGCGCGCGAGAAGGAGCCGAGCCGGGCCGCCGCTTCGAAGCAGTGCAGCATGGCCATCGGCGGCAGGCGGCGGCGGTCGTCATGGTTCATTCCGGAAACTCACAAGCTCATGCGCGGTTTTGGGCTTTTTACGCGAAAGAAAATCCCCGATCATGCCAAATCTGCATGAAGGCCCTTGAAGGAAATGGCGGAACCGATGCGCGAGATCAATTTCGATGGGCTGGTCGGCCCCAGCCACAACTACGCCGGGCTGTCGCTGGGCAATATCGCTTCCGCCAGCAATGCCGGCGCGGTTTCGGCGCCGCGCATGGCGGCCTTGCAGGGCGTGGGCAAGATGCGGCGGATGCTGGCGCTCGGCCTGCCGCAGGGGTTGTTGCTGCCTCATGCCCGGCCCGATACCGCCTGGCTGCGCGAGCTGGGCTTTGCGGGCGAAGACGATGCCGTGCTGCGCGAGGCCTGGAGCCGCGAACCGGCGCTGCTGCGCAATGCCTTCTCGGCCTCGGCCATGTGGACGGCGAATGCCGCCACGGTCTCTCCCGCGCCGGACACCGCCGACGGACGCTGCCATTTCAGCGTCGCCAACCTTTCGACGATGCTCCACCGCAGCATCGAGCATGCGCAGACCCTGCGCCAGCTTCGCCTCGCTTTCGCGGACGAGCGCTTCTTCGCCGTGCATCCGGCGCTACCCGCCGGTCTCGGCGACGAGGGGGCGGCCAACTTCATGCGGCTGAGCACCGGCCATGCCGGACGCGGGCTGGAGGTCTTCGTCTATGGCGAGCGACCGGCGGGCGGCGGCGCTGCCTTCCCGGCACGTCAGCATCGTGCGGCCAGCGCCGCCGTTGCCCGTCGCCATGGTCTGTCGGCGGCCGAACTGGTGCGGCAGAGCGAGATCGCCATCGCGGCGGGGGCGTTCCACAACGACGTGGTCGCGGTCGCCAACGAGAACGTCCTCTTCACCCACGAGCAGGCCTTCGCCGACCGCGAGGCCGTATATGACGCCGTGCGCGAGCGGGTGCCCGGCGCGGTGATCGTCGAGGCTCCGGCCGCGCGGATCGGCCTCGACCTCGCGATCCGCACCTATCTGTTCAATTCGCAGCTAGTCACTCTGGCGGAGGGGGAAATGGCGCTGATCCTGCCGCAGGAAGCCCGCGAGGCACCCGCCGTGTGGGACTGGCTTGAGGAAGTGCGGGCGGCGGAAGGCAATCCGATCCGCCGTCTCGAAGTCGTCGACGTGCGGGAATCGATGCGCAACGGCGGCGGTCCGGCCTGCCTGCGTCTGCGCGTCGCGGTGAGCGAGGAGGCCCATGCCGGGATCGATCCGCGCTTCCTGCTCGACGAACGCGCCTGCGACCGGATCGAGGCGGTTATCGAACGCGAATGGCCGGAAAGCATCGCCCCGGACGATCTCGGCGAGCCGGGCCTCTGGCACCGCTGCCGTAGTGCGCGCGCCGCCTTGCTGACCGCGCTGGGCTTTGCGGCGGGAGAGTTATGAACTCCGCAATGGATAACTCTCCTGTACCGCGTCGTTCTTGGCTAAGGGGGCACGGAGAGACGATTCCGGATGCGGAACGTCCTAAGCTCAACCTGCCAGCGAGAACGCCATGACCGACACTGCATTCTATCCGATCGGCACGCCCGGCCAGCCTTGGGGCGAGGCGGAGCGCGACGCATGGCGCGCGCGGCAGATCCGTTTCCGTCGCTACGACGAGGACGTGGTGCCGCGCATCGAGGCCCTCGCGCAGCGCTATGAGCGTATCGCCTATGGCGCGCTCGACTATGCGGGGGAGCGCTATACGCTTTTCGCCTTGCGCAGCCTTGCCTGCGATCCCGCCTTGCCGACCGCGCTCGTGACCGGCGGCGTGCACGGCTACGAGACCAGCGGGGTGATGGGCGCGCTCGAATTCCTCGAAAAGCGTGGGGGCGACTATGCGGGCAAGGTCAACCTGCTGGTGGCGCCTTGCGTCAGCCCCTGGGGCTACGAGCGGATCAACCGCTGGAACTACGATGCCGTCGATCCCAATCGCAGCTTCCGTGCGGGCAGCGAGGCCGGGGAAGCGGCGGCGCTGATCGATCTCGTCGCGGCGCAGCCGGGGCCGTTTCTTCTCCACATCGACCTGCACGAGACCACCGACAGCGACGAAGGCGAATTCCGCCCCGCCCTCGCCGCGCGCGACGGCAAAGCCTATGAGCCGGACGTGGTGCCCGACGGTTTCTACCTCGTCGACGATGCCGAAAACCCGCAGCCAATGTTTCAGCAGGCGATCATCGCGGCGGTGGCAAAGGTCACGCATATCGCCCCGCCGGACGGCAATGGCGACATCATCGGCTCGCCGGTGGTCGCGCATGGGGTGATCGAATATCCGCAGGCGCGCTATGCCATGTGCGCTTCGGTGACCGGCGCGCGCTTCACCACGACGACCGAAGTCTATCCCGACAGCCCCCGCACCACGCCGGAGGAATGCAACGCGGCCCAAGTTGCCGCCGTCTGCGCGGCGCTGGACCATGCGCTGGCACAGGCCTGAGTTCGTTACGGTGATTTCATGGAGCCGCCACGCAGGGGCAAGTCGCCGCCTGCGAAAGCGGTGGTCATGGTCATCCAGCACGAACGCCCGCTGCGGCGAAAAACCGCGATTGCTGCATTTCAGGCGTTAGCGGTCTGCGCCGCCGCGGCGGGGCTGGACGCCCGGCCCGCGGCGGCGCAGGACGTGTCGGGCCGACCGGACGATCTGAAGATTGGCGGCGACCGGGTTTCGGTGGGGCTGGGCATCGCTTCCACGCCGACGTATGTCGGCTCCGACAGTTCCCGGATCGTGCCGATGGCGGCGGTCCAGGGGGAAGTCTCCGGGATCAGCTTCAACACCCAGGGGACGGCGATCTATGTCGATGCCGTGCCGTCCTCCGGTAAGCCCGGCTGGAAGCTGGAACTCGGTCCGCTGGCGGCGCTGCGGCTGGAGCGCACCGGTGCCTGCGGCAATCCGGCAGTGCGCGCGCTGGGCAAGCTCGACAAGGCGGTGGAGCTGGGCGGTTCGATCGGCGTCCAGCGTACCGGCGTCCTGACCAGTCCCTACGACACGCTCTCGCTCAGCATGTCGTGGCAGCACGATGTGGCGGGCGCCCATTCCAGCTATGTCGCCAGCCCCGAGATCGATTACGACACGCCGCTGTCCGAGCACGCCTTCGTCTCGTTTTCTGCTTCCGCCGACTATGTGGGGCGGGGGTTCGGACGCTATTATTACGAAGTGGACGATGCGGGCAGTCTGGCGAGCGGGCTTCCTGCCTACGACGGGGCCGACCGGGCCGGATGGAAGGACTGGAACCTCAGCACGATGGCCGTGCATTCGATTTCCGGCAACCTGCTCCACGGCGTGGGAGTCTTCGTGACCGGCGGCTATCAGCGGCTGCTCGGCGCCTATGCGCGGTCGCCGGTCGTCGCCGATGTCGGCAACCGCAACCAGTGGAGCGGTGCGGTGGGGCTGGAATATACGTTCCGGTAGTGCGCGGAGGGAAGAAGAGCCGCCCCTTGCGGAGCGGCTCTCCTGTCAGTCAGACGTTGGCGACGACGACCGCGCGGGTGTTGAGGTAGTTGTCCAGCGCTTCGGGACCGCCTTCGGTGCCGTAGCCGGAATCCTTGATCCCGCCGAAGGGCAGTTCCGCCGAGGAGGCCGCGGGCGTGTTCACCCAGAGCATGCCCACTTCGACGCGCCGGGTCAGCAGGTCGGCATTGGCCAGCGAGCGGGTGAAGGCATAGCCTGCCAGCCCGAACGAGAGGCGGTTGGCCTCGGCGATCGCGTCCTCCAGCTTGTCGAAGCCGCGAATGCCCGCGACCGGGCCGAACGGCTCGTCGTTGAACAGGCGGGCGTCGAGCGGCACGTCGGCCAGCACGGTGGGCTGCCAGAAGTTGCCTGTCTCACCGATGCGCGCGCCGCCTGCGAGCACGCGGGCGCCGCGCGCCACGGCGTCCTGCTGGAATTCGGCCATGGCGGCAAGGCGGCGGTCGTTGGCGAGCGGGCCCATCTGGGTGCCGTCGTCCAGACCGTCACCCACGACGACGCCCTTCGCCAGTTCGGCCATAGCTTCGGCGAACTGCTCCTTGACGCTGTTGTGGACGAGGAAGCGGGTCGGCGAGATGCAGACCTGACCGGCATTGCGGAACTTGGCGCGACCGGCGCTGCGCACCGCGAGGTCGATATCGGCATCCTCGCAGACGATGACCGGGGCATGGCCGCCGAGTTCCATCGACACGCGCTTCATGTACTTGCCCGCCTGCGCGGCGAGCAGCTTGCCGACCGGGGTGGAGCCGGTGAAGGTGATCTTGCGGATCACCGGGCTGGCGATCAGGTATTCGGAAATCTCGGCGGGATTGCCGTAGACGAGGTTCAGCACGCCCTCGGGAATGCCGGCGTCCTGGAAGGCGCGGATCAGGGCGGCGGGGCTGGCCGGGGTTTCCTCGGGCGCCTTGACGATCATCGAGCATCCGGCGGCGAGACCGGCACCGATCTTGCGGACCACCTGGTTGATCGGGAAGTTCCACGGCGTGAAGGCGGCGACCGGGCCAACCGGGTCCTTGATGACCATCTGGCGCACGGTGATGTCGCTGCGGTGCGGGACCAGGCGGCCGTAGACGCGGAAGCCTTCCTCCGCGAACCAGTCGATGATGTCGGCGGCGGCCATGGCCTCGCCCTTGGCCTCGATCAGCGGCTTGCCCTGCTCCTGCGTCATCACGCGGGCAATCTCGTCGGCGCGCTCGCGCATCAGGGCGGCGGCCTTGCGCATGATCGTGCTGCGCTGGGCGGGGGTATAGTCACGCCACACCTCGAAGCCGCGATCCACGGCTTCCAGCGCAGCATCGAGATCGGCGCGACCGGCATGGGCGACGCGGCCGATGTCCTGGCCGTTGGCGGGGTTCTCCACCGGCAGCGTCTTGCCATCGGCGGCATCGCGCCATTCGCCGCCTATGAAAAGCTGGGTATCCGGATAGGCCATTCAAGAACTCCTCTACGCGCGGCTGGTGAACCCGCCAGTCCGGTCATATTGGGAGCCTCAGGCCTACCCGCAACCGGATGGTTCATCATTGGATCGTGCGATTGGAGTTCAATGACTTGCTCTTTTTGCATCTGTCTCGATGCAAACGAGTGTGTCAGGACGGTTTCCCGCTCCGGCGCTTCTCGGCGATCTTCTTCGCGGCATAGCCGCCGAGCGCCGCCGCGGCGATCCCGGCCAGCCCGAAGCGGCGCAGCACGGTCGCGGCGACGACTCCGGCGATCGCACCGCCGGTCTGGTCCACTCCGGATACGTGCTTTGCGATGCGCTTGCCCGCGATTCCGCCGATGATCTTGCCCAGCATATCGTGATCTCCTTTGCCGAAAATAGCGCGCGACGCGGCCGATGGTTCCGCCTCAGGGCGCGGGGTCGGAAGCTTCCGGCGGTGTAAAGGACAAGTGCTCGCCCGGCGCGAGTTCGAGGCGCTGCGCGGCGGTGCCAATGTCGATCCCGGCCTTGGCAAAGCGCCTGAGCAGTTCGATGAAGATCCGGCTGCGGGTGCGGTAGACCTCACGCGGGGAGCCGACATGGGCGAAGCAGTTGAAGAAGACCCGCCCGTCGGTGATGGAGTCGATGTAGGCGACAGGCGCGGGGGCCTCGATCACCGCGCTCTCCCCGGCAAATGTGCCCTGCACGATGCCCAGCACGGTGTCGATATCGGTGCCCAGCGTGACCGAGAACTGGATCTGGATGCGGCCGAGCGGGCTGGAAAGGGTCTTGTTCAGCACCGACTTGGTGATGAGTTCCGAATTGGGAACGATCAGCGTCGAGTGGTCGGCCAGGGTGATTTCGGTGGAGCGCACGCTGATGCGCTTCACGTCGCCTTCGTCGGTGCCGACGCGGACCCAGTCGCCGATCTTGATCGGTCGCTCGGCCAGCAGGATGAGGCCCGAGACGAAGTTCTGGGTGATCGCCTGAAGGCCGAAGCCGATGCCGACCGAAAGGGCGGACAGCAGCAGGGCGATGCGCTCCACGCCGATGCCCAGCGAGGCCAGCGCCCAGATGATCGCCAGCGCAATGCCGACGTAGCGCGCCACCAGACTGGCCGAGTTCTGCGCCGATCCGTCGAGGTCGGTGGCGGGCAGGTAGCGCTTCTCCAGCCAGCTCATGAACGCGCGGACGAGAGCGAGGCCGATCGTCAGCACGACGATGGCCCGCAGGATCGCGCCTGGCGAAATCGCCACGCCGCCGATGTCGATGCCCTGCGCCGCCGTGGCGACACGGCCGAAGACGCTGCCGATACCCTCGCCGCCGCCGAAGGGCTGCATCATCAGGGCGAGCGCCAGCAGCACCAGCGTGAGCCGCAGCACACCCGAGGCGAGTACGCCGAACTGGTCGACCAGACTGCCGCGTAGGCCGACGCTGCGTACCAGCGCAACGCCGAGCCGGCTGTCGCGGTTGAACAGCAGGGTGGCGGCATCGTCGGCCGTGCCCAGCAGCAGATAGAGCGCGCCGCCGACCATGCCGAGCCAGATGACGATGCGCGCGGTGAACAGGCTGAGACTGACGTAGCCCAGCGCAAGGGCGAGCAGGGCGAGGATCACCAGCGCCCATGTCACCAGCGTCACCATCGCCAGGCCCGCGCCGGTCGGCTGGTCGCCCTGCTCCTCGCGGGCGGCGCGCGCCGCGCGCATCCGGCCCAGCACCAGCAGGAAGGCGCCGATCCACAGCAGATGGAGCAGGGCTTCCACCATCTGCCAGGCGCCGATCGTGGCGCGGCTGACATCGACGGACTTGTTGAAGGATTCGACCAGAATGCTCGCGAAAGCGATTCCCGCCAGGATCCAGGTCAGCGGGCGGATCTTCGCGGCGGTCTCGTCACCGATCGGGACGATGCGCCAGGACGCCTGCCCGCGCATCAGCAGCGCGCCGGTGAGCGAGGCGGTGAAGGCGGCAAAGCCCGTCGCCGCCACGAAGCCGCCGGTCAGGTCGTTCCATCGTTCCGGAAAAAGGCCCGCCCAGCGGAACCCCTGCACGAGCGCCGTGGCGGCGAGCAGCGGTGCGATCGTGCCGACGACGATCCGCCAGAGCGCGAAGACCGAGCGGCGGATGCGGTGGCCCGGCGCACTGCCGATCAGGTGCCGCTGCCCGAGCCTCCGCGCGGCCAGGCGCAGCGGGAACAGCAGCAGGAAAGCGAGCACCATGCCGAGCAGTGCCTGCCAGGGCAGGCCGCCGTGCCCGTGCCGGGCGATCTGGTCGGCGCCCTGCGACAGGAACCGGTCCACCTTGCGCAAATCGCGGGGGAAGGCGGCCAGCAGGTCGCTCCAGAAAGTCGGGGCGAGGGGGGAAGCGATGCGGGTGGTCAGCGTCTCGTTGAGCTGCTCCGCCTGGCTGCGATCCATTTCATCGATAAGCTGCTGCGCTTCGACGTCGGCGAGGCGGCCGCGCTTGATCGCGGCATCGACTATCGCTCGCTCACTGGCGAGGCGCTTGCGCTGCTGCTGGATTTCGGGCGCTTCGGTGACGCCTTCGGCGACCGGGCCGAGGCCGGCGATGCGCGCATCGACGAGTGCCAACTGTTCGTCGAGCTGGCTTGCCGAAGACTTCGCCGCCTGTTGGGCCGCGACAGCCCTGGCCCGGAGGTCCGACCTTTCATCGGACGAAAGCCGGGTGTCGAGACCCCGATTGATCGTGAGCAGTTCCGTTTCTGCTCGCACGATCTGGATTGCCGGATCGACGGGCGGCGCGACTTGCGCCGCGGCAGGCAGGCTCGCTGCGGCGACAAGGAGGAGAATCGCACGGAAAAGGAAGCGCATCTGCAAGGTATCTCTAAGGCGAACAGCGAAACCTGCGCCAAAGCATGGGTGCATGGCAAACACCAGACTCACGCCTCGCGCAGGCCCCGCAATACGACTTGATGGCGTTGGGGTACGACGAGAAACCCGTGGCGGGGCTTATTCGAAGCCCCAGTCGTCGAGCGCCACTCCTGGGGTGCCGGGTTTCGCGGCCGCTGCGGCGCTGCCCTTGGCCGCCACGCGCAGGACCGCATCCTCGTCCGGATGGGTGAAGGACATCAGGCAGGTGCCGTCCGCGCAGCGGTCGAGTTCGGGAAGCGCCTTGCAGGTCTGGGCTCCGGCGCTTTCCGCGCAGTCCTCGCTGCCTTCCGCCTGCCAGCCCGCGGCGAGCACCTGCTTGCGGAACTGGGCATAGGCCATACCCTTGCGGGCCTTGGCCTCGAACCCGCGAGCTGGAGAGCCGTGCGCGGGTTCGCGATCCTGTGCGGCGGCGGGCACGCCGCTCGTCATGACGAGCAGCCCGGCGAGAGCGAGTAAAGGTCTTGCGCGCATCGATAACTCCTGGCTGTCGCAGAGAACTGTCCCCGCTTGGCACAAAGGAGCCGGTTTTCAAAGTACTGGCAAGTGATCCGCGATGCTGGGGTCAGAAGTCCGGATCGAGGGGCGCCACGGCGCGAAGTTCGAAAGGCCGGCGGCTGGCGGATATCTTGTCTTTTTCGGTATTCGGTTTCTTGGCGACCTGTTCGGTCGATTGCACGGCATCGGAAGGTCCGTTGTCCCGCGCGGTCTGCTTGTCTGGATTCATGATATCTTTGGAAGGCGTTTTCCCGTGCCGGAACGCGCGGGGGCGTTCCGGCACGGGATCACGATCAGAAGTTGACGGTCGCGCCGACCGCGATCTGGCGGCCGAGCGAGTCGTAGCGGGCCGAGAGCGTATTGCTGCGCGACAGGCCGTAGCCGTACGAGTTCGGCAGCAGCGGCGGGCGGCGGTCGAGGATGTTGTTCGCGGAAATGCGGAACGAATAGGCCGCATCGACGCGGAACGTCAGCGCGAGGTCGAAGTAGTTCTGCGCGCCGAGGCGGTAGAACGTCTCGCGCTCGCTACCCGGCTTCCAGCCAAGTGCCGGATCGCCCGAGTTGCTCACGTTGGTCAGCGAGCCGACATAGCGCCAGTTGAGCGAGGCGTTGAAGAAACGATCCTCGGTCGTGTAGGTGGCGCGCAGGCTGTGGGTCCACTTGGGGATCAGCTGGCCGCAGGGACCGCCGTAGTATCCGGCGCAGTTGTACTTCGCCAGGATCGGCGAATCCTGCCCGCCGGCCAGCGTCGTCAGCGAGCCTGCGAAGTCCAGCGCGAGGGTGCCGTACTTGCCGAGACCGGTCGAGTACTGGCCCTGGAAGTCCCAGCCGTGCGACTTGCTCTTGTAGTAGTTGGTCGTGCCGCCGCGGATGAAGCCGCTGGTCGGGTTGGTGCTGGGGTTGCTGGACAGCGTGCCGTCGGCATTGCGGACGAACGCCGAGCAGAAGAACTCGCTGCCGGTCTGCAGGCAGCCGTTCGAGAAGTAGTCGTAGTCATTGTAGCCGATCGAATCGTTGAGATCGATCATGAAGCGGTCGGCCGAGATGACGAGGCCGGGCAGGAACGACGGCTTCAGCACGACGCCGAAGGTCTTGGTATAGGCGGTTTCCGGGTTGACCGTATAGCCGCCGCGGCGAACCGTGCAGCCCACGTCGGTCGGGCAGACCAGGGTCGGGCTGCCATAGAGGCTGTCCGCCAGGCCGGTCGCGGCGCAGACTTCACGCGATGCGGTGGGCGCGCCGTAGACGGGAACCTGCTGGCCGTTGGCGCCGGTCGTGTAGGTGACCGTCGGGGCGCAGATATCGTTGTAGGCCACGTTGATGCGGTCGTAGCTGATGTTGGAGCCCTGGTAGGCCTCCACCACCGTCGGCGCGCGCTGGGCCTTGTTGATCGAGCCGCGGAAGGTGATGTCCGAAATCGGCGACCAGATCGCCTCGGCCTTCCAGGTCGAGAAGGTGTCGGGGTTGGAACTGTACTTCGACAGGCGGTACGCGCCGTTGAACTGGAGCAGATCGGCGAAAGGCTTGTGCTCGACGATCGGAACCTGAACTTCGACGTTGCCTTCCCAGACATGCTGCGAAAGGTCGCTGTTCGATCCGCCCATGTACTTGCGCCAGACGTCGTCGGCATAGCTCTTCAGCTTGTCCTGACGGAATTCCGCGCCAAGGGCGATGGCCACGCCCTGTTCGGCCCAGGGCGACTGGATGCCGTAAGTGCCGAGATCGCCCTGTACGGTGGCAACCGCGTCATAGAGCGTGTTGATCGTGGTGCTGGTGCCGAACCCGCCCGTGGTCAGATAGTCGAACAGGGCCTGGTTGTTGGTGGTCGAATTCGCGCTGAACGCGTCGAAGGGAAGGCAACCGTCCGCCGTGCCCGAAGCGCACTGGAGCTGGCCGTTGACGCTGACGACATTGAGCGCATTGTTGACGCGGCCGAAGTCGGGTCGGCCCCAGGTCATGTCCATGCGGTTGCGGGCATAGACGCCGCCGACGTCGTAGCTCCAGCCCTGCGCAAACTGGCCGCGCACGCCTGCGGTCGCACGCAGGCCCTTGTTGAGGTAGACGTCCTCGATCTGGTTGGCGTTGTTGAAGCGATAGCGCAGTTCGATCGGCACCAGGGCATTGGTGCCCGCCTCGCTGCCGCAGATCGCCTGTGCCTGAGAGGCCGACATCAGCGGATTGTTGCAATTGACGGTGTAGGGCGTGTTCCCATCACCGTAGGACGTCGAGCTGAGCACCCGTGCCGGATAGGGGTTCGCCGAGCGGTCGCGGAACCACATGGCGCTGCCGTAGAGTTCGGCAGCGTCGGAGAGTTCGAACGAGGTGAAGCCGCCCGCGTTCCAGCGCTTGTCCTCGCGCTGGAAGGAATAGCCGTCATAGGGGTTGGCGGCGAGGGCGTCGCCGTAGGGAACGAGCGAGCGCGAGCCGTCGGGGTTGTTGACGTACTGGTTGCCGTTGGCCGCGCCGAAGCGGGGGGAGATGTAACCGTTCGGCGTGTAGGTCGAGGTGGTGCAGGTGAGCGGGCCGTCCTTGACGGTTTCGGTCAGCTGGCAACCCGCCGTCTCGCGCGCCGAGAACGGCACCAGCGCCGCTTCGCGATAGTTGACATAGCCGCTGATGTGGAAGCGGCCGTCGAACAGCTTCTTGCCGAAGGTCAGCGAGATGTCGCTGCGCCCGCCGTCGATGGCGGTGCCGCGCGCGGGCTGGTCGAAGCCGTACTGGCTGGCGACGTCCGAGATCAGGGTGCGCTTGTTCTTGTGAAGGTAGAAGTTGTAGTTACCGTTGAGCTGGATGCCTTCGAAGTCGTCATCCATGATGAAGTTGACGACGCCCGCGACCGCGTCCGAGCCGTAGACCGCCGAGGCACCGCCGGTCAGCACGTCGACGCGCTTGATCAGCGAGGTCGGGATCATGTTGGCATCGATGCCGTTCATGGTGCCGACGCGCTTGCCGTCGACCAGGACCAGGGTGCGTTCGAAGCCTAGGTTGCGCAGCTTGATGCGCTGGCGGCCGTCGGAGTCCGAATAGTTCTGCTGGCTGTCCGGCGAGATCTGGGGAATGCGGTTCAGCACTTCCTCGATGTTGACCGCCGCCTGGGCGCGGATCGCATCGTTGGTGACGGACGTGATCGGGGCGGCGGCCGTCGAGTTCGGACGGTTGATGCGCGAACCCGTCACGACGATCGAGCCGGAGGAACCGGCACCCGCTTCGGCATCGGCCGGCGCATTGTCCTGCGCCAGCGCCGGCGTGGCGAGGCCGGTAATGCAGGTCGTGGCCAACAGAATTCTGGTAATCTTCCTCATGCGATAGCCCTTTTCTTCCCTGATATGTTGTGGGCCCGAAGCGTTTTCGGCCCGAATTTAGCCCGAGTTTTAGGTTGTCTTGATCCGTTGCCGGTCGTTACCGGCATGTCCTCTTGCGTCGCTTGCAGGCGCGCTCAGGTGCGGCGGAGACTTTGCGACGGGTGGACGGTGGTGCGTCCGCTCGCGTCGGTCACCGCGTAAGTGAAACCGGGCTGGATCGCGAAGGCGCCGACCTCGCCGCCCTTGTCGATCGCCAGGAAGGCGACCTGGGCGTCCTTCACGGCATCCCCGCGCAGCTTGACGATGTGCTCCACCGCTTCGCGGCAGGCCGCCATGGCCGACATGCCCATGCGCATCGAACCGACGACGCGTGCCGCCCCGGCAATGCGGGTCACTTCCTCGCCGACGCCGGTGGCGGTGGCGGCGCCGACGCCGGGTTCAACCAGCAACCCGCAGCCCGACTGGGGGGAGTCTCCCACCCGTCCGCGCAGCTTGAAGGCCATGCCCGAAGTGGTGCAGGCCCCGGCAAGACGGCCGTCCGGGCTGCGTGCGAGAATGCCGATCGTATCGTGATCCAGGGCCGAGCCGCGCTGGTTCTCGATATTGGCGATCGGCTTGTATTCGGCGGTCTTGAGCCATTCCTGCCAGGCCGCTTCCGCTTCGGGCGTCAGCAGGTTCTGCGATGCGAAGCCCTGTTCGCGGGCGAACTGCGCGGCGCCTTCGCCGACCAGCATCGTGTGCGGGGTGCGCTCCATGACGCGGCGGGCGACCGAGATCGCATGGACATAGCCTTCGAGCGCGGCGACGGCGCCGGCATGGCCGCGATCGTCCATGATGATGGCGTCCAGCGTGACATGGCCGTCCCGGTCGGGATAGCCGCCCATGCCCACGGAATGATTGGAAAGGTCCGCTTCCGGGACCTGGGCACCGGCCTCGACGGCGTCGATCAGCGTGCCGCCGGCTTTCCAGCGGCTATAGGCGGCGGCGTTGGCGGCGGCGCCGAAGTCCCAGGTGGAGACCACGAGTGCTGTCTTGCCCGCATTCTTCGCAGGCGTCGCAGCGCGTGCCGTTCCGGCGACGGCCGCTCCGGCCAAGGCAAGCCCCAAGGTATCGCGACGCGAAATTCCCATGCCCATTCGTCCCAAGCCAATGCGACCGCTTCGATGTTCGGCGGCTGAAAGCGGCACGCCCTTCCCGAAGCTTGCCCTGAAACAAAGCTGTCATAGGTATTAAATAAATTCAATTCCAAAAATCAAATTGGCATTACATTTTTGCGATTGACCCTGAAATATGTCGCAAATTGGTCTCACGCAGAGTGCGAGATCAGCAAAAAACCCGCCGGAAGAGGCGTCTCTCCCGGCGGGCTTCGCAGCTTGGTCGTGTTTTGGTTTAGCCCTGACGGGGCGGCCGATTCCGAAGGGCTTGGCCGAAGGACAGCTCCGGCACGTTCTGCATGTGGAAGGTCAGCTTGCCGCCCTTCATGAGTTCCTCGTGGCTGATCCAGCTGCGGTCGTGCGCCTTGCCGTTCCATTCGACTCGGCCGTAGTAGGGCCGGTCCGAGCGGTTGCCCGGCGCGCTGACGATGAGTTCCCGCCCGTTGCCGAGCCGCACGCGGGCTTCCTCGAACAGCGGGCTGCCGAAGATGTAGATGCCGCTGACCGGATCGACCGGATAGAACCCGAGCGCCGAGAGCACGTACCACGCGCTCATCTGCCCGCAGTCGTCGTTGCCGATCACGCCTGCGGGTTTGTCGCGGTACATCAGTGCGAGCAGGCGGCGCACCATCGCCTGCGTCTTCCAGTGCGCGCCGGTCCAGGCATAGAGATAGGCGACGTGGTGCGAAGGCTCGTTGCCGTGGGCATATTGCCCGACCATGCCGCTGATGTCCGGCGGCGCGTTCTTCGGCAGGGTGGAGGGCGCGTTGAAGAAGGCGTCGAGCTTGGCTTCGAGGCCCGCCGGGCCGCCCATCGCCTCGGCCAGGCCGTGGACGTCGTGCTGGTTGAGGAAGGTCGCCTGCCAGCCGTTGCATTCGGTAAAGTCGCGCCACTTGTCCCAATGGCCCAGTTCGACCGGATCGTAGGGTTCGGTCCAGGCGCCGTTGTCGAGGCGCGGGCGGGCGAAGCCGGTCTGCGTGTCGAACACGTTCTTCCAGTTGCCCGAGCGCGCCTTCAGCCGCGCGGCATCGTCCGCAGCGCCTGCCGCCTTGGCGATGTGGGCGGCGGCATAGTCGTCGTAGGCATATTCGAGCGTACGGCTGACGCTTTCGAACACCTTGTCGGCGGGCACGTAGCCCTTGGCGTCATATTCCGGAATGCCGCGGGAATTGTCGAGCACGGGCATCGTGAAGTCGAACGAACGGCGGCGGATATTGGGCCAGGCGGCGGCGTAGTCGCCGGGGATGCCCTTGGCCATGGCCTCGGCCAGCACCGGCACAGAGTGCCAGCCCATCATGCAGCCGGTCTCCACGCCCTGAAGCGGCCAGACCGGCGGGCCATAAGGGCTTTGCTGGGTCTGGCGGATGAGGTCGGCGACGAATTCCTCGACCCGCGCAGGCCGGATCAGCGTCTGCAGGGGGTGGAAGGCGCGGTAGGTGTCCCAGAGCGAGTACGCGCTGTAGGCCTTCTCGCCGGGGGCGAGCTGGTGGACCTTGCGGTCGAGACCGACGGCGCGCCCGTCCACGTCGGAGAACAGCGTCGGCCCGATGGCGGCATGATAGAGCGAGGTCGCCATGATCGTGCGCTGTTCGGCGCTGCCGCCGCGCACCGCGACATGCGAGAGTTCTTCGTCCCAGGCCTGGGCTGCGGCCCGACGATAGGCGTCGAAGTCGAAGTGCGTCGCTTCCGCCGCGAGATTGGCGCGCGCGCCTGCGACGTCCACCGCCGAGACGGCGGTGCGCACGACGATCGGCGCGCTTGCGGCGTCGTCGAAGTGGACGGCGGCCTTCAGGCGGCGGCCCTTGACCTGCTTGCTGCCCTTGGGTTGCGGTGCGTCCTTGTCGCCGAAGAATTCCACGCGGCTCGGCGGGCGCGAGAACTGCATCGCGAAATAGATGTGGCGCCCCTTGGCCCAGCGGAACACCCGCCGCTGGCCGGTGAGCGTGCCGTCGGCGTCCAGCGCCATTTCCGCATCGTCGATCAGCGGATACTTGTCGGACGAATCCTGCACGAGGTGCGAGAGGTCGATCAGCAGGTGGGCCGAACTGTCGGCTCCGCCTGCCGGGTAGACGTGGCGCTGGATGCCGGTGCGCAGCGTTGTGGTGAGCTCGCTGGTGACGCCGTTCTCAAGCTGGACGCGGTAATAGCCCGGCTCCGCCACTTCGTCGCTGTAGCGCAGGCGATAGCCTTCGTCGGGGCGGTCCAGCGGTCCGGGCTGAAGGCGCACTTCCCCTCGGCAGGGCACGACGAGCACGTCCAGCATGTCGCCGATGCCGGTGCCGGACAAGTGCGTGTGGGAGAACCCCAGCAGCGAGGCGTCGCCATGGTGATAGCCCGAGCAGGTATCCCAGCGTGCGGTGTCGGTATCGGGGCTGAGCTGAACCATGCCGAAGGGCAGGGTGGCGCCGGGGAACGTATGGCCGTCGCCGCCGGTGCCGATGAAGGGGTCGACTTTCGCGGCAGGCCCGGTTTCGGCGGCAATCGCACGGGTTGCCCCGGCTGGCACGGCAGTGGCCAGCAGGGCAAGGCGGCAGGAGCCTGACATCAGGCGGCGGCGGCTCAAGGCGGTCATTTCCGGCATCCCAATTTATATGGGGCCTGTTTCATGAAGCCCCGTTTTATAAAAGGACGGCGCCTGTCCGCGGGGTCAAGAACCCTGGGACAGGCGCCGGCCCGTGTGCATGCAGGTCTTAGTGAGGAGGAGAGGGACCTGCACGCCTTTGCACGGGACTTAGAAGCTGAATTGGGTCGTTGCGATCAGGGGCATCGCGCGCAGGGATTCCATCGTCGTTCTCCTCATGGTCCGAAAACCCGTGCCGAACCGGCGACGAATCCTGGGAATACGCGCTGATTTTCTCCGTCACAAGGCCAATATCATACCAATATCACGATTTAATGTCACCAAAATAGGTTATCTTGTCCATTGGAATTTTTTTCCGATCGTCGATGGTGCGTGGTTTGACGCTCCAGAGCGCGGAAAAGCGTTGCGGCTGGCCATCGCCGGGTTATCCGTCGGACACGGTGTGGGGTGGTGTGGCAGGCCAAAATATGTCCAATTCGCGTTCTTGCGAATCGCCCCGGCGTGAACCGTGCAAGGCGGAATCAGAGGAGAATCGGCGAAATGCTTGAAGTCTGTGTCGAGGATCCGGCGGGCATTGCCGCAGCGGTTGCGGGCGGCGGCGATCGTATCGAGCTTTGCAGCGCGCTGGCGCTGGGCGGTCTCACGCCGCCCCGGTCGCTGGCTCGCCTCGCCGCGACGGCGCCGATTCCCGTGCATATGCTCTGCCGTCCGCGCGAAGGCGATTTCGTCTACGATGCCCGCGAAGTCGCGCAGGTGCGGGACGACATCGACCTGGCGGCGGAGGCCGGTCTTGCCGGCATCGTCATCGGTGCCGGGTCGTCACGCGGGTTGGACCTTAAAATTCTGGGCGAATGGCTGGACCATGCCCGAAGCGCCGGGGCCGCGCGGGGCGCGCGTCTGTCGTTGACCCTGCACCGGGTGTTCGATTTGCTGGACGACATGGAAAACGGTCTGGAGCAGGCGGTGGCGATGGGGTTCGATCGCATCCTGACGTCGGGCGGTGCGGTGCGGGCGCCCGAGGGCGCGCGCATGCTGGCGCATCTTCAGGAACTGGCGGCCGGCAGAATCGTGATTCTTGCCGGGGCCGGCGTCTCTGCCGAGGCGGTTCCTGTGCTGCGCGAGGCGGGGATCGTCGAATTCCATGGTTCCTGCCGGAAAGTGGGCGGCGTGGTCGATGCCGCGGCGATGGCGCGACTGGAGGAGCTGGGCTTCCAGAAGACAGCGAGGGCGGTCACGGATTCGGCCGAAGTGGCCCGTCTCAAGGCGGCAATCGCGCGCGCGTGAGACTTGGGCGGCGGTTGCAGGGTCCTTTCTTGTCGAGGCAGGTCCGCTGAAGGCGCGGTACAGGAAAGAAAATCGCCGAGCCTGAGCGAAACCAATTGCGCATCGCTTGGAGTTCGGGAATACCAATATAGAACTTATACCGATATTGGTAAGCAGTCGTTTCGGCCGGCGCTTCGTTCGCTGACCGGACTCGATATGCAGGAGAGCCCTAGACATGCCGTCCGACGCCGCAAATCCTTCGCTTTCCCTGATGGCCCGCGAGGCTGCCGAAGCTCCGCAGGCCGTGCGCAGCTTCCTGCAGAACAATCGCACCGTGCTGATGAAGCTGGCCCAGGATCTGCGCGACGATCCGCCCTCGGTGGTGGTGACCTGCGCACGCGGTTCTTCCGACAATGCGGCGACTTACGCCAAGTATCTGATCGAGACGCTGGCAGGCGTGCCGGTTTCCTCGTCGGCGCTCAGCGTCTCCTCGGTGTTCGGCGCCGAGATGCAGCCGGGCCGGGTGCTGGTGATCGCAATCTCGCAGAGCGGCCGCAGCCCGGACCTGCTCGCCGCCGTCGAAGCGCATCGCCGGGCCGGTGCCCGCGTCGTCGCGCTCGTCAACGACGAGACCGCGCCGCTGGCCGATCTGGCGCACTGGGTGCTGCCGCTCCACGCCGGTCCCGAAAAGTCGGTGGCGGCGACCAAGTCCTACATCGCCTCGCTCGCCGGGGTGGCCGCGCTGGTGGCGCACTGGACCGGCGATGCCCCGCTCGGCCTCGCGCTGGAGCGCCTGCCGGAAGGGCTGGAAGTGGCCGCGAACACCGCGCCCTTCGATCTCGTCGGTCAGTTGTCGCAGGCGAACAATCTCTTCGTGATCGCGCGCGGCTACGGTTTCGGCATCGCCCAGGAAGGCGCGCTGAAGCTCAAGGAAACCTGCGCGCTCCATGCCGAGGCCTATAGCGCCGCCGAAGTGCGCCACGGCCCGATGACGATCATCAACGAAGGCTTCCCCATCGTCGCTTTCGCCACTTCCGACGCCAGCGGCGAGAGCGTGCGCGGGGCGGCGGCGGAATTCGCCGGTCGCGGCGCGCAAGTCGCGCTGCTCGATGCCGAGCAGCCTTTCGCGGACAGCACGCTGGCTGCACTGGCGGGTCATGCGGCGCTGGAGCCGTTGCTGATGATCCAGACTTTCTATCCGCAAGTGAACGCACTTTCGCTTGCGCGCGGGCTCGACCCGGACAATCCCGCTCACTTGCGCAAGGTCACCGAGACTCTCTGATGAAAATCGCTTTCGTCAACGGCAACGTCTATCTCGATCGCGCCTGGGCGCGTGACGCCGTGGTGAGCGTGGAGCAGGGCCGCATCGTTTCGGCGCAGCGTGGGCCCGAGGCCGACCATGAGGCCGACGAGGTCGTCGATCTCGACGGCGGCTGGCTGGTGCCGGGCTTCATCGACGTGCAGGTCAACGGCGGCGGCGGCGTACTGCTCAACGATGCGCCGACGCGCGAAGGAATCGCCACGATTGCCGCCGCGCATGCGCGCTTCGGCACGACCGCGCTGCTGCCGACGCTCATCAGCGCGACGCCGGACGTGATCGCGCGCGGTCTCGACGCCACTGACGAGGCGATTGCCGCTGGTGTGCCCGGCTGCATCGGCATCCACGTCGAAGGCCCGGTGCTGAACGTGAAGCGGCGCGGTATCCATTCCGAGGGCAACTTGCGCAAGCTGGACGACCAGATGGTCGACCTGCTGACGCGGCCTCGTGCGGGCAAAGTGCTGTTCACGATCGCGCCGGAATACCTCCACGCCGATCAGGCCAAGGCCTTGATCGAGGCCGGGGTCGTGCTGGCGATGGGCCACTCCGATGCCGATTATGAGACCGCGCGCGCGGCCTTCGACATGGGCGTGACCGGGGTGACGCACTTGTTCAACGCGATGTCGGCGCTCCATCACCGCAACCCCGGCCTGGTCGGCGCGGCGCTGGAAAACCGGACGGCCTGGTGCGGGCTGATTGCCGACGGCTATCACGTCCACCCCGCCGCGATGCGCGTCGCGCTGGCGAGCCGTCCGCTCGACCGCTTCGTGCTGGTGACGGACGCGATGTCCTGCGTCGGCACCGATCTCACCAGCTTCGAGCTTGACGGCCGCGAGATCATCGTCGCGGAAGGCCGCTGCGTGGGTGCGGACGGCACGCTGGCGGGCGCTTCGCTCGACATGGCCGCTGCCGTGCGCAATGCCGTGGACATGGCGGGGCTTTCGGTGGGACAGGCGGTCGACATGGCCAGCGTGCAACCGGCGGAATTCCTGGGCCTCGGCTCGGAGCGCGGCGTGATCGCCGCCGGATATACCGCCGATTTCGTCCAACTCGACCGCGCCATGGCGCCGCAGGCGACCTGGATCGCCGGCGAACGGGCATTCTGATATCGATTCCTGGAGACAAGCCAAAACTATGACTGCCTCCTTTTCCTCTACCATGACAGCCGCCGGGCAAACCATCGCCATCAAGGCCCCGCTGGAGGGCTGGCTGGCGCCGCTCTCCGAAATCCCCGATCCCGTCTTTGCCGGGGGGATGCTGGGCGACGGCGTAGCCATCGACCCGACCGGCGCGGTGCTGCATGCCCCTTGCGCGGGCACCGTGGCTTCGCTCGCCGCAACCGGCCATGCCGTGACACTGCGCCTTGAAGGCGGGGCGGAGCTGCTGGTCCATCTCGGCGTCGATACCGTGGCGATGGGTGGGCGCGGTTTCACGCCGCTCGTGGCACAGGACCAGAGCGTGGCGGCGGGCGATCCGCTGGTGCGCTTCGAGCTCGACGCCGTGGTGACAGGCGCCGCCAGCGCAATGACGCCGGTGCTCCTGCTCGCCAGCGAGGAATGGACGCTGGAATCAAAGCGCGATCCCGGCTTGGTCAAAGTCGGCGATACGGTAATGACGCTGCGCCGGGTGGCTGACGAAGGTGCCGCCACGGCGGAAGGTTCTGCCTCGCCCGACGAGGAACTGGTGCGCGAGCTCTCCGTTCCGCTGCGCCATGGTATTCACGCCCGCCCGGCCGCGCGTTTGCGGCAGGTGGCGACGTCGTTCGACGCGGTGGTGCGCATGGAGATCGCGGGCAAGTCCGCCAGCCTGCGCAGCCCGGTCGGCGTGCTGGCGCTGGGGATCAAGCTCGGTGATCGCATCTCGCTCCACGCGCGCGGTTCTCAGGCCGGTGACGTGCTCGATGCGCTGGAGGCCCTGATCGCCAGCGGCATGGGCGAACTGGCGCATAGCGACGAACAGCTCGCGCCGCAGCCGGTGTGCGCCGCCGCGCCTGCGCCTGTCACGCGCCGCGTCACGGCGATTGCGGCGGACGGCACGCTGGCAGGCGTCGTCGCCGCGCCCGGCGTGGCGGTGGGGCAGGCGGTCCACTACCGGCTTGGCGAAGTAGAGGTTGCCGAAGGTTCGGGTGATCCTGCCATCGAGCGCGTGCTGCTCGACGGCACGCTGTCGGAACTGCGCGCCAGAATCGCGCAGGAGAGCGAAGGCGCGCCGGATCATGCGGCCTCGATCCTCGCGGCCCATGCGGTCATGCTGGAGGACGAGGACCTGCTCGCCGCCGCGCATGAGGCCATGGCGAAAGGCGAGAGCGCCGGGGCGGCCTGGCGGCTGGCGATCGGCTCGCAAGTCGATCTCCTGCTGCGTTCGGGCGACGCCCGCCTTGCCGAGCGCGTGGACGACATGCGCGACCTCGAACGGCAGGTGCTCTGCGCGCTGATCGGCGGCGACGCCATCGGCTTCGCACTGCCCGAGAACGCCGTGGTGATCGCCGAGGATCTGCTGCCGTCGCAGCTTATGGCGCTCGATCCCGAGCGGCTGGAGGCGATCTGTCTCGTCAATGGCGGCCCGACTTCGCATGTCGCGATTCTCGCCGCCGGACTCGGCGTGCCTATGCTGGTGGCGATGGGAACCGCGCTCGACGATATCGCCGAGGGTACGGTGCTGGTCGTCGATGCTGCCGCCGCGCGGCTCGAAACCGGCGCTTCGCAGGCGCGGATCGACGGTGTTCGTGAGCAGCTTGCCACGCAGGCCGCCCGCCGCGCCGCCGCGCTCGAAGCCAGGGGGCCGTGCCACACCGTGGACGGCAGCCGGATCGAGGTCTTCGCCAATCTCGGCTCGCTGGCCGATGCCCGTCAGGCGATGGCCAGCGGCGCCGAAGGCAGCGGTTTGCTGCGCAGCGAATTCCTTTTCGTGGAGCGCGCCCAGGCGCCGAGCGCGGCGCAGCAGCTGGAGACCTATCAGGCCATTGCCGATGTGCTGGAAGGCCGCCCGCTGATCGTGCGCCTGCTCGATATCGGCGGCGACAAGCCCGCGCCGTTCCTGCCGATGGCGCCCGAGGAGAACCCGGCGCTCGGCCTGCGCGGCATTCGCGTCGGTCTGGCTTATCCCGAGATTCTCGAAGCGCAGGTCGAGGCGATCCTCAGCGTCCGGCCTTTCGGACAGTGCAAGATCATGGTGCCGATGGTCGCCAGCCTTTCCGAACTGCGCGCGGTGCGGGCTGTGGTGGACGGCGTTGCGGCACGGCTGGGCCTTGTCGAGCCGGTGTCGCTGGGCATCATGGTCGAGACGCCCGCCGCCGCCGCGACGGCGGACATTCTGGCCCGCGAGGCCGACTTCCTCTCGGTAGGCACCAACGATCTCACCCAATATGCGCTCGCCATGGACCGGGGCAATGCGGCGGTGGCCTCGGCCATCGACGGGCTTCACCCGGCAGTGCTGCGCCTGATCGCGCTGACCTGCGAGGGCGGGGCGCGGCATGGTCGCTGGACCGGCGTCTGCGGCTCGCTGGCCTCCGACCCGCTGGCGGTGCCGCTGCTGCTGGGCCTCGGCGTGGCGGAGCTTTCCGCGACGCCCGCCCAGGTGCCGGACATCAAGGCGCTGGTGACGGGTCTCACCATCGAAAGCTGCCGCGCGCTCGCCGCGCAGGCGCTGGAATGCGGCTCGGCGGCGGAAGTCCGTGAGCTTGTACGCGAATTTCTGAAGGAGCAGGGGGCATGAGGCGGGTTCTCGAAACGTTGCAGCCGCTGGGCCGTGCGCTCATGCTGCCGATCGCGGTGCTGCCGGTGGCGGGGTTGCTGTTGCGCCTCGGCCAGCCGGACCTGCTCGATATCGCGCTGCTGAGCGCGGCGGGCGATGCGCTGTTCTCGCACCTCGGCCTGCTGTTCGCGATCGGCGTCGCCACCGGCTATGCGCGCGACGGCAACGGCGCCGCCTGCCTTGCAGGCATCGTCTGCTTCCTCGTCGCCACCGAAGGCGCGAAAGTGCTGATGCCGGTGCCGCCGGGGATCGATCCCGCGCAGGCCAAGGACGCCTTTGCGGCGGCCGTGGCGGCGGCCAAGAGCCAGGCCATCGGGCGGCTCGACGTGCCGATCGGCATCGTCTCCGGCCTTGTCGGGGGGCTGTTCTACAACCGCTTCTCGGCCATGAAGCTGCCGGAATACCTCGCCTTCTTCGGCGGCCGCCGCTTCGTGCCGATCGTTTCGGGCGTGGCCGGTCTGGTCATTGCCAGCGTGGTCGGCCTCGGGTTCCAGCCGATCGTTACCGGCATCGACGGGGTGAGCCACGGCATCACCGGGCTGGGCGGCTTCGGCCTGTTCCTGTTCGGCCTCATTAACCGGCTCCTGCTGGTGACGGGCCTGCACCACGTCTTCAACAACCTGTTCTGGTTCGTCTTCGGCGACTACAATGGCGCCCACGGCGACATCCGCCGCTTCTTCGCGGGCGATCCCACCGCCGGATCGTTCATGACCGGCTTCTTCCCGGTCATGATGTTCGGCCTGCCCGCCGCCTGCCTCGCGATGTACCGCGCGGCGCGGCCGGAGCGGCGCAAGGCGGTGGGCGGCATGTTCTTCAGCCTCGCGCTGACCTCGCTGCTGACCGGCGTAACCGAGCCGATCGAGTTCAGCTTCATGTTCCTCGCCCCGGTTCTCTACGCGATCCACGCGGTGCTGACCGGCGTCTCGATGTGGCTGACCGATGCCTTGGGCATGCACCTCGGCTTCGGGTTCTCGGCTGGCCTGTTCGACTACGTGCTGAACTTCGGCAAGGCGACGCGTCCGCTGCTGCTGGTGCCGGTGGGGCTGCTCTACTTCGCGGTCTACTACGGCGTGTTCTCCTTCGCGATCCGCAAGCTGGACCTCAAGACCCCCGGCCGCGAGGATGATGATCTGGCCGCGCCTGCAGAGGCCGAGGCATCGGCGCAAGCATCGCGCGGGCATGCCTACCTCGCGGCCTTGGGCGGCAGCGGCAACCTCGTGGAAGTCTCCGCCTGCACCACGCGCCTGCGCCTCATTATCGTCGATCACGGTGCGGTGGACGAGGCGCGGCTCAAGGCGCTCGGCGCGCGGGGCATCGTGCGGCCTTCGGACAAGGCGCTTCAGGTGATCCTCGGCCCGGTGGCGGACATCGTCTCGGTGGAAATCCGCGAGGCCATCGCGGCAGGTCCGGCGGCGAGCGCCCCGCGTGCGGCGCCGGTATCGGCTGCTGCCGAAAGCGCGGCGCAGATGACGCTTCCGGCGAACCTCGTGCAGGCGCTCGGCGGTGAGGGCAATGTGCGCGGCGCGGCGCGCTACGGCAACCGCCTGCGGGTCGAACTGGCGGAAACCGCGAAGATCGACGAAGCGGGGCTAACTGCCGCCGGAGTCCGTGCTGTCGGCACGACCGAAGGCGCGGCAATCCATCTGCTGTTCGCCGTGGCCGACCTCGACCGGATCGCTGCCTGATCGAGCACTGACTTAGCCAGTCAAACACTCGTCATTGCGAGCGTAGCGAAGCAATCCAGAGTCGGTCTTATACCGCCCTGGATTGCTTCGCTACGCTCGCAATGACGAAGCCTGGTGTGTGGGCCGAGAGCGCAGAATAATAGAGCAGAATGGGAAAAGCGAAGGCCGGTAGCCGCCCGCGCTTCGTTGCTTCCACGAAGCGCGGGCGGCTCGATGCATCAGGCCGAAGCGTAGACCCTGCCGGTCAGCCCGCCCGGCTGGCCTTCCGCCGCCTGAACCAGAACGACGAGCGTGCGCGCACCGCTGCCCGCTGGGATCGTCACGGTCAGAGCACCCCCAGCCGCATCGGTCTTGCGCGCGGCCAGCTTGCCGTCGAGCCAGACTTCCGCCGCGCCGGTGATCCCGGCGAAGTGCAGGGTGCCGCCCTCGGCCGCGACTTTCTTCCACGGCGTGAAGCGGGTGCGATAGCTGCGCCATCCCGCGCTTCCCGCAGGCGCGGCGACGCCCGAGCGCACGAAGTCCCACGAGTTGTTGTCGCCGTCCACCGGGGCCAGTGCCGGATCGGGCTTCTGCGGGAACAGCGCCGAGCGGCGCCAGTCGGAGATCGGCATTTCTGCCGGGACGACCGCGACTTGCGCGCGCGGTTCGCGCGGCGCACGGGCGAGGCTGAGGCGCGCGGAACGCAGGCCACTTGCATTCGCCGCCAGCGTCAGCCGCTGGCCACTGGCATCGCCTTCGACGATGACCTGGGCAAGGCCGTTGAACAGTGCACGCTTGCTACCCTTCTCGCTCGCGTGGTCGTTCGGATTGCCGTTGCCGAGGCCGATGATCCGCCCGCCGGAGATGGTGAAATCGACCGGGAGGTTGGCGATGGGCACATGACGGCCGCGCGCGTCCACGCAGTCCACGGTGATCGCCTGTACGTCCTCGCCGTCGCTGGCGAGAACCTGCCGGGCAGGCGTCAGGCGCAGCGCGACCGGCGCGCCGACGGTCTCGTGGACGGCACTGGCCACGACTTTGCCGCCGCGCAGCGCGAGCGCCTCGATCCGGCCCGGGCGATAGGGCACCTGGAACGTGTGGCCCATGATCCGGTCGGCGGCGGGGACGCGCTCGATCACTTCGCCATTGAGGCGCAGTTCGATGGCTTCGGCATTGGTGATCGCGAAGACTTCCAGCGTCTGGCCCTCTCTTCCCGGCCAGGTCCAGTGCGGCGCCAGCCAGATCACCGGGGCATCCTCGCGCCAGTGGGCGGAATGGATGCCGAACGCGGTCTTGGGGAAGCCGCAAAGATCCATCACACCGAAGAAGCTGCTCGTCGAGGGCCAGGCATAAGGTGTCGGCTCACCGTGATAGTCGAAGCCGGTCCATACGAACCCGCCCGCCACGAACGGCCGCTCGGCGATCATCTTCCAGGTCTCGCGGTGGGTCGCGCCCCAGGAGGCGGCTTCCTTGTCGAACGAGGTGATGACCTGCTGCGCCGGGATGCTCTCGAAAGCGCCGCGCGTCTCGTAGGCGCTGGTGTCTTCCGAACTGGTGATCGGCTTGTCCGGGTGCAGGGCGTGGAACTTGTCGTAGTCGGCCTGATAGTAGTTGAAGCCCATGACATCGACGACGGTGGAGACGTTCTCGGGATTGTAGAACGAGCCGTTCATCGCCGCCGTCACCGGGCGCTGGGTGTCGAGCCTGCGCACGGCCTTGCGCATGCGGCGGACCATCTCGACGCCCGCATGGGTGCCCTGCATCGGCTCTTCGTTGAACACCGACCAGAGCACGATCGAGGGGTGGTTACGGTCTCGCCGGACCATCCATTCGAGCTGCGCCAGATAATCCGGCGCGGGGTTGAACAGGCGGTTCTCGCCCATGACCACGAAGCCCAGCCGGTCGCACCAGTCGAGCACTTCCTTGGCGGGGGCATTGTGCGACATGCGGATGGCGTTGCAGCCCATTGCCTTCAGGCGCTGCAGGCGCCAGAGCGCCAGCGCGTCCGGAATCGCGGTGCCGACGCCGGTGTGGTCCTGGTGGATGCACACGCCCTTGAGCTTGGTCTCGACGCCGTTGAGCACCATGCCGCGCGCGGGATCGAAGCGCATCGTGCGGAAGCCGATGAACTGGCGCCGCGTGTCCACGACCTTGCCTTCGTGCAGCAGGTCCACCTCGACGCTGTAGAGCACCGGGCTGTCGGGCGACCAGAGCCTGACCGCGCCGGGGGTGAGCTGGGCCGTGACCTTGGCCTGTTCGAGCGGCGCGACCGCAGCGCTGCCGCGCGTGCGGTGGATTTCGCGGCCTTCGGGATCGAGCAGGCGGGCGGCGATCTCGGCCTGTCCAGTGTCCTCGCCGACGTTCGAGAGGCTGACTTCCACCGGCACGCGCCAGGTGCCGTCGTCCTGATGGACCGGATCGCAATAGACGCCGTCCGTCTCGATCGACAGGGCCGGGCGGCTGACCAGCCAGACGTGGCGGTAGAGGCCTGCGCCTTCATACCACCAGCCCTCGCGCGCGGTGGCATCGACGCGCACGGCGATCCAGTTCACCTCGTCGCCGAAGCGGGCGAAGGGAGTGAGGTCGACGATGACGCTGCTGTAGCCCGACCACGAATGGGCCACTTCGCTGCCGTTAATCCATATCGTGGCATGGGTGGCGATGCCGTCAAAATGGAGTTCGAGGCGGCGGCCCTTCTGGCTTTCGTCCAGCCGCAGCAGGCGGCGATACCAGCCGATTCCGCGCGGGCGATAGCCCTGCGAGACATTGGCGCTCTCGCTGACGTCCTGGGCGATGGCCCAGTCATGCGGGAGATCGACGATCTGCCAGTCGGAATCGTCGAAGGCCAAGGCCGCCGCGCCGCGCGCATTGCCGGCCTTGACCGAGAGGTAGGTAGCATTGTGGTCGGCAGGCTCTGGAACCGTGACATCGCCTTCGTGGAAGCGCCAGCCGCGTTCGAGCAGGGTGCGCGAGGGGTCGGTCTCGGGCAGGCGCGGCGAGGGGCCGGGCAGCGGGGCGGGCATCGGCAGTCCGTCCGGCAGGCCGGGTCCGAATTCAGGCTTGGAAGCCGCGAAAGTGGAAGTCGAAAGGGCGGGCAACAGGGTAGCGACGGCGCCCGTGGAGGCGCCGCGCAGCAGCAATTCGCGTCTTTTCATGAACCCTCGATCAGCTCGGCAACGAAGTCGTAGGAGTCGCCGCGATAGTAGGAGCGGGTGAATTCGACGATGCGCCCGTCGCGCAGGAAGCCGTGGCGCTCGATCAGCAGACCGGCGTGGCCGGATTCGACGCCCAGCATCTTGGCGTGTTCGGTGCCGAAGGGCACCGCGCGCAGGCGCTGGAGCGCCCGGACGGGGCGGTTGCCGCTCTTCTCCAGTGCGGAGTAGAGCGAATCCCCGACGACATCGAGGCTGGCGAGGCAGTACCCGGCGATCGTCGAGATTTCGAGCGCCAGCGGCTCGTCGTCGGCGTAGCGGATGCGGGTGAAGCGTAGCACCGTGCTGCCGGGCGCGAGGCCCAGCGCCATCGATTCCTCAGGATTGACCGCGCCGGTCATGCGCGAGACCCAGGCGCTGGAGGCACGCTTGCCGCGCGCGGCCATGTCCTCGCTGAACGAGGTCAGCTTTGAGAAGCTCTTTTCCACGCGCGAGGCGACGAAGGTGCCCGCGCCGCGCCGCCGCGTCAGGAGGCCTTCCTCGACAAGCCCGGCGATGGCCTTGCGCACGGTGATACGCGAGACATCGTATTCGACGGCGAGGTTGCGTTCGGGCGGGATCGCCTCGTTCTGGTCGAGCACGCCTTCGGATATGGCATCGCGGATCAGCTGCTGGAGCTGGATGTAAAGCGGCGCAGCATTGTCTTCGCGCAGACGACCAATCCGGTCGGAAAATGACATTCGATCCCCCTTCGGCTCATTCTTTGCGAATGGCTTTACATTGGTCCTGTCAGGCTGACAATCGCAGCAAATGGTCGCAATTCAACCTCAATTTGCAGGAAAGGAATAAGACCTATTGCGGGAAAGGATATATTTTGGTTACCTATCCGCTCAAGCTACAAGACAATGAGGGGCAGCGATGGGCACGAGAACCAAGGGACAGCAGGCGTTTCGCGCAGGGGCCATGGCGACCGCGTCGATCCTTGTCGGGCTGGCTTTCCCGGCGCCCGCGCAGGCGCAATCTTCGTCTCTTGCACTGACGCCCTGGCCCGCTTCGGTCGAGCAAGGTAGCGGCAAGCTGCTGGTCGCGGCGGGATCGGTGGTCGCGGTTCCTCCCGGCGATGCGGATGCCGCCGAGGCGGCAAAGCTGCTTGTCGATCATGCGAAGCGCGCGAACGGCCTCGTGCTCACGGCTGGTTCCACGGCTGCGGCGCCGATCCGCTTCGAGCGCGATCCGGCGATCTCGGGCGCCGAGGCCTATCGGCTGACGGTGACGCCGACTGGCGCGGTCATCGCCGCTTCTGGCAAGTCCGGCTTCCTCTACGGCGCGATGACGCTGATGCAGCTGTTGACGGCCGAACCCGGCACGGCGGTCAGGCAGGTCTCGGTTCCGGTGCTCACCATCCAGGATTCGCCGCGCTTCGCCTGGCGCGGGGTGATGGTCGATCCCTGCCGCCACTTCCAGCCGATCGAATCCATTTATGCCATCGTCGACCGCATGGTCGAGGTGAAGCTCAATACGCTGCACTTCCACCTCTCCGACGATCAGGGTTGGCGTTTCGAGGTCAAGCGCTACCCCGAACTCACCCGCATCGGCGCCTGGCGCAATGCCCCCGACACCGGCCACGGTCCGGGCGCGCGCAACGGCGGCTTCTACACGCAGGAGCAGCTGAAGGCGCTTGTCGCCTACGCCGCTGAGCGCGGCATTACCGTCGTGCCGGAGATCGACCTGCCGGGCCATGCGCAGGCGCTTGTCGCCGCCTATCCCGAACTTGGCGTGCCGGGGGCCCGCCCCGAAGTGTCGAACGGCTGGGGAATCTTCCCCTGGCTGTTCAACCCGAACGAGGCGGGCATGACCTTCGTGCGCAATGTGCTGGACGAGGTGATGGAGATCTTCCCCTCGCAGTACATCCATCTCGGCGGCGACGAGGCGGTCAAGGACCAGTGGGAGCGTTCGCCCGAAGTCCAGTCGCAGATGCGCAAGCTCGGCATCAAGAGCGAGAATGCGATGCAGAGCTGGATGATCGACCGCTTCGGCGAATATCTTGCGCAGCATGGCCGCCGCCTGATCGGCTGGGACGAGATCCTCGAAGGCGGCCTCCCCGCCTCGGCTTCGGTGATGAGCTGGCGCGGCGAGCAGGGGGCGGTCGATGCCGCCAATGCCGGGCACGACGTGGTGCTCTCGCCCGCGCCGACGCTCTATCTCGACAATCTGGAATCCAGCCTGCCGGACGAGGCGCCGGGGCGCATCTCGATCCAGTCGATGGAGACGGTCTATCGCTACGATCCGATGCCCAAGGGGATCGATGCGGCCAAGGCAAAGCATGTCATGGGCGTGCAGGGCAATGCCTGGAGCGAGTACATCGTCACGCCCTGGCAGTTGCAGCACAAGCTGTTCCCGCGTGTCGGCGCCATCGCCGAGACCGCATGGTCGCCGCAAGTCGCGGGCGCCAAGGACTATGCGGGCTTCCTCGCGCGCCTGACGCCGCAGATCCGGCGCTGGAAGCAGGACGGCTTCGAAGTGTCCGACAGCGCCTTTGCCGTCGCCTTCACCCCCGCCCAGGCGCGCGGCGCGGCGCTCGATGCCAAGAGCATCGACGTGGCGCTGGCCACGCAGGCGCCCTACGGCACGATCCGCTACACGCTGGACGGCAAGGCGCCGGGCGCGAAGTCTCCCGCATATGCCAAGGCGCTTGCCGTGAAGCCGGGCACGGTCGTCACCGCCGCCAGCTTCGCGCCGGACGGCTCGCCGCTTTCCGCGCCGCGCCGCTACGATACCGCGCGCGAGACGCTGTTGACGTCGACCGCCTCGACGCTCACCGCCTGCCCGCGCGGCTCGCAAGGGCTGCGCATCCCGCTGAACGCCGATGCGACGAGCAACGGCCCGGCCTACAACGTCAACATCTTCGACACCTGCCAGGCCGACGACCATGCGCCGCTGGCCCATGCGAAGAAGATCGCCGTCTCGGTCGCGCGCCTGCCGCGCAACTGGGGCCTCGCGCATGAGGAATCGGCGGTGATCGGGCACTATGCGGTAACTCCGCATGGCGAACTCGTCATCAGCGCGGGCTGCCGCGCGGCGGAAAAGCGCGCCGACCGCAAGCAGAAGGAGCACGCGCCGATGCCGGGTGCGACCGTGCTCGCCACGTTCCCGCTGCCCGATCCCAAGGTCGCGCCGCAGCAGTTCACCTTTACCGCAGCACTGCCCGATCGTCCCGAACTCGGGGACGAGACGGACGTCTGCTTCCAATTCACATCGCCGCTGTCCGATCCATTCTACGCGGTTGAAAAAGTCGTTTACGGGGAGAAGGCGAAGTGAAGTTCGCAAGTAAGGCATTGGCGCTCTGGCTCGCGGGCGCTTCGGGTGCGGTCATGGCCGCGCCGCCGTCGGTCACGTCGCTGGACGGCGACTGGCAGGTCCGCGTCGCGCCGGGTGATGCCGCTGCGGTCAAGGCTCACCCCAAGGCGGCGCGCTGGTTCCGCGCGCAAGTGCCGGGCACGGTGCAGCAGGACCTGATCGCCACGCGCCAGGTGCCCGATCCCTTCCTCGGCACCAACGAGGCGGCGATCCAGTGGGCGGGGCTGACCGATTGGGAACTGCGCCGCACGCTGGACGTGAGCGCCGAGGCCATGGGCCGCGACAATCTCGACCTCGTGTTCGACGGGCTGGATACCTTCGCCACCGTCTTCATCAACGGCAAGCAGGTGCTCAAGGCGGACAACGGGCACCGGCAGTGGCGCGTCGCCGCCAAGGCGTTCCTGAAGCAGGGCCGCAACGAAATCCTCGTGCGCTTCGCCTCGCCGATCCGCACCTTGCAGCCGATGGTCCTGGCCGAAGCGCACCCGCTGCCGGGCGAGTACGATTCCGCCTTCGGGGATGAGCCGAAGGGCAAGCAGACTTCCGCCTATATCCGCAAGGCCAAGTACCATTACGGCTGGGACTGGGGTCCGCGCATCGTCAACCAGGGCATTTCCGGACCGGTGCGTCTGGAAGCCTGGGACGAGGCGCGGCTCGGCGCCTTCGAGGTGGTGCAGGAAGCGCTCGGCAAGGACGAGGCACGGCTGGTCGCGAAGTTCCGCGTCGTGGCCGACAGGCCGGGCAAGGCGCAGTTCACCGCGCGCGTGACCGGACCGGACGGGCAGGCGCTCGTCCCGGTCTCGCGCGAGGCCTCGTTCGATGCAGGCGAGAGCGTCGTCACCGTGCCGCTGACCGTCGCCGCGCCGAAGCGCTGGTGGCCGGTCGGCTACGGCGATCAGCCGCTCTACAAGGTCTCGGGCGAGATCGCTTCCGGCGCGGGTGCCGGAGCCAAGGCGGCCCGGAATATCGGTCTGCGCGAGGTCGAACTCGTGCGCGGGGGCGGCGCTTTCGGCTTCCGCGTGAACGGCGTGACGGTCTTCGCCAAGGGCGCGAACCTCATTCCCTTCGACATGTTCCCCTCGCGCGTCACCGACGCGAAGATGCAGTCGCTGCTGGAGGATTCCCGCGCGGCGAACATGAACATGATCCGCGTCTGGGGCGGCGGCTACTATCTGCCGGACAGCTTCTACGACATGGCGGACCGCATGGGCCTGATGGTCTGGCAGGACTTCATGTTCGGCGGCGCGGTGCCGCCGGCTGACGTCGCCTACCGCGAGAACGTGCGCATCGAGGCCGAGCAGCAGGTCGAGCGGCTCGGCTCGCACCCCTCCATCGTGATCTGGGCGGGCGGCAACGAAGTGATCTCCGGCTGGGAGACCTGGAGCGACCGCAAGGCGTGGAAGAAAGCCGTCGGCGCCGACGAACACGAGCGCATGGCGATCTCTATGACAGTCCTGTTCGACCGCGTGCTGCGCAAGGCGGTGACCGATCATTCGCCGACGACACCGTACTGGCCCGGCTCCCCTTCGACCGATTACGAAGGCCCGGTCGATACCGATGCCGCGGGCGACCGCCATTTCTGGGACGTCTGGTCCGGCTCGAAGCCGGTCGAGAACTATACGCTGTCCTGCCCGCGCTTCATGTCGGAGTACGGGTTCCAGGCGATGCCGGTCATGGCGACGATCCGCGGTTTCGCGGGTGACGCCGCGCAGGCGCCGGACAGCCCGGTGATGAAGGCGCACCAGAAGTTCCTTGCGGGCGAGGGCAACGAGCGCCTGAAGTTCTACCTAGATGCCAGGCTGCGCCCGGCGAAGGATCTGGCGGACTTCGTCTATCTCACGCAGGTCAATCAGGCGCAGGCGATCGATATGGCCGCGCGCCATCACCGTGCCTGCGCGCCGGTGACGCTGGGCTCGCTCTACTGGCAGCTCAACGATGTCTGGCCTTCGATCTCTTGGGCGAGCGTGGACTACGACGGCCGCTGGAAGCTGCTGCACTATGCCGCGCGGCGGTTCTTCGCCCCGCAGGCGGTGGTGGCCGAACACAAGCAGGGTGCCACCAAGGTCACCTTCGCTTCGGACGCGACCAGCCCGGTCGCAGCGGAGTGGCGCCTGACCGGCTATGCCATGGACGGCACGAAGTTGGGCGCAGCGGGCGGGGCGGTGACGCTCGCGCCGACGACGGCGACGACCGTTCCCGACGTGTCGGACGCGCAAGTCTTCGCGAGCGCCCCGGCTGAGGCGAGCTACGCGGTGGCGGAACTGGTGATCGGCGGCAAGACCGTCTCGCGCCAGATCGTCGAGCGCGCCTTGCCCAAGGCCATGGCCTATCCCGCACCCGGCCTTTCGATGAGCTGGGACGGCAAGGCGGTGACGATCACCGCCAAGGCGCTGGCCCGCGCGGTCATGCTCGATTTCGGAGCGGTGGATGCGCAGGCTTCGGACAATGGCTTCGACCTGTTGCCGGGCGAGAGCGTGCGGATCGAGATCACCTCGAAGGCCGATGTAGCGGCGCTGCGCAAGGCGCTGGTGCTGCGTACCCTCGCGGGAGACAAGTGATGAAGGCGCTGTTCCCGATCACCCTCGCCATGGTTCTGGCGGCGCCGCCGGTCGCGGCACAAGAGGCCGACCCCGCCGTGCTCGCGGCTATCGCCAAGGCGGATCTGGCCGAGAAGGCCGATCAGCTCCAGAGCACCGCGCCCGCCGCCAAGGCCATGGGCCTGCCCGCCTACGACTGGTGGAACGAGGGGCTGCACGGCCTTGCCCGCAACGGCGTCGCCACGGTGTTCCCGCAGGCGGTTGGCCTTGCCGCGACGTTCGATCCGGCGCTGATGGAGAAAGTCGGCACTGTCGTCTCGACCGAGGCGCGCGCCAAGTTCAATGCCAGGCCCGTGGGTGCCGACCGGCGCATCTACGAGGGCCTGACGATCTGGTCGCCCAACATCAACATCTTCCGCGACCCGCGCTGGGGCCGGGGGCAGGAGACATATGGCGAGGACCCGTTCCTCACCGGCTCGCTGGCGGTGGGCTTCATCAAGGGTCTGCAAGGCCCCGATCCGCTCCATCCGCGCGTGATCGCGACTCCCAAGCACCTCGCCGTCCACTCCGGCCCGGAGGCCGGACGCGACAGTTTCGACGTGGACGTCAGCCCGCAGGACCGCGAGGCGACGTACCTGCCCGCCTTCCGCAAGGCCGTGACCGAGGCCAAGCCGCTCTCGCTGATGTGCGCCTACAACTCGACGCACGGCGTGCCGGTTTGCGCCGATAGCGCGCTATTGAACGATACGTTGCGCGGCGACTGGGGCTTCAAGGGCTTCGTCGTGTCGGACTGCGATGCCGTGGCGAACATCTGGATGTTCCACAATTACCGCTACGATGCCGCCGAGGCTTCGGCTGCGGCGATCAAGGCGGGCACCGATTTCGACTGCGGCACGACCTATGCCGCGCTCACCCAGTCGGTGGCGCGCGGCCTGCTGACCGAGGCCGAGGTCGACCGCGCGCTCGCCCGCTCGCTGGAGGCCCGCTACAAGCTCGGCATTGCCTTTGGCGCGAAGAATCCGTGGGGCAAGATCAAGCCGGGCGAGGTCAACACCCCCGCGCACCGCGCTCTTGCACTTGAGGCCGCGCGCAAGTCGGTGGTCCTGCTCCAGAACGAGAACCATCGCCTGCCGCTGAAGGCCGGAACCCGCCTCGCGGTGATCGGCACCAATGCCGACGACCTCTCGGTGATCGAGGCCAACTACCACGGCACCGCCGCCGATCCGGTGACGCCGCTGGAAGGCATCCGCCGCCAGTTCGGCGCGGCGAACGTCGCTTATGCGCAAGGCTCGGTGCTGGCGGAGGGCGCGCCCGTCGTCGTGCCGGAAACCGCGCTTGTCGCGGACGGCAAGCCGGGCCTGCGCGCGGAATATCTCGACATGTCCGGCAAGCGCGTGTTCGTGCGGCAGGATCGCCGCGTGGACTTCAACCTCACCCGCACCGCGCCGAAGGGCCTCGACGCCAAGGGCTTCAAGGTGCGCTGGAGCGGTTCGCTGGTGCCGCCGGGAGCGGGGACCTATCGCCTCGCGCTCGACATTCCGGCCTGCTGGAAGGACTGCACGCGCCATGACGACGTGCGCCTGAGAATCGGCGGTAAGGAACTGCATTCCGGCGTCCTCGGCAAGCAGCGGGTCGAATTCGACATTGCCTCCGACGGCTCGCCCCAGCCGCTCAGCCTCGAACTCGACCATTACGGCGAGGACGAAGGCCTGCGCCTCATGTGGCTCCCGCCCGCCGAGGCCCAGCGCGCCGAGGCGGTGAAGGCCGCTTCGCAGGCGGACGCCATCGTCGCCGTGCTCGGCCTCTCGCCCGATCTCGAAGGCGAGGCGCTTCAGGTACAGGTGCCGGGCTTCGTCGGCGGCGACCGCAGCGATATCGCCTTGCCCGAGCCGCAGGCCGAGCTGCTGGCCGCGCTCCACGCCACCGGCAAGCCGGTGATCGTCGTACTGACGAACGGCAGCGCGGTCTCGATCGATCCGGCGATGGCCGATGCCGTGATGACCGCATGGTATCCGGGCGAGGCGGGCGGCACCGCCATTGCCGAGACGCTCGCCGGAACCAACAATCCTTCGGGCCGTCTGCCGGTGACGTTCTACAAGTCCACCAGCGACTTGCCCGCTTTCGTCGATTATTCGATGAAGGAGCGGACCTATCGCTACTTCACCGGCAAGCCGCTCTGGGGCTTTGGCCATGGCCTGAGCTATACGACTTACGGCTACGAGGGCGCCAAGGTCTCCGCGCCCGCGCTGGGCCAGCCGGTGATGGTCACGGCCACCTTGCGCAATCTCGGCAGCATGGCGGGCGAGGAAGTGGTGCAGGCCTATGTCGTGCCGCCTGTCATCGAGCCGCGTCCGATCATGACGCAGGGCGTGCTGCAGCGCCAGCTTGCCGCCTTCACGCGGGTTCCGCTGGCGGCGGGCAAGTCGCGAGACGTCACGCTGACCATCGATCCGCGCAGCCTTTCGGTCGTGGACCGCCGGGGCACGCGCAAGGTCGTGCCGGGCGACTACAAAGTGTGGATTGGCGGCGGACAGCCGGGTGACGGCGCGGGCGCATGGGTACATTTCACCCTGACCGGACAGGCGCAGGAGCTGCCGAAATGATGACTGACACGATGAACCTCGACCGCCGCAGCACGCTGGCCGGCGCCATGGCAGGCGCCGCCGCGCTCGCGCTTCCGGCCACGGCCCGCGCCGCGACCATCCCCATGCCGCAAGGCGGCGGCCGTCCGCCGGTGTCCGAGCGCCGCTACGTCAGCCGCGCGGTGGAGGCCGAGATCGACCGCGTATCGCGCAAGATCGCCGATCCCAAGCTGCGCGCGATGTTCGTGGGCTGCTATCCCAACACCCTCGACACCACGGTCTACATGGACACGGTGGACGGCCGCCCCGACGCTTTCGTCATCACCGGCGACATCCCTTGCCTCTGGCTGCGCGACAGCACGGCGCAGGTCCTGCCCTACCTCCATCTGGTGAACAAGGACCCGGCGCTGACGGCTCTGTTCCGGGGACTGATCGCCCGCCAGTCGCGCTCGATCCTGATCGATCCTTACGCCAATGCCTTCATGCGCGATCCTTCGGCCAAGACCAATCTGTCGTGGGCGCTGAAGGACCAGACCGAGATGAAGCCTGGCGTCGCCGAGCGCAAATGGGAGATCGACTCGCTCTGCTACGCGATGCGGCTCGGCTTCCGTTACTGGCGCCAGACGCGGGACAAGCTGCCCTTCGACCAGACCTGGGCCGAGGCCTCGCGCGCCTGCGTGCGCACCTTGCGCGAGCAGCAGCGCAAGGGATCGCCCGGTCCCTATCGCTTCCTGCGCACCAGCAACCGGCCGACCGAAACCATGCAGCTCGACGGCTGGGGCGCGCCGAGCCGGTCTGTCGGGCTGATCCACTGCGGTTTCCGCCCCTCGGACGATTCCTGTACTTATCCGTTCCTGATCCCGGCCAATCTCTTCGCGGTGACATCGCTGCGCGAGATGGCGACCGTGGCCGAACAGGCGCGCGGCGACACGGCGCTTGCCGCCGATGCCCGCGCTCTGGCGGACGAAGTGGAAGCGGCGCTGCGCCAGTGGGGCACGATGCTGCTGCCGGACGGGCGCCGGGTCTGGGCCTACGAAGTGGACGGCTTCGGCAACGCGATGTTCATGGACGACGCCAACGTCCCCTCGCTGCTCGGCCTCGCCTTCCTCGAATGCGTGGACGTTAGCGATCCGCTCTGGAAGACCACGGCGGATGCCTGCTGGTCGGATGCGAACCCCTACTTCTTCCGGGGCTCGAAGATCGAGGGGATCGGCGGGCCGCATGTCGGGCTTGGGCAGGTCTGGCCGATGAGCCTGATCGTGCGCGCACTGTCGAGCAGCGACCCGCAGGTGATCCGCCCGATGCTGCGCATGCTGCGCGATTCCGACGCGGGCACCGGCTTCATCCACGAGGCGGTGGACAGCAACGATCCGTCGAAATTCACGCGCGACTGGTTCGCCTGGGCCAACGGCCTCTTCGGCGAACTCTTGGTCAAGCTGGCCGATACCCGGCCCGAACTGCTCTCCGCGCCGCTCTGACGCGCGCGCGTATCAAGGACTCATCGATGGACTTCTCCCGCCGCCGTTTCCTCGCCACTTCCGCTGTCGCGGCGACTGCGATGACCGCCGACGCCGCGCAGGCCGCGCGCCGCGCTGCCGGTGAAGCGGCCGCGCCGCTGCCGTCGGGCGCCGTCCCCTCGGCGCGGCAGTGGAACTGGCACGCCCACGAAATGTACGCCTTCGTGCACTTCGCGATGAACACCTTCACCGACAAGGAATGGGGCTACGGCGACGAGGACCCCAAGTGGTTCAACCCGACCGACTTCAACGCCGACCAGATCGTCGCGGCGGCCAAGGTTGCAGGGATGCGCGGCGTCATCCTCACCGCCAAGCATCATGACGGCTTCTGCCTCTGGCAGACCCAGCTCACCGAGCACTCGATCCGCAACAGCCCCTACAAGCAGGGCAAGGGCGATATCGTTGCGGAAATGTCGGAAGCCTGCCGCAAGGCGGACATGCTGTTCGGCCTCTATCTCTCGCCGTGGGACCGCAACCACGCGGAGTACGGCCGCCCGGCCTATATCGATTACTACCGCAAGCAGCTGACCGAACTCTGCACCCGTTACGGCAAGCTGTTCGAAGTCTGGTTCGATGGCGCCAACGGCGGTGACGGCTACTACGGCGGCGCCCGCGAGGCGCGCAAGATCGATGCGCCGAAGTATTACAACTGGCCCTCGATCGTGAAGCTGGTCCACGAACTCCAACCCGATGCCTGCACGTTCGATCCGCTCGGTGCCGATGTGCGCTGGGTCGGCAACGAGGACGGCGTGGCGGGTGATCCCTGCTGGCCGACGATGCCGAACGTCCCCTATGAGCAGGCCGTCGGCAATTCGGGCCTGCGTGGAGGCGAGATCTGGTGGCCGGCGGAAACCGACGTCTCGATCCGTCCGGGCTGGTTCTACCACGCTGACGAGGACTCGAAGGTCAAGAGCCCGGCGCGGCTGATCCGCCTCTACGACGAATCCGTTGGCCGGGGCACCAACCTCAACCTGAACCTGCCGCCCGACCGTCGCGGCCGGATCGCCGATCAGGACGTGAAAATCCTCAAGTCGTTCGGCGATGCGATCCGCGCGACCTTTGCGAAGGACCTCGCGCAGGGCAGCGTCGCCCATGCCAGCGCCTCGCGCGGGACCCGTTTCGCGCCCGCCAATGTGCTGGACGGCCAGCGCGAGACCTACTGGTCGACGCCCGACGCCGTGCTCACCCCTACGCTGACGCTCGACCTCGCACCGGGCACCCGCTTCGATGTCGTGCGCCTGCGCGAATATCTGCCGCTCGGCGTGCGCGTGACCCGTTTCGCGGTCGAGGCGGAAATCGACGGTCGGTGGCAGCGCCTGGCCGAGAAAGAGTGCATCAGCGCCCAGCGCATCATCCGCCTGCCGCAGCCTATTGCGCCGCGCCGGGTGCGGCTGGTCGTGCTCGAAGGCAGCGCGGCCCCGGCGATTTCGGAGTTCGCGCTGTTCGCCAGCGTCGCGCCCGTCGATGTCCCGGCGATCGTCTCGACCGACCCGACCGTGCTCGACACCACCAAGTGGTCGATCGTCGCGGCCAGCGCGCCGGGCGCCGAACGCCTGCTCGATAACGATGCGGCGACCATCTGGAAGCAGCCCGCGCCCCAACTGGGCAAGCCTGCGCGCGTAACGGTCGATCTCGGCGCGCGCACCCCGCTCGCCGGGTTCACGCTGACGCCCTCGCGGCAGGTCATGGCCGATTCCGCGCCGCCCAAGGGCTATGTCGCGGAGACCAGCCTCGACGGCAAGACCTGGACGCGCACCGCTGCGGGCGAGTTCGGCAATATCGCCTATGCCCTCGCCACCCAGCGGATCGCTTTCGCCAAGCCGGTGACGACGCGTTACCTTCGCCTGACGTTCGCGGAAACGGCGCTTCCGGCAGGCAATCTTGCGGTTGCCGGTATTGGCGGTTTCGTCGCGCATTGAGTGCCGGGACGCGCCCTGAGACAGTCGAGGGCGCGTCCTTCATCGGGTGGTAGGAACGAACTGTAGCGCGGCAGCCGCCTTTCCAACGGAAAGGTGGAGACTTAGGAGCGGCGAGTGCTTTCGCGCTCCCAGTATGGCGGGTCTCCGAAGCTTTTGCGCAGGCTTTCGGCCAGCGCGCGGATCTTGGCGGCGGCGCCGTGATCCCGCGGATAGGCTAGGAAAAGTTCGGCTCCTTCCGCCTGCAAGCCGATGTCGATTTCGACCAGCGATCCTTCAGCGAGCGCTTCGTGGACGAAGAAGCTTGGCAGCAGGGCGATACCCAGGCCCGCCACCACGGCATCGCACATCACCAGGCCGTTGTTGACCCGGAGGCCCGACTGGGGGCGAATCACCGACCAGCCGGTCGGCGTGGCGAAGCGCCAGTCGCCGGTGCGGTTGGAGTAGAGGATGCCCTTGTGTCCTTCCAGCTGCGCAAGCGAAGCGGGCGTGCCCGCCTGCGCCAGATAGTCCGGCGCGGCGACGAGGACCCGGCGGCTCGTGGCGAGACGGCGCGCGATCAGGCGGCCGTCGCCGATCGCCCCGTGGCGCAGTACCGCGTCGAATCCGCCGGTCGCGGCATCGACGAAGCTGTCGTCCAGTTCGAGCGATACCTCGATCTCCGGATAGTCGCGCAGGAACGTCGCCAAGGCAGGGCCGAAGTGCAGGATGCCGAAGCCGACCGGGGCGGAAAGGCGCAGCGGCCCTGCCAGTTTACCGCTCTGCGCCGCGAGTTCGGCTGCGGCTTCTTCCGTCTCCCGCACGATGCGCTGGGCGCGCGGGAGGAACGTCTGCCCGCTGTTCGTCAATGACAGCTTGCGGGTCGAGCGCTGGATCAGGGTGGCGCCCAGCGTGCGCTCCAGTTCGGCCAGACGCTCGCTCACTACCGATTTGGCCAGACCGAGCCGGCGCGAGGCGGCACTGATCGATCCGGCTTCCGTCGTCGCGAGGAAAGCGGCGACGCCGTCGAGTTTGATCATCGTTCGGATATCCCGTCATCAAGGTTCAGAATAAGCCGGCTAGTCCGAACGATGCCTGCACGGCATCTTCAAGTCCAGAGGGCGCGGTGACCTGCCGCACCGAAAAGCCGGTCGAGACCATCCCGCCGGAAAATGGAGACGAATCATGAGCGATTTTTCTGACAAGAACATCCTGGTGCTGGGCGGCAGCCGCGGCATCGGCGCGGCTCTGGTACGCCGCTTCGCAAGCGACGGCGGCAAGGTCGCCTTCACTTACGCCGGATCGCGCGAGGCGGCAGTAGCCCTGGCGCAGGCAAGCGGGGCCGAGGCGATCCGGACCGACAGCGCCGACCGTGACGCCCTGACCGCGACCGTCGCGGGCCGGGGAAAGCTCGACGTCCTCGTCATCAATGCCGGTGCGCTGGTTCTCGGCGATCCCCTGACCTTGGATGCCGATGCGATCGATCGCATGATCGACGTCAATGTCCGGGCGCCCTATCACGCTGCGGTCGAGGCCGCGCGGCAGATGAACGATAACGGCCGGATCATCGTGATCGGATCGGTCAACGCCGACCGCATGCCCTTCGCAGGCGGCGCGGCCTATGCCCTTACCAAGGCCGCCATGCAGGGAATGGTTCGCGGACTGGCCCGCGACTTCGGTGAGCGGGGCATCACCGTCAACAGCATCCAGCCGGGGCCGACCGACAGTGACATGAACCCTGCGGAAGGCCCGATGGCCGCCACCATGCACAGCTTCATGGCGATCAAGCGCCACGCCAAGCCGGACGAGATTGCCGAATATGCGGCCTTCATCGCCGGTCCGCATGGCGCCATGATCACCGGGTCGATGCAGACCATCGACGGCGGCTTCGGAGCATAAAGGCAGCCTTTTTCACATCGGGCGCGATCTTCCGCCATCCGGCCGCACAGGCCAGCAGCTGATCGCGCCCTTTGTCGAAAAATTCTCTTGCCGGGCGGTTGCGCCAACCATGGTTTCCCGTCGATTCAGCCTGCCGCAAAACGGAGTCGCTCTGCCGCCCGTTCATTGCGGGGACATGCGCTATGGATTCTCTAGTGACATGCGGTACTGCGCGTGACGAAGCGCGCCTGCCGCGCGAATTACGGGATCGCCATTGGAGGGCCACCAGATGTCATTCACCACGCAAATCGCCGCCAGGGGAGCGACGGTTAGCTTGCACCGGAGAATTGGCGGGGCCATCGCAGCCATGCTGGTTCTCGTCGCGCCGCTCGCGCCTGCCATGGCGCAAGTGACGACCGTAGATCCCGACGCAGCGATCGACAGCGACCTGGGCAACAACGGTGCGGGCACGACGTATTCGCCCCCCGCCGAATCGCAGCCGCCTGTCGATGCCCCCACGCCCTATCCAGGCAACGGAACGCCGGTCGAATCGCCCACTAACGGCACGACGTATGCTCCTCCCGCCCGGCAGGCACCGGCGGACAATTCGGAAACCTATCATCAGGACGACCTCATCGGCGCGGCCGAGGGCGTGTTCGGCAAGGGTGCCAAGGGATTGGCAGGCGTGATCGAGGACCTGCTCAAGAAGCAGGGCGAGCCGAACGGCTATATCATCGGCCGCGAAGGCGGCGGCGCGCTCGCGGTGGGCCTGCGCTATGGTTCGGGCACGCTCTACCACAAGGTGGAGGGGCAGCAGCCGGTCTACTGGACCGGGCCGTCGATCGGTTTCGATGCCGGTGCCAACGCGGGCAATGCCTTCGTGCTGGTCTACAACCTCTACGACACCGAGGATCTCTATCACCGCTTCGGCGCGGGCGAAGGGCAGGCCTACCTCGTCGGTGGTTTCACCGTCAGCTACCTGCGGCGCGGCAATATCGTGCTGATTCCGGTGCGGGCCGGCGCGGGCCTGCGTCTCGGCGCCAATATCGGCTACATGAAGTTCACGCACAAGCAGAGCTGGATGCCGTTCTGAGGCGGTAGACTGCCACCTGCGGCACTATGCGGCATCTGCTCGGGCGGGTGCCGCATCGCCGTCTTCAGGACGGCCCTTGCGTTTGCAATCTTTCACGGGTTTCAAACAAAATTTCCTCGTGCCTGATGCCCACGGTTGCCCGGCGCGATAATTTTGCGGTTCTCGGCAATTCCCGGTCGATCCGGCATTGCGCGCTCCGGCGGCTCGGTCTAAGGCCCGCCCGCCATGCTTACGAACCTTCAGCAACAGCCCGCCGACGCGCTTCTTGCGCTGATCAAGCTCCACAACGACGATCCGCGCGCGGACAAGATCGACCTTGGTGTCGGCGTCTACCGCACCGGTGAGGGCGACACGCCGGTGTTCCGCTCGATCAAGGCCGCAGAGGCCAAACTCGTCGCCGAGCAGGATTCGAAAGCCTACCTCGGCCCCGAGGGCGACATGGGCTTCGTCGAAGCGCTGATGCCCTACGTCTTCGGCAAGGCCGACCCTTCGATGGGCGGTCGCATCGAAGGCATGCAGACCCCCGGCGGCACCGGCTCGCTGCGCCTCGCGCTCGCCATGGTGAAGCGCGCTGGCTACAACCGTATCATCGTCGGCGTCCCCAGCTGGCCCAACCACGCCCAGATCTGCGCCGACCTCGGCCTTGAAGTCGTCGAATTCAACCACGCGCTCGCTTCGGGCACCACCGATATGGACGCGCTGCGCGGCGCCATCGCCGATGCCCGGGAAGGCGACGCCATCCTGCTGCACGGCTGCTGCCACAATCCCACGGGCATCGATTACAGCAACGAGCAGTGGGACGAGATCGCGGGACTGATCGCCGCTTCGAAGATCCTGCCGATCCTCGACCTCGCCTATCAGGGCCTGGGCAAGGGCATGGAAGAAGACGCCTACGGCCTGCGCCGCGTGCTCGCCGCCGTACCGGAAGCGCTGATCTGCTATTCGTGCGACAAGAACTTCGGTCTCTACCGTGACCGCGTCGGCGCGCTTTATGCGATGGTTGCCGATCCGGCTGATCTGACCAAGGTCATGTCGAACGGCCACAACCTCGCCCGCGCCAACTGGTCGCAGCCGCCAGATCACGGCGGCGCCGCTGTCCGTCTCGTCCTCGAAGACGAGAAACTGACCGCCGACTGGCTCGCCGAGCTGGACGAAATGCGCGACCGTATGCGCGAAGTCCGCGCCAAGCTGGCCGAGGCCGGCACGGCCGGTTCGGCCGACCTGACGCCGATGGGCGGCCAGAACGGCCTGTTCTCGATCGTGCCGCTGAACAAGGATCAGGTCCTTGCCATGCGCACCAAGCACGGCGTCTACATGGCAGGCTCGGGCCGTATCAACGTGGCGGGCCTGACGATGGGCAACATCGACAAGTTCATCGCCGCCGTTGCGGACGTGACGGCCTGAAGAGCAAGGGTAGGGCAGGGGGTCTAGACCCCCTGCACCCCCATTACCGTCTGCGTCGCGCGCGCAGATCCGGTGTGCGCCCTTTGCGGCGCAGCCATTAGTCTCCCGACGCTACCATGGGCGCACGACGCTGTCGGCCTGCGTGACCTAGACAGTCCTGGGGGTGCAGGGGGGCTATGCTCCCCTGCTTTTACTTCAGTTCTTCACCCTCGAAGCGACTGCATCCGCTGCAGATACCGCGCCAGCACGTCGATTTCGAGGTTCACCCCATCCCCAGCCTTGAGCGCCCCGATGGTCGTCACTTCGGCGGTGTGCGGAATGATGTTGAGCATGAAGTGGCAGGTGCCGTCGCTCTGGTCGGCCACGTCGTTCACGGTCAGCGAGATGCCGTCCACCGTGATCGAGCCCTTGGGCGCAAGGTAAGGCGCCAGTTCCGCAGGTGCGGCGATCACGAATCGCAGCGAGTCGCCCTCCGGCGTGATGCTCACCACGGTGCCGACGCCGTCGACATGGCCGGTGACGATGTGTCCGCCCAGTTCGTCGCCGAGCTTCAGCGCCTGTTCGAGGTTGAGCGGTGTGCCCTCGGCCCAGCGGTTCGCGACGGTGCGCGAGACGGATTCGGCGGAGATGTCTACCGCGAACCAGGCGTCGCCCGCCACGCCGCCCTTGTCCACGACCGTCAGGCACACGCCCGAGCAGGCGATCGAGGCGCCCATGGCGATATGGGCGGGGTCGAAGGGGCAGGTGATGACGGCGCGCAAGTCGCCGGTCTGGCGGGCTTCGCGGATCTGGCCGACGGCGGTGACGATTCCGGTGAACATGGCTACCTTTCGAGCGGCTGCTCTGATGAATGGCTGGTCTCGTAGACTTCCAGCGTGTCGCTGCCAAGCTGGCGCCGTTCGGCAAGGCGCCATTGGCCGTGCGCATCGCGAAGGCTGGTAAGGCCGAAGTCGGCGAGGGCGGGGCGCCCGCCGATGAGGATCGGGGCGCGGTAGATCAGCAGGCGATCGACCAGACCGGCCCGCAGGAACGCCGAAGCCGCACCGGCTCCGCCTTCGACGAAGAGATACTGGATGCCCTCCATCCCCGCGATCGCTTGCGGTGAGGGGAGGCGGTTCCAGCCTTCCGGGACGTCCCCTCGAGTCAGGACCCAGCGCTGGGGGCTGCGATCTTCGAGTCCGGGCAGTCGCACATCGAGGCGCGGCGTGTCGGCGCGCAGGGTGCCGCCGCCGACGAGGATGGCGTCCGCTTTCGCGCGCATGGCGTGGGTATGGGCGCGGGCCTGCGGTCCGGTGATCCACTGGCTCTCGCCGCTGGCGATGGCGATGCACCCGTCGAGCGAGAGCGCGAGCTTCAGCGTCACTTCCGGTCGGCCGAGGCACCTGGAAATCAGATAGCCGGACAGGCTGCGCGCGCAGGTGGGCGAGGGCAGGTATTCCGCCGCGATTCCGGCGGCGTGGATACGGGCGAGACCGGCGCCGGAGGTGCGCGGATCGGGGTCCATGCAGCCGATCACGATCCGCGCGACGCCGGAAGCGCAGACGAGATCGGCGCAGGCGGGGCCGCGCGGCGACTGGTGGGCGCAGGGTTCGAGCGTGACGTAGAGGGTGGCACCGCGTGCAGCGTCACCGGCAGCGGCCAGCGCCATGGCTTCGGCATGGGGACGGCCGCCGGGCTGGGTCCAGCCTCGTGCGACAACTTTGCCATGCTTCACGAGCACTGCGCCGACGCCGGGATTGGGGCGGCTCGCAGGCCGGGCGCGCGCGGCGAGGGCCGCCGCGGCGGCGAGCCAGCGGGCGTCGTCCATCACTGCTGCGTGGGAACCTGATCGACTTGCGGCAGGGTGCGGCCTTCGGGCAGGCGCGGCTTGCCGATGCGGTCGGCCTCGGCCTTCTTGCGCGCGGCTTCCTCTGCTTCGGCGTCGCGGGCGATCTTGTCCACGTCCATCCCGGAATAGCGGCCGATGGTCTTGTAGATCTCGCGCACTTCCTTGTCGCGCTTGGCCTGCTCGGCGGCCCAGGCTTCCTTGCGCTTCTGGTTCTCGATGTTCGAGGCCAGGATCTCGGCGTCGGTGCGGTGCGCGGGCAGGACCGAGATGTAGGTGATCTTCGGCGGCGGGTGCGGCCCGCGCGCTTCCTGGGTCGACATCAGGTAGAAGACCGAGAACGTGCAGGCGCCCGACACCGCCGCGATGCGCCAGCGGTTGCCGCCCGCCTGCTTCCACACCTCGCGAAAATCCGCGATCATGCCGACGGGGTTTACGTCTTTCCAGTAACCGGAACGCTTGAACAGAGCCATGACGCGCTATGTAGGGACTAATTGGCTGTTTGAAAATCCGCTGGGCGTATTTTGCCGCCTCGGCGCCGTTCTCTCGTCATTGCTTCGCTACGCTCGCAATGACGAAGATGCATGATGAGAGCCGGGGGCGTCATCCGAACGGCACATAGAGCGACCGGCCGTTTTCCTTCAGCCAGCGATTGGCGGAAGGCACGCTGCCTTCGAAGATTTCGCCCAGAAAATCGTGGAATGCGGGCGAGTGGTCGAAGTGAACGAGATGCGCGACTTCGTGGGCCACGACCGAACGGCGCACTGGGTCGGGCGCCATGATGAGCCGCCAGTTGATGCGAATTGAGCCGTCGGCGGCGCAGCTTCCCCAGCGCCGCGTGGCGCTCGACAGCGAGAGCGAGGGCGTCTGCTGCCCGGCGCGCTCGCAATATTCGGCAAGATCGACGGCGAGCACGTTGCGCGCCTCGCCTTCCAGCCAGCGCTTGAGCCGCGCGGACAGCGAGCTTGCCGGCCCACCGACCAGCAGGAAACCATCGTCGGGCACGGGGCGGCGGGGCAGGGCGCTGTCGTGGCGGATCGTGAAGCGGTGGCCCCGGAAATCGAGCATGGCACCGTCCGAGAGCATGCGGGCCTCGGGCAGGGCCTCGATCTGGATGGCCAGCCAGGATCGTTTGGAACGGGCGAATTCGAGCGCGTCCTCGCTGCGCGTCCAGCGCGGGACCGAAATGCGGACTTCGCTGCCGTCCGGAGCGAGGCGCATGGTCATGCGGCGGGCCTGCGCCAGCCTGCGGATCACCACCGGGACCTGCCGCCCGGCGAGTTCGATCATCGGCTCTTCGGTGGGGTCTCGGCGCAGCCAGTCGAGCACGGGTCAGTCGGTCTCCCGCCCGATTTCACCCCGTTCAACTTCCCAGGGTGCCGGGCCTTCGGCTTCCAGATATTCGTCCTCATCCTCGCCGTAGGGCCAGACGATATGGTTTTCGAGCGGCCCGGCGACCGTCTCGCTGATCGCCTTGCCTGCCACCGACATGCCCGCCTTGTGTACCGCCTCGCGGTCTCCGCAGACGAGGTAGTGCCATTCCGGCAGCGGATCGCCGTCGGCGCGCAGGCGATAGGCGCAGCTTGGCGGCAGCCAGGCAAGGTTGCCCGCCGATTTCGGGGTGAGTTTCAGGCAATCCGGCACGAACTTGTGACGGCGGGGGTAATCGCTGCACTGCGCGGTCTTGAGGTTGAGCAGCTTGCAGGCGACGTTGGTGTGGTAGATCTCGCCGGTATCGGCATCTTCCACTTTGTGCAGGCAGCACTGGCCGCACCCGTCGCACAGCGCTTCCCACTCCTCGCGGTTCAGCGTCTCGATCGGGCGTTCCCAGAAAGGCTTGGTCCCGGAAGGTTTGACTGCGTTCACTTCACCCACTTCGCCAGTTCGGCCGAAACCGCTTCCGGTCCCTTGTCGACCGGCAGCATCGCGATCGGGTTGCCGTCCGGGTCCAGCAGGTAGGCAATGCGGCTGTGGTCCATCAGGTAGCCGCCCGGAGTCGATTCGCCCTTCTTGTAATACACGGCAAAGGCGCCCGCCGCCTGCTTGATCTGCGCAGGGGTGCCGGTGAGGCCGTAGAGGCGCGGACCGAATGCGGCGGTCCATTGGCCGACGACTTCGCGGGTGTCGCGCTCCGGATCGATGGTGATGAAGATCGGCTGCACTTTCGCGGCCTCGGCGGCATGGGCCTTCTCGAACAGGGTGAACCCGCGCATCATCGCCTGGACGTCCATCGGGCAGGCATCCGGGCAGAAGGTATAGCCGAAGTAGACGACCCGCCACTTGCCCTTGAACGTATCCCAGGTGACGGTCTTGCCGTCCTTGTCGCTGAGGGTGAAGGGGCCGCCGATCTGCGCGCCTTCCAGCGGCGGCGCTTCGGTGGCGCTCTGCTGGCAGGCGGCAAGGGTAACGCTCAGCGAGAGAGCGAGTGCGATCGGTGCAATGCGGCGCAGCAGGTATGTCATGGCGCCGCGCTTCATGCTCTGCTAGAGCCTGCGGTGCAAGGGTGCGATGCCGGAAGGGAAGGCCGGTTTTCACGGCCGCTCTGTCTGTCTGGAGGTAATGAAGGTGTCGAAGACCATGTCGCAGCGCTCGCGCGGAATCCTGAAAGCGGGTCCTGTCAGGGCCTTGCTGGCCGCTTTCGCGGCAGGCGTGCTGTTCGCTTCCCCCGCGCACGCCGATTTCTCCGACGGCTACAAGTTCCTCGAATCGGTGAAGAAAAAGGAAGGCGAGAAAGTCGAGCAGGCGCTCAGCGAGAACAGCCAGATCGTCAACGCCAAGGACGTCTCCACCGGCGAGACCGCGCTGCTGATCGTCACCAATCGCCGCGATGCCACCTGGCTGGGCTTCCTCATCGGCAAGGGCGCCAACGTCAATGCTGCCGACGACCGGGGCCGCACGCCGCTGGCCGTCGCCGTCAGCCTGGGCTGGCGCGAGGGCGTGACGCTGCTGCTGGAGCAGAAGGCGAATCCCGACACCTCTAACGACGCCGGTGAAACGCCGCTGATCTTCGCGGTCCACCGCAAGGATGCGGACATGGTGAAGGCGCTGCTCGAAGCCGGTGCCAACCCCAACCGCGCCGACAACTCCGGCCGGAACGCGCGCGACTACGCGGCGCTGGAGGCGCGCGGCAGCTCGCTGGCCAACCTCGTCGAGGAATATGCGAAGAAGAACGCGGGCAAGGCCAAGGCGATCTACGGCCCGACGTTCTGAGAACCATGATGGAAAAGTCAGAAGCCTTGCCGGAAACCCTTGAGACGCTGCGCCGCCAGCTCGCGCCCGCCATTGCCGATGCCGCCGTGTTCGACGGCTGGACGATGGACGCGGTGCGCCAGGCCGCCGCGATGGCCGACATCGACACCGCGCTTGCCGAATTCGCATTCCGCGACGGGCAGATGGCGATGATCGCCGCCTGGGTCAGCCATGTCGACGAGCAGATGGAGCGCACCGCCCCGGCTGCCTCCCTGGCGGGCGTGTCTATCCGCGAGCGCATCCGCCGCCTGGTCATGGCGCGGCTCGATGCCGTGGCGGGCCGCGAGGAAGCGCTGAACCGGGCGCTGACGATCATGGCGATGCCGCAGAACCTGCGCACGTCGCTGCGGCTCGGCTGGCACAGTGCCGATGCCATGTGGCGCCTCGCGGGCGATACCGCGACCGACTACAACCATTACACCAAGCGCACGATCCTGGGCGGCATCTACGCCGCCACGCTGCGGGTCTTCGCTTCCGACAAGAGCGAGGACAAGGCCGAGACCCGCGCCTTCCTCGACCGTCGGATCGAAGGGATCATCCGCTTCGAGAAGACCAAGGCACAGTTCCTCCGCGCGCCGGAAGAGCGGATCAGTCTGGTTCGGTTGCTGGGGCGGCTGCGTTACCCGGCGCGTTGATCTGAGGTCGGGCCGATCGAGGTCAGGTTTGTTAGTTATTGCGAACAAGTTGCAATCGCCTCGCCGATCTGGCAGCGGAGCCGCATGACTCTCGATCTGCTCCCCATCGACCAGCGCGCTCGAATCGTCGCAGTGGACTGGAATGCCCTCGTTCCCGAAGAAGCCAAGCGCCTGCGCGCACTCGGACTGGAGGAAGGGGCGACCGTTTCCGTGGCGCATCGCGGAGTCGCGGGGGGCAGGGACCCGATCGCCATCGCCATCGGCCGCATGACCATCGCCGTGCGCCGGGCCCATGCCCATGCCATGGAGGTCTCGCCGCTATGAGCCGCCAGCGCAAGATCGCCCTCGTCGGCAACCCCAATGCGGGCAAGAGCGCTCTGTTCAACGCGCTGACCGGCGCGCGCCAGAAGATCGCCAACTATCCGGGCGTCACTGTGGAGCGCAAGTCGGGCCGCATGGTCCTGCCGACCGGCGAGCCCGTGGAGATGACCGACCTTCCCGGCGCCTACGGCCTCGACGCCACCAGCCCGGACGAGGAAGTGACGTCCAAGGTCATCGCCGGCAGGTTCGCTGGGGAAGCCGAGCCGGACGTCCTCGTCATCGTGCTCGACGCCTCCAATCTCGAACAGCACCTCGTCTTCGCGCAGGAACTGCTGGCGCTGGGCAAGCCTTCGGTGGTGGCGCTCAACATGGTCGATCTGGCCGAGCGCGACGGGCTGGTACTCGACGCCGCGGTGCTGGAAGAGGAACTGGGCGTGAAGGTCGTGCCGACCGTCGCCGTGCGCCGCCGCGGCCTCGTCGAACTGGGCGAGGCCATTGCTTCCGCCGAAAGCCGCCATGCCGGGCCGGGCCTCACCGATCTCGGGCCGACCGAGCGCCGCGTCGCCGCCCATGCCATGGCCAATGCCGCGATCCTCTCGGAATCGAAGCAGCATCGTCTGCACGCGCGGCTCGATCGTGTCCTGCTGAACCCCTGGCTAGGGCCGATCATCCTCTTCGCCTTCCTCTTCGTGGTGTTCCAGGCGGTCTTCGCCTGGGCGGCGCCGCTGATGGACGGGCTGGATGCAGGCGCGGGCTGGCTGCACGATACCGTCAAAGGCGCGATGGCGCCCGGCCTCGTGCGCGACCTGCTGACGGACGGGGTGATCTCGGGCGTCGGCTCGGTCGTGGTGTTCCTGCCGCAGATCGTCATCCTCTTCGCCTTCATCCTGGCGATGGAAGCATCGGGTTACATGGCCCGCGCGGCGTTCCTGATGGATCGGCTGATGGCCTATGTCGGACTTTCGGGGCGCAGCTTCATTCCGCTGCTCTCCAGCTTCGCCTGCGCCATTCCCGGCATCATGGCGACCCGCTCGATCACCGACCCCAAGGACCGGCTGACGACGATCCTGATCGCGCCGCTGATGACCTGCTCGGCGCGCCTGCCGGTCTATGCCGTGATCATCGGCGCCTTCATTCCGAATACCAACCTCGGCTGGGGCATCGGGCTTCAGGGCGTGGTCCTCTTCTCGCTCTACGTGGCGGGGATCGTCGGGGCCATGGTGGTGGCGCTGCTGCTGCGCAGCTCGATCACCAAGGGCGCGGCTTCGGGCTTCATCATGGAAATGCCGAAGTACCAGCTGCCCCGGCTCAAGGACATGGCGATCGGCCTGTGGCAGCGCGCCTGGATCTTCCTGCGCCGTGCCGGCACAATCATCTTCACCGTCACCGTGGTGCTCTGGATCCTGCTCAACTTCCCGCAGGCCAAACCGGGCGAAAGCCAGGTCGATGCCTCGATCGCGGGCAAGCTGGCGAATGGCCTTGCCGTCGTGGTCGAGCCGATCGGTTTCAACCGCGACATGGCGCTGGCGCTGATCCCGGCCATGGCCGCGCGCGAAGTGGCGGTTTCCTCGCTGGCGACGACCTACGCCGTCGATGCCGGCGACGACGAGGACGCGCAGGCGGTGGAACTGGGCGACCGTCTGAAAGGCCGCTGGACCCTGCCGATGGCGCTGGCGTTCCTGGCCTGGTTCGTCTTCGCGCCGCAGTGCATGTCGACCATCGCCGTTACCCGCCGCGAGACCAACGGCTGGAAGTGGCCGATTTTCATGCTCGCCTACCTCTTCGGCCTTGCCTATGTGGCGGCGGGCGTGACTTACTGGATCGCGGTCGAGGCTGGATTGTAGACAACCCACGTCGACGGACTCGCGCGGGGACGCCCCATTCGCTAACCCGTTCGCCGAATTTATACAGGAAAGCGATTCCCTCATGGCAGGCAGCGTCAACAAGGTCATTCTGATCGGCAACCTCGGAGCCGATCCCGAAGTGAAGTCGTTCCAGAACGGCGGGCGCATTGCCAATCTGCGCATTGCCACCTCGGAAAACTGGAAGGATCGCGCCACCGGCGAGCGCAAGGAGCGCACCGAGTGGCACTCCGTCGTGATCCAGAGCGAAGGCCTGGTCGGCGTGGTCGAGCGGTTCCTGCGCAAGGGTTCGAAGATCTACATCGAAGGCCAGCTGCGCACCCGCAAGTGGCAGGACCAGAACGGTAACGACCGCTATACCACCGAAGTCTCGGTGGGCGGTATCGGCGGCGTGCTGACCATGCTCGACGGCGCCCAGGGCGGCAGCGGCGGCGGTGGCGCGCGTGGCGGTTCCGGCGGTGGCTGGAACGAGGGCGGCTCTTCGGGCGGCGGCTACGGCGGCGGCCGTTCGGGCGGTTCGTCGGCGGGTTCCTCCGGTGGCGACGACTGGGGCCGCAGCGGCGGCTCGTCCTCGGGCGGTTCTTCCGGCGGCAGCGACTGGGGCCGCACGAGCAGCAGCGGCGGCGGTTTCGGCGACGATCTGGACGACGACATCCCGTTCTAAGGCGCACCTTGCAGCGTATCTGTGGTTTGAGGGTCCGTTTCCGAAAGGGAGCGGGCCTTTTTTCCTTATCGGCAGGATTCCCGGAAGACAGAAGCGATCACGCCCTCGATCGGCAATCTGCCGGCACTCGCAGGAACCGGTTCCGAGACGAAGCAGGGGCAAGTCCTTTCGGTCGTCCTGAGGCCCGTCCACCTGGCAGCGAACGTCTTGCGTTTGCCGGAAGGGGCGCGCAGGCTGCCAAATCGAAGCTTGCGCAATGGCCGTTTCGTCGGACATCAATCGTCACAAACGAGCCAATCGCGTGTGATCGAAGATGACCATCTCCCGGTCCGTTCGCGCAAATCAACGAGGAGAATTCTCATGGCGACAAGCGGTTTGCTTCCGGCGCAGCCGACACCGGACGAGGCGCTGCAGCGGCTGATCGAAGGCAACGACGCTTTCGTGGCCGACAGGCCTGCGGAATCCGACATATCGCGTGAGCGCCGTCTGGCGCTTGCGGAGGGGCAGCAGCCTTTTGCGACCCTGGTGGGGTGTTCGGATTCGCGCGTCGGCCCCGAACAATTGTTCGGCGCCGGACTGGGTGAACTGTTCATCGTGCGGACAGCCGGCAACAACGTGGACGCGGCGGGGATGGGGTCCATCGAGTATTCCGTGGCCGTCCTGAAAGTGCCGCTGATCGTCGTCCTGGGTCATGAAAAGTGCGGGGCCGTCGCGGCGGCGGCAGACGTGGTCACGAAGGACGTCCGCTTTCCCGGCAGCATCGGCCGCATGGTGGAGCCGATCATTCCGGCCGTCCTCGCGGCGCAGCGCAATGCCGGGGAAGAAGAACTGGTAGACGCGGCCATCGAAGAGAACGTCCGGCGCATGGTCGAACGCTTGCAGACCTATTCTGAACCGATGCTGCTCGATCCGCAGGCGAGCGGCGAGCTGAAGGTTGTCGGCGCGGTCTACGAGCTGGCCACAGGCCGGGTTCGCTGGCTCTGAAGTAATTCTCCATGCAGGGATGCGCGGCCGGTTGGCCGCGCATCCCCGTCAGGTTTATGATGCGTTTTCGGCCACCCGCGTACCGGCAGGGTGAAGCTCACCGTCGTGCCCGGCCCTTGCGAGGTCGAGACCCGGATTTCGCCGCCATGGGCTTCGACGATGTTGCGGCACACCGCCAGACCCACCCCGACATTGCCCGACTTCGTGGTGAAAAGGGGTTCGAATATGCGGTGGGCGATATCCGGTGCGATCCCGTTGCCTTGATCGGCGATGGAGACGACCACTTGCGCATTGTCTCCCATCCCGGCGGAAAGCCTGATCGGGACAACCTGTTCGGCGTCCTGATGCGCGTCCATGGCATTGAGGAGGAGATTGAGCACGACCTGCTGCAGCTCGATGCGGTCGGCCGTGACCTGGGGAATGTCGGCGATATCGACGTGCAGGGTCAGGCCGCGCCTCGAAAGTTCCCCCTCGATCTGCGTCAGGACAGGCGCCACCACGTCCGCAACGGTCACTGTTTCCCGTCCGTTTTTCCGCTTTTCGGCGAAGTCGCGCGCCTGCCGGATCATCTCGGCGGAGCGCGATGCCGCGATCAGCATGCGTTCGATGTCAGCCCTTAGATCGGCGCATTCATGATCGCTCTCTGACAATCGGGTCAGTGCCGCACGACCGCTGAAGAGAATGCTGGTCAGCGGCTGGCTCACCGCATCGGTCACGCTGCGCGCGAGATGGGCCAAGTTCATCTCGCGCGACGCCTGTTCGAGCCGGCGGCGGGCGAGGCTCAAGTCGAACTCTTCGCGCCGATAGCGGGATATCTCCATGACGCTCATCACGACGGGGGCAAGCGGCTCGCCGGATGCGGGAAAGGACAGCGAGAGATGGAACCATGCGACTTCATCGCCGAACGCGATCCGCACATCGTGTTCGAACCCGGGGCGGCCCGCAAGACGGGCCTGAACCGCGCCTGCCATCGCGCTGCCGTCCATCGGTATGACCAGTTCGGCATCGCAGGCTTGCGTCAGCATCGCGAGCCGTTCCATCATTTCGTGCGCCCTGCGGTTGCAGGAGATCAGGGCCGATCGGGGAAGGAGGCGCAAGGTCGTTGTAGCCCGCGCCGTCTCGGCGAAAAAGAGCGCGGGATCCAGTTCCCAGATCGCCGTGCAGATCCGGTCAAGCATTCCGCTTCTCGCCCTGTCCGGGAACGGCGGATCTGTAACCGATGTGCAGTGAAATGCGGTGGAACGGCGAATGGGGCACGGCGGTTTCCGGTTTGGAGGAGGCCGACAGCTATCCGATGATAGTCGTCATCCTGTATTGGACGATTCTGCGGTTGCGAAACGAAGCCCGCGCGGCACTGACTGTCGATTGGCCTGCAATGGACAGTTCCGTCCTCTGCCTGATTCCGCATCGGTTCCGTGACAAAATGCGGCTTATCTACAAGCGATGGCACGGTCGCTGCCTCACTTGTCATGCATGGACAGGAAACGCCCCGATGGAATTCGCGAGTACGACGAACCCGCAGGCGGTTGGGACGCGCTGAAGGCCGTCGCGATTGCGCTGAAGCGGGAGCAGGTCGTCGCCCAGGGAACCCGCACGTTGCTGAAGAACAATCAGCCGGACGGGTTCGACTGTCCGGGCTGCGCCTGGCCCGATCCCAAGCATACTTCGGCCTTCGAGTTCTGCGAGAACGGCGCCAAGGCCGTCACCTGGGAATCGACCGCCAAGCGGGTTCCGCCCGAATTCTTCGCCGAGCACAGCGTCTCGCAGCTATGGGAAATGCCCGATCACTGGCTGGAAGGGCAGGGGCGCCTCACCCACCCGCTGCGCTACAACGCTGAAACGGACCATTACGAGGCGGTCGAATGGGACGAGGCGATCACGGATATCGCCGCGCGCCTGAACGCGCTGGACCATCCCGACCAGGCCGAGTTCTACACCTCCGGGCGTGCCTCGAACGAGGCGGCCTTCCTGTTCCAGCTGTTCGCGCGCGGGTTCGGGACCAACAACTTCCCCGACTGCTCGAACATGTGCCACGAGCCGACCTCGGTGGGCCTGCCGCGCTCGATCGGCATCGGCAAGGGCACGGTCACGCTCGAAGACTTCGATCACTGCGATTTCATCCTTTCGATCGGCCACAATCCGGGCACCAATCACCCGCGCATGATGACCTCCCTGCACGCGGCGTCGCGGCGCGGTGCGACGATCGTGGTGATGAACCCGTTCAAGGAACGGGCGCTCCAGCGCTTCCAGGCGCCGCAGGAGCCGCTCGAAATGGCGACGATGACATCGACGCCGATCGCCTCGACCTATTTCCAGGTCAAGGTCGGCGGCGATGCGGCGGCGCTCAAGGGCATCTGCAAGGCGCTGGTGGCGATGGACCGCGAGGAAGTGGCGGAGGACGGCGCGCGGGTGATCGATCACGATTTCATCGCCGGGCACACGGCCGGGTTCGATGCTTTCGTGCGCGACCTCGACGCCGCGCTGTGGAAGGATATCGAGGCATCGAGCGGACTGTCCCGCGCCGATCTGGAAAGCGTCGCACGGGCCTATGCCCGCTCGACCGCGGCTATCGTCTGCTACGGCATGGGCATCACCCAGCACCGCACCGGCACTGCGAACGTGCAGCAGATCGCCAACCTCCTGCTCCTGCGCGGCAACATGGGACGGGTCGGCGCGGGCATCTGCCCGCTACGCGGCCATTCCAATGTCCAGGGCAACCGGACGGTCGGCATTACCGAACTGCCGTCACCGGCCCTGCTGGAGGGCATCCGGCGCACGTTCGGCTTCGAGCCGCCCGTGAACGACGGCCATTCGGTGGTCCATGCGATTGCCGCCATGCGCGACGGCGCCTCGAAGGCGATCATCTGCCTCGGCGGCAATCTGGCCGTCGCCGCGCCGGACCCCCACGCCTGCTTCGCCGCCTTCCGCAATCTCGATCTGGCCGTATCGATGGCGACCAAGCTCAACCGCACGCACCTGCTGACCGGCCGGAAAGAGGGAAGCGCGACCTATATCCTGCCGGTGCTCGGGCGAAGCGATGCCGATATTCAGGCGACCGGCATCCAGTCGATCACCGTCGAGGATTCGATGTCGATGGTCCATGCCTCGCGCGGGTTCCTGAACCCGCCTTCGGGCCAGCTGCGCTCGGAGCCGTGGATCATCGGCAAACTTGCACAGGCGACGCTGGGTGACAGGGTGCCCGTCGACTGGGATGCGCTGATCGGCGACTATGCCCTGATCCGCGACAAGATCGAGGGCGTGTTCCCGGACTTTGCCGGCTACAATGCCCGGATCCGGCAGCCGGGCGGGTTCCAGCTGGTCAATTCGGCGGCGATGCGGATCTGGAAGACGCCGACGGGCAAGGCCAATTTCCTGCTGTTCAACCATCTGGAGGAAGACCTCGCAGCAGAGGACCGCGATGTCCTGCGGCTCGCCAGCATGCGCTCGCACGATCAGTACAACACGACGATCTACAGTCTCGACGACCGCTATCGCGGCGTCTTCGGACGGCGCGACGTGCTGTTCCTCAATGAACGCGACATGGCGCGGCTGGGGTTTGCGGAAGGCGATCTCGTCAATGTCGAGGCGGCGCTTAAGTTCGCGCGGCTGGACCGCATCGTCCGCGCGCTGACGGTCGTGCGCTACGACCTGCCCGACGGCTGCTGCGGGGCCTATTATCCCGAGACCCAGCCGCTCATCGCGCTGGAGCATCATGATCCCGACTGCCTGACGCCGTCCTACAAGTCGATGCCGGTGCGCCTGCGCCGCGCCGGTCCCGAGGACGCGGCGCTTAGCACGGTCGTGCGCGAGGGACTCGTCGGCCGCGCCTCGAACGGCACCGGCTAGGAGCGCACCTGCGATGTCTGCCCTGATCCTCTCGCGCCTCCAGTTCGGCTTCACCATGGGATACCATATCCTCTGGCCGGCTTTCACCATCGGTCTTGCGTGGTTCATCGTCTTCCTCGGCGTCGCCTGGCTGCGGACCGGCGATCCGGCCTATCGCCAGCTCCAGCGTTTCTGGATCCGCATCTTCTCGCTGGCCTTTGGCATGGGCGTGGTGACCGGGGTGGTGATTTCCTACCAGCTCGGACTCAACTGGTCGAACTATGCGCGCATGACGGCCGACGTGATCGGCCCGCTCTTCGTGCTGGAAGTGCTGACCGCCTTCTTCCTGGAGGCGGGCTTCGTCGGCGTCATGCTGTTCGGGCAGGGCCGGGTCGGCGACAAGTTCCATCTCGCCGCCTGCGCCATCGTCGCAACCGGCACGGTGATCTCGGCATTCTGGATCATCAGCGCCAACAGCTGGATGCAGACCCCCACCGCCTTCACGATCGCGCCGGACGGCCGCTTCGTCGCCACCAGCTTCTGGGGCGTCGTGTTCAATCCGTCGATGCCGTTCCGGCTGGCGCACATGCTGACCGCCAGCTTCGTGACGGGATCGTTCGTCGTGGCGGGCGTCTCGGCATTCTGGCTCTGGCGCGGGCGCGAGGAAGAGCAGAACGCGGCGCGGGCCTGCTTCTCGCTGGCGCTGTGGCTGGCGGTCGTGCTGGTGCCGCTCCAGATGGTCCTCGGGGACCAGCAGGGCCTCAATACGCGGCAGTACCAGCCGATGAAGCTGGCCGCGATCGAGGGGCGCTGGGAAACGATGTCGCGCGCGCCGATCAACCTGATCGCCTGGCCGGACCAGAAGGCGCAGAAGAACGACTTCGCGCTCGAAGTGCCGCTGCTTGGCAGCATCATCCTCACCCATTCGCTCGACGGCACGATCAAGGGACTGAAGGAGGTTCCGCCCGGCGAGCAGCCGCCGGTGCTGCCGGTGTTCTTTGCCTTTCGCGTGATGGTCGGCTGCGGCATGGCCATGCTGGCGATTGCCGTGACCGGGCTGGTACTGCGATTGCGGCGGCGCCTGTTTGCCTCGCGGCGTTTCCTGCTGATCTGCATGGCGGGTGTGCCGCTGGGCTTCATCGCCACGATCGCGGGCTGGATGGTCACCGAAATCGGCAGACAGCCTTACGTGGTCTACGGCTTCCTGCGGACGTCCGACGCGGTTTCGCCGGTCGCAGGCGGCGCCGTCGCCTCATCGCTCGGCATCGCGCTGCTGCTCTACAACCTGCTGCTGCTGGGCTTCTTCTTCTACGCCGGGCGCATGGTGTTCAAGGGCCCGGCCAGTCCCGGCCCGGTCGCGCTCGTCGGGCGCAAGGCCGGGGCGATCGGCCTGATCTCGCCCCGGAAGGATGCGCACCCATGAGCTGGATCGACTTCCCGACGTTCTTCGCCTGCGCCGCAGGGGTGGTGATCGCGCTCTACGTCACGCTGGACGGCTTCGATCTCGGCGTCGGCATTCTCTTCCCCTTCGCGCCGCGCACGAGCGACCGCGACGTGATGATGCGCTCGCTCGCCCCTATGTGGGACGGGAACGAGACCTGGCTGGTGCTGGGCGGCATGGTGCTGCTGGCGGGCTTTCCCGTCGCCTTCTCCATCCTGCTTCCGGCCTTCTACGTGCCACTCGCGCTGATGCTGCTGGGGCTGGTGCTGCGCGGCGTCGCCTTCGAGTTCCGCGCGCAGGAGGGGTTCCTCGAAGTGGTCTGGTCGATCGCCTTCACCGCCGGTTCCGTGCTGGCCGCGTTTTGCCAGGGCGCCGTGCTCGGTGCTTTCATCGGCGGCGATATCCGGGTGACGGACGCGCACTTCTCGGGCGGACCGTTCGACTGGCTCGGGCTGTTCTCCTGCCTGACCGGCCTTGGCGTCGTAGCGGGCTATGCGCTGCTGGGCGCGGGCTGGCTGATCTGGCGCACCGAGGGCAATACCCAGATCTTCGCGCGCGAGATCGCCCGTCCGGCCCTGCTGGCGACCGGCGCCGCCATCGCGCTGGTGAGCATCTGGACGCCGATCATGTTTCCCGACGTTGCGGCGCGCTGGTTCGCGTGGCCTTCCGCCTTGCTGCTGGCACCGCTGCCGATCGCGGCCGTCCTTGCCTGGCTTGCCGTATGGCGCGGGTTGTGGGGCCAGCGGCAATGGCTGCCCTTCGCGGCGAGCATCGTAATGTTCGTCGTTTCCCTCGCCGGGATCGGGGCAAGCATCTGGCCCGACGCGATTCCCGGCGTGATGACGATCCGGCAAGGCGTCTCCGCACCGCGCACCCAGGCCATTGTGGCGGGCGCGGTAGTCGTGATCGTGCCGGTGATCCTGGCCTACGTGAGCTACAGCTACTGGGTGTTCCGGGGCAAGATCGGCCCGCGCGAGACGCTCTGAGAACTGGGCGGCTATACGAAAGTCCAGTTCCGGTGATGCTCGCGCATGGCTCGCGGAATGGAATGTCCTGCTCACATGGAAGCTTGTCGGTTCGCACCGACCGTCAACCAAGAGCCAAGGACAGCTTCGATATGCCCACCATCACAGTCGCCGACGGCACCGAAATCTTCTACAAGGACTGGGGTCCGAAGGACGCGCAGCCGATCGTGTTCCACCACGGCTGGCCGCTCTCGTCGGACGACTGGGACGCCCAGATGCTCTACTTCCTGGGCGAAGGCTTCCGCGTTATCGCCCATGACCGGCGCGGCCATGGGCGCTCGACCCAGACCGACACCGGCAACGACATGGATACCTATGTCGCCGACGTGATCGAACTCACCGATCATCTGGACCTCCGGAACGCCGTGCACATCGGCCATTCGACCGGCGGCGGCGAAGCCGCGCGCTATGTCGCCCGTGCCAAGCCGGGCCGCGTCGCCAAAGCGGTCCTGGCCGGAGCCGTGCCGCCGATCATGGTCCAGTCCGACACGAATCCGGGCGGCACCCCGCTCGCCGTGTTCGACGGTTTCCGCACCGCTCTCGCCGCCAACCGCGCGCAGTTCTACAACGACGTTGCGAGCGGGCCATTCTACGGCTTCAACCTACCCGGCGCCAAGGTCATCGAGGCGACCGTCCACAACTGGTGGCGGCAGGGCATGGCGGGCGGCGCCAAGGCCCATTACGACTGCATCGCGGTGTTCTCCGAAACCGACTTCACCGAAGACCTGAAGGCGATCGAAGTTCCCACCCTCGTCATGCACGGCGAGGCGGATCAGGTCGTGCCGATCGCCGACGCCGCGCTGTTGTCGATCAAGCTGCTGAAGCGCGGCGTGCTCAAGACCTACCCCGGCTATCCGCACGGCATGCTGACGATCCATGCGGACGTGCTCAATCCAGAAATCCTGGCCTTCATCAAGGACTGACGCGGATCTGCGATGGCGGGGAGGGGGCTGCCTTCTCCGCCATCCTGAACCATCGAAGGGGTGCCATGTATGACGGCCTCCGGGCTGACACGGGCCGATGGGATGCTATCCTCCCGGTCCGCGAGTCGGTCGAGGGGGAGCAAGGCGAATGCACGGCAGCGGTGGCATCGTTCTGATAGCTGCGGTCGCCGCCTGCGCGGCCGTGACGCCTGCCTCGGCAGCGACGCCCGATGAGGTGGCGGCGGTCCTGGAACGCTGGGACCGCGACGATCATCCCGACTTGCGCGGCGTGGTCGTGCTGCGCGGGGGCAGGCGGATCGCGGAACGTTACTACAACGGCGCCGCGCCCGACGAACTTCACGATATCCGCTCCGCCGGAAAGAGCGTGACGGCGCTCGTCACGGGGATCGCGTTCGATCGGGGCGCAATCCACTCGCTCGGCGATCCGGTGTCGCGCTACTGGCCTGCCTCGGCAGGCAGTGCGATCGGCCCGGTGCCGCTGCGCGACGTGCTGACGATGCGCTCGGGCCTCGCCGCCTTCGACGAGGACCCCACCTCCCCCGGCAACGAGGACCGGATGGACGCCGCGCCCGATCCTGCGGCCTTCGTGCGCGGCGTGCCTCGGGCGGACTCGCCGGGCACGCGCTATCGCTACAATTCGGTTACCGCCTATGTCGCGGGACTGGCCGTCGCCGGCGCGACGGGATCGACGATGGCGGAATTCGCGGGACAGCATCTGTTCGCGCCGCTGGGGATCGCGCGGTGGCACTGGGACGCCGATGCCGCGGGCATGACCAAGGGGCAGGGCAATCTCCGGCTCACCGTCCGTGACCTTGCCGTGCTGGGCGAGACGGTGCGCAATCGCGGGCGCTATCGGGGCCGGCAGGTGGTCAGCGCGCGGTGGATAGCGGACATGACCGCGCCCCACGTGACAATCGCTGCCGACGATGCTTACGCCGACACCTACGGATACTTCTGGTACGGCAAGACTCATCGCGTCGATGGAGCCGCCATCGACGTTTCCTTCGCCTCGGGGAACGGGGGCAACAAGATCTACGTCGTTCCCGCCTGCCGCCTCGTCGTTGCCGTTACCTCTTCGGCCTATGGCAAAGGCTATGGCCAGCGCCGTTCCGAAGCGATCCTGAAGGCCCTGCTCGAAACCGAAACGACTGCGGGCAGGTGCCGGACGTCCTCCCGGCGGTAGGGGCGAACATTCGGTACAGGGGCGAAAAAATACGGTTGGAAAGTCCGTATCTCCCGGAAATCCTCTAGAATTAGAACATCCCCCCGTTCGCGCCGAAACGATTTTCTTCGCCGGCGAAATTCCAGAGGAAGTAATGCGCCAGTCCTTGGTAGTCCCGAATTCGGTGACGGTGCGTTCCGCTCGCCAGTTCGCAGCTATTCTCTCCGCCGAATACGATGCGGAGGGTGATCTCGATCTTGAATTGTCTGCGCTGAACGAAGTGGATCTTGCTTTTATCGAGATTCTCTACTCTGCCCGCGATCAGTGGGCGCGGGCGGGGCGCGACCTGCGTCTTGCGCATCCTGCCGGCGACGCGGTCGCCGCGCTGCTCGAACGCGCGGGCTTCCTCACGGACATCACCCCTCAGGACCTTGAATTCTGGTTCCACGGAGACCTGCCGCAATGACTGCCTCTATCCTTACCGTCGACGATTCCCCCAGCCTGCGCATGGCGATCCGCATTGCGCTGACCGGCGCGGGCTACGACGTCACCGAAGCGGGCGACGGCGTCGAGGGGCTGGCCGCGGCAGGCGCCAAGCGGTTCGACCTGATCATCACCGATCTCAACATGCCCAACATGGACGGGCTGACGATGATCCGCGAACTGCGCAAGGCGCCGGAGCAGGCGGGCATTCCGATCATCTTCCTCACCACCGAGAGCGACGATGCGATGAAGCAGCAGGCCAAGGCCGCCGGGGCCACCGGCTGGCTGGTCAAGCCCTTCGTGCCCGAACAGCTCATCAAGGTCTCGCGCAAGGTCCTCGGCCGGTGAGCACGCAGGACCCGATCGCGGCGTTCCGCGTCGAGGCGGGCGACCTGCTCGACCAGATCGAGCAGGGGCTTCTGGACCTCGGCCACCGGCTGGACGACCGGGGCCTGATCGACGAAGTGTTCCGGGGCCTGCACACGCTCAAGGGCTCGGGCGCGATGTTCGGCTTCAATGCGCTGGCCGATTTCACCCACCACTGCGAGACCGCCTTCGACCGCGTGCGCAAGGGGCTGGCTCCGGCGACACAGGAACTGGTGGCGGTGATCCTCTCGGCCCGCGACCACATGCGCGCGCTGATCGAGGGCGACGGTGCCGGGTTGGAAAGCGCGGGCGCGGCGATCCTTGCGCAGCTTCAGGCCGCCATCGACGGCGCCTCGGGCGAAGCACCCGCGGCAGTTGCTCCCGCCGCGCCGAAGGGCTGGCGCCTGTTCTTCCGCCTGCCCGCCGAGGCCATGGCCAACGGCACCAATCCGCTGATGCTGCTCGATGAGCTGCGCGACCTTGGCGAATGCCGGATCGTCGCGCGCACCGACACCATTCCGCCGCTGGCCGAGCTGGTGCCGACCGAATGCCACATCGGCTGGGACGTCGAACTGCGCGGCGACATCTCGCGCGACGATATCGACGATGTGTTCATCTTCGTGATGGACGATATGGAACTGACCATCGAACCGCTGGAAGTCGAGGCTTCCGACGCACCGGTGCAAACGCCTGCCGAAGAAGCTGCTGCGCTTGTCGTCGATGTGCCGATGGCAGCGCAGGACGGCGCGGCGAGCCGCACGCCCGCCAAGCCCGCCGGTGAAAGCGTCCGCGTTCCCGCCGAGCGGCTCGACGAACTGATGGACCGCGTGGGCGAACTGGTGATCGTCCAGAGCCGCCTCTCGCAGCTGGCCAGCGGTCACGGTTCTGCGGTCGGCAACGAACTGGCGCTGCGTTCGATCTCCGAGGAAATCGAGCGGCTCGCGGGCGAATTGCGCGATACCATGATGGTGCTGCGCATGGTGCCTGTCGCCAGCCTGTTCAGCCGTTTCCGCCGTCTCGTCCACGATCTCGCGCGGGAGACCGGCAAGACCATCGAACTCTCGACCGAAGGCGAGACCACCGAAGTCGACAAGACCATGATCGAGCGTCTGGCCGATCCCATGGTCCACCTGATCCGCAATGCCTGCGACCACGGCCTCGAAACCCCCGAAGACCGCCTTGCTGCCGGAAAGCCTGCTGCCGGACAGGTCCACCTCTCGGCCCATCAGGCGGGCGGGGAGGTGCTTATCACCATCCGCGACGATGGGCGCGGGATCGACCGTGCCCGCGTGCGCGCCAAGGCGGAATCGCAGGGGCTGATCCAGCCCGGCCAGTCGATCTCCGACCATGATCTGCTCCAGATGATCTTCCATCCCGGCTTCTCCACGGCGGCGCAAGTCACCAACCTGTCCGGGCGCGGGGTCGGCATGGACGTGGTAAAGCGCACGATCGAAAGCCTGCGCGGCGCCATCGACATCACTTCGGCGCCGGGCGAAGGCTCGACCGTGGTGCTGCGCATTCCGCTGACCCTGGCGATCATCGATGGGCTGCTCGTGCGCGTCGGCGAGGGCCGCTACGTGATCCCGCTCGGCGCGGTGGAGGAGTGCCTCGAACTCAGCCTTGAGGAAGACCTGCGTTCGCGCGGCCGCAGCTTCATCACCTTGCGCGACCGGCTGGTGCCGTTCCTGCGCCTGCGCGAGATCTTCGACACCGGTACGCGGCCCGATCCGCACCAGAAGATCGTCGTCATCGCCACCGGCAGCGAACGCGTCGGGCTGGTGGTGGACCAGATCATCGGCAGCCATCAGACCGTCATCAAGTCGATGTCGCCGCTGCACCGCGATGTCGCGACGTTCGCAGGCGCCACGATCCTCGGCGACGGCGGGGTCGCGCTGATCCTCGATGTCGCCCAGCTCGTCATGCTCGGCCAGAACCAGGAGGAGCGGCTGCGCGCCGCCGGATAAGTCTATGCCCGAACCGACTTCCACGCAGTGGGACGGCGAAGGCCGCCTCGAAGTGCTGACTTTCAACCTCGGCGAGGAGACTTTCGCGCTGGAGGCCACGCTGGTCCGCGAGATCCTCGATCTCCTGCCCGAAACCCGCGTGCCCGGTGCCGCGCCGCTGCTCGGCAGCGTCGTCAACTTTCGCGGCAAGATCATCCCGATAGCCGATCTGAGGCTGGCATTCGCCATGCCGGCCGCCGAAGCGACGCTCGACAGCCGCATCGTCGTGATCGAGACCGAGGCCGAAGGCGAGACATTCCAGATCGGCATCCGCACCGACAAGGTCCACGAAGTGGCGACGCTCGACCGCGCCGCCAGCGAGGAACCGCCCGCCGTCGGCATGCGCTGGCGCCGCGATTTCGTCCGCGAGCTGGTTCGCCGGCAAGACGGCGTCGTCGTCCTGCCAGACCTTGCCGCGATCTTTCGTTCACTGACTGGCGCAAGCGATGCCGCCGCCGGTCAGCCGACCACAGTCCATTGAGCCGGGGGGCTAACATGCGCGCAACCATCAAGCTGAAGCTGTGGGGGACCTTCGGGCTCCTGCTGATTATCCTCACCGCGATCATTCTGGTCGGCATCTCCCGCCTCACCACGCTCAACGACGCCATCGGCGAGATCGTGACCGGGCCTGCCAAGCAACTCGACCGCGCCCGCGCGATCGACAGCGGCGTCAGCATGATGGTCCGCTCCGAAAAGAACCTCGTCCTCACCGACGACCCGGTAGAGCGCCGTGAACTGGAAACGAACATCTCCACCTGGCGGGACCGGGTCGAGCAGGAAGTCGAGCAGGCCAATGCCGTCGCTTCGGCGGAGACGCGGACGACCTGGGCGCAGCTGCGCGAGCAGTGGAATGCGTTCAAGCCAGTGAACCAGCAGGTCAGCGAACTCAGCAGCCGCGACAAGACCGCCGCCGCCGCGCTGACGATGGGCGAATCCCGCCACCGCGCCAAGGCCGTGACCAAGACCGTCGAAACCCTGGTCCAGGCTCAGCAGCGGATGATGACCCAGGCGGACGACGATACGGAAGTGACGTATGGTTCGGCGCGTTCGCTGATGATCGGCATGGGTGTGGCCGCCGTGCTCATCACCGTGATTGCCGCTGCCTGGCTCGCGCTGCTGATTTCGCGCGGCCTCAAGGCGGCCGGAGACGCCATGCGGCAGGTGGCCGAGGGCGACCTGACGCGCACCGCCGAAGTGACCTCGAACGACGAGATCGGCGACCTGCTCGGCCATGTGAACACCATGATCGAGCGCCTGCGCGGCGTGGTCGGCGATGCGGGTGTGGCGGCCGAGAACGTCTCGGCGGGCAGTCAGGAGCTTTCCGCCAACTCGGAGCAGGTCTCGCAGGGCGCGACCGAGCAGGCCGCCGCTGCCGAACAGGCTTCGGCCTCGATGGAAGAGATGGCCGCCAACATCAAGCAGAACGCCGACAACGCGGCCCAGACCGAGAAGATCGCCCGTCAGTCCTCGAAGGACGCGGAATCGAGCGGTGTCGCCGTGAACCGCGCCGTGGGTGCGATGCGCACGATTGCCGAGAAGATCGGCATCGTCCAGGAAATCGCCCGCCAGACCGACCTGCTCGCCCTCAACGCAGCCGTCGAGGCGGCGCGTGCCGGGGAACATGGCCGCGGCTTCGCGGTCGTCGCTTCGGAAGTGCGCAAGTTGGCCGAACGCAGCCAGCATGCCGCTGCCGAGATCGGCGCAGTCTCGACCGAGACCGTGCAGGCCGCCGCCGAGGCGGGCGAGATGCTTGCCAAGCTGGTGCCGGACATCCGCCGCACCGCCGAACTGGTCTCGGAGATCAGCGTCGCCTGCCGCGAACAGGATATCGGCGCCGCCCAGATCAACGAGGCGATCCAGCAGCTCGATCAGGTGACTCAGCAGAACGCCGGGGCTTCCGAGCAGATTTCGACGACTTCGGAAGAGCTTGCCGCGCAGGCGGAAGAGCTTCAGGCCTCGATCGCCTACTTCCGGACCTCCGACAGCGGCAGCCGCCGCGCGGCCGCTCCGGCGGCGATCCGCAAGCCGGTCCCGGTGGCGCGCAAGGCCGCCGCGCCCGCCCGCAATCCGCGTGCGCTTTCGGTCGCCGACCAGCAGGCCCGCGTGCGCGGCTTCGCACTCGATCTCTCGACCGGCGGTCCCGACAGCGAGGACGCGGCGTTCAGCACTCACGCGGCCTGACGCTCCCGCCGAACCATTCTCGATTACCGACTTTCCCCCCATCCCGTTTTCAGGGTTCCCATTGCCATGCGCGCAACGATAAAAATGAAGCTGGGCGTGACCTTCGCCATCATCCTGATCCTGCTTGCAGTCGTCGTGGGCGTCAGCCTGACGCGGCTCAGCACACTCAACACCGCGATCACCGACCTCATCAACGGCCCCGCCGCCCGCCTCGACCGCGCGCAGCAGATGCAGTCCACTTTCGGCAATCTCGCGCGAAACGAGCGCAGCATGACGATGACCAACGACCCGCAGACGGTGAAGGAACTCGACGAAAAGGCCACAACGGCCGTCGCCAGCTTCGAACGCCTGCTGGACGAGGCGGATGCCAAGGCCGTGCCGGAAACCCGGCAGACCTTGCGCGAAGTCCGCGCTGCCTTCGAGACCTTCAAGCCGATGGATTCGCGCATTCGCGATCTGGCCAAGGCCAACCAGAACGAAGAGGCGGCGGCGCTGTCGCTCGGTTCGGCGCGGGAAATCCTCGACCGGATCACCAAGCAGACCGACGCCCTCGTGGAGCGTGCCCGTGACGACATGGGCCAGGTCGACGACGATACCAATGCGCTCTATTCCTCGGCCCGCGCCACCCTGCTGACCGTCGCCGCCATCGCCATCATCGGCGCGCTGGTCGGCGCGATCTGGATCTCGCTGATCGTCTCGCGCGGGCTTGCGCGGGTGAGCAATGCGATCAACGCCGTGGCCATCGGCGACCTCGACAATGACGTGGACGTGACCTCGAACGACGAGATCAAGGACCTCGTCGACACCGTCAACAAGATGACCGCGAACCTCCGCGTCAGTGCCGGGCTGGCCGACAAGATCGCGGATGGCGACCTGACCGTCAGCCACAAGCCGCTGTCCGAGCAGGACAAGCTGGGCCATGCGCTCGTCCGCATGATCGAGCGCCTGCGCGGTGTCGTCGGCGATGCCACCGTTGCTTCCAACAACGTCGCCAGCGGCAGCCAGGAGCTGTCCTCGACCTCCGAGCAGGTCTCGCAGGGCGCGACCGAGCAGGCCGCCGCTGCCGAGCAGGCCTCGGCCTCGATGGAAGAGATGTCGGCCAACATCAAGCAGAACGCCGAGAACGCGGCGCAGACCGAGAAGATCGCCCGCCAATCGGCGCAGGACGCCGAAGCCAGCGGCGTGGCCGTCGACCGCGCTGTCGGCGCCATGCGCACGATCGCCGAGAAGATCGGCATCGTCCAGGAAATCGCCCGCCAGACCGACCTGCTGGCGCTCAACGCAGCCGTCGAGGCGGCGCGTGCGGGTGAGCATGGCCGCGGCTTCGCAGTAGTGGCTTCGGAAGTGCGCAAGCTCGCCGAGCGCAGCCAGGGCGCCGCAGCGGAAATCAGCGCGGTCTCGTCCAACACCGTGGATGCGGCGACCGAGGCGGGCGAGATGCTCTCCAAGCTGGTGCCCGATATCCGCCGCACCGCCGAACTGATCTCGGAAATCAGCGCCGCCTGCCGCGAGCAGGACATCGGTGCCGGCCAGATCAACCAGGCGATCCAGCAGCTCGACCAGGTTACCCAGCAGAACGCCGGGGCTTCGGAGCAGATCTCCTCGACCTCGGAAGAACTCGCGGCCCAGGCCGAGGAACTTCAGGCCTCGATCGCCTACTTCCGCGTCGATGACGCGGGCAAGGCACCCAGCCGCGCCGCCGCGGCAGTGCGCAAGGCCGCGCCGATCAAGGCACCGCTCAAGGTCGGGGCGAAACGTCCCTCGGCGGCCAATGGACAGGCCCGGACCAACGGCTTCGCGCTCGACCTCGCCATGGGCGGCCCGGACGACCACGACGACGCCTTCGGGATGCACGCGGCATGAGCGACGAGCAGGAAATCCAGGCCGTGACTTTCGGTCTGGGAGCGGAGATCTTCGCGGTGCCGGTGGCACTGGTCCGCGAGATCCTCGACTACCGCGAAACCTTCCGCATTCCGGGCGGCCCGGATTACCTGCTCGGCCTTACCGACATGCGCGGCGAGGGCGTGACGACCATCGACTTCCGCCTGCGGCTGGGCCTACCGCCGGTGGAGCCGACCCCGGCGACGCGCATCCTGGTGGCGGACATCCCGCTGGCGGACCGCGTGCTCGTGCTCGGGCTGGTGGTGGACCGGGTGATCGAAGTCACCAGCTTCCGCGCCGACCAGATCGGCGGCGCGCCGGATGTCGGTGTGCGCTGGCCTTCCGAATATATCGGCGGCGTGGTGAAGCGCGAGGAGGGCTTCACCGTGCTGGTGGACATGGCGCGCATCTTCTCGGCCGAGGAAGCCTCGCGCCTCTCCGCCGCCGCTGCCTGAAGACTATCCTGATTCCGGAACCGCACAGATGACCGCAGCCGCCATGGCCACCCGCAGTTCGCCTTCCCCGCAGCCGCATGGCAGCGACCCGATGAGCAAGCGCAATTTCGCGCGGCTGGCGGCCTATATCTACGACTATTCCGGCATCAAGATGCCCGAGAGCAAGAAGACCATGCTCGAAGGGCGGCTCCGCCGCCGCCAGCGGGCGGCGGGCGCGCAGACGCTCGACGACTACTGTGACTATATCTTCGCCGAGCAGAACCTCGCCGAGGAAGGCCTGTCGCTGATCAACGCGGTCACCACCAACAAGACCGACTTCTTCCGCGAACCGGGCCACTTCGACTATCTGAGCAAGGTGATCCTGCCGGAAATGGCCGCGCGCGGCGTCCGCTCGATCCGGGCCTGGAGCGCCGCCTGCTCGACCGGGCCGGAGCCCTATACCTTGGCCATGGTGCTGGACGACCATGCCGAGACCCACGGCGGTCCGGCTTACGGCATCCTCGCCACCGACCTCGATACCGACGTGCTCGAAACCGCGCGCAGCGGCATCTATCCGCGCGAGCTGGTCGATCCGGTTCCCGATGCTCTTCAGCGCAAATACGTGATGTTCCCGCGCGATGCGGCGCGGCGCGACGTGCGCATGGTGCCTGCCTTGCGCAGCGCGATCGGCTTCGCCCGGCTCAACCTGATGGACGAGCGCTATCCGGTGGGCGAGCCGATGCATCTGGTGTTCTGCCGCAACGTCCTGATCTATTTCGACAAGCCGACCCAGAAGCAGGTCGTTTCCCGGCTCGTCGATTGCCTGAAGCCGGGCGGCTACCTGTTCCTCGGCCATTCGGAATCGATCACCGGACATGATCTGCCGCTGACTCAGGTCGCCAATACCGTGTTCCGGAAGGGCTGAGGCGATGCTCGCGAACAAGAAGATCCGCGTCCTCGTCATCGACGATTCCGCCAGCGTGCGCCAGACGATGACTTCGATTCTCCAGGAAGACCCGGAGATCGAGGTGATCGGCTCCGCGCCCGATCCGTTCAGCGCCGCGCGCCGGATTCAGGAGGAAGTCCCGGACGTCATCACCCTCGACGTCGAGATGCCGCGCATGGACGGCATCACCTTCCTGCGCAAGCTGATGTCGCAGTGCCCGGTGCCGGTGGTCATGTGCTCCTCACTGACCGAGGAAGGCTCCGAGACGCTGCTTCAGGCCATGGAAGCGGGCGCGGTGGACGTGATCCTGAAGCCGCGCATCGGCGTGGCCGACCACCTCGCCGAGCACAATCTCCAGATCCGCGACGTGGTGAAGGGCGCCTCCCGCGCCCGCGTGCGCGGACGGCCTGCCGTCCGCGAGACCAAGCCGGAAGGTCCGGCCAAGAAGCTCACCGCCGACGCCGTGCTGCCGCCGCCGAGCGGCCGGGCCATGAGCCGCACCACCGAGATGGTGGTCTGCCTCGGCGCCTCGACCGGCGGGACCGAAGCCTTGCGCGAAGTGCTGGAAGCGCTGCCCGCCAATGCGCCGGGTGTCGTCGTGGTCCAGCACATGCCGGAGAATTTCACCCGCGCTTTCGCTAAGCGGCTCAACAGTCTTTGTGAAGTGGACGTGAAGGAAGCGGTGGACGGCGATCCGGTGCTGCGCGGTCATGTGCTGATCGCGCCGGGCGGGAAGCATCTGATGCTCGAACGGCAGGGCGCGCGCTATCATGTCTCGGTGAAGGACGGCCCGCTGGTTTCGCGCCATCGGCCTTCGGTGGACGTGCTGTTCCGCTCCGCCGCGCGCTCGGCGGGATCGAACGCGGTGGGCGTCATCATGACCGGCATGGGCGACGACGGCGCGCGGGGGCTGCTGGAAATGAAGCAGGCGGGTGCCCGTACTTTCGCGCAGGACGAGGCGACGTCGATCGTCTTCGGCATGCCCAGGGAAGCCATCGCGCGCGGGGCGGCGGACCGGGTGATCCCGCTCGGTTCCATCGCCCGCGAAGTGCTCACGGCGACCAACCGATGATGACCATGCCAGCACAAGCCCCAGAACAGAGATCGCCGATGACCGACATTGCCTATTTCCCCGAAGCCGCGCTGGAGCCTGCCGCACCGGCATCCGGAACCGGACCTTCGCTGGTGGAACTGAGCGAGGCCATTGCCGCCATCGCTGCGGGCCTCGACGCGCGCTTCGTGGCGGCGGGCACGGCGCTGGCGCGGGCCTACGAGATCGTCGAGGGCCTGATCGGTGCCCTCGAAAACGTGACCAATGCCTTCGAGCGCGATGCCGCCGATGCCGCGGTGGGCAATATGCGCGGCACTGCCGACCGATTGATGCAACTGCCCGCGATCCAGACCGCACGCAAGGAAGCGCTCGTGTCGATCGAGCGGGCTAGCGCGGCGCTGTCGCACCAGATCGACCAGGTCAATCGCACGCTCAGCTTCCTGCGGATCTGCGGTCTCAACATCAAGGTGGCGGCGGCAGGATCGGGCGATTTCTCCGGTTTCGCCGATACCATGTTCGTCAAGCTGGACCTCGGCGAAACCGAAATGGAAAGCCTCTCGCGCGAGATCGCCTGGCTGGCCGAAGCCGTGCCCGCCATGTTCGAGGTGGAGCGCCAGCTGGCCGGGGAATGCACGCAAGTGATCCCGCACGTTCCGCGCAAGCTTTCCGAGAATGCGGTGGCCTTGCAGCGGCATCAGATCGGTCTGGCCGAGCGTGCGCAGCGGATCGCCGAAGTGGCGCGCCATATCCGCGCTCAGGTCGGCACCGCGCTCGGCGCGCTTCAGGTCGGCGACAGCACCCGCCAGCGGCTGGAGCATCTGGCGGACGGGCTGGTCGATATCGACGCTTTCATCGCCGCGCCGGGCGATCTTCCGGCCGATGTCGCGGCCGTAATCGCGGACCATGCCGTGGCGCTGATCTCGGCGCAGGCGGTGGACACCCTGGAGACCTTCCAGCGGGAATCGCGGCTGCTCACGGGTAGCTTGCGGGGCATCGGCCCCAGTGCGGCAAGCCTGCTCGAACTGCGGGACGGCGGGGACGGGGAGGGCGACGGCGTGTTCCTCCACCGGCTGGAGCGCAGCGTGGCCGACGTGGCCAGCGTCACCGAACGCCTGCGCGAGGCCGATGCCCGCTCGAACCGCCTGAGCGGCCTTGCCTCGACGACCGCCGAGAACCTTGCGCAGCGACTGGCGACGGTCCACCGCATCACCAGCGACGTGCAACAGATGGCGTGGAACACCGACCTGCGCTGCTATCGCATGGGCGACGAAGGGCGCGGGCTGGCCGTGGTCGCGTCCGAAATTCGCGGTTTCGCCGCCACTCTGGCAACGATCGCCACGGGCATCGCCCAGTCATTCGACGGGCTGACCGCTGCCGCTGCGGTCATCCGGGGTGGTGAGGACGATGCGCCCGTTGACGCCGGGGCGGCGCTGACGGAATCGCTGGGTTGCATTCGTGAGGGCGGCGAACGCATGCGCTCGGGCCTCTCGGACCTCGACGAAGGCGCGGTTTCCGTGACCGCGATCCTGGAAGAAACCACCGGCGCAATCGACTGCGAGGCAGACGTGGGCGGCCCGCTCGCGGCGATTGCCGAAAGGCTCTCCGGCCTCGGCCGCGAGGCTGCGGAAATCCCCGAGGCGGGGCAAGCGACCTTCGATGTCCTCCTGGGAACGATCGCAGCCCGCTATACGATGGCCCGCGAACGCGAAGTGCACCGTGCATTCCAGCCCGGCGCCGAAGCCGCGCCAAGTTCCGACCCGTTCGACCTCGATGACGACGATTTTGACGACGGCCTGTTCTGAGAAATCCGAAAACGTAAAAAGGGGCACTTCCACACCTTGTGGAAGCGCCCCTTTTTACTTGTGATGAATTTCTGTTCGCGGTGGGATCAATTGGCCGCGATGCCGAGCTTGCGGCGCGTCCTCGCCTTGGGCTTTTCGGCTGCAACGTCTGCTTGAGGCCCGGCCTTCGGTTTGCGGCCGCCCTTTTTACCGAGGCCGATTTCCACGGCGAGGGCCTGGCGTTTGGCCGCATAGTCGCTGCAGACCATCGGATAGTCCGGCTTCAAGTTCCAGCGTGCGCGGTAGTCGTCCGGAGTAAGGCCATGCGTGGTCAGAAGATGGCGCTTCAGCGACTTCAGCTTCGTGCCGCATTCCAGGCAAGTAATGGCATCGGGTTTGATTGACGATCGGATCGAAACGGCGGGGGAAATCTGTTCCTCGACAACTTCGACCGTTTCGCCCAGGCTCGCGAGCGAGGCATATACGGAAGAAATCAGTTGCGGGAGTTGTTCCGCCGAGACGGCATTGTTGCCGACATGGGCCGTAACGATATCGGTTGTGAGCTCCAGAAGCGCTTCTTGTGGCATATCGATGTGCTACCCGCCTGTTTTTGAAAATGTGCCCGGATAGATAACAAACACCGTAATCATTCCGGCGCAATACTTTTATAAGAGATTTTCTTAATTTATCTACAGATGTTCCGCCGAAGAGAGCGTTGTCCGGTAATTCCGGAGCTTTTCGAAACAATATGCGTACGGCCTATTTCGGCAGCCATCTTTTGGCTGCAACTTCCGACAGGCCCAGCAATCCGAGCATCAGCAGTGCCAGAGCCGCGACGGCACCGCCAAGAGCGGTCCAGCCCCATCGCTCGACGATCAGGCCGCCCAGCGGCGGACCGAGCAGCGCGCCGCCGGCGCCGAACTGGGTCAGCAGGCCGTTGGCTGTCGCGATGCGTGGGTCGTGGGGACTTGTCGCACCGGCCAGGACCGGCAGCCGGGCGAACATCAGCGGCGGGACGAGACCGCTGACGAGCACGGCGGCGACCACGGCCGCGCTCGTCGCGGCAAGCCCGGTCGAAGCGGCGAAGGCCGGTGGCACCAGCAATGCCGTTACCGCCAGCGCGGGAACGGCGATGAGAAGCAGGCGCCGGGCGTCAAGGCTGCCGTTCCGGATCATCAGGACCGCCAACCCCGAAGCGGGCAGGGCGGAGAGCGAGGCCAGAGAGGCGACAAGCCCGGCCTCGCCCAGCGTCGCGCCGTGGGTCTCGGTGAGGAAGCTGGGCAGAAGCATGGTCAGCGCGCAGAGGAACAAGGTGTAGATGCCGAAGGCGAATGTCGAGATCCAGGCTGCCGGAGCGGGCATGACGATCCGCCGGGTGCCGCCATGGCCGAGATGGAGACGCGAGGCGGGCGCGATGGCGAGGGCCAGCAGGATAGCCCAGAGAAACAGGATGCCGTCGAGGCCCAGACTTGCCGCGCCGCTGCCGGTCACGGCGCTGCCGATTGCGATTCCGACCGGAACGAAAGTGCTCCACAAGGCCAGCGCGCGGGGGCGGCTGCGGTCGTCGGCGACGGCGGCGATCGCGGTGGGGGCGGCGATGACGACGAGCAGGTAGCCGATACCTTCCGCCGCTCGCGCCGCAAAGAGCGTCGTGGGATCTGTCGTCACGGCTTCCAGCAGGCTCATGGCGGCCAGTATCGCCATGCCGCCGATCAGCGACCGGCGAAAACTGATCCAGCCCAATGTCAGCCCCGCCACGAACCCCAGTGTCGCGCCGCCCACTTCGAGCAACGAGATCAGCAGTCCCGTTTCCGGCAAGCTCAGGGCGAAGCGAGCGCGCAGTAGCGGCGCGATCGTCGAGAATTTCGCCAGTTGCGCGGCAGCGAGCACGCCCACGAGCCAGAGGAACAGGATGGTGCGCCAGGGTTTTTGCATGGTGCGGGCGCTAGAGCATTTTCAAGCCGGGTGAAATCACCCGGTGGCTTGGAAAACACCTAACTTTTTTCTCCCCGTCATTGCGAGCGTAGCGAAGCAATCCAGAGCCGCGTAAACCGCCTCTGGATTGCTTCGCTACGCTCGCAATGACGAGAAAAATCGGAGGTTTACTGGAAGCAGGACTCGGGCGTACCGAGCGAGGAAAAAGCCTGCTACTTGTCGGCAGCCGGCTCGGGCGGGAGGTTTTTCTTCCAGCGGACATCGAGCGCGGCCTGACCCTGGCGCTCGCCGACATGTGAAACCAGCGAGACGCCGCGCAGGGTTATGCTGTGGCCGCCCAGCCAGTGGCCGGAGATGCTGTAGCCGATATCGTAGATCGCGATGTCCTCGTGCGACGCGCCGTCGACCAGGAAGCGGGTGGTGACGAGGACCGGCAGGCGCTCGTCGCCGCGGCTGTCGTCGGACAGGTTCGCGTCCTTGCGGGCCTTCTTCAGCGCGCGTTCGAACCACGCGGCTTCGATCCGGGGTTCGCCGGTGGTTTCGGCTGGGGGCAGGGCGAGCGCGCTCGGGAAAGCAATGTGCTGGCTCTGGACGGACTGGTCGGCGGAGGCGGGCTTCAGCCCGAGATCGTCGCCGGAGCCGGAAGCCGTGAGCACGAGCATGGCCGCCCGCGTCGAGGCACGGCGGGCATCGGCGCTCCTGGAGGCTTCGGTCTCGCTGCGCTGGCTCCAGTTGTTCCAGAGCGTCAGGCCGGAGATGGTGACGGCGATAACCGTCAGCACTTCGCCCAGGGTGATCCAGCGGCGCCGGATCGCGGCGGCTTCGTCGGCGCGGGCTTCGGCTTTCGCCTTGGCTTCGGTCTTGGAATCATCAGTCACGGGGGCGATTCAACACCGGCGGCCCGCGCCGTCAAGCGCAAGCTGTGCACCCGGGGACGGTCCCGGCGTCATCGACGCCGGGACCGTCAGGGGAACCGATCAGTTCGCCAGCGTGGCGTTGTCGATCACGAAGCGGTACTTCACGTCGCTCTTGACCATGCGGTCGTAGGCCTCGTTGATATCCTTGATGTCGATCATCTCGATATCGGCGACGACGCCCTTCTCCGCGCAGAAGTCCAGCATTTCCTGCGTTTCGGCGATGCCGCCGATCAGCGAGCCGGCGATCGCACGGCGGCGGAAGATCAGTGCGGCGACATTCGGCGAGGGGTGGGCATGCTCGGGAACGCCCACCAGCGTCATCGTGCCGTCGCGCTTGAGCAGCGCGGTGAAGGCGTCGAGGTCGTGGCTGGCGGCGACGGTGTTGAGGATGAAGTCGAAGCTGTTCGCGTGAGCGGCCATCTCGTCCGCATTGCGCGAGACGACGACTTCATCGGCGCCGAGTTCCAGCGCGGCTTCGCGCTTGCTCTCGGACGTGGTGAAAGCCACGACATGGGCGCCGAGGGCATGGGCAAGCTTTACGCCCATATGGCCGAGACCGCCGATGCCGACGATGCCGACCTTCTTGCCCGGCCCGACGTTCCAGTGGCGCAGCGGCGACCAGGTGGTGATGCCCGCGCAGAGCAGCGGTGCCACGGCGGCGAGCTGGTCGGCCGGGTGGCTGATCTTCAGCACGAACTTGTCGCTGACGACGATGCTCTGCGAATAGCCGCCCAGCGTGTGGCCGGGGGCATCGGCGGTCTGGCCGTTGTACGTGCCGGTGAAACCGTTCTCGCAATACTGTTCCAGGCCTTCGTCGCAGGAGGAGCAGTGCTGGCAGCTATCGACCATGCAGCCGACGCCGACTGTGTCGCCGACCTTGATGGCGGAGACTTCGCTGCCGACGGCGCTGACCGTGCCGACGATCTCGTGGCCCGGAACGCAGGGGTAGAGCGTGCCGGCCCATTCGCCGCGCGCCTGGTGAAGGTCGGAATGGCAGACGCCGCAATAGGCGATGTCGATCGCGACGTCGTGCGCGCCGGGCGCGCGGCGTTCGATGTCCAGCGCCACGAGCGGCGTCTTCTCGGTGACGGCACCATATGCTTTCGTCATCGTTGCTTGTTCCTTGATCGGGGGGAGGGAGACAAGCGGCAGGAGCCGCCATGCAGCCCCCGAATAGGCGCCAAGGCGCCGGGGGTCATCCCTGCGCGCGTCGAATAAGGCGATGAATGAAATTCATCATTGCAGCTTTTCAGAGCGACTTAGAGACCCAGGGGGCGCATCTCGCGGATGAGGTCGATCAGCAGGCGCAAACCGGAGGGCAACTGGCGGCGGCTGGAGTAATAGACATGGAAGGCGCCGCCCATCGAACCCCATTCGTCCAGCGCTACCCGCAGCCGTCCGGAAGCCACGTCCGCCGCTATCGTCGGCTCCGCCGCGTAGATCAGCGCGGCGCCGCTGCGAGCCATGTGCAGGCCGATCCGCGAATTGCCGATGGTGATCGGGCCTTGCACGGCGATGACTTCGGTTTCCTCGCCCTTGTCGAACTCCCAGTGATAGATGCGGTCGTTGCCGAGCCTGATTTTCATGCAACGATGGCGGATCAGGTCCTGCGGCATTTCAGGCATCCCGAAGCGCTCGAAATAGGCAGGCGACCCGGCAACGACCCAGCGCAGCGGCGGGGAGATGCGCTGGACGATCATGTCCTCCGGCACGGTGCCGCCGTAGCGGATGCCCGCGTCGAAACCCTGCTCGATCACGTCGACCATGCGGTTGTCGATCGAGAGGTCGATCTCGATGTCGGGATAACGCTCGATGAAAGTGGGCAGCACCGGGGCGAGGATCAGTTCGGCTGCGTCTTCGGGCACGTTGAGGCGGATGCGTCCAGCCGGTGCGTCGCGGAAGCGGTTGAGCACTTCGGCGGCATGGTCGATGGCGTCGAAGTGCTCGGAGATGGCGTCGCGGAAGGCCTCGCCCGCCGTGGTCAGGGTGACGCTGCGGTTGGTGCGGTTGAGCAGGCGCACGCCGTGGCGGTCTTCCAGCCCTTTCAGCGCATGGCTCAGCGCCGAAGCGCTGATCCCCAGTTCAAGACTGGCGCGGCGAAAGCTGCGATTGCGGGCGATGGCCAGGAAATAGGCGAAGTCCGCCAGATCGGAACGGCTGAATTTCATGTCAGCCGTCTTCGATCCTCCATGCCGCCTTGTCCAGCGCCTATCCCAGCCGGGGATCGATCAGGAACTTCTCGCCCGTGGCCTTGCGCTCGTACTGGCGCAGGACATCGGGTTGCAGTGCCTGCGCGAGGCCGACGACCTGGGTATAGCGGCTGGCGAACGTCGAGGTGAGTTCGGCCAGCACCCGCGCGCGGAAGCGAGCGACGACGTCCGACCCGGCCTTTTGCAGGAACGGGAAGAGCAGCCAGCCGCCGACCGACCACTGGAAGCCGAACGTCATGCGGTTGAGCGTGGTGGGCGACAGATCGAGCGCGCCGTAGATATAGAGCTGCTTGAACGTGTCCGAGCCATAGCGGCTGTAGCTGCCCGCGTTTTCCACGGCGGCGCGTTCCATCGCGCGCAGGATGTCGCTGCCCAGCGTGCCGCCGCCGATGGCGTCGAAGGCGATCGTCGCGCCGGTCTCGCGGATCGCGGCGGTGAGCTGTTCGGTGAAGTCTTCGTCCCGGCTGTTGACGACATGCTGGGCGCCGATCTCGCGCAGGATCTGCGCCTGCTCCGGCGAGCGGACCACGTTCACCAGCGGAATCCCGTCGGCGAGGCAGACCTTCTGGAGCATCTGGCCGAGGTTCGAGGCAGCGGCGGTATGGACGATGGCCTTGTGGCCTTCCCGGCGCGCGGTTTCGACGAAGCCGAGCGCGGTCAGCGGGTTCACGAATATCGCCGCGCCGTCGGCGGCTTCGGCGCCTTCGGGCAGTGCCACGACGTCCTTTGCCGCGATCCTGCGGTAGTCCGCATACATGCCGCCGCCGATCATGCCGACGCGCTTGCCTTCCAGCGCCTTGGCATTGCGTCCGGCGGCGACCACGGTGCCCGCAGCTTCGTTGCCGATCGGCAGCGACTGGTCGATCCGCCCGCCCACGCTCGGCAGGCGGTTTTCGGGGACCTGGAAGCGCAGGGATCCGTCGTCCGCTGCGGTGAGCGTGGCGAGGTCGGCGGGGCCGAGGAGCAGGCCGAGGTCGCTGGGGTTGATGGGGGCGGCTTCCACCTGCACGATCACCTCGTCGTCGCCGGGTTCACCGACCGCGACGTTCTCCAGCGAAAGCGTGAGGGTTCCATCCTTGTCGATGCGGGTGCGCATTTCGCGTCCGGTCAGCGTCATCCTTGGAGTCCTTTGTTCTGTTCGTCCCCGAAGGTAGTTACGCCAGATAGGCTTGCAACTGCTTCCAGACGGAGAGTTTGTCCGCTCGGCCGAGACTGGCGTGGGCGGCGCTGGAAGAGGGCAGGTCGATCAGGTCCCATGCGAGGGTCGTGCCCTGCAACTGCCTGCGGCCGCGCTGGGCGGCGCTCTTGCCGTTGAATGCTATGGCCCGCAGGTCGGGGAGGCCGCGCGCGAAGAGGGCGAGGTCGCGGTGTTCGGCGTCGCGGATCGCGGTGTCGAGGCTGCCCTTGCGGCTGGCGCTCTCGATCACATCCCAGAGACCGATGCCATGGGCCAGCAGGCGGGGCAGGCGTTCCTCGTAGGGCCGCTGCGGCAGGTCGCTCTCGCCGAGGACTTCGCTGATGAGCCACCAGAAGGCATTGGAGGGGTGGGCGTAATATTCCCGCGCGGCGAGCGAGCGCTCGCCCGGCAGGCTGCCGAGCACGAGCACCCGCGTCTTGGCGTCGACGCAAGCCGGAAGGGCGGATTTCCTCAAAATTCGGCCACTTGCGCGGGCAACATGGCGGTGAAGCGCTGCGGATCGATGCCTTGCTCGAGCAGGCCTGCCTGGAGCCGCTCCGCGGGGTCCTGCCAGGGTTCGTCGGTCAGCTTGAACGTGCCCCAGTGCATGCCGAGCGCGGCGCGGGCGTCGAGGTCTAGCATGATCCGGATCGCCTCCTCCGGGTCGGTATGCTGGGCGGCCATGAACCAGCGCGGATCGTAGGCGCCGATCGGCAGGATCGCGAGGTCCACGGGGCCGAACTGGGCGCGCAGGCGGCGGAAGATCGCGCCGGTGCCGTAGCCGGTGTCGCCCGCGAAATAGACCAGCCTGCCTGCCGCCTCGACCATGAAGCCGCACCACAGCGCCATGCGCCGGTCCCGCGGCCCGCGCGAGGACCAGTGCAGGGCGGGGACCAGATGGGCGGTCACGGCGGGGTTCACGGCGATCGCGTCGCCCCAGTCGCCGGTGGCGATCCGCGCCTCGGGAATGCGGCGGCGGACGATGGTGTCGTTGCCGAGCGGGGTGACGATCAGCGGGCGATGGCGGGCGTGGAGCGCCTTCAGCGTGGTGATATCGAGATGGTCGTAGTGATTGTGCGAGAGCAGGACCGCGTCGATCGGCGGCAGGTCTGCCAGCGCGATGCCGGGCACGTTGACGCGCTTCGGCCCGGCGAAAGTCACAGGGCTGGCCCGGTTCGACCAGACCGGATCGGTCAGCAGGTTGCAGGCGCCGATCTGGATCAGCAGCGTGGCATGGCCGACCATGGTGACGCGCAGGCCGTCCACCCGCGCGTCCGGCACGACCGGCGTGACCGGCGTGGACTTCGGCCAGGGATTGTCGGGTGCGCTGCGCCGCCACTTGAGGACTTCGCCGAGCGAGCGATCGGTCTCGGGTTCATCGCGCAAGTTGTGGAAGCGCACGCCGTCGAAATGATCGCTGACGGGGCCTTGGTAATAGGGATTCTTCGCGGGCATCCGAAATGCGGCCTCCAGGTTCGAACCGCCTATTTCGGCAGGATAATCCGGCATTCAAGCGCCGCCGAGCCGGATTTCTTCGTTACGGTGCCGGCGGGCGATGCTTGACGCCCCGGAGAATAGGGGTAGGGGGTATGGGTATGTCTCATCTCCACGAATCGAAGGACAGCCTCATCGCGCGGGTGCACCGGATTGCCGGTCAGGTCGCTGCGGTGGAACGTGAACTCAACGGGGACGCCTCCTGCGCGACGGTGCTCCACCGGGTCGCTGCGGTGCGCGGCGCCGTGAACGGGCTGATGGACGAGATCATCGCCGAGCATCTCGAAGCGCATGTCTCGCGTCCGGGCCTGACCGACGCCGAGCGGGCCGAGGGGGCCGAGGAATTGCTGGCGGTGATCCGCCGCTATTCGAAATAGGACAAGCTGCCATGACCATCGACCCTTCGGGACATACCCACGATCACATGTTCCTCGGCGCGGCCCATGACGAGAACGCGCGCCGCACGCTCTGGGTCGTGGCGCTGACGGCGGCCATGATGATGGGCGAGATCGTCGCCGGGTATTGGACCGGCTCGATGGCGCTGCTGGCCGACGGGTTCCACATGGCGACCCATGCCGGGGCGCTTTCGGTGGCGGCGGCGGCTTATGCTTTCGCCAGGCGCCATGCCAGCAACCCGCGCTTCAGCTTCGGCACCGGCAAAGTGGGCGATCTGGCCGGTTTCGCCTCGGCGCTGGTGCTGGGCATCGTCGCCATCGGCATCGGCGCGGAATCGGTGCTGCGCCTGCTTCAGCCCGCGACCGTCGCCTTCGGCACCGCCACCTGGATCGCGGTGGTCGGCCTGCTGGTGAACATCGCCAGCGCCTTCCTGCTCGGCGGCGGGCACTCTCATGGGCATCATCACCATCATGACCACGATCATCATGGCGGGCATCACCACCACGGCCACGACAACAACCTGCGTTCGGCCTACATCCATGTCCTGGCCGATGCCCTGACCTCGGTGCTGGCCATCGCCGCGCTGCTGGCAGGGCGCTATCTCGGCTGGGTCTGGATGGATGCGGCCATGGGGATCGTTGGCGCGGTGGTGATCGCGCGCTGGTCGTGGAGCCTGCTGCGCGACACGGCGGCAATCCTGCTCGATACCGCCGATGCCCATGTCGCCGGGGAAATGCGCGAGCTGGTCGAAGGGCCGGGCGACGCGCGGATCACCGACCTGCACGTCTGGCGTGTCGGGCCGGAAGTCCATGCCGGGATCGTCAGCGTGGTTGCCGCGCCGGGCCTCTCTGGCGAGACGATCCGCCAGCGCCTGCGCCCGGTCCACGAACTCGGCCACCTGACCGTGGAGATGCACCCGGCATGAAGTCCCCCTGCATCGAACTCTGTGTGTTCGACGGAAAGACCGGATGGTGCCGCGGCTGCGGCCGGACCAAGGGGGAATGCCGCGCCTGGAAGAAGGCGCAGCCACATCAGCAGCGCAAGGTTTCGGCCGAACTGCCCCGGCGCCTGCAGAAGCTGGCGGCGAAGTAGGCCTTCTTACACCATCGCCGGATCCAGCACCTGCGAAGCGCGGACGAGATCGGGCACCGAGCGCAGCTGCATCTTGCGCATCAGGCTGGAGCGGTGGAGCTTTACCGTGATCTCGCTGATCTCCAGCTCCCAGGCGATCTGCTTGTTCATCAGCCCCCGCACCACGCAGGCCATGACCTGCCGTTCGCGCGGGGTCAGCGTGTCGAAGCGCTGCTCCACCGCCTGTCGCTGCCGGGCATCGGCGCGGCGGGCGTGGTTTCGTTCCAGCGCCTGGTCCACGGCATCCAGCAAGTCGTCCTCGTTGCAGGGCTTGGAGAGGAAGTCGACGGCGCCGGCCTTCATCGCACGGACCGAAAGCGGAACATCGGCATAACCGGTCAGGAAGATCACGGGGACCGGCTCGCCGCGTTGTTTCAGGCGTTCCAGCAATTCCAGCCCGTCGATTCCGGGCATCTTCATGTCCGCCACGATGCAGCACGCCGTATCGGGAAGCGTCGAATCGAGCAGGGCTCCGGCAGAGGCGAAGCAGGCGACCGCGTGGCCTTCCACCCGCAGCAGTGAGCACAATGCTTCCCGCACGTCCGGATCGTCGTCGACGACCAGGACCCTGCCTTTACCTGCACCTTTGCTGGCCGCTGTCTCGGGAGCGTGAATCGCGGTTTCTCCTGCCGGGCAAGGCAGCAAATGGCGCATAGTGAACACAGGCGGCAAGCCCCCCTTTCGGGGGGTATGCCGTCCATGCGAGCCGATTTTGCGGCAGGCCGTTACAACCTATGCAAACGTTTCCCGAGGGAAACATGCAGGGTCATGTCTGCTGTCCATTTTTTTCAGGAATCTAATTATTTTTCAGCAACTTGATGATAATGATGGCGTTCGGGAGCAAGTACGGGACCGATCTCAGCGCCAGCTCAGGGCCGGAGCGACATGGGTGAGAATCGCCTCCAGGACATGGGCGTTGTAAGCGACGCCAAGCTGGTTCGGCACGGTCAGAAGCAGCGTATCGGCCTCGGCGATTCCCTCGTCGGCGCGCAATTGCTCGATCAGGCGATCCGGTTCCGCCGCATAGGAGCGTCCGAACACGGCGCGCATGTTGTCGATGATCCCCACCTGGTCGCTGCTGTCGCCGCGACCGAAGTAGGCGCGATCCTGATCATTCATCAGCGCGAAGATCGAGCGGGATACCGAGACGCGCGGCTCGCGGGCATGGCCGGCGTCCTTCCAGGCCGCGCGATAGGCGCGGATCTGGCGGGCCTGCTGGACATGGAACGGTTCGCCGCTTTCGTCGGCCTTGAGCGTGGAACTCTGCAGGTTCATGCCCATCTTCGCCGCCCAGACAGCCGTGGCATCGGCGCCGGATCCCCACCAGATCCGCTCGCGCAGCCCTTGCGAATGCGGCTCCAGACGGAGCAGGCCGGGAGGATTGGGGAACATCGGGCTGGGATTGGGCTGCGCGAAGCCCTGGCCCTTGAGCAGTTCCAGGAAGACTTCCGCGTGGCGGCGACCCATGTCGGCATCGCTCTCTCCCTCGGCGGGGGCGAAGCCGAAGTAGCGCCATCCGTCGATCACCTGCTCCGGCGAACCGCGACTGATGCCGAGTTGCAGGCGGCCCTGGCCGATGAGATCGGCCGCGCCGGCGTCTTCCGCCATGTAGAACGGATTCTCGTAACGCATGTCGATGACGCCGGTGCCGATTTCGATACGGCGCGTTTTCGCGCCGACCGCTGCCAGCAGCGGGAAGGGCGAGGCCAGCTGCTGCGCGAAATGGTGCACGCGGAAATAAGCGCCGTCCGCGCCGAGTTCCTCGGCGGCGACGGCAAGGTCGATCGACTGGAGCAGCACGTCGCTGGCCGACCGGGCGCCCGAGGAGGGCGATGGGGACCAGTGCCCGAAGGACAGGAAACCGATTTTCTTCATGGGGATGGTATATACCTCGTTGACGGGGCTTACGTGGTTTCGCTTGCCTTGAAGCGCAAGGGCAAAGCGGTCCGGCGGCCAGGCGACGCGCGCGACAATGCAAAGATGTCGCATTTCATCGGGGCTTGGTTCATGGGCGCTTAATCGAGATTCGGGTTGGTCGCCGCGCACGGTGATCCGCGCGCCTAGTCTGCCTGGATAGAATGAAATGACAATGACACAGCGGTCGTGGTCCGTCCCCGCTTCCTCGACTGCGACTTCGCATGGAGCGATCGCACCGGGGTTGTCCGCTGTCCTGACCGCGGATTTCGTCGACTCCGCTGTCGTGAGCGCGATTCCGGGTGAGGGCTGGTCGCTTCTCAGGCGGCACCTGTTGCTTGCGATGGCTACCAGTCTGGCAGCCCTTTCCGCGCTCATGCACCTTGCGGAACTGCGCATCGATCCCTGGCGGGCAAGCAACCTGCCGTTCTGCGCCGCCGCCGTGCTGGCGCTGGTGCTGCGCTTCGGGATCCCCCGAACCGGCTGGCGCCATGCCGCGCCGCTGGCACGTTTCAGCGAGTATGCCGCGCTGTTCATGGTGATCTCGCTGATGGGGGCGACCGCCAGCTATCCGGTTTCGGGCCTGACCCATGGCTATGCCGATGCGAAACTGCACCGGATCGACCTTGCGCTCGGCTTCGACTGGATCGCCTGGTACAACTGCGTCTCCGCGCACCCCGCGCTGCAAGTGCTGGGAACCGTGGTCTACCGCAGCATCTACGTGACGCCCGCGCTGCTGCTGGGCGTGGCAGCGTGGACGGGGCGCCACGACCGCGCCTACCATTTTCTCGCAACGTTTTGGCTGGCGGCCGTCATCACCCTTTGCCTCTTCAGCCTGATGCCCGCGGTCGGGCCGTTTTCCTACCTGTGGCACGGGCCGATCACCTATATGCCGGAGAGCGAGCTGTGGCAGCCCGGCCTGATCCCGGCCCTGCGCGCCCATACGGTGCATGTCGTCGATCTGGGACAGCTGCGCGGGCTGGTCTCGGCGCCGAGCTTCCATACGGCGGCGGCGGTGCTCTACATCGTCGCGGCCTGGCGGGTGCCCTCGCTGCGCTGGCCGCTGTTGACGCTCAATGTCTCGATGCTGCTGTCCACGCCGGTCGAGGGTACGCACTATCTCAGCGACATGATCCTCGGCGCAATCGTCGCCGGGACCGCGCTGGTGCTGGTGGGATTCTACCGCAACTGGCTGACGGAAACCGGCAGGGCCTGACGGGCCTCGCCCCGCCGGGCGTAGCGACGGGCCATCGTCGCACAGACGAACAGCTGGGCTTGATGGAACAGCATCAGCGGCAGGACGATCAGGCCCACGGCATGGCCGGGGAACAGGATCGTCGCCATCGGAATACCGCCTGCCATGCTCTTCTTGGAGCCGCAGAAGACCACGGCGATCTCGTCCTCGATCGGGAAGGACAGGGCGCGGCTCGCCAGTGTCGTCGCCAGGATGACCAGCGCCAGCACCGCCAGTGAAATGCCGAGGATCGCCGCCAGCCCCGCAACCGACATCTGGTGCCAGATTCCGGCGACCATGCCCGCGCTGAACGCGGCATAGACCACCACCAGCACCGAACCGCGATCGACCACCGAGGTCAGCACCGGGTGGCGCTTCAGCCGGTCCGCGATCCACGGACGCACGACCTGTCCGGCGACGAAAGGCAGCAGGATCTGCAAGGCGATGTCCTCCAGCGCCTTCAGCGAGAAGCCGCCGGTCGCGGCGGGGAGGAGCTGCGACACCAGGATCGGCGTCAGCACCACGCCCAGCATGTTGGACAGCGAGGCGCTGCACAGCGCCGCCGGGACGTTGCCGCGCGCGATCGAGGTGAAGGCGATCGAGGACTGCACGGTCGAGGGCAGCAGGCAAAGGAACAGCAGTCCGGTCACGACATCCTGCGGCAGGTGATCGCGCACGGCGAGGGCAACGGCGATTCCGATCAGCGGAAACAGCACATATGTGCTCGCGAAGACCAGCGCCTGGAGCCGCCAGTTTGACAGCCCGTTCCAGATCGCTTCGGGCGCGAGCCGGGCGCCGTAGAGGAAGAACAGCGCGGCGACGGCGGCAACCACGGCCTTCTCGGCCAGCACCGCGCCGAAGCCCTCGGCCGGGAACCACGCCGCCAGCGCGACGGTGGCGATCAGCAGGATCAGGAAGCGGTCGCCGGGGATGCGGGCGATCAGCGCGGCGGCGGAACGGAACGGTGTCGTCATGGCAGGGCCTTCCTTGTGCAGGCCCGAAGTAGATGCAGCTCTTGATATCCACAATTGCGATGGCATGGATAACAGTCATCATGTAATGTGATGACCATGGACCTCATTCCCGTCGATCTTCTCCAGACCTTCGTCGCCGTGGCCGAGGCGGGCAGCTTCACCGGCGCGGCGCGCGCTCTCGGGGTAGGGCAATCGACCGTCAGCCAGCAGATCCAGCGGCTGGAGCAGCGCACCGGCCGCCGCTGCATCGAACGCAGCACGCATCGGATGGCGCTCACGGCGGACGGCGAGGTGCTGCTGGCCCATGCCCGCTCGATCCTCGACGGCCATGCCCGGTTGCAGGGCTACCTTGCCGCCGTGCCGCTGCGCGGACGGCTGCGGCTGGGCGCTTGCGAAGACTTCGTGCTCTCGGCCCTGCCGGACGTGCTGGCGGCCTTCGCGCGCCGCCACCCGGACGTCGATCTCGAACTGCGCGCCGGTCTCAGCGAAAACCTTTACGAGGCCTTCGACGCAGGGCTGCTTGACCTCATCTTCGTCAAACAGCGGGAGGGCGACCGGCGCGGCACGGTCGCGTGGGAGGAGCCGATCGCCTGGTCCGCCCATCCCGATTTTCGCATCGACCCGGAAGCGCCACTGCCGCTCCTGCTCTATCCGCCGCCCAGTGTCACCCGCATGCGCGCCATCGAGGCGCTGGAGCGGGCCGGGCGGACATGGCGGGTGGCCTTCACCAGCGCGGGGCTGACCGGCCTGACCGCGGCGGCGCGGGCGGGGATCGGGCTGCTGCCGCATTCGGCGCGGCTGCTGCCGCCGGGCCTCGTCGTGCAGCAGGGCCGCAGCGGATTGCCGGAATTGCCGTGTATCCGCTTCGTGGTGATCGGGCCGGGCGGTGCAAACCCGGTGGTCGATGCGCTGGTCGCGACGATCTTGCAATGGTCGGGCCTGCAATGGTCGGGTGTTCAGGGAGGGCGGTAATCCTGCCTTTGCGATCTATGAGAAAATTTGAATCGGCAGGCGTCCGCGCGGCACTGGATGCCGGGGCCGCGCTTCGCTATTGGCGGCTTTTTCCCCAGACATTGCCGGTTCGGAGATAATGCGCGTTTTGATCCAGTTTCCTCAATCCTGCCCGGTGATCGGCGCATGATCCGTCTTGAAGGCGTCCACAAGGCGTTCGGCGGCACCCATGCGGCGCTGGCCGGTGTCGATCTGGAGATCGCGCGGGGCGAGGTGTTCGGCATCATCGGCCGCTCGGGCGCGGGCAAGTCCACGCTGGTCCGCCTGCTGAACGGGCTGGAGCGGCCGACGTCCGGGCGCGTGCTGGTCGATGGCACCGATGTCGCCGCGCTGGACCCCGCCGGACTGCGGGCGCTGCGGCGGCGCGTGGGCATGATCTTCCAGAACTTCGGGCTGCTCTCCTCGCGCACGGTGTCGGGCAATGTCGCCCTGCCGCTGCGCATCGCCGGAGCCTCGAAGGCGGAAATCGCCGCGAAAGTCCCGGCGCTGCTGGCGCGTGTCGGCCTTGCCGATCATGGCGGCAAGTATCCCGCCCAGCTCTCCGGCGGCCAGAAGCAGCGCGTCGGGATCGCCCGCGCCCTCGCCACCGATCCCGAGATCCTGCTCTGCGACGAGGCGACGAGCGCGCTCGATCCCGAGACCACGCGCTCGATCCTCGCGCTTATTGCCGACCTCAACCGCGAACTCGGCCTGACGATCGTGTTCATCACCCACGAGATGGACGTGGTGCGCCAGGTTTGCGACCGGGTGGTCGTGCTCCATGCCGGACGCGCGGTCGAGACCGGGACGGTCGCCGACGTGTTCCTCCGCCCGCAGGCCAGCGAGACCCGCGCGCTGATCGACGAATCCGGCGAGCATGCCGAGCCGATCGGCTTCGACGGCCCGATCGTGCGGCTGACCCTGCATGGCGGCGCCGTGCTTGACCCGGTGCTGACGCGCATCGCGCGGGATACCGGCACCGACTTCATCATTCTCGACGGCCGCATCGGCCGCCTCAAGGATACCAGCTTCGGAAGGTTGACACTGGGCCTGCTGGGGGGCGACACCGCCCGCGCCATCGCGGCGCTGCGCGAGAAGGGCGACGTGGAATGAGCAATTTCTTCGAGAACGTCGATTGGGCCGAGATCGCCCAAGCCTGCCTCGATACTCTGACCATGCTCGGCGGATCGCTGGCGCTGACCGTGCTGCTGGGCCTGCCGCTCGGCGTCGTGCTGTTCCTGACCGGGGCGGGACAGGCCTGGGAAAACCGCTGGAGCCATGGCGCGATGGCGTTCGGGGTGAACCTGCTGCGCTCGGTGCCCTTCATCATCCTGCTGATCGTGATGATCCCGCTGACGGTGCTCTTGATGGGCACCTCGCTGGGCGTTGCGGGCGCGATCCCGCCGCTGGTGGTGGGCGCGGCACCGTTCTTTGCGCGTCTTGTCGAGACCGCCCTGCGCGAAGTCGATCGCAATACCGTGGAAGCCGTGCAGGCCATGGGCGCGACGACGCGGGACCTCGTGTTCCGCGCGCTGCTGCCCGAAGCCCTGCCGGGGATCATCGCCGCTACCACGGTCACTGCCATTGCCCTGATCTCGTTCACCGCCATGGCCGGTGCGGTCGGCGCGGGCGGGCTGGGCGACCTCGCCATCCGCTTCGGCTACCAGCGTTTCCAGACCGACGTCATGCTGGTCACGGTCGTGCTGCTGCTCGTCCTCGTCCAGTTCCTCCAGGCCGCGGGCGACCGTCTCGTCCGGCACTTTACCCGCAAATAGGAATTCCCATGCAGCGACGCTTGCTCCTTGCCGCCTTCGCCTCCCTGCTGCTTGTCGGTTGCGGCAAGTCGGCCGTGCCGAGCGACCCCAATGTCCTGACGGTGGCCGCCACGGCGGTTCCCCATGCGGAAATCCTGGAAGTCGTGAAGCCGGTGCTGGCCAAGGAAGGCCTCAAGCTCGACGTGAAGGTCTTCAACGACTACGTCCAGCCCAACGTCCAGGTTTCCGAAGGCCGGATCGACGTGAACTACTTCCAGACCGGGCCTTACCTCGACGAGTTCAACAAGGCCAAGGGCACCCATCTGGTGCCGATCGCCGGCATCCACGTCGAGCCGTTCGGCGCCTATTCGCGCAAGTGGAAGAAAATCGGCGAGCTGCCGGACGGCGCCACCGTCGCCATTCCCAACGAGCCGAGCAACAGCGGCCGCGCCCTGCAACTGCTCGCCAAGGGCGGCCTCATCACCTTGCGTGACCCCAAGAGCATGTCCGCGACACCGAAGGACGTGGTTGCCAACCCGAAGCACCTGAAGTTCCGCGAGATCGAGGCGGCGACCCTGCCGCGCGTATTGGGCGAGGTCGATCTGGCGATGATCAACACCAACTACGCGCTCGACGCCGGGCTCAACCCGGTGCGCGACGCGCTGCTGATCGAGGGCAAGGACAGCCCTTACGTCAACTTCGTGGTCGGCACCGAGAAGGCCAAGTCCGATCCGCGCGTCGCCAAGCTCATCGCCGCACTGCGCAGCCCGGAGGTCAAAGCCTTCATCCAGCGCAAGTATGAAGGCGCCGTACTTCCGGCCTTCTAAGGATCAGTAGACGCAGATCCGGCGGCTGGTTCCCTGGACCCAGCAGGCCGGATCGCGCTTGCTGCGCGTGAAGGCGCCCTGCGACACGAGCCGGGCGCCGTTGTCGTAATCGACCACGATCCGCGACGGGCTGGTCTTGTCCGCGTAGTAGGCAAGGCCGTCCACGTCGATGGCGAAGCTGCCGTCGCCGTTGCGGGGATAGAACGTGCAGACCCGCCGCGCACCGTCGTCGATCCTGCACTGCGCCGCGCGGCCCTTGCTGATGGTGCCGCCGTTGTAGTCGGCCACCGGTTTCAGCGGCCTGCCGACAGTGAGTTCGTTGCCATGGCTGTCCTTCACTTGCGCGCCTGCTGGCACGGCGAGCGCTACGGAAAGGGCAAGAAGGGCGGGCAGGCGCATAGGCGTTTCTCGCTGTTTACAGGCTGTTGCGGCAGGTGATCTCACCGCGGCCGGGCGGCGGCAAGTCCCCAACAGCAAATGTCATGACTCGATCAGGCCGGGAATCGCGCCTTGGCCCGCCGGGGAAGCTCCTCTAAGGGGCCGGGCAAAGAGCGATACAGCAGGACAAGTTCGAACGAGATGACAGTGGCAAAAGACCTGATCCAGCTGGGCAAGCTGGTCGCCGCGCAGCACGGCTGGGCCGAGGCCAAGGCGTTCAAGGCCTACGAGATGGCCGATGCCGACAAGGCGCGGCTGGCGGCCTCGGGGGTCGAGATCCTGAAGGTCTTCTCCAAGGTGGAGCCCGTCGAAGGTACGCCGATGGCGGCCTGGCTGAGCGCGGCTCTGGCGGTCCAGCTCGAACGGCACCTCACGGCGCCGGTTCATGTCGTCGCGGGCGTGCTCGCAGTGGACGGAGTGCCGGTCTACGGCCGACGTGCGCCGGTTGACGGCGCCGCCGTGTTCGGCGCCGAGGACCTGCTCTGGAGCGGCCACGTCTGGGTCATGGTGGGGCCGTATGTGGTCGATATCGGCCTGTTCCGCGCCGCCTATTCCGCCGATTGTCCGGCGGAACTGGCGCGCCACGTCCATTCGGTGTTCGGGCAGGACAAGGGCCTCTACGTCGACCTCTGGCGCCGCACCCGGCAGTCCGGCCTGAGCTACGAGCCGCAATATGTCCTGAGCCGCGACGAAGTGACGCGGCTCATGGGCGGGGCCTACCGGCTCATCGCGCCGAACTGAGTCGCATCATTCCTTCTGGCCGAACCCTTTCAGCGCTGCGAAGGGGCTGTTGTCCTCGGGCGTGCCGATTCCGGCGGCCTTGCGGGCGCTGTCGGCCTCGGGGCCGGTGAGGAACGGGTCGATCGAGAGCGCCAGGCTCTGCGCCACCGCCTCGCCGAGGTCGATGTGGGTGCCGCTATAGTCGATCTCGTCGCAGTCGTCCGAATCGAGTTCGATCTCCTCGTCGGGGGCATGGTCGTCGGTTTCCGGCACGAAGCGGAAGAACACCGGCTCGTCCAGCGAGACCGCGATATCCTCGGCGGAGACAGCGCAGGCCTGCACGTAGTCGGCCTTGATCCGTCCGCGCGCCTCGACCTTGCGGTCCTTGCGTTCGAGTTCGAGATCGGCATCGAGCCGGTCGATCCGCACGAGGCCGAAGCGGGCGGTAAGGGCCTCGCGCTCGGCGGCGCCCGCCTCGACGATGTGATGGGCCTTGCCCTCGGCCTGACGGATGTCGACCGGGCGGGAGAATTCGGGATTATGGGCGGGAATATCGGTCATCGCGCAATGCTCGCGTTCAGGAGGTCATGGTCGGTAACGGCATCGAGCTGGCGGGCCAGCGCCTGCACCTGCCCGGCAAGCGCCAGACCGTCGGCGCCTTCGATCAGCGTCATGTTGCGGACGAGCACTTCGGCCAGCGCCGCGTCGCCCAGTGGCAGGGCTTCGCGCAGCGCGCCGATGCGCCCGCCGAGTACGCTCATCAGCTTGCCCATGCGCTTGCCCACCACGAGGTCGCCGACGCCGGACTGGCGAAGCTGGCCGTCCATGTCGTCCACGAACAGCTCGGTCAGGTGCACGGAAGGCGTGATCAGCGTTTTGTCGCGCTCCATGCGCAGCATGACGAGGGCCAGCACCAGGGTCACCGCGTCGAAGCGGCCCGCTACGGTGTCGGCCACGCCGAACTGCGCATACCAGGGCTTTTCACGGGCGATCTCCACCACGCGGTGCCAGAGCGGGCGAACTTCGGCGCGCGGATCGGAACTCTTGCCGACGAGACGGGAAAGCAGGGACATCGGACAGTCTGACCTTTCGTTCATCGGCAATTCAATCGACCTGCCCCAACGCCCATTGCGTGACGGGCTGGCGGGCTTTAAGGCTCGGTGCCGTTATCTGGCCGATATATGGGTCCTGCGCCGGGTGGCAATGCCCGAGGCAGGTCCAGGCCCCGAATGGAGTGGGAAAATGCGCAGTTACGGTCACATGGCTAAGGCGGCAGGCATCGCGCTGGCGCTGGCTGCGCTGACGGCAGGATGCACTTCGGTGCGCGATCACCGCGGTTACCTGATCGACCAGACGCTGCTCGATTCGGTACAGCCCGGTATCGACAACCGCGTTTCGGTGGAAAAGACCCTCGGTCGCCCGACGTTCATCAGCCAGTTCGGCGAGAAGGATTACTATTACATCTCGCAGACGGTGAAGACCCCGCCGTTCCGCCGCCCGCAGACTTCGGAGCAGACCGTGCTGCGCGTGCGCTTCGATACGGCGGGCAACGTCGTCGGCGTCGACAAGCGCGGCATGGAGCAGGTCGCGCGGATCAGCCCGAATGGCGACAAGACGCCCACGCTTGGCCGTCATCGCGGTCTGCTGGAAGACCTGTTCGGCAATATCGGCCAGGTCGGTGCCTCCGGCATGGGCGCTCCGGGCGGTCCGACCGGACCCGGCCCGAACGGCAGCTGATCCTGACGGGAAACGCCGGGGACCAATCGTCCCTGCAAAAACGTCCGCGAAACCACATGGGTTTCGCGGACGTTTTTTTGTTGCGAATAGGACATGCCGCTGTGCGTCTTCGGTGGTTGAACCCTGCGAATGCAGCCATATATCCGCGGCATGGACAATAGCGCGGCCAGCCACGGCCTGATCCAGTGGCACGGAACGACCATCATCGGCGTGAAGAAGGGCGGCAAGACCGTCATCGCCGGTGACGGACAGGTCTCCATGGGCAACACGGTAATGAAGCCCAATGCGCGCAAGGTGCGCCGCATCGGCGATGGAAAGGTGATCGCGGGCTTCGCGGGCGCCACCGCCGACGCCTTCACCCTGTTCGAACGGCTGGAGCGCAAGCTGGAGCAGCATCGCGGCCAGCTCATGCGCGCCGCCGTCGAACTCGCCAAGGATTGGCGCACCGACAAGTATTTGCGCAACCTCGAAGCGCTGATGATCGTGGCCGATGCCGATACCCTTCTGGTGCTGACCGGCAATGGCGACGTGCTGGAGCCCGAAGGCGGGCCGGAAAGCCAGATCACCGCGATCGGCTCGGGCGGCAACTATGCGCTCGCCGCCGCCCGCGCGATCGACGGCTACGAAGCCGATGCGGAGCAGATCGCCCGCCGCGCCATGGCAGTCGCCGCCGACATCTGCGTCTTCACCAACGACCGCGTGACGGTCGAGACCATCTGAGATCATCGACATCATGAAAGACAACCTGACCCCCAAGGCGATCGTCCGCGCGCTGGATGAGCACATCATCGGCCAGACCGAAGCCAAGAAGGCCGTCGCCGTCGCCCTGCGCAACCGCTGGCGCCGCCAGAAGCTCTCGCTCGAACTGCGCGACGAGGTGACGCCGAAGAACATCCTGATGATCGGCCCGACGGGCTGCGGCAAGACCGAGATCAGCCGCCGTCTCGCCAAGCTGGCCGATGCGCCTTTCGTGAAGGTGGAAGCGACCAAGTTCACCGAAGTCGGCTATGTCGGCCGCGACGTGGAGCAGATCGCGCGCGACCTCGTTGAGGAAGCGATCCGTCTGGAGAAGGAGCGCCGCCGCGAATCCGTGCGCGAGGCTGCTTCGAAGGCGGCGATGGAGCGCCTGCTCAACGCGCTCGTCGGCGAAGGGGCTTCCGAGGCCACCCGCGCCTCGTTCCACCAGCGCATCACCGAAAACGCCATGAACGAGACCGAAGTCGAGATCGAAGTCGAGGATACGCCCTCGGCGCCGATGGAGATTCCCGGCATGGGCGGTTCGGTCGGCATGATCAACCTGTCGGACATCATGGGCAAGTTCGGCGGCCAGAAGCTGACGCGCCGCAAGATGAAAGTGCCCGACGCCTGGGACAAGCTGGTCGACGAAGAGTCGGAAAAGCGTCTCGACCAGGACGACGTCGCCCGCACCGCGCTGGCCAATGCCGAGACCAACGGCATCGTCTTCCTCGACGAGATCGACAAGATCGCCGTCTCGGACGTGCGCGGCGGTTCGGTCAGCCGCGAAGGCGTGCAGCGCGACCTGCTGCCGCTGATCGAGGGCACCACGGTTGCCACCAAGTACGGCCCAATGAAGACCGATCATGTCCTCTTCATCGCCAGCGGCGCCTTCCACGTCGCCAAGCCGAGCGACATGCTGCCCGAACTCCAGGGCCGCCTGCCGATCCGCGTCGAGCTGAAGGCGCTGACCGAACAGGACTTCGTGCGCATTCTTTCCGAGACCCGCGCGAATCTGGTGGCGCAGTACAAGGCGTTGCTCGCCACCGAGGAAGTTTCGGTGGACGTTACCGAAGGCGCGATGGTCGAGATCGCCCGCATCGCCGCACTGGTGAACGAAAGCGTCGAGAACATCGGCGCCCGCCGTCTCCAGACGGTCATGGAAAAGCTGCTGGAGGAACTCAGCTTCGAAGCCGAGGATCGCAAGGGCGAGACCGTGACCATCGACGAGGCCTATGTTCGCGACAAGCTGGAAGGTCTGGCGGGCAATGCGGACCTTTCGAAGTATATTCTCTAACACGCATTGCGCCGTCTCGGAGTTGATCCGGGACGGCGCATTTGTTCCTTGAATGTTCTGCCTGATCGGCTAGCCTCTCCCGCATTGTCAGGGAGATTCGCAATGAAGTTGGAAGGTGGATGCCAGTGCGGCGATGTTCGCTACAAGGTCGAGGGTGAGCCGGAGCACGTCGCACTTTGCCATTGTGCCGACTGCCGCAAGTCGTCCGGCGCACCGACAGTGGCCTGGGCCGCATTCAAGACGCCGGAGTTCGCACTGATTTCGGGCAAGCCGACGGTCTACAATTCCAGCGGTGAGGCCATGCGCCATTTTTGCCCGCGTTGCGGCACCGGCCTTCTTTATACCAACGAGGCCTATCTGCCCGGCCTCGTCGATATCCAGGTCGCCACGCTGGACGATCCCGACGCCTTGCAGCCGAGCGCCCATATCCAGGTTGCCGAGCGCATCGGCTGGATGAAGCATCTCGGCGACCTTCCCGAATTCGAACGCTATCCGGGGTGAATGTAACGACATGCCCTTCCGAAGAATCGGCCGACCGGTTCGTGCTCGAACTGGAGCGTGACGGGGCGTGCTTTCATGGCGGATTGGCACTGCCGATATCGGAAGCGCTGACCGTGATTCTTGCGAAATGGCCGGACGGTCGCGCGGGAACGCGTATTGCCGGAGATGGTGAACTGGCCCGGCTGCTGGGATCGGATCATCCGGTCGGTATGGCGGTGGCAGTACTGGCCGATGCTCCCGTGAGGCCGGTGAGGGCCTTGCTGTTCGACAAGAACGACCGGGCCGACTGGTCGCTCGGCTGGCATCAGGATCGGACCATCGCGGTTCGGGCCGAAGCCGATCTGCCGGGTTTCGGGCCATGGACGGTTAAGCAGGGCATCCGTCACGTCGAACCGCCGTTCGCGGTGATCGAGTCCATGCTGACGGTGCGGATCCATCTCGATCCCGTCGATGTCGGAAACGCTCCGCTGCTGATCGTTCCGGGCTCGCACCGGCTGGGGCGCATTCCGGTGGCTGACGTGGAGGCTGCGGTTGCGCGGGCGGCAGTCTTTTCCTGCCTGGCGGAGGTGGGGGATGTCTGGATCTATCGCACGCCGATTCTCCATTCCTCCCATGCTGCGGAGCCGGGCCGGCGCCGCCGCGTGCTGCAGGTCGATTACGCGGCGGGGGACTTGCCAGCACCGCTCGAGTGGCTAGGCATCTGACGTTCGATATCGAGAGAGATGCCAGATGTATCAGACCCCCGAAGACCGCCCGATCTACCGCCTGCTGACCGGAGCCGACGACCGTGCCTTCTGCGAGCGCGTGTCGGAAGCGCTGGCGCAGGGTTGGCGTCTTTACGGCTCACCGTCGCTGTCGTGGGATACGGCCGAGAACTGCATGAAGGCGGCGCAGGCCGTCGTCTGGCATGAGGCCGATGTTGTGAAGTGATGTCGTGAAGCGACTGGGGTACGCGCGGTCGGCGCAGATCGGGACTGACCGTCTCGCCTGACCGTGCTGCCTTACGATCCGAAGAGGACGCCCGGGATCAGCGCTGCGGAAATCAGCGGCGCCAGTGCGGCCATGTGTAGCAGGATGGCGGAAAGCGGCGGGAATCTCACGAGGGGTCAGGCTCCGGTTCAGGCATGTCCGGGGGTTTCCCGGATATGTTGCAGTCCTTAACCCGCAAGCCTCCGCCGCGTTCCCGCCGTTTCTCGCCTATTGTGCGGCTTCGATCATGGCTTCGGCCTCCGCCGCCTGACGCGCCCACATTTCGGCGTAGAGTCCGTCCTGCCGCAGCAGTTCGCCGTGGGTGCCGCTTTCGGAGAGCCGCCCCTCGTTCAGGACGAGAATCCGGTCTGAATCCGCGATCGTCGACAGGCGGTGGGCGATCGACAGGCTCGTGCGGTTTTCCGAGACGCGGTGGAGCGTGGCGAGAATGTCTTGCTCGGTGCGGGTGTCGAGCGCCGAAGTGGCCTCGTCCAGCAGCAGGATCGGCGGGTTCTTCACGAGCGTCCGGGCAATGGCGACGCGCTGCTTCTCGCCGCCGGAGAGCTTGAGTCCGCGTTCGCCGACTTCGGTGGCGAAACCCTGCGGCAGGCGGTCGATCAGGCCCATCAGCGCGGCGCCGCGCGCGGCGAGTTCGATATCCGCTTGCGTGGAATCGTCGCGGCCATAGCCGATATTGTAGCCGATCGTGTCGTTGAACAGCACCGAATCTTGGGGCACGATGCCGATCGCGGCACGCAGGGATTCCTGCGTCACCCCGGCGATATCCTGCCCGTCGATCAGGATGCGGCCTTCCTGCGGGTCATAGAAGCGGAACAGCAGCCGCGCGAGCGTGGACTTGCCCGCGCCCGAGGGGCCGACGACGGCGAAATTCTGCCCGGCGGGCACCTCGAACGACAGGCCCTTGAGGATGCGGCGGTCCGGCTCATAACCGAACACCACGTTGTCGAACACGATCGAGGGCTGCCGGATCGCCAGTGCCGGAGCGCCGGGCTTGTCGGAAACTTCCTGCGGCTCGTCGAGCAGGCGGAACATCTCAGCCATGTCGATCAGGCCCTGCCGGATCGTGCGGTAGACCATGCCCAGCATGTCGAGCGGGCGGAACAGCTGGGTCAGGTAAGTCTGCACGAAGACCAACTGGCCCGCCGTGTAGTTCCCCTTGTACCAGCCCCAGACGGTATAGCCGAGCGCGCCCGCCATCAGCAGGTTGATCACCACGCCCTGGGCGATGTTGAGCAGGCCCAGCGAATTCTCGCTCTTCACGGCAGCAACGGAATAGGCCCGCGTCGCTTGGGCGTAACGCTCCTGTTCGCGGTGCTCGGCAGAGAAGTATTTCACCGTTTCGTAGTTGAGCAGCGAATCCACCGCGCGGGCCAGCGCCTGTCCGTCGAGCCGGTTCATCTGCTCGCGCAGCTTGGTGCGCCATTCGGTGATCGTGCGCGTCACCCAGATATAGGCGGCGATGGCGACGGCGGTGGCAATCACGAGGCCGGGGCCGAAGTTGATGTAGAAGATTACCGCCACGACCAGCAGCTGCAGGATCGTCGGCGCGATGTTGAACAGCATGAAGTAGAGCATCGTGTCGATGCTCTTGGTGCCGCGCTCGATCGTCTTGGTCACTTCGCCGGTGCGACGGGCGAGATGGAAGCGCAGCGAGAGGCGGTGGAGCTGACCGAAGACGTTCTCCGCCAGTTCGCGCGTCGCGTCCTGCCCCACGCGCTCGAACACGATGTTGCGGAAGTTGTCGAAAGCGGTCTGGATCAGCCGTCCCGCCGCGTAGCCGAGCACCATGAGCATCGCCAGCTGCACCAGCTTCGGACCCGTCGCGCCCATCAGGTCGACCGCCCACTTCATCAGATAGGGCAGGGCGAGCTGTGTCGCGGTGGAGAGCAGGATGAACAGGCAGGCCCAGACGATCCGCCAGCGCAGCGCCGGATTTCCGGCGGGCCAGAGGTACGGCATGAAGCGCAGCAGGGTGCGCCAGCCGTCGTGGCGGGCGCGCGAATCGTTGACGGCGGTATCGGGTGGCATCGGCGCTATTTAGGGTGCCGACGCGGATAGACAATCATGCGGTGTAGAGAGAGAACCGTGCAGTGCCGTTTCGTCATTGCGGGCGCAGCGAAGCAATCCAGAACCTCGTGGGCCGGACTCTGGATTGCTTCGCTGCGCTCGCAATGACGAAGGTAAGGGGCGGTGAGGCTGACGGTGTCTCATGACCCCCTGGAATCCGGCCCCTTCGAATTCGCCGATCCCTTCTTCGGCACGTCGAACAGGATACGCCGCGTCGGGAAATCGATGGCGACGCGCCGGAAGGCCCGCAGTTCGTGCATGCCGAGGAAGATCGCCGGGCGCTTGACCAGCTTCAGTTCCTTGAAGGCGGGCGCATCGGCGAAGGCGATCAGCACGTTCGACAGGAAGGCATCGTCGATCTGCAACTTTTCCGCAAAGCCCAGGCCTGCGGGCAGCTCGTGTCCGGTCACCGAAAGCAGGGTGGTCTGCCCGGCGAACCTGTCACGCACCGCGCGTTGCAGCGCGAGGTTGCCGATCGTCGTGCTGGAGCCGGTATCGATGACCACGTCGACGCGAATGCCGTCGATCGTGGCATTGGTCATGATCAGCCGACCTTCCTTCTTGCGGGCGCGCACGACGATTTCGTAGCCGCTGTTGTCGCCGAGGCTTTTGGCGTCGCCTATGGCGATCGTGTTCTTCGTGAAATCGAGCACCACGCGCTGGTTCTGCAGGCTGTCGGTGCCGACGATGCCGTCCGCGCCGATATGCTGGCGGTCCAGCAGCGGCACGGTGAGGTCGAAATAGGATTGCAGCCCGATATCCAGCGATTCGAGCCGCGCGGTCGCGACGCGGGTGGTGCCGCCCATGCTGATGACCGTCACCGGCGGTCCCTGCACAAGGCCGAGCGTTCCGGCGAGGGCCGAGGAAACGACGGTGGCCTGCGAGCCGGTATCGATCAGGAAGCGATAGGGGCCGCGCCCCTGGAGGCCGACGGGAACCGTCATGCGATCATCGTTGTCGGTCTGGCCCTGGATCGGGGCGTCCATATCGGTTTCCAGATGCGGGATCCCGGCTCTCGGGGTCTGGACCGCAAAGGGCACGGGCTGGGCAGGCCCCGGTTGCACCGGTATGGGCTGAACAGTCGAAGGCTGTGAGGGGACAGGCTTGGCGCCCATAATCGCCAGTTCGGCGAAGAGGAGCGTCAGCCCGAGGGCTGCTCCTGGCATCGTTCTCTCCTGCGCACCGCTATCTTGCGGATGTCGCAGGGCCGATCATACCACCGTGCCGGGTGCTATCCTAACGTTTCCGCACCCCGTGCGTCCCGATCCGGGGCATCTGGCGCAGCGGGCAGCGCGAGGAAGAACGGATCGTGCTTGGGCGAGACCTTGCGCATGAACCAGTCGCCGCTGCCCGCAATTTCGGGAAGGTCGTGGGCGTCCAGCAGGCGCGGGCTGGAAGCGCCGCCGGGAAACTGCACGAAGCGGCGGTTTCCGGCGATCCGGTCCGGAAAGAAGCGGGCGATCAGGGTGGGCACGACATGCTCGTCGCAGCAAAGCGTGCCTTTCAGCCGTCCGCTGCTGAGCAATAGCGGCAGTTCGCGGGCGAGCATCTCCAGCGCATCGGCGGGCAGCGACCACCACTGCGAGCCATAGGCCCAAGGGCCGAACGGTTGCGAACGCTCCCCACCGAACCTGCCGCGCGCCCGGTCGAGCCAGCGCGCGAGGCGGCGAAGTTCCCATGTCGCGGCATAGGCGATCCGGTCCCGCGCGGGATCGAGCCGCAGCCAGCGGGTATCGAAGCGATAAGTCTGCATGCGCTCGGCCATATGGCCTGAGCGGACTTCGACATGGCAGAGGCCCTGTTCGAGCTGGGCGGTCATCCGGTCCCGCGAGAGCGTCGGCCAGTCGGCGCCGCTGAGCAGGTGGGCATGGTCGCAGCCGAGGCGGACGGCCTCGCGCACCAGCTTTTCGGTGGCGGATACCTGGCTCCAGTGTCCCCAGCGCACCGCCACCGGGTCCCGCACGAGATGGACGCGGCCCGCCGGTCCGGGCAGGCGGTGTTGCAAGCCTTGCCAGAGCGCCGAGCGGCGGTCGGCATGGATCACCGCGAAATCCTCGGGGGCTCCGGCCAGCAGGGTCTCGATCAGCCGTTCGAGCTGCTTCGGCGCATCGTGGGCGAGCAGCAGATAAGCCATCCTCATGGCCGGTCAGCCGGTGCGGCGCGAGAGGATCGGGCGGGAGAGCGCGTCCACCATCATCCGCACTTCCTTCCAGGCGGGGTGGCGCGTCGCGGCCAGGGCGGCCAGCCAGGCCAGCACGCCGCTCGCGCTCAGCACGAGCAGGGCGAGCAGGCCGAGTTCCATGCCCTGCCAGCGCGCGATCATCAACGGCACGCCGGCGGCAAGCGCGCAGATACCGCTGCGCGTATAGACGGCCATCAGCGCGCCGAAGCGGAACCCGATCAGTCGGCCCAGATAGACCGCGTAGATTGCCCACCAGACGAAGCCGTAGACCACGCGGCTGATTCCTGCGGCCTCAAGGCTGATGAAGCAGCCCGCGGTCAGGATCACGACGGCGGCGGCCGTGTCGAGCAGGTTTACCCAGACCAGACGGCGGATCTGGCCGAGCAGGAGGGGCACGTCCATCTGCAAGGGGACGGCAACGAAGAAGATCTCGCCCAGCGCCGTCCAGCGCAGCAACGACGCCGAACCGATCCAGTTGGGGCCGTAGAGCAGCATGACCAGCGGCTCGGCGGCCAGCGCCAGCCCGATCATCGCGGCCCAGTTCAGCGCGGTATAGCAGGCGACGAGGTGGAGGTACGGCTCCGCCAGCGGCTCCCCGGCATCGCGCTTGCGGGCGAAGGCGGAGTAGAACACGCTGCCGATCGCCCCGGTCACGAGGGTGGTGAGCTGTCCCGCCAAAGCACTCGCACGGCTGAACAGGCCGGTCGCGGCAATGCCGAGCAGGCGGCCGACGATGAGGTCCTGCGAGCGTTGGCCGATTGCGGCGCTGGCGCTCAGCACGAAGGACATCGAACTGAAGCCGAGCATCGGCCGCACCGAGCCGGTGTCCTTGGGCATGCGCGGGCGTACCGGGCGGTGGAGATTGGCGATGGCGGCGCGCGCGATCGCGGTGGCCAGCACGCCCCAAGCGAGTGAGGAGGCTCCGAAGCCGTAAGCGGCCAGCGCGATCGCGGTGCCGTTGCCCGCCAGCGCGCTTCCGGCATTGACCTGGAACAGCGTGCGGAAGTCCATCTCGCGCACCAGCAGGGCGGCGGGAACGGTGGAATAGGGGGTGATGAGGTAGGAAGCCGCGATCAGCCAGAGCAGCGGGGCGATGGCGGGCTGCGCATAGAAGTGCGCCACGAACGGCGCCGCCACCGCGACGATAGCGGCCACGCTCCACCCGATGGTCACGGCAACTGCGGCATAATGGGGCAGGGCGGCCGGGCTCATTTCCGGTTGTCCGGAGATGAAGCGCGTGATCCCCAGGTCCTGGAAGATCGAGACCAGCATCGCGGCGGCGAGCGCGATCGAGAACAGCCCGACATCGGCGGGCAGCAGGAACAGCCGCGAGATGACGACGCTCGCGACGAATTGGATGGTGAAAGTCGCGTATTGGGCGGCGAGGGACCAGAGCGCGGCGCGGCGGACCGACATGGCGGTCAGTTCCGCGCCAGAGCAGCGGCGAGCCGCAGGGCGCGCACCGGCTCGCCGAACCGCATAAGCCGGGCTACCGTCCGCCACAGGCCATCGCGTCGTCCGCCGCCGCGGACATGGTCGAGCAGGATGTCGAAACCGCGATCGCGCATCGCGGCAGGCGACCAGCGCAGACCCAGCGCAATTCTTTCGCGGGCCGCATTGGACACGCCGGGGCGGCCGAACAGGTCGTCGAGTTCGTCGATGGCGGGGAGGCGGGAGAGATGTTCGGTCGGATCGGGCCGACCGTCCCGGCGCTCTTCCCAGGCGAGGCGGGCGATCACCGAGCCGATCTGCTGCTCTGTCGAATGGCGGGCGGAGACCTGGTCCGGATAGCGGCGATAGCGTAGGAGGCGTTCGGGAATGTTGCCCATCCGGGTCACGCTGGACAGCCGCAGCCAGAGATCGAGGTCCTCGCAGTGCCGGAACGCGGCGTGATAGCCGCCGACGGCAAGAACGACCTCGCGGCGATACATCACGGCGGGGTGGCAGATCAGTTGCTCGCCGTGTTCTATGGCGACGAGCATCTCCTCATGGGTGAGCGGATGGTCGGCACCGCTGCGGATCAGCGCTTCGCCGTGCTCGCCGATATCCTCGCTCCAACTGCCGACGACGCCGTAATCCGGATGCTCGGCCAGAAATGCCACCTGACGGGCGAAGCGTTCCGGGCGGCAGATATCGTCGGCATCCATGCGCGCGACCAGCGGAGCCTCGGCCAGCGACAGAAGTTCGTTGAGGCTGGCGATGAGGCCGCGATTTTCGCGAATGATCGGGCGAATGCGGGAATTTGCAGCAGCGTAGTGACGGATAATATCTGCCGAACCGTCGCTCGATCCGTCATCCAGAACCAGCAGTTCGAAGTCCGTGAAGCTTTGCGCGAGTACGCTCTCCATGGCGAGGGCCAGAAAGCGCTCGCCGTTGTAGACGCTCATTGCAACGCTGATCGCCGGCTTCGGCATGAACTTTTCAGGTCTCCGTTCGGGCGCTCGTCGAGGATGCGCCTTTCGATTCAGGCCCTAAGTCAGGCTGGTAAAGAAACCGTGAGGCGCTGTCTCGCACTTCCGAACGGGGCGGCTCGGGGAGCGGTTATGGCGAAAGGTTGATAATCGCCCGTTCGTTCCCATATCTGGTCGGCGAAGAGGCCAAACCCGCTGGAAACGGTCGTTTTTTCGAAAATGTCGTTTTTTTGAAATTAGCGTGTTGACCGAATCGTGGGTGGGTCTTAGAGGGCCTCTCACCGCAGCGGACCACACGGTTTCGCAGCGGTCGCCACGAGAGACGGACAGCTTGTTCCCCCATCGCAAGAAAGCGGGGAGCGCTAGTTGTCCGGCTTTACTGTTCGGCGGGTCTCGAGAGGGACCGGATCTTTGACATTGTCGGTTTTATGATGAAGGGACATGTGGGCGACGGCGCCTGCACCCGGGGCTTCAGGGCTCGGAGTTGCAGTAGATAGTCGTTACCTTAACATGTCCTAACGTAA
>JAGHZR010000040.1 GCA_017745295.1 Novosphingobium sp.
CTTCGAACGCTTCGAAAAAGCGAAGTCTTCCGCGCAGAAGAAATCTCTTGCCCATGAGATCTGCACAGAACTGAAAATCCATACGATCATCGAGGAAGAAATTTTCTACCCCGGGTTCCGCGGGAAAATCGAGGACGATACGCTCGATGAAGCTTATGTGGAGCATGACGGCGCCAAGATCCTGATCAACGATATCGAGGCCGCCTCGCCCGATGATGACTTCTTTGCGGCCAAGGTCAAAGTGCTCTCCGAGGAAATCAAGCATCACGTCCATGAGGAAGAGATGCCCTCGGAAGGCATGTTCGCCCAATGCAGGAAGACCGATGTCGATCTCGTTGCAATGCGCGACCAGATGATCGTTCTCAAGGAAGATCTGCTCGCCCGGGCGAAGTCGGCCGGTCTGCCGCCGGCGAAGCCAACGGCGGTCAACCTTCTCGCCGCCTGATGGAGAGATACGATGTCGGACACAACTGATAACGGAGAACGTCGCGGGGCGCTCGGCGATGCACGGCCCGATGCCTTCGACCCCCATCGCCAGAAGGAAGGTCCGCAAAAGCCGGAAAAGATCGAGGATCGCCCCCGGGTTGGAACCGTCAAGCCGGAAGACTATCCCGAAGACGAGCGCGCCAGGAACGCCGGGCAATGATGCCGGATCGGGACAAGCCAAGCTCGCGGCGCCTCACACGGGCGGGATTGATGGTGGTGGTGATCCTGCTGGCCGTCATTGTCCTCGTGTTCGCAGCGCGCAATGTCTGGCACGCTGAGGAACTCAAACAGGAGCAACAGACCGGTGTGAAAGAGCACGACGGATCGCAAAGGACGACGGAAGCCCGTCAATGATCCGGTCGGCTACCAGACTTTACGTTCGCGTACGTCCGGCAATTACCCGCTTGATCAGCACTGCGAAATGCAGTGACGCAACATACCGCTGACAATCTTGCCGGTCTGACGCCCGGCGTCTTGTTGCTGCGCGAAGAGATGCGCGGCGGAAAGATGAAATCGCTCGGCAACCTGGAATTCGGTACGTTCGATATCGAGCTCGCACTAGGCCATGACGCAATCTGGCTCATCATCAGACGGGAGAACCGCGGCGGCGCGGCGCTGCGGGCCGCCTTTCTTCCCGCCGGCTGTTTCGATGCGAAATTGCTGCGTCCGGGTCCGCACGATGCCGCGTGCATTCGCGTGAACAGCGCGCTCGGTACCCACCGTATCGTTGTCGAGCTCCATCGCGATACCGTACCGCTCCTGCGCGTTCGCACGGCGCTCACGCCTGCTGCGCCGCTTCTTGTCTCCTTCATTCCGCGCGATCTCTACCCGCTGGACAGCCGCGATGATCCTGCAGGAGCAGAAGGAAAGGTCGAGGCAGCCCAGCGCGGGTTCAATAGCGGGGCCGTCTATTTCCGGCTGACCGCGCCTCCATTCGGAAGCGTCCTCTATTTTCAGAACCTGACAGCGCTCAATCCCTACTTTCGGGCGACGGGCACCAAGCCCGACGGCGCCGTCGGCGGTCTCTGGCCGGAACTCGGATATCTGGTCCCCACCCCGCCCCAGCGCGGTATTCCGCCCGCCGCCTCGCTACCGCCCGGCGAGGAAACCTTGCTTTCCGACGCCCTGCTGACGTTCCATGAGGATATCTCCGGCGACGAGCAGGACATGGCGCGCAGATACCTGGTGATGCTGGGCGCAACGCTCCGCCATCTCGGCGCGCCGCGCTGCGACCTCCATGATTGGCCCGGTCGTGCCGAACGAACGTTGCACGACCTTGCGGCGGCACCGCAAGCCACTCTCTCGGCTTACGGTCACCGCTATGTCCATCCCTACACGGCAGCCGAGTACCCGGATTCCATGGTTCAGCTCTCGATCCTGGCCGCGATCCGCGATTACGAAGCCTGGTCCCAGCGGAGCTTCGCGATCGGTGCCGAACTCGCCGCGGGTCTCGGGAAATTCTACGATACCCGGCTCAAGACGCTGCGCCGCTACCTGCCCAATGTCGGGAAAGACAAGGACCGCAACGCGGTCGACAGCTGGTACCTCTATCATCCGCTTTCGAAGCTAGGACGGCTCGCTCTGGACGGCGATAGGCCGGCATTCCGGCTGTTCAGGCGTTCGCTGGATTTCGCGATAAAGGCGGCCCGGCATTTCGATTACCGCTGGCCGATCCAGTACGACATCCGGAATTTCCGCGTCCTTCAGGAAGCGCGCGACGACGCGGGCCGCGGCCAGACCGATGTCGGCGGAATCTATGCCTACGTTATGCTGCAAGCCCACGAACTCACCGGCGATGCCGTCTATATCGACGAAGCGCGGGCTGCGATCGAGGCCGCGAAAGGAATGCGGTTCGAACTGAATTATCAGGCCAATCTCACGGCGTGGGGCGCCGCCGCCTGCATGCGCCTGTGGCGCATCACCGCTGAAGAGCAGTTCCTCCGGCAAAGCTACGTCTACCTTGCCAGTTTCTTCCACAACTGCGCCGTATGGGAATCCGAGATCGGCCACGCCCGCCATTATCGCAACTTCCTCGGCGTTTCCGCGCTTCACGATGCGCCTTACATGGCGCTTTACGAATGCTTCGACAGCTTCGAAGCCTTCGAGCGCTATCTGAAGGATAGCGGTCCCGATCTCGATCCTGCGGCCCGCCTTCTCGTCAGCGAATATTGCCGCCATGCCCTGGACCGGGCCTGGTACTATTATCCCGACGCTCTCCCGCCCGAAGCCGTCTCCACCTGTCAGCGCGAGGGAAACGGCCATGTCGACCGAACCCTCTCGTTCCCCGTCGAGGATCTTTACATCGACGGCCAGCAGGCAGGTCAGGTCGGCCAGGAAATCTACGGCGCTGGAGCTGCCCTGGTTTTTGCCAGCCGCTGCTTCCATCACGTCGAGGGCGCCCCGTTCCGTCTGTTCTGCGACCACTTCCTGCTCGCAAGCGAACGGGCATCCGAGCGCAGCTTCAGCTTTCAGCTCGGCGGCGGCGAAGGGCGTGAGGCCAGGGCGAGCTTCCTCAAGATCGGCCGCGCGGCGCTGCCATCTTTCACGGTGAAATCCGCCTCGGGGGATCCGATCCCCGTGCACGAACGTAGCGCTAAGCGAGAAAGCTATCTCGTGCCGGCGGGCGGCAACCTGATCGTGAACTGGTGAGCCCAACAGCTATCGCGACACGATAACAGAGGAGAGACGAGCATGCCGAATTCCCAGGACCCAGCCGCCATCGATCTGTCCGACGCCCATACCCGGATGCCCGGCCTCAAGGGCCGCAAGGCGGTCATCACCGGCGGCAGCACCGGCATTGGCCGCGCGACTGCCGTGCTGCTCGCTTCGGAAGGCGTGGACGTCTTCATCTGCGGCCGCGATCCGCAGCATCTTGACGATGGTCTGGCCCGAATTCGGGAGGTAGGAACGGGCGGCGGCATCAGCCTGGACCTTGCCGAAGAAGACGGCGTCGACCGTTTCTTCGCGGCGGCGGAGGATTATTTCGGGAGTTTCGACATCGCCATCGTCAATGCCGCCATTCCCGCCAAGGGCCTCACCACGATGAACGGGGCGGAACTGCGTTACGCGATCGCGGCAGATTTCACCGCCTATCTGACGACGGCCTTTGCCGCTGCGCACGTGATGGAAAACAGCGGCGACATCGTGTTCATCGGCTCGGTGGCATCCCATGTTCTTGGCGGCGGCGGCAGTGTCTACGCCGGGATGAAGGCCGGTGTCGCGGGCTTTGCAGAAGCGCTGCGCAAGGAACTTGGCCCCAAAGGCATCAAGGTGTGCAACGTCGAACCGGCCAAGACCGGAGCAGACTTCCAGTATTCCGAATTCTCGGCCGAGGAACAGGCGGAAGAGATCAGGAAGGAAACGATGCTGCGTGCCGAGGATATCGCCGTCGGCGTCCACTACGTCCTGACGCAGCCGCGCCGGGCTGTCGTGCAACAGGTCGTTATCGCGCCGCGAGCCCGAGACGATGAGTGAAAAAGTGTCCGGCGGACTGGAGGGTGGATTACGGCCGGAACTGCGGAAAACGTGGGGACGGATGGGCGCCCAAACCCCGCCATCTGCAATGCTCCGCATTGCCCCGTTCGCCAAGGCCGTACGGTCTAACCGATGATTTCCGCAACAGTACGGCTGATATCCCGAAAGGCAGTCGGTTTTGCGCATCGGCGCACGTCATCGAGGCCGGGCGGGATCACCGTGGGCTCATGCCCGGTCGCAAAAAGGAACGGTGCACTTCGCGCTCTAAGCATATCCGCAATGGGGAACACCATTTCTCCCGGCAGCTTGATATCCACGACAGCTCCGACGAGGCGACTGTCGCATTCGATCAGGTTGCGAGCCGAGGCGATAACAACCGTAGTATAGAGACATGAATGGCACGATCGAGCAGGTAATCGGTAGTCGGCGCGACGCTGAGCTGGCCGTCGAGCATTTGGTCCAGGAATTTGGTTTCGAGAGAACCGACGTGTTCGTGTCGTCGGCTGGCGCTAAAAACAGCGCACGTCCACTTGTACAGACGCAGCAACGCAAATGTTTCATGAGATCTGCCCGGAACAATCGTCCTTGCAGAATGTTAACCCGTCGCTGTCACAGGGACAGTGTTCTGTGCCGGAGCACCCGAGCCGCACCGGACAAGAGGCCGCCCGTGTCGCAAGG
>JAGHZR010000041.1 GCA_017745295.1 Novosphingobium sp.
AGCGCGGCCGTCTCGCCCGGATCAGAGTCATCCCGGTAGCGGGCCTGGATGGTATCCAGATAGGCGAACAGGCTGACTACGGCGGCTTCCGCGTTGCCGAAATCGTGGCGCCTCGTCTTGAGGACACCGCCCTCCATGAGCGCCTCGAGCGCGATGCGCGCACGCGACACGCGGCTTTTGACCGTGCCCACGGCGACGCCGGTAATCTCGGCCACCTCTTCGTAGGACATTCCGGCAGCCGCCACCAGGACGAGAGCCTCGCGCTGGTCTGCAGAAATTTGCTGGAGCCCTCGCATAAGGTCCCGGAGCTCGACGGACTTATCCTGGCTCGCGGGCGCGGTGAGGACCCGGTCCGCGACGATCTCGTTCCACTCACCCGTGAAGCGTTTGCGCCGCGCCGCGCTGAAGTAGATGTTCCGCAGGATCGTGAAGGTCCATGCCTTGAAGTTCGTCCCCGCCTGGAAGCGGCTGCGTGCGGCCCATGCCTTGAGCATCGTATCCTGAACGAGATCGTCCGCTACATCCCGACTGCCGCTCAGACTCCGCCCGAAGGCACGGAGCTGGGGGATCGCCGCAGCCAGCTTGTCCTTGAAGTCATCATCGGAAAGTGTCGCGAGGCGTGCTTCATTCGACTCAAGCTTTTTCATGCATTCCCCGACTTGCGATAGGTTCGCCGGGAGAACATTCTGGAATGGCGACTGTTCCGTCACGCCAGGGGCGCCGGAGCCCGAAGGCATGTAGCAATGCGCCGGGTACGTCCGCCACGCGCGGCAGGCTGCCGCCCCGCGACCCGTGTCAGTTCCCGACGCCATGGACCAGTTTGTCGGAGGCTTCCCAGAGGGCCCGCGCGGCCGTCCGGTCCAGCGCAGCCGGCGGGATCCGCGCGGGTGCAGGATATCCGCGCGTCTCGCCCAGTGCATCCGGCCCATAATAGCCGCCCGGTTCGGCGTCGGCAGATGTGGCCGCGAAGAGCGTCGGGAGCGCCCCTTGGGCGGCCGGCTGGAAGAGAAACCATAACAGTGTCCGTGCCAGGCCCATTCCACTCCAGCGACCGGGAGCATTGTGCAGGAGGTCGGTGCGCGCGACGCCGGGATGCGCAATGATGCTCGTCACGCCCCAACCGCCCGCGATGCTGCGGCGCTGCAATTCGAGGCCGAACATCAGGCAGGCGAGCTTGGATTGGCTATAGGCCGGCATCGGCCGGTAGCTTTTCTCGGCGTTGAGATCGTCGAGGTCGATCGCGCCGCTCCGCGCAGCAACACTGGATAGCGAGACCACCCTGGCGTCCCCTGCCCTGCGCAATTGAGGGAGCAGCCGCTGCGTCAGTGCGAAATGCCCGAGATAGTTTGTTCCGAACTGAAGCTCGAACCCGTCCTGCGTAACCTCCCGTCTTGGTGGGACCATCACGCCCGCGTTGTTGATCAGGAGATCGAGCTTCTCCTCCCGGTCCGCCAGTCGCGCCGCGAACGCTGCGACGGAAGCCAGGCTCGCGAGATCGAGCAACTCGAACCGCACATGCGCGGAGGGAAGCTCAGCGGAAATTCGAGCAGCCGCGTCCGCCCCCTTAGCCGGGTTACGGCCTGCTATGATCGTCTTCGCGCCTGCGCGCGCCAGAGCCAGCGCCGTCTCGAACCCCAGGCCTCCGGTCCCTGTCACCACCGCAGTGCGGCCATCCTGCGGAGGAATGTCCGCGGTCGTCCATTTACGCATTTCGCATCCGCCTATATATATGCACTGAGTGCAGAATAATATTTGCACTCAGTGCATATTTCAAGGGGACAATTTGCCGATGTCTTCCGCCACCGGTGAGTCAGGGGAAGGCCTGCGGGTCCGCAAGCGACGCGAGACGATGCGGCGCATTACGGACGCCGGAATTCGCCTCTTCCTCGAACGCGGGTATGATGCGACCACGCTGGACGACATCGCTGCCGCGGCTGCGATATCGCGCCGGACTATTTTCCATTATTTCAAGTCCAAGGACGATATACTCCTTTCCCTGCAGAGCGGGATGGGCGCGATGATCGCCGACGCAGTGCGGAAAGCCGCCCCTGACAAGCAACCGATCGAGGCAGTGCGCGACGCCGTCATTCAGATATGCGCCGCGGTTCCTCCCGACGAAATGCTCGCGATCGATCGATTGATGCGATCGAGCGGGACCGTGCAGGCCCGAAAGCAGGCCAGCTATGTCGAGCATGAAAAAGTGTTGCTCGCGGCACTGCGCGAGCGCTGTCCCGGCCCGGAGCGGGAGCCCGCCCTCAAGCTGGTCGCGATGATTGCGATGGGCGCCATTCGCTTGTCCACCGAGGCGTTCGATCAGGAAGCCGGCGCGCGTACGATGCCGGTCCTGCTGCAAGAGACATTCGCCGCCCTGGAGAGCGAGTTGCGCCCGCGACCCTGAGCCGGGACCTGGTAGAGACGAACTCGATTACGTCAGGCCGCTCGACCGTTCGCGGACCGTGCGCCCGATCTCGGTCGAAAACCGAGATTGCGGGCCGGGGATCCCTCCACATGCGGGTA
>JAGHZR010000042.1 GCA_017745295.1 Novosphingobium sp.
CGCGCCATAGGCCTGGAAGGCCTGGGGCGTGACGAACTCCTCGACCTTGGCATGGCGCGGGGTCGGCTGGAGATACTGGCCCATCGTCAGGAAATCGATGTCGGCCGAGCGCATGTCGTCCATCACCTGGTGGACCTCCAGGCGCTGCTCGCCCAGGCCGAGCATGATGCCCGACTTGGTGAAGATCGTCGGGTCGAGGCGCTTGACCGTCTCCAGCAGGCGCAGCGAGGCGTAATAGCGCGCGCCCGGGCGGATCGTCGGGTAGAGCCTGGGGACAGTCTCCAAGTTATGGTTGTAGACGTCCGGACGGGCCGCGACGATCGCTTCGATCGCGGCTTCGTGCTTGTTGCGGAAATCGGGGGTGAGGATCTCGATCGTAGTGTTCGGGGTGGTGCGGCGCAGCGCCTCGATCACCTTGACGAACTGCGAGGCGCCGCCATCGGGCAGGTCATCGCGATCGACCGAGGTGATGACGATGTGCTCGAGGCCCATCTGCGCGGCGGCTTCGGCCACGTGCTGCGGCTCCAGCGGATCGACCTTGCGCGGCATGCCGGTCTTGACGTTGCAGAAGCGGCAGGCGCGCGTGCAGACGTCGCCCAGGATCATCACCGTGGCGTGTTTCTTCGTCCAGCACTCGCCGATGTTCGGGCAGGCCGCTTCCTCGCAGACGGTGACGAGGTTCTTCGAGCGCATCAGCGCCCGGGTCTTGGCGAAGCCTTCCGAGGTCGGGGCCTTGACGCGGATCCAGTCGGGCTTGCGCTGGCGTTCCGGGCGCGGTGCTGCGGAGAGATCGTTCATGCAGGGCCAGATAGAGCGGCTGGGCCGGCGTTTCCAGCCCCGCTTGCACTTTCGTCAACCGCGTGGCTTCGGCAACACTTCGATACAAACCTTGGCAGTCTGGATGTCGGACGTTACGGCAGCCGTCATGACCGACTTCAGCGACCTCATCGACGGCTATCAGCGCTTCCGGACCAGCGAGTATCGCCGCCACCGCGACCGCTGGTCGGGCCTGAGCGAAGGCCAGAGCCCGCGCGTGATGGTGATCGCCTGCTCGGACAGCCGAGTCGATCCGGCGCAGATCTTCGACACCGTGCCCGGCGAAATCTTCGTCGTGCGCAACGTCGCCAATCTGGTGCCGCCCTTCGAGGACGATGCGAGCCGCCACGGCGTCTCCGCCGCGCTCGAATTCGCGGTCAACCAGCTCGAGGTGCCCGAGATCCTGGTGCTGGGCCACGGCGCATGCGGCGGCGTCGGCGCGGCGCTGTCGCAGCGCTTCAAGGGCGCGGCGAACGGCGAAGGCGGGTTCATCGCCCACTGGGTCGACATGCTCGACGAGGCGCGCGAGCGGATCGTCGCCGAGCACGGCACCGGCCCCGAGGCGGTGCGCGCGCTCGAGCTGGAGACGGTGCGGGTGTCGCTGGTCAATCTGATGACCTTCCCCTTCGTTTCCGAGCGGGTGAAGGCGGGCACGCTCACGCTGCACGGCGCCTATTTCGCCATTGCCGACGGCGTGCTGCACGTGATGGGCGAAGGCGGGGAATTCGCGGCGGCGTAAGTCGTCATCCCGGTGAAGGGCCGGGACCCGGAGCCGCGGGTTGAGGACACACTCCTCCTCTCCCCGACCCTCTTCCCGGAGGGGAGAGGGAGAAGGGGCTAGAGCCCCAGCGCCTTTTTCGCGACCTTCTCCACTTCCGGATCGAGCTTGGGCGGGTCCATCGGCACCTGCTTCTCCAGCGCGTCGGCGATGGCGGTGAGCGCGGCGATGCGGGCGGCCTTCTTGTCGTTGCCGTCGATCACGATCCAGGGCGCATTCTTCGTGTCGGTATGCGCGAACATGTCGTGCATCGCGTCGAGATATTCGGCGCGC
>JAGHZR010000043.1 GCA_017745295.1 Novosphingobium sp.
CGGCTCGGACCTTCACCTCTACGACGGCTTCATTCCGACCATGAAAGCAGGTGATATCCTGGGCCACGAGTTCATGGGCGAGGTCGTCGAGACCGGCCCGGGCTCGACGCTTAAAAGGGGCCAAAGGGTTGTCGTTCCCTTCACGATCGCCTGCGGGTCCTGTTACCATTGCGGCAAGCATCAGTATTCGGCCTGTGACAACGGCAACCCCGCCGATAACCAGGACATCGGAATGGAGCTTTACGGCCAGCCGATGTCCGGCCTGTTCGGTTACAGTCATCTGACCGGCGGTTATGCGGGGGGACAGGCCGAATATGTCCGGGTTCCCTTCTCCGATGTCGGCCCGATCGTGGTGCCCGACGGCTTGGACGACGAGCAAGTGCTGTTCCTGTCGGATATTCTCCCGACCGGATGGCAAGCAGCGGAATTTGCCGAGATCGAGCCGGGTGACACGGTCGCGGTTTGGGGCTGCGGACCGGTCGGTCTGTTTGCGGTCCAGTCGGCATTCCTCATGGGCGCGGCGCGGGTCATCGCCATCGACCATTTCCCGCGCCGGCTGGAGCTTGCGAAACGGTTCGGCGCCGAGACCATCAATTTCGAGGAGACGCGGACCTACGAAGCGCTGATGGAAATGACCGGCGGCATCGGGCCGGACGCCGTCATTGATGCAGTTGGCCTCGAAGCCCACGGCTTCTTCCTCGATAATGTGATCGACCAGATCAAGGCCTCGAGCTTCCTTGGCACCGATCGCATCCATTCAATCCGCCAGGCAATCGTTGCCTGTCGGAAGGGCGGCCGGGTTTCGATGCCTGCGGTCTATGGCGGCGTGGTCGACAAGTTCCCGCTCGGCGCTTTCATGGAAAAGGGTCTGACCCTCAGGACCGGCCAGACAAGCGTTCAGCACTATATGCCTGGCCTGCTCAATGCGATTGTCGAAGGCAAGATCGACACGACCTTCCTCATTTCCCACCGCATGAGCCTCGAAGACGCGCCGCAGGGCTACAAGCTGTTCCACGACAACCAGAACGAAGTGACGAAGATCGTCCTCAAGCCCGGCCTCGAGGCTGGCGCCATCGCCGCGGAATAGGAGAGCGAGCATGAACCGGAAATTCGCGATTGTCACCGGAGCCTCGAGCGGTATCGGCTTCGAACTTGCCCATCTGGCGGCACGGGAGGGATATGACCTGCTGGTCGTGGCGGACGAGCCGTCCATAGAGATGGCGGCGGCCGCGTTCCGCAAACATGGTACGGCGATCCAGGCGATCGAGGCCGACCTTTCCACCTTGCAGGGGGTGGACCAGGTCCTGGCCGCCACTGCGGGACGGCATGTGGATCTTCTCTGCGCCAATGCCGGTCGCGGGCTCGGGCATGCCTTCCTCGACCAGGAGGTCGCCGACTGGCGGCGCGTGATCGATACCAACATTACCGGGACGCTTTGCCTGCTCCAGCCGGTGCTCCAGAACATGGTTGCTCGCGGCAGTGGCAAAGTGCTGGTGACGGGATCGATCGCCGGCTTCATTCCCGGCAGCTTCCAGGCGGCCTACAACGGCTCCAAGGCTTTCATAGACAGCTTTACCGACGCCCTGCGAAACGAGATCAAGGACATTGAGGGCGTGACCCTGACCACGCTCATGCCCGGCCCGGTCGAAACCGAATTCTTCGAGCGGGCTGGCATGATGGACACGGACGTCGGCACCTCCGATTCCAAGAGCGATCCGGCAGATGTCGCGAAAGATGGCTGGGACGCGGCCATGAATGGCCAGGCCCACATCGTGTCTGGCTGGAAGAACAAGATCCAGGCGGCAGCGGCGCATGTGACCCCTGCGGCCGTCCTGGCGGAGCAGCACCGCAGGATGGCGGAACCTGGCTCGGCGGAGAACACGTAAACCCACCCGCCGGCAGTCTGCCACCGCACTCCCCCGCGCGTGGTCAATATCGGAACGTTATCAGGAGTGAACGCATGCCGCTTTCCCCGCCTCTCGCCTATTCTCCCGAAATCGAAAATCTTGGCGACGACGAAGCCGCGCTGGTCGATCAGCTCAACGCCTCGTTCGACGAAATTCTCCGGATCACGCATCGGGACTACGGGAAGGCCGTGCGGGCCGTCCATGCCAAGGCACACGGTCTCCTCTCGGGCACATTGAAGATCGCTGCGGACCTGCCGCTTGAACTTGCGCAGGGTCTGTTCGCCTCACCGGGAACCCATCCCGTCCATGTTCGGCTCTCGACCAATCCCGGAGACATCCTCGACGATGCCATCGCTCTTCCCAGAGGACTTGCCCTGAAGGTTCTGGGTGTCGAGGGGGAGCGTCTACCCGGTGCCGAAGGTTCCACCCAGGACTTCGTGATGGTCAACGGCCCGGTATTCACCGCGGCAGATGTCAAGCAGTTCGCAAGCAGTCTGAAGCTTCTCGCCAAGACCACAGACCGCGCGGAAGGCGCGAAAATCGCAGCCTCCAGGGTTCTTCAGGTCATCAACGGCGCTCTTGGCGCAGTGGGCCTGGAAAGCACGAAGCTCGCTGGTCTTGGCGGGGCGCCTCAGGTCGATCCGCTCGGGGAAACCTATTTCAGCGTGACCCCGTTTCGCTACGGCATGTATGTCGCCAAGTTCCGCCTGCGTCCGCTTTCGCGCGAACTCGCCGATCTTACCGGCACGAAAGTGGACACCTCGCTCGGAAAGGACGCCATCCGCGAAACCGTTCGGCGCGACATGGCGCATATCCACGGCGAATGGGCATTCGAGGTACAACTGCAACGCGATGCGCACAGCCAGCCGATCGAGGACGCCTCGGTCGAATGGAAGGAGGACGAGGCCCCCTTTGTGCAGGTAGCCACCCTGCTGTTGCCGCCGCAGGAGAGCTGGCAGCAAACGAAAGTGCGTGCCATCGATGAAGGCATGCGCTTCTCCGTCTGGACCGGGCTGGCCGCGCACCGGCCGCTCGGCGGGATCAACCGCGCCCGCCGGGACACATACCGCCACTCGTCTGATTTCAGAGCTGCCGCGAACGGCTGTCCACTCCACGAGCCGTCGGCTTAGGAGGCGGGAATGGAGGATCCCGCAAGACCGCACCATTACGATCATGCTACCGGCGGCTGGGGTTCGCTGGACGGCATCGCCCGTGTCGAGGCGGCCAGCAAGGCGAAGCCCGCCGCGCTCCAGACCCTGGCCGAACAGAACAAGCCGGGCGGCTACATGTGTTCGTCCTGCGCGTGGGCCAAGCCTCCGAACCCGCATGTCGCGGAATTCTGCGAGAACGGCGCCAAGGCGACGATCTGGGACCTGACCTCGCAGCGCTGCACACCCGAGTTCTTCGCAGAGCATTCGGTTTCGGACCTCCTCCACTGGGAGGATCACGATCTTGAGAAGGCAGGGCGCCTGACCGAGCCTCTGCGGTACGACGCCGCGAGCGACCGCTATGTGCGGGCCGGTTGGGACGAAGCCTTCCGAGCGATCGGGGAGAACCTCAAGCGCCTCGAACCGAGAACCGTTACCTTCTATGCCTCGGGCAAGTCGGCGCTGGAACCTTCCTACCTCTATGGACTCTTTGCGCGGATGTACGGGCATAACAACCTGCCCGACAGTTCGAACATGTGCCACGAGACCACATCGGTCGCGCTGAAGAAAGTCATCGGCTCGCCTGTCGGCACCTGCACGTTCGACGACCTCGCGCACTGCGATGCCATCTTCTATCTTGGCCAGAACCCCGGCACGAATAGTCCGCGCATTCTCCATCCGCTGAAGGACGCAGTCGAGCGGGGCTGCAAGATCATTGCCTTCAATCCCTTGCGCGAACGCGGCCTTGTCGAGTTCGTCGATCCCCAGAGCCCCTGGCAGATGACGGTAGGATCCTCGACAAAGATCGCGCACCAATATGTCCAGGTGCGACCCGGCGGCGACATCGCGGCGCTGATGGGCGTGTGCAAGCGCGTTCTTGAACGTCATGCCGAACGGGGCAACGTCCTCGACACCGCGTTCCTCGCGGCCCACTGCCATGGGCTTGAGGGTTTCCGGGCGAACGTTCTCGAGACCTCGTGGAGCGAGATCGAGCGGCATTGCGGGGTTTCACAAGCCGAGCTAGAGCAGGCAGGCGATGTTTATGCGGCCGCCGAGAAGGTCATCGGCATCTACGGCATGGGTCTCACCCAGCAGGTCCATGGCTCGCAGGCGATCGGGATGCTGGTCAATCTTCTGCTGCTAAGGGGCAACATCGGCCGCAAGGGAGCCGGATGCCAGCCGATCCGGGGACATTCGAACGTACAGGGCCAGCGCACGGTAGGCATCTCGGAGAAACCCGATCTGGTGCCGATGGATAAGCTGAAGGAAATATTCGGCTTCGAGCCGCCGCAGGAGAAAGGGCACACGACCGTTGAGTTTCTGGAAGCGCTGCTGAAGCGGGAGGCAAAGGGATTTATCGGCCTCGGCGGCAATCTTGCCCGCGCCGTGCCGGACCAGTCCCGGGTCCATCCCGCCTGGCGCGACCTCGACCTGACGGTTCACGTCGCGACCCGGCTCAATCGCACCCATCTCCTTCCCGGAAAGCAGGCCTGGCTCCTGCCCTGCCTCGTGCGCGCAGAAGAGGACCTCCAGGCGAGCGGACCTCAGACCGTGTCGATCGAGGACAGCTTCAGCCACATCTACGGCTCGATCGGTCAGCGCGAGCCCGCCGGCCCCCATCTCAAATCCGAACTGGCCATCGTTGCCGGAATTGCCAAGGCAGCCCTGCCCGCACATCCCCTATGGCGCTGGGACGAGTGGACCGGCGATTATGCGAAAGTCCGCGCCCTGATAGAGCGCACCTATCCCGAGCAGTTCCGTGACATTGAGGTCCGGATGAACACGCCGGGAGGGTTCTATCGAGGCAATCCGGCGCATGACCGGATCTGGAAGACGCAAAGCGGCAAGGCCGAGTTCACGGTTCCCGACGTCCTCAACGCAAACGGCCTCGATGAGCGCAGCGGACGCTACACCCTCGTCACCCTGCGTTCCAACGACCAGTTCAACACGACGGTATACGGTCATTCCGACCGTCTGCGCGGCCTCAAGGGCAGCCGCATGATCGTCTTGATGAACCCCGAGGACATGCGCGACGCCGGGTTGGAAGAAGCGCGGCAAGTGACGCTCGTCACCGACTGCGACACACAGGTGCGCCGCGAAGTGCAGGGCCTTGCCGTCACGCCCTTCGATTTGCCGCGAGGTTGCCTTGCCGGATACTTTCCCGAACTGAACCCGCTCATTCCTCTTGGGCATCACGACGTTCTCTCGAAAACGCCGGCAGCGAAAGGGGTGCCGGTCAGGATCGAGGCAAATTGACGAGAAGCTGTGTTCCGCACCGCGGGCAGGCCACCTGCCCTAACCCCTCGCCTCATCGCAAAATCCGAAAGGTTCGTGGCGGCGATCATGGCCGCGATCGCGAGCCGGGAACGAGCTGGCTTGCGGCGCACTTACTTGTCACCACCTCTGACAGGAGGACTCCATGACAGAAGTATTCACCGACGCCATCGCGCTTTTGAAAGCCGACCACCGAAAGGTCGAGGAACTCTTCGAACGCTTCGAAAAAGCGAAGTCTTCCGCGCAGAAGAAATCTCTTGCCCATGAGATCTGCACAGAACTGAAAATCCATACGATCATCGAGGAAGAGATTTTCTACCCCGGCTTCCGGGGAAAAATCGAGGACGATACGCTCGATGAAGCTTATGTGGAGCATGACGGCGCCAAGATCCTGATCAACGATATTGAGGCCGCCTCGCCCGACGACGACTTCTTCGCGGCCAAGGTCAAAGTGCTCTCCGAGGAAATCAAGCATCATGTCCATGAGGAAGAGATGCCCGCGGAAGGCATGTTCGCTCAATGCAGGAAGACCGATGTCGATCTCGTTGCAATGCGCGACCAGATGATCGCCCTCAAGGAAGATCTGCTCGCCCGGGCGAAGTCGGCCGGTCTGCCGCCGGCAAAGCCAACGGCGGTCAACCTTCTCGCCGCCTGATGGAGAGATACGATGTCGGACACAGCTGATAACGGAGAACGCCGCGGGGCGCTGGGAGATGCCCGGCCGGACGCCTTCGACCCCCACCGCCGGAAGGAAGGTCCACAGAAGCCGGAAAAAATCGAGGATCGCCCCCTGGTTGGAACCGTCAAGCCGGAAGACTATCCCCAAGACCAGCGCGCCAGGAACACCGGGCAATGATGCCGGATCGGGACAAGCCGAGTTCACGGCGCCTCACACGGGCGGGATTGATGGTGGTGGTGATCCTGCTGGCCGTCATTGTCCTCGTGTTCGCAGCGCGCAATGTCTGGCACGCCGAGGAGCTCAAACAGGAGCAACAGACCGGTGTGAAAGAGCACGACGGCTCACAAAGGATGACGAAGGCCGGTTAACGGCGAGGCCATTTGTCGTCTTGCCTTTAACCTGCGCCGGAACGACCGAGGAGATCGTCGATGACCGTAAAGGCTTTGGCCATCAATTGTACCCTGAAAGCAAAGCCGGATGAGGCTTCGTCCAGCGATGCCATGATCGCGGTACTGAAGCAGGCATTCGCCGAAAAACGGGTTGCTGTTACCGAGACCGTACGCGTCGCCGCCCTCAACATTTTGCCTGGCGTCAGCTCAGACGAAGGTGACGGCGATGATTGGCCTACGCTGCGAGAGAAGATCCTCGCCCATGACATCCTGATCTTCGCAGGGCCGATCTGGATGGGTCAGATCGGCAGCATCGCCAAGCGTGTCCTCGAGCGGATGGATGCTTTCCTCGATGAAACCGATGAGGCCGGGCGAATGCCCAGCTACGGTAAAGTGGCGGTAGCCGCGATCGTCGGCAACGAGGACGGGGCACATTTTTCCTCGGCCCAGCTCTTCCAGGCCCTTAACGATGTCGGGTGGACAATTCCCGCTGTCGCCGCTTGCTACTGGGTAGGCGAAGCGATGGGTTCGACCGACTTCAAGGATCTAAAGGATACGCCGGAGATGGTTGCGAAGACCGCGAAGATGGTCGCGAGCAACGCTGCACATCTGGCCGGGCTTCTGCAGTCATCGCCATACGAGGGGTAGCAAGGAGAGGCGAGGGCGCGCCTGTGCAAAGGAGTGCGAAAAGGTGACCGAACGAGAAACGAAAGAAAAGGTGAGAGGCGTTGCCTCGATCGTAAAAGGCTATGCAAAACGCCTTGCGGGCGAAATCTCGCCGCGTCCCGATCTCGTGATCGAGGGGGAAAAGGATCAGACCGAAGGGCTCCGCCGATTACGACGTTCACGGCGGTCCGAGATAGACCTTGATGAAGGTTGACTGCTGCGGAGCAGGCAGAAATGCCCAATCCGAAATATGAGCCTAATGGCGCGCTCGGAAGAGGCCCGGCCTCATCGCTCTGCTGATTGTCCGTGCCTAAAAGCGTTTGCAGCCATTCCGCGACCGTCTTTCCGATAATCCGCAGGTGGTTGATTGCCAAGCAGTGCAGGATCAGTTCGAGCCGGAGGGGGAGGCACGGCGGTCGGACGCGCTGCCGACCGCCGCAGTTCAGGCGCTGCATAACCTTGCTCTCGTCAGCAACGACGTTTCATTCCCGGCGTTTCGAACTCGTACGAACTTAGGAGATGGAGAGCCGGTGATGCCGTTTCCCGCAACACCCGACGTCAATTTGCCTCCTTCAGAGAAATTGAACACCGCTTTCGAACTCGCAGATTCTGGATCTGAAATCGCGCGTTACGAGGAGGGAGGGTGGAACTCCGACAAATTGCTCCAATTCACCGGAGTTCCGGCCTGACCGGAAAATTTCATGGTTCATCATCTTATCTGATTACCGTTAGGGTCGGCATATGGGTTTCGCTGGAGAATTTCGTGTCGGGCTTCACGACAACGTACACCTTGGCGCGTTCAAGACCCGAGCTGCTGGCGGCAACGAACGAATGACTGCGAAGGCGAAGACGCGGCAGCTGGTCGAGACTATCGGCGAACTCCAATATCTACTTTATGCGGGCGCCGATCGGTCGTTACTGGTCGTCTTGCAAGGCCCCGACGCGTCGGGGAAAGACGGTCTGATCCGCCATGTCTTTTCTGGCGTGAACCCGCAGGGCGTCAAAGTCACGTCTTTCGGTGAACCAAGCAAGGTTGAGGCAAGCCACGATTTCCTATGGCGCGTGCATCTGCGGACACCCGCGAAAGGCGAGATCGCGGTATTCAACCGCTCGCATTACGAGGGCGTGCTTGCCGAGCGGGTGCGCAAGCTGGTGTCACGGGAAATCTGGGCCGAGCGTTATGCGGTGATCAACTCTTTTGAATCGCTGCTTGCCGAAAGCAGCACTGAAATCCTCAAGTTCTATTTACACATCTCGCCAGAGGAGCAGCTCGAGCGTTTCCGGCGCCGATTGGCGGACAAGTCACGGCACTGGAAGATCGAGGAGGCTGATTACGACGACCGAAAGCTTTGGCTGGAATACCAGACGGCCGCCGAAGAGATGCTTGGGCGCACGAGCACGAAGATTGCGCCCTGGTACGTGATTCCCTCGGATCAAAAATGGTTTCGCAATTATGCCATCTCACGGATCATACTACGATCGTTGCGGCGAATGCGGCTTCGCACGCCTGAGCCCCAAGCAGACATCCAGAAGATCAAACGGAAATTTCACGATGAGGCGGAAGAATAACGTAAGGTTTTGATGATTTCGCGCCGCTTACGCAACCTTTGACTGGCCAATGACAGCTACTTGCAGATTAGGCCGTTCGCGCCCGTGAAAGTGAACGTCCTAATCATCGGTATTCGGTTGGAAACGACTGCTGGGCTGCACTCACTGTTAAAGATCTAAAGGGTTGCTGTGGGTAGCGCGCGCCAGTGGACGCTACTCTTCAATGACTTGGCTGAGCGAGAGGCTGGGCTGCTTGGACGTCGGCGAGGACTTTTATAATTTATGTTGGCGAAATAAAGCGGCGAACATGCAACTTTTGTCGAGCATAGACGCAGCATTTGCAGCGTTATGGAATTCAGGAGAAATTCCTTAGTGCTTATCGCTGCCGTAGCTCTGGGTATGGGGCTCGCGGCAATCGGGATTCTCGCGGACAGCTCTCATAGCCGGAAACTCAGGCTGGGCTTAGTGCTCCTTGGATGTAGCTCGATACTTCTTGGCTGCTCGCTTCTTTGATGGTGGAATGAAAAGAGGCCGCCC
>JAGHZR010000044.1 GCA_017745295.1 Novosphingobium sp.
TTCCAGCAGTTCCTGCTCGAACCGTTCGATCAGGGTGCCGAGTTCGGTTATCTTGGCGTCTCCGGCGGCGGTCAGCATGATCGCCAGCGATTTGCCGTCCAGCGGCTCGCGGCGGATCCAGCCGGCTGCTTCCAGCCGGTTGAGCAGCGGCACCATGTTGGCGCGCTGGATGTCCAGCGTCTTGCCGATCTGGCTGCTGGTCAGGTCCGAGCGGTCCTGCACCAGCAGGAGCACGGCGGCTTCGGTGATTCGAAAGCCCTGATCGGCCAGGATGTCCCCAAGCTCGCCCATCACGGCATTGGCGGCGCGACGAAGCGCATAGCCCGGCAGTTGCCCCAGAAGATCGGTCATGGTCCCTCACGTGTTTATGTTATTGACGATAGCAATACGGTTGTTATGAATTACAGCAATCAAGGAAAGAGGATAGCCATGCAAGAGCGCAGCGAACACGACACCGTCTCCTATACCGTCGAAAACCGGATCGCCTGGGTCTCGTTCAACCGGCCGGAGAAGCGCAACTGCATGAGCCCGAGCCTCAATCGCCGCATGCAGGAAGTGCTCGACGAACTGGAATTCCGCGAGGATGTCGGCGTGCTGGTACTGACCGGTGAGGGCACCGCTTTCTCGGCAGGCATGGACCTCAAGGAGTACTTCCGCGAGAACGAGGAAAAGGGTCTCGGCCATGTCCGCAAGGCGCAGCGCGAGGCCTATGGCTGGTGGGAGCGCCTGCGCTGGTACGAGAAGCCGACGATCGCGATGGTCAACGGCTGGTGCTTCGGCGGTGCCTATGGCCCGCTGTTCGGCTGCGACCTGGCCGTGGCGGCGGAAGATGCGCAGTTCGGACTTTCGGAAATCAACTGGGGCATCCTGCCCGGCGGCGGCGCCAGCAAGATCATCGCCGAGCTGACCGGCTTCCGCAACGCCATGTACCACGCGATGATGGGCGAGAACATCGACGGCAGGAAGGCCGCCGAATGGGGTCTCGTCAACGAGGCGGTGCCTGCGGACAGGCTGAAGGAACGCGTCACCGAAGTGGCCACCGTGCTGCTCGGCAAGAACCCGGTCGCCCTGCGCGGCACCAAGTGGGCGATCCGCCGCGTCAGCGAAATGACCTTCGACAACTCCATGGACTACCTCGTCCGCACGCAGGAAGCGGCGAACTTCTTCGATGCCGAAGGCCGCAAGGAAGCCACGCGCCAGTTCATCGACGACAAGACCTACAAGCCCGGTCTCGGCGCCTACGATCTGAACAAGGCGCGCTGAGCGCCAGGCCTGGGAGAGGCAGTCATGAACGATACACCCCTTTCGAGGGACGCCGTCGCGCGCCTGCTGCGGCCGCGCTCGGTCGCGGTGGTGGGCGCCAGCGACAAGCCCGGAGCGCTCGGCGCCTCGGTGCTGGGCAACCTCGACCGCAACGAGTTCGCGGGCGAGGTCTACCCGATCAACCCGAAGCGCGAGGCAATCGGCTTTCGCAAGTGCCTCGCCTCGGTGGAGGATCTTCCCGGCGGGGTGGACGTCGCCGTGCTGGCGATCCCGCAGGCGGGCGTGCTGGACGCGGTGCGGGGGCTGGCCGCACGCAAGTGCGGCGCCGCCATCATCTTCTCGGCGGGCTTTGCCGAGGGCGGCGAGGAGGGCAAGGCCCAGCAGGCCGAGATCGCCCGGATCGCCGCCGAGCATGGCATGGTGATCGAGGGGCCGAACTGCCTTGGCCTCGTCAACCATGTCGACGGCATTCCGCTGACGTTCGTGGAAACCGATACCGTGGCGCCGGACGGACGCCGCGCGGTGGGCGTGGTCTCGCAGTCCGGGGCGATGGCGGCGGTGCTCTGCACGACGTTCCAGGCGCGCGATCTGGCGATCAGCTATTCGGTCTCGACCGGGAACGAGGCGGCCAGCGGCGTCGAGGACTATGTCGACTGGCTGGTGGACGACGAGAGCACCCAGGTCGTCGCCATGATCGTCGAGCAGTTCCGGCGACCGGCGCGCTTTCTCGCCGCCGCACGGCGCGCGCGGGCGGCGGGCAAGCCGGTGGTGCTGCTGCACCCCGGCAAGTCCAGCGCGGCGCGCGAATCCGCCGCGACCCATACCGGCGCCATGGCGGGCGACTACCAGCTCATGCGCCGCAAGGTGGAGCGGGCCGGCGTGGTCTTCGCCGAGACGCTGGAGGAACTCGGCGATATCACGGAAATCCTGCTGCGCGCGCCCGCACTCGCGCAGCCGGATCTGGCCGTGCTGGGAGAATCCGGCGCCTTCAAGGCGCTCACGCTGGATCTGGCGGAGGAACTCGGCATTGCCCTGGCGCCGCTGGGCGACGCGGACTCGCCCGCCCTGCGCGCCGCCTTGCCGCCTTTCGTGCCGGTCAGCAATCCGCTGGACATCACCGCGCAGGGCCTGAGCCAGCCCGAGATCTACACCAACACCCTGGCTGCCTTGCTCGACGATCCGCGGGTCGGCGGGGTGGTGGCGGGCATCATCCAGACCGATCCCGTCACGTGCGCCATCAAGGTGCCGGCGATCATGGCGGCGCTGGAGGGCCGGACGATCGGCAAGCCGCTGGTCTTCGCCGGGCTCGACGAAGGCGCGCCGATCCCGCCCGAGCACATTGCCGCACTGCGCGGCAAGGGCATCCCCTGCTTCCCCAGCAGCGAACGCGCGTTCCGGGCCATGGCCCGGCTCGGCGCGCTGGCCCGCCGGGATCTTACCAGCGCCGATGCGGCCGCCACACCCATTCCGGGCCTTGCCGACCATCACGGCGTCGTCGCGGAGTATCGCGCCAAGGACTTGCTCGCCCCGCTCGGCTTCGCCTTCCCGGCCGGACGTTTCGCGGACAGCGCCGAGGCGGCGGTCTGCGCTGCCGAGGCGCTGGGCTATCCGGTGGCGATGAAGGCGCAGGCGGCCGCGCTCGGCCACAAGAGCGATGCTGGCGGCGTGATCCTGAACCTTGCCGACGGCGATGCCGTTACCGAGGCCTGGGCGCGGATCCATGCGAATGTCGGTGCCTATGACGCGGCGCTCGTGCTCGACGGCGTGCTGGTCGAGAAGATGGGCGCGCGCGGGCTGGAAATGATCGTCGGCGGCCGCAACGATCCGGAATGGGGACCGGTGGTCCTAGCCGGGTTCGGCGGCGTCACGGCGGAAATCCTCCAGGACGTGCGCCTGTTCACCCCGGACATGCCGGTGGCGCAGATCGAGGCAGAACTGATGCAGCTCAAGAGCGCGCCGCTGCTGGCAGGCTATCGCGGCACCCCCGCGCTGGACGTACCGGCGCTGGCAAGGCTG
>JAGHZR010000004.1:0-168010 GCA_017745295.1 Novosphingobium sp.
TCTCATGAAGGAACTGGCGGCTGGTGCGGACCAGCTTGTTGATCGTCTCGATCATGTGGACCGGGATACGGATCGTGCGTGCCTGATCGGCGATCGAGCGGGTGATCGCCTGACGGATCCACCAGGTGGCGTAAGTCGAGAACTTGTAGCCGCGCCGATACTCGAACTTGTCGACCGCCTTCATCAGGCCGATGTTGCCTTCCTGGATGAGATCCAGGAACTGAAGGCCGCGGTTCAGGTACTTCTTGGCGAGGGAAATCACCAGGCGCAGGTTCGCCTCGACCATTTCCTTCTTGGCGATGCGCGCCTCGCGCTCGCCCTTCTGGACCATGTTGACGATGCGGCGGAACTCGGCAAGCTGCATGCCGGTGGCGGCGGCGATGTCCGAGACCTCGAGGCGGATGCGCTCGACACCGGTGGCCTCAGCTTCCGCAAAGGCCGCCCACTTCTTGTCCTTCTTCGCGACGTCGGACAGCCAGGTGTCGTCCAGTTCGCGGCCGGTATAGGCGTCCAGGAAGTCGGCGCGCTTGACCTTGTGACGCTCGGCAAGGCGCAGCATCTGGCCGCCAAGGGCGGTCAGGCGGCGGTTGAAGGCGTAGAGATTGTCGACGAGGTATTCGATCTTCGTCGCGTGGAACTTCACCGATTCGACTTGCGCGGTCAGTTCCTCGCGCAGCGAATGGTACTGGTCTTCCTTGGCGGCCGGGAAATCGATGCCGAGTGCCAGCGCTTCGAGGCGTTCCGACTGGAGACGTTCGAAAGTCTGGAACAGGCCGGTGATGAGCAGGAACTTCTCAAGCGCTTCGGGTTTGAGGGCCGCTTCCATCTGGGCGAGGCTGAGGGTGTTGTCCTCTTCCTCTTCCTCGGCCTGGCGCTTGGGGATCGGGTTGCCGTCCTCGTCCAGTTCCTCGGAGTTGTCCTCGTCGGAATCGTCGTCGTCCTTGAACGAGGGACCGGCGGTCTTTTCGCTGATCTCGCCGTTGTCGTCGCTCTCGCCGTCCTCATTGAGGCTTTCGGGGGCCGGCTCCTTGGTCAGCATGGCGTCGAGATCGAGGATCTCGCGCAGCTGCATCTCGCCGTTGTTGAGCGCTTCGGACCACTGGATGATGGCGTGAAACGTGATCGGGCTCTCGCAGAGGCCCAGGATCATCATGTCGCGGCCGGCTTCGATACGCTTGGAAATGGCCGCTTCGCCCTCGCGGCTGAGCATCTCGGCAGCGCCCATTTCGCGCAGATAGAGACGCACCGGATCGTCGCTACGTCCAAGGTCTGCACTTTTGCCGTCAGCAGCGCGCCGACGGGAGCCTTCGCCGCGCTCGGCAAACTCGGCCTCTCCGTCGTTATCCTCTTCGGAATCCTGCTCCGCGTCGGATTCGACGGCTTCGTCCTCGTCCTCGTTCTCGACGATTCGGACACCCATCTCCGAGATCGCGGCCATGACGTCCTCGATCTGATCGGTCGTCATCTGATCCTGCGGCAGCGCAGCGTTCAGCTCGCTGACGGATATCACGCCGAGGCGCTTGGCCTTCGCGATCAATCGCTTGATCGAACCGCGGTCGTTGTCGATCAGCGGTGCGTCGTCGTCCGCGCTGTGATCGTCATTGTTCATTCGTTAGCCTTTATCGGATTCGCCTCTGCCGCAGTGATCGCTTCACCGGGACGGGACGGGTGTCTGAAAATGCCTTGCCTGACAAGGTTCCAAAGCGCTAGCCGTGTTGTCCGGTGAATTTGTCTTTGCTGCCGGGCGGCGGCTGTACCGAACTCCGGCTCCACTGGTTTGCAGTTGAAACACTCAATATCCACGATATCTGGTGGGCGGATCGCCTAAGATTTGTCTATTTTCTGTAATTACAAGTAGGCGCTGCAGCGGGTGAGGCACTTTTGCGCCCGATTTCCATATATCGTTTTCAACGCCAATTCCGGATCCGCTGCGGGATGCCGTCGATCGACGCCAAGCAAGCATCGATCCCCGAGATATCGGGGAAACGATGCTTTCATGCTTCGATGCGGACTGAGCTGCAGTCTTTCTCTCGTCGGCTTTTAGCCGTCTGGAAGAGGCCGATGCATGCAGTTCAGTCCGCACGAAGGCAAGGCCCTGGTCCGCGAACGCGAGCCAGGGCCGGAAATCTCAGCGCTGGACCAGATTGACCGCGGAAGACTTGCCGCGACGATCGATCTCGATTTCGAATTCGATCTGGTCGCCTTCGTAAAGGCCGGACAGACCGGAACGCTCGACAGCGCTGATGTGCACGAAGGCGTCGGGCTGGCCGTCCTCACGCGTGATGAAGCCGAAGCCCTTGGTCGCGTTGAAGAACTTCACGGTGCCGTTGGTCCGCTCACCAGTCGACTGGCGCTGCGCAGGCGCGGATTCGCGCCTCGTGGCAACGATCACTTCGCCGACGATCGACAGATTGGTCGCAGAAACCTTGCCGCCGCGATCGACCAGCTGGAACGCAAGCTGCTGGCCTTCGGCAAGCGTCGTAAGACCGGCATCCTGTACGGCACTGATGTGCACGAACGCATCGTCGCCACCGTCTTCGCGCTGGATAAAGCCGAAGCCCTTATCCGGGTTGAAGAACTTCACCACGCCGCTTCCTTCGCCGATAACCTGCGCCGGCGCGCCGCCACGCGGTCCGCCAAAGCCACCGCGCGAGCCGCCGCCGCCGAAACGATCATTGCCGCCGAATCGATCGTTTCCACCGAATCGGTCGTTTCCGCCGAATCGATCATTTCCTCCGCCAAAACGATCGTTGCCGCCGAACCTGTCGCGGCCGTTACCGCGATTTCCTCTGTCAAAAGACATGAATAAAAACGTACCTTCACTGCGCTCGGAGAATTTTACCCGTACGCATGAACGCAGCACGCAGGGTGTCTGGACAGTCAATCTGATTTGACATGGCAGACCCCCTTATACCTCATAAAAATGGCATGTCCAAAGGTGGTTGTATCCGGACCGGTTTGTGCGCATTACGATAGGAAACGATGTCCTGTATGAAAATTACAGCGCCGGACTCGGCCGCGCGGACGAATTTTTCCGAAATCTGAGAAACATCGAACGGCAAAAGATCGTCGTGGGCAGGAATGACAAGATCTTCCCCGAGCCGGGCGCTCATCCCTTCTTGCGTGACTTGCCCGAGGCGGCGCTGCACCTTTTCGACACCGGGCACTTCACTCTTGAGGACAAGCTGGACGAGATGGCCCCGCTGATCCGCGATTTCCTCGACCGCAAGGTAGTGCCCCGCTGACCGCTCGGCCCTTGGAAGGGCTTCCCGGCCGCAATATCGGAGATGCATCATGTCTTACGGATTTCTGGATATCGCCATGACGCCCAGCGTCCGCGCGGCCCAGGCGGAAATGGGCGCGGACCGGCAATGGGCCCACTTCGAGGGGGATCGTGAGTTCGACCGCTTCACCAGGAACGAGGCCGCCTTCATTGCCGGGCGCGACAGCTTCTACATGGGGTCGGTGTCCGAGGACGGCTGGCCCTATGTCCAGCATCGCGGCGGCCCGGCGGGGTTCCTCAAGATGGTGGACGACCGCACGCTCGCCTTCGCCGACTATCGCGGCAACCGCCAGTACATCAGCACCGGCAACCTCGCCGCCAACGACCGGGCCTGCCTGATCCTGATGGACTATCCCCGCCGCATGCGGCTCAAGATCTACGCCCATGTCGAGAAACTGTTGCTGGACGCCGATCCGGCCTTGACCGAATGCGTTCTGGACGCCGGCTACAAGGCCCGGCCGGAGCGGATTTTCCGGCTACGATTGGCGGCGTTCGACTGGAACTGCCCGCAGCACATCACCCCGCGCTTTACCGAGCGGGAGATAGAGCAGGCGCTTGTACCTTTGCATGAGCGGATGGCCGAACTGGAGGCGGAAAACGCGGCCCTGCGCGCTCGGCTTGAAATTCCGGAAGGTGACGGATGAGATCGGGGCAGCTGTAACGGGCCGAAAGGCAATCGATTTGCGCCGATCTGCACAGTGAAAGCCGCTGGGATGTGAACCCCGGCCCGTTATTCTTGCGTTGAAAATCGCGAGCAGTAACAAAGGGAGTGGGCAAGAGTGATCGTCCGGACGACTGCGGGAACGATACGGGGCGCCGTCGAAGGCGAAGTCGTCTGGTTCAGGGGCGTGCCTTATGCTGCGCCGCCGGTAGGCCCGGCGCGCTTTGCCGAACCGCGTGATCCTGCATCCTGGGACGGCATCCGCGATGCGCTCGCCCCCGGCCCGAACGCACCCCAGCGGATCAAGGCGATCCCCGGCCTGGATGTGGCCGCGCTTGTGGGCGAGGGGTGGCGACGGGGCGACGATTACCTGACTCTCGACGTCTGCATGCCGGACGGGGACGACAATCGGCGCCGCCCCGTCATGGTGTTCATCCACGGCGGCGGCTTCGTGCTCGGCAGCAAGGATGCGCCGGTGCAGGACGGCAGCAGCTTCGCGCGCGACGGCATCGTCTTCATCGCGATCAACTATCGCCTCGGCGTCGAGGGTTTCCTGCCGATTCCGGGCATTCCGACCAATCTCGGCCTGCGCGACATGCTTTTCGCGCTCGACTGGGTGCAGCGCAATGCCGCAGCATTCGGCGGCGATCCGGGCAATGTCACGGTCTTTGGCGAGTCCGCCGGGGGCATGGCCATTGCCGATCTGGTCGCCTCGCCGCTTGCCAGGGGGAAGTTCCGCCGCGCCATCGTCCAGAGCGGTCATGGCCGCATGACGCGGGACATCGACGTGGCGCAAAGGCTGGTCCGCAAGCTCGCCAAACTCTTGCGGATCACCCCGGACGAGGCGGGCTATCGCAGCGTCGAGCCGGGCGAGGTCCTGCTCGACGGCGCCGAGAAAGTCAGCCTGCCCTCGACCCGGCTGGACTTGCGCGATGCCGAGGGGCACGAGCCGGTCTTCGGCATCAGCCGCTTCGTCCCGGTCCATGGCGACGACGTGCTGCCGATGAAGCCGCTCGATGCGCTGAAGGCCGGGGTCGGTGCGGAGGTCGACCTGCTGATCGGCACCAATGCCGAGGAAATGAACCTCTATTTCGTGCCGACCGGCCTCAGGGAGAAGATCGGGCGGCTGTTGTCCACGTACGTGTTCCACCGCGTCCATCCGCAGGCCCGCAAGCTGCTCAAGGCTTACGGCATGGGCGGGAAGGGCGTGAAGCCGGGCCATGCCTTCACCGATGCCGCGCACGATCTCGTGTTCCGCTGGCCCGCCCGGCGCTTTGCCGAGGAACATCGCGGGCGCACGCATATGTACGAGTTCGAGTGGCGCTCTCCTCTGTTCGGCGGTCTCGGCGCGGCCCATGCCATGGAACTGCCTTTCGTGTTCGACACGCTGGCGAAAGTGAGCGGGCCGGAAGGTCTCTGCGGGGAAGCGCCGCCGCAGGAACTGGCCGACCGCGTGCACCGCATCTGGGTGGGCTTCGCCCGCGACGGCAGCCTGCCATGGGCGGAGTTCACCCGCGAGCATCGCACCGTGTTCCAGCTCGACCGCGGCGCTGCGATCGAGGAGCTGCCGTTCCCGATCGCCCCGTTCCTGCCCTGAAGGACTTCCCATGTATCTCGACCGATTGAAACTGGACGGCCGCCGTGCGCTCGTCACCGGCGGGGCAAGCGGCATCGGCCTTGCCTGCGTGGAGGCTCTGGCCGAGCTGGGCGCCCGTGTCGTTATTGCCGACTTGTCCGAAGCGGCGATCGAGACCGCCCGTGCGGCCCTGAGCGGAAAGGGCCATGCCTGTGAGGGCGTGATCATGGATGTGACCGATTCCGACCAAGTCACGCGGGTCGCCGACGAATTTGGCGCGCTCGACGTGCTGGTGAACAATGCCGGGATCGCGCGTAGCGAGACGCCCGCAGAGGCGGTCGCGGACGAGCACTGGCTCAATGTCCTCGACGTGAACCTCAACGGCACCTTCTGGTGCGCCCGTGCCTTCGGGCGTCACATGCTGGAGGCCGGGCGAGGGTCCGTGGTCAATGTGGGTTCGATGAGCGGCTTCATCGTCAACCGCCCCCAGCCGCAGAGCTATTACAATGCCTCGAAGGCGGCGGTGCACCAGCTGACCCGCAGCCTCGCCGCCGAGTGGGCCGACCGGGGCGTGCGGGTGAACGCAGTCGCGCCGACCTATATCCGCACGCCGCTCAACGAATTCGCGGACAAGCAGGGCGAGATGTACCGGCGCTGGATCGACTCCACCCCGATGGCGCGGCTGGGTGAAGTGGAGGAAGTGGCTTCGGTGGTCGCCTTCCTCGCCTCGGACGCTGCGAGCCTGATGACCGGCAGCATCGTGCTGGCCGATGGTGGCTACACCTGCTGGTAGTGTTCGATCGGGCACATGCATCTCTCCATCTCACACTCGTCATCCTGAACTCGTTTCAGGATCCATTTCTGGCCATCAGCGGCAGCTTGTTCGGCGAGATGGATCCTGAAACGAGTTCAGGATGACGGTGTGCTGTAGACGTTCTGCTGTGGCTTGAGGACGGCCTGCTTCCACACTTCTCAGTCCGATCGGCCAACTCTTTGCGCCGATCGGCAAACTCAAGGAGACTCCCCAAGGACCTTTCAGATAGGTTAGACCTGTCTTATAGGTTGATTGGCCGACTTGCCAGGCACTGACCTCGGCGAGCGACTGGAGGGAGGATCTATGAAACTCGGGATTTGCCTGTCTCTTGGTGCATCGTGGCTGGCTCTGGCCGCATCTCCGGCAATGGCGCAGAACGCCGCCCCGCAGAAGGCTCCGGCTGTCGAAAGCGATGCGAGTTCGCCCGAAATCGTCGTCACCGCCCGCAAGCGCACCGAGACCCTGCTCGACGTGCCGGTGGCGGTTACCGCCGTCTCGGGCGACACCCTGGCCAAGCGCAACATCAATTCGGTGCGCGAGGCCGCCGTGCTCACGCCGGGTCTCAACATCAGCAGCGACGGGGCCGGGCGTGCCTTCGTCTCGATCCGCGGCGTCGGCGTCACTCTGGTCCAGTCGGTCCAGCCGGGCGTCGGCCTGTTCGTGGACGGGATCTATCGCCCCAACACCGCCTATCTCAACAACCCGCTGCTCGACGTCGAGCGGATCGAAGTGCTGCGCGGGCCGCAGGGCACGCTCTACGGCAAGAACACGCTAGGCGGCGCCATCAACGTCATCACCCGCCAGCCCGGCAACGAATTCGAAGCGCGCGGGCAGGCGAGCTATGCCGGGCCGGACGATTCCTGGCTGGTCTCCGGCTCGGTCTCGGCGCCGATCGTCACCGACAAGCTCGCCGTCCGCGTCGGCGCCTCGCATCGCCAGCAGGACGGGTTCATCAACAACACCACGATCGGCGGCAAGTCGAACAAGTTCAACACGGACTCGGTCAGCGCCACGATCCGCGCGACACCTACCGAGGACCTGACGCTGGTGGTCAACGGCTACTACGACTGGGTGAAGGGCACCAATGTCCCTTATGCCCGCGTCACCGGCCCGACCGACTACGCGCGCACCAACCAGTTCAACACGCTCGGCACCACGACCTACAAGTATCGCGGCATCAACGCCAAGGTCGAAAGCCCGATCGAGGCGATCAACACGACGGTCACGCTCCAGGCCGCCTACGACGCGCGCAACAGCAGCGCGCCCGATACCGACGGCGATTTCGGCCCGCTCAACATCGTGCGCCAATCCTCCAGCGACAGCCTGCGCACCAAGACCGTGGAACTGCGCTTCGACACCAAGCTGAGCGACCAGCTCTCCACTCTGTTCGGCCTGTTCTACAGCCGGGAGACCACGCGGGCCGACCAGTCGACGCTGATCGTTCCCTTTGGCCTCACCAACAACAACAGCAACCGCACCAAGGCCGACACTTATGCGGCGTTCGGCACCGTGTTCTGGAAGCCCAACCCGGACTGGGAAGTGGCGCTGGGCCTGCGCTACGATCACGAGGATCGTTCCGCCAGCGGCGCGATCAACGCGGGCGCCGCGGGCAGCGTCGGCCTCAAGTCCAACCAGGTCGAGCCGCGCCTTTCGGTGACGCGCCACTGGACGCCGGAACTGATGACTTATGCCTCGGTGGCGCGCGGCTATCGCGGCGGCGGGTTCAACGCGGTGACCGCGCCCGTCCGCAAGTACAAGGGCGACTCCGCCTGGACTTATGAAGTGGGCACCAAGTACGTCTCGGCGGACCGCAGCTTCACCCTCTCGGGCGATGTCTTCTACAACGATTACAAAAACTACATCGGCCTCAATTCGATCGCGCCCTCCTCGACCGGCGGCCTCGTCACTGTCGATCTGAACTCGGGCGATGTCGAAAGCTATGGCGCCGAACTGGAGTTCAGCTATCGGCCGGTCGAGCAATGGACGCTCTCGGGCGGCGCCACGTACATGCATGCGCGGCTGACCGACTCCTCGCAGTACACCGCCGTCACCGGCCGCACGCTGGCGACCGACCGCCTGACGTTCCAGCCGGACTGGATGTTCAACCTCTCCAGCGATTACGTCGTGCCGCTCGGGTCGGACAGCCTGACCTTCAACGCCAGCGTCAACGGCAAGGGCAGCCGCTCCGCCGCCAGTCTCAACCAGACGACGCCGACGATCCTCAAGAGCTACGTCCTGTTCAACGGCTCGATCACCTACCGCATGGAGAACGGCATCGAACTGTCGGTCTTCGGCAACAACCTGTTCAACAAGAAGTACTTCGACTCCTATATCGAGCAGACCACCCTCGCGCTGGCGGGCCTTCCGGCATCGGACCTCGGCATCATCGGCGACTTGCGGCGCTACGGCGTGCGCGCGAGCTTCCGGTTCTGATCCGATGGGCGCGTCTCCTCCCCCACCGCCCCGCAAGCCCCTGCCGGAGGGCTTCCTCGAAGACTTGCGCACCGCTTTCGGCGAGCGCGTGGCCACGGGCGAGGGCGTCCGCAGCCAGCACGGCCAGAGCGAGGCGCATTTCGAACCCGCGCTGCCGGACGCCGTGGTCTTCGCCCGCTCGACCGAGGATGTCGTCGCGCTGGTGCAGCTCTGCGTCGCGGCGGAAGTGCCGATCGTGGCCTATGGCGCCGGGACCTCGATCGAGGGCAATGCCTTGCCGGTCTGCGGCGGCGTTACCGTCGATCTCAGCCAAATGGATGCGATCCTCGCCGTCAATTCCGAGGATTTCGATTGCACCGTCCAGGCCGGGGTGCGGCGCGAGCAGCTCAACGAGCACTTGCGCGATCAGGGCCTGTTCTTTCCGATCGACCCCGGCGCGAATGCCACGATCGGCGGCATGGCTGCGACCCGCGCCTCGGGCACCAATGCCGTGCGGTATGGCACGATGCGCGAGGCGATCCTGTCACTGCGGGTGGTGACGCCGGACGGACGGGATATCCGCACTTCGCGCCGGGCGCGCAAGTCGGCGGCGGGCTACGACCTCACGCGGCTGATGATCGGCAGCGAGGGGACCCTGGGCATCATCACCGAAATCACCTTGCGCCTCCACGCCATTCCCGAGGCGATCTCCTCGGCGGTGTGCAGCTTCGAGACGCTGGAAGGGGCGGTCGATACCGTCGTCCAGTCGATCCAGCTCGGCGTGCCGCTGGCGCGCGTGGAAATCCTCGACGACATGCAGATGAAGGCCGTCAACCGCTGGTCGAAGCTCGACTATCCGGAACTGACCACGCTCTTCTTCGAATTCCACGGATCGAGCCGCTATGTCGAGGAGCAGGTCGAGACCGTGCGCGAGATCGCCGATATGAACGGTGGCAGCGTTTTCCGCTGGTCGAACCTGCCCGAGGAGCGCTCGAAGCTCTGGAAGGCGCGGCACGAGGCCTATTATGCGGCGGTCAACTTGCGCCCCGGCGCGGTTGGCTGGGCTACCGATGTCTGCGTACCGATCAGCCGCCTAGCCGAATGCATCACCGAGACCAAGCGCGACCTTCAGGCTGCCAGCGTGCCCGGCACGATCCTCGGCCATGTCGGAGACGGCAATTTCCATGTCGTCTTCTCGATGGACCCGAACGCGCCCGAGGAAATGGCGGAAGTCGAGGCGATCAATGCCCGGCTGGTCGAGCGGGCGCTGGCGATGGACGGCACCTGCACCGGCGAGCACGGCATCGGCCTCGGCAAGCAGGACTGGCTGCTCGCCGAACTGGGCGAGGCGGTGGAAATGATGCGCCTCATCAAGCGGGCGCTCGATCCGCGCGACTTGTTCAATCCGGGCAAGATCTTCGCGTTCTCGGCCTGAGAACGCAGACGGCATGTTCCGCCGGGTGGGGCGGAACCGCCCGGTCGTCTCTGGTACCCCCCAAGACGACCGGGCGTCATATCGGGACGCTACTCATGACCAGCCTCACGCTCGAAGCTCCCCGCGCGACACGCGCGTTCCGTCATCGGCTGCTGCCGCTGCTGATCCTGGCGCTCGCCATGGCGGGCGGGTTCACGATGATGGGCTCGTTCAGCATGGTGCAGGAAGGGGCCAAGGCGGAAATGGGCCTCAGCGACTATGCACTCGGCCTCGTGCAGGGCGTGGCCGCCGCCGTGCCGCTGGTGGTCTTCTCGATCCCCATCGGCATTCTCGTCGACCGCAGGAACCGGGTGCGCCTGCTGCTTCTGCTTGGGCTGGTCTGGACTGCGGGAACGCTGTTGACCGCCTTTGCCCAGAACCTGCCGGTGCTGTTCCTGGCGCGGATGATGGCGGGCATCGGCACGACCGGCGCGCTGACTTGCGCGCTCTCGCTGACCGCCGACCTCTGCGCGCCCGAGCAGCGGGGAAGGGCGATGCTGGTGGTGACGTTGGGCAAATGTCTCGGGCAGGCCGGGGCCTTCGCGCTGGCGGGCTGGCTGCTGGGGGCGCTGCTCCATGCGCCTGTCGTGCTGACGCAGGGGTTGGCGCCGTGGCGCGGCACGCACGTGTTGCTCGCCGCGATCAGCCTCTGCCTGATCCTGCCGCTGCTGGCTCTGCGCGAACCCGAGCGGCGGGAAGTGGAAGCGAGCATCCATGCGCCGTTCCGGGTCGTCGTCCACGAACTCTGGGCGCGGCGCGGCTTCCTGATCCCGTTGTTCGTCGGACAGGTCAGCGTGGTCATGGCCGATGCCGCCGCGAGCATCTGGGCCTCGCCGGTGCTGTCGCGCAGCTATGGTCTTGCACCGGAGGCTTTCGCCGGATGGATGGGGGCGCTGATCTTCTCGGCGGGCGTGCTGGGGTCGATCCTCGGCGGGCTGGCGGCCGATCTCGGCCAGAAGAGCAGCCAAAGGACTGGGCGTCGGGGCGGCCTGCTGATCGGCGCGGTGCTCGCCGCGGCGGCGGGCGTGCCAGCGGCGCTGTTCCCGATCGCGCCGAGCGTGCCGCTCTTTGCGGCGGCGGTGGGCCTGCTGATGTTCTGTGGGACGATCACCGGCCTCGTGACCTCGGTAGCCCTGACGGTACTGATCCCCAATGAGCTGCGCGGCCTGTGCATCGGCGCCTTCATCGCACTCGCCGGACTGGTGGGTTTCGGCGTGGCGCCGTCGCTGGTCGCCTGGGCCAGCGACCTGCTCGGCGGCGAGGCGCATCTCGGACAGGGGTTGGCGATCGTCGGGACGGCGGTGGGCGTGGTTTCGGTCCTGGCTTTCCTCCAGGCCATGCGCCGCGCGCCGATGTCCGCGACCGCGTAACCTATCTGATAGCTCTTGCGAAAGCTATCAGATAGGTTATTCTGTGCGCAGGAGAGGAGGGACCATGACAGAACAATCCCCCATGACCGCGATCGAGGTATCGCCCGAAATGATCAGCCTGGTCGGCGAGGGGCCTTTGCCCTCGTTCGATTCCCCGCCCGCATCGGTGGCTTTCGTGATGACCTTCGGATCAGTCGGCATCCCGGCGACTTTGCGCTATCTCGCCGCGCCGGACCGAACGAGCCTCGACGAGGTGCTCGGGGCCGAGCGGCAGGAGCGTGTCATCCTGCTCGTTTCGGCCGAGGCTTGCGGGCGCATTCTCGGCGATGCGCCGCTCCCCGGCGACGGCGCGGTCCATCACCTCCCGACCGCCCTGCGGACCATCGCCCTGGCCATTCGCGACTGCGACTTGCCCGAGATGGCGCGTGTGCCCTATCGCCTCGCCAAAAGCATCGAACTGCTTTGCGAAATCCTGCGCGCGCAAGGGCAGGGCGATCTCGTGCCCGTCGGCCAGGATCGCGTGCCCTCCAGCACCGACACACGGCGGCTGCTCGCCGCACGCCGGATCATCGACGAGCGCTGGTCGGAAAAGCTGACGCTCGACATGATCGCGCGCGCTGCGGGCCTCAACCGGGCTAAGCTCACGCGCGGTTTTCGCGAACTGTTCGATTGCAGCGTGGCCGATGCCATCGCCGAACAGCGCCTGCGCGAGGCGGGGCAGATGCTGCTTTCGACAGACCTGCCGGTCTCGTCGATCGGTTACCGCTGCGGCTATCTCAACAATGCCAGCTTCACCCGCGCCTTTGCCCGCAAGTTCGGACAGGCGCCCACCCATTACCGCGCCCACTATCGCACGGGGAGACTGGCAGCGTGACGACGAGAGCGACGGAAGGGCGAGGCGGAGACGGGGGCTCGCTGGTCGAACAGGCGGTCCAGGCCGTGCGGGGCTACATCCGTTCGAGCGACCTGAAAGTGGGCGACACGCTTCCGGGCGAGGGCCAGTTCGCTGCCGACCTCGGGGTCAGCCGCGCGGTCATGCGCGAGGCTTTCGGTGCACTCGCGGCCTTGCGCCTGATCGATGTCGGCAATGGCCGTCGACCGCGCGTGGGCGCCATCGACGGCTCGGTGATCGGCACATCGCTCGACCACGCGGTCGCCACGTCGCAGATCAGCGTGGCCGAAGTCTGGGACGTGCGCCGCACCGTGGAAGTCCGTATCGCCGCGCTCGCTGCCGAGAAGCGCAGCGAGCTTCAGGCTGGGCAGATTCTGGCGCTCGCCGAATCCATGGCCAGGGCGGACGGCGACATGGCGCAGATCACCGCTTTCGATACCGCTTTCCATCAGATCATCGCCGCCGCCTCGGGCAATTTCCTGTTCAGTCAGATCGTGCGCTCGTTCGAGCCGCAGATGGAATTCGCCGTGCCCCGTGCCTGGGAGACCCGGCAGACCGATGAAGAGAAAGCGGCCATTCTCGCGCTCCATCGCCGTATCGCCCGGTCCATCGCCGATCGCGATCCGCAAGAGGCTGCCGCGGCCATGACCGCTCATTTCGACGCCTCGATCGGTGACCTGTTGCTGCACGCCGGGGGCTGAGGAGGAGCCGACCACAGAATTCGAGTTCTAATATTGCGACTTGAGAGCAAGAATTTATAACCCGCGCCCTGTCCGGTCGCATTGCACCCGGATGGATCGCGTTGGTGCCTTGGGAGAGGCTTAAAAGGGAACGCGGTGAAGATAGGCCTATGGTCGCGCATGACGAACGGCAACGATGAGAAGTTGGGCGAGCCGGAACCTCCGCATCCGGGGACTGGAAATCGGCCGTTGAGCGGCTTGGAAGGGGCGGCTGAAAGCTGCCTCGTCCGCGCTGCCGCTGGATCAGGCCGACCTGCTGCATGTCTCCAAACTGTAAACTCCACGTCCTAGGGCTCCCGGGGCTACCAGGAGTGCGCCTTGAGTTGGCTACGTGACGTCGATCGCTGGTTCCTGAACGAAGTGCTGCCGCACGCCGCCGCCTATCGGGCGCGCGCGGCGCATTTCTGCGGGCGGGACGAAGCGGACGACCTGGTTCAGGAAGCCTATGCCCGCGTCCTCGCCACGCCCGACCACAAGGCCATCGCGGCGCCGCGCGGCTTCGTCCTGGCGGTGGTCCGCAATCTTGCGCTCGAACGCCTGCGCCGGGCGAACGTGGTACGGATCGACTTCCTCGCCTCGATGGAGATGCTGGAAGTAGCCGATCCCGCTCCCGATGCTTTCGCGGTCTCGTCCGGGCGGTCCGAACTTCAGCTTTTGTTGTTCCTCATCAACGAGTTGCCTGCACAGTGCGGGCGCGTGGTGCATATGCGCAAGATCCAGCAGATGCCGCCTGCGCGCATCGCCGAAGAACTTTCCATATCGCTATCGACCGTGGAAAAGCATATCGCTAAGGGGCTTGCTCTCATCACGAAGGCGCGCCGCGAGCGCATTGCCCAAGCGGAGGAAGTTTGTCCCACGGTCCCGACACCCTTGCGCCTGCCGCTGACCTGACCGAGATCGCGGCCGGGTGGCTGGCCGCGCTCGATGCCGGGACTGCGGACAGCGATGCGTTCGAGGCATGGCGCAGTGCGGACGTGCGCCATGCGATCGCCTTTGCCGAAGTGGCGCAGACCTGGCAGGACCTGAACGATCTCAGGCTCGTGCCTTGTAGTCCGGAGACGGCTGACCCGCTGCAGGCTTTCCCGCCGATCGAGGCGCATCGGCCGGATCGGCGGCGCGTCCTGCGCGCAGCGGTGGCGCTGGGTGCGGTAGTGGTGGCGGGCGGCGGCTTCGCCATCCGTGCCGCCGCGCGCAACAAGGCCGATACCGCCATCGGACAGCGCCGCACGGTTTCCGACAATCCGGCCTTCTCAGTCGATCTCAACACCGACAGCAGCATCACCTGGAAGGACGGCGCACCCGTGCGGCTATGGCTGGAACGCGGCGAGATCGCGATCCGGCTGGGCCCGGCCCATCGATTGAGCCTGATGACGCCGGGAGGCACGTTCCACCTGGCCTCGGGGGTTTACAACGCCCGCCTGCGCGGTGCGAGTTGCGAACTGGCGGTGCTGCAGGGGCAGGGTACTCTGGGCGACGGTGGCCGCACCTTCGTTCCCGGCGAGGTCGCGCTGGCGACGGCGGGACAGGCCAGCCTGCGCCCCCGCGATGCCGATCTTGCTGCCGACCTCGGCCGCATCACGGCATGGCAGCGCGACACGCTGGTGCTGGGCGGCGAGAGCCTCGACTACGCGCTTGCGGAAATGAACCGCTATCGGGCGCAGAAGATCGTCATCGGCGACCCCGCCTTGTCGCGCCTGCGTATCGGGGGCACGTTCGCGACGACGGATGCGCGCGAATTCCTGGAGGCGCTCCGGACCTCGTTCGGGGTGAAGGCCACTGCCGGAGCCGACGGAAACATCGTCCTCACGCACGATTGATCGAAGCGCGCCTCCGAAAAAAATTTTCGCGGCGATAGCGGTTTTCCTTCGCTGATCCATCCTTGCCCCGACATTCGCATCCAGCAGGGATCATCCATGTACAAGTACCTGACGACGACCGCCATCGTGGCGGCCGCGATGCCGGCTGCCGCCTTCGCGCAAGGCACAGTCCAGTTCGAGATCAAGGCAGCCGATACCGCCACCGCGCTCAACCAGTTCGCGCAACAGGCCGGTGTCCACGTCGTGTTTCCCTACGACGCCGTCGCCGCGCGCCGCTTTGCCGGGCTGAGCGGTCGCTACACGCGGGGAGAGGCGCTGCGCCGCCTGATCGCGGGACAGGGCCTCGTCATCGCCAGCGAGACCGCCAGCATGATCTCGCTCAAGGCGGCGGCACCCGAAAAGCGCGATCCCGCGCCGTTCGCGGCAGCGGACGCCGAAGTGGGACAGGACATCGTCGTGCTGGGGCAGGGCGAATCGCGGCAGGTGCAGACCGTCTCGGCCAAGGCGATGGAGAAGGCCACGCCGGGTACGTCGCCGCTGCGCGCGCTGGGCCGCCTGCCGGGCGTGAACTTCGATTCCTCCGACGCGCACGGCACTTACGAAGCCGCCACGCAGCTGTCGATCCGCGGGTTCATCAGCGACCAGATGGGCTATACGCTGGACGGCGTGCCGCTGGGCAACATGCAGTACCGCAACAACAATGGCCTCTCGATCAACCGCGCGCTGCTGACCGAAAACAACGGCGGCGCCACGCTGTCGCAGGGCAGCGGCGCACTGGGCACCGCGTCGACCAGCAACATCGGCGGCACGGTGGACTTCACCTCGATCGATCCGGCCTCCACGTTCGGCATCGACCTGCAGCAGAGCTACGGCAGCGAGAATTCGTGGCGCTCGTTCGTGCGGATGAACAGCGGCGACCTTGCCTGGGGCGGTCGTCTCGCGGTGTCCTACGCGCATGACAAGCAGGGCAAGTGGCGGGGCTGGGGCAAGCAGGTGCAGGACCAGCTCAACGCCAAATACGTGCAGCCGCTGGGGGACAACGTCACCTCCACCACCTTTCTCGACCTGATCCACCGCACTGAGGACGACTACAGCGATACCTCGCTGGCGAAGATCAAGCGGTACGGCTGGAACTTCGACAACATCCCGACGTATGCGCTGGCCGAGCAGCTCGCCACGATCGTCCAGAACGGCGGCACGCCGCCTGCGCCTTACGTGAATGCGGACGATGCCGTCTATCAGGGCGGCGGCGTGCGCCGCGACCTGCTGGCTTACGAGAAGCTGGAGTATCAGATCGGCGCGCGTCTTTCGGGTGTCACCACCGCCTACATCCATCTCGACAAGGGCATTGGCACCTGGGCCGATCCCTACGATCCGACGCCCGAAGCCTACGGCGGCTCGCCGATCTCGGTTTCCGCGAATCGCTATGACATCAACCGCAAGGGCGTGACCTCGCGCCTGAAATTCGCGGCGGGCGATCACACGATCGAAGGCGGGGTGTGGTACGAGCACAACGCCTTCAACCAGGCATCGTATCTCTATGGCCTCGAAGCGGGTGTCGCGCCGAAGAACTTCCAGAAGTTCTACAGCAATCCGTTCCGCACCAACTACGAGAACGAATACCGCACCGACACGCTGCAGCTGGATATCAGCGACACCTGGCAGGCGACCGGCGCGCTGCGACTGAATGCGGGCGTGAAGGGCGTGGTGTCCACCGCGAAGGCACACAGCGTCGTCAGCACCAAGCCGATCGACGGCTCGATCCAGGCGAAGAACTGGTTCCTGCCGACGGCGGGCGCGCTCTACACGCTGGACGGCAACAACGAACTGTTCGGCGACTATACCCGCAACATGGCGGCTTTCGTCGCCTCGACGTCGGCGGGTCCGTATTCCAGCAGTTCGCAGAGCGGCTTCGACTACATCCGCAAGGACCTGAAGCCGGAAATGACCGACACGTTCGAGCTCGGCTACCGCTTCCACAACCGGGCCTTGCAGCTGTCGCTGACCGGATACTACGTGAAGTTCACCAATCGCCTGCTCGCCTCGTCGATCAGCGCGACGGTGGTGGGCAACCAGAACGTGCTGCAGAACGTGGGCAGCGTGTCCTCGCGCGGGGTCGAGGCAGCGGCCAACTGGAAGTTCGCGCCGAACTGGACTGTCTACGGCAGCTACGCTTTCAACGACGCGACTTACGACGACGTGCAGCCCGAAGGCGGCGCGGTGATCGCCACAAAGGGCAAGCAGGTGGTCGCCTCGCCCAGGCATGTCGCCAGCGCGGAGCTGAACTACGACGACGGCAAGCTGTGGGGCCAGCTCTCGGCGCACTACCGCAGCCGTCGGTACTACAGCTACCTCAACGATGCGGTGCTGCCCGGTGCGGTCAATGTGAACCTTTCGGCCGGCTATCGCTTCAGTCGGGCACTCGACGTGCAGGTCAATGTGACCAACCTGTTCGACAAGCACTACATCGCCTCGACCGGCACGGCGGGCTTCGTGACATCGGATCCGAACGGCACCTACACCACCCTGCAACCGGCCGCGCCGAGGCAGGTGTTCGCCACCATCGGCCTGCATTTCTGAACCGCCGCTGTTGAACTTTTCTCGCGGGTGCCTGCACGGGATGTGCAGGCACCCGCCGGATATGATCGGGATACCCAACATGGATCGCCGCAACCTGCTCAAGGGTGCCTTGGGTGCCTCTCTGGTGCCGTTGGGTGCCGTTAAGGCATCCGCTGCTGCTTCCGCATCAGGTGCTTGTTTCAGCTTCGCATTTCTCAGCGATACGCACATTCGCCCGGAACTCGATGCTGCGCGTGCCTGCGCGATGTGCTTCGAGCAGGTCTCCGCCAGCCCGGTCGATTTCGTGATCCACGGCGGCGACCACATCGAGGACGCTCTCGAAACCGACCGTGCCCGCGCGACGATGCTGATGGACCTCTACCAGCGCACCGAGCGCGAGCATCTGCGCAAGCCGGTGCGCCACGTCATCGGCAATCACGACTGCCTGGGCGTCTTCCCGAAGAGCGGAATCGCGCCGGACGCACCGGGCTATGGCAAGCAGTTCTACACCGACCGCTTCGGCCCGCGCCACTACGCCTTCGATCACAAGGGTGTTCATTTCGTGGTGCTGGACGCGATCGGCATCACCCCGGACCGCAATTACGAAGGGCGCGTCGATGCCCGGCAGCTCGACTGGCTGCGCGCCGATCTTGCCGCCCAGCCGAAAGGGCAGCGTATCATCGTGGTCACGCATATCCCGCTGGTCACCGCCATGCAGTGCTACGAGCCGGAATCCTGGCTGGATACGCCCCACAACTGGACGTTCGTGGTGAACGGGCGCGACGTCCTGCGAATCCTGAAGGACCACAACGTCCTCGCCGTGCTGCAGGGCCACAGCCACGTCTACGAGCAGATCGACCTCAACGGCATCCGTTTCATCTCGACCGGCGCGGTGGCCGGTGCGGACTGGCGCGGATCGTTCCTGGGAACGCCGGAGGGCTACAGCGAGATCACCATCGACGGGCAGACCGTTACAAGCCGCTACCTGACGTATGGTTTTACCACGCCTTATCGCGAGGACGTCCCGATCTGATTTTCAAGGTCGGTCAAGGCAGCGGTGAGGGCAACGAGCTTCATTGTTCAAACGCCTGCAGAACCGGTCTTTTGCGGTCGAGGAGCGATGTAAGGGAAGCTGGCTGGGGATGCGTCGAGGCGATGTTGCGATGGCCCATCGTCATGAACGTTTGCCTGACGAAGTCAGCCCCACCGCGGAATTTCGATGATGAAAGAGGTCCCGTTGCCCACGCGCTCGGCACGCGCCGTTCCGCCATGGGCCTTGGCAATCGCATGGACGACGGAAAGCCCCAGACCCGAGCCTGGTCGACGCTCCTGCTTTGCGCTTTCCGCGCGCTGGAACTGCTCGAAAGCGCGTGGGATGAAATCAACCGGCATGCCTGGGCCATCATCGATGACGGCCAGTGAGACAAGGTCATCGCTCAGATCGAGCGTGATGGTCAGCAGGGCTGGATCGGCGTGCTGGCGGGCATTCGAAACCAGGGCGAGCAGGGCCTGCCGCACACGGGCGATATCGACCCGAGCCACGCCACGTTCGAGACGGGTGACGACCTTGAATCCCGCTGTGGCCATCGTGGGTTCCACAAGGTCAACGAAAGAGTCCACCTCAGCGGCTACATCCGATTCTCTCACCTCGAGATGCAGGTGTCCGCTGTCGGAAAGGCTGACGATCCGCAGGTCGTCGACAAGGCGCGTAAGACCCTGAACCTGGGTCAAGAGACCCTTGATGGTCTTGTCGTCGGGCACAAACACACCGTCGACCAATCCCTGAAGCCTGCCGTTCAGGATGGTCAGCGGTGTACGCAGCTCATGTGCTATTTGCGCGTTCCAGGTGATGATCGAGCTGGCAGCTTGCTCGAGCTGGGTAGCCATCAGATTGAAGTCCGTAATCATGGCCACGGCTTCGGTAGGCGCGTCCTTGTCGCTGCTTGCGCGCGCGGCAAGATCTCCACCAGCTATGCGACGCGCCGCTCGGGCAATGGAACGAAGAGGGCGCGCGATGCGGCGGGCAGCAGCGATGGCGACGAAAGAAGCGACGGTCAGGCTGATTGCTGCGCCGATGGCCAGTCCGAGGAAGTCGAACTCGTCCATCGACATGTCTTCGACCGGGAAAGCGATCTGGAAGTTGGCGAGGTATAAGATCAGATAGATGATGTAGAAGCTCAGGACCGACAGGGTGAGGCAAACCATCGCTACCGCCATCATGGCGAAGGCGAGTTGCCCGGCCAGATCCCGCTGTCGCCGCCAGATCATGTGCGTGACAGTCTGTAGCCAACGCCGCGCACACCTTCGATCAGATCACCTGCACCCGCTTGCTCCAGCTTTCGACGCAGCTTGCTCACATGGCTGTCTACGGTCCGGTCGAGCGCGTCGGCACCTGGAAGGCAGGCATCAACCAGTTCGCTTCGGGAGAAAACGCGTGTAGGGCTGCGCATCATGTGCGCCAAAATTCGGAACTCGGTGCGTGTGAGCGAAAGCAGGATGGATTTTCCGTCTTCTGAAACGACCCGGGCGTCATAGCCTTCCTGATTCAGTTCGACCGGGCCTACCCGCAGTACGCCGCCGGTTCTGTCACCGCCGGTCCTGCGAAGCACCGCTTTCGTGCGTGCCACGACCTCCACCGGGTTGAACGGCTTCACGATGTAATCGTCGGCGCCGATCCGAAGGGCCTGCAGCTTGTCGATATCCTGATCCAGCGCCGTGACCATGATGACCGGCGTCAGGTCGTTGCGACGGATTTCCGAGAGGACGCCCCAGCCGTCCAGTTTGGGCATCGACACATCGAGCAGAACGAGGTCCGGCTTAAGGACGCGGTGGAGGTCGAGCGCCGTCCGACCGTCCGCGGCACGGACCGTTCGAAATCCTTCACGCTCCAGATAGGCGCGAGTGATGTCGGAGATTTCCTCCTCGTCTTCGGCGATGAGGATCAGAGCGTTCATGGGATCAGCCTTTTCTTCTGCGGCCGAATAATACGCCACGGATCCTCAACCGCGCCAGAGCCATCCACGATACCTCCACAATACCTCCACGAAACGGTCCTCGTGAGGTTACAGTGCGGTGCACGGCCCGAACCTTGGCCTCCACCTGCGGAGCGGCGTTTCCGGAGGCGACTGCGCGTGCGCAGGTTTGAGAGCGACCCCGGCATCAATGCATGGGAGACGGAAGCGGCAGACGGGTTGGCATGTCACCGTCGAGCAACCGCTGCTCCATCATGCCGCCATGACGCGGCCGTCCCGAAGTACCTGATAAGCTGAGAAAAGGTTGAGGAAGTGGAGATCCATGGTCGCCACATCCATCGCTGCATGCACGGCGTTCTGGCGCCAGTGCCTGGCGCGGGTGGAAGCCATATGGCTGATCGCCGATGCCATGCTCGCGGAATCGCCTGACCGGTATCGGATACCGAAGTCCTTGCCGGCCTGATCGGCCGCACCGCCCTGGTTGGGGACGATGACAGGCAGTCCGCTGGCTCTTGCTTCGGCGGCGACCATGCAGAAGGTTTCGGCTTCGCAGCCATGGATGAGAGCGTCGCCACTCGCAAGCAGGCGCGCCAATTCAGGCCTGTCGCTTACGGGAGCCAGCAGATGGATGTGAGGGTTGTTCGCGGCAGTTCGGCGTACCGCAGCGCTTGATCGGCCGTCGCCGATCAACACCAACCCGACGGGGTGCTGCTGTCCGGCCATTGTCACGGCCTGAATGACCTGTGGCCAGCGTTTCTCGGGCGCATGTCTGCCGGCCGCAACGAGCAGCATGCCATCGGGTCCGAGGCCGCAACATTCAAGAAGGTAGGCTCGCAAGCGCTCGTCTCGATGGTTGGGCGAAAAGATCCCTGGCTCGACGCCCATCGGAATGGTCTTGACGGTGCGCATGCCGCCGGATCGCAGCCGCTGTGTAAGGCTGCTGTTGGCGCTGATCGTCAAATCGAACGCCTGGTCGAGCCGGCGCAGGTGCCGCCAGTACCAGTCAAAACCACGGTCTATGACGGTGCGGTCCGCAACCGATCCAAACCAACGGTATGCGTAGGCCGACAGGGGGTCGGCGTGCATGATGAGCGCACGCGGTGCTGCGCCCTGCCAACGCCCGACCATCGAAGCGCTTGACCAAGGGGAAGAAGCCTCCACCAGATCCGGCTGCAAATCGTCCAACATGGCATGGAGCGATGCTTCATCATTGAAGTAATGATACCGCCGATCGAGGGGAAACCGCCGCGCAGGCAAGGTGATGATGCGCCCGTTGCCATGTTCGAAGATGCGTCCATCCGGTCCCGGAGCAAGGACGATGATCTCATGCCCGGCGTCGTCGCCAGCCTTCAGTTTGCGTTCGACGTACGTTTTCACCCCGCCGCCTTCTGGCGCGTAAAATGCGCATACATCCACGATCCGCATGCTTACTTGCCAACCGGACCGAAGGAGAACAGGCTCTTCCGATAGTTCATGACGATCTCGATGGGTGTCGGCCCGGCCAGTGATCGAGCGCTCGCGGATGAGGCGCTCGGCTTCGACCAGCCGAGCTTCGGATTGCCAGCAAAACCTATGCCGTCGATCGAGAGGCTGAATTTGCGGTTCGAATCCCGGTCGTGAAGCAGGCTGAGTGGATATGTTCCGGGGCCGGGCGTCCGGATGCACATTTGAACGGTCCCGGAGGACGGTGTTCGTATTTCCACGCGGCGGAACGCCTTTCCGGCAGCGACCAGCACGTTGTCATCGGCCAGGAAGTCCTTGTCGTTCGCGGGGTAGAGTTCGAGCTTGAGATAGCCTTCGCGGTCTTTGAGCCCTTTGACGGTCACGAGGAATGCAGGTCCGTCCTCGTTTGCGCGGCACAGTCCCGCCGCCTTCCCGAGGTCGGGTCTGGAAGGGATGCTGACGGCAGCAGCGAGAACCAGTGAAAGGCCAATCATGCTTTGCTTCCCCGAAGGATGCCGCTGGCACCCAGCGCCATTCCGACGATGAGGTGAGCGGCCAGGATCAAGGTCGCCATCAAAGCCATGGCAGATGCGATCTGGCTGTCATGCCCGATCATGAATGCTGCCAGACCGGCGAACACTATGTCTTTGTTTGGAATTAGCGGAAGTCTGGAGATCAGTTGTCGCATTGTGCCCAGCAGAATCCACATGGAAAGGCTGACCGACGGCAGGAGCAGGTGCCACATGACTCCCGCAAGCACGGTAACTGCGACGATGCGAAGAAAGTGGACAAATGCGACAAACCAGAGCGCGTCGCGTGGCAGCGTGAAGAGCCTGTTGCGGAACACGAGAATGGCGGCGGATGTCGCAAGTACGAACAGCGCCGAGCTTTCGACCTGCCAGCCCAATTCCTTGCCCCACAGCTGGTTGAGAAGCGGAATCGCAACGATGACCATGGCCAACGTGACCACGTTTCCGACAAGCGCAGACAGGATGGTGACATCCTTCAATGCGCCAAACGGCGTGGCCTTGATTGCTGCGCTTCGGCGGGCCCAGGCGTAAAAGTAGACTTCACCCAGATACCCCAGCAGGATTTCATTGCTCACCAGCTTGCGTAGAAGCGCGCCGAAGCCGCTGGCAGGTATCGACCACAGGCGCCGGAATATAATCCATTCCGAGACCGGACCGGCTGTATAGTAAGCTGCGAAAGTGATCCAAAAGACCGCTGACGACGGCAAGAGCGCCCAGAGGCCCGCGGCGTCGAGATCGCGAAACTGGAACAGTGCGACGGCCAGGATGGCGATCGACACCAGCGGACCCGCCCAGAGCGTCCAGTTACGACCCGAACGGGCTAACGGCTTCAGGTTGCTGGCGATGTGAAGCTTCTGAAGAGGGCCGACAGAGGCTGACCCCGGTGACGTCTGACCCGTCATCTCAAACTCGTGATTGTCATACTTTGACTGTGACGGCACCCGGGGAGGGGCACCGCAGTCCGCGACGAAAATTAATCGTTCGGTGAAGGCCGCGCCGAAGCTTCGAAGCAGCGCAGGTAGGAGCGTGATGCGCGCTCGATGGTGAAGCGTCGGGCCTGTTTCAGGCTTTGGTCGAGATCCTGCCGCATGCCGCCAGCGTGCTGGATGGCATAGGCGAAAGCATCGACATCGCCTGGTTCGACCATGGCGCCCAATTGACCGTTGCGAATGAGCGACGGGACGCTGCGGCTGCTTCGGGTGGTGATGACGGGGATACCTGCCGCGAGGGCTTCCAGGATTACTGCGGGTACGCCCTCATAATTCGAAGAAAGCAATAACACGTCATGCTTGGGAAGTTCCAGGACGGGCGCGACGATATGCCCGGCAAACAGAACTCTGCTTTCAAGTCCGAGCCTGTGTCGAAGCTTTATCAGGGCATCGCGTTCGGGGCCGTCTCCGAAGATCGTCAGCCGGTCTTCGGGGGCCGCGCCCAATGCAAAGGCGCTCAGCATCAGGCTCAGGTTTTTTTGTCCTGCCAGCCTGGAGACTGCGACAAACCGGATGCCCTTGATGGGCGCGGTGCACTGGCCTGTCGGCGCACGGAGCGTATCGATAAGGCGATCGTCGAGGGCAGGGTCCGGGATGATGGTAATGCGACCTGGCGCCAGGGGCACCGCTTCCGTGATCTCCTGCTGCATTGGATCGTCCATGCCGACGAAATGGTCGATGAAGCGCGCGTGGCTGCGAACCCAACGATGGTAGAGCGACCGAAAAGGCTGCGGGATATCTTTCCTCTCCAGATCGTTGCTGATTTTCGCGACAATCGGAGGGCAGCGTCGGCCAAATCGCAGCTTCATCGCCAGAGCGACGATGGTGTAGCTATTGCCCGCGCAGAACAGGACATCGGGTTTGGTCTGCCGGATGGTCTTTGGAAGCGTGAGGATCATCCACAGCGTTTCCATCCACGCGATCGAGAAGGGTGGCCGCCTCGGCGCGGTGTGGGGCAACCCTTCGGCAAACTCCGCCCTCAGGGCACCATCGGACCTGCCCATGAACAGCCGGGCATCGACGCCGGCCTTGAGCCAGGCATGCATCAACCGCAGTGCTATTCGCTCGACGCCGCCGGGTTCGAAACTGTGTAGAAATGTGAGCACACGCATCGGGGCTATCCGGCGCCCAGCAGGTCTTCGTACGTCGCCGGAGTGTGCGTCCGGGTTACCCGCCGCAACACGCTGTCGATACTGGCCATAAGGGCTGGAACGTGCGCATCGCCGGGGTGGACTGCGACGCGGATCGTAGGCGTGAACCTCAAGATGGGCGGCAGAACTCGACCAACCGCAAGCGAGGAGGCGATCCTCGCCTTGCTGCGGCTGGCCCATGTAATGACGGGGCCGCGAGCAAGCGTCACGCCGGTCCTGGGTGACCAGACCTTCATATGGTCTTCCGCCAGCAGGATGCCGGTTTCGTGAAGTGCCTTGAGCGTCGGTTTACCGTAGAGCCACGCTGGCGCTACAAAGCCAGATATCTGCCGTCCGGTCAGGGATTCTATGCGCGCCCGTGAAGCGACTATGCGTCTATGAGCCATTACATAATCCAGGCCGAGGAACTCGCCTTCGCTTGCGGTCATGAACTTGGCCTTGAACCGTGAGGTCAGGCGTGCATGGTCGTGGTCGTCCATGTGAAAGAAGCCATGCGCGAACATCTGGACGCCCGCTTGTGCCCAGCGGCTCAGTTTCGCCGCAAACGGCGAACCGTGCGCGATCGGGTTGGCTCCCCAATGGTCGGGTACGACCAGCATCGCCAGCTTGTTCAGCGGTACGTATCGGGACACGTGATCGATCAATTCATCGACCTCGCTTTCGAAGCGAGGGCCGACATCGTGGATCGAGAACAAGAGGCTGCGATTCATTGGCGTTCCTGGACTGAGCCAGGCTGCCCACATGGACCCTGACTGAACTAAGACGTCGTCCCCGCCAAAAGCCGCAGTAGCGTGAGCAGAAAAATAACCGGGCCTGTCACTGCGGCAGGACGTTTGTCGCGCCGTCTCCTGACAGTTTCAGGAGGATCATGGTGCGGATCAACAAGCCCATTCTAGTGGTGAGCGCTGTTGCCATCTTCAGTGTCATAACGGCGCCGCAGGCTTCGCAATCGCGGGGACCGAATGGTCCCGAGCCGGAGTTTACCGGCCAGCTTTCGGTTATGACGTACAATGTTCATGGACTGCCCTGGCCATTGGCCTGGGGGCGGAAGGGGGCGTTCGGCGCTATTGCAGAACAACTGGCGCAACTGCGGCGGGAAGGGCGTCAGCCTCACGTCATCGCGTTGCAAGAGGCGTTTACGCAGGATGCCAAGGCGCTGGGCGAGGTCGCGGGGTATCACTACGCCGCCGAAGGTCCGGCGAGTGACGCGATCAACGCGGCACAACCGGACGCCGGAGCCCGCGCATTCCATGCGGAGAGCTCATGGTTGCGCGGGGAGACGCAAGGAAAAGCCCTTGGTTCTGGGCTGCAGATTTTTTCAGATTACCCCATCGTCCGGGTTAGGAAGTTGGCTTTTCCCGATTTTGCCTGTGCTGGGTATGATTGCCTGGCAAACAAAGGGGCTTTGATGGTTTGCATCAAACCGCCTGGGCAATCGGATTGTGTGGAAGTCGTGACCACCCATCTCAATAGTCGCCGCGCGTCCGGTGCCTCCAGCGAGCGATCGCTCGGGGCTTACCGGCTTCAGGTGCGCTATCTATCCGACTTCATTCGGCAGCAGCATGACCCTAAGCGCGCCCTGATCGTCGTTGGTGATTTCAATGTCGGGAAAGTCGCAGACAGACGCGATGCCTTGTGGCAGCACGCTCAGGCTGACTGGGGCGTCGATGGCAGGGTCAACGATGCGCTGGGGGAGGCGGTTCGACTTGGGAAGCCGCTTTCACACGATGCAATCCTGTCCCGCAGGAAGGCCAAGGACTGGCAGTTCTATGGCTCCGGTTCGTCGTCCCGTCTCGAACTCGTCGGGATCGAAACGCCGTTCGGCCGTAAACCGGATGGCACCATGCTGTCCGATCATGTCGGATACACGGCAGCATTCAGCCTGACACCCCGAGGTCGGGGAGAACCGGACGAGGGGCGATCGCAATAGGCGCTGTCGCTCCCGTTCGATCATCCACAAAGGCTACACGTTACATCCACGCTGTTTCGACTGTCGAGGCCTAGTCGCCGCTCGCGGGCAACGGACGGTGCTCCATCATCAACGTCCATCGTGTCCGGGCATGCTCATGGCATAGGCACTAGGTGGGTTCGATGACACTATCGGCTGCAATTGCTCTCGAACAAACGTTCGGGATGTACAATATGGACTTGCGGCGTTTCCTCAATTCTCGAATAGATACGTTCGACGCGGAGGATATTCTGCAGGATTTATGGGTGAGGCTGCAAAATATGCAGCAACCCATCAATTTGGATAATGCCCGATCGTATCTCTATCGAGCCGCGAGCAACCTGTTGATCGATCGCGTGAGAGAGAAACGTCGCCGGATGCACCGTGAGCGTCGATGGCACGACTTCCATACGGATTTTTCCCTGCCTGACACGGAGGTCGTCGATCGGGCGAAATCGGTCGAAGAGGAAATTATCAGGCGCCAGACGCTGTTGGTGTTGAGCGCTGCGGTTAGCGAACTGCCGGCGGGTGCCCGGAAAGTGTTCACCCTTCACAAGATCGATGGCCTGAGCCACGCGGATGTCGCGGCGCGGCTGGGCATCAGCAGAAGCGGCGTGGAAAAGCACATGGCAGTTGCCCTCAAGCATTTGAAGCTTGCCTTGCGCCATTAACATCATGGTGCTGCCAGCGATCCTCGTCACGTAGACCCTCGCGGGCAAACATTCATCGAACGTCCACCAATTGGCGACGATGCGTCGATGATCGTGATCTACCGAACCTTTTGAAGCAGCTCAGCGCTGCGCAAATAGGAGTTCCGAAATGTCCAAGGTCATTGCCGCGATCACAGGTGTAGTGATGCTCTCGGTGGCTTTCATCCCCGCTGCATCCAGCGCTCGGGATCGGGGGCATTATAGCCATTACGATCATGGTTGGGGTGACGGATATCACGGTGGATGGGAAGATGGTTATGACGACGGCCGCGATGGCGGCTGGCGCGAAGGCTATGATGATGGTCGCCGCGACGGCTACCAGGATGCCGATCGTGATCATCGCCAGTCAAACTATCACGATAGCAGGCGTTGCACGCGCAAGAGCGGTACGACCGGCATGATTATCGGAGGCGTCGTCGGCGGCCTGCTCGGCCGGGAAGTGGCGCGCGACGGCACGGCAGGGGCCTTAATTGGCGGCGGCGCGGGTGCATTGGCGGGGCGCGCAATCGAGAAGAACGGCAAGCGCTGCTAAAAACGGTCCGAGTGTGCTCTCAGGTTGTACATTTCCTGGGAAAATGCGGGCGGACGACAGGTGACGTGGTCGCGCGCGAGACCGCCGTCCTGAATCGCGCGGTCAAGTAGGGCGCGGTTACGCTGTCACCCGCCAAAGCTGTCGCGATTGAATTTCGATCCCGGTGATGCCCGGACACAGAGCGGATTTGCATGGGGAGGCCTTGCGGCGATGTAGCCGTTCAAGGTCTCCTTGGCGTTTGGCGGAAATCCGGGAATCGCGCTGGGCAACTGCTGTGGTTGCCAGCCGGCGTAACTACATCCATTTCCGATCGGACCGTTTCGCTGGATCCAGCCACGTTCATCGGCGAAAAATTTCCCGATCCAATAATGTATTTTCGAGCATGCTGCCGCGCGACCGAGAGTCCCGTTCGATACCCGTGTCCAGCCGGTAGGCCGAAGCCCTTATCTCGATTTTTGAAGGATTTTCAGTGCTATCTGGCCGAATCACGAGGGTTCGGTTGGCTGGGGCGGCAGGATTCGAACCTGCGAATGCCGGTACCAAAAACCGGTGCCTTACCACTTGGCGACGCCCCAGCAGGGAGTGCGCGCTTAGCGGCTAAAGCCGGTGCTGAAAAGCCCTTATCGAAGAGTTTTCCAGAACCGGCTTCCATATATTCTCTCAGGCCGTGAGAACGGCGTCGATATCCGCAGCGGAATGGCGTTCTCGGACGAATCCTTCACCGTTTCGGTTGACGATGCGGCCGCGCTGGACAGGTTCGCGGGCGCCCACTTCCTCGCCCCAACGCATCAGGTTCTTGTAGCTCTGCACGTCGAGGAACGTTGCGGCGTCGCCATAGGCGTCGCCCCGCACGAAGCCTCCGAACCAGCCATAGGCGGCGATGTCGGCGATCGTGTAGTCCGCGCCCGCAAGATAGCGGGTTTCGCCCAGGCGCTTGTCGGCCACGTCGAGAATACGCTTGGTCTCCATCGTGTAGCGATTGATCGGATATTCGTACTTTTCCGGGGCATAGGCATAGAAATGCCCGAATCCGCCGCCGATCAGGGGCGCGGTGGACATCTGCCACATGAGCCACGACAGGCATTCGGCGCGTTCGGGATACTCCGCCGGAACGAACTTTCCGAACTTATCCGCGAGATAGAGCAGGATCGCGCCCGATTCGAAAACGCGAACCGGCTTGTCACCCGAACAGTCGAGCAAGGCCGGGATCTTCGAATTCGGATTGACCGAGACGAAGCCCGAACCGAACTGATCGCCTTCGCCGATGTTGATCAGCCAGGCGTCGTATTCGGCGTCCTTGACGCCGGCGGCCAGAAGTTCCTCCAGCATGATGGTGACTTTCTGCCCATTGGGCGTGCCCAGCGAGTAGAGTTGCAGGGGGTGTGCACCCCGCGGCAGTTCCTTGTCATGCCTGGCACCGGCGGTCGGACGGTTGATGCTGGCCCATTCGCCGCCGTTGCCTTTGTCCCAGGTCCAGACTTTCGGCGGTGTGTAGGTGGGATCGGCCATGAGCAACTCCTTGATGTGTCGGAGCCAGATCTAGGGAGCAGGGCAGGGGGCGACAAGGCCGGGGGCCATGTTCGCGGCCCGCTTTAGGCTGTAAGCGACATAAACCGCTTCCTTGCCCTCGACTTTTCATGAATGTCATTTTAAATCAATTGTCTAGCGGGATTCTTGCGACCTGATCCGGCCGCGCCGCATAGACAGGCAGGAGGCCAATGACAAAGACGATCGACGCGCCGATAGCGCCAGCGGGCCGCAGGCAACCCTCGCGTCGCCGTAACAAGGGGTTTCAGGAAACCCATGCCTTGCTGATCGACACCGCAGTGCGGCTCATGTCGGAGAAGGGCACGGAAGCGTTGTCGCTTTCCGAAGTGGCGCGCGAGGCCGGGGTCAATCGCACCACGGTCTACTATCATTTTGACAGTCGAGAGGCCTTGCTGGCAGCGGTGCGGGAATGGTCTGCCAATCAGTTCGCAGCAGCCTTTGCACCGTCGGACACGGCGGAGAACCGCACGCGCTTCATCACCCGCTTCGTGATCGAGAAGCCCGAGGTGGTCGCGCTATGGACGGAGGAATTCCTGAGTCCCGGCCGTGTGGTTGAGCGTTATCCGCACTGGGATACGCTGGTGGAAGGGCTGCGGTCGCAATTCGTGGAAGGCGTTGAAACAGCGGATATCGATGCCGAAGCTTTCGCGGCGCTGCTGCTAACCTGGGCGATGATCGGCCCTCGCGTCTATCGCAACAGCGTGCGGCCGGATCTGTCGCTGGAGGAAACCGTGGACCGTCTGGCGCGCTCGCAGACTGCCATGCTGCGCCTGATCGGCGTGACGCCGGGGCGGTAATTCGCAGCAAGGCGTAGCAAGGTCGCAAAGGGGGCCTGGGAGATGATCCCCCAGGCCCCCTGCTTTTTCTTACGAGACCTTGCGGATCCAGCCGTGGGTATCCGCCGCTTCGCCGCGCTGGATCGAGACCAGGCGGTTCTTGAGCTTGGCGGTCAGTTGGCCGGGGCCGCCCGAGCCGATCACGAACTCACCGTCGCGGCCCGAGACCTTGCCGACCGAGGTGACGACCGCAGCGGTGCCGCAGGCGAACGTCTCGACGAGCTTGCCGGAAGTGGCATCCTCGCGCCACTGGTCCAGGCTGTACTTGCCTTCCTCGACTTTCAGACCTTCCTCGCGGGCGAGCTGGAGCAGGCTGTCGCGGGTGATGCCGGGCAGGATCGTGCCGGTGAGGGCGGGAGTCAGCAGAGTGCCGTCCTCGAACACGAAGTAGAGGTTCATGCCGCCCAGTTCCTCGATCCACTTGTGCTCGGCGGCATCGAGGAAGACGACCTGGTCATGGCCGCGCGAGATCGCTTCGGCCTGGGGCACGAGGCTGGCGGCGTAGTTGCCGCCGCACTTCGCCGCGCCGGTGCCGCCGGGGGCGGCGCGGGTATAGTCCGAAACCCAGATCGAGACCGCCGGGGCGCCGGACTTGAAGTAGTTGCCGGCCGGGCTGGCGATGACGATGAACTTGTACTGCTTGGCCGGGCGCACGCCGAGGAAGGCCTCGGTGGCGATCATGAAGGGGCGCAGATAGAGCGAGGCGCCTTCGGCCGCGGGAATCCAGGCGCTGTCGAGCTTCACCAGGCGTTCGATCGCCTCGACGAAGAGCGCTTCGGGCAGTTCAGGCATGGCAAGGCGCTGGGCCGACTGGTTGAAGCGGGCGGCGTTGGCTTCGGGGCGGAACAGGGCGATCGAGCCGTCGACCTGCTTGTAGGCCTTGAGGCCTTCGAAGATTTCCTGCGCATAGTGCAGCACCGAAGCGGCCGGATCGAGCGCGATCGGCTGGCGCGGGCCGACGACGGCATCGTGCCAGCCCTGACCTTCGGTCCACTCGATCGTCACCATGTGATCGGAGAAGTTCGTGCCGAAGCCGGGATTGGCGAGTACGTCCTCACGCTGCTCCGTGCTGACGGGCGACGGGTGGGGCTGGGTGGTGAAAGTCAGGCCGGCATCGGCGAGAGTCGCCATCGAACTAGTCCTCTTTATATAGGTTTCCGGTGGGCGTTGAATGAAAATTACATTCTTGGCAACTGAAAAGTAATTTTGATACTCTCTTTTATAGCATTACCACGCCGCTGGGGTGAGGCAAACATGATTGCCCCTGAACCACGAAAGACGCCCTCTAAGGCGGGGTCGCGCAGGAGTGCCTTTGCGTCGGGACGCGGCCGAGGGCCAGTGCGAATTTCGCGTTTCGACATGCGCATGATGTGCGCGTTCGAAGTTCCCGCTCCCGAAATTCATGTTCGCAACCCGGAAATGCGCAACCCGTAAGCGAAGCCGCTCAAATGAGAAGGGCCGCCCCGGTTGCCCGGTGCGGCCCTTCGCATGGTCAGCGGCCGGGAAGTGCCGCCAGCGAAAGCCTTTATCGCTTCATCAGGATTTAGCGATAATGCCTCGCGACGGAAATTGCCGACCTCTCTGCTGAACCATGAGACATCGGATCACCTCCTTTCGCGCTGTTAAGCCAAGGTTGCCGCACTGGATGTTGCACCGAGCGGCCGGACTTCGGAATGTTCCGGGCGCGTTTCCCGTTAACCCTTCGTCCTGTGAAATTTGTGTCCGATTCCGCAGCGCACAACAAGCCTTGAAAACATCTTTTTTGCGGTCATTATCGACGCTTCGGGCGAGTTTTCCCCAGCCTGCATACCCTGCCAAAGGGTGGTTTCTGGGGAGTGGTGACTGCGGCCTGAAACCTCCTGAAATTGCCTGATTTTTGTTGTGAATCGCCTTGCGTGCGAGCGATTTGGACCACGTGATTCCCGTTCACTTTTGCTCACAGCGAAGACGAGGGAGAATCAGGCGAGAACGGCCTGTTCCTATCCTGTTGGGAATGGAGCAGGCCATGCATCAGGAACGGTAGTGAACGGCCAGGCGATCCGGGGGCGGATCAGCGGCAGTCCTCGATGACTCGCGAGATTTCCGACCAGCTCGGAATGTAGAGCGGCGCCATGCCCTGCGCCTGCACCATGAAGCGACCGCGGCTGAAGGCCATCGAATCGAGCAGGCGATCGCTCGCGGACAGATCGACCTGCATGCCGCCGCTGACGGGATGGGCGGCCAGGGCGCGATTCGTATCGGACGTCGTGATCGTCAGCGAGGCCGGACCTGCGCTCGTTCCGCTGCGGAACAGCGAGATCGTGGAAGCGGCGCGGTTGCAGCGGATGCCGAATGTGCCGTTCGCGAAGCTGGCGATGCCGGGGCTGGTGATGCGCCAGTCGCCCGGCGTCTGCGGGGCATCGCGCCAGTCCGTGGGCGGCGGAGCGACAGGCTTTGGCGGCGCGGCGGGCGTCGTCGGCACGGGGCGCGGCGCCTGGACGGGCGGCTTGGTGGCCGGAACGCAGGCGGCAACGAGAGCCAATGCGGTCAGGGGAGCGGTCGCCAGCAGCTTGCGGGACAACGAATGGGCGTCGGTGCGCCGGCGCGGATTTGCCTTCATCCCCTTGGTATGGAATGAGGCGCCGCTCATCTCAAGTATGCAAAGCCATGACTGACCCGATCGAACCCCGTCCCGTCGAAAAGAAATCAGGCGCCGCAGCCAAGGCGGCAAAGGTCCGCGTCGATCAGGCGCTGGTCGATCGCGGGCTTGTCGAAAGCCGTACCCGTGCGCAGGCGATGGTGTTGGCGGGGCTGGTCTTTTCGGGCGAGACCAAGATCGCCAAGCCGGGACAGAGCATCAAGGCCGATGCCCCGCTCGACGTGCGCGGGCGCGATCATCCCTGGGTCTCGCGCGGCGGAATCAAGCTGGCTCACGCCATCGAGCACTTCGAACTCGATCCCGCCGGGGCCGTGGCGATGGACATCGGCAGCTCGACCGGCGGCTTCACCGATGTTCTGTTGACGAACGGGGCGGAGCGGGTCTTTGCCGTGGACTCCGGCACGAATCAGCTCGCGTGGAAGCTGCGGCAGGACCCGCGCGTCACCGTGCTGGAGCAGACCAGCGCCCGCATCCTGACGCCCGAGCAGATCGATGCGCCGTGCAACTGGGTCGTCTGCGATGCCAGCTTTATCGGTTTGGCCAAAGTGCTGGAAGTGCCGCTTCGGCTGGCTGCGCGGGAATGCCGGTTGGTGGCGCTGATAAAGCCGCAGTTCGAGGTCGGTCGCGGCGAAGTGGGCAAGGGCGGCGTCGTGCGCGATCCGGTGCTGCACGAGCGGGTCTGCAACGAAGTGCGCGACTGGCTGGAGGCGGACGGCTGGGTCATCCAGGGCATCGTCGAAAGCCCGATCAAGGGGCCGGAAGGCAATATCGAGTTCCTCGTTTCGGCGCAGCGTGGGTAATTTTCCCGGCCTGTGGCGATTGCGCACAAGGCAGGCTCGTTACACAACCCGCGTATCAACGCCGTTTTTCCTGATTCGGGAGTTGCCAAGGGAATGAACCTGATCGCCTCTTCCGGACAGTTGCGCGCCAGCCTGCTGCGCTGGGCGCTCGTGCTAGTTCCTCTCGTCGTGCTGCTGGGCTTCGTATCGGGCCGCATGGCGCAGAGCGGGCCGGGCAATCCCTGGTTCGATGCCTTGGTGAAGCCGGATATCTACCCGCCGCCGATCACTTTCGCGATCGTCTGGACCGTTCTCTACGTGCTGATGGGCGTGGCTCTGGCGATGGTCTGCGCGGCGCGGGGGGCGCGGGGGCGTGGCCTGGCGGTCATCGCCTTTGCCGTGCAGTTCGCGCTCAACCTGGCCTGGAGCCCGGTGTTCTTTGGCGCCCACCGGATCACTGGTGGTCTGGTCGTGATCGGTCTGCTCGACCTTGCGGTGCTGGTGACGATCGCGCTGTTCGCGCGGATTCGCCCAGTCGCGGCACTGCTGCTGGTGCCCTATCTCGCGTGGGTCTGCTTCGCGACTTATCTCAATTACGCCTTCCTTCAGGCCAATCCGGCGCTCGACGGCGTGGAAGGTCCGCGCGTGGTCCAGCGGTTCGAGATCTGAGCGCCTCTTCGTTGGAAAATCGCCGGAGCCTCTTGCGCGGTTTCGCGCAAGATACCAAATAGGCCCCATGCAAAGCGAAAACCCCTTCGTCGCCGATTTCGTCAAGATGATGAACAGTGCTGCCGGCACGCTCGCCGGCGTGGGCCGCGAAGCGCGCGACAATGCTCGCGAACGCTTTAAGGAGCTGCTGGGCGACATGGACTACGTCACCCGCGAGGAGTTCGAGGCCGTCAAGGAACTCGCCGCCACCGCACGCGGCGAAATCGAGGCGCTGAAGGCGCGTATCGAAGCGCTCGAAGGCAAGTCGGGCCAGTAAGGCCGCTTTTCGCTCCGAAATCCGGGACCATGTAAAGACGCGGGGGGAATTCCTTCCGCGTTTTGCGTTTCCGGGCTCGGCGCTTGCCATGCCGCAGCGCGAACGCCATTAACCGCACCTCATGCAGCTTCGCGCGCCTGCCATAGTCTGCGCCGCCCGCCCGCACGGCGAGGCGGCGGTGATCGCCCGGCTGCTCACCGCCGAGGCGGGGGTCGTCGCGGCCTATGTCGCCGGGGGCAGGGGGCGGGAACTGCGTCCGGTGCTGATTCCGGGCAATGCCGTGGAGGCGGAAGTCCGCTCCAAAAGCGATAGCCAATTGCCGTTCGCGCGGATCGAACTCGTCACCAGTCGCGGACCCTGGCTGACCGAGCCGCTGCCCGCCGCCGCGATCTCCTGGGTTACGGCGCTCACCGCCATGGCCTTACCCGAGCGTCAGCCGTTCCCCGCGCTTTACGATGCTCTCTGCGCCTTGCTCGACGCGATCTGCGTCGCACCCTCGGCGCGGGGCTGGGCCTTGCCGCTGCTGTCCTACGAAGTCCTGCTGCTGCGCGAACTGGGCTACGGGGTGCCGGTCCGCCGCCCCGAGGACGACGATTGGGACGCTATACTCACCACTTTCGACCGGCTCGGGCGCGAGCTTGCGCGCTATCCGCTTGCCGATCGGCGTGGAGACGCTATGGGGTCGCGCGTCCTGCTGCGTGAGCGGCTGGCACGAATTCATGGCTGACAAGCAAGCGGAGAACGACATGCGCATCGCGGTTTTTGCAGGAGACGGGATCGGTCCCGAGGTCACCGAGCAGGCGGTGCGCGTTCTCGAAAAGCTTGAACTTCCGGGGCTTGAGCTGGTCGAAGGCGATGTCGGCGGCGCAGCCTACTACAAGCACGGCCACCCGCTTCCCGCCGAAACGCTGGAGATCGCGCGCTCGGCGCAGGCGATCCTGTTCGGTGCCGTGGGCGATTTCTCCTGCGACCACCTGGAGCGCCATCTGCGCCCGGAACAGGCCATTCTCGGCCTGCGCAAGGAACTCGGCCTCTTCGCGAACCTGCGCCCGGCGCAGGTCTTCGCCGGTCTTGAGGACCTGACCACGCTGCGTCCCGAAGTCGCCAGCAAGATCGACCTGCTGATCGTGCGCGAACTCAACGGCGACGTCTACTTCGGCGAGAAGGGCATGCGCACTCTCGAAGACGGCCGCCGTCAGGGCTGGGACATGATGTCCTATGCCGAGGACGAAGTGCGCCGCATCGCCCATGTCGGTTTCAAGGCGGCCATGGGCCGTTCCAAGAAGCTCTGCTCGGTGGACAAGGCGAACGTCCTCGAAACCTCGCAGCTCTGGCGCGACGTGGTGATCGAGGTCGCCAAGGAATATCCCGAGGTCGAACTCACCCACATGTACGTCGACAATGCGGCGATGCAGCTGGTGAAGAATCCCGGCCAGTTCGACGTGATCGTCACCGGCAACCTGTTTGGCGACATTCTTTCCGATCAGGCTTCGATGTGCGTGGGGTCGATCGGGCTGCTCGCTTCGGCCAGCCTTGCCGAGGGCACTTACGGTCTCTATGAGCCGATCCACGGTTCGGCGCCGGACATCGCGGGCAAGGGCCTTGCCAATCCGATGGCGACGATCCTTTCGGCGGCCATGCTGCTGCGCCATTCGCTCGGCCTCGAAGCCGAGGCGGCGCGGATCGAGGCGGCTGTCGCGAAGACGCTGGCCGACGGGATCAAGGGCGGCGATCTCGGCGGCTCCGCGGGTACGCGGGAAATCGGTGACGCGGTGCTCGAACGCCTGTAAGGCGTTCGCGGGCCTTCACCGGCGACAAGATTTATTCAGATTTACCACCTACCACGGGGCGCATGAACATTACCGGTTCGGATATTGCAGGGACGATCGACGCTGGCGCCAGGCCTCTGGAGCTGGCGATCGTCCTGCCCACCTATAACGAGCGCAAGAACATCGCGACGATGATCGAGCGTCTCGACGCCGCGCTGCAGGGCGTGGCGTGGGAAGCCGTCTTCGTCGACGACAACAGCCCGGACGGCACCTCTGACGAGGCCCGCCGTCTGTCGCTCGTTGATCCGCGCGTGCGCTGCATCCAGCGCATCGGGCGGCGCGGCCTTGCTAGCGCTGCGATCGAGGGCATGTGCTCCACCGCCGCGCCGGTCGTGGCGGTGATGGACGCGGACCACCAGCACGATCCGGCGCTGCTGCCGCAGATGCTGAAGGCGATCATGTCGGGCGACTATGATCTCGCTTACGCCTCGCGCTTTGCTGAAGGTGCCAGCACCGAGGCATGGGGCCGTCCCGACCGCGTGAAGGCCTCGGGCTTTGCCAACCGCATCGCCAACAAGGTGACCGGCGTCGAACTGACCGACCCGATGAGCGGGTTCTTCATGCTCCGCGCCGAAACCCTGCGCGCCGATGCGCACCGCCTTTCGGGCGTGGGCTTCAAGATTCTTCTCGATATCCTCGCAACCGTCGACCGTCCGCTGCGCGTCAAGGAGTTTCCGCTCCATTTCGCGGCGCGTGCGGAAGGTGAAAGCAAACTGGACCAGACCGTCGTGTTCGAATTCCTCGTGGGCCTTTACGACAAGTGGCTGGGTCGGATCATCCCGACTCGTTTCGCGCTGTTCGGCACCGTCGGTGCGCTGGGCGTGGTGGTGCAGCTGAGCGTGCTCTGGGTGATGCTTCACCTCGTGTTCGCCGAGCGCTTCGTTTACGGCAACTGGTCGGAGAGCGCGACCTTCAACATCTCGAACACCATTGCGGCGGTCGTCGCGATGACGTTCAACTTCGTGCTCAACAACGAACTGACCTATTCGGACAAGCGCCTGCGCGGCTTCGGCCCGCTGATGCGCGGCTGGGCGCAGTTCGCACTGACCTGCTCGCTGGGCCTGCTCACCAATATCGGTTCGGCAGCCGTGCTCAAGACGATCGGCATCCATGACGTGCTGGCGGTGATCACCGGCGTGTTGCTGGCCTCGGTGTTCAACTTCGCGCTCTCGTCGAAGTTCGTCTGGGGCAAGTACTGAGCACCATCAAGACGCGGCACCGCTTGCCGCGCGGACAGATCCTGTTGCTCGTGGTGACGGGCATGGCGGCGTTGTTCAGCTTGCTGGACACGCCGTTTCCGCGTCTGGCGCCGATGCAGAACCTGCCGACCCTGGCGATCCTCGCTGCAATCGGCTGGTCGCTGCGGCGCTGGCCGATGCCGACGAGCGCGGTGGTCTGCGTCTGCCTGTTCCTCGTGCTCCACACGATCGGCGGGCGCTACATCTACTCCTTCGTTCCCTATGAGGACTGGGCGCGGGTGCTCGGCCTGCCTTCGCCTGCCGCGAGCCTGGGGCTGGAGCGCAATTCCTGGGACCGGCTGGTCCATTTCGCTTTCGGTGCGCTCTGGGTCCATCCGATTTCCTGCTGGCTGACCCGGCACAAGGCGCTGTCGCCCGCGCTCGCGACCTACATCGCGGTCGAATTCGTGCTGGCGGGAAGCGCGTTCTACGAGATTTTCGAATGGCTGCTCACCGTGTTCATGGCCGGGCCGGACGCGCTGGCCTATAACGGGCAGCAGGGCGATCCTTGGGACCCGCAGAAGGATATGGCGATGGCCGGGCTGGGCGCGGTGCTCGCGGCCGTTTTCCTGCGGATGAAAGCGCGCCTCTCCTGAAAATACCTTCGACGGTGCCGGTAAGGCGTTCGCCGGATTCCCTTTGTGGAGTATGATGCGATCCTGTCTTCGCGGAATACCGGCGGGGGGATAGGGCGAACCATGATACTGCGCGTTTCCATGAAGGTCCGCGATCCACGTCATGTCGCGGCGGTGCTTGCCGAAATCGTTGATCGGCCGGTGGTCGATGCCGGGGCGGGCTGGGTCATTGCCTCGGCGCAGGGACCCGATCTCGAAGTGCTGGAGCGGCCGGAAGGGGCACCGCCCTCGGGCGAGTGCGGTATCGCTCTGGCCACGCCGCTGACGATTGCCGAAGTCTTCGCCATCGCCGGTCGCGAGGGATGGCCTGCCCGTCATCGCCGGCCTCAGGGAACCTCAGGCGTGATCGAACTGCTGCTGGAAGGCGATTGCCGGATCGAGGTGCTGACGGCGGAAATGCAGGGCGCCTGAACGCTCAGCCTTGGTCCTCAGCGCCAGTTCGGAAACCACATCCAGAAATTGTAGAATTCCTTGGTCGGCAGCGGCGCGCCCGAGATGATCGGATAGAACAGCACGAACAGGCCAACCGAGCCGACGAGGGTGCAGGTTGCAAGGTGGCGCCAGCGGTCCTTGCGCTGCCATAGCGCGTCCAGTGCGAAGGCGAGCACCGCCATCAGGAACGCGCCGGGCAGGAGGTAGTGGTAGTAGAACTGGATCGGCTTGCCGTTGACGATCCAGATGCCGAGCGTGCTCGCGTAGAGCAGGATCACGGTCAGCACGTCGCGCCGCGCCCGTAGCAGCGAGGCCCAGAGGCCCCAGCCCAGCGCGAAGAGGCCGGCGATCATCGAGACCGGATTTCCCAGCATGACGATACCGTGCTGACGGCCGTCAATGTTCTCGAACTGATACCAGATCGGCCGCCAGTCGACCATCCACTGATACCAGTAGCTGCGATAGGGATGCGGCTTCTTCACGCTGTCCTGAAGCGCGATCATGTGCCGGTGCTGCTCGATGAAGCCCCAGGGCGAGGTCGGCCGGACGGTGTAGAACATGGCGGGCGCGTAAGTCGCCCAATAGACCAGCAGCGGCAGCAGCCCGAGCCAGAACGCCGCTTCCACCAGCGAGATGCCGGGGATCGGACCGGCTCCCTTGCGGCCGACGAGCTTCCAGCCGTTCTCCCGGATGCGCAGCGCCAGGAACCACAGGCCGGGGATCATCAGCGCAGGCGCACTGCTCCACTTGGCGCCGAGCGAAAGGCCGAGCGCGATGCCCGCCGCCGCCAGATGGCCGCGGGCCGCGCCGCGCGTCCGCGCGCGCAGGGCCGCAGCGAACTGCCAGAGGCCGACCATGCAGAGCGCGGCCTCGACCATGTCGAGCATCGAGATGCGGCTCTGGACGAACCACATGAAGTTGGTCGCCAGCAGCACCGCCGCGACGATCGTCGCGCGGCGGCGGCCGGACAGAAGCCAGACGAAGCGGGCGAAGGCGAACAGCCCGAAAGTGCCGAACAGCAGCGGGCCTATGCGCCAGGCCAGCGGGCGGTCGCCGATCAGGGCGATGAACCCGGCGATCACTTCCTTGGCGAACATCGGGTGCTCGCGGTTGGCCGGGATCAGGTCCAGCAGCTTCAGCGCCGCCGGGACGTAGTGGACTTCGTCGAAGTAGTAGCGCCCCGGTTCCGCGAGTCGGAACAGGGCGAGGGCCAGGAACAGGCCCGCCACGATCAGGCTCCAGCCGATCGGATCTCGGTCATTGCGCGAAGCGTTCGGCATTGGAGCGGCGGAATAAGGGCGAAGCGAAGGGACTGCAAGACTGCCGGAAACTTGCTCCACCGAAGCGGCACGGGAGGGAAGGTTGCAGAGGCGCTTGCGCTGGCGTCGCCGCGATCCTAGAGGCTTGGGCCATGAAACGCACCACCGGACAGGACCGCTCGAAGACCCGCAACTGGCGCACCGCCACCCGCGCGATCCGCGGGGGAACCTGGCGCTCGGAAATGGGGGAGACCAGCGAGGCGCTGTTCCTGACCTCCGGCTATAGCTACGACGATGCCGCTACCGTCGCCGCCCGCTTCCAGGGCGAGGACGACGGCATGACTTATTCGCGTCTCCAGAACCCGACCGTGCAGATGCTGGAAGAGCGTATCGCCCTGCTCGAAGGCGCGGAAGCCTGCCGCACCCAGGCCTCGGGCATGGCGGCGATGACCACGGCGCTGCTCTGCCAGCTTTCGGCGGGCGACCACATGGTCTCGGCCCGCGCCGCCTTTGGGTCGTGCCGCTGGCTGGGCGACAGCCTGCTGCCGCGCTTCGGCATCGAGGTAACGGTGGTCGACGCTACCGACACCGCCGCGTGGGAAGCGGCGATCCGTCCGAATACGAAGGTATTCTTCTTCGAATCCCCGGCCAATCCGACCATGGACATCGCCGACATCGCGGGCATCTGCGCCATCGCCAAGGCGCATGGCATCACCACCGTGGTCGACAACGCCTTCTGCTCGCCGGTGCTGCAACGCCCGATGGAGTTCGGCGTGGATGTCGTCGCCTATTCCGCGACCAAGCTGATGGACGGACAGGGCCGCGTGCTGGCAGGGGCCGTCTGCGGCACCGAGGAATTCATCAACGACAAGCTCCTGCCGTTCCAGCGCAACACCGGGCCGAACCTCTCGCCCTTCAACGCCTGGGTCGTGCTCAAGGGCCTGGAAACGCTCGATCTGCGCGCCAAGAAGCAGAGCGAGAACGCGCTCAAGGTGGGTGAGTTCGTCGCCGGGCGCGTGCCGAAGATCCTGCACCCCTGGCTCGACAGCCACCCGCAGCAGGCGCTCGCGCAGAAGCAGATGGACGCCTGTGGGCCGATATTCAGCTTCGAACTCGACGGCGGCCGCGCCCAGGCCCATGCGCTGCTCGATGCGCTCGAACTGATCGACATCTCCAACAACATCGGCGATTCGCGTTCGCTGATGTGCCACCCGGCCTCGACCACTCATCACGGCGTCGGCCCGGAAGGGCGTGAGGCCATGGGCGTTACCGAAGGCATGCTGCGCATCAATGTCGGCCTGGAAGATGCCGACGATCTGATCGAGGATCTCGATCAGGCGCTGAGCAAGGCGGGCCTCTGAGGAACCGCGCCGGGCGGCCCCCGCGCCGGTTTCGTCGTGTCGGCGCGGGTTCTTTTACAGGCGTTTATCGTTTTGCAGCCCTTGCCTTACGGCGAACCGCTCGAAATCGGGACGTTGCGCCGACCTTGCGCAGTTGTCGTGCCGTCAATTCCTCGTTAGTCTCGTGGGCGTTATGAAGGAATTCTTCCAACATACCGCGATGACGGACGGCGTGACCGTAAGGGTCGCAGTCAACTTCCTGCCCGAGCAATCACGCATCGAGGCGGGTAAGTGGTTCTGGGTCTATCACATTCGCATCGAGAACGATTCGGACGAGACCCTGCAACTCATGACCCGTCATTGGCGGATCACCGACGGCAACGGCGACGTCAGCATGGTCGATGGCGAGGGCGTCGTCGGCGAGCAGCCCGTTATCGCCCCCGGCCACAGCCACGACTACGTCTCGGGATGCCCGCTGCCGACGCCGCAGGGTTCGATGGAAGGGCATTACACTTTCCTGCGCGACGACGGCAGCGAGGTGGAGGCGCTGATCCCGTTCTTTCCGCTTGCGGCGCCCGCGACGGCGCGCTGACACGGGCGCCGAGGCGGGCGCAAGTCAGTTCGCCATTGCCCGTGTGCAAGCCAGCGCATAGGGAACTCCCATGAAGCGCACGCACCTGCCCCTCAATGCCCTGCGCGTGTTCGATGCAGCGGCACGCCACCTCTCCTTCACCCGCGCCGCCGACGAACTGGCGGTGACGCCTGCAGCCGTCGGCCAGCAGATCCGCGCGCTGGAAGACCTGCTGGGCGTGGTCCTGTTCCGCCGCACCAGCAAGGGGCTGGAACTCACCGACGAAGCGGGCGCAGGCCTTGCCGCGCTGCGCACCGGGTTCCTGCACTTCGAGGATGCGGTGCAGGCGATGCAGGCGGGCCAGTCGAGCCATGTCTATACGATCGCGGCCCCGCGCGAGTTCTTCGCGGCCTGGCTTGCGCCGCGACTGGCGACGTTCCGCGCCGAGAACCCGCAAGTGCGCTACGTCATCGTCGATGGCGAACTGACCGATTTCACCGAAGCCAACCTCGATCTGGCGGTACGCTGGACCGACGGTCCCGGCGAACTCGAGGGCGCGGCGCTGGGCGCGGCGGAATGGGTCGAAGTGGGCGAGGGCGACTGGATCGGCTGGCCCGGCGATCCGACGCCGGGCGCCGAAGCCGACGAGAATGACGAGGAGGCCAAGCCTGCCATTGCGGTCAGCGATGCCGGGCAGGCAATTGCCGCCGCGCGCTCAGGGCTTGGCCGCGCCCGTGTGCCGGGTCTTCTTGCCAAGGGCCTGATCGCTCCCGGCGACGACAGCGTGATGCAGACGATCACGCCCAGCCGCCGGGGCTACTGGCTGGTGGCGCCGCTCCCGCAGTGGCGCCAGAAGAAGGTCAAGGCACTGGTCGCGGCGCTGATGGACCTGCCCACCGGCTGAGGCGCCGACATTCGACCGGACTTGCCGCGCGTTGTGGCAGCTATCGGCAGGAATCGCGCCGTCAGAAACCGAGTTCCTCGATCTGCCCGTCGAAATTCCCGCCCAGCTTGTGGATGGCCTTGGCGAGCTTGTCCTGCGGCACGCCCTTGAGGTAGCCGTCGATGATCCGTTGGTAATTGCTGATCAGGCCTTCCACGTCCTTGGACAGCCGCATGAATTCGAAGCCGCCGGCATGCAGGCCTTTCTGCTGCAGCGGGATGTTCCCATAGTCCTGTCGGGGGATCGGCGGGAAATCCGGGCTGTCGTAGGGCAGCACGGTGGGTTCCATGACCGTTTCCGGCTCGTCGCCTTCGGGGCAGTACGTCAGCGACCATATCTCGAAGAAGCAGCTTTCCGGACCCGTGGGGCGGATCCGGTAGGCCGACATCGAGGTGAAGTAGGGCAGCAGGAAATAGTGGGGGAACAGGAACTCCACCGCTTTCACCGGATGGGTCTGCGAGACCGTGCAGAGATCGGGCACCGGCTCGCCGCGCGCCTTCAGCTGCTCGGTGATCTGGTGCATGACGATGCCCAGCCAGTGGAACATCGCCATGTTCTGGTCTTCCGGCAGGCCTTCCTCGATGCCGATGAGCCCGCGCGCGATCTCCACTTCCTTCTCATGGACCATCCCCGCCATGCCCTCGCTGAGGAGGGCCATCGACCTGACCTGTAGTTCCTGGTTCTCACGATAGGACAAGTGCGGTTCGGCCATGATCGGCACGGGGCCGCGCGGGGACTTGTACATCGAATCGTACATCATCGGCGCGGCGTGCTGGAGCTGCGGATGCGTCTGCATCACATGATAGCCTTCCATGAAGGCCTCCATCGCGATCTTCCAGTTGGCCGGAAGTTCGGCGCCGAAGCACCATTCGGCACGCATCCTGTCCAGCCCGCGCGCCTCCAGATTGGCGGCCACCGGGCCGAGCGATTCGCGGACCGATGGCGCATCGTCGTCGTGGTTGATCCAGACGCAGCCGATGAAAGTCTCGGCGCGGCAGGGCATCAGGTTGATATCGTCTTCCTGCAGCTGCCGCTCGGAGAACATGTGCCTGCCGTAGACCTGGGTGGATTCGCCGTCCATGTTCCAGCGCCAGCCGTGGAACGGGCAAACGAAGCCGGACTTCCGGCAATTGCCGTGGGCATGGCCGGTGCCGCCCGCGAAGGGCACGCCGCGGTGGCGGCAGGCATTGTGGAAGGCCTTCACGCCGCCGGCAGTGCGCACCAGGATGACGGACTTGCCGAGGTTCTCGTACTCGATCCAGTCTCCCACCTCCGGGATCTGCTCCTCGCGGCAGGCCATCTGCCAGACATGGGGCCAGAGATGGTCCAGCTCGGCCTGGTAGAAATCGGCATCGTAGTAGCGCTTGGCCGGGATCCGCTCGGGATCGTCGATCGGATGGGGGACGGACCGCAGCCCGCCGTCGACAGATTTTAGCACTCCGGCACCTCTCGGCTTGTTCTTCGTTCGTATTGAACGAATGTACAACCGGGGGCGGGGCAGGCAATGCGGGGACCTATCGTGGCCGCGCTATCTGGAGCTTACCGCCGCGTCGGGTCCAAAGCCGAGGCCGACCGACGCGGAGGCGCACTCTCCATGGCCATCAGCGCCGCGATGCGCTTTTCGGTCGCCGGATGGGTGGAGAACAGGTCCGAAACCGCGGTCGGCACGATATAGAGCTGCGCGGCGGCCGGATTGCGCTGCGAAGCCACGCTCGGCACCGCCTGTGCCGGGCCTGCGATCCTGGCGAGGGCCGAGGCGAGCGCGCGCGGATTGCCGCTGATCTCGGCACCGGCCCTGTCCGCGCCGAACTCGCGCGTGCGGCTGATCGCCATCTGCACGATCATCGCCGCGAAAGGGGCCATGAACACGGCGGCCATCGCGGCGACGGGATTGGGACGATCCTCACCGTGACCGCCGCCGAAGAACAGGCCGAAATTGGCGATCATCGAGATGGCCCCGGCGATCGTCGCCACCATCGTCATGATGAGGGTATCGCGGTTTTTCACATGGCCCAGTTCGTGCGCCATGACGGCCGCCACTTCCTCGCGGTCCAGAATGTCGAGCAGGCCGGTGGTGGCAGCGACGGCGGCGTGCTCCGGATTGCGGCCAGTGGCGAAGGCGTTGGGATTCGGGCTGTCGACCAGATAGACGCGCGGCATCGGCAGTTGGGCGCGGCGGGCGAGATCGGCGACGAGAGTGTAGAATTCCGGCGCGGTGCGTTCGTCCACTTCGCGGGCGTTGTGCATCCTCAGGACGATGCTGTCGGCGTTCCAGAAGGTGAACAAGTTCATCCCCGCCGCCACGATGAGCGCGATCATCGCACCGCCGCTGCCGCCGAAGATATAGCCCAGCCCCATGAACAGCGCCGTCAGCGCCGCCAGCAGCATGGCCGTCTTGAAACCGTTCACTTCTGAAAACTCCTTGAAATCGTTGTCTGTCGAATCTGGGTATCACCTGCGGGCTTTCAATATCCGGAACGGGTCCTCCATCGCCGACGCGAATTGCGCGGCCCAGGTGTCCCCAAGCGCGCCGATCCTGCCTAGGAGTGCCGCAAGCAGGCTTTTTGGGAAGGTCACAGGCCATGGCGTTCAAGACCCGCGTCACCGAGATGCTCGGCATCGAGCATCCCATCGTGCAGGGCGGCATGCAGGGGGTGGGACTGGCCGAACTGGCCAGCGCAGTGTCCAATGCAGGCGGCCTCGGCACATTGACCGCGCTTACGCAGCCCAGCCCGCAGGCGCTGCGCGAGGAGATCGAGCGGTGCCGGTCGATGACCGACAAGCCTTTCGCCGTGAACATCACCGTGTTCCCGACACTGCTGCCGCCCGACTACAAGGCCTATGCGCAGGCCGCGATCGACGGCGGCGTGAAGATCGTCGAGACCGCGGGCACCCAGCAGGTGCGCGAGATCTGGGAACTGGTGAAGCCGCACGGCATCACCGTGATCCACAAGTGCACGGCCGTGCGCCACGCGCTCTCGGCCGAGAGGCATGGCTGCGACATCATCTCGATCGACGGTTTCGAATGCGCCGGGCACCCCGGTGAGGACGATATTCCCGGCCTGATCCTGATCCCCACGGCGGCGGACAAAGTGAAGATCCCGATGCTGGCGAGCGGCGGCTTCGGCGACGGACGCGGCCTTGTTGCGGCGCTGGCGCTGGGGGCGGAGGGCATCAACATGGGCACACGCTTCTGTGCGACCAGGGAAGCACCGATCCACGACAACGTGAAGGCCAGGTACATCGAGAACGACGAGCGCGGGACCAACCTGATCTTCCGCAAGTTCAAGAATACCGCGCGCGTCGGCAAGAACGGCGTGTCCGACGAAGTGGTCGAGATATCCGCCCGCCCCGAATCGACGTTTGACGACATCCGGCATCTCGTTGCCGGGGCGGTGGGCCGCGAACTGCTCCAGAGCGGTGACCTGACCAAAGGCATCTTCTGGGCAGGCATGGTGCAGGGCCTGATCCATGACCTGCCCACTTGCCGTGAACTGATCGATAGGATCGTTGCCGAAGCCGAGGAAATCGTGAATGCCCGTCTCGGAACGATGCTGGCCTGAGCCAGTACGCAGATCGACGGAGCGATGCCTGAAATGACTTACGAAAAGATCCTCTACAGCCTGGAGAGCGGCGTCGCGCGGATATCGATGAACGATCCGGCCACGCGCAACGCTGGTTCGGCGCAGATGGGCGAGGAACTGTTCGATGCCCTGAACCGCGCCGCGTTCGAAGCGCGCGCGGTGGTGCTGACGGGGGAGGGCAAGGCGTTCTGCTCGGGCGCCAACCTTGGCGATGCGGGCGACATGCTCGCCGATCCGCGCCGGGACGTCGGGACGCTGCTGGACCGCCATTTCAACCCGGTCATCATCGCCATGCGCGACATGGAGCAGCCGGTCGTCACGGCCGTGCGCGGTGCGGCAGCGGGCGTGGGGGCGGGGCTGGCGATGGCGGGCGATCTGATCCTCTGCGGGGAAAGCGGGTTTTTCCTCCAGGCCTTCCGCCATGTCGGCCTCGTGCCTGACGGCGGTTCCTCGTGGCTGTTGACCCGCGCGGTAGGCCGCGTGCGCGCGATGGAGATGATGCTGCTGGGTGAGCGCCTGCCCGCCGCCAGGGCACTGGAATGGGGCCTCGTCAACCGCGTGGTGCCCGATGAAGAGCTCGATGCCGCTGCGCTTGCTCTGGCGGGCGAGCTGGCGCGAGGGCCGTGGTCGCTGCGCCGGATCAAGCAGGTGGCCTGGGCGGCGACCGACTGCACGCTGGAGCAGGCCCTCATCAACGAGCGCCTCGGCCAGCGCGATGCTTCCCGAACCGAGGATTTCGTCGAGGGCGTGACGGCCTTTGCCGAAAAGCGGGAGGCGGTCTTCACGGGGCGCTGATCGCGAAAAGGCGGTCAGGTTGACACGGTTGACACGGTCCAGGGAGAAAAAACCGTCACCTTGCGCAGCGTGCTTCCGACCGGGCGGCGCTTGCGAGATGTGGTGGTAAAATGCCGACATCGCCTGGAGCATAGCCCAGGCGATGCCCTGTAGGAAAACGCGCCCGCTATTCGTAGTTGGGATCACTCAGCGCAGTCAGCCATTCCGGGCATTCGTTCTCCGTCTCGCCGCGGAACGAGGCGCTGTGGAACGACAGGAAGTCGAAAGCGGCATCGCGCGCGGTCATCGCGGCGGGAATCCGGTAGCTTGCGGCCACGGCATCGCCGCAGGTTGCCGTCCAGCCTGCAATGTCCCGCTCCCGCTGCATCCAGAGTTGCACGAGCCAGAGGAAGTCATGTCGCTTGTCCTGCATGGTCGGCATTACGTCTATCCTTCAATGTGTTGGATCCCTTACTTGCATGAGCATATCATCCCCGCAACCCGCACGGACCGTGCGGCAGATTGCCGTCGAGGGTATCCTGCCGTCCCCGCCTGCGCTGGAGCGAGGAAGGGTATGGTGGCGCGATAGTCGTTAGGTTGGAGCGTCAGACCGCGCCCAAACTCCGCAATTCCGCCAGCCGCGCTTCGTCGATACCGATCTCGGCCAGCACTTCGGCGGTATGTTCGCCCAGCATCGGCGGGGCCATGCGGATGGTCGCCGGGCTGGCCGACATTTTCGCAAGCGGGCTGGCGATCAGATCCACCGAGCCGCTTTCGGCCCAGGCGTGGGGCGTGGTAGCCCGCAGGTTCCGGTGCCTGACCTGCTCGTCCTCCCACACGTCCGCCAGTTCGTTGTAGCGCGCGGCGGGGATGCCGACGCCGTCCAGCATGTCCTGCATCTGCGTAACGGAGAAGCTCTCGCTCCAGGCGTTGATGATGTCCATCAGTTCGGCGCGGTTGGTCTTGCCGCGCTTGAGGTTGCTGTCGAAGCGCGGGTCGGTGAAGAGTTCGGGCTGTTCCATCAGCACGGTCAGGCGGCGATAGTGCTCGTCGGTGCCGGCGGTGAGGTAGATGATGCCGTCCGCGCAGCGCATCAGGTCTGCCGGGCCGCCGCCATTGCCGCCGTTGCCGAGGCGGGGAGGGGCCTGCCCGCTGATCAGGTAGTCCTGCATGATGTGGCTGACCATCGCCACCGAACTGTCGAGCAGGGCGATGTCGATGAACTGCCCTTCGCCGGTCCGGTTGCGGTATTGCAGCGCGCCGAGGATGGCGAGGGCGGTGTTGTGGCCGGTCACGAAGTCGACGAGGCTGGGGCCGGTCTTCAGCGGGCCATTGCCAGGCTGACCTTCGGGAAGGCCGGTCACGGCCATCATGCCGCCGGTGGCCTGGAACAGCCCGTCATAGCCGGGACGCGCGGCCATCGGGCCGGTTTGGCCGAAGCCGGTGACCGAGCAGTAGATCAGACGCGGGTTGACCTCCCGCAGGCTCTCATAATCGAGGCTGAAGCGTTTGAGATCGCCGACTTTGTAGTTCTCGATCAGCACGTCCGCCGTCTTCACCAGTTCCCTGAGGATCGCCTGACCCTCCGGCTTCGAATGGTTGAGCGTGATGGAGCGCTTGTTGCGGTTGGAGACGGTGAAGAAGCTGGAATGGCGGGTCTCGATCCCGTCCTTGCCGGGCACCCACGAAAAGCCGTAGCCGCGTCCGTCGTCGCCCACGCCGGGGCGCTCGATCTTGATGACGTCCGCGCCGAGGTCGCCAAGGATCTGCGCGCCTACCGGGGCGGCGAAGACGCGGCTCATGTCGATGACGCGGATGCCGCCCAATGCGGCTTTATCGTTCTGGTTGGTGCTCATGATGGAGCCAAGGCTAGACCGGCGCTTTGGGGCGGCCAAGGTGAGCGGGGCTGCTTATCGCGGCGACGATCAAGCATCCCAGGCGGCGTGCCCGGGCTTATCCCCGGAGCGGAATGCGCCTAGCCCGAAGTGAAAGAGGTCAACGGGAGCATGCGATGAAGACGGCGATCATCACCGGCGCGGGCAGCGGCATCGGGTTGGAGACGGCCAAGATTCTCCATGCTCAAGGTTTCGCCATTGTCGGCGTCGGCCGCAGCAGGGACAAGTTGGCCGCGCTGGAGGCCGAGATCGGCAACCCCGACCATGTGCTGGCGATCAGCGCCGATCTGACCGACCCGGCGGCGCCGGGGCGGATCGTGCAGGCCGCGCTGGAACGCTTCGGCCGGATCGACGCGCTGGTGAACAATGCCGGCGTCGGCAGCCCCAAGCCGCTGGACGAGACCGACGACGAGACGCTGGACAATTTCCTCGACATCATGCTGGTCGCGCCGTTTCGCCTGTGTCGCGACGTGATCCCGCACCTCTCGCAAGGAGCCAGCGTGGTCAATGTAACCAGCACGTTCGCGCATGTCGGCGGTCGTCGCGGCGGCGCCTATTCGGCGGCGAAGGGCGGCCTCAAGTCGCTGACCGAGCACATGGCCTGCGAATACGGCCCGCGCGGCATCCGCTCGAACTGCGTGGCGCCGGGCGTCACGATGACCGACATGGTGCGCCACCGCTTCGAGGACGAGGGCTTCAAGCGCGCCAATGTGGAAACCACGCCTTATCCGCGCCTGGCCCTGCCGGAAGATGTTGCCTCGGTGATAGCCTTCCTCTGCCTGCCCGGCAGCGAAATGATCAACGGCCAGTCGATCGTGGTCGATGGCGGCTGGACCGCGACTAAATATCTCAGTCCGCGCGTGACCCGAACGACCTGGATCGAGCCGGGCGAGAACTGATTTAAGGAGCTGATTCGGAACGCCGGTTTCCGGCAGGACGGGCGCCGAAAGACCGCTCCGCCGGGTGGCTGCGACGACCTGATACAACCCCGTCATTGCGAAAAAGCCCCGAAATCCCTAAGTGAGCCGGGCTTCCGCACCCTGGCGGATCCGTCCACGCTACCGGAGAATGATGAAGCCTGCCCCGTCGCAACGCCACTATGGAATGGATTGGCTGCGCATCGGCGCGTTCGTTCTGCTGATCTTTTACCACGTCGGCTTTTCGTTCACGCCCTGGGGGTATCAGACGCCCTCGCGCGGCGTGGTCGGCTGGGCGGAGATTCCGCTGCTCGGCCTCAGCGCCTGGCGCCTGGCGCTGCTTTTCGCGATTTCCGGCTATGCCAGCGCGGCTCTGCTCAAGAAGGACGGCGACAATCGGGCCTTCCTGAAGAGCCGCATCCTGCGCCTTGGAATTCCTCTGCTTTTCGGCCTTACCGTGGTGGTACCGCCGCAGCCTTACATGGGGTTGGTCAACAGCGGCTACGAGCATGGATATGGTTACTTCCTGCTTTACGATGCCTTCCGCTTCCACAAGGTAGGATACGAGGTGCTTCCGGCCACGATGCACATGTGGTTCGTGATCTACCTGCTGGCCTATACCCTGGTGCTCTGCGCGGCGCTGATGGTGCTGCCGAAAGCCTGGCAGGAGGCGCTTCGCCGCGGCTGCGAGCGATTGCTCTCGGGACCGGCGCTGCTGCCGCTGGGCATCGGGCTGATCTTCCTGATCCGCATGCTGCCTTACGGCTGGACGGACATGCACAATTTCCTTCAGGATCGCGGCGCGCACCTCCACTATTTCGGCATGTTCCTGTTCGGCTTCCTGCTGCGCGGCTCCGAGCCGATGCGGCAGGCGATCGCACGCCAGTGGAAGCCGGCCTTGGTGCTCGGTCTTCTCGGCTATGCCTGGGTTATCGGCGACACGCTGCTCTATCCCGGCAATATCCCGACTCCCGCGGCCTGGGATCAGCCGCTGTCCTTCGCCAAGTCCATGCAGTGCTGGGGCACGGTGATCGCGCTGTTCGGCATTGCCGACCGCTTCTGGAACTTCGACCACCGCTGGCGCGCGACGCTGGTGGAGGCCGTGTTCCCCATCTATATCGCCCACCAGACGGTGATGGTCTTCGTCAGCTACGGCATCCGCGACATGGGCCTTGGCGCGCTGGCGGAGTTCCTCACCCTCTGCGCCGCCGTCGCGGGCGGATCCTGGCTGTTCTACCTGATCGGCCGGGAGATCGGGCCGCTGCGGCCTCTGATCGGTCTCAAGCGTCATCGTGGGCAGCGCAAGGTGGCAGGTAAGGTGGCCGTCGCTTGAAGAAGTGAAGGGTAGAACCAGGGGAGCATAGCCCCCCTGGACCCCCCAGACTGTCTTCGTGGCGCGGACCAACCCTGTCGTGCGCTCCTTGTTGCCGTAGGTTATTTTGTCTTCCGGCTCGAAGTGGGCGCGAAACGGATTTGCGCGCGTGACCTATACGGTTTTGGGGGTGCAGGGGGGGAAGTTTATCCTGAGCTACGCCGAAGGGTTCCCCTGCTTTTCAATCCCGCGCCAGCAACAACGCCGCCGCCATCGGCCCACCCCCGGAAGTCGCCACCGCCACTTTCGGATCGCCCGCGATCTGCCGCCCGGCCGCCGTGCCGCGAAGCTGGTTCACCGCCTCATGCGCAAAGCCGAAGCCGTGGAGGCGGCCCGCGCCAAGCTGGCCGCCGAAGGTGTTCATCGGCAGTTCGCCGTCCAGCGCGATACGCGTGCCGCCTTCGATGAACTGGCCGCCTTCGCCCTTTTCGCAGAAGCCGAGGCCCTCCAGCCAGGTGATCGGCAGGAACGCGAAACCGTCGTAGAACTGGGCAGTGTCCACGTCCTTCGCGGTGTAGTCGGTGCGGGTCCAGAGGTCCGCGCCGGTCTCGTAGGCGGCGAACCACTCGGCCTGATCCCACGAATAGCGATCGACCGAACCCGACATCGCGGCGATGCGCACGGGGGTGGTCTTCACTTCGTCCAGCGCGTCTCCGGCGGAAACGATCACCACGGTCGCCGCGTCGGTGAAGCGGTCGCAGTCGTAGAGGCACAGCGGCGTGGAGATCATGCGGGCGGACATGTATTTGTCCAGTGTCAGTTCTTCCTTGGTGATCGCCCGCGCGCGGGGGTTGCGCAGGGCGTTTTTCGACCCGTTGATGGCGATCTGTCCAAGCTGCTCGCGCGTCATGCCATAGCGGTGCATGTGCCGCGCGGCGTACTGCGCGGTCCAGCAGGCGGCGGACGTGGCCCAGAACGGGCTGGTCCACTGCGAGGGGCCGGATACCGTATCCTGCTTCATGCCCGACAGGTAAGTGCCGGGATCGGCCATGCCGCCGGCTTCGTAGACGGTGCGGAAGCAGATCGCGTGGCGCACGAGGCCCTGCTTCACCGCCATGGCCGCCGCCGCGATGGCGGAAAGCTGGGCGGGCTGTTCCATCGCGCCAAGGTGCCACTTGGACCTGATGCCCAGCACTTCGATCAGATCGTCGCTGCTGACGGGCGAGAAGGCGGTGTAGCTGCTCATCTTGCCGGGATAAGTGAACACGCCGTCGATCTGCGAGAGCGTCAGTCCCGCGTCGTCCAGCGCCTCGCGCACGGCATCGACGGTCAGGAGCAGCGGATGGCGCGGCAGGCGCACGCCGACTTCGGACTGGCCGAGGCCGGTGACATAGGCGTCCACGCCGGGCATCAGGCGATCCTCTCGAAGAGGGGGTAGAAAATGCCGTCCTGCTCCTCGAACACGACGCGGACCTTGTCCTCGAAATCGACCGCTTCGACCGGGCAATTGACGATGTTGGTGGTGAGATAGACCCCCGGCGCGCCGTCCAGCTTCACGCGGGCGATCACATAGGGGACTTCCAGATCCCTGGCCCAGGGCTGGTGGTTCACCGTGAAGCTGTCGATCACGCCGGTGCCCGGTACTGCGTGGGCCGCGACATTCTCGGACTGGCAGTGGCGGCAGAGCAGGCGCGGGGGATGGGTGAACTCACCGCAATCGCCGCACTTCACGATGTTCAGCCTGCCTTCGCTGCCGCCGGTCCAGAACGCGGTATTCTCCTGGTCCAGCTTCGGCCGGGGCCGCGGTGGATTCATCGTTGTTCTCCCCATCGTCGCGATGAGACGTCCGGCGCGGGGGCGCCCGCGTCAAGGCGGGCGAGGGATTCATCGCGGCGGCGCTTCGCAGGTGGGCTATCGGAGAAACGCTTCGATCTCGCCGCCGATCCGTTCCGGTGCTTCCAGATTGAGCAAATGGCCTGCGCCCTGGTGATCGATGCGGGTCACATGCTCGCTTGCACCGGCAACAAGGTCGGCCATGAGCCGGAAGTCCGGCGTGTCGAGACTGCCGGTCAGGAGCAGGGCCGGCATGGCGAGCGCTGTCAGCCGATCGACTTCCGGCAGTTCCGGGCGCTGGTCGTCCCGGATCCATTGGCGGCCGTGGAAAGCGTCGATCCCGGCGCGGAGGCGGCCCGCTTCCGGTCCCGCGCGCGTGGTGTCGAACAGGGGATGCTGCCACCAGAGTTCGCGGGCGGTCGCCATATCGCCGTCCCTTGCGGCCCGGCCGATCGCCTTCCAGCGTGTGATCCAGTCCGCGCTCCACGACCAGCCGACGAGGAGCGGGCTGACCAGCACCAGCCGTCGCACCCGCTGCGGGTGGTTCAGGGCGAAGTTGAGCACGGTTCCCCCGCCGAGCGAAAGGCCGCACAAGTCGGCCTGCGCGATCCCGAGACTATCCAGCAAGGCCAGCAGGTCCTCGGCATGAGAGAAGGCTTCGCCGGAAACCGCGTCGGAGTCGCCGAAGCCCCGCTGGTCGTAGGCGATCAGCGGGGCTTCGGCGGCCAGGGCGGCCACGACCGGCTCCCAGTCGTGCCGGGAGCCGCCGAAACCGTGGACGAGTACCAGCGGTGCGCCTTCGCCCTCGCGGTGCCATCCGGCCAGCGCTGCGCCTTCGATGTCGATCCGGAAATCCTGCGTCATGGCAGCAGGCTAGCGCCCTCGCTCCCATGACGCACCTGACAAATCAGGCCGAGCCCATGTAACGCCCGCCGTTGGTGCTGATCGTCTGCCCGGTCATGTAGCTGGCTTCTTCCGAGGCGAGGAACGCGGCGGCGGCGGCAATGTCCGCCACCTGGCCAAGCCGCTTCACCGGCAGGGACTTGCCATAGGCATCGGCGTCGATCGGCGCCTGGCGCAGCATCGGCGTGTCGATCGAGCCCGGCGGGATCATGTTCGCGGTGATGCCGGTGCCGCCCAGTTCCATCGCCAGGGCCTTGGTCATGCCGAGCAGGCCGCCTTTCGAGGACACGTAATGGCTCTGCGCGAAGGAGCCGGACTGGGTGGAGGACGAGGTGATGTTGATGATCCGGCCCCACTGGGCGGCCAGCATGTCCGGCACGATCTCCCTGGTGACCAGCCACGGCCCCTTGAGATTTATGCGGATCACTTTGTCGAATTCGTCTTCGGCGATGTCGAGGAAGGGCGTGAACGGCGCGATGCCCGCATTGTTGACCAGGATCGTGATCGGGCCGAATTTCTCGCGGGTCTTTTCGGCGGCGGCCCTGATCGCGGCCTTGTCTGCGCAGTCGGCGGTCAGGGCGATGGCCTTGCCGCCCGCGTCCTCGATCATCCGCACGGTTTCGGCCGCGCCTTCCGGGTTGAGGTCCCACACGGCGATACTGGCCCGGTCTTCCGCCAGCCGCACGGCGATGCCGCGACCGATACCCGAGCCGCCGCCGGTGACGACGGCGACTTTGCCTTCAAGCGAACGTGTCATGCAATTCTCTCCCGCAAGACGCCTGTTTGTGCTGAACAGGTGGACAGCGCGCCGTGCGGGAGTCAAGCGGCGAGGTTACATACGCTCGGCAAAACCGCCGTAGCGGCCTTTGTGGAACAGCATGGGATCCTCCTCGCGAACGGTTTCCATGCGCAGGACCTCGCCCAGCACGAACCAGTGGTCGCCGGCTTCCGTCACCGAATAGAGGCGGCATTCGATGGCCGCGATCGAATCCCGGATGATCGGCAGGTTGTGGTCGGAGACGATATAGTCGACGCCCACGAACTTCTGGTCGCCCTTGGCGGTGACGGCGCGGCAGACGTCGGTCTGGTCGCTGGCCATGACGTTGACGCAGAAGTGCCCGGCTTTCTCGATCAGCGGCCACGAGGTGCTCCGGCGGTCGGGGAAGAAGCCCACGAGCGGCGGATCGAGGGAGACCGAGGTGAACGAGCCGACCACCATGCCCGCGGGCCTGTCGTCGTCGTCGAGCGCGGTGATCACGCAGACGCCGGTCGGATAATTGCCCAGCACCTTGCGGAATTCGGCCGGATCGATGGTCGTTGTCGTCACTGGGAGGTTCATCCTGTCATGGAAGAGGCGGTCATGAAAAGGCGAGGCCATGAAAAGGCGAGGCGGAGCATCAGGGCTTCAGTATCCCCTCCATCCGCGCGGCGGTTTCGTCAAGCCATTGGCGGAAGGCCGTTACGCGCGGCAGCTTGCGGATGTCCTGGTGGGTGACGAACCAGAAGCTGCGCACGATCCGCCTTTCCGGCAGCACGGCAACGAGACGCGGGTCGGTTTCGGCCATGAAACAGGGCAATACGCCGAGTCCGCCGCCGCCCGCGATCATGCTGTGCTGTGCGGTGATGCTGGGGGAGCGGATCGCCGCCTTCAGCCCCGGCTGGATCTCGTCGAGATAGCGCAGTTCCGGGGAGTAGATGAGATCGGGTATGTAGCCGACGAGCGTGTGGCCTTCGAGCAGGTCGGCGGGGCGTGCGGGCGTACCGTGGGCATCGAGATAGTCGCGCGCGGCATAGAGCTTCAGCGTGTAGTCCGAGAGCTTGTGCGCCACCAGGGGGCCGGTGCGCGGGCGCGAGAGCATGATCGCCACGTCCGCTTCGCGCCGGGTCGGGCTGAGAAAGCCGCTGCTGGCGACGAGATCGATAGCTAGGCGGGGATGGGCGGTCTGGAAGCGGGGAAGGTGACGGGCGAGAAACCAGCAGCCGAACCCTTCCGAGGTGCTGATCCGCAGGGTGCCGTAGAGGCCGTCGTTGCCCTCGGCCTGCTCGGCTATCCGGGCCGCTGCGCCGGCCATGGCTTCCACCGAGGCAAGCAGGGTTTCTCCGGCCTCGGTCAGTTCCTGGCCGCTGCGGGTCTGTTCGAAGAGAGCCGTGCCCAGCGAGGCTTCCAGGCGGCGCAGGCGGCGTCCGACGGTCGTCGGATCGACCCCCAGGGCGCGGGCGGCACCTGCCAGTTGCCCCGCCCGCGCGATGGCGAGAAAGGCCTGGTAGTCGCTCCAGTCGATCGAAGGCATCGTCACGGCGGGAATATGGTCCTTGCGGCTGCAAATGTGCAGTTATCGATGGCGTATTTTCAGCTTGCCTGCAAATCGGACCGGGACCACCTACCATGGAAAGGGTGCCGCGAGCGCCTGCCGGAAGATATGCGAAAGGATGAGGAATGCGCCTGATTGACCACTTCGTTGTCGGTGGAAGCGGCGGTTCGGCCGCCCGTCTCGGCGATGTCTTCAACCCCAGCACCGGCGCGGTGCAGGCACAAGTGCCGCTCGGCGATGCCGCGCTGCTCGACCGGGCGGTGGCGACCGCGCAGGCCGTCCAGCCGCAGTGGGCGGCGATGAACCCGCAGCGCCGCGCCCGCGTGCTGTTCAAGTTCAAGGAACTGATCGAGAAGAACATGCAGAGCCTCGCCGAGCTGCTGGCGAGCGAGCACGGCAAAGTGGTGGACGACGCCAAGGGCGACATCCAGCGCGGGCTTGAGGTCGTGGAGTTCTGCTGTGCCATCCCGCATATGCTCAAGGGCGAATATACCCAGGGCGCGGGTCCGGGCATCGACGTCTATTCGCTGCGCGCGCCGCTCGGCGTGGGCGCGGGCATCACCCCGTTCAACTTCCCGGCGATGATCCCGATGTGGATGTTCGCGCCTGCCGTCGCGGTGGGCAACACCTTCATCCTCAAGCCGTCGGAGCGCGATCCCTCGGTGCCGAACCGGATCGCCGAACTGTTCCTCGAAGCCGGTGCGCCCGAGGGCGTGCTTCAGGTGGTGCATGGCGACAAGGTGATGGTCGATGCCATTCTCGACCATCCGGGCATTTCCGCAGTCAGCTTCGTCGGTTCGTCCGACATCGCCCACTACGTCTATTCGCGCGGCGTCGCGGCAGGCAAGCGGGTGCAGGCGATGGGCGGCGCCAAGAACCACGCCATCGTCATGCCCGATGCCGACATGGACCAGGCCGTCAACGACATCATCGGCGCTGCCTATGGCTCGGCGGGCGAGCGCTGCATGGCGCTGCCGGTGGCCGTTCCCGTCGGTGACGAGACCGCCGAGATCCTGCGCGAAAAGCTGGTCGCCGCGATTGACAAGCTGAAGGTCGGCGTCTCCAATGATCCCGAGGCGCAGTACGGCCCGGTTGTCACCGCCGTGCACAAGCAGAAGGTCGAGAACTGGATCCAGACCGGCGTGGACGAGGGCGCGGAACTGGTCGTCGACGGCCGCGGCTTCTCGCTCCAGGGCTACGAGGACGGTTTCTTCGTCGGCCCTTCGCTGTTCGACCACGTAACCACCGAGATGAGCGCCTACAAGGAAGAGATCTTCGGCCCGGTGCTCCAGATCGTTCGCGCGAAGACGTTCGAGGAAGCGGTGGAGCTTCCCTCGAAGCACCAGTACGGCAACGGCGTCGCGCTCTTCACGCGCAACGGCCATGCCGCGCGCGAATTCGTCAGCCGCGTGCAGGTCGGCATGGTCGGGGTGAACGTACCGATCCCGGTGCCGGTCGCCTATCACAGCTTCGGCGGCTGGAAGCGTTCGGCCTTCGGCGACCACAACCAGTACGGCATGGAAGGCGTGCGCTTCTGGACCAAGGTGAAGACCGTGACCCAGCGCTGGCCGGACGGCGGTGCGGGCGACAGCGCCTTCATCATTCCGACCATGGGCTGAGCTGGATCAGGGCCGGGGAACAGGTCATGTGATGCGGGTGTTTCCTCGCGAACACCCGCAGATATGGAAGGACGCTTGATGAGGAAGATCGGCAGAGTTCTCGTTCCGGCCCTGACTGCCTCCGTGCTCGCCCTCGCTCTGGCCGCCTGTTCGAAGGAACCGGCCAAGCCGACGGAAAGCGCGACGCAAGTGCCGGAGCCTGCCCCCACGGCCACGGCGGCGGCGATACCCACGGATATCCCCGCGCAGTTGCGGGGGCGCTGGGGTCTCGTCGATGCCGATTGCACCAGCACGCTCGGAGATGCCAAGGGTCTGCTGACCGTCGACGCCGACACGCTGAAGTTCTACGAATCGGTGGCGAAGCTCGGTACGATCAGGTCCGGTTCTGCTTCCGCGCTCGACGGCGAATTCGCATTCTCCGGGGAGGGGCAGAGCTGGAAACTTGACGTCGCGCTGTCGTCGCCCGACGGTGGCAAGACACTGATCCGCAAGGATACCGGACCGGACGCCATGCCCGGCACGCTCACATACACGAAGTGCCCTTGAGGGGCCTGACAGGGATTGAGATGACTGAACAGTTTGGCCTGACCGAGGACCAGCTTGCGATCCAGGAGACCGCGCGCAAGTTCACCGCAGACCGCATCACCCCTTATGCCGCCGAGTGGGACGAGAAGCACCACTATCCGGTGGACGTGTGGAAGGCGGCGGGCGAACTCGGCTTCGGCGCGATCTACGTGTCCGAGGAAAGCGGCGGCATCGGCCTCGGCCGTCTCGAAGCAGCGCTCATTATGGAGGCGATGGCTTACGGCTGCCCGGCGACCAGCGCCTATATCTCGATCCACAACATGGTCGCCTGGATGATCGACCGGTTCGGCGATGCGCAGCTCAAGGATCGCTATCTGCCCGATCTCTGCGCGATGGCGACAATCGGCTCCTATTGCCTCACCGAACCCGGCTCCGGTTCGGACGCGGCGGCGCTCAAGACCACGGCCTGGCTGGACGGCGATCACTACGTGCTGAACGGCACCAAGCAGTTCATTTCCGGCGGCGGCTACAACGACGTCTACGTCGTCATGGCCCGTACCGGCGAGCACAAGTCGCGCGGGATTTCCTGCTTCGTGGTGGACAAGGACACCCCCGGCGTCTCCTTCGGCGCGCCCGAGAAGAAGCTCGGCTGGAATGCCTCTCCCACCGCGCAGGTGATCTTCGAGGATGCCCGCATCCCGGCGGAGAACCGCGTCGGTGCCGAGGGCGACGGCTTCAAGTTCGCGATGGCCGGGCTCGACGGTGGCCGCCTCAACATCGGCGCCTGCTCGCTGGGCGGTGCGCAGCGCTGCCTCGACGAGGCGGTCCAGTACGTGAAGGACCGGAAGCAGTTCGACCAGCCGATCGCCGAGTTCCAGAACACCCAGTTCACCCTGGCGGACATGGCCGCCGAACTGGAAGCCGCCCGCGCGCTGCTCTATCTCGCCGCCGCCAAGGTCACGGCGGGATCGCCCGACAAGACCCGCTTCGCCGCCATGGCCAAGATGATGGCCAGCGACACCGGCTCCTCGGTGGTCGACCGCGCGCTGCAATTGTTCGGTGGATACGGCTATCTGCGCGACTATCCCATCGAGCGCTTCTGGCGCGACTTGCGCGTCCATCGTATCCTCGAAGGCACCAACGAGGTCATGCGGATGATCATCGGCCGCGACCTCCTCAAGTAAGGGGCCAAAGCATATGACCACCGATACTTTGACCGCCGACACCTTGAGCGCCGAGATCCTCGATCGCCGCGAAGGCGTGGCGGGGTTGATCGCGCTCAACCGGCCCAAGGCGATCCATGCCCTCACGCTCGGGATGTGCGAGACGATGAGCGCGCTGCTCACCGGCTGGGCCGAAGACGACGGCATGAAAGCCGTGATGATCGAGCACAGCGAAGGGCGAGGATTCTGCTCGGGCGGCGACATCAACCTGCTGCGCCGTTCCGCGCTGGAGGACCACGGCATCGAGGGGCGCCGGTTCTTCCTCGCCGAGTATCGGCTCAACCATCAGCTCTTCACTTACGGCAAGCCGGTGGTCGCGTTCATGGACGGCATCACCATGGGCGGCGGCGTCGGTATCTCGCAGCCCGCGCAGTTCCGCGTGGCGACCGAGCACACCCGCTTCGCCATGCCGGAAACCGGGATCGGTCTGTTCCCTGATGTCGGCGGCGGCTGGTATCTCTCGCGGCTCGACGGGCGCCTGGGCCAGTTCCTGGCGCTGACCGGAGCGCGGCTGGACGGGGCGGAATGCCTCTGGGCCGGTCTCGCCACGCACTACCTGCCGAGCGAGGCGCTGCCCGAGGCCAAGCGCCGGATCGCCGCCGGGCACGAGATCGGCGGCGTGCTCGGCGCGCTTTCGGTCAAGCCGCCGGAAGCGAAGATTGCCGCGCATGAGGCACAGATCCGCAAACACTTCGCCTTCGACACACTGGAGCAGGTGCTCGCCTCGCTGGAGAGCGACGACAGCGAGTGGGCCGCGCGCGAACTCGCCACCTTGCGCACCAAGAGTCCGCAGGCCTGCAAGGTCTCGCTGCGCCAGCTGGCGACTTCGCTGACGCTGGACGATTTCGCGCAGAACATGGCGATGGAATACCGCATCGCCAGCCGCGTGTTGGTCCTGCCGGACTTCGCGGAAGGCGTGCGCGCGGTCATCGTCGACAAGGACAACGCGCCCAAGTGGAATCCCCCGGCACCCGAAGGCGTCACCGATGCGATGCTGGATGCGATCTTCGCGCCGCTCGCCCCAGAAGAGGAATGGAAGCCCCTATGAGCTACGAGACGATCCTGGTTGAAAAGAAGGGCAACGTCACGCTCATCACGCTGAACCGCCCGCAGGCGCTGAACGCGCTGAATTCGCGGGTGCTGGAGGACCTGATCGCAGCTTTCGCGGCTTTCGAGGCGGATGCCTCGCAGGGCTGCGCGGTGCTTACCGGCTCGGGCGAGAAGGCCTTCGCGGCGGGTGCCGACATCAAGGAAATGGCCGACAAGCCGAGCGCCGAGTTCTATTCGGAGGACTTCTTCGCCGGTTGGACCTCGCGGATCGTCAAGACCACCCGCAAGCCCTGGATCGCGGCGGTGAACGGCTTCGCGCTCGGCGGCGGCTGCGAAGTGGCGATGATGGCGGATTTCATCATCGCCTCGGAGAACGCGAAGTTCGGCCAGCCGGAAATCAAGCTGGGCGTCGCGCCCGGAATGGGCGGTTCGCAGCGACTCACGCGCGCGGTCGGCAAGTCGAAGGCGATGGACATGTGTCTCACCGGCCGGATGATGGATGCCGCCGAAGCCGAGCGCTCAGGTCTTGTCAGCCGCGTGGTGCCGCTGGACCAGTTGCTGGACGAGGCGCTCAAGGCTGCCGAAGCGATCGCCGGAATGCCGCCGCTGGCCGCGACGATGAACAAGGAAATGGTCAACCTCGCCTTCGAGACGACGCTCGACACCGCGCTCGTTCTGGAACGCCGCATGTTCCAGGTGCTGACGGCGACTGAGGACAAGGTCGAGGGCATGAAGGCCTTCGTCGAGAAGCGGCCGGGGATCTGGAAGGGCAAGTAACCTTGCGTGAGGGGCATGGCTCAACAAAGGCCAAGCCCTTAGTCAACAACTTCGTCATTCCCGCGCAGGCGGGAATCCCGCTTCCGGCCGATTGTGCCAGCGCTGTTTCGCAAGCGAGATCCGCGCCTGCGCGGGGATGACGGAGAAGGGGGCTGCGCTTCGGAGAGAAGCCGTCGCCCGCATAAATCGGGCCTGCATGATTTGGGAGAGAATGTCATGAAAATCGCCTTCATCGGTCTCGGCAATATGGGCGGCGGCATGGCTGTCAATCTCGTGAAGGCGGGGCACGAGGTCCGGGCGTTCGACTTGTCCGCCGATGCCGTCGCCAAGGCGGGGGAGCAGGGCTGTGCGACTTTCGCTACCGTTCCCGAAGCGGTCGAGGGCGCCGATGCGGTGGTCACGATGTTGCCGAACGGGGCGATCGTGCGGTCGGTCTATACCGCCGAAGTCTTCGGCCATGCGCCCGAGGGGGCGCTGTTCCTCGATTGCTCGACCATCGATCTCGAAACGGCGCGCGAAGTCGTCGCGCTGGCGCAGGCGGCGGGTTACGAGATGGCCGATGCGCCGGTTTCGGGCGGGATCGCGGCGGCGAACGGCGGTACGCTGACGTTCATGGTCGGCGGCAGCGATGCGGTGTTCGAGCGAGCGAAGGCGGTGCTCGATCCCATGGCCAAGGCGGTGATCCATGCCGGCGATACCGGGGCGGGGCAGGTCGCCAAGATGTGCAACAACATGCTGCTGGCGGTGCACATGATCGGCACTTGCGAGGCGCTGGCGCTGGCGCAGAAGGCGGGGCTCGATCCGCAGACGTTCTATGAGATCAGCTCTAAGGCTACCGGCTATTGCTGGTCGCTCAACGACTATACGCCGATGCCCGGTGTCGGTGCGACGAGCCCGGCAGACAATGGCTATGCGGGCGGCTTTGCCTCGACGCTGATGCTGAAGGACCTGCGGCTGGCGATGGCGGGAGCGGCCACATCCGGTGCGACAGTGCCGATGGGCGAGCATGCGACGAAGATCTACGAGGCTTTCGTCGAGGCGGGGAATGGCGGCAAGGACTTCGGGGCGATCTTCACGACGCTTTGAGCAAGACCTTTTAGTTCGTCATTGCGAGCGTAGCGAAGCAATCTAGGGCGGTTTTATGCCGCTCAGGATTGCCGCGTCGGCTTCGCCTCCTCGCAATGACGAAATTTGGGCGGCGTAAATCTGACGACCTCACCATGGGCACGCGCGAGGCGGTTGGTCCGCGTGACCTAGACGGTAATGGGGGTGCAGGGGGGCTATGCTCCCCTGCTTTCCTCTTCCTTCTTCCGGTCAAGAACGAACTGAGGCACCCGCATCCCCTTGGTCCGCCCGGTCAGATGAAACTGCCGACAGAGCGCGCAGCGATAGGGGCGCAACACAACGTCAGCCCTGGCCGCCACCTCCAGAGCCTCCGCCTCGCTCGCATAGCGGCGCTTGCGCTGGCAGACGCCGAAGCGCGTGCGCATGTCAGCCGAGCAGCCGGGCGCCGAGCAGGGTGAGCAGCTTCACGTCCATCGCGTAGCCTTGCCTGCGCCAGTCGGCGATGGCCTGTTCGATCCCGGCGAGGGGGACGCGGTGGACGACGATGTCCTCGCTGTCGACGCCGCCGCCTTCGCCCACTTTCACGAGGTCGTGGGCGCGGAACAGGGTGAAGCTCTCGCTGACCATGCCGGGCGAGGAGAAGAACTCGCCGAGGTTTTCCATGCGTCCGGCGTGGTAGCCGGTTTCCTCTTCCAGTTCGCGGGCGGCAGCGATGCTGGCGTCTTCGTCGGCGCTGTCGTCATGGTCGCCCACGAGACCGGCGGGCAGTTCGATGCAGCGCTTGCCAAGTGGCACGCGGTACTGGTCGACGAGGATGACGTGGTCTTCGGCATCCACCGCAAGGATCACCGCGGCGCGGATGCCGCGCGCACGGCTGACGTATTCCCAGCGGCCGCGCTTGCGGGTGGTGATGAACCGGCCCTGCCAGACGACTTCGTCGGGGGCGTCGGCGTCGGGGGGGAGAATGGTGGTTTCGGTCATATTTCGATCAGCCTGTCGGGAAGTTCGTTCACGTCGTCATCGGCGCGGGGGAAGTGCTGGGCGAGGATCGCGCCGACTTTGCCCACGGCCACGACCATGCCGTCGCAGGTCCGGCCCTCACGGACATGGGCGAGCATGGCGGACATGGCCTGGCCCCAGACTTCGGGATCGACCTTGGCGGCAATGGCGCGGTCGGCGACGATCTCGGCGCGGTGTTCGCGCATGGAGAGGTAGACGAGCACGCCGGTGCGCCCCGTGGTGCGTTGCTCGGCACCGATGCGGAAGGCGCGGAGGGCGTGGGCGTGGACGCGCATGGTCTTGATCTGCGGCGGGACCAGCCAGAACTTGAGCGGCGGAATGAGCTGGAGCAGCAGCATCGCGCCGAACTTGATCGCGGCGATCCCGGCGGCGAGGCCGACGATCATGCGCGGGGTCCATTCATGGCCCCAGTCGGCCAAGAGGTTCTCGTAGAGGCCCATGTAGAATTCGGGCGCGATCACCAGCGCGCCCAGCGCCAGGAAGGCGACGATCGCCGCCCAGGCAAGGGCCACGTCGGTATAGCCGTCCGAGCGGTCGGCCAGCACGGTGACGATCTCGCCGGCGCTGTGCATTTCCGCCTCGCCCACGGCGGCGCTGATGCGCTCGTGGTCCTCGGCGGAGAGATAGACTGGTGTCGGCATCGTTTCTGTCCCCCTTACCAGCTGCCGCTCGCGCCGCCGCCGCCGAAGCTGCCACCGCCGCCCGAGAAACCGCCGCCACCGCCGCCGAAGCCGCCGCCGCCGCCCCAGCCGCCACCGAAGTGATCGTCGTCATCGTCGCCGCCGAAGCTGCCGGGCATCCAGATGATCGGGCCGCCGAAGCCGCCGCGTCGCCGTCCGCCGCCGCGCGCCTCGTTGATCATCGGCATGGCCACGAAGAACACGATGATGAGGATGAAGACGATGGTGCCGATCGGGAAGCCGCCGCCGGAACCTTGCTTGCGCGCGGCCTCGGCGTCTGCCGCCACCTTGCGGGCCTGATCGGGCGGCAGGGTGAGCTGCTTGACGAGCGCATCCGTGCCCGCCGCGATGCCGCCGGGATAGTCGTCGGCCTTGAAGCGGGGCAGGATCTGGTTGTTGATGATGAGGAAGGAGAGGCCGTCGGTGATGATCGGTTCGAGGCCGTAGCCGACCTCGATCCGCACCTTGCGCTCGTTCGGGGCGACGATCAGCAGGGCGCCGCTGTTCTTGTCCTTCTCGCCGATGCCCCAGGCCCGGCCGAGCTGGTAGCCGTAATCGGAAATCTCGTAGCCCTGGAGGCTGGGCAGGGTGACGACGACCAGTTGGCGGCCGGAGTTCTTCTCCAGCGCCTCCAGCTTCTGCGTGAGCTGGGCCGTCTGCTGCGGGTTCAGCAGTTTGGCATCGTCGACGACGCGGCCGGTCAGCTTGGGGAAGGTGGGTTCGGCCACCGCCTGCTGGGCAAGCAGCGCGCCGAACGCCAACAGGATGGCCGCGAGTGCAGCCCGGAAACGGATCACGGTATCAGATCTTGCCTTCGAGGCTCGGCGCGTTTTCGGCGCCCGGCGTCGTCGCCTGATAGGGTACCAGCGGGTCTGCACCGCGCAGCTTGGCACCGATCATCGTCGGGAAAGTGCGGACTTCGGTGTTGTAGTCCTGAACCGCGGCATTGTAGTCGCGCACCGAGATGCGGATGCGGTTTTCCTGGCCCTCGAGCTGGGTCTGGAGCATCTGGTAGTTCACGATCGACTTGAGGTCGGGATACTGCTCGACGCTGACCAGCAGGCGCGAGAGGCTCTGTCCGAGCTGGCCTTGCGCAGCCTGGAACTGCTGCATCTTGGCCGGATCGTTAAGATCGTTTGCGGTCAGCTGGATCGAGGTCGCCTTGGCGCGCGCCTCGACCACGCCGGTGAGGATTTCCTTCTCCTGCGTCGCGGCGCCCTTGGCCACGGCGGCGAGGTTGGGCACGAGGTTGGCGCGTTCCTGGAAGGCGGCCTGCACGTCGGCCCACTTGGCCTTGGCGGCTTCCTGCTTGGTGGGGACCGAATTGAAACCGCAGGCAGCCAGCGACAGCGCCGCCGCGAGGGCCAGCACATTGCGGCTCTTGCGGGCCAGAGCGGAAAGGGACATTCGTGATCCTCCTGATCGGCTTGGCCATGGGGCCATGCCTCTAGCTGGAATAGATAGCAGCCGTCCGGCCCGGTTCAAGGACGGTCGCTCTCCTGAAACGACGCCTGCAACCGTTTGTTACCCGGGCGATTGTTACCTGACGACCGATGTGGCAGGTTTGCCGCCAATCATGGACCGCACAGGATCGAGGGGAAACCGACCCATGCTTCAGGAATTCAAGACTTTCATCGCGCGCGGCAACGTGCTCGACCTCGCCGTCGGTGTGATCATTGGCGCGGCGTTCGGCAAGATCGTGGCCTCGCTGACCGACGACGTCATCATGCCGTTCATCGGCCTCATCACCGGGGGCATCGATTTCAGCAACAAGTTCGTGGTGCTCGGCACGGTGCCGGCGGACTATACCGGCCCGATGACCTATGCCGGCCTGAAGGCGGCGGGCGTGGCGATGTTCGGCTACGGTGCGTTCCTCACGGCGATCATCAACTTCCTGATTCTCGCCTTCGTCATCTTCCTGATCGTGCGCCAGGCCAATCGCATGCTGCCCAAGAAGGAAGAACCCGCAGCACCGACCGGCCCGACCGAAGTGCAGTTGCTGGCGGAAATCCGCGACGCATTGAAGAAGGACTGAGCCGAAGAAATCGGCTGTGTATTGCCGAAGGGCGGGGTCATTCCCGCCCTTTTCTTTTCCGGCGGGCACCCTATATGAGGTCCTGCCAGCTTCGGCTGGCTATGATGATAAACTGCGCCGTTCAATAGGCACAGCGGACCCGGGGGCGGTACCCGGCGGCTCCACCATCACCCGTCCTGCCATCCGGCCGGACAACCCTGTTGTCGCAGGGGTGATGACGGGGCCGAACTAGGATCGACGTGTGTTGAAAAGCGGTGTTTTCATTCGGGCTGAGTAACCCGTTCAAGGCTCAAAACTCATAAGTGCCAACGACAACGAAGCACTCGCTCTCGCCGCGTAATTCTAGGGGCTAACGCCCTGACGTTACAAAGCTAAAGCGCGGTTGGACCCACCGGGCAACAGAAGGGATTCCAGGGGCCCGGGGTGAGCCTTGCAACAGAATCACCCCACCTTCCGATACAATTCAGGCCGCATTCGCCCTTTCGGCGATTGGCTCGTCTGTCTCAGGCAGGTGCGCGGTTTCTTCTGCCAGCCGCTGGGCCTGCTCGAACTTCAGGCAATCGAGGATCTTCGCTCCGGCCATGAAGACGGCGCCGGTGCAGGCCAGGAACAGCAGCTTCCCGCCCCATCCCGGAAAGCGCGTGAGGTAGACGCTGCCGCGTTCCACCGCGCCCAGGGCGAGGGCGTAGATGATCATGAACGCTTCCCAGCGCGTCTTGATGACAAACAGCCGGCTGATCTTGTGGAGCATTCCGATCCTTCCAATATCGCGCGTCCTCTGGCGCAACCGGGGGAGTCGCTCGAAGGTTCCCCGAAGCCGAGGGGAATGTCGGTTGTAAGTCTTTCCGACGCAAGGTGTAAGCTGGTCCGACGAGGTACCACTTTGGGACCGAAACGGTCGCACCCGTCGAGTTGGCATTTGCCAACCCCATCCGGATCAGGCATAGCAGAGCCAATCCTCCCCAGGACAATCTTGAACAGATGTCACGGCCGCCGCACGCGCCCTTGGTGCTTGCGTGCCTGGAATGCGAGGAAAGATGACAGACAGAATCGAACGTTCGGGCCTGCGGGTCGATGGCGCCTTGGCGCGTTTCGTCGAGCAGGAAGTCCTGCCGCCGATCGGTCAGGATGCGACCCGGTTCTGGGCGGGGTTCGCGGCGCTGGTGGCCGAAATGGCGCCGCGCAACCGGGCACTCCTGGAGCGGCGCGACGCGCTGCAAGCGGCGATCGACGCCTGGCATCTCGAACGTCCCGGCAAGCCCATCGATCAGGCCGAGTATCAGGCTTTCCTGCGCGAGATCGACTATCTGGTGCCGGAACCCGGCGATTTCGCCATCAGTACCACCGGCGTCGATCCCGAGATCGCGACGATGGCGGGGCCGCAGCTCGTCGTTCCCGTGCTCAATGCGCGTTTCCTGCTCAACGCCGCCAATGCCCGCTGGGGCAGCCTCTACGATGCGCTTTACGGCACCGACGCGCTCGATGCGGCGCCTGCGCAGGGGCGGGGCTACGATCCGGCGCGCGGCGCGGCGGTGATCGCGGAAGGGCGGCGGTTCCTCGACAAGGCCTTGCCGCTGGCCGCCGGGAGCTGGGCCGATGTCGAAAGCCTCGACGTGGCTCTGGCCGATCCGGCGCAATATGTCGGGAGCACGCAGACCGGGCGGTTCTATCGCTCGAACGGGCTCGGGATCGAGATCGTCGTCGATGAGGGCAGCGAGGTCGGTCGATCCGACCGGGCGGGCATCGCCGATATCGTGCTGGAAGCCGCGCTCACCACGATCGTCGATCTGGAGGATTCCGTCGCCGCGGTCGATGCCGAGGACAAGCTGGCGGGCTATGCCAACTGGCTCGGGCTGATCCGGGGCGACCTTACCGAGACCTTCGAGAAGGGCGGTCGCACCCATACCCGCGCGCTGGCGCCCGACAAGACCGTTGAGACGCCTGATGGCGAAGTGCTTGAACTGCCGGGGCGCAGCCTGCTGTTCGTCCGCAACGTCGGCCATCTCATGACCAATCCGGCGATCCTGCTCGCCGATGGCTCGGAAATCCCCGAGGGCATCCTCGACGCCGTGCTGACGAGCGCGATTTCGGCGCAGGACGTGAAGGGCCTGACCCGCTTCGGCAACAGCCGCGAAGGCGCGATCTATATCGTCAAGCCGAAGATGCACGGGCCGGAAGAGTGCGCCTTCACCAACGACCTGTTCGATGCGGTCGAGGACCTGCTGGGCCTGCCGCGCCGCACGATCAAGGTCGGCGTCATGGACGAGGAGCGGCGCACTTCGGCGAATCTCGCGGCCTGCATCCACGCGGTGAAGGACCGGATCGTCTTCATCAACACCGGCTTCCTCGATCGCACCGGCGATGAGATCCACACCTCGATGCGCGCCGGGCCGATGATCCGCAAGAACGCGATCAAGGGCTCGGGCTGGATCGCCGCCTATGAGAAGCGCAATGTCGCGATCGGATTGCGACACGGGCTTTCGGGCGTCGCGCAGATCGGCAAGGGCATGTGGGCGGCGCCGGACCGGATGCGCGACATGCTCGAACAGAAGATCGGCCATCCGCGCACCGGGGCGAACACCGCATGGGTGCCGTCTCCCACTGCCGCGACGCTTCATGCGATGCACTATCACGAGGTCGATGTCTTCGGCTTGCGTGGCGAGATGGCAGGCGCGGAGATTCCCGGTCTCGATCTCCTGCTGCAAGTCCCGCTGGCCGAGGGCACCAACTGGTCCGAGGCTGAAGTGCGTGAGGAACTGGATAACAATGCGCAAGGCCTGCTCGGCTATGTCGTGCGCTGGATCGACCAGGGCGTCGGCTGCTCGAAAGTTCCGGACATCGACGATGTCGGCCTGATGGAAGACCGCGCGACCCTGCGCATCTCCAGCCAGCACATGGCGAACTGGCTTCTCCACGGGGTCTGCTCGCGGGAGCAGGTTCTCGATTCGCTGCACCGCATGGCCGCGAAGGTCGATGCGCAGAACGCGGGCGATCCGCTCTACGAGCCGATAGCGGGCAACTGGGAGACCTCGTTCGCCTTCCGCGCGGCCTGCGATCTCGTCTTCAAGGGCGTGGAGCAGCCGAGCGGCTACACCGAGCCGCTGCTTCATGCCTGGCGTCGCCGGAAAAAGGCAGCGACGGCCGTGCCTTCGCTGGTGGAGGTGTGACTGCAAAAGCCTCACCCGCGCGTTAACTTTGATTTGATCTATCGCGTTTATGGCACTATTCAACGTGGTGTTCGCTAGGGGGGCCCGGCGTTGAAGAAGTCCAGTGCTGATCGTGCCCATGGGCACGCCATTCCCGGTACGCCGTCCATCGGCGTTCCGGCCGACGGTATCAATTCTGAAGAAGGCGCGCGGGTTGTGCGTCTCGACTCGGTTCGTGCCGAGCGGGATCGTGCGAATTCGGGCGGCGCGGTTTTGCCGGTCGCTTTGGCGGCGGAAGCGCTGCGCTTCGAGAAGGAACGCGGCGTTACCGGCTTGCTTGCGTCCGATGGACCGCTGGCGGGGCGGCTCGTCCAGTTTGCGTTGATGGGGCTTGGCCTTGCCGTTGCGGTCTGGGTGGGGGCGCAGCTTGCCAAGCCCGATCTCGGCGCGGTCAGGCAGCCCGTTTCCGCCGAAGCGGCGCAGTAAGTTTCACCCGGTCCGGTCGGGACCGGGTCAGTACCCCCGCCCGGTCCGGTCAGGGCCGGGTCAATACCTTCGCCACGCTGACGAATTCCGCGACCGACAGCGTTTCTGCGCGGCGCTGGGAATCGATCCCAAGGCTCTCCAAAGCATCCAGCGCGCCGGGCACGCCCTTGAGGCTCTGGCGCAGCATCTTGCGGCGCTGGCCGAAGGCGGCTTCGGTCACGCGCTCCAGCACCCGCATCGACACGCCTTCGGGCGCTGCGCCCGGCTCGACGTGGATGATCGCCGACATGACCTTGGGCGGCGGCGTGAAGGCGCTGCGGTGGACTTTCATCGCCAGCTTCGCCTGCGAGCGCCACTGCGCCAGCACCGCGAGGCGGCCATAGGCGGAAGTATCCGGCTCGGCGACGATGCGGCGGGCCACTTCCTCCTGGAACATCAGCGTCAGCGACGACCACTGCGGCGGCCAGGCCTCACCCGAGAGCCAGCCGGTGAACAGCGCCGTGCCGACATTGTAGGGCAGGTTGGCGACGACCGCGTAAGGCCCGTCGAACAGGTCGGCAGGGGCGATCTTCATCGCGTCGCCCTCGATCACCTTGAGCTTGCCGGGGAAGGCGGCCTCGACTTCCGCCAGTGCAGGAAGGCAGCGGCGGTCCATCTCGATCGCGGTCACGGTGGCGCCCGCGCGCAGCAGGGCGCGGGTAAGGCCGCCGGGGCCGGGGCCGACTTCCAGCACCTGCCGTCCTTCGAGACCGCCGGGAATCGCGGCGATGCGGTCCAGCAACTGCTCGTCGAACAGGAAGTTCTGGCCGAGCGCCTTGGAGGCGGAAAGGCCGTGTCGGGCGATCACTTCGCGCAGCGGAGGAAGGGTGGTCATGCAGTTGTCTCCGGCGAAAGCCTGCGCGCTGCGCATTGGCCCGCCATGCGGATGGCGGCGATCGTCGCGCCCGCGCTCGCCACGTTCCTTCCGGCGATGCCGAAAGCGGTGCCGTGGTCGGGCGAGGTCCGCACGATCGGCAGGCCGAGCGTGACGTTGACGCCGGCGTCGAAATCGAGGGTCTTGATCGGGACGAGCGCCTGATCGTGGTACATGCAGAGCGCGACGTCGAACCTGTCGCGCTCATGCGCGGCAAACAGCGCGTCGGCGGGGTGCGGGCCGGTGACGGCCAGTCCTTCGGCGGCGAGGGCGGCGATGGCCGGGGCGATGGTCTCGATCTCCTCGCGGCCCATCCGCCCGTCTTCCCCGGCATGGGGATTGAGGCCGGTAATGGCGATGCGCGCGGGAGAAAGGCCGAAGTCGCGGGCGAGCGCGCGGGCGACGATCCGGGCCTTGCTCTCGATGAGTTCGCGGGTGACGAGGGCCGGGACCTGCGAGAGCGCGACGTGGACGGTCAGCGGCACCGTGCGCAAGTTGGGTCCGGCCAGCATCATCACCGCATCGCCATGGGCGACGCCGCAGGCATCGGCGAGGAACTCGGTCTGGCCGGGCTGGGTGAAGCCCACTTCGGCGAGCTTCGACTTGGCGATGGGGCCGGTGACGACCGCGCTGGCGGCGCCGGACAGCGCGAACTGCGTCGCGTGGGTCAGCGAATGGAGGGCTAGCGCCGCGCCGCTGCGGTCGGGCTGGCCGAGCCGGGCCTGGGCATCCTCGTCGCCGAGTACCGGCAGCGCCTCGGCGAAGACTTCGGCGGCTTCGTGCGGGGCGGCGATGCGGACGACCGGGAGGTCGATCCCCCGACTGCGCGCGGCGGCTTTGAGCACGTCGGCCCCGCCGACGGCGAAGAAGGGCGCGAGACCCTCCTCATGCCGCACGGCCCAGGCCTGCGCGAAGAGTTCCGGACCTACGCCCGCCGGATCGCCCAGCGAAACGGCGAGAGGCGAAACCGTCAGGGGCGGCGCGCCGTTGGTATTGGCCGCCATCGTGCCGCCCCCGTTATCGTCAGTTGTACTCGATCACCGCATCGCGGCGAAGGTCGCGCAAGTACATCTGCGCGCGCTTGTTGATGCGGTCGTCTTCCAGCTGGGACATGACCTGCTCGAAGTTCGGACCGGAATCGGCCTGCGGATCGTCGCGGCCGCAGAGCATCAGGATGCGCACGCCTTCGGTCAGCGAACCGAACGGCGGCAGGGTCTCGCCGGGCGAGAGGTTGAGGATCGAGGACTGGATCGGCCCCGGCAGGTCGCGCGCCTTGACCTGATCGTTGGCAACGACTTGCGCGCCGATGGTCGCGGCGACCTGATCGACGTCGCCGCAGCCCTTGGCGGTCTTGATCGTCTTGGCGAAATTCTCGGCCTTGGCATTGGCCTGCGCTTCGCTGACGCCCTTGGGGAACTCGATCGAGATCTGCTTCAGCGCCAGTACCGCATCGCGCGGGTCGGCGGTGAGGACCTGGCGCTTGTCGATCAGGTAGACGATGTCGTAGCCGCCGGGGATGGCGATCGGACCGGCCAGCTGGCCGGGCTGCATGTCGCGCACGGCTTCGCCGACTTCGCCGGGAAGCTGGCCGAGGCGGACCCAGCCGAGGTCGCCGCCGACCGGCGCGGTCGAGGCCTGCGAATACTGCCGGGCATAGGCAACGAAGCTGCCGCCCTGGCGCAGTTGCTGCATGATCTGGTTGGCATTCGCCTCGACCTGCTGCTGGGATTCGGTCGTAGCGGCCAGATAGATCTCGCCGAGGCGGTATTCCTCGGTGCCCTTCGAGGCCTTGAGGCGCTCGATATACTCGTTCACTTCGTCGTCGGAGACGTTGATGAAGGGCTGGACGTTGCGCTGGAGCAGGCGCTGCCACGAGAGTTCGCCGCGGATCTGGCGTTTGAGCGAGTCCGGCGAGGAGCCGACGCGCTTCAGGTAGGCGTCCATCGCCTGGGTGTTCTGGTTGAAGTTCTGCGAGGCGACGCGGGCGTAGGACTGGTTGACCTCTGCTTCGTCCACCGCGACATCGGCGGCCTTGGCTTCCTGGATCTGGAGCGTCTCGTCGATCAGGTTGCGCAGCACCTGGAGGCGCAGGCGCTTCTGTTCGTCTTCGCTGATCTTGCCCTGGTTGGCGGCGAGGATCAGGGCGAGGCGCTGGTCGACATCGGTGCCGGTGATGACCGAGCCGTTCACCACGGCGGTGGCGCGGCGCAAGTTGGGATTGTCGTTGCCGAAGATCTTCACGTCATCGGGAATGACGATCTCGCCCTGCGGCGCGGACTGGGCGGAAGCGGCGCCGGACGAGAGCGCTGCGGCCAGCGTGCCGCAAGTGGCGACGGCAGTGCAGGCAAAGGCCGCGCGCTTGAAGAACGTGTTGCGTTGGATAGCTTTCACCTTGACCTATATCCCGTATTCGACCTGCACGGCCGCTGCCGCTCGATGGAGAATTTCGCCGAGGGACGCATTACCGGCCCTATGTCGGCACGCGGCTTAACCGAAACTGAGCACGTCCGATAGCCGCTTTGGCGATGGCGGCTCCGGCAAGGACCGCTTTGGCAAGTCGTGCCCGATCACCATGCCCCGATGTTCTTGAGCGCGAAGCCCAGCTGGAACGAGTTGCCCTTGCGGGCATCGCCGAAGGTCACATAGTCGCGCCGCCAGGTGAAGGAGACCTGGAGGCAATCGTCCTCGTAGGCCATGCCGACGCGCGAGCGCAGGGGCTGGAAGCCGTCCGAGCCATAAGTCGGGTCTTCCTTGCGATCGGTCAGATTGACGACGGCGGAGCCGAACAGCGACCAGTAGTTGGCGAAGGCGACGCGGCCGGCGGCGCGCACTTCCTCTCGGTCCTTCAAGTCCTCGATATCCATCGAGATGTCGCGGTTGAGCTTGGTATAGCCGAGTTCGAGATAGGTCTGGTTGTTGCCCAGCGAAATGTCGAACTCGTTGCGGCGCACCGCCAGCGTGTCCTTGTCGACGCGGAAGCGGTGGATGATGTTGAAGAAGTTGCGATAGCGCAGCTCGGTGCGGCCGACGATGTCCGAGGTCTTGCTGGCAAGGCCGGTGCCGTCGGGCAGGATCGAGGGCTTGTTGCTGAGGCGGATCGACTGGCCGACCGTGGACTTGATGCGCCAGCGCGGACGCTCGAACATCCAGTCGACGCCGTAAGTGAAGCGCACGCCGTCCTCGAACCGGTCGTAGCCGGGGAAGCGGTTGAGCGCGAAGAGGTTGGAGTCCTCAAGTTCGATCGCGCGCGAATCCTCGTTGGGGATCGCCAGATTCTTGACCTTCGGCGTGGCGACGAACTGGACGCGCGGGGTTAGCACCTGGCTGCCGCCGAACACCTGGCCGACCAGCGGCCACTTCACGTCCACCGCGGCGAGCGCGATGCCGCGCGACTGCCAGCCCGGCTTCCCGCGATAGAGCGCGGTAGTGGTCAGGTCGTTCTCGTCGGAATGGTAGACGTCACCGCGCACGAGGCCGGTCAAGGTCACTTCCTGGCCCATGCCGGTCAGCTTGCGCAGCGACCACTGGGTGCTGGCGAAGGCGCGCTGTGTGTCCTGCCCGTCCACGCGGGTGACCCCCATCGTGTTGACCTGGGTGTCGATCTTGCCGCCCAGCAGCGATTCGTTGAAGCGGTGACGATAGTCCAGCACCGGGAAGGCGACCGGGATCTGGCCCTGGTCGCGGCTCGATTGCAGGGTCTGGGTGGCATAGCCCGCAAACGAGAAGTAGCTGTCCTGGTCGATCCGCTCGACTTCGACCGACGAACGCAGCCGGTCGTCGCGCGAGATGTCGTAGCGGCGCACGAACGTGCGGTCGGTGGCGCGGCGGATCGAGGCGGTGATGCTCCAGTTCTCGTCGAGCTGGAACTTGCCGTTGGCGAAGATATAGCCGCGGAAGGCGCGTTGGCGGTTCGGGTCCGGATTGCTGCTGTTGATCGGGATGCGGTTGCTCGACGTGGCGTAGCCGGTGATCTGGTAGGCGCCGATATCGGTCAGCGCGCGGTACTGGAACGAGGCCATCGGCGCCGCCTTGGTATAGGCGTGGAGCGAGCCGGTGAGATCGCGGTTGTCGGCAATGCGCCAGTAGTAGGACTGCGCCACCTCGATCCCGTTCGACGGGCTGGTGCGCAAGTCGGGCACCAGGAAGCCGGAGACCGCGCCGCCGTTGGTGCTCACCGAAAGGCCGAACAGCGGCAACTGGACGACGCCGAACAGTTCGAGCCGGGCGTCGCTGAAGCGCACGCGATTGCGCTCCTCGCTATAGACCACCGTCTTGGCGACGACCCGCCAGGTCGGCTTCTTGGGGCAGCCTTCGTCGTTTTCCACCGCGCAGCCGGTATAGGCGGCGCGCTGGAGCACGACGTCGCCATTGGCGATTCGCTCCCCCTTGGTGGCGGCAAGGCGACCGCCCTGGCGCATGACGAGGAGCAGGTTCTCCATCATACCGGTCTTCAGCTCGTCGGTCAGCTCGACGTTTTCGGTATAGAGCTGGTTGCCGTCCTGATCGACCATGCGAACATTGCCGCTGCCCAGGATCTGCCCGGTCTTGCGGTTCCACGTCACCTTGTCGGCGCGGACGGACTGCTTGTCCTTGCGCAGCACGACATTGCCGGTGGCGGTCACGAATTCGTCGTTCTGGTCGTATTCGACGGTGTCCGCCTCGAAAGCGATCGGCACGTTGTCTTCGGTGGAAGGGGGCGGAGCAGGGGGCGCACCCTCGATCGGGCCGGTATCGACAGGACGCGAGACGTCCTGCGCAAAGGCATGCGAAGGCAGGCCGAATGCGGCGATTCCAAGGGCCAGCACGCTCAGCGAAACGGGTCGCAAGCGGCGAAGGGGGGCTTGCAGCAGGGTCGGCGCGGCAGGGAGCATCCCTTGCCTATCGCACCGCCTGTGCCTAACTGCAATCCGCTGTTGCGGCGAAGCGCACAACATCGACGCTCGCCCCCGTGATTCAGGAGATCCCATGAATATCCAGTTCCTTGACGCTGCTGCCGCCGCCCCGGCGCGTCTCGTCGCCCGCTTCGTGAATCAGGATTCGATTCCCGCCGATATCGAGCAGGTCCTTGTCGAAGGCGCCAAGGCCTCGCGCTTCACCGGCAAGGCCGGGCAGGTCTTCGAGGGCTTCGTCGAGCGTGACGGCAAGGCCGTGCGCGTGGCGCTGGCGGGGATCGGCGCTGCTGACGCCAAGGACCGCAAGGGCGCCGTCGAGCGCGCGGGTGCGGCCGTCGTCGCCAAGTACCTGACCTCGGGCGAGACCGCCGTGACGCTGGACCTGACCGGCGCCGGTCTCACCGCCGACGAAGCGGCGGGCGCCCTGCTCGGCGCGGTGCTGCGCGCCTGGCGCCTCGATACCTATCGCACCAAGCTGGCCGAAGACGCCAAGCCGACCCTCGTGGACATCGCCGTGGTCGGTGCGCCGGAAGGCACCGAGGCGGTCTGGGCGGTAGAGCAGGCGATCGTCGCGGGCGTGTCGTTCACCCGCGAACTCGTGACCGAACCGGCCAACGTGATCTATCCCGAATCCTTCGTCGCCCGCGTCGAGGCGAAAGTGGCTGGCAGCGGCCTCAAGGTTCGCGTGCTGGACGACAAGGAAATGGCCGCACTCGGCATGGGTTCGCTGCTCGGCGTGGCACAGGGCTCGGTTCGCCCGGCGCGCTTGCTGGTCATGGAATGGCTCGGCGGCACGGCGGGTGAGGCTCCGGTCGCCTTCGTCGGCAAGGGCGTGACCTTCGACACCGGCGGCATCTCGATCAAGCCGGCTGCCGGCATGGAAGACATGAAGTGGGACATGGGCGGCGCCGGTGCCGTCGCGGGCACGATGCTCGCGCTCGCGCTGCGCAAGGCCAAGGCCAATGTGATCGGCGTCTGCGGTCTTGTGGAAAACATGCCCGACGGCAATGCCCAGCGTCCGGGCGACGTCGTCACCTCGATGTCGGGCCAGACCATCGAAGTCATCAACACCGATGCGGAGGGCCGTCTGGTGCTCTGCGACGCGCTGACCTGGGTGCAGCGTGAGTACAAGCCCGCCAAGGTCGTCGATCTCGCCACCCTGACCGGTGCGATCATCCTCAGCCTCGCGCATGAATATGCGGGCCTGTTCTCGAACAACGACGATCTCGCCGCGCAGCTCGCCGCTGCTGGCGACGCTTCGGGCGACCGTCTGTGGCGCATGCCGATGGGGCCGAACTACGACAAGATGATCGACAGCCCGATCGCCGACATCAAGAACGTCGGCCCGCGCTTCGGCGGCTCGATCACGGCGGCGCAGTTCCTGCTGCGCTTCATCGAGAACGACACCCCTTGGGCGCACCTCGACATTGCCGGCACGGTCTGGACCGACAAGCCGGGCGCGACCTGGGACAAGGGCGCTTCGGGCTTCGGCGTGCGCCTGCTTGACCGCTTCGTGCGCGACACGCTCGAAGCCTAAGTAAAAGGGGCAGGGCCGCGACATGCGCGTCGATTTCTATCAGCTCAGTCGTGACCCTGCCGAAAGCGCTTTGGTGCTGATCGCCGGAAAGGTCGCGGGGAATGGCGGGCGCCTGCTCGTCGTCTCCGCCGATCTCGGCCAGCGCCAGCGCATCTGTCAGGCGCTCTGGTCCGTGGGACCGGAGAGCTTCCTTGCCAACGGCTTTGCGGGCGAGGGCAACGAGGATCGCCAGCCGATCCTGTTGTCCGACACGCCCGAACCCGCCAACGGCGCGAAATTCATGGCGATTGCCGACGGCCAGTGGCGCGAGGGCGAAGTGCCGTTCGAGCGCACGTTTTTCCTGTTCGACGAAAGCACGCTCCAGCACGCCCGCGACACCTGGCGCATGCTGCGCGACCGTGAAGGCGTGAAGCATTACTACTGGAAACAGGAAGGCGGCCGCTGGGTCCAGGCTGCCTAGCACCCTGGGGCAGCACCCGGACTACCTGAAGTTCATCCGCGCCCGCCTTGCGATCCGGCGCGTTCCCCGCTACTGGCGCGCGCAAGATTCCAACCCTTTTTCTAAGGAACCTACCATGGCGGTTACCCGCACCTTCTCGATCATCAAGCCCGACGCGACCCGCCGCAACCTGACCGGCGGCGTCACCAAGCTGCTCGAGGAAGCCGGCCTGCGTGTCGTCGCTTCGAAGCGCATCCAGCTCTCGCAGGAGCAGGCCGAGGGCTTCTACGCCGTCCACAAGGAACGCCCCTTCTTCAACGACCTCGTGTCGTTCATGATCTCCGGTCCGGTGGTCGTGCAGGTTCTCGAAGGCGAAGACGCCGTGAAGACCAACCGCGACGTGATGGGCGCCACCAACCCGGCCGACGCCGCCGAAGGCACCATCCGCAAGACCTTCGCCGAATCGATCGAAGCCAACTCGGTCCACGGTTCGGACTCGGAAGAGAACGCGGCGATCGAAATCGCCTACTTCTTCAAGCCGGAAGAAATCGTCGGCTGAAGCAAGCGCTTCAATCGATAACAAAAAGGCCGTCCGCTTGGGCGGCCTTTTTTGTTTTTGGGACGGGGCGGTTTTGCGATAGGTTTTCCGAAAAGTCGGAGAGCGAAAATGCAGGGCATGGGCACTTCGGACGAAGCCTGTCCGTTCGAGTTCAATTTCGACGCGACGCGCTTCAAGGTCGGCGACACCGTCAGTTACCGCGTGAACGGAAGTCTCGAAGGCTTTCCCTTCGTCGGCAGGCTGGTCGAGGTGCATGACGACCATGTGGTTATCGCCGGAGACCCGGCGGAGCCGGACAAGCGCTATCGCGGCACCCGCGAAAGCCGTCCACAAGTCGACTATTCGGAGATCTGACGATTGATCCCGCGCAAGGCAGGCACCGAAACGGCAGAATAACCTGCGATGCGTCCAGAGCGAAGAGGAGAGCCGATGTCCCACAAAGCCCACGAACTCGCCGCGGAGTTTCCGGAGGATCTGGAAGTCCTGCATCACCTCAAGGCCACGCGCGGCCATTTCGCGGTGCTGGCCGACCGCTACGACGAGGTGAACGGGGCGATCCACCGGATCGAGGCGGGGCTGGACGCGGCCTCGGATGCCCGGCTGGAGGACCTCAAGAAGGAACGGCTCTGCCTGCTCGACCAGCTTGGCCGGATGATCCGCGATGCCGGGGCCGTCGGCGCCTGATCGGGCGGTCACGAATACCGCCGGTTTTAGAACTGGTCGGCGGCATCCATCAGTGAGGTCAGCTTCTTCGGCGCGATCGCGCGCCAGGAGCGGGACAGCCATTCGCCGATCGCATCCCAGTCGTTTTCACCAAGGTCCAGGCGGATGCCGATCCAGCCGTCGCCGAAATAGGCGGGGCGGAAGTAGCGGTCCTCGTCCTGTTCGATCAGCATGGCCTGCTCGTCGGCGCCGCTGATCTTCACGAGCAGGCCGGTGCGCCCGTCGGCATGGTGGTTCGAGGTGAAATAGGCGAACTTCTTGCCCTTGATCACGCCGAAGCAGGGCATGCCGTGACTTTCCACTTCGTCCGCCTCGGGCAGCGCCATGGCGCGTTCGCGCACCCGTTCGAGCAGCCATTCCGGACTCGATTCGCGCACGACGAGCGCGGCAAGACAGCGGGAATAGAGCTGGTGCTCGGCGATCAGCACGCGCGCCGCCAGCGTGTCGGCGGTATCGCCAGGCACGATGGCGACCGGAACCTGGCCCAGGATCGGGCCTTCGTCGAGTTCGGGAATGACGAGGTGGACGCTGACGCCGCCGTGACTGTCGCCCGCGTCGATGGCGCGCTGGTGGGTATGCAGCCCGGTGTACTTCGGCAGGAGCGAGGGGTGGATGTTGACCATCCGGCCTTCCCAGCCCCGCACGAAGCCCTCGGTAAGAATGCGCATGTAGCCCGCGAGCGCGACCCACTGCGCGCCGGATTCGCGGATCGCCGCATCCATCGCCGCATCGTGGTCTTCGCGGGAGAGGCCCTTGTGGCTCAGCGCGAAGGTCGCCACGCCTTCGGCGGCGGCAAGGGCGAGGCCGCTTGCATCCGGCTTGTTGCTGGCAACGAGGACGATCTCATAGGGACAGTCCTCGTCCCGGCTGGCATAGAGCAGGGCGGCCATGTTGGTGCCGCTGCCCGAGATCAGGACGGCGACTTTGGCCTTCCCGGAAGCCCTGTCAGGCAAGATGCACCGCTTCCCAGTCCTCGCGGGCGGACCAGACTTCGGCGCCGCCCTGCACGGTGCAGCCCTTGTCGCCTTCCTCGACGATGCCGATTACGAAGACGGTCTCTCCGGCGGCTTCCAGTTCGGCCTTGAGCGCGGCGACGTCATCGGCCGGAACCGCGAGCACCATGCCAATGCCGCAGTTGAAGGTGCGGGCCATCTCTGCCGGTTCGATGTTGCCCTGGGCCTGGAGGAAGGCCATCAGGCGCGGCTGCTCCCAAGCACCGGCATCGATGCGGGCATGGAGACCCTTGGGCAGGACGCGCGGGATGTTTTCCAGCAGACCGCCGCCGGTAATGTGGGCGAGGGCGTTGATCCGGCCCGAGCGGATGAACGGCAGTAGGCTCTTCACATAGATGCGCGTGGGCGCGATCAGCGCGTCGACCAGCAGGGTGTCCGAATCGAACAGGGCCGGACGGTCGAGCTTCCAGCCCTTGTCCGCGGCGAGGCGGCGGACCAGCGAGTAGCCGTTCGAGTGCACGCCCGAGGAGGCAAGGCCCAGCAGCACGTCGCCGTCGGCAACCTTGTCGCCGGTGAGCTGCTCGCCGCGCTCCACGGCACCGACGCAGAAGCCTGCGAGGTCGTAGTCGCCAGCGGCATACATGCCCGGCATTTCGGCGGTTTCGCCGCCGATCAGGGCGCAGCCGGAGATCCGGCAACCTTCGGCGATCCCGGCGACGACACGCTCGGCGACGCCGTTCTCAAGCTTTCCGGTGGCGAAGTAGTCGAGGAAGAACAGGGGTTCCGCGCCCTGGACGATAAGGTCGTTCACGCACATGGCGACGAGGTCGATGCCGATCTTGTCGTGGCGGTCATGGTCGATGGCCAGCTTGACCTTGGTGCCGACGCCGTCGTTGGCGGCCACCAGCAGCGGGTCCTTGTAACCCGCGGCGCGCGGATCGAAGAAGCCGCCGAAGCCGCCAAGCTCCGCATCGGCGCCGGGGCGCGCGGTCGATTTGGCGAGCGGGGCGATGGCCTTCACCAGCGCGTTGCCGGCGGCGATGGAGACGCCGGCCTGCTCGTAGGAATAGCTCTGCGGGGTGTTATCGTCGGACATTGCGCGCGCATAGTGTGCAAACGCGCCGCTGTCACGCCCGAGCACGACTTTCGGCAGGGATATTTCCGGCAATTCGGTCGGAAAAATTTCTCGCGGATCGCCGCGTTCAAGCTGTTCTGCCGATTTCGGCTGTGCGTTCTTTGTCGATGGAGCGCCGGGACTTGGATTACGGCTTGGTTTTCCGGATCGCTTTGGGCAAAAGGCGACACGGTTTGATGATGGCTCTGACGTTTTCCCCCAAGATCCGGCGTGTGGCCGGCAGCGCTCCGGCTTCTGCGCGGCGCATGGCGCTCGTGGCCGGGGGCGCGGCGATTCTCGCGCTCGGCGCGGCGGGCGGCTATCGCCTCGTGGCGCAAGTGGAGGGCGATCGCGGCATCGCTCCTCTCGCCAATTCCGAGGATATCCAGGTCAACGGCATCAAGGTCGACGTGACCGCCAAGACCGGCGCCGATGCGCGTCTGGAAGGCTGGAAGCAGGCCGAGAAGGAAGCCTGGAAGAAGCTCGGCGGCCCCGACATGCCAGTCGAGGCGATCGACGCGATGGTGTCCTCGGTGGTGATCGGCCAGGAACAGGTCGGTCCGCGCCGATACATCGCCACGCTCGGCGTGATCTTCAACAAGGCCCGCGCCGGACAATATGTCGGTGCCGGCGGCGCAACGATCCGTTCGGCGCCGATGCTGGTGCTGCCGGTGCTCTATTCGGGCGGCGTGCAGCAGGTCTTCGAAGTGCGCGGTCCGTGGCAGCGCGCCTGGGCCGAGTTCCAGGCCTCGCAAAGCCCGATCGACTATGTGCGCCCGGTGGGCGCGGGCGGCGAATCGCTGATCCTCACGGCAGGGCAGGCCTCGCGCCGCAGCCGCCTGTGGTGGCGCAACGTGCTCAACCAGTTCGACGCCGCCGACGTGGTGATCCCCTATGCCCGCCTCGAACGGCAGTGGCCGGGCGGCCCGATCCACGGCACTTTCACTGCGCGCTACGGCCCCGACAACACCTTCCTCGGCACGTTCGAGATGGACGCGGGCAGCGAGCAGGAACTGCCCGCCATGCTCGACAAGGCGGTCCAGCGCATGGACGGCCTCTACCGCGACGCGCTTTCCGGCGGCCAGTTGCGCCCCGATCCCACGCTGACGACCAGCGGCCAGGTGCTCGACAGCGCCTTTGCCGAACTGCGCACCAAGCTCATGCCCAAGGGCGGTGCGCCGATCGAGGCGCTGCCGTCGCAGGTCACGATACCGACTTCCGCGCCTTCGCCGCTGGCGCCCAGCGGGCCGGTAGAGACGGTCTCCGTCCAGTTCGCCTCGCCCGATGCGGCGGCGGTCGATGCGGCGCTTGCCGCGGTGCGCGGCGTTCCCGGCGTGCGCGGCGCGGCGACCATGAGCCTTGCCGTCGGTGGGACTTCGGTGATGCGCGTGACCGTCGAGGGCGGCAGCGAACGGCTTGCCGCCGCCTTGCGCGGGCAGGGCTGGAAGGTGACGAGCGGCGGCGGCGCCCTGAGGATCACCCGCTAGGTCCTCCCATGATGAAGCAGATCGCACTCCCGCTGTCCGCCGCGAGCGACAGCCCGCCGCGCATTGTCGTCGGCAATGCCAATGCCCATGCGGTCGACGGGCTGCTGGAATCGGCGTCCTGGCCGTTCCACAGCGCGATCCTTTACGGGCCGCCGCGCTCGGGCAAGTCGCTGCTGGCGCGCTGGTTCGTCGAATCGGGCCATGGCGACGTGCTCGACGATGCCGACCGCATGGACGAGCACGCGGTGTTCCACAGCTGGAACCGCGCGCAGGAAAGCCGCCGCCCGCTGCTGATCCTCTCCAGCCGCCGCCGGACCGCGAGCGGCGAGGACGCCGAAGGCCTCTGGCAGATCAAGCTGCCGGACCTCGGCTCGCGCCTCGGCGCCGCGCTGGAACTGGAAATCGGCGACCCCGACGAGGAGATGCTGGGCGAACTGATCGACATTCATGCGCAAGTTCGCGGGCTTTCGCTCGATCCTTCGGCGCGCGACTATCTTGTACCGCGCTGCGAGCGTAGCCATCTCGGCGTCGAAAACCTGGTTGCCGCGATCGACCGGCTCAGCCTTGAGCGCAAGCAGCCGCCGACCCTGGCGATCTGGCGCGAGGCGCTGGTCGAGCTTTACGGTTCGGACGGGCTGGCCGGTCACGTGGATGGCGTTGCGGATGGCGATCAGGCCCCCTCTTGACCTCATGGCTTGCCACGCGGGCCGATTGATGGGAGATTCGTGCGATGTTGGCTAATCTGGTTCGCTATCTGGATTCCGTCGTCGCGCGCGACCCCGCGCCGCGTTCGCGTTGGGAAGTCCTGCTCTATCCCGGCGTCTGGGCGCTGTTCTTCCACAAGATCGCGCACCGGCTGTTCCGCGCCGACCTGTTCTTCCTTGCCCGCGTGGTGAACCACGTCTCGCGGTTCCTGACCGCGATCGACATTCACCCCGGCGCCACGATCGGCCGCAACTTCTTCATCGACCATGGCTTCACCGTGATCGGCGAGACCGCGCATATCGGCGACAATGTCACGATCTACCAGTGCGTCACGCTCGGCGGTTCGAACCCGACCAACGGCAAGGGCGGCAAGCGCCACCCGACCCTGCTGGACAATGTGATCGTCGGTTCCGGCGCGCAGATCATCGGTCCGGTCACGGTGGGCAAGCGCTCCCGCGTCGGCGCCAGTGCGGTCGTGACCGAGGACGTGCCCGAAGGCGCGACGATGATCGGCGTCAAGGCCCGCTCCACTTTGGTCAAGGCGGAGACTTACGCCAAGGAATTCATGCCTTACGGCACACCCTGCAAGGAGCCGTGCGAGCCGGTGGGAAGCCAGCGGGTGGACGAACTGGAAGAGCAGGTTGCAGCCCTGCGCGCCCAGGTCGATACGCTGATGCGCAAGCTGGAAGAAGAGAAGCGCGCCGAGCCGGTCGTGAAGGGCGTCTGATCGGCGGATGTCGACAGGTTCGAATCCTGTAGCCGGAACCATCGTCGCTTTCCCGGGGCGGGTGCCGCTTCAGGTCGGTTTCGACCGGCTCGAACTCCAGCGCATTCTCGACCTCTACGGACGCATGGTCGCCGCCGGGATCTGGCGCGACTATGCGATGGATTTCGGTAAGGAAGCCGCCAACTTCTCCGCCTTCCGCCGCGCTGCGGAGCGGCCCCAGGCGCGCATCGAGAAACGTCCTTCGCTACGCGGACGTCAGGGTATGTGGACCCTGTTCGGAGAAGTCGGGCAAGTGCTCAAGCGCGGCCACGAACTGGCGGGCGTGCTAAGCCCGCTGGAGCGCAAGCTGCTGAAAGTGGTCGAGGACTGAGAAGCCGTCAGATCGCTAGGCATGTGGCGTTGCGAGGACGACAGCAGATTGGTCGTTCGGATCACCTGACCGGGGCGAACGACAGGTTTGCCTGCCATAAATACGACTACCCCTGCGCTTTCAGCAGCAAGGACAGGGCGTGGTGCGCCTGTTCCATTCCGGTTTCCAGCACGAAGTCGCCGCCCCGGTCGCGGATTTGCGGCCAGGTGGCGGCGAAGCCTTCGACGGTCATGTCGCTGGCTTCCAGCAATACGCCCTCGTTCATGGTGATGAACGCGCTCTGGCACACGCCGCCACCGGCGCCGACCACGGCGTCGCTCGGGGCATCCTTCGAGACGAGGAACAGCGCCGCCGGAACGACCGCTTCGGGGCGGAAAGCGTTGTAGGCCTCGTCGGGGAAGATGTCCGCCGTCATCCGCGTTCCCGCCGTGGGGGCCAGCGAATTGACGCGGATGCCGTACTTGGCGCCTTCCATGCGCAATGTGCGGGCAAGGCCAAGCACGCCGAGTTTCGCCGCGCCGTAGTTGGCCTGGCCGAAATTGCCGCCGAGGCCGCTGGAACTCGTGGTCATCAGCACGCGGCCGTAGTTCTGCTCGCGCATGGTCTCCCACACTACCTTGGTCGCATAGGCGCTGCCGAGCAGGTTGACCCGCACGACATGCTCGAAATCGGCCATGTCCATCTTCGCGAAAGTACGATCGCGCAGGATACCGGCATTGTTGATGAGGACGTGGATGCCGCCCCAGGCCTCGCGGGCGCGGGCGGCCATCGCTTCCATCTGCACGAAGTCGGAGACGTCGCCGCCGTCCGCCATGGCCTCACCGCCGCCCTCCCGGATTTCCTCGACGACGGCGAGGGCGGCATCCGAATGCCCGCTGCCGTCGCGCGCGGCGCCGATGTCGTTGACGACGACTTTCGCGCCGCGCCGCGCCAGTTCCAACGCATAGGCGCGGCCGAGGCCCTCTCCGGCACCGGTTACCACGGCGACTTGCCCGGCGAACGAGATATAGTTCTGCATGGGCAAGGAAATGGCAGGTTGCGCCGCGTGCTTCAATCGCGAGTTCGCGCAGCGCCGTGCTTCCGGCGATCACAAACCTTGCCCCCGCGCCTGTCCGGGGCCATAGGCGGCCTGAAACGAATCTGCGCCCTTAGCGAAAGGCCCTGAGATGAAAGTCCGCGTCCACGTCAGCCTCAAGCCTGGTGTCCTCGACCCGCAGGGCCGGGCGATCCATCACTCGCTCGAAGGCCTGGGCTTCTCGGGCGTCAACGACGTGCGTGCCGGCCGTCTCTTCGAACTCGACGTTGCAGACTCGGTCAGCGACGAAGCGATCGACGACATGTGCAGGAAGCTGCTCGCCAACATGGTGATCGAGAACTACCGCATCGAGAAGGTCGCCTGATGGCTTTCCGCTCCGCTGTCGTCACGTTCCCGGGCTCCAACTGCGACCGCGATCTGGCGGTGGCGCTGGAAAAGATCTCGGGCACCGAGTGCATCCGCGTCTGGCACGGCGATGCCGAACTGCCGGACAATCTCGACTTCATCGGCCTGCCCGGCGGGTTCTCTTATGGCGACTACTTGCGCTGCGGCGCGATCGCCTCGCGCTCGCCGGTCATGCAGGCGGTCATCGAGGCGGCAAATCGCGGCGTGCCGGTGTTCGGCGTCTGCAACGGCTTCCAGGTGCTGACCGAAAGCGGGTTGCTGCCGGGCGCGCTGCTGCGCAATTCGGGCATCCGCTTCGTCTGCCGCGAAGTGTCGCTGAAGGTGGAGAACGCGCAGTCTCTGTTCACCTCGGGCTACGAGAGCGGCCAGCACATCCGCATCCCGGTGGCGCACCATGACGGCAATTACCATGCCGACGAGGAAACGCTGGACCGTCTCGAAGGCGAGGGCCGCGTGGCCTTCCGCTATGCCGAGGACGTCAACGGCTCGGCGCGCCAGATCGCGGGCGTGCTCAATGCGGCGGGCAACGTGCTGGGCATGATGCCGCACCCCGAGCGTGCCATCGAGAACACCCACGGCGGCACCGACGGCCGCGCGCTGTTCGAAAGCGCCATTCGCGGGCTGGTCGGGGCCTGAACCCGTCACGAGACGGCGGTGCCTCGGCGCCGCCGTCCTCCGGCGACTCAGGCTTTCGATTGTGAGCCGACGCCTTGCAGATAGTCTTCCATGCCCCGGATATAGTCCGGATTGAGCATCAGCGCGCTGTTCGCCATGCGTTCGATCTGGCGGGCGCTGTCGCGGCCGACTTCGGCGCAGAGTTCTATCGCGACTTTCGCCGCGCCCATCTGCTCCGGGTTCTGCCGGGTCAGGTGGCGGCAGAATTCCATGACATCCTGCTCGAAGGTCTCGTCCTCGTAGACCTGATGGACCAGCCCCATGGTCAGGGCCATGTCGGCCGGGGCGGGTTTGTTCGCCATGATGAGCCAGCGCGCCCAGTGCGGCCCGCAGATGCGGGTGAGGCGCGAGACGCCGCCCGAGGCCGGAAGCACGCCGAACAGCCCTTCGGGGAAGGCATAGGACGCGCTCCTGGCGGCAAGGCGGAAATCGCACGAGAGGCTCATTTCCAGCCCGCCGCCCACGCACATGGCATGGTGGGCGACGACGAAGGGCTTTTCGATATGCTCGATCTCGTCCCAGAGCTGTTGCATGTTGTTGAGATTGAGCCGGTGGTTCTCGCGAATGCCGCGCGCGCTGGCGCTGGTGGCGGTGGGCGATACCACGTTCCGGTCCCCGCTGCGCAGGTCCGCACCGGAGCTGAAATAGCGCCCGGCGGATCGGATCAGCATGACCTTCAGTTCGGGCGTCTCGCGAAAGCGCAGCACGGCCTCGGTCAGCAAGTCCATCATCCGGCGGCTGATGGCGTTGAGCTTGTCCGGCCGGTTGAGCGTGGCGATCAGGATGCCGTCGACGTCTTCGGTGAGCAGGTGCGGCGCTTCTTCGGTCATCGTGTGCCTCCTCCCATCAATTCCGTGAACGCGGCAGGCCGAGGCCCTTCTCGGCGATCATCGAACGGTGCACCTGGCTGGTGCCGCCGTAAATGGTCGTCCCGTGCGCGTGGCGATAGGCGAGGTTGATCGCATCGGCGGCCCCCTTGCGCTTGGCCAGCGAGTAGGGCGCCGTCAGGTCGAGCAGGTCGCGGGAATCGGTGATGAACAGTTCGGAAGAGAACATCTTCGCCATCGGGCCATAGGCGCCGTTGCCTTTGCCATGCACTTGCGTCCAGTTAGCGCGATAGGCGATCAGTTCGGAGGCGAGCACATTGGCGTAAGTGCGGGCGAGGCGCGCCTGCGCCTTGGGGGTTTGGATCAGCCTGCCGCCGCCGGCCACGGGAATTTCCCCGCAGAGCTCGACCGCGTTTTCCAGCAACGCACGCTGCACTTTGGCGAAGCCGCCGCCGTGTTCGAGTTCGAGACTGGCAGCCATGGTCCGGCCTCCGGCGTCGATCTCGCCCAACCGCCAAGTATCGGGGATGCGCACGTTGTCGTAGAAGGTAATGTTGGTGCGCTCGTCCATGAAAGTGTGGACGCCCTGCACGGTGACGCCTTCGGCCTTCAGCGGCACAATGAACATCGTCAGCCCCTTGTGCTTGGGCGCATCCGGATCGGTGCGGCAGAGCATCAGCACATAGTCGGTGAGGTTGGCGCCGCTCGTCCACATCTTGGTGCCGTCGATCCGCCAGGACCCGTCTTCAAGCTGGGTGGCCTTGCACTGCGCGGCGAAGACGTCCGATCCGCAGCCCGGCTCCGAATAGCCCAATGAGCAGATCGCCTCGCCCGCCATGACCTTGGTGAGCACGTCGCGCTTCAGGTCTTCGGTGCCGAAGCGGTGCATGATGAGAGCGACCATCTGCGCGACACCGGCCACCGGGTTGCTCCAGCCTTCCTCCTCGAAGGCGGAGCGGGCGGCGGTGACGGCGTACGGGCCGAGGCCGCGCCCGCCGACATCCTTGGGAAGCTGGAGATAGGCGAGGTTCGCCTCGACCAGTTGCCGGTGGATCACCGGGCTATGGCCTTCCCATGAAAAGTGGAACTTTCCGCGCTGTTCGTCGGTGACGTTCTTCGCGAAGAACGCGCGGATTTCCTGCTGGATCGCGCGGGCATCCTCGCCGAGATCGAACTCGACCGGCACGTCGCCCACGTCGGGAAGGCTGGCTTTCTCGCCCGCGTAAAGGCGGCGACCGGCCTCGGCGAGCCAATCCTCGGGATCGCCCGCGACCAGCGGCCAGGCCTTGGCGCGCAAGTTATAGAGATGCACGTCATGCTCGGTGGTGAGGCCGATGCCGCCGAAGGTCTGCACCGCATGGCGCACGGTGCGACCGGCGGCTCCCGCGGCATACCATGCGGAAAGCGAAACCTGCGCGCCTGCTTCCGCGTGGCCGTCGGCGATCGAGCGCATGGCCTGCCAGGCGAGGAACCGGGCGGAATCGATCTCGCAGATCAGGTCCGCCATCGGATGCGACAGGGCCTGGAACGTGCCGATGAACACGCCGAACGCCTTGCGCTCGCCCGCATAGTCCGCCGCCATCGCCAGCGCCGCACGGGCAAGGCCGGACAGCGCCAGCGCCATCAGAATCTTCCATTCCTCAAGCCTGGCGGCGAAAGCTGCCAGCGCGTCCTCGCCGCTGCCCAGCACGGTCGTCGGCAGAGCGGCGAGGTCGATTTCCGCAATCGCCGTGGCGGCAAGCGTCGGCTCAGCGATCCGCGCCTTGGTGGGAACGGAGATCAGCACGATATCGCCACCCTTGCGTGCGACCACGGCTTCGGCAACCAGTCCGCCCGCGACCCATTGCCGGGGGAACTCCGCCAAATCCTGCATGGCGATCGTGACGACGGTCTCGCCGCCGATGGCCCTTGCCAGCAGCTCTTCCTGACCGCCCATCAGACCGAGCAGGCGCGTCGCCACCAGCGCTTCGGCCAGCGGACCCGAAGCCAGCGTGCGGCCCGCTTCCTCCATCAGCACTCCGGCGTCGAACAGGCCGAGGCCCATGCCCTCCGCGTCCTCGGGCACGCGCATGGAAAAGGCGCCCAGTTCGGCAAGCCCGGTCCAGAGATCGGCGTCGAAACCGCCGGTTTCCTGGGCCTTGCGCACGCGGGCCATGCTCGAATTTTCATCGAGGAAGCGTGCGAAAGTGTCGCGCATCATGGACTGTTCGTCGGTCAGGTCGAAGTTCATGTTTCAGGCTTTCCCAGGGCTTTTCTCGTGACGTTTCCCTGTCCTCATCATACCTCGCCGCCCCGTTCAATCGGCCGCCTCACGCAATCGCGGGCGCGATAGAGTCCATGGCCTGCGCCGGGGCGATACTTTCGCTGCCGGTCCTCCAGCTTGTTGCCGGCTTTCGGATGGTGGCCGACAGTCCGACCTCACGCCATGACCGGCGACGCAGGGAGGACAACCTATGCCCAGGTACAAGCTCATAGTCCTGACCACCCCGCTGCCGGGGCGTGAGGCCGAATATCACGACTGGTACGACAACACGCATCTGCCGGAACTCGTGAACGCTTTCGGCATGGAGGGCGCCCAGCGTTACGCGCTGGTGGCCCGGCTGACCGGCAGCGACACCAATCCCTATCTCGCCATCTACGATATCGAGAGCGACGATCCGGCGGCGCTGCTCGGCGCGATCGGGAAGGGGATGGCGAGCGGCGACCTGACGCCGAGCGACGCACAGGACATGGCGACCTGCTACACCGCGCTGTTCACCGAACGGGGCGAGCGGGTGGTTCCGGCGGGCTGAGCGGAACCTTCACTTTCCCGTGAAGCGGGGCGGGCGCTTTTCCCGCAGCGCGGCGATGCCTTCCAGATGGTCCGCCGTGCGGACGGAGAGGCTTTCGTAGGCAATTCCGGCGTCCATCAGCGCCGTCGCCAGCCGCCTGAGTTCGAGGTTCGTCAGCACTTTCGTCGCGCGTATCGCGACCATCGCGCCGGAAAGCAGCTTCGCGCAGAAGGCATCGACCCGTGCATCGAGTTCCTCGGCCGGGACGCAATGGTTGATGAGGCCGATCTCCGCCGCCTTGCCTGCCGTCAGCAGTTCGCCGGTCAGGAGATATTCCTTGGCGCGGGTCAGGCCGATGCGCTGCGCCCAGATCACTGCGCCGCCGTCTCCCGCGACAAGACCGAGACCGACATGGGGATCGCCGATCCGGGCGCCTTCGGCGGCGAAGATCACGTCGCAGAGCAGCGCCAGCGTCGCGCCGAGGCCCACGGCATGGCCGTTCATCCGGCAGACCACCGGCTTGTCGATATCGAGCAGGGTCGAGACGATGCGCTTGGCGACGCGTGCCTCGTGGTCGAAGAGGCGGGGATTGCGGGCATTGTGCTCGATGTGATCGAGATCGCCGCCTGCGGAGAAGGCGCGCCCGGCGCCGGTCAGCACGATCACGTCCGATGCGGCATCGCTCTGGGCAAACCACAGGGCTTCGGCGAGTTCGTCATGGAGATGGAGATCGACCGCATTCATCGCCTCGGGGCGGTTCAGGGTGATCCGCAGCAGGCGACCCTCGCGCGTCATGGCGATCGTGGCGAGGTTGGGCAGAGGCGGCATGTCGCTCATTTTCGGCAAGTCTCCCGGTCTTTCCTCCGGTCATAGGCGCGGGCGGGCAGGCAGGGCAGGGCGAATTGCAAAAGGCGCTCATCTTTCGCCGGGGCGAAACCTTTGGCCTTGCCGGGCTTCTTCCCGCCGGGCGCCTTGCCAAGCCCGGGCAACTCCGTTCTATCTTGCTGAACGCCTGAACGGCACCAGCTGCGGAGCAGAGCCGCAGGTCAGGGAAGAGGACGTGTAGCAATGGCGCAGTTCGACGAGAGCTTCGACTGGGTTGTGGTCGGCAGCGGAGCGGGGTCGATGGCATCGGCGCTGTTGATGAAGCAGGCGGGCAAGTCGGTGCTCATCCTGGAAAAGGCGCCCTGGATCGGCGGCACCACGGCCAAGTCGGGCGGGGTCATGTGGATCCCCAACAACCGCTTCATGGACCCCGGCGAGGACAGCTTCGAGCAGGCCTGCCGATATCTCGATGCGGTCGTTCCCGATGGCGAGGACAGTCCCGGCACCAGCCCAGAGCGGCGCCGGACTTACGCGCGGGAAGCGCCGAAGATGCTGGATTTCATCGTCTCGCAGGGGGTCGCGATGGAACGCGGCTCGCGCTTCTGGCCGGACTATTACGACGAGCTTCCCGGCGGCGTGAAGACCAGCCGCACCGTCACCGCCGCTCCCTTCGACAAGAACGCACTGGGCAAGGGCTGGGCGGGCAAGCTGCGGCAGGGCTTTGCCGAAGTCCCGGTCAGGCTGGACGACGCGATGAAGCTGCCTTTCGCCAGGCACTCCTGGGCGATCAGGAAGATCCTGTTCAAGACCGCGGTGAAGATCGTCGCCGGAAAGCTGACCGGCAAGCACTGGGTGACGGCGGGAGCGGCCTTGCAGGGCCGGATGCTCAAGGCGGTGCTCGACCGGCAGGCGGCGGAAATCCGCACCGACAGTCCGGTCGGCGAGACGATCGTCGAGGACGGGCGCGCGGTCGGCGTGGTCACGGTGCGGGACGGCAGGCCCTGGCGCGTCGGCGCGCGGCTGGGCGTGCTGATGAACGCGGGCGGGTTCTCGCAGAACCAGGCGATGCGCGACAGGTACATGCCCGGAACCCGTGCGGCGTGGTCCAACGGGATCGAGAGCGATACCGGCGACATGCACCTCGAACTCGAACGCCACGGCGCGATTCTGGCGCAGATGGACCAGATGGTCGGCTTCCAGATGTCGGAAGCGCCGGGCTGGGACACCGACTACGTGAAACCGGGCACCCAGGGCACCACCGGCAAGCCGCACGCGATCCAGGTCGACCAGACCGGCGTGCGCTATCTGAACGAGGGCGGCTCCTACGAGGCGTTCTGCGAGGCCATGCTGCTGCGCAACCGCACCCATCCGGCCATCCCGAGCTGGGCGATCCTGGACCGGCAGTACATGGACGAATATGCCGTGGCCGGAAAAGGCAAGGCGAGGAAGAACATGGCCAAGTGGCTGGCCTCGGGCTGGATGCGCGAGGCGGAGAGCCTGGAAGCGCTGGCGCGGCAGATCGCCGTGCCCGAAGCGGCGCTCGCGGCGACGGTGGCGCGGTGGAACGGCTTCGTGCGGGATGGGCGCGACGAGGATTTCCATCGCGGGGAACGGGCTTACGACAACTGGCTGGGCGATCCGTTCTTCAAGGACGGTCCCAATGCCTGCATGGGCACGATCGAGAAGGCGCCGTTCTATGCGATCCCGATCGTGCCGGGGGACGTCGGCACGTATGGCGGGGTCGTCTGCGACAGCGATGCCCGCGTTCTCCGGTCGGACGGAACGCCGATCGAGGGGCTCTATGCCTGCGGGGTCAGCACGGCTTCGCCGATGGGGCGCGTCTATCCCGGCGCGGGGGCGAGCATAGGGCCGTCGATGACGTTCGGCTGGATCGCCGCGAAACATGCGGCGGGCCTTGGAAATCAGGTCTGAACCTGCGGGTGCCTATTGCTGTCCGAGCGTGGCGGCGTTCGCTTGTCGCACAGCCTCAACGCGCAGGCGCGGGAAGACGTCTTCCAGCGGCTTCACGTCGGGCAGGACGTAGACGTAGCCGCCGTCCTTCTGGAACAGCGGGCTGACCCCCTTGTTGTAGAAGGCCATCGGCACATTGATGCAGCCGAACGTGATGCGGTTGTCGTCGATGGTTTCGGACAGCATCCGCGCGCGGCGGTTTTCCTTGTTGCCGGGGGGGATCGTGTGGAGCGCCACGGAAGTCGCGTAGTCCACCCAGAGCACGCGCTGCCTGCCTGCCGCCCAGCCGAACTTTGCGAGGAAGCGGCCTGCGGGCGTGGTCTTTTCGGCGGGACCGATCTCGGAAAGCGACTTGGCGCCGATGCCGGGGGTGGCCTCGTCGCCGAGGGCCTTGCCGATCAGCACGGGGGCATCGGCCAGCTGCTTGCCTTCCGCATCGAACAGGTAGGCGCGGGCGGCGGCCTTGTCGATGATGATGTAGGGAAGCGCGTGGTTGTCCGCCGAATCGGCCACCCAGTGGGCGACCAGGGCCGCGCTCGCCGAGAGTTCGCGTACCGGCCTGGGTTGCGCCGCTGCGGCCTGCGCTTTCGATGGGCGCTTGGCTACCGCTTTTTTCGTGCCCGGCTTCTTGGCTTTGGCTGCGGGACCTTTTGCCAGATGCGCCACGGCGGTCCGGGTTTCGGCCAGAGGGCTTGGTGCGGCACCTGCCAGCGCGAGGGCGGCAAAGGCCAGAGAAACGCTCATCATCGTCGGAATGGACTCACGGAATTTGGCACGGAAAATGGTCGGCACCGCGAACGGGCGCCGACCATGGTATCACAGTCTTCTCGGCAACGGGCGCGAAAGGGCGCTCAGTTGCGTGCCCGCTTGCGCTGGCTGGCGGCCATCTGCTGCTCGACGCCATCGACGCGCGAGTTGAGCTGGTCGATGCGCTGGCCGTTCTGCTGGGCCTGACCCGAAGCGGCCTGTCCCTCGGCGAGGGCCTGCTTCGCGGTGGCATCCGTCTGCTGGAGACGGGAATCGAGACCATCGATCCGCTGGTTCACGGTGGCGATCTGGTCTCGCACAAAACCCTTGGTGGCACAGCCACCCAGACCGATCGATCCGACGAGGATCACGGCGACAGGGGCAAGTTTCGTCAGATAAGGCGACATCGCATTCACTCCTTGTTGTCTATGTTGTTTAACAGCCCCGCAGTGCTCCAAGCCGAGCGGGAAAGCGTGAACAATGCGATTCTGGCCGACCGTGCTTCCGCAAAGGTGAACGGAAGCCCGGTCTGCCATGTGCAATAAGTTACGTAACGGCGTTCGGTTCCACACCATCTCGCAGCGATGATACGGCTCCCGCAGGCGGATAACGCCGGGGCGGTCCGGCCTCCCCTTGTGCGCGTCGTCGGGGGGCGTACTGAACTGGGGTTCAGCAAGTCCGGAACAATCGGGCTGATCGAGAGAGGACCCATGAGCGAAACATCGGAGAATCGGGTGCTGGAGAACCGGGCCACGCCCGATGCCAGGACCCAGCTCGACATTTATCGCCGGATGATCCGGATCGAGCGTAACGACGACGCCACCCGCACCCAGATCCGTCGCGGCCGCATTACCGCGCCGTACTACTCGGCGCGCGGGCAGGAATGCATTCCTTCGGCCATCTCGGTGCTGCTCAATAACGACGACAAGATCTGCACGATCTATCGCGGCATCCACGACATGGTCGCCAAGGACATGCCGCTGCGCCCGCTCTGGGCCGAGATCTGCGGCCGCGTCGACGGCACCTGCAAGGGCAAGGGCGGCCCGATGCACCTCACCCACCCGGAAACCGGCGTGATGGTCACCACCGGCATCGTCGGTTCGTCCATGCCGATCGCCAACGGCTTCGGCTGGGCGGCGCTGCTGGACGGCACCAAGCAGGTGACGGTTGCCTATTTCGGTGACGGCGCCAGCAACATCGGCGCCTTCCACGAAGCGTTGAATCTGGCTTCCGTGTGGAAACTGCCGGTGATCTTCGTGTGCCAGAACAACGGCTTTGCCGAACATACCCGCTACGAGAACGGGACTTCGGTGGACCGGATCTCCCAGCGCGCGATCGGCTACGGCATGCCGGGCTACACCGTGGACGGCAACGACCCGGTCGACGTCTACGCCCACGCCCACGCCGCGATCGAGCGGGCCCGCGCGGGCGAGGGGCCGACGCTTCTTGAATGCAAGACCTTCCGCTTCATGGGCCACGTCTTCGGCGACAACGACGCCTACATGACCAGGGAAGAAAAGGCAGAGGCGATGGCCAGAGACCCGCTGCCCAAGTTCCGCCAGAAGCTGATCGACGATGGAATTGCCACCGCCGAGGAACTCGACGCGCTGACCGCGACGATCGAGGCCGAAGTGAACGACGCCATCGAATTCGCGATGGCCTGCGAATATCCGTCCGACGACGAACTGCGCCGCGACGTCTTTGCCGAGGAGATTCCGGCCAAGGAGTACATGGCATGAGCACTGAAACTTTGGAAGCAACCCTGGTGGAAACGGTGAAGATGAACGGCCTTCAGGCGATCAACGCCGCGCTGATGGAGGCGATGGAGGCCGATCCCAAGGTCCTCGTGCTGGGCGAGGACATTGCGGACAACGAAGGCGGCGGCGTCGTCGGCGTTACGCGGGGCCTCTCCACCCGGTTCGGCACGATGCGCGTGCGCTCCACGCCGATCTCGGAACAGGCGATCATCGGCGCGGCCATCGGCGCGGCGATGGGCGGCTACAAGCCCGTTGCCGAAATCATGCTGATGAACTTCACGACCGTCGCCATGGACATGATCGTGAACCACGCGGCCAAGCTGCGCTTCATGTCGGGCGGCCAGAGCCAGGTGCCCATGGTGATCCGCACCTTGACCGGCGCGGGCAACCAGACCGCCGGCCAGCATGCCGACTTCTACGAGGCATGGTTCTGCCATACCGCCGGCATCAAGGTGGTGATCCCCTGGACCCCGGCGGACTTCAAGGGCCTCTACCTCTCGGCCATTCAGGACCCCGATCCGGTCATCATCGTCGAAAGCGGCAAGACGCTGTTCGTGCCGATGGACGTGCCGGTCGATCAAGGCCCGATCCCGCTGGGCAAGGCCAATGTCGTCGCGCCCGGCAGCGACATTAGCATCGTTTCCTATGGCCAGATGATGTTCACCGTCATGCAGGCCTATGAGGAACTGACCAGGGCGGGCGTTTCGGTCGAAGTGATCGACTTGCGCACGATCTCGCCGTGGGACAAGGAAACCGTGCTGGCATCGGCCGAGAAGACCGGCCGCCTGCTGGTGGTTCACGAAGCCGGCCGCAACTTCGGCCCGGGCGCGGAAATCGCCGCGACCGTGCAGGAAGCGCTGTTCGGCAAGCTGAAGGCTCCGGTCGGCCGCCTTGGCGCGCCTTATTGCTCGGTGCCGTTCGCCAAGAAGCTGGAAGACGCCTTCCTCGTGCAGCCGCCGGAGATCATCGCCGAGGCCCGGCGCCTCCTCGCGATGGCCTGAAACCGATCACCACACCATTGCATCCGCCCGTTTTTCCGGGCGGATGTAGATGGAGGTAATCCACGGCGAGAGTGCCTTCATCCGCTGTTCCAGTTCCTCGATCAGCGTTTCGGCATTGCCCATCCTCAGGTCGTCCACGAAGTCGGCACTGATGGCGACGAAAATCGCCTGTGGGCTCGTGTGGATGGTGCGAATGTGGTTCACCGCGTCGATGCAGGGATTGCCGTTCAGCACTTCGCGGATCTGGGCGATGAGCACGGGATCGGCCGCCTCTCCGATCAGCAGTTCCTTGGACTCGCGGGCCAGCAGCACTGCCACGCCCGCGAGCACGCAGCCGATCAGCACCGACGCGATGCCGTCGATGCGCGGATCGGCGAAGTGGATCGACGCCCAGACACCCATGGCCGCGATGACGAGGCCGATCAGCGCGGCGCTGTCCTCGAACAGCACGATGAAACCGGGCGGGTCCTTGCTGCGGTGGATCGCCTGCCACCAGGTCTGCTCGCCGCGCCCGCGGTTGAATTCACGCACGGCCAGCGCCCATGACGCGCCTTCCATCAGGAAGGCGATGCCCAGGACGATGTAGTTGAGCGTCGGGTCCTCGATCGCGTGGGGCTGCTGGATGTGGACCACGCCTTCGTAGATCGACACGCCCGCGCCGATCGCGAAGATCAGGATGGCGACGACGAAAGCCCAGAAATAAAGCTCGCGGCCATAGCCGAAGGGGTGCGTGGGGTCGGGCTTTCGGCTGGCGCGTTTCTGGCCGTAAAGCAGCAGGACCTGATTCCCGCTATCCACCAGCGAGTGCACGCCCTCGGTCAGCATCGAGGACGAGCCGCTGATCCCGGCGGCCACGAACTTGGCGACGGCAATGCCTAGATTGGCGGCCAGCGCGCCGTACAGCACGATATTGGCCTTGAAATGCGCAGCAACGCTGCCTGTCTCGCTCATCGTGGGCGGTTCCTGCGGGGACTTCGAGAGCCTCAACTGTCACCGCCCGTGCGAGGTTGCGCAAGTCTCGACTATTTGGCCAGCGCCGCGCGGCCCAAGCACTCGTTCCACAGGTCGGCATTGCCGCAGAGTTGCAGGTTCAGCAGCGCCCGCTTGAGGAACAGGTGGCACGGATGCTCGTCGGTGAGGCCGATGCCGCCGTGGAGTTGCACCATCTCCTCGGTCACGAAGCGGAAGGCTTCGGCGGCCAGCACTTTGGCGGCGGCGAGTTCGGTGATGCTGGCGCTTTCGTCCCGCGCGCGCTTCCACAGCAGCGCTTCGGCGACGACGATGCGCGTCTTCATGTCGGCGGCGCGGTGCTTCAGGGCCTGAAACAGCGCGATGGGCCGGTCGAACTGGCGGCGGACCTTCATGTATTCGATCGTCATGTCGAGTGCCGCGCCCGCCGCACCTAAGCAGTCGGCGGCAAGGGCGAGTTGCGCCTCGCCCGAGAGCCGGTCGTGCAGCGGTTTGGCACCCGCCGCATCGGTCAGCATCAGGGCAGGGGCGAAGCCGTCCAGCACCAAGTCGAACAGGCGGCGGCTGGGGTCCCAGATCGCCCGCTCGACCAGCGACACGCCCGGCGCCTCCAGCGGCACCAGCGCATAGCCGCCGGGAAGCTCCGCGACCACGGCGACCGCCATGTCGCCTTCGAACACGCCGGAAATCATGCCGGACACGGTGCCGTCCGAGGCCTGCGTCAGCTTGGCGGAAAGCATCGGCAGCGGTGCATATTCGCCGCCGGCCAGCCGTTCCAGCCAGTTCGCACGCTCGGCAAAATCCTCGCTGGCGGCAATCGCCTGAAGGCCAAGCTGCGCCGGGATCAGCGGCATCGCGGCGAGCACCCGCCCCATTTCGAGGTGCAGGGCGGTAGATGCTTCTCGCGTGAAGCCGAGGCCGCCGTCCTCTTCCGGCAGCCGCACCATCAGCCAGCCCATCTTGGCAGCCAGTTGCCAGCTTTCATCGCGCGAGGGCGACAGCTCCTCCGCCGGGAATGCCTTCTGCGCGGCGTCGGTGAGTTCGTCGAGCGCAATCACAGCACCCATCCCTTCGGCTCGCGCGGCATGTCCAGCATGCGTTCGGCGATGATGTTCCGCTGCACTTCCTCGCTGCCGCCGGCGATGGTCCAGGCATAGGAATTCATGAAATCGGCCATCCAGTTGCCGGTATTGAGATCGCCGAAAGTGATCGGCGCGACGTATTGCTCGTCCATCCCGCCCAGTCGCAGGCCGAACGCGGAATAGGCCCGCAGCGCGCGGCTATAGGCGTTCTTGACGATGGAGGCGTCGCCCATGTGCTCGATCCCTTTGATGCGGTTGTCGAGGAACTGGTCGGCAATCGCGCAGACGGCGTCCACTTGCGTGACTAGCACACCGAAATCGCGCAGCACTCCGCGATCTTCCGAGTGTCCATGCTCACGGATCAGTCCAGCCACGCGGCCCAGCGCGCCGCGCATCCGGTAGGACAGTTCCATCAGCGTCAGCCCGCGTTCGGAGGCGAGCGTTGCCTGCGCCACGGCCCAGCCTTTGCCTTCCTCGCCCACGCGTTCCGAGACCGGGATCTCCACGTTGTCGAGGAAGATCTCGGCGAACTCCTCGTCGCCCTGGATCTGGTGGATCGGGCGGATGGTGACGCCGGGGGCCTTCATATCCATCAGCAGGTAGGTGATGCCCGCCTGCTTCACGCCGTCGGCCGACGTGCGGGCCAGCAGCAGGCACTTGTCCGCGAACTGGGCCATGGTCGACCAGACCTTCTGGCCATTGATGACGTAGACATCGCCTTTCCGTTCGGCCCGCGTCCTGATCGCGGCGAGGTCCGATCCGGCACCGGGTTCGGAGAATCCCTGGCACCATGTCTCGCCTTCAAGGATTTTCGGCAGATAGCGTGCCTTCTGCCCGGCATTGCCGCACTCATGCAGCGTGGCGAAGGCATGGTAGGTGGAGACGAACGAGAGCAGCAGGCGAGGGCAATCGGCACCGGCCAGTTCCTCGTAGATAACCTTCTGCTCGGCCAGGCTGCGGCCGCCGCCGGGATAGTCGGCAGGCCAGTGCGGGATGGCATATCCGGCGCGGACGAGCTTGCCGAACCAGTCCCGCTGGGTGCGGACGAAATCGTCCTGCGTGCGGCTGGCATCGCGCCAGCCGCTGGGCGCTTCGGTGGCGAGGAAGCTGCGGACTTCGCGGCGCAGGGCTTCTAGGTCGTGGGTCATGCCCCTGTCTGTGCCGATGGGGTGTCGGACCGTCCAGACGGGGGCGGGGCGCTGTGGCGATATCGGGAAGAAGAGAAGGAAGGATTCTAGGGGATGATCCCCCAGACCCTCGGAATGTCGGCGTTGTGCGCGACCTGACCCTTTCGCGCTCACGGTGAGCCGGGAGATATTATGGCCTGCGGCAGCAGGGAGCGCGCGATGAAGACGGTTTTGGGGTGCGGGGGGCGGAGTTTATCCTGAGCTTTGTCGAGGGGCTCCCCGCTTTCAAACTTCTACTTCGATGGAATCTCCGACGACCTTCACCGCATAAGTGTCGATCGGCATCGTCGCCGGAGGGTTGATCGGCAGCCCGGTTTCGAGGTCGAAGCGGGCGCCGTGGACCGGGCAGGATATCCAGCCGTTCCGCATTCGCCCACATTCCAGCGTTTCGTAAGCGTGGCTGCACAAGTTGCGCACGGCGAAGATGCGATCCATCGTGTTGCAGAGGATGATGTCGATCCCGTTGACCTCGACGACGAGCTTGGTGCCGGGGGGCACGTCTTCCAGTCTGGCTGCGGCAACGAAGGTCTTTTCGGTCATCATCTTCCCGGTTTCTCTCTTTTTGGCGTGGACAGGGTGCATGCTTTTGCAACCCGGAGGCAAGCCGCCGTTGCGGCGCCCGGCGTCTCGGCGTGGCGGTTTTCGCCGGGGCGTTGGCCCTTTGCTTGTGAGCGCGTGGCCTGCTGGCTACGCCGGAGGAAAGACAGGACGAAGGATGCCATGCAGTTCGAATGGACCGAGGAGCAGGACGCATTCCGGCACAAGATCCGGGATTTCCTGCATGCCAACCTGCCGGATGACTGGGAAAAGTTCTCCGAGCATGGCCCCGCATCGCCCGCGCTGACGGCTTTTGCGCGCAGGTTCTGCGTGACGTTGGCCGAAGTCGGCCTGCTGTTCCCGCACTGGCCGCAGGAGATGGGCGGCGAAGGGCTGGGGCCGTGGGAGCAGCAGATCCTTTCCGAAGAGATGTGGATCGCCGGGGAGCCACGCGGCGGCCAGTACATGAACGTCAACTGGATCGGCCCGACGCTGGAGAAGTACGGAACGCCTGCGCAGAAGGCGCGCTATCTGGAGCCAATCACGCGCGGCGAATCGCTGTGGTGCCAGGGTTTTTCGGAGCCGGACGCGGGATCCGATCTCGCGTCCTTGCGCACCCGCGCCATGCTGAAGGACGGCAATTACGTCATCAACGGCCAGAAGATCTGGACCTCCTACGCGGGGCTGGCCGACACCTGCTTCCTGCTCACCCGCACCAGTGACGACCGCAAGAAGGGCATCACCATCGTCCTCGTGCCGATGGACACGCCGGGCATCACCGTGCGCCAGATCCCTTCGCTGATCGGTGAAGGCGACATTCACGAGGTGTTCTTCGACGATGTGACCGTGCCCGAAACCGCGCGCTTCGGCGAGGAAGGGCAGGCCTGGGAGATCGTGGCCTATTCGCTGCGCAACGAGCGGCTGGGCATTCCCCGCTTCATGCTGGCCCGTGCCGCGCTGGACCGGGCGGTCATGATGCTGCAGGAGCGCGGCGATTTCGCCCGCGAATACATCCGCATCGAGGCAGCGCGCTGTGCGGCGCTGTGCGAGGCGGCGGGCACGGCCAATTATGCCGTCGTGCAGAAGCGGCTGGACGGGCTGGCGATCGGCGCGGAGTCCAGTTCCGCGCGTTACGCCACCGTCATGGCCGAGCGGGCCGTCTGCGAATTCGTGGTGGAGTTCCTGCCCGAAGCGCTGGCAGGCGCTTCGCCTTATCTCAAGATGCACCACCAGCGCGGCATCGTCGCCGGGATCGCCGCAGGGTCTGCCGAGATCCAGCTCAACATCATCGCCAGCGAGGTGCTGGAACTGCCGCGGGAGCCGCGCTGATGCAGCTTGGCCTCAATGCAGACCAGAGGCAGGTCCTCGATTCCGTCGATGCCCTCGCGCGGCCTTTCTTGTCCCCGCCGCTGCACGATGCCGGGCTGGCGCTGGAAAGCGAGGAACTCGACGCTGCGCTGATTGAGAACGGTTTCCTCGATGTCATGGCGGTCGAGGAGCTTGGCCCGGTCACCGCCGCGCTGGTGGTGGAGAAACTGGCCCGCCTCCCGTTTGCGGTGGAGGCGGCGGCATCCGCATTGGTGCGTCCGCTGATCGATCCCGAACTGCCGCGTCCGCTCTGCCTGGTGGAGGAAGGGCGCATCTCGGTGCCGCTGCGCTTCCTGCGTCCTGGTGCGACGGTCGTCGTCGTCGGCCCTTCCGGCGTGCGCAGCTTTGCCGCGAGTGGGGGCCTGATCGCATCGGCGCAGGACGACACGCTCTATGCCTATCCGGTGGCGTTCCTTGTCGGCTTGCCCGAGGCGATGACGGTGCATGACGTCGACCCGGCCGAAGTCATCCGCTCGTGGCGTGTGGCGATGGCGGCGGAAGCGGCGGGTCTGCTCGGCGCGGCGCTGGCGAGCGTGGTGACTTACGTTTCCGAGCGCAAGCAGTTCGGCCGACCGCTCGGGACCTTTCAGGCGATGCGCCACCGCCTTGCCGAAGCGCAAGTGGCGACGAACACCGCCTACTGGCTCGCCATGCGCGCGGCGGCGAGCGGGGATCACGCCGATGCGGCGATGGCGCTGCTCCATGCGCAGGACGCGGCCAGGCGGGTCTGTTACGACTATCACCAGTTCCTGGGCGGCATGGGCATGACGCTGGAGCATCCGCTGCACTTGTGGACTTATCGCCTCAAGTTGCTGACGGCGGAACTGGGCGGACGGGGCGCGCAGGGGCTGGCCGCCGCCGAGGCGCTCTGGGGGTGACGCGGGGAGAACGACGGGGATGCAGGGACAGGACTTGATCGATCTGGGCGGGCAGGTGGCCGTGGTCACCGGTGCCGGTCAGAACGCGGGCAGGGCGACGGCGCTGGAACTCGCGCGGCACAACGCGGGCGGCATTGCCGTCAACGATTTCGTGCCGGAACGCGCCGAGGCGGTGGCGGCCGAAGTGCGCGCCATGGGCGTGCCCGCACTGGCAGTGCCGTTCGACGTGACCGATCTCGACGCGGCGCGGGCGGCCAATGCCACGATCACCGCGCAGCTCGGCCCGGCGACGGTGCTGGTGAACAATGCGGGCATGGCCGGGCCAGGCGCGTCGATCCGGCCTTCGCTGAATTTCTGGGAGGAAGATCCCGCCAACTGGCAGCGTTACCTCGGCACCAATCTTTACGGCGTCTACAACTGCTGCTTCGCCTTCATTCCCAACATGGTCGAGGTCGGACGCGGACGGATCGTCACCATCGTTTCGGATTCGGGGCGTATCGGGGAAGCGAAGATGGCGGTCTATGCCTCATCGAAGGCGGGGGCGCAGGGCTTCATGCGCTCGATAGCCAAGGAATTGGGGCGCTACAACGTCACCGCCAATTGCGTGTCGCTCTCCGCCCTGCTTCCCGACATGCCGGAGAAACAGCGCGCAGAAATCATGCAGGGCGAGCACATGAAAGGGCTGATGTCGCGCTATTCGATTCGCCGCTGCGGCAAGTCGACCGACGTGGCGGCGCTGGTGACATTCCTGTGCTCGGGCGCGGCGGAGTGGATCACCGGGCAGACCTATCCGCTCAACGGCGGTTATGCGCCTTCGATGTGAATAGTCGGGAGCAAGGCAATCAGCTGTCCGGTTCGTTGACGTTCCCGGCCGGATCGAGCGGGCCGCGACCGCTTCTTGTCAGGACGCAGCGTACATCGGTATCCGCGCCGTCCGGGCCGACATGGCGCAGGAAGCCTTTCGATGTGCGATGCAGGAGCGTGCCCTTGAGTTCGCCGCCGGTCATCAGGATCTGGCTGCCGGTCATCAGATAGCTGCCGCGCACGCCGTCCGGGGTCTTGTAGTTGGAGCCGGTCACGGCGCGGAAGTCGTACTGCGGCAACCGGATGCCGACCGGACCGCCCGCAGTGCCGTCGCGCTCGCAATTATACTGGCCGAGTTCCATCGTGCCGATCGGGCCGCCGGGAACGGGCGGCGGTGCCGGGCTGGCCGTGCTCGCAGCAGCGGCGGCAAGGAGGAGGGCGGCGAAAGGGGCGTTACGAAGGGCGCGCATCATGACGAACCGCTAGCATCGGCGCGAAGCAATTGCCACAGGCAGTCTCCTCGGCTAAGGGCGCTTCCTTTCGGTAGTACCGGCTCTTTCCCATCTTAAGGTTCATCCCATGAAGATCAGTGGCGTCGACATTCGTCCCGGCAACATTCTCGAATACGAAAAGGGCATCTGGAAAGTTGCCAAGACGCAGCACACCCAGCCGGGCAAGGGCGGCGCCTTCATGCAGGTCGAGATGAAGAACCTCATCGACGGCCGCAAGACCAACGTCCGCTTCCGCAGCGCCGACACCGTCGAAAAGGTCCGTCTCGACACCAAGGACTTCCAGTTCCTCTACGTCGAGGGCGACCAGCTGGTGTTCATGGACATCGAGACCTACGAGCAGATCCAGCTCCCCGCCGACCTGCTGGGCGATGCCGCGGCCTTCCTTCAGGACGGCATGCAGGTCCTGCTCGAACTCTGGGAAGAGCGCCCGATCTCGGTGCAGCTGCCCGAGCAGGTCGAAGCCGTGATCGTCGAAGCCGACGCCGTGGTGAAGGGCCAGACCGCCTCGTCCAGCTACAAGCCCGCCATGCTCGACAACGGCGTGCGCGTGATGGTGCCGCCGCACATCGAAAGCGGCACCCGCATCGTCGTGGACGTCTACGAGAAGTCCTACGTGAAGAAGGCCGACTGATGCGCGCGCTGGCGTCGATCATCGCGGCGGCTGCCCTGGTGTCAGGGCTTGCTGTTCCGGCACAGGCTGCGCCGAAGAAGGCGCCAGCGAAGTCCGCCCCGGCCAAGACGGCCGCGGCGCCTGCTGCGGGTGCGCACCCCGCTTCTCCCGAAGTGGAGAGCGCGATGCTCTACCTGAAAGTGCTGATCAGCGGCCTCCAGTCCGAAAAGGTGGAGGCCCCGGCCAAGGGCGCGCTCGTCGGCTGCATCTACAACAACTCGCTCCAGAAGATCAGCGAATCGATGGACAAAGTGATCGCCGAGAACCCCGGCAAGATCAGCCGCGACAATCCCACCGAACTGCTGAGCGCCATGGTGGCGATCTGCGGCTACAAGCCGACGGCGCCCGCTGCCGGTGCATCCGCTGCTCCCAGCACTCCCGGTGCTTCCGCTACCCCGCAACAACCCGCGCCGCAGGGCCGATAATCAGACCGGCTGCGGCCGGTCCTCGAAGGACAAGGTAAGTTTTATGGCCATCTCTGGTCTCATTCGCGTCATGGAAAAGGCGGCCCGCAAGGCGGGCAGCCGCCTGCGCCGCGACTTCGGCGAAATCGAGCACCTCCAGGTCTCGCGCAAGGGACCGGCGGATTTCGTCTCCAAGGCCGATCAGGCCTCGGAACGCACCATCTGGGACGAACTGCGCGCGGCACGTCCCGAATGGGGCTACCTCTTCGAGGAAGCGGGCGAGATCGAGGGCGATCCCGACAAGCCGCGTTTCATCGTCGATCCGCTCGACGGCACGACCAACTTCCTCCACGGCATCCCGCACTTCGCGATCTCGATCGCCGTGCAGGAGCCGCGTCTGGACGGCAAGGGCTGGGGTGAAGTCACCGCGGGCCTGATCTACAACCCGGTTACGGACGAGAGCTACTGGGCCGAGAAGAGCCGTGGCGCCTGGCTGCAGGACAAGCGCCTGCGCGTCTCCTCGCGCCGTCACCTCGATGAGAGCGTGATCGCCACCGGCATTCCTTTCGCCGGTCACGGCGATGCGGGCGAGTGGACCAAGATCTACCACGCGCTGGCCCCGCAGGTCGCGGGCATCCGCCGCTTCGGTTCGGCCGCGCTCGATCTCGCCTGGGTGGCCGCCGGTCGCTACGAAGGTTTCTGGGAAGCCGATCTCAAGCCCTGGGACACGGCGGCAGGCTGCCTGCTCGTGCGCGAGGCCGGTGGTTTCGTGTCCGACTGGAAGGGCCGTTCGCTGCCCATCCACGACACGCAGATCCTCGCCGGCAATGACGCGCTGCACTCGCGTCTCCACAAGTTGTTGGCAAACGCGCTCAAGTGACTTGAGCCGAAGCCAAGGCGCGGCTAAGTCAGCCGCGCCGGTGCCGATATTCGCAAGGATAACGGCAGCAGGGTTGCCCCTGTGGCGGAATGGTAGACGCGAACGACTCAAAATCGTTTGTCGCAAGGCGTGCCCGTTCGAGTCGGGCCAGGGGCACCAGAAACGAAAAGCCGCGAACCCGGATCGGGTCTCGCGGCTTTTTCGCGTCTGGGGCCGATGGTCCGTACCCAATCGATTTATGTGCAATAGTGAACGCGAAGCCGTGAAGCGTCCCGTGGAACACCCCTATCTCGCGGAAATAGACGGAATTTAACAGTTAAACACGGATGCTTTGCGCTGCAATTTTTCTACATTGGCAATAACCTTGAAATTCCGCCGCAGGATCGCGGTGGCATGTCCTTCGTTCCCTCGGGGCTGCGATCGATGTCGAGGTCTGCTGGAAGCGCGTTCCGAACCGAGGCAACGAGGCTGCGGGACACCGGTGGCCACCTGGACCATCGGCTCGCTTCCGGCAGTTCCGCCCGCGCTGGAGGTCTCTCAAGACGAGGCACGGGCGCGAATCGACAGCAAGGTGTTTGGACGGCCGCTTCGGGTCGCACCTGGAAGCGCGTTTGCCAAATCTCCCCCTCCGGACTATTCCTGGTCCGGAGGGGGACGAGATGGAACCCACCGCCGAAGACTATCGCGACGCTCTTGCGCGCGTCGTCGCTGCTTCATCTTTCAGATCTTCGTCGAAACTGGCGGAACTTCTTTCCTATCTCGTCGAACAGAAGCTTGCAGGGCAGGGAGACCTGCTGAAAGGTTATCCTATTGCCTTGGATGTCTTCGGGCGAGCCGGTGCTTGATGCGCTCTATCGCGGCGATGCGTCGGAAGCGGTTCGGACAGCGCGGCTCTGTGCCGCCGATGGGGGCTGATGTCGCGCTACCTCTTGGCCTCCGCCTATGCGTTGGGCGGGCAGGGCAAGGAGGCGCAGGCGGTTCTGGGCGCCGCCGCGCGCGCCTATCCCGGCGTGCCGAAAGACCGCAGACAGCTGGTGAAGGAACTCCGCTTCCCCGCTTTCGCCGTTGCCCCGCTCGAAGCGGACTGCTTGGGTCTTGAGATGTCACGAAATCTGTTGTCGCCACAGGCCCGGCTCCATAGTCTGTGCGCCATGAAAGCGCTCCTCACCGTTTCCGCCCTGGCCCTGGCCCTGTCTCCGATGGTCGCGCAGGCCGAGCCGGTGACGGACAGCATCGCGCGCGACCTGCCGGGGCTGATGACGATCTATCGCGATCTCCACGCCAATCCGGAGCTGAGCTATCAGGAACTCCGCAGCGCCGCGATCATGGCCAAGGCCGCGCGGGAGGCCGGGTTCACCGTAACCGAGAAAGTCGGCCAGACCGGCGTGGTGGCGGTTCTGAAGAACGGCGAGGGGCCGACGGTGCTGATCCGCGCCGACATGGACGGATTGCCGGTCGTCGAGCAGACCGGCCTTGCCTTCGCCTCGAAGAAGCGCGGCGTTTCCACCGCCGGGGTCGAGAGCGGCATCATGCACGCCTGCGGTCATGACACCCACATGACCGCCTGGATCGAGACCGCGCGGCTCATGGCCAGGCGCAAGGCGGAATGGTCGGGCACGCTCGTGATGATCGGCCAGCCTGCGGAGGAAGTCGGCACCGGCGCGGTGGGCATGCTCAAGGACGGCCTCTACACGCGCTTTCCCAAGCCGGACTACACATTGGCCTTCCACGATTCGGCCGATCTTCCCGCCGGGCAGGTCGGCGCCGCAGTGGGCTGGGCGCTCGCCAATGTCGACAGCGTCGATATCCTCGTTAAGGGACTGGGCGGCCACGGCGCCTATCCGCAGGCGACCAAGGACCCGATCGTGCTGGCCAGTTCGATCGTCATGAAACTGCAGACGCTCGTCAGCCGCGAGATGAGCCCGCTAGACCCGGCGGTGGTGACGGTGGGATCGTTCCACGCCGGGGCCAAGCACAACATCATTTCCGATCAGGCCAGGCTGGAGCTGACGGTCCGCAGCTATTCCGACGAGACCCGCGCGCATCTGCTGGACGGCATCAAACGCATTGCGCGCGGCGAGGCGATCGCCTCGGGCCTGCCGGATACGCTGATGCCTGAAGTCTCGGTGAAGGACCCTTACACCCGCGCGACCTGGAACTCGCCCGAGTTCACACAGGAAGCCGTGGCGGACCTCAAGACGAAGATGGGAGACGGCAATGTTGTCGTCACCCCATCGGTCATGGGCGGCGAGGATTTCGGCGAGTTCCGCCGCGCCGACGAGGATCATATCAAGTCGGTGATCTTCTGGGTCGGCGGCGCCGATCCGCATAAGATCGCGGCGGCGAAGGCCGGAGGAGCGCCGCTGCCCTCGCTGCACAGCCCGTTCTGGGCACCGCAAGCGGACAAGGTAATCGCCTCGGGCAGCGAGGCGCTGACCCTGACGGCCCTGCGCCTGATGCCGAAGAAGTGATCCGCGGGGAACTGTAAGAGCATCCGACATTTATCCAGACCGATCAAAGGCCTTGATGCATATCGTGATAGTCCGGCGATCCCGCGCCTGTCAGATTCACCGACAGTTTACGCCTTGGACCTAGACTGACGACATTGCCGGTTTTCGGCACGGAGAGTGGCGCCAAGCGACGATGATTCGCCTGTTCAAACACTACATTCCCCATGCGGTGGCGCTGCTGTGGCTGGTGGACATGCTCCTGCTGGTCGGAGCCAACGAGCTGTCCTGGCGGCTCAGGGCCGACCAGATCGGCATGGATCCCGGCGATCTCGCCACGCGGCTGGCACTGCACGGGGGCTTTGCGCTGGTCATCTCGCTGTCGATGGTCGCGGTGGGGGTCTATGGCGCCGACGCCCTGCGATCGATGCGGTTCGCCGCCGCGCGCCTGCTGGTGGCGGTTTCGCTCGGCGTGATCGCGCTGGCCTTTGTTGACTTCATCTTTGCCGCGCAGAATTTCTGGCGCTCGACTCTGGCTTACGCGATGGGTTTTGCGGTCGTGCTGCTGGTGGCCAATCGCCTCGTGCTGGGCGGTTTTCTCGGCACTTCGGCATTTCGGCGGCGGGTTCTGGTGCTCGGGGCCGGACAGCGCGCCCAGCGCCTGCGCGATCTGGCGGAGCGGCGCGAGAGCGGCTTCGTGATCGTCGGCTACGTAGCCATGAGCGACGGCACGCCGGTCGTCGAGGAAGCGATCTCGCGCGCGGCGATCAACAACCTGACCCGCTTCGTCGACAATCTCGGCGTCACCGAGGTCGTCCTCGCGCTGGAAGAGCGGCGCAACGCCCTGCCGCTCAAGGACCTCTTGCGGATCAAGACCACGGGCGTCCACGTCAACGAGTTCTCCAGCTTCCTCGAACGCGAGACGGGCCGCGTCGATCTCGACACGGTCAATCCAAGCTGGCTGATCTTTTCCGACGGCTTTTCCTCGGGCCGGGCGATTTCCAGCGTGGCCAAGCGGCTGTTCGATATCGTCGTCAGCGGGGTGGCGCTCTGCCTGACCGCGCCGGTCATCCTGCTCTTCGCGCTGCTGGTGAAGATCGACAGCCGCGGCCCGGCCTTCTACCGCCAGCAGCGCGTCGGCCTGTTCGGCGAGCCATTCGACGTCATCAAGCTGCGCTCGATGCGCACCGATGCCGAAGTGGCGGGGGCGCAGTGGGCATCCAAGGACGACCCGCGCGTCACCCGCATCGGCCGCTTCATCCGCAAGGTCCGCATCGACGAACTGCCCCAGTCCTGGAGCGTGCTGAAAGGCGAGATGAGCTTCGTCGGTCCCCGCCCGGAGCGCCCGCAGTTCGTGTCGGAACTGGAAGAGCAACTGCCCTATTACGCCGAGCGCCACATGGTGAAGCCCGGCATCACCGGCTGGGCGCAGATCAACTATCCCTACGGCGCCTCGATCGAGGATTCCCGGCACAAGCTGGAATACGATCTCTATTACGCCAAGAACTACACGCCGTTCCTCGATCTCATCATCATTCTCCAGACCCTGCGCGTCGTGCTGTGGAGTGAAGGGGCGCGATGAGCCTCTCGGACGGTTTCGGCCTGTGGGGCACGTTGGGCGTCGTTCTCGACCTGACCGGCGCGATCGGCGCCGCCAGCGTCGGTCTGTGGCTCTGGCCCCGACGCGCGCGTCTGGCGGAGGCGGGGGTGGCCACCGTCGCCGCCCTGTTCTTCACTGCGGGCTGGAGCATCGCCGCGGCTGCCGCGGTGATGGCGGAAGCCCCGATTTTTACCTCGGTGGCGGAGAGCCTGCGCAATCTGGCCTGGCTCGTGGTGATCCATCGCTTCTTCGCAGACGACGGGCGCCATTCCAGCCTCGCGCCGATCCGGCCGGTGATCTTCGCGCTGGCTTTCGTCGAACTGCTGCATTTCGGCATGATCGTCGCCCTGTCCTCGGTGGCGATGGGGCGGGGGCTGGTCAGCCTCGGCTTCGATATCGAGGTGATGCTGCGCCTGCTGGTGACGGTCGGCGGACTGGTGCTGGTGCACAACCTCTATGCCGGTGCCCCGCGTGAGATGCGTGTCGGTCTGCGCTGGCCCGCTATCGGTCTGGCCGTGCTCTGGTCGTTCGACCTCAACCTCTACACGGTCGCCTATCTGGCGCGCAGCTGGCCGGACGAGATCGCCGCGCTGCGGGGCGCTGCCGCATTGGTGGTGGCCGCCTGCTTCGCCATCGCCGCCTCGCGCAACCGCGACGAACTGCGCCTGAAGCCCTCGCGCGCGGTGACGTTCCAGACTTTCTCGCTGCTCGTCATCGGCGTCTATCTGGTGGCGATGGTGGCGGTGGCGCAGTGGCTTTCCTATGCGGGCGGCGATTTCGCGCGGCTGATCGAGATGGCTTTCCTGACGCTTGCCAGTGCCTTCGCCCTCGTCGTGCTCCCCTCGCGCCGGGTGCGCAGCTGGCTCAAGGTGATCCTCGCCAAGCATTTCTTCCAGCACCGCTACGACTACCGCGAGGAATGGCTGCGCTTCACCCGCACCATCGGCAGCAATGACGATCGCGCGTTGCCTTTGGAGGAGCGCGTGGTCCAGTCGGTCGCCGATATCACCGACAGTCCTGCCGGACTGCTGCTGACGCCGGACGAGGGAGGCGATCTCACGCTGGCGGCGCGCTGGAACTGGCCGGACGTCGACGTTCCCGCGACCGCCTATCCGCTGGCTGCCCTCTCACCGTTCGAGCAGTCCGGGCATATCGCCGATCTCGATGACTTGCGCGAGGGTCGGACCCGTCGCGGTCTCGATGTCGCGGTGCCGGAATGGCTCGGCGGCGAGCGCCGCGCTTGGGCGCTGGTGCCGCTGGTCCATTACGACCGTCTGGTCGGCATGGTCGTGCTGGCCCGTCCGGCAATGGCGCGCAAGTTCGACTGGGAGGATTTCGACCTCCTGCGCGTGATCGGCCAGCAGCTTGCTAGCTACCTCGCCGAAAATGCCAGCCAGGAGGCGCTGGCCGAATCCAGCCGCTTCGAGGATTTCCACCGCCGCATCGCTTTCGTGATGCACGATATCAAGAACCTCGCCAGCCAGTTCAGCCTGCTCGCCCGCAATGCCGAGCTTCACGCCGAAAAGCCGGAATTCCGCGCCGACATGCTCGTCACCTTGCGCAATTCCTCGGACAAGCTGAACGCACTGCTCACCCGGCTTTCGCGTTACGGCACCGGCGCGGTGGACCGTCTCGGACCCGTCCGCGCCGCCGATGTCGCGCGCGGCGTCGCGATGCGTTTCGGCGGGCAGGTCGTCCTGACCGAAGCGCAGGACCTGACCGCGACCGCCAATGCCCATTCGCTGGAGCAGGTCCTGGTCCATCTCGTCCAGAACGCCGTCGATGCCGGGGCGCCCGGCAGTCCGGTCTTGCTGACGCTGGCTGCCGAGGGTCTCCATGCCCGGTTTGAGGTCATCGATTCCGGCTGCGGCATGTCCGCCGAATTCGTGCGGCACCGTCTGTTCAAGCCGTTCGTCTCCACCAAGAGCGGCGGCTTCGGCATCGGCGCCTTCGAGGCGCGCGAACTGGTGCGGGGGATGAAAGGGCGGCTCGACGTGGAATCGCGTGAAGGGCTGGGCTCGCGCTTCATCGTCCGCATCCCGCTCTCCCTTTCCACCGACATCCAGCAAGACAATGTCCGCAAGGACCAGAAGGTAGCCTGAGAATGACCGAGACCCGATCCAAGCTTCTCCCGAAGCTGCTCATCGTGGAAGACGATGCCGGTCTCCAGGCGCAGCTCAAGTGGGCCTACGAGGATTTCGAGGTGGTCGTCGCCGGGGATCGGCCCACGGCGCTGGCCCTGCTGCGCTCGGAAATGCCGGACGTGGTGACGCTCGACCTCGGCCTGCCGCCCGATCCCGACGGCACCACCGAAGGCTTTGCTGTGCTCGACGAGATCATGGCGCTCAAGCCCGATACCAAGGTGATCGTCGCCTCCGGCCACGGCGCGCGGGAGTCGGCCTTGCAGGCGATCGCGCGCGGCGCCTACGATTTCTACCAGAAACCCGTCGATATCGACGCGCTCGGGCATATCGTGCGCCGCGCCTTGCAACTGCACCGGCTTGAGGACGAGAACCGTCGCCTCGCCTCGCGGGTGGAGAAGGACGAGAAAGTGCTCGGCCGCCTGATCACCGCCGCGCCGGAGATGATCCGCGTCGCGCGCACGATCGAGCGCGTCGCCAATACCAATGTCTCGGTCATGCTGCTCGGCGCCAGCGGCACCGGCAAGGAACTGCTGGCACGCGGCCTGCACGAGGCGAGCGGGCGCGCCAAGGGCCAGTTCGTGGCGATCAACTGCGCCGCGATCCCGGAAAACCTCCTCGAAAGCGAGCTGTTCGGCCACGAGAAGGGCGCGTTCACCGGCGCGGTCAAGACCACGCCCGGCAAGATCGAGCAGGCGGCGGGCGGCACCCTGTTCCTCGACGAAGTAGGCGACATTCCGCTCCAGCTTCAGGTCAAGCTGCTGCGTTTCCTGCAGGAGCGGGTGATCGAGCGCGTCGGTTCGCGCGAATCCATCCCGGTCGATACGCGCATCGTCTGCGCGACGCATCAGGACCTCGAAACGATGATCGCCGAAGGGCGTTTCCGCGAGGACCTGTTCTATCGCCTCGCCGAAATCGTCGTGCGCATTCCGGGGCTGGCGGAAAGACCCGGCGATGCGACCTTGCTGGCGAAGGCCTTCCTCCACCGTTACGCCAAGGAGATGAACCCAGGCGTGCGCGGTTTCGCCGCCGACGCTCTTGCGGCGATCGACGCCTGGGGCTGGCCGGGCAATGTGCGCGAACTGGAGAACCGGGTGAAACGCGCGGTCATCATGGCGGACGAGAAGCTGGTGGGCGCCGCCGATCTCGACCTCTCCGACCCGGACGAGCAAGTGGCCAATGCCCTCAACCTCAAGACCGCGCGCGAGCAGGCCGACCGCAAGGTCATCCGCCATGCCCTGGCCCGCAGCGAGGGCAATATTTCCAGCACCGCCAAGATGCTTGGGATCAGCAGGCCGACGCTCTACGACCTGCTCAAGCAGTACGATCTTCAAAACTGAAAGTGCATATGAAGTCTTCGTCATTGCGAGCGTCGCGAAGCAATCCAGAGCGCCTTGAGATCGACTCTGGATTGCTTCGCTATGCTCGCAATGACGAAAGGAAAGGGGCGGCGTTTGATCCGATGCGCCACCCCTCTACTTTTTACTTGGGCTGGTAGGTCTGTTCCGGTCCGGGGAAATTGCGGGCGCGCACTTCCTCGGCATATTTCGCTGCCGCTTCCGAGACCAGACCGGCCATGTCGGCATAGCGCTTCACGAAGCGCGGCACGCGGTCGAACATGCCCAGCATGTCTTCGGCGACGAGCACCTGGCCGTCGCACTGGGCCGAGGCGCCGATGCCGATCACCGGGATGTCGAGACTATGGGTGAGCGAAATCGCGATCGGTTCGAGCACTCCCTCGACGACGACCGAGAAGGCGCCTGCACCCGCCACGGCCTTGCCGTCCGAGATGATCTTGGCGTGCTCTTCCTGGCTGCGGCCGCGCGCGCCGTAGCCGCCGAGTGCGTTGACCGCCTGCGGGGTCAGGCCGATATGCGCCATCACCGGAATCCCGCGCTGGGTGAGGAAGGCGATCGTCTCGGCCATGGCCTCGCCGCCTTCGAGCTTCACGGCGGCGCAGCCGGTCTCGGCCATCACGCGCGAGGCCGAGGCGAAGGCCTGCTGCGGGCTGGCCTCATAGGAGCCGAAAGGCATGTCGACGACGACGAGCGAATGATAGCTGCCGCGCACGACTGCGGCACCATGGGCGATCATCATGTCGAGCGTGACGGGCAGGGTGGAGGGAAGGCCGTAGATCACCTGGGCCAGCGAATCTCCGACGAGCAGCATGTCGCAATGTTCGTCGAGAAGCTGGGCCTGACGCGCCGTATAGGCGGTCAGCATCACCAGCGGCTCGGTGGTCTTCCCCTCGACCTTGCGGCGCTGGATGGCGGGAACCGTCAGCCGCTTCATCGGCATCGGGGTGGGATTGGCGCGACTGGTCGCGGTGTCGAGCTGGAAGGTCGTGGACATGGCAAAGGCTTCTAGCGCGAGGTTGGAAGATGCGCAAAAGCGCATTTTCATTGCCGACTGCGAGAAGAAGTAAACTTCAACCGGTTACGGGATGCCGTTTGCGCCTGAATCCGCAATTGTGAAGAACCCGTGGCAATAGGGCTTGCCATGCCGACGCAGCCCGCTAGCGTCGGGCCATACAAAATTCGGGGGTCCACCGCATGTTCGGACGCGTAAAGCCGCTCGACGCCATTCTGGCGACGGCGGAAAAGAAATCTCTTCACAGGTCGCTGGGGGCGTTCCAGCTCACCATGCTCGGAATCGGTGCCGTGATCGGCACCGGTATTTTCGTTCTCACTGCCGAAGCCGCGCAGAAAGCCGGTCCCGGCATGATGCTCTCCTTCGTCATCGCCGGGTTCGTATGCGGCGTGGCAGCGCTTTGTTACGCCGAAATGGCGGCGATGGTCCCGGTTTCGGGTTCCGCCTATACCTATAGCTACGCGGTCATGGGCGAAACCGTCGCCTGGATGGTCGGCTGGGCGTTGATCCTGGAATATGCGATCGCCGCGGGCGCGGTTTCGGTCGGCTGGTCGGGCTACTTCGTCGGCTGGCTGAACAGCAGCTTTGGAATGCACATCCCGCTCGATTTCGTGCGCGGACCTTTCGACGGCGGCATCATCAACATTCCGGCGATGCTGATCGCGGCCGCTGTTACCGCGCTGCTGATCAAGGGCACCAAGGAAAGCGCCACCGTCAACGCGGTGCTCGTGGGCATCAAGATCCTGGCGCTGGCGCTGTTCGTGGTCCTGACGATCCCGGTCATCAGGAGCGGCCAGTTCACCCCGTTCGCCCCGCTCGGCTTCGCGGGTATTTCCAGCGCCGCTGCCTCGATCTTCTTCGCCTATGTCGGTTTCGACGCGGTTTCGACCGCTGCGGAAGAGACCAAGAACCCGCAGCGCAACATGCCGATCGGCCTGATCGGCAGCCTCGGCATCTGCACGATCTTCTACATGCTGGTGGCTTCGGGCGTGATCGGCACCGTCGGCGCGCAGCCGGTGCTCGGCGCCAACGGCGCAGCCCTTTCGCCCGGCACGCCGGAGCTTTCGCAGGCCTGCGCCGCCATTCACGAGAATGCCGTCGTCTGCTCGAAGGAGGCTCTCGCCTGGACCCTGCGTCAGGTCGGCTATCCCTTCGTTGGCTGGCTTGTCGGCGCGGCGGCGATCATCGCGCTGCCCTCGGTCATCCTGATGATGATGTTCGGCCAGACCCGCATCTTCTTCGTGATGAGCCGCGACGGCCTGCTGCCCGAGTTCTTCTCGAAGGTGCATCCGCGCTTCCACACGCCGCATGTCATCACCATGTTGACTGGTCTGTTCGTGACCTTGTTCGCGGCATTCTTCCCGGTCGGCCTGCTGGCGGACGTGTCGAACTCCGGCACGCTGTTCGCCTTCGCGGCGGTGTCGATCGCGGTCATGGTGCTGCGCAAGACCGATCCCACGCGCAAGCGCCCGTTCCGCACGCCGGGCATCATGCTGACCGCGCCGCTGGCGATCCTCGGCTGCATCTACCTGTTCTTCAGCCTCTCGGCGCAGACCATCGGCCTGTTCGTGGGCTGGGCGATCCTGGGCCTCATCGTCTATTACAGCTACAGCCGCTCGCGCAGTCACGTCGGCCGTGGGGTGATCGAGACTCACGAGGTCGACGCCGACGCGCCGCCGCAGCCGGTCCCGCCGGTCTGATCGGACGCCTCGTTGCGAAGAAGGAAGGGGAGCCACCGCGCTCCCCTTTTTCTTGACCAGCGCGCAAAGATATCCCGCGGTTGTCATCCGGCTATCCACCAGCTTTGCTCAGGATATCCAGACATTATCCACAAGCCTGCCACTTGGCCGGATAAGGGGAAATTTACCTATCGCTGCGATAATTCCGACAGGGCTATCCAAAAATCGGGCACCATCATGTCGGCTATCAAGGCGTTGATCCCAGGCTTCCTGCTGACTTGGATCGTTTCCACGATCATCGGCTCGCAAAGATCGAGCGGTGGCGTTCTGGCGATCACGCATACGTTCTATCAGGGGCACGAGCTCTACTGGTCCTGGCCGCTGTTCTGCGGCGCAACCGCGCTCGCCTGGGCGCTCTTCGCGATGATGGAGTAACCGTCTGCGGAGCAAGTGGGGGCGCCGCGCGTTGCTGTCCCCGATGTCCTTCCCGTTCGACCGTATCGTTCTGGCCCTGCTCCTTGCCGCCTGCATCCTGCTGGCCGGGCGAGGCTGGTTGCGGGAGCACCCCGGTTACGATCCCTGGACGCCGCTGACGCTGGAAGAGAGGCCGGGCTGGGCGACCCCGCGCAAGCTGGCCGCCGTTCGCGGCGACCGTGATCTCTGCCGCTCCTTCCTGGAGCGTAGCGGGATATCTCGTATCGCCTTGCCACCGCTCGGCAAGGGTGAGTGCCGCCGTGACGACCGCAAGGCTCTGGCAGCACCTCTGGCGGCCGGCGTGACGCTTTCTCCGGCGCGGGCAGAGGCGACTTGCGCCGTCGATGCGGGGATGGCCTGGTGGCTGAGACACGGGGTTCAGCCGCAGGCGGAGGCGATATTCTCAAGCAAGGTCGTCAGGATCGAGCAGCTCGGCACCTATAATTGCCGCCGTATCGGTAGCGGCGACAAAGGCAGTTGGAGCGAGCACGCGACCGGCAACGCGATCGACGTCTCGGCTTTCGTGCTGGCGAATGGTCGCCGAATCACGCTTCGCAAAGGCTGGAGGGGTGATACCGAGGAAGCGGCCTTCCTTCATGCGGTACGCGATTCGGCCTGCGAGAGCTTCTCGACGGTGCTCTCGCCGGACTACAACGCGGCCCATGCAGACCACCTGCATCTCGATCAGGCGCGCCGGATGGCGGGCTGGAAAGCATGTCGCTGATTTGCGGAAAAGCTCGATGGCGTTAACGCGCGCCAAGGACCCTTTCCAAGAAGCCCTCAACCATGGCCTTACGTTCGACCGGCAGGCAATCCGCCAGCCTATATCGCCGTTCGAACAACCTGCCGGCTGCAATTTTTTCCAGCTCTGAATTTTCGTCAAATACCTCGACGATACTATCCATCATCAGAACCGCGCCGAACCCCTGAATTGCGAGTTTTACGCCAACGTCATGGTAGGGATATCGGCGAGCAATGACAGGTGAGTCTATGCCAAAAGTCGCCAGCCCCTGTTCATCCGTTTGCGGGGTCCCCGTATCATAACTCGCGCCAAGAAACGGCAGGGAACCCAAGCCGCTGATGCGGGCCTGGCGCGCCAAATCTGCATTCGCATACAGGCCTGAACCGATAGTCGAAATCAAGGTCGAATCGGGAAACTCTTCTGCATTCGCTACCGATATTACCGCGCCGTCGATTTCTCCGGCGGCTAGAGCACTCAGTACCGCCGATCTCGATTTGATGGGTATGAAATCAAAATGGATGTCGCGATTATTCGCAAGAAATTCGGGAAGGGCAGGCCGCAGGTAGTCCTGGAGGAGATGCTCGCCGACATGCATTCTGATTGTCGACTGTTGCCCGCTCCTTCTGCGAAACCCATTGCTGATCCGGCGCCCTTGCTCGACGAACGCCTTTACGTCGGAATGAAACTCCCTCGCACATTCTCGAAGTGAAGCAGAGGTTCCTCGTCGGCGCGCAAACAATTCGCTGCCCAATTGTCTTTCCAGAGTGCGGACATGATCGCTGACTGCGGCCTCCGAGACGCCCAAGGCGTCGGCCGCCTTTCGAAAGCTGCCGGTTTCCTCGACTTTCAGGAGGATTTCGAGCTGGCGGATCGTGAAATCGAACATTGTTCGAGGATGTCTGACAACGCAGGGGTTGTCACCCCTCAAGTTTTTGCGCCGTTGCTCCGACTGCAGGGAGAGAATTACGAAATAGGCGAATGAGAGCCGCCGAAACACATGTGCGGTCGCGCTTGGAGAGCCGGACATGCCAACCAAATCTGTTTCTCGCCGTGCGATTCTCGGGCAATCGATGGCGGCGCTTGGAGCAGGTCTGGCCCCGGAATTCCTGCACGCCCGGCAAAGCGGCCATTCGGACCGGCGCGGGCAGCAGCCCAATATCCTGTTCATCATGGCCGACGATCTCGGATATGCCGATGTATCGTGTTACGGGAGGCGTGATTACAGGACGCCAGCCATCGATCGCCTGGCGTCGGGAGGAGTGCGCTTCCTCCAAGGCTATGCCAATTCCGCCGTCTGCTCTGCTACGAGAACGGGGTTGATCACCGGTCGATATCAGAACCGGTTGCCGATCGGGCTGGAAGAGCCCCTCGCGTTCCGTGATGTTGGCCTGCCCCCGGATCATCCGACATTGCCCTCGCTGTTGCGCGGCCGCGGATATGAGACCTGCCTGATTGGAAAATGGCATCTCGGGGCGCTGCCGAAGTTCGGGCCGTTGCAGAGCGGCTACGATCATTTCTGGGGCTTCCGCGGTGGCGGCGTCGATTATTTTACTCACGGTGTGGGGGGCGTGAAGGATTTGTGGGATGGCGATCATCCCGTGGAGGCGACCGGCTATCTGACCGATCTACTCGCCGATCGCACTCTCGAGGCAATCGAGCGGAATGCTGAATCCGCAAAGCCGTTTTTCATCTCGCTGCATTTCAATGCGCCGCATTGGCCATGGGAAGGTCCGGACGATCAGGCAGAATCCCGGAGGCTCGATCAGTCGGACAAGCCTTTGGCGGTATTCCATTTCGATGGAGGTTCGCAGCGCGTTTATGCAGAGATGGTCACAAGAATGGACTATCAAATCGGCCGCATCCTCGATCGTCTGGATTCATTGGGTCTTGCCGAAAATACGATCGTGGTCTTCACGAGCGACAATGGCGGTGAAAGATTTTCCGATACATGGCCGTTCACCGGCCGGAAGACCGAACTGCTGGAGGGTGGATTGCGGGTGCCGGCTATCCTGCGATGGCCGAAATTTGCCGCGAAGGGCCATGATAGCCAGCAGGTCATGATATCGATGGATTGGCTGCCGACTTTGCTCGCAGCGGCCGGAGGTACGCCCGACCCTCGCTATCCGTCGGATGGAATTAATCTGCTCCCATTCCTGAAGACGCCCGAGCAAACTGTGCCGCGCACTTTGTGCTGGCGTTATAAAAATCTCGATCAGCGGGCCTGTCGAAGCGGAGAATGGAAATACCTAAAGATCCTTGAAAATATATTTCTTTTCAATGTTGTCGATGATCCGATGGAGCGAGCGAATCTCAAGGATCGCTTTCCTGAAAAATTGTCGGAATTGGAAGAGAAATACAGGGCGTGGGAGAGTCGGATGCTGCCGCTTGATCCCGCTTCGACAACGCACGGTTTCAGCGGGTCCGAGTTGGCCGACCATTATGGCGCGAAGCTCCATAACAGTGTCCGATGATCCCTCCGGGATGGTCGACTAACAATGTTTGACCCCGCCGAATTCAGCCAATTCGGCGGGGCAACAACTGCTTCGTCGAAGCGGAATGCGCCAGGCGATGCGTGAAATTACCGTTCTGCGCGAGCGAGGGTGAGAGAGGCCTCGGCTTTGTCGGGTGGCGCGCCAAGTACGCTTGCTCCAATCCATCTGATAAATGGCGAAAATCCGGGAAAATTCCCTAACGGACTCGCAGCTTGCTTTTGGATTTCTCTCAGGCTAACACTGTTAGAGAGGTCGGCGGCAAGGCGCTCAAAGCGTTCGCCCCTCCCGTAAGGTCAATACCCGGGAGAGTTTTGTGACATTGACTGCACCTGTGCTTGCGCATCCGGATCGGATTTTCGTCGAGGGCGCCTGGCAGACCCCTCGGAGCCGCGCGAAAATCGACGTTATATCGGCGCATTCTGAAGAGACGCTGACGTCGGTGGCTGAAGCGGGCGTCGAGGACGTCGCGGCGGCCGCAGCTGCTGCTCGAACGGCGTTCGATGAAGGTCCCTGGCCGCGGATGGCGCCATCCGAGCGAGCCGGATACGTGCGTGCGATGTCGGAAGCTCTGGCTCCGCGCTTGCCGCAGCTCGAGCGGGCCTGGGTCGATCAGATCGGAGCGCTTTCCGTCGCTGCCCCGTTCGTGATCGGCAGCGGGAAGTTCTGGTTCGATTATTATGCGGATATTGCAGAGCGATATGAGTGGGATAGGCCTGTTCCTCGCTTCGATGGCCAGGGAACGGCCCACATTGTGCGTGAGCCTGCCGGCGTCGTTGCGGCAATCGCGCCGTGGAACAATCCCTTCGGCATCATGGCAAGCAAGGTTGCCGGCGCGCTTACGGCGGGATGCACCGTCGTGATGAAGCCGGCGCCCGAGACCCCCATTGAGGCATACATCATCGCGGAGGCAGCGGAGCAGGCGGGTCTGCCGTCCGGCGTCGTGAACCTCGTCTGCGCCGGACGAGAGGCATCGGACCGTCTCGTGCGGGATCCTCGTATCGATAAAGTGAGCTTTACCGGAAGCGTTGGCGCCGGGCGGATCATCGGGATGGCATGCGCCGAACGCTTCGCGCGGTGCACGCTGGAACTTGGCGGAAAGTCGGCTGCCATTATCCTCGAAGATGCCGATATCGAAGTCGCCGCACCGCTTCTGGCAAACGTCATTACCATGTCCGCCGGTCAGATCTGCGCCACGTTGAGCCGGGTCGTGGCAGTCGATGCCGTGTACGACCGGCTGATCGATGGCATTCGGGCGGAAATGGCCAAGGTTACGGTTGGCCATCCGGACGATCCCGGTGCCAGGATGGGGCCGCTGGCGATGGAGCGCCAGCGCCAGCGCGTCGAAGAGTATGTGGGTATCGCTCAGGCCGAAGGTGCGCGGCTGGCGCTGGGGGGCACGCGAACCAGGCACATGGATCGCGGCTGGTACTTTGACCCGACGCTTTTCGTGGACGTCTCTCCGGACATGCGCATCGCCCGCGAGGAAGTTTTCGGTCCTGTGCTGACGGTTCTTCGGGCTCGTGACGAAGCCGAGGCGATCCGGATCGCCAATGACAGCGACTTCGGACTCTATGGCGCAGTCTTCTGTGCTGACAAGGAACGGGCGTACCGGGTCTCGCGGCAAGTGCGCACCGGTACGATCGCCCATAACGGGTTCCTCTTCGATCCGTCGCTCCCGTTCGGCGGGTTCAAACATTCCGGGGTTGGGCGCGAAGGCGGGGAGGCCGGATTGACGGCCTTCACGGAAACGAAGTCGATCATTCTTTGAAACGAACAGAATAACTTCGGGAGACTGATAATGAACGACCTTTTCGAACAGGGCATGACCGTTCGCCGTGAAATGTGGGGGCCGGAGCTTGCCGAACTGGCGGTCAAGAATGCGACCGAGTTCGCTAAGCCGTTTCACGATATCATGACCCGCTATTGTTTCGGCGAAACGTGGAATCGCCCGGGACTGGGGCGCCGCGACCGCAGCCTTGCCACGATTTCGATGCTGATTGCTCTCGGCAAGGAAGTCGAGATCAAGATGCACGTCAAAGGCGGCCTCGCTAACGGCCTGACCGTCGAGGAAATCCGCGAGGTCGTCCTGCATTCGATGATCTATTGCGGCGTGCCGGCATCGGCGACGGCCCTCCGTGCGGCGGACGCGGCACTTGCAGAAATTGCCGAGGCGACTTCGTGAAGATCGCGTTCGTCGGGTTGGGCGCGATGGGACAACCCATGGCGCGGTGGCTGCTTTTGCAGGGCTTCAATGTCGCTGTCACGGACGCGAACGCCGATCTCGCTGCATCGTTCGGGACGAACTGGGCAGCGACAGCCGAGGAGGCAAGCGCAGGCGCGGATATCCTGATTACCATGCTGCCGAACGGAAAGATCGTTCGCGACGTGCTGCTGGGTTCGGGTAACGCCGCAAATGCCCTCGCGCCCGATGCGGTGGTCGTCGACATGAGTTCTTCCGACGCGGCGGGAACCGTTCTGCTCGGTGCAGAACTGAGCGCCAGGGGCATTCGCCTCGTGGATGCGCCGGTTTCCGGCGGCGTCGTTCTGGCAGGCCAGGGGAAACTGGCACTCATGGTGGGCGGCAGCGACGACAGCGCTTTCGAGAAAGTCGAACCCGTTCTGGAAGCGTTGAGCGGCAAGTTGCTGCGCGTCGGTAAGCTGGGGGCAGGACACGCTGCAAAGGCGATCAACAATGCCGTCGCTGCCTGCAATTTCGCGATCCTGTCCGAGGGTCTCGAACTCGGTCGGCGCTTTGGTCTGGACGGCAGCGTGCTTCTTGAAGTCGTGAATGGTTCGACCGGCCGGAGCGGGGTTTCGGAAGGTTTGTTCCCCGCGCAGGTCCTGGGCGAAAGATATGCCCTGGGTTTCGCTCTGGCGCTCATGACGAAGGATGTCGGCCTTGCCGACGGCCTGCGAAGCGACCTCGGCCTTGAATTGCCGATGCTGGAGCAGACGCTCGCGCAATATCGTGCTGCGCTCGACGCTTTGGGCAACGGCGCGGATTTCACCGAATTCCACAAATTCGTCCAACAGAGCAGCGGAGACTGACGATGTCCGTGGATACGACATACCCTGACACGGTGCACTATCGCGGACTGAACCGTCCCACCCACATCGAGGGGAGCGCTCATGATCTCCACGTGGAAGGCCGGATTCCGCCGGAAGTCGACGGGGCGTTTTTCCGTGCCATCCACGATCCCGCTTATCCACCTCGCTTCGAGAATGATGTCGTCCTTTCACGCGATGGGATGATCAGCAAGATCGAGTTCAAGAACGGGCGGGTCAGCACCGGGATCCGGTATGTCCAGACCGATCGATTTCTCGCCGAGCGTGAGGCCGGACGGGCGTTGTTCGGCTTCTATCGAAATCCCTATTCCGACGATCCCAGCGTTGCCGGCGTTTCACGGACCGTGGCCAATACGACGCCGTATTTCCACGGCGGCCGCCTGTTCATCTCCAAAGAGGACGGCCTTCCGTACCGGCTCGATCCCGAGGGCCTCGGGACAATTGGCAAATGGGATTACGATGGACAGCTGCGCAGCGAGACGCTGACCGCGCATCCGAAAGTCGACCCCGAAACCGGCGAGCTGTTTCTGTTCGGATACGAGGCGGACGGCCTTGCAAGCACGAAAGTTGCCTACTGCGTCATTTCGCCGAATGGCGAGCTGATTTCGGAGCAATGGTTCGATGCGCCGTACTGCGGGATGCAGCACGATTTTGCAGTGACCCAAACGCACGCGGTGTTTCTGGTCTACCCGACGATCGCAGATTTGGAGGGCATGAAAGAGGGCGGTCCCCACTGGATCCACCACCAGGAGCGCGAAAGCTGGATTGCCGTGATGCCCCGCTACGGGAGCGTCGAGGACCTCGTCTGGATCAAGGGCCCGGCCGGGGTGCACAGCTTCCACGTCATGAATGCCTTCAACGAGGGCAGCAAGCTCCACGTCGACCAGTGTCTTTTCAACACGAACTTCTTCCCGTTCGTCATGGAGCCATCGGGCATCGATATGCAGGTCGAAGGGGCGCTGACGCGGTGGACGGTAGACCTCGACGATGTCGCCGCCGGAGTCGCCTCCGAGGTCCTTGGCCCTTTCTGCGAAATGCCGATCGTACCGGTGGCGGATATCGGCCGACCCTACTCGCGGGGATGGTATCTCACGCTTGATCCCGGCAAGATAACGATGCTGGCCAACGGTCCCAGCGAGGTGGTGTTCAACTGCCTGCAGCGAATTTCATTCCCGGATCGATCGATCGCCTCGTTCTCGCAGGGGCCCGGCATCGGTTTCAACGAGCCGGTCCACATCGCTTCCCGCGATCCCGGCCATGGCGGTTGGCTCGTGATGATGATCGACCGGGTCATTGCCGAAGATCATTGCGCGCAGGAAGTCTGGATACTCGAGGCCGACGCTATCGCGAACGGCCCCATCGCAAAGGTGCGTATGCCTTTCACCACATGCGAGCAGGTTCACGGGTGGTGGGTCCCCCGAAACGCGCTTGAGCAGGCTATTCCAGCCTGATCGCCGCAAGGACATGAAATCTGGGAGAGATGGTGATGTATCAGATGCTTATCGACGGCGAGCTGGTTGACGGCTCGGCGTCGCTCGACGTGGTCAATCCTGTGACGGGTCAGGCCTTTGCGACATGTGGTCGCGCAGAGGAGGACGATCTGCAGCGGGCCGTCGCGGCTGCTCGCAACGCTTTTCCCGGCTGGGCTGCCTTGAGCTGGACGGAAAGGGCCGTCTATCTCAACGCACTCGCCGACGGCATTGAAGAGCGGGGCGAGGAAATTGCCCAACTGCTGACCGACGAGCAGGGCAAGCCGCTGGGCCAGGCCCGGTTCGAGGTCGGGGCGTCCGTAGCGGCATTCCGGTACTTCTCGGCCCAGGAAATGCTTCCCCGGGTTGTCGTGGATGAGCCGACGAGCCGGGTAATCGAGCATTACCGCCCGATCGGCGTAGTGGCGGCAATTACGCCGTGGAATTTCCCGCTCATTCTGCTTTCCGTGAAGCTGGCTGCGGCGCTGGCCACGGGCAACACGGTCGTGGCGAAGCCGGCGCCGACCACTCCGCTTTCGTCGCTGCTGGTCGGCGAAGTGGCAGCGGCGATCCTGCCTGCAGGCGTGCTCAACGTCATTGTCGACGCGAATGACCTGGGCGGTTTGCTTTCGGCCCATCCGGACGTGGCCAAAGTGACGTTTACAGGTTCGACGGCGACCGGAAAGAAGGTCATGCAAAGTGCCGCATCGTCGCTCAAGCGCCTGACGCTCGAACTCGGCGGGAATGATGCCGCGATTTTGCTCGACGACGTCGACGTTGACGAGGTCGCCCCCCAGATCTTCAATGCCGCTACATTCAATGCTGGCCAGGTCTGCATGGCCGCCAAACGCATTTATGCGCCGAGGGCAAAGTACGATGCCCTCTGCGATGCGCTCGCCAACCTTGCAAACAGTGCTGTCGTGGGAGACGGGCACGATCCAGCAACGGCAATCGGGCCGATCCAGAACCAAATGCAATTCGACAAGGTCATGGACCTTATCGAAGATTCGCGGCGGATCGGGACGATTGTTGCCGGTGGGCGCCGACTGAACCGACCGGGCTTTTTCATCGCACCCACCGTGGTCCGCGATCTGCCCGACGATGCGCGCCTGGTTCAGGAAGAACAGTTCGGGCCGGTTATCCCCGTCCTTGCCTACGATGACATCGAGGAGGTCCTCGAGCGGGCGAATGATAGCGAATTCGGCCTTGCCGGCACCGTCTGGGGCAAGGATGTCGACCGCGCCGTCGAAGTGGCGATGCGCATCCGGACCGGCACGGTGTGGGTGAACAAGCACCTGGATCTTCGTTTCGACGTGGCATTCGGCGGGGTCAAGCAGTCCGGCATCGGACGGGAACAGGGAGACGATGGACTGCGTGAATTCGTCGAAACCCACGTCGTCAGCATCGCGAAGGCCTGAGCCGATGAAGTATGCCCAGCATGCCGACGCATTGGCGCGACATCTGGCGATCATGCCGTTTCGCGATCGCCTTGCCCAAGTCGCCCCCGAGGCTGTCGATCCCGAAATTGAAGCCAGCGTGATCGACCAAGCGGCTCAATTCACGGAGGGTTCGCTTGAACCGGTTGCCGCTATGCTGGACCGGCTTGGGATCACCGTCGTCGATGGCCGCGCAACGACCAGCGTCACGCAAATCGAGGCCTGGCGGTCCTTCTGCGATATGGGGTGGCTGGCGATGGTCGCGCCGGAACCCTTTGGCCAAGGGCTGTCACTCGCCTTGCTCACGGCTTGCGAAGAGCTTTTCAACCGGGCCAGCGCACCATTCTGCATGCTGGCGACATCGACACGCACGGCAGCCAGTCTCCTGACGTCATGCGCGTCGCAAAGCGTTATCGACGAATGGGTGCCGCGCCTTCTTTCCGGGGAATGGTCGGCGACCATCTGCATTTCGGAACCGGACGCGGGTTCCGATGTCGGACGGATCCGGACCCATGCACGGCACGCTGAGCGTGGCTGGCAAGTTACCGGTGAGAAGTGCTGGATTTCGTACGGCGACCACGATCTGACATCCCGGATCGGTCATCTGACATTGGCGCGGAGCACGGATGGCGTGGGCGCGCGGGGGCTTAGCCTCTTTCTCGTACCGTCCACGCGCGAGGACGGCAGCGCCAATGCCGTTCATCTCCGCCGTGTCGAAGAAAAGCTGGGACTGCATTGCTCGCCGACTTGCCAGATCGGCTTTGAGGAAGCGGAGGCCGTGCTGCTCGGAGACGAAGGTCGCGGCTTGCAGACCCTGTTCCAGATGATGTTGCTGATGCGGCTGAATTGCGGTCCTCAGGGCATGGGAGTGGCATCCGCGGCCTTTGCGACCGCGCTCGGCTACGCCCAGGATCGAAAGCAGGGTGGGCCTGCGGATGAGCCTCCCGTCGCGATAGTCGAACATGCCGACGTGCAGCGTCAGCTCCTCGAAATGGCGGCGGCTGTCGAACTGGGGCGGGGTCTGAATTTTGCGGCCGCGAATGCGCTCGATCTTGGGGCGCGGTGTGCAGATCCGGAAGAGGCACGCCGCTGGACCGATCTGGCCCAATTCCTGTTGCCGCTCGTGAAGGATGGGGCGGCGCGCGCAGCGTTCGATGTCTCCAGTGCCGCCGTCCAGGTCCTGGGCGGGGCCGGTTATACCTGCGAGTGGCCGCTCGAGCGTTACCTTCGCGATGCGCGGGTCTTCTCAGTCTTCGAAGGCACGACAGGGATGCAGGCGCTCGACATTCTGCATCGCCGGGTTTGGAGGGACAACCGGGCCGGGATCGACGCATTCGCGGCGGCCATTGCCGATGACAGCCGGGATTGCCGTGCCCTTGCTGATGCCATCGGCAGCCTCCATGCCGCGACGGACGCGCTCCGCGACCTCGTCAGCACACCGCGCGAAGGGGAAGCGGGGGCTTATGCGTACCTCGAATTGTGCCGGTCGGTCGCATACGGTTGGATCGCCGCTCGAATTGCAGCGCTGTCCGGAGACGACCCTGTCGGGCGGCGCATGGCGGCAGCGGCTGACTATTATCTCGCCGGCCTGCCGACGCGAGCGCGGGCTTTTGCCGAGCAAGCGACCATGGGAGCCCAGCACCTCGGTGGCCTCGCCGCCTATCTCGAACAGTGAAGATTTTGGCAGGACTGCAAGCGATGGATGAAGTTGATTTTATCGTTGTCGGCGCGGGCAGCGCCGGTTGCGTTCTGGCCGCTCGTCTGAGCGAGGACGAGCAAGCGCAAGTGGTGCTGTTCGAAGCGGGTGGTTCGGACAAACATCCCATGATCTCCATGCCCTTTGCGTGGATGCAGACGCTCGGCATTCCGCGTTTCGGCTGGGGGATCATGAGCGAACCGGAACCACACCTGGACGGCCGCGTGCAGCCGCTGCCGCGCGGGAAAGTGATGGGAGGCTGCGGATCCATCAATGGGCTGATGTACATTCGAGGCGCCGCTGCGGACTACGATGCCTGGCGCGACCAAGACCTTGAGGGCTGGGGTTACGACGATGTGCTGCCGTACTTCCGCAAGTCGGAACGCAACTGGCGCGGAGCGTCGGCCCTTCATGGCGGCGAGGGGCCTATTTCGGTTTCGCCGATGGTTCCCCATGGAGAACTCTTCCCAGCCTTTCTGGAAACTGCGGGACGGCTCGGCCATTCTCCATCGCCTGATTTCAACGTAGCGGCACCCGAAGGCTTCGGCCTGCCCGATGTCATGGTGCGCAAGGGAGTGCGTCATTCAACTTCGCGAGCGTACATCGATCCGGTGCGCCGACGTCGCAATCTGAAGGTGAAATCCAGGACACTCGTGCGGCGTGTCGTATTCGAAGGACGACGGGCGGTAGGCGTTGAATATGAACAGTACGGCATGTGCAAGGTCTTGCGGGCAAGGCGCGAAGTCATTCTTTGCGCGGGCGCCTTCAACTCGCCCCACCTGCTCATGTTGTCGGGGATTGGACGGGCCGAACATCTGGCGGCTCACGGGATCGAGACAATCGTCAATCTTCCGGGCGTCGGTGAGAACCTGCAGGACCATCCTATCGGGCTGACATTCTGGGGCGCCTCCAAGCCCGTTACCTTCGAAAATGAACTGCGACTGGATCGACTTACCTGGAACGTCCTGAAGTGGGGACTGACCGGTCGGGGCACTCCGTCTCAAAGCCCTTTGACGGTGCAGGCGTTCATGCGTTCAGGGGCTGAGCAGGAGCGACCCGATATCCAGTTCCAGGTGAGCCATGTCTCCTACGAGGCAAGGCCCTGGTTCCCTCTGATCCGCGGCGGGGCAGGGCATATGATTTCGGCCGGCGCGATCCTGCTCAACCCCGAAAGCCGCGGGCGGGTCTCCCTGGCATCGGCTGTTCCGCAAGAGGTTCCGAAGGTTCTGCTCAATTTCCTTGCAGCAGAGGGCGATCGCGTAAGGCTCAGGCAGTCGTTCCGCTTCATGCGGGAGTTTTTCAAAACGGCGCCTGTCAGCGATTTCATCGCCAGCGAACTCGCACCTGGAGCGAGCGCGGAAAGCGACGAGGCTATCGATGGCTGGCTGCGCGCGACCGTCATGAGCGGGGCGCATCCGGTAGGGACCTGTGCCATGGGCCATGGCCCCATGGGGGTCGTCGATCCCAAGCTGCGCGTCCGCGGCACCGAAGGACTCCGGGTGGTCGACTGCTCGGTCATGCCGGATATTGTCCGGGGGAATACGGCCGCTCCGGCGATCATGATTGCCGAGAAGGCTGCCGACATGATCCTTGGGAAACTGGCACTTCGCTAGCTGGAAAGCGATGAGGTGGGCCTTACCGCAGGCTCACCTCACATTGTTCCAGTTCGGATCGACCAGATCTGGATAATTCCGCGGATACCTTCCCGCACCGAGCTGTCGACATCGATAATCGTTTGGACGCGGCCAGTCACACCCGCCTGCAGGAACACGGCCCAACCCAAGACCAATGCCTGAATATCGGAGTGAATGCGCATGTATATGGTGCGTTCGAGGCCAAACCGCTCGAGATTCTTGTCGATCAATTCGATGGCAAGATCAAAAATCTCGTCGTTGTTGAATTCCGCTGACTGAAGCAACATGGTCACGAACGGCGTTTCGCTGTTCGTCTGCCACAGCGCTTCGCCGAATTGCTGGAACCATTCCTGCCATGTAGCGGCATCGGCTACGGATTCGATGGTCTCGACAAGAAGCATCTTGATGACCGTGCGGATGATCGTCGCGCGGTCCGGGAAATACCAATACAGCGTCGGAGCCCGGACATTAAGTCGCGCACCGAGTTTGCGCATGGTCAAGCCGTCGATGCCATCGTCGCGCATAATTTCCAGCGCGGTGGTGATGATCAGTTGCTTGTCAAGTTTGGTATCTTCCATACCGTCGCATTCCGCAATTTATCGCAGCTTGTCCACCTTTCTCGGCCGATTTCTCCGCGGCGATGGAAGTCGGCGGTCATAGCTGCCATGAGCAAAATCCTCGCCAGGGCCGGGCAAGCATCCGGGTGGCATCGTCAACTGTGCTCAGCGCCGATGCCACTCGAAGTCTTGGCCTGAGGATCAGGCAGGAGCGAGAATTTTCAGATTTTCCTCGATCATTTGCCGGACGCTTCGCGGCTTCATGCCGGTGAGTTTTTCAACGTCATCGGAGATGACACGGAAGAAACCCTCGCGGATCGCCTGTTCGAACGTCACCATATCGTCGCTGTTCCAGGTAATGCCCTTGACCGACTGGTCGTCGACCGGCTCGCGCGGGATGCCCATGGCATCGAACATGGCGTACATGCCTGCGTCGTCGGTTTCGACGTAATCGACCTTGTGTCCGGTCAGGCTGGACAACAGCCCTGCGAATTCGCGAAAGTCGAGCAATTCAGGGCCAGTGATGTTGTAGGTTTTGTTTTCATGCCCCTCGCCGGTCAGCACGGCGACGGCGGAATTGACGCAGTCCTCGCGCCAGACCGGCGCTTCCTTGCCGCCAGCGGTGCTGGAGAGCCAAGTTCCGCTCTGGATGAAGTTCGGCCCCATATTGAGTACCATGGCGTCGGTGTAGTGCTGATCGCGCAGAATGGTCCATTCCATGCCGCTTGCCTTGATCATCTGTTCCGTGGGCAAATGATCGGCGACGACTTTCGCCGGGTTCTCGGGAGAAATCCCGACGACGCTCGTATAGGAGATGTGGCGAACGCCGGCGGCAGCGGCGGCATCGATTGCGGCCTTATGCTGGACGACCCGGGCACCGACCCTTGTTCCGCTGATGAGCAGCATCTTCTCGCCGCCCTGGAAAGCGGACAGGAGCGAGTCGGGATCGTCAAAGTCGCCGAAACGGACCTGGGCGCCAAGGTCGGCAAGGTGTTGCAGTTTGGCGGGCGACCGCGTGATCAGTATGAGATCCTCTGCAGGCATCGCATCGAGCAATTTTTGTACCGCCAGGCTGCCGTATTGCCCGGAGGCTCCCGTAATGATCGTCTTCATTTGCACCTGTCCCATTTAATATTCTTCGAAGCTTCATCAGGTAGCTTCAGGTTCTGCCAAATTTGGAATATCGTCTTGGTATCATTTGCGGTGTGATTGATCGGGAACGCGCAAACCGACGCCTCCCGATCCGGAAAGACCGCGCCCGTCGCATGCCTAATCCAGAGAGGCCATGTCCTTGTCATGTAGGGAAGCCTGAGGAACGGGGGCGTCGAGGTCCCGCTCGGCATCGATCATGGCCTGAAGCGCGCGGCGTCCTTCCACGGCATTGCGGTCGGATTTGATGAGAAGCTCGTTCGGATTTTCGCCGATGATCCTGAGCATTTTTTCGATCTCTTCCGTTGCGAACTTGTCCTCGCCGACGACGGGTTTGAGATAGTCTTCCATGAACGCAACGGCCTGCGGATCGGTGCCGGCCAGTGCAAAGAAGTAGTGGGCGGTGTGATACGTCTCGGGTGTGATGCCGTGAAAAATCCTGGACCAGGCGATGTATTCGCCTTCCCTGGGATGACCAGCCGGATAGGTGCTTTCATCGATGCCCGCGTGGAAGCCGGGCAGGTAGAAGGACATCCCGCTGGTTCGATCGATCGTTTCGACATCTACGCCGACGGCGCGATAGACCTCGGGAGCCGAAACGTTGCGCATTACGCGCTTGCTGCCGACGTATCCCGGGCGCCGCTCGTATTCTTCCGGCACCGACGCGTTGTCCATGGTTCCGATGGAAGTCCCATGGAGGACCGCAATGTGCGAGAGATCCAGTAGGTTGTCGTTGAGGAGCTGATAGCGTCCATTGACGTGTTCGACGTACATGGGCTTGAGGTGGATACCTTCACCTTCTGCGCCGATTTCAGTCAAGTCGGGCAGCAGCGCCGGATCGGCTTTCTCGGGGTCACCCATCCAGATCCATGCCCAAATCCCGTGTTCGACGAGAGGATAGGTCGGAATGCGGTAGGTCTTGGGCGTGTGTGTCTGGCTTGGAATGTTGACGCACTGGCCGTCTGCATCGAAGGCGATGCCGTGGTAGCCGCAGACGATGGTGTCGTTCTTCAGGCAACTCGCGCCAAGGGGAAAGTGGCGGTGGGGGCAACGACCGCCTACCGCGACGGCTGTGCCATCTTCCTTGCGGTACAGAACGACGGGTTCGTTGAGGATCGTACGGGGAAGCAGTTCACGACCCAGTTCGTGTGTGAATGCGGCCACATACCAGCCGTTCTTAACGGCGAACGATCCTTCGGTGAAAGGATACATATAACTCTCCCAATCGCTTTATCGCGCTTAGACGGTTCGATTCCGTTCTCCACCCTATCTTACAGTGTTAGAGTTGCGGGTGGCAACAGCCAATGCGCACTTCACTTGCCGAGCACGCATGTGGGCGTCCTGTCGACTGCAACACCGCCGATCTTGTGCTCTGGGTCAGATGTCCGGCCGGATGCTTGCCGACATTGCTGTCGCTCGGATGCGGGGGAGGGACAGTTGGGTAAGAGCGACTGTCAGCAACGACTGGCGAATCACCCTTGCGGAAGTCACGCGGCAGTTCTGAGTTTATGAATCAGCCGCAAGAGTATCTCCGCTTCGGATGCGGATAAGCGGTCCAACGTCTCCTGATCGCAGGTGTGAAGCGCTCGGGTCATCGCATCGAGTTCGGTGCGTCCGGAATCGGTGAGTTGCAGGGCATTCGCCCGGGGATCGGCGCTTGTCTGTCGCTCGACGAACCCGCGGCCCTCCAGATAGTTCACGATCTTCATCGCGCTGGCACGATTGACCGACAAGGCATCCCCGAGTGCTGTCTGGGTGCATCCAGGGTTCGATTTGATCATCATCAGCGCCGAAACGCGGGCAGGCGTGATGTCAAACGGAGACAATGCTTCACGTGCCCGGGCATCTGCCTCGACCTGCAGAAGCTTCAGCTGAAAGCCTAGCGATTGTTCAAGTTCGATGCCGCGGGTGGTCACAAATTCTCCATCTTGCAAGGTATGTATCCTTGGCATACATATATTGTCTCTCAGGGATACGATGCGGCGGCTCGCGCCGCGCGTCAACTGAGCCCGACCGGACGATCGAAACCGAAAGCGGCGGCGGGTAATGTGGAGGATGATATGAAAGCGGACTTCAAGTTGCTGATCGGCGGCGTGCTCGTTGACGGGGCATCGACATTCGACGTTATCAACCCCGCAACCGAACAGATCGTCGCAAAGTGCCCGAAGGCAGACGCTGCACAACTCGATGAGGCGATCGCTGCTGCAAAGGCGGCATTTCCGAGCTGGTCAGCACTCGGTTATGACGCGCGGGGCGCACTCATCGAGAAAATGGCGGACGCCATCGTGGCAAACAAGGATGAGCTGGCAAGGCTCCTGACAACCGAACAGGGTAAGCCCCTCGACCAGGCCGTTTACGAGGTCATGGGAACCAGCTTCGTGCTGCGTGCCTTCGCTGCCATGCGTGCACCCGAGAAGGTGGTCAGGGAAGACTCGGGCAGCCGTGTGATCGAACATCGCACGCCTCTGGGCGTAGTCGCGTCCATCACGCCGTGGAATTTCCCGCTTATCCTGCTCGCGAACAAGCTCGGACCCTGCCTTGTGTCCGGGAACTGCATGGTGGCAAAGCCGGCGCCGACAACCCCGTTGACCACGCTGCTGTTCGCCGAACTCACGAGGGAAATCCTGCCGGCTGGCGTGTTCAACGTCGTGTGCGATGAGAACGAGCTCGGTCCTCTTCTCTCGTCTCACCCCGACGTTGCAAAGGTTGCCTTCACCGGTTCGACCGCGACCGGCAAGAAGGTCATGGCCTCCGCGGCTAAGGGCGTGAAGCGGGTCACCCTTGAACTCGGCGGAAACGACGCCGCGATCGTTCTCGACGACATGGCACCGGCAGTAGCGGCCCGAAAGGTCTTTCAGGGGGCGATGGCGAATGCCGGACAGATATGCGTGGCCATCAAGCGCGCCTATGTCCACGAATCGATCTATGACGAGTTCTGCGAAGAAATCGCTCGTCTTGCAGAGGCTGCGGTCGTCGACGACGGTACGAAGCAGGGAACAACGATCGGTCCTGTCCAGAACCGCATGCAATACGACAAGGTCAAGTCCCTGATCGAATCGGCGAGGGATGGGGGCACGTTCCTTGCAGGCGGTGACCTGCCGGATGGGCCAGGCTTCTTCATCCCGCCGACAATCGTTGCCGGTCTCGATGATGATGCTCCGCTGGTACGGGAGGAGCAATTCGGGCCCGTTCTGCCGATCCTCAAGTTCAGCGACGTCGACGACGTCGTGCGCAGGGCGAATGACTCGGACTATGGGCTGGCCGGTACGGTTTGGGGGCGAGACCTTGAGCGGGCGATGGAAGTTGCCCGTCGGATCGACTCTGGCACTGTCTGGGTCAACCAGCACCTCGCGATCGATCCCACGCTCCCGTTCAGAGGGGCGAAGCAGTCTGGCCTCGGTGCGGAACTGGGGCAAGCGGGCCTTCATGAATACACGCAGGCCCACGTCATCAACGCCGTCGAGCTGGAAGAGCTCTGATCGCTGACGATTGCAAGGCGGAACGCGTCGAACATCCTCATCGGGGCGGTTCCGGCGTGTCGCCAAAACTATTCTGGGAGAGCGCAAGATGAGTGAAATTGATCTGGTCACGTACAAGGTCGAGGAGGGCATCGCGTGGGTCTATTTCTCGCGGCCCGAGAAGCGCAATGCGATGAGTCCAGGGCTCAACCGGCGCATGATGGAGGTGCTCGACGAGCTTGAGTATCGCGACGACGTCAGCGTGCTCGTGCTGGGGGGGCAGGGGTCGGCATGGTCTGCCGGTATGGACCTCAAGGAATACTTCCGCGAAACCGAAGCGCAGGGCCTGCGGGGCGTGCGCAAGTCGCAGCGAGAGAGCTATGGCTGGTTCCGCCGGTTGCGCTGGTTCCAGAAGCCGACAATCGCGATGGTCAACGGCTGGTGTTTCGGTGGTGGTTTCGGCCCCCTCTTTGCATGTGATCTCGCGATTTGTGCAGACGAAGCCCAGTTCGGGCTGTCCGAAATCAACTGGGGCATTCTCCCCGGCGGCGGCGTGACCAAGGTCGTCGTCGATCTCTTGCCGATGCGGGACGCAATGTGGCTGACGCTGACCGGCGAGCTCATTGACGGCGTGCAGGCTGCTGACATGCGGCTTGTCAACGAAAGTGTGCCGGCCGCGCAACTCGAAGAGCGTACCCGGGCGGTTGCCCGGCTGCTCCTCAAGAAGAACCCCGTGGCATTGAAATTCGCAAAGGATGCCGTGCGCCGTGTGTCGACGATGACATACGACGAGGCGGAAGATTACCTGGTGCGGATGCAGGAAGCGGCGAACTTCCACGACAAGACCGAAGGCCGAAAAGAGGGAATCCGCCAGTTCATCGATGAGAAGAGCTACAAGCCGGGGCTGGGTTCCTACGACCTTGGCAAGGTGAAGGCCGATTGAGCACAAGCGCGTGAGGGGAGGTCTGGCCTGCCCTCGCGCGCGACTTTGCGATGGACACCTCGGACAGAGCGCGATGCGGCAGCATCGACCGGCCAAGGCGACGGCCTCTGTGGAACCGATGCGCTAACGGGATCCGTCAATAGACGAGAGAGGCAAGGGTCAATGACCATGATCGGCGATGCCACATCCGGCGATAAGACTGTCATCATCCTTGAGACGCTGATCTGCTATTTGCGTGAGAAGAACGTGCTGACGCGTGCGGACCTCGAAAATCTCTGTCGATTGATCGATGCGCGAGCCGCGTCGGTCGATGGCCATATGAACTGCGTCGCGGCGGCGGCGGAAGAGGCATCGCGAGATCTGCGCGCGCTCAAGGAATTCTGTGGGCATCGGTACGGCGGAAAGCGGGGCAGACAGAGCTGAAGCGAAGGGCCGCCTGCGGGCCGTATCGCATGGCGCCTTGTTGCTACGCGCCGGTCCGCATTCGCCGATCGGCCCGTGGAGAGTGCCGCTAACGTTCGTCGCGGCACTCTCCACGGCGAATTCGGATCAGGCTGCGATCATGCCGTGAGGGTCGAGCACGAACTTCTCAGCAGCACCGGCATCGAAGGTTTGATAGCCGCTGGCCGCGTCCTCCAGTGAAATGACCGTTGCGTTGACGATATCGGCAATCGGCAGCCGGTCGTACAGGATGGCCTGCATCAGTTGCCGATTGTAACGGAGCACCGGCGTTTGGCCGGTATGGAACGACTGCGCTTTCGCCCAGCCCAGGCCGAAACGAAGAGACAGGCTTCCTTCCTTGGCGGCGTTGTCGACGGCGCCCGGGTCTTCGGTGACGTAAAGGCCGGGGATGCCGATGTTTCCGGCCGCGCGGGTGATTTCCATCATCTGGTTGAGGACGACTGCTGGTTGTTCGCCGCCGCTGTGGCCCCTCGCTTCGAAGCCGACGGCATCGATAGCAGCATCGACCTCGTTGGTGCCCACGATTTCCGCAATCAAGTCGCCAAGCCTGTCGCTCTGGGTAAGGTCGACGGGTTCAAAGCCAACACGCTTCGCATGAGCGAGACGATGCGGGTTGAAATCCCCGACCATGACGACGGCAGCACCGAGAATGCGGGCCGAAGCTGCGGCGGCAAGCCCGACCGGTCCGGCGCCGGCGATATAGACTACGGAGCCGACGCCGACGCCGGCTTTCACCGCGCCGTGAAAGCCCGTCGGCAGAATGTCCGATAGCATGGTGATGTCACGGATCTTGGCCATTGCACGGTCGCGATCCGGCAGTTTCAACAGATTGAAATCGGCATAGGGAACCATCACGTAGCGGGCCTGGCCGCCGATCCAGCCACCCATGTCGACATATCCGTAAGCGCCACCCGCGCGGCTGGGATTGACGGTCAGGCAAACACCGGTGTCCTGGGATTTGCAGGTGCGGCAACGGCCGCAAGCCACGTTGAAGGGAACCGATACGATGTCGCCGATGTCGAGCATTTCGACGTCGGCACCTTTCTCGATGACTTCACCGGTGATTTCATGGCCGAGGACAAGGCCGGCAGGCGCTGTCGTGCGGCCCCTCACCATGTGCTGGTCGGAACCGCAGATATTGGTCGAGATGACTTTCAGGATTACCGCGTGTTCGATCTTACGCCCGTCCGGAGCCGAAAAGGTCGGATCGGCGATGTTTTGAACCTCGACTTTGCCGGGTTCGATGTAGACGACGCCTCGATTGGTGCTCATGGCTCTCTCCTGCAACGGCGTCGGCCTGGGGAGCAGGCAAACGCCTTGACGACCACTTGACAGTCACGAGGCAGGTCACGGAATCCCATGATCCGCTTCGAGACCGGTCCCGGCAGGAGGTCGCCTTTCCTCCCGGGTTGGTGCCCGACGCATCTCTCGCTACGTCGAGATCAATGCGTCCAATGCGATGGCACCCTGACCTTCAGGGTAGACCAGTACGGGATTGAGATCGACTTCGCGGATTTCATCGGATCCGCGAAGGATTTGACCCAGCGTTCGCACGATGCGCACAAGCGCGTCGATATCGCAGGGCGGCGCTCCTCGAAATCCGGTCAATTGCGCGCCCATCCGCAACCGGAGGATACGGTGTCGTATCTCCGCCTCGGGAAGGTCGGCTGGCAAAAGCACGACGTCGTGCAGAAGCTCGGCGGCGACACCGCCAAATCCGACCATCACGAGAGGACCCCAGTGGTCATCGATGCGTGCACCGACGATCATTTCCACGCCCCGTTCGGCCATTTTCTCGACCAGAACGCCGTCGAGCACGAGATCCGGACGGTGACCCGCGACATTCGCAATCAGCCGCTCCCAAGCCGTCGCAAGCTCAGCGCCATCTCGAATATTGAGAATGACGCCGCCCGCTTCGGTCTTGTGCGCAAGGTCGGCGGACTGCGCCTTTATCACGACCGGATAACCGAGCGCTTCTGCGACCGCCGTTGCTTCGGCCAGATCCGATGCCATTGCACGGGGAGAGAATGGTATGCCCAAGGAGCCGAGCGCGTCTTTCGAGCGATACTCGGGAATAACGGCTCCGATAGGGAGGTCCGCGATCGTGAGGGGCTCAAGCGCGTCATCAAATTGGAGGCAGGCCCTTCGCCGACCGAGCCGACCCAACGCCCGAATGACGCGTTCAGGCGTGGGGAAGTAGCATACGCCCAATTCGCGAAGCACCTCGACATCGCGCACATGGACACGCCCGCCTTCGTCAACGCCTGCAATCACGATCGGCTTGTGCGTGCCGAGCGCACGCAGGGCCTGCCCAATGGCATCGAACTTGATGCTCGCGGTGTGACGATCCGTCTGAATGACGGCAACTACGATGACATCGATCCGCTCATCGAGCGCCAGCGCAGATATTGTCCTTCCGTAGATACCGGGATCGACAAGCCCTTGCGCCGTGATGTCCATCGGGTTCGACACGGGCACGAACGGGGGAAGCGCGGCGCGAAGGGCAGGACTGTCGTCGTCGCCCATCTTCGGCAAATTGACTTCAAGCGCTTCGGCAAGGTCAAGGGTGAGTGCCTTTAGTGCCCCCGACTCGGTGACCACGGCAATCCGGGCACCGGACGCGACGGAACAGCGAACGGAAATCTCGGTGACATCGGTCAATTCTTCGAGACCATCGACAAGCACCACGCCCGCTTGCTCGACCAGCACGCGCATCGTGTCGTAGTCGCCGACCATTGCACCGGTGTGCGTTGCGGCACTTTCACGGCCGGCTTCGCTCTTGCCGGGGTGCAGAAGTATTATGGGCTTTCCGGCATCCTGAGCTTTCCGGGCGACCTGGAGAAATGCTCTGGGATTGCGAAAGTGCTCGACCATCATTGCAATAACCCGTGTCTCGGGATCATCGACCAGATAATCGACAAAATCCTCGACGCCGCACTCTGCCTCGTTGCCGGTCGAGATGTAACAGGAGAGGGGCACGCTTCGGGCGATCAGGTTTGTTGCGACCACTGCCGCCATCGCCCCTGACTGCGAGACAATGCCGACGCGCTCCGCACCCGTCGCTGTCGCGGGTGGGAGTTCGATGAAAGTAAGCGGAATGCCGTCGCAGAAATTGACCAGGCCGAGGCAATTCGGGCCTTCGATCACCATTCCCGTTTTCCGGGCGATGCGGGCGATGTCCGATTGCTGGCGCAAGCCTTCTTCGCCGCCCTCGGCGAATCCGGCAGCATAGATCACCGCGCTCGCGACGCCTCTTTCGCCCAACTGGGCGATCGCATCGAGAACGGCTGGCTGGGGAATGGCGAGGATCGCCACATCGATGTCTCTGGGCAGCGATGCAATGTCCGGCACGCACAGCCGTTGCCCGATACGCTCTCGTTTGGGATTGACGAGGAAGAGTTCGCCGGCAAATCCCTCGCGATCGAGGTTGGCGATCACCGAATTGCCGAGCGAGCCGGGTTTGTCCGACGCGCCTATCAGCGCGATCGAGCGGGGCTTGAGCAGTCGGGCGATGCGACGGCGCCGCGTATCGGTAGTTACGTCGAGCATGATCCATCCAGGCAATGGCGGTGCGGACTGCGTAAGACGGCCCGCAACCGGGCGTTTACGATGCGAGCGTGCAGCCGACCGAGGTGATCTTGCCGGCTTCATTCAGGTGATAATGAATGTATTGCGGCATCTCGAGCACCTGGCCGGCTTCGATGGCAAAAGTCGTCGGCAGGCCGGCTTCCTCAAGCGTACTGGCGGGAAGAGTCCTGGTGGCCTCGACGCGGATTGTTCCCTCGAGCGCGACGAGTTCCGGACTGCTTGCAAACTTGCTGATCGTGAGTGTTTCGACGATATGGGCGTGAAGCAGATTGTAGAAACGCTTGAATTCCTCGCGGCTGCCCAGATTGACGCCAAAGAACGCGATCTCCACGTCCTCCGCATAGAAATCGTAAACCGCGTCGTAGTTGCGCGAATTGAAGGCGTCCGCGTACTTTTGATATTCTGCGCGATCCATCTCGGTTCTCCCTTTCAATGCGGGAAATTGAGGGGTTTGTCGAAAGGCGTATCAGTTCAAATCGAGCGCGCCGCCGTCCACGCAGACATCCGCCGATGTCACGAAACTGGCGTCATCGGATGCGAGGAAAAGGACGGTCCGCGCCACTTCGCGAGGATCGCCCATTCGTCCCATAGGCACTGCCGCGATCATGGCCTGGCGCAGGGCCGCGACTTCTGCTTCTCCCATACCGATGTTGCGGTTGATCAGAGGCGTTTCGATAGGGCCTGGGCTGACGACGTTGACGCGGATTCCTTCAGCCACGAGTTCCTTGGCAAGAATTCGCGCAAACGCACGTAATCCGGCCTTTGAGGCGGCATATACGGCGTTGCCCGGCACGGGAGCGGTCGATCCCACGGAGCCTGTAAGGACGATCGAGGAGCCTCGGCCCATCAGCGGCAGGCATGCCTGCACCGCAAAGAAGCAACCTCGCAGATTGATGTTGTGAATTTCGTCCCAAAGCTCCGGCGTGATCTCTCTTACAGGCGCGAAAGCTCCCACTCCGGCATTGACGAACAAGACGTCAATCCGCCCATGAGCGGCTGCAATGGCCTCGACGATCGGAGACATTGCCGTAACGTCTGCAATATCTCCCTGGTGCCCGACAGCGCCGGAAATCGAGGCGACGGCCTCATCGATCGTTTGCTGCGACCGCCCGGTGATGACAACTTTGGCGCCCTCCTGCGCAAACTCCTGTGCAGAGGACAGACCGATGCCGCTGTTGCCGCCAATTATGAGGACGACCTTGTCCTTGAAGCGCATTTTGCCAGCCCTACTCTAAAACGGGGAATTGGGATTGGGACCACCGGGCTCGATGTTCTGAAGAACATCCCAATGTTCGACGATAAATCCATCGGCGACCCGGAAGATGTCGCAAACCGCCCATCCGTTGTCGCCCTCCCACCTGCGCACGTGATAGTGTACGACAACATGGTCGCCATCGACGAACGCCCGTTTGATATCGTGCGTGGCGTGGGGGTTTTCGCCTCGTGCCCAGTCGAGAAACTCTTTCAGCGCCTCGCGGCCTGGCTTCACCGACTGATTGTGCTGAATATAGTCTGGTGAAACATAGCGGTCGGCCGCCGAGGAATCGAGCGGTTCAAGCACATTTGCAAACATGTCGAGGACCAGTTGCAGATTTTGTTCTTCAGCAGGCGTCCGGGACATCGAGCTTTCCTTGATGGAGGCTTTGGTCTTGATGGAGACTTGGGCCTTGACGGGAACTTGCGGCATGGCCTCGCGCGCCATCAAAGAAGGGCGTAGTATCTGATCGTATTGCCATGGCGTTGGCGCTGACCGATCCCGACGAAGATGTGGCGCATCATCCATTCGTGCGGCCCCTTCGGTGTTTCGAACATCGGCGAGCAGCGCAGATAGAAGTCCTCGAAGGGCACTTCCGGGCCGTCGCGGAACATCCAGTCCTGCATGCGCTTCAGCGTATCGGCCTCGCGCCCCCACAGATAACCTCTGTTGTGGAGCAGTATCTTTGTGCCATCCTCTGCTTCGAGCATGTAGCGAGCGTCGGTCGCCAGCACGTCATCGGGCCGGAAAGAGGCCCAATCTCCGCCGCTTCCCGGTATCACCCGCCCATTAAGCCGGGGGCCGGTGATCGTGCCGCCATCCAGATAGACAAACCCGCGGCCGAAGCCGCTCGGCATATCCGGGATGTTTTCGAACTTTGCGAAGTCGAGATGAATTTCGAATGCGAACTCGAACCGCGGGTTGTCGCGTTCGGACGTGCTTTCAAAAGGGCTAAACGGCGATGGCATAGAATGTGTGCTCCAGCTGGGGCGAGGTTCCCGGCGACGGTCGCTGTGACCCGTTCTTGCGCAGGCGGCTCAGAAACTGCGCTTTACGCTGACGAACCATTCCTGCGGGCGCCCGATGATTTCCTGGGCATTGCCGAAGTTCGCGATATTTTCCTGGCGGGCCACGGTGTAATACTTGTCGAACAAGTTGCTCACATTGAGACTGACTTCCCAGTTTCTGTCGGGGGTCTTGTAGGTAAGGCGCGCATTCGCGAGAGCGCGTGCCGGAACAAGATTGTAAGCCCGGTTATTGACGGCCTGATAATAGAATTCGGATTGATAGGCGACATCGAGGCGCGGGGTGAGCGTGCCGACCGATCCGAGGTCCGCCTCGTACTGAACACCAAGGGACGCCTGGGTCTTGTTGACGAACGGCGCCTCCATCTCAAGGGTAATGCCGGTCAGCGGATTGATCGTATCGTACTTGAAATTCATCAGGCTGAGTGCGCCGTTGATCTGCCAGCCATCTGCCGGTCGGACGAAAATTTCGAGCTCGCCGCCGTAGCTGTGGCCGCTGCCGGCGTTCACCGGCATTCCGCAAGTGGTGCTTGCGCTGTCGGGGCAGACAAACACCGTACGCTGGATCTTCTTGTAATCGTTGTAGAATACGGATCCGTTGAAAACGACGCTGTTGTGGAGGAAAGTCGCCTTGACGCCGCCTTCGTAAGTCGTGAGCGTTTCCGGATCGAAGGAAGTGAGTTGGTCGGCCACGAACGGACGCGGGTTGACGCCGCCGCCCTTGTAGCCGGTAGCAACCTGTACGTAGGTCATGATCCGGTCATTCCACGCGTAGTTGAGGCCGAGGCGGTAATCCCAGCGGTGCCCCTTGAAGTTGCCGACAAGGCCATCCAGCGAGGCCACCGTGAAGTTGGGAGTGAGCGGAATGCCCGAGATCGTCGACCCATCTGCGTTTAGACGCGCAAATTGGTAAGTCTTCTCGTCCTTGGTGTAACGCAGGCCGCCGATGATGTTGAGCTTGTCTGTGGCATGGACTTCGACATGGGCAAAGCCGGCATAGCTCTTGTTGCTGACGTGATCGTCCGTCTGAAAGTCGAAGAGGAAGACCGGGATATTGATGTAATAGTCCATCAGATCCTTGGCTTTGTAGTAAAATCCTCCGATCGTATAGTCGATGAGGTTGTCGACTTTGCCGGACAGCCGCAGCTCCTGGGTAAACTGCTCGTGCCGGTTGTGCAGTCGCTGTTTGAGGATCGTCAACGGTGAGCCATCCACATCGATAACGCTGGTCCCGTCCGCGTGGCGATAGGCCGTGATCGACTTGAGCGCGAGACTGTCGGTCAACTCGTAGTCAATGGTGCCGGAAACGCCCCAGCCATCGACCGAATTCTGCCGCTTGTCCGGGAAGTAACCGGGGGCTTGCTGATATGGCGTCCCGAATACCGTGGTGAAATTGCCTGATGCACCGTAATCCGCATAGCTGGAATAGCTGCCAGAAGGCGTGATGAAGCGCGAGTCGAAGGGAATTCCGCCCAGCGGATTACTCGCATCATAGCTGCGAATACTGGGATTGTTGGCATAGCTGATCTTCGTCGCGACGGGCTGCGACCTGTCGCGTGTGTAGTCGCCGACGAGGTTGATTTCTAGGCGTGAGCCGGTCGGCGCGTAGCGCAGAGCACCTCTGACAGTCAGGATGTCTGCGCCGCCCGCGCGGCCAAGCACGCAGCTTTTGTTGGCTCGCCCGCTTGGAGCGATGCCTTGGCCTGGATTCACGCAGCCGTAATCCAGTTCCTTGAAGTAACCGTCGTCCTTGCGGTAGGCGGCGGAAATGCGCGTTGACAGGCCCTCGGCAAGAGGCACATTCACGCTGCCGCGCAGTTCATACTTGTTGAAACGACCATATCCGCCCTGAACAAAGCCGCCGAAGATGTCATCAGGCTTGCGCGAGTAGAGTTTGATTGCGCCGCCGAGTGAATTCTTGCCTGCGAGCGTGCCTTGCGGACCGCGCAGTACTTCCACGCGGTCCAGATCGACCAGGTCGAGCGAGGCGCCGAAAGTGGTGCCGTAGTACACGTCGTCGATGTAGATACCGACGCCCGGTTCGAGCGCGAAATTCGCGTCGTCCTGGCCGATGCCGCGAATGAACGCCGTGACCGAGTTCGCCTGGATCGCGGTGGCCGACGACAGGTTGACGCTGGGAGTGGTCGACCCGATATCGATGATATTGCTCTGACCGCGCGCCTCAAGCTGAGCGCCCGAGGCAGCGGTGATCGCGAGCGGCGTGTCCTGCAGCGATTGTGCGCGGAACTGGGCGGTGACGATGATTTCGTTTACGCTCGCCGCATCGTCGCCGGACGATGAATTTGCTGGCGTTGTTGTTTGCGGCGCACCGGCGTCTTGCGCGAATGCCGAACTGGCGGAAACCGTGGCAACTGCCAGCACCGAAGCAGTTACGACAAAACGCGTCTGGAATCGTTCCATCCAGGTCTCTCCCTCTTCATGTTTTCGTCCGTTTGCCGAACGTTGTTAGAGGGCATCATAACACCATTGTATCCTTGGTCAACAATAATGCGATTACCTTTGTGTGTCGCAGAAATCCTGGAGTTTTGGCGATGGCCGATGGACCGTCGCCGACGCTGGAACCCATCGACCACCAGCTCGAATCTCTATCTAGCCATGTTAGAGGCTTGGTTGTCGCAGTACACGCGGTGCCGGTCCAAGGGGACAGCAGCATTGTGCTTCAAAGGCAAACCAGCGTTGGTGACCGGCGGCTCCAGCAGATTGGGCTGGCAACTGCTCTCGACTTTAGCAATGCAGTGGGGCCGGGGATTATCGATACGCCAATGACGCGGGAGGCTCTGTAGGATCCTCAAATTGCGGATGGGTATCTTGCGATGACCCCCCGCAAACCGGCCGGGAACCGCTGACGAAGTCGCGCCAATGACATTGTTTCTCGCGTCTGACGAAGCGGCTTTTACTCACGCTAGCAATGGTGGACGGTGGGCGGACGCTGCGCTGAGGCGCTCGCCTGTTCGACCGGCGGTCATGACCTCTGGACAGAGGCGTTGTGCCGGCAATCTAACGGTGTTAGATGAGGCAATTGACTTCGCTGAGACGTGGCAATGGGAGTGTAAGGATGTACATCAGAAACGCCTGGTACGCGGCTGGCTGGTGCAGGGATTTCGGTACCGAACTTGAGCCACGGATGCTGCTCAACGAGCGGATCGTTTTCTACCGTACGACTGCCGGGCAACTTGTCGCGCAAGAAGATCGCTGCCCCCACAGGTTGGCGCCGCTTTCAAGCGGTCGAATCGAGGGCGATAATCTGCGGTGCATGTATCACGGGCTGCTCTTTGCGCCTGATGGTCAGTGCATAAAGATACCAGGGCAGGCCAGCATTCCGGCAACGGTTTGCGTGCGCGCCTATCCGGTCATCGAACGACATGGCGTGGCCTGGATCTGGATGGGCGAGGCGAAGGAAGCCAACGATTCGCTGATTCCCGATTTTCAGGGGCCAGATCATCCGGATTGGTCGATGATCCCTGGGCGGATGGATTATCGAGCGAACTATCAGCTGATCAAGGATAACCTGCTCGATCTCTCGCACATAGCCTGGGTGCATGCAGCCTCGTTTGGCGGCGGCGACGCGACCGTCAGTGAAAGTTGGGCTGACATGCCTGTGACGATCACGACGATCGATCGCGGCGTGCGCGTGCAGCGGTGGGGCATCGATGTTCCAATGCCTCCATATATGGCAGCCTCGACGGGGTTGCGCGGTGACATGTTCAACAGTTACGACTTTCTCATACCGGGCATCTTCTTGTTGAAGACAATGATCTTTCCTGTTGGCACCGCCAAGGAATTGAAGGACGGCGAAGAGCCGCGCATCAAACCCATTTTCCAGAGTTTTACGTGTCAGGCCGTCACGCCTCTCACGGATCGTACGTCGTGTTACTTCTTCGGATTCGGACCGGAGGGTGACAATCCCGAACTTGCTAAGGTCTACTACGATCTGGCGATCGCGGCGTTCACCGAGGATCGACTGATGATCGAGGCACAGCAGGAAGTGATAGACAGCGATCCTTCACGCCGCATGCTGCCGCTTGCCATGGATGGCGCCCCGCGGCGTTATGCCGGAGTTCTCGCCAAGATGCAGAAGGCGGAAGCTGTCCATGCGTGAGTTCACGTGCGAGCGTGATGGGGCCCGGTTTGCGTATAGGCGCTTCGGCGAGCCGTCGAAGCCTGCGGTTGTTCTGGTCCATAGCATCGGTCTTGATGGTTCCATGTGGCAGGAGCAGGCAGAAGCACTTGCCAAAGACTATCAAGTCGTTGTTCCCGATCTTCGGGGGCATGGCCAATCGCCCGTTTCCTCAAAGCAGTTCTCGGTTGAGGATTTGGGGCAGGACGTGCTTGCCATCATGCGACATGAGCAAATCCCATGTGCCTGCTACGTGGGCTGCTCCTTGGGTGCAAACATCGGAATGTATCTGGGGGCCTTCGCCCCTGAGCGGTTGACCAGTCTGGTGCTCGCCAACGGTCCGCCGACGTTGGCTATTCCCGAGGGGATCGTCGAACTGCTCTGCGCCGGGGCCGTCAATGGACGAATGGCGGAAATTGCGTTTGATATGTTGTCCCGTTGGATAGCCCCTCCGTTTCGCCAAACCGCTGAGTTTCAGCACCTGGTTTCGAAAATGGCGGGGTGCCCGGGCGAGGGGGTTGCGATGGCCTTGAGGGCGCTTGCAAAGGCTGACCGTACCGGAGATCTGGCCGGGATCGGGGTTCCCACTCTGGTGGTTGCAGGAAGTGAAGACGGTACTTTTGATGCCCATGCTGCGGCGGATCTTGCCTGCCAAATTCCGGGCGCGCGGGCAGTTGCCATATTGGGCGCGGGGCACCTGCCAAACCTGGAGAAGCCTGCCGAATTCGCGCAGATGGTGTTCAAGTTCTTGAACAACCATCAATCGGCGTGGCCGAATTCAATGCAGGCACGAACAACGTGGTCCTGATTGGCGGCGGTGGTCGGGATCGTCATCAATCAAGCGTTGGCGAGCAAGAACCGGGATAGGTAAGCAGTCCCGGCAGTAATGCAGGCTATTATCGGTTCTCCTTGATCGATCGGAGGCCGACAGGAGAGCGTCCCCCCGCGAGCATCATCGCCTGATATTCCTCGAGAGTCATGTCGGTCATGGTGCTGACGCCTTCGACGAAGCTCAGCCCATCGGCGGCAATGAGCTTGGCGAGGAAGTAAATATTTCCTCCCAGGTCGATCAGTCGATTGTAGTCGCGTGCAAGGATGCTTTCCTTTTGGGCTTCGCTCAGCGGCCATTTATCGAGGTAGGCATGGGGATCAGCCGCGAACTGCACCCGGTTTTCCGCGTTCATCAAACTCATTGCGCACTGGTTGAGGTGGTAGCCCCGACGTGCTCTTGCTGTCGTGAAAATACGGGTGCCGGGAATGTCTTCCAGATCGTCCAGATAGGCAGCCATATTAGGATTTTCGATCATCGTTTCAGAGCCTTGAAAAGACATTGAATGGGTTGATTTTATCAGAACAAAAAACGGCGACCTCGCCGTGAATGGCGGGTCGACGACAACACCCGCCTCGTCCACGAACGGCTAATCAATGCGCCGGTGCCGCAGCTCTGTGTAAACGTCTCGATCAGCGGGGCAGGGGGAGGTGCCTAGCGCGTCTGCTGCTCCAGCGATCGAGCGAGGATTACTTTCGGGACGGAAAGATCACCGCCGCGTATGCTGGTGACCATCTGCAATTCCATCGCCGTTTTCCTCTTCCCTTCTTGTTGTATCGATTCTCTCTAGCGTTGTTAGATAAATTCTCATAGATGAAAATTCATGGATATGAATTTCTTTGGCAACGACGAGACTGTCTTGGTCATCCTGCCGGGACTGCTTTGCGATGGCCGCATGTTCGATCAGCAGCTTGCTGCCTTTCCGGGCGGCATGGTGGTCGACGGGTATTACGGCGGCACGGAGTCCATCGGCGCCATGGCGGAATATGTCCTTGAGCGAATGCCGGCGCGATGCGCGCTGCTCGGCCATTCGATGGGGGCGCGCGTTGCGCTGGAGGTTTATCGCAAAGAGCCGGACCGCGTGACGCGGCTAGCCCTGGCGGACACCGGTATCCATCCGGTTCGAGCGGGGGAGCGCGAAAAACGCTATGCCTTGCGCGATCTTGGGCGAACCCAAGGGTTCGGCGCCTTGGTGGATGCTTGGCTACCAGGCATGATCGGTCCTGACCGCCGGGCCGATGCGCGGCTCTACGGCACCCTTCGCGCGATGTGCATGGCGGCAGGCCAATCGATATACGAGGCGCAGATCGAAGCGCTCCTCGGGCGGCCGGAGGTCGGCACGCTCCTGTCCACCATCCGTTGCCCGGTTTCCGTTATCGTCGGCGAACTGGATGAATGGTCGCCGGTCGAACAGCACCGGGAGATCGCCGGCCTGATACAGCACGCGACCTTGCAGGTTGTCGCCGGAGCCGGTCACATGGCACCCGCTGAAATGCCCGATGATTTCAACAATGCGCTGCGCGCGTGGCGCGCTTCGGGTTCAGTCCCGGTTAGCTGAAAAGGGAGATCCGATCGGCTCGGGGCACGCATACCTCCAGCTTTGCGCATCTACGCGGTGGACGAGGCAGGGATGGATAATGCGCGGCATGGGGGTGCCGCGCCCGGGGGGCGTCGGGTTTCCGGCGCCCCCGTCTCGGCGCTTCTCGATCATGGCTAGAAATCCGCGACGAGCGATCGCCGCGACGGCCCGGCTGTTTACGGCACGATCATACGGGCAGCGTTGCCATTTCCAGGAGGGTGCGAGCACTCGCTTCGACCTTTGCGTCGCAGCGAACCGTTGGAATTGCGACGGCCAGTGATCCGATCACTTCGCCGTCCAGCACCAACACTTTGCCGATCCCCATAATGCCGGGAGTGAATTCCTCGCGGGTGATCGCGATACCCGATTGGCGTGCCGTGTCGAGTTCCGCGCGAAGGCGGGCTTCGTCCACGATCGTGGTCTCCGTATAGCGGCTGCGAACGGATTCCTCGAAATAGCGATCCAGTGTCGCTGGCCCCATGGCGGCGAGCATCGCTTTGCCCGCCGCAAGGCAATGCATGGGTGTGCGGGTTCCCACCCCGATGGAGTAGCGCAGCGTATGCTCCGCGGTCTCGGTGATCAGCGCTTCGATTTCCCATTCGCGCTGCACGAAATAGGAAGCCGTCTCGTTCGACTGGATGCGAAGTGCCCGCACCAGCGGTCGGACTCGCTCGATAAGGGGGAGCCGCTGTGGCGTGCTGCGAAGGCGCTCCAGTCCTGCTCCGGCCTGATAGTTACGCCCGACGCGCGCCAGGTAACCGCGCTCGACCAAAGTGGAAAGTAAATAGGACAGACTGCTCACGGGGATGGCCAAGGCCTGGGCAATATCCTGAGCGATGACACCCGAAGGACGCGCCACGACATACTCGATGATATCGAGCGTGCGCATCGCCGATTTGACCGGCGCCGCGTTGCTGCCACTGGTTCCGGAATGGGTCGTCAGCGTCGCCATGTTCTTCTCAGAATGTGAGCAATCCGCGTCGCTCTGCAAATAGCCAGCCTTCACTCTTGCGTGTGAACCGGTCGAGGAACGAGCCGACCTTTGGTGGACCTTCTCCGGTAAAGAGCAACATCGCGCTTTCGCCCAGGGCGGTATCCCCGTCAACCACAGTGATCTCGATGTTCGAGCAGACATGCCGCGTGGTCCGTGCCGGCCGGGAACGGAAAGCGGCAAGGATCGCCTCCCGCCCCGTGATCCAGACGTCGGGCGCCGTGGGGCGTGCCATGCGGCCGTCCGCCGCATAGAGCGAAACCACCGCCTCCCAATCGGCTGCGTCGTTTCTGTTGGCGTAACGGGCTATCAGGCGCGCACAATCGTGCTCGATCGCGCGGACCTCCTGGGGCGTGGGTATGTCGTTCACAGCCTGGCGTCCGCGATGTCGGCGCCTTCGCGCAGGGCGGTCAGTTTCTTCCAAGTGACGCCGGGATCGATCTTGCCATAGCCCGCAAACGTGCCGAAGCCGCAGTCGGTGCTGGCGACAACGCGGTCTTTGCCGACAATACCGGCGAAGCGCGCGATCCTTTGGGCAATCAGCTCGGGGTGCTCGACATAGTTCGAGCAGGTGTCGATGAGGCCGGGCGCGAGGATCTTCGTGTCTGGCAACGCCGCATCGCGCCAAACGGTCCATTCGTGCTCGTGGCGAGGATTTGCCGCTTCGAACAAGATTGTCGAGGGGCGCGCGGAGATCACCGTGTCGATCACCTTGCTGAGGTCGATGTCATGGTCGTGCGGGCCTTCGTAGTTCCCCCAGCAGACGTGCATGCGCATCCGCTCGGGGGGAATATTGGCCGTTGCGGCATTGAGCGCTTCCACATTGGCCGCAGCGGTTCGCAGGAAGGTTGCCTCGTCCTGATTCTGGTAGCCGGTGTGGCGCGACATTGCGAGGTCGGGGCAATCGAGCTGAAGGTCAAATCCAGCAGCAATGATGGCCTCGTACTCGGGGCGCATCGCATCAACGAGGTCGGCAAGATAGGTTTCGTGGCTAGGGTAGTGACGATTGACCTGAAACGCCGTGATGAGCCCGGGCGAAGCGGCGTTGAGAAACCCGCGAACGTCGGTGCCATGAAGGTCCATGGCGCGGCGAAAACGACGGATATCCTCGTGCAGTGGCTCCAAAGTGCGCAGCCGCACCGGCCCAATGCACGAGGCCCGGGTGAATTCCTGGCTGCCCATTATGGCCGAGAGCTTGCGGGCAAGATCGGGATGTTCGGCGAGATCGGCAGCGGGTCTGCGCTCGATATGGCCGCCGAACCCTTCAAGGCGCTCTATCATGTATGTCGAATAGCCGACCTTGCCCAGTTCGCCGTCGCTGACGACGGAAACGCCGCTAGCTGCTTGTTGGCGTATCGCCTCGTTCACTGCGGCCTGGACCTTGCGGTCGAACTCGGCGGAATCATAGGGCTCGCCCTTGTCGCGTGCCAGAAGCAGCGGCGTAAGTTCGTCGCCGCGCGGCAGGCTGCCGACGTGGGTTGTCGCGATGGTCATCCGGCACATTCTCCCGTTTGCCTGACCGTCGCATGCTTTCACGGATGTGTACAGGTTCGCATCTATGAAAACGTGCGGTTCAATCGTGGCGTGGCTGTCAGGTGATGTACTTCGCAGGACGCGCACAAAATACTGCCCGGCATCGATCCCATTGACCGAACATCGGTGATAGCCTAACACTGTTTGATAGGCCGTGTGCGAAACCGGCAAAGATAAGTTTGGAGAGGGTAGGCCGCAGGTTTGGTATCTGCAGGTGTGGCTGTGCGAGGGCACGCTCCCGCTACAGCCAGTCATGTCGAGCCAGACAATGCTAGCAGACTACCGAAATGAAATTCGGAAGGGCTGATGAGATGAGGTCACTTGGATCGCTCATTTCGATAATGCGATTTGGAGCAGCGGATCGGCGAGGGAAGCTCGGCATGAATGCGCCAGCCATCTTGCCTTATGCCCATACCAGCGAGGATATGCTCAGCCGCTGTGGCCTGGAAGATGCCGGATTTTCTCCGATGCTGTGCTCACATCAACTCGAATATTCCGCGATCATGTCGCGAGCCAGAGTTACGGAAAATTCCGACGTAAATTTGCCGGACATGCCATGATCGCCCCGTTCGCATTTTGGGCGCCGAGCCATGCGAGTTCGCGGTTGCAGGAATGAGCGTGACTGGGCTTGTGGCCAGCAAACCGGCATTCCAACTGGGTCCAGAATGGGAGCAAGTTCAACAGCGCCAAAATGCGGAAGAAGGCGCGTGAGCGCCAAATCGCCACTCGCCTCGCCCCAGGCAATACCGGCGCGTTTAAGGCTCTGCGGTGGAAAATGAGCCCTCTTAACGATCCGGCGTGTCCGCAGGCGGTCGATGTTATCTGCGCTCAGATACGAGACCCAAATTGGATCGGGAGAATTCTAGAGGAAGGGTAAGCTAAGCTAAGCTATGTGCTTGAAAAGGATGGTGACCCCTACGGGAATCGAACCCGTGTTTCAGCCGTGAGAGGGCCGCGTCCTAACCGCTAGACGAAGGGGCCATTAAGCCATCGCTGGCCACCCGAAGGTGGTGAAAAATGGTGACCCCTACGGGAATCGAACCCGTGTTTCAGCCGTGAAAGGGCCGCGTCCTAACCGCTAGACGAAGGGGCCGTTAAGCCATTTTATCTGCATCCACGCACCATCGGAATGGTGACCCCTACGGGAATCGAACCCGTGTTTCAGCCGTGAAAGGGCCGCGTCCTAACCGCTAGACGAAGGGGCCATTTCCGGGTTGCGCCGGAGGCAGGACCGGCCCTCTAGCGGGGGTCCGGTGGGGGGTCAACCCCCTCATCGATAATAATTTGAACTCTTTGTGACACCGGCTGTGGAGGCCGCGAAAATCCGCCCTTTTCAGTCGGCAAAGGCAGCATCGTCGATGTGAAGTTCGGCTTGCGGACGGCTGCCCCAGTCGTCGATTTTCGCGCGGCCGGCCAGCCAGAGGCGGCGTCCTTGCGAATTATGGAGCAGGGCCTGCCCCATTTCGCTCTCGGCCGAGCGGAAGGCCATGGCCTTGAAGCGGCCGCCGTCGCGCCCGCCGACGATCAGGCGCACGTGATCGGCGCCCACGGTGTCTGCCTTGATGACGTGCACCGGCCCGACCGCCACGCGCGGCCCCGGCCAGCCCATGCCATAGGGACCTGCGCTTTCCAGCTTCTCCACCAGATCGGGGGTGAGGCCGCCCGGTGCCAAGGCAAGATCGAGCAGCATCGACTGGTTTGCGCTGGCCCGCGAGACATCGGCAGCCAGCAGCGAATCGAGCCATTCGGCAAGCGCCTCCAGCTTGTCCGGGGCGACCGTCAGGCCTGCTGCCATGGCATGGCCGCCGCCCGCCACCAGCAGCCCTGCCTCGCGCGCGGCGATGATCGCGGCGCCGAGGTCGACGCCGGGGATCGAGCGGCCCGATCCCTTGCCGTTGCCCGCCTCGTCGGCATCCATGGCGATGACGAGGGTGGGCTTGCCGGTCTTTTCCTTGATCCGTCCGGCAACGATGCCGATTACGCCCGGATGCCAGCCCGCGCCGGAGAGGACCATGACCGCGCGGTTGTGCTGGCGTTCGATCTGCGCTTCGGCTGCTTCCTGGACGACCTGCTCGATGCCGCGTCGCTCGTCGTTGAGTCGCGAAAGCTGGGCGGCGATGTCGCGTGCCTCGTCCGGATCGGTGGTGGTGAGCAGGCGCACGCCGAGCGTCGATTCGCCTACGCGGCCACCCGCGTTGATGCGCGGGCCAAGCGCGAAGCCGAGGTCCGAGCAGGTCGGCGCGCGGTTGAGGCGGCTGGCGTCGATCAGCGCGGCCATGCCGATGTTGTCGCGCTTTGCCATGACCTTGAGCCCTTGCGCCACCAGGGCACGGTTGAGGCCATGAAGCGCGGCGACGTCCGCCACGGTGCCGAGCGCGACGAGATCGAGGAGGGCGAAAAGGTCGGGTTCCCGGCGATCCTTGAAGAATCCGCGCTTGCGCAAGGTGCGCAAGGTGGCGACGGCCAGCAGGAAGGCGACGCCGACGGCGGCGAGATGGCCATGTCCCGCCGCCACTTCGTTCTCGTCGAGGCGGTTGGGATTGACCAGTGCGGCGGCGCGGGGAAGGACGGCGGCGCACTTGTGGTGATCGACGACGATCACGTCCACACCCGCGCCGTGGGCCATTTCCAGCGCCTCGTAGGCCATGGCGCCGCAATCGACGGTGACGATCAGGCGGGAGCCTTCCCCGGCGATGCGGACGAGCGCTTCGCCGCTTGGGCCGTAGCCTTCGAGCAGCCGGTCGGGAATGTAGTAGTTCGCCTCATGGCCGAGCTGACGCAGCAGCAGGATCAGCAGCGCCGCGCTGGTCGCGCCGTCGACGTCGTAGTCGCCGTAGACGGTCATCGGCTCGCCGGTCATGACGGCTTGCGCCAGTCGTTCGGCGGCGACATCCATGTCGCGGAATTCGGAAGGATCGGGCAGGAACGCGCGCAGAGACGGGCTGCGGTGGCGCTCCAGGTCCTCGCGCGGTACGCCACGGGAGAGCAGGATCTGGGTGACGATATCGTCCTCCAGCCCGCCGGGGAAGCCTGAGGAACTGTCGGAAAGGTCCATGTTGCCACCCCGCCAGCGCCAGGCCTTGCCGGTGAGGGAACGTTCGATGCCGAATACGGAAGTTACAGGTCGCGAAGCCATGGCGATGCGATTAGACTAACTGGCACTGCGCGGAAAGGGCGGCTCCGGGCGAAAGGAGAGAGCGATGCTCGCGATAGTCTGGCACAGCCGCACCGGCGCCGCGCGCGCGATGGCGGCGGCGATCGCGCAAGGCGCGGGAGAACAGGGAGTGCTGCTGGGCGCGGCGGAGGCGATGCCCGCTCTTCTGCTGGGAGCGAAGGGCTATGTCTTCGTCTGTCCCGAGAACCTCGGCAGCATGTCCGGGCTGATGAAGGAAATGTTCGACCGCTGCTACTATCCCATGCTCGGGCGCGTGGAGGGACGCCCCTACGCCACGGCCATCGCTGCGGGGTCGGACGGCGTGGGCGCCCAGGCGCAGATCGACCGGATCGTGACGGGATGGCGTCTGAAGCGCGTGGCACCGCCGCTGATCGTCAACCTGGGGGCCCAGACGCCGGAGCAGATTCGCGCAGAAAAGACCGTTTCGGACCATGACCTTGCAGCCTGTCGCGGGCTTGGAGAGGCCTTTGGCGAAGGTCTGGGACTGGGCATCTTCTGAAAAAGCCGCCGTTTCGGTTTCATTCGTCCGTAAACGGACTCGACGGGCAAGCCGAACTGTAGGCTTAATGCTGGCCGTGAACACGACCGGACCCGATATTCTGGAACCTCATTCCTTGCGCCAGGAGGGGCGTTTGGGAAGTGCGCCGCGCAACGGCGTTTCGCTGTTCTTTCCGGTGGGGCAGCGTCCTTCCGCGCGAGCGATTGCCGCTCTTCTCGCTGCCGAGCCGGGAACAGGCTCGGGCGGGGGCGTCACCGCGCGGATATCGCACCGTCCCCCGGACAGGGACGGATGGGTGGAGCTTCTCGCGAACGGCCTGACTTTCGATCTTGTCGGGCTGGCACCTGCACTGCCCGCGCCGGAGACGGAAATCGTGCAGGAGCATGGCTTTGACGGCGCCTGTTCCCTTGAAGGGCTGGAAGCGGTGGAGCTCGTTCCCGGCGGCCACATCGTCGGCGGAGCGCGGCTGCTTCCGGTCATTCGCGTTCTTGCGGGTCTGGCGGCAAGTCTGGCGCTGAAGCTTCCGGTCGCGGCCGTGGGCTGGCAATCGGCGCAGACCGTCATGGAGCCGCGATACTTCGCACAGGCCATCGTGAACTGGCTGGCGGGCGGCGCATTTCCCACCCTCGGCCTCACGGCGCTGCTGCGCGCGGAAGATGGCAGCATTGCCACGAGAGGCCTTGCCCGCTTTTCCGGGCAGGAAATGCAACTGGAAGCCGCTGCCGGAGAAACCCCGTCAGACAGTCTCAAGCTTGCCATTCGCGTGGTCGATTTTCTCGTTCGTCAGGGCAAGCTGGCAACGCCTCGGGAAATCGATTCGCCGCGTGGCCGTCTGCTGGTGGAGCCGTCGCAGACGGGACGGCAGGTCTGGGTCTGGCGCCAGAACTGAATTCTCTGCCCTGATCTTCCTTTCATCCGCTGAGACAGTCTCTTTCTTTTCGCGCGGTCAATCGCCGAGGTTTGCCGGACTACGACGCAGGCCTGCAGCGACATCACCTGCTTCCCTTGCAGATTGGCCGAAAAGACTGCTTTCGCGCGCTTTTCAATGCGATGGGCGGCGTGCGTGTCCGTTTCGATGATTTTCGCCGCAACGGGTTGCTGCTTCCCTGCCACGAGATAGCCAGTATCCGGTTGGGGCTGCCGCTCCATCGCGGGCCGCATCGGCGCTACAGCGAACTGGTGGGCGAGCGGGTCGGGCAGATCGAGGCAGTCTGGGCGCGATGCAGCGGCTGCGATCCAGGCGGCGCGGCCCTCGAAGCGAACATGCGCCTGGATCTGTTGCAGCGCGCCTTGCGCAAATTGCTGCTTGGCGGATCGAGGCGATGGCCGAAGCTCAATCACCACGATCCTCAACAGGCCGAACCGGACTTTTCGGAATTGGACGCGCTTTCCGAAACGCTGTGGCAGGGAACGGGCTTGCGACGGCCTGAAGGCCTTCAGTCCATGCCGGTGCGGCGTGCCAGTTCGCCACGCGCCGAACGATATTGGGCTTCGAATTCCGCGACCCTTTCTTCGACCGAAGCGATCGACGAAATGGCGCCGATCCCCTGTCCGGAACCCCAGATGTCCTTCCAGGCCTTGGCCGCCGTATTGCCGCCGGAGCCGAAGTCCATCTGGCTCTTGTCGCCTTCGGGGAGATTGTCCGGATCGAGTCCCGCCGCCTTGATCGAGGCGCGCAGATAGTTGCCGTGCACGCCGGTGAAGAGGCTGGAGTAGACGATATCGCCTGCATTGCCGTCGACGATGGCCTGCTTGTAGGCTTCGGCGGCATGGGCTTCGCGCGTAGCGATGAACGGGGTCCCGACATAGGCGAAGTCGGCGCCCATGGCCTGAGCGGCCAGGATCGAGCGGCCGCAGGCAATGGCGCCGGACAGTGCAAGCGGGCCGTCGAACCAGCTGCGGATCTCCTGCGTCAGCGCGAAGGGCGATTGCGGACCGGCATGTCCACCCGCACCCGCGGCCACGGCGATCAGGCCGTCTGCCCCTTTTTCTACCGCCTTTCGGGCAAACCGGTCGTTGATCACGTCATGAAAGACCATGCCGCCCCAGCCGTGGACGGCGGCATTGACCTCGGGAATCGCACCGAGCGAGGTGATCACGAGCGGGACCTTGTGTCGTTCCAGAACCTTGAGGTCGTCTTCCAGCCGGTTGTTGCTCTTGTGAACGATGAGATTGACTGCAAAAATCGAGCCACAACCATCTGTTTCTTCGGAAATTTGTGACAACCATTCATCCAGCTGGCTGGAAGGCCTGGCATTCAGCGCCGGAAAGCTACCCACCACGCCCGAACGGACCTGGGCCACGACCAGTTCGGGGGTTGAGACGATGAACATCGGAGCCGCAATCACGGGCAGACGCAGATTCTCGAAAGGTGCGGGAAGGGTCATTTGCGGTCCGTTTAAGTGATCGATTAAATGGGCATAGAGTGCCTGCAATCGCCTGTCGAGAGGCGCGGCTTACCGCCCCGGCGTTGCCTGGCCCCCACCGGTTCGAAAGCACGTGACCGGGGTGGTCCCTCATCATAAACAACGGTGTCGATTATAAGAGGCTGCGCAAGTCGGCCGCCAGGAGAGGGATTGTGCCATGTCCGACCAAGCTGTCGCCGAGTTCGATTGCTCCGATATCGATCAGTATCTGGGGAAAGTCATTGAATCCTCGCCGATCCGTGAGCCGCTCGGAAACAACGATATCCGGCGTTGGGCGCAGGCAATGCATTATCCGAACCTGCTCCATTTCGACCCGGCCTTCGCTGCCACCAGCCGTTATGGAAAGCTGGTGGCGCCGCAGAGCTTTCCGATCGTGATGGACGATGGCCATGGCACGGCGCCGTCCTGCGTGGGCTGCATTCCGAATTCACATCTCCTCTTCGGCGGGGACGAGTTCTGGCACTACGGTCCGCGTGTGTTCGGCGGGGATGTCGTGACGAACGAGCGCATTCCTTTCGATTACGTCGTCAAGAACACCGGCTTCGGTCCGACCTGCTTCCAGCGGGGCGACAACTATTACCGCAACCAGACCGGGGAGCTGATCGCCAAGCAGCGGTCAACGGCAATCCGCTATCTCGCTCATGCCGGTGGCGATACGGTGAACACGGCCGAGTTCGAGGAACCGGAGTGGAGCGAAGCGGAACTGGAGCAACTGGAGGCGCGCAAGTTTGCCTGGATCCGGATGCTGCACGATCTCGGCCATGGGGAGCGCTGGTGGGACGACGTCCAGGTTGGCGATCACCTGCCCGAGCGGGTTTTTGGGCCGCATACCATTGCCAGTTTCACCACCGAGTGGCGGGCCTTCCTGTTCACCACATGGGGAACGCTCGATCGCCGCGAACTCGATCTTGCCGCGCTCGGGTTCACGCCGGAAATGGCCGGGCACGAGAACGATCCGCATATGGAGCGCATCAATCCCGAACTGACCGACGGCGCCTATTTCGGCCCGTCGCGTGGGCATCTCTTTCCCAAATACGCGCGCAAGATCGGCATGCCCCGGGCTTATGGCTACGGCGCTTCGATGGGGGCCTGGGTGACGGACTATCTGTCGGGCTGGGCCGGTGAATGGGGCATGGTCGTGCATTCGACCGCGAACTACCGAGGCCCGGCGCTTTCCGGCGATGTGACGATCCAGACTGCGGAAGTGGTCGACAGGATGGTTGATGAGGAAGGGCGCCATCTCGTGCAGGTGAAGCACAAGATGGCGAACCAGAAGGGTACGCTCATGTGCGCGGGGCTTGCCGAGATCGCTTTGCCGAGAAAGCTGGGGTAACGGGCGTCGAGCGGGTTCGTCCGTCGGCAGGCTGTCAGGCGATCGGGGGGCTGTTCCTGTCCTTCGATCCCGGCCAGGCGAGCAAGGCCAGATAGGTCAGTCCGAAAGCCGGGAAAATGGCCCAGTCGATCCAGTGGACGACGTTCTCGGCCACGGCGCGGACGTTCCACCCGAAAGCGAGCTGCAGGATGTCCAGCAGGAGCAGGCGTGCGGCGCCTGCGGCGAGGGCGAGGCTCCACCAGCCGCTGCGTCCGAAATCGTGCAGTCGCCGGACGGCAAGGGCTGGTGCCGGAACCGCGCAGATCAGGCCGATGGCCAACGATATCCATCCCGATACGGGATCTTCGGTCGCCCAGGCGGTCGCGCTGGAGAGTATGGCGACCACCAGCGCCGCGGCGAGAAGATACATCCACACGTCGGTGCGCGGGGCTCGGCCGGTGAATGTCAGACTGTGTCGGATCGTCAGGCGCAGGTTCTGTAGCGAGGCGGTTTTCATTCCGGGTTGCCGTCAGGCTGCGATCCATGACTGGACTGGTCGAGTCCGGCCCGTTCCGCATCCTCGGAAACGCGCATCGGGAAAGCGAGCGATACCATCAGCGCGACGATCGCCGTTGCCGGAGCAGCCCACAAAATGACCGCGCCGAGACCGATGGATTGTGAAATAAGCTGCGATATCATTGCATTGCTGCCGGAATAACCGACTCCTCCGAGGTCCGTCGCGAGAAACGGACCAAGCAGGAGCGAGCCCAGCATTCCGCAGAGACCGGGAATGGCGAAGACGTCGAAAGCATCGTCGAGGCGCAGGTTCCGGCGGATGAGCGGGCGGACATGGTAGGCTGCGAGAGCGCCGACCACGCCGAACACGATGGCAGCGCCCGGTGAGACATAGCCCGCTGCCGGGGCGATCGTGGCCATGCCTGCAAGGATGCCCTTGGCCATCCCTTCGGCGGTGACGCGGCCGGTTGCCCATCGTTCGGCCGCGCCCCAGGTCATGGCGGCTGCCGCGATGGCAACATGGGCGGCAATCATCGCCGCGGCGGCATCGTCGTTGGCGGCGAGGGCCCAGCCTCCGCAGAGGCCGAGGGCGCCGATCCAGGCCAATGCCGCTCCTGTCAGCGAAAGTGCCGGGCTTCGCGATTGTGACAGGTCGCCGGGAAAACCGATCCGGCGGCCGAGGATGGCAACGACCACCAGTGCGGAGACCCCGGCACTGGCGAAGATCACCAGGCCGCCGCCCCAGTCGAGAACGCCGAACTGGCGGGCGAGCCAGCCGCCGCCCCAGATCCAGTGAGCGATCGGTGCTTGCACGACGAGCGTCCAGAGCGCGCAGAATGCCACGACCCAGCCGAAACGGGCGCGTTCGGCCCAGGCACCGATCATCAGCGCGGGGGCTAGGCCGGCGAGGGCGATCTGGAAGAGCGCGAAGGCGCTTTCGGGCGTGCTCGTGCCCTCCCGGACATTGCCAAGTTGCCCCAGCATCCAGGCGTTGCCGCTGCCGAGCCAGCCACTCGTTACATCACCGAAAGCCAGCGTGTAGCCGACGACCGGCCAGAGCACCGAGACCATGGCCAAGACGGCGGCCGACTGGACCAGGACCGACACACCGTTCCTGGCATTGGCACGGCCGGAATTATACAGTGCGATGCCGGGCAGGAAAAGAAGCAGGACGAAAGCGGCGCAGGCCATGATCCAGGCTGTATCGCCGCTGTTCGCCAGATCGATTCGCCCGTCTTGCGCCATGGCAGGAGCAGGCATGGCTGCCAGCGCGCCGAAAAAAGGCGTGAGCCTGCTTTTCTTCATCGGTATTCCCCATCGACGGCCGCGAGCGATCGTCTTCGGGGGGGGTCTAGAACAGGGAAGCGGTCGGGCACAAGCGATTGCGCTGGCATGCGTTTCCCGCGTTTCAGGCGAGATCCGGGAGCACCTGGTCCGGCGGGCGATGGCCGTCCGCCCAGAAGCGGATATTGGCGATGATCCTTTCGCCTGCCGCCTGACGCCCTTCGAAGGTCGCGCTGCCGAGATGGGGCAGGGCAACGAGGTTCGGCAGGGCGAGCAACCGGGGATCGACTTCCGGCTCACGGGCGAAGACGTCCAGCCCGGCACCGGCGATGCGGTTTTCGGTGAGGGCTGCGATCAGGGCGTCCTCGTCGATCAGCGATCCGCGCCCGGTGTTGATGAGGTTCGCCGCCGGTTTCATCAATGACAGACGGCGGGCATCGACGAGCGGTGCGCCGCCGGGAAGCGCCGGGCAATGCAGCGTGATCGCGTCGCTTCCGGCAAACAGGGCGTCGAGGTCCGCTTGATAACGGGCGGTGCATTCGGCCTCGATGGCCTCGGGCAGGCGATGGCGGTTGTGATAGGCGACTTCCATGCCGAAGGCGCGGGCCCTGCGGGCGACGGCTTGGCCGATCCGCCCCATGCCGACGATGCCCAGGCGTTTGCCGTGAAGGCTCATGCCGAGCATTTCGGAAGGTCCCCAACCGCGCCACCGGCCTTCGTGAAGAAGGCGAGAATTTTCTCCGAACCGTCTGGAAACGAAGAGAATAAGTGCGAAAGTCAGGTCGGCGGTGTCTTCGGTGAACACAGCCGGGGTATTGGTGACGAGAATGCCGCGCCGGTGGGCGGCCGCCACGTCGATATGTTCGGTTCCGGCGCCGAAATTGGCGATCAGGCCGAGTGTCTCTCCGGCTCCGGCGATCAGGTCCGCGTCGATCCGGTCGGTCACGGCGGGCACGAGAACGTCGCAGCGCTGCATCGCCTCCGCCAATTCGGCGCGCGTCATCGGTGCGTCTTCGCGGTTGAATTCGGCATCGAACAGTTCCGCCATTCGCGCTTCCACGGGCGGCAGGAGGCGGCGGGTGACCACGACACGGGGGCGGCCGGTCAGCTTGGGCGCCAGGGGCGTTTCAGTTACCAGAGTCATCTCGATAACCGGGCTAGGCCTTCCACAGGTCGGGGGTCAAGAATGCTTGAAGAAGCCTCTTGCAACAGAGTATGAAACAGCGATGTTTTCTCGCAAAGCTCGACAGTCGATCATGGCGGCCTGTGCCGTGGCGATCTCCTCCCTGACCGGCACCGCACATGCGGCTGACGACGACAAGGTTCCGTACTGGGCCTCGGTCGATACCGACCTTGCGAATCTGCGCGTCGGTCCAGGGGAATCGTATCGGATCGACTGGGTCTACCGGCGGCCGCACCTGCCGGTGAAGGTCCTGCGGCGCGAGGGGCCGTGGCGCCTCGTCGAGGATCCGGACGGAGCCAAGGGCTGGATGCGGGACTTGCTGCTCTCCCGCCAGCGCTCGGCACTGGTCAAGGGTGCCGGAGGTAAGGCGCCGGTGGAGATGCGGGCAGAGGCCAATTCCTCGTCCGCGATGCTCTGGCGGATCGAGCCGGGCGTGGTCGGCCTGCTCGGCGCCTGCAAGGACGGGTGGTGCCCGTTCGACGTCCAGGGGCACAAGGGTTTCGTCGAGCAGGAGATGCTCTGGGGTGCCGGGGCGCCCTGAGCTTCGGCTTCCAAAACTTTAAAAGAAAGGAAAAACCCCCGCCGCGAGGACGGGGGTTTCTTCTTGAGAGCTGTATGGAACGGGTCAGGCCAGTTCGATCGCCACGGCCGTCGCTTCACCGCCGCCGATGCAGAGCGAGGCGACGCCCTTCTTCAGCCCCTTTGCCTTGAGGGCGTTGATGAGCGTGACGATGATGCGGGTGCCCGAGGCGCCGATCGGATGGCCGAGCGCGGTGGCGCCACCGTGGACGTTGACCTTGTCGTGCGGGATGCCGAGGTCGTGCATGGCGAACATGGCGACACAGGCGAAGGCCTCGTTCACTTCGAACAGGTCGACATCGGAGAGCTTCCAGCCCACCTTGTCCATCAGCTTGGTGATGGCGCCGACCGGGGCGGTGGTGAACTTGGCGGGTTCATGGGCATGGGCAGCGACGCCCACCACGGTGGCGACCGGGGTGAGGCCCTTGTCCGCCGCGACGCTGGCGCGGCTCATGACGACGGCGGCGGCGCCGTCCGAGATCGAGCTGGAGGTGGCTGCGGTGATCGTGCCGTCCTTGGCGAAAGCGGCGCGCAAGGTGCGGATCTTGTCGGCATTGCCCTTGGGCGGCTGCTCGTCGGTGTCGATCACGACTTCGCCCTTGCGGGTCTTGACGGTGACTGGAACGACTTCGTCCTTGAAAGCGCCGTTGGTGATCGCTTGCTGCGCGCGGCGCAGCGATTCGATCGAATAGTCATCCTGGTTTTCGCGGGTCAGCTGGTACTCGTCGGCCGTCACCTGCGCGAAGGAACCCATCGAGCCGCCTTCGTAAGCGTCTTCCAGGCCGTCGAGGAACATGTGGTCATAAAGCGTGTCGTGACCCGCACGGGCGCCCGAGCGGTGCTTCTTCGACAGATAGGGCGCATTGGTCATCGATTCCATGCCGCCTGCGATCAGCACGTCGAGCGAGCCGGAAGCCAGGGCCTCGGCGCCCATGATGACGGTCTGCATGCCCGAGCCGCAGACCTTGTTGACGGTGGTGGCCTCGACCGACTTGGGCAGGCCTGCCTTCAGCGCGGCCTGACGGGCAGGGGCCTGGCCCAGTCCGGCGGGCAGCACGCAGCCCATGTAGATGCGTTCGATATCTTCACCGGCGACGCCGGCGCGTTCGACCGCGGCCTTGACCGCGGTGGCACCGAGCTCGGTGGCCGAAACGTCGGCAAGGGCGCCCTGAAGGCCGCCCATCGGGGTACGAGCATAGGAAAGAATGACAATCGGGTCCGAAGCCGAGATCTGGGCCATTATTATGTTGCCTTTCACGCGTTGAAAATCAGGTATCCTTGGCAGGAGAGGTAGTGCTGCACCGCACCAAATGCAATCGACGACTCTTCTCCTGCCGCCGCTCAACATGCTCCATCATCGTGGCGTTTGAAGGAGGCTGTTTGCGGCGATTTTCGCAAGCTGGATGCGAATTCTTGCATCCGTGCGGCAATGGAATGGTTTGGCGTTGAAATTGCGCCATCTCCCGGCTTTCGCGGGTTTCCACTTGGTGCGGCATCGTAACGAACCGTGTCGCCCTCCGAGGTTGTTGCGAATCACTCGCAACACCGCAGAGTTCCGCCATTTATTCCGGTTCGACACCCTTGCGGAGGGCAGGGGGCTGTCCTAAGAGCGCCCCCAACGACCGGGCACTGTCTTTGGCATGAGTCCGGCTGCCGTATCCGGTATGAGGCCAGAACCATTGACTGATCTGTCACAATACCTGCCGATCCTGATCTTTCTCGCGGTAGCTCTCGCGCTTTCGTCGGTGATCGTGCTGCTGCCGCTGGGCGTTTCGCGCCTGACCGGCACCCACAACCCCAGCGCGGACAAGAACAGCGAATACGAGTGCGGGTTCCCCGCATTCGAAGATCCGCGCAGCCAGTTCGACGTGCGCTTCTATCTCGTGGCGATCCTTTTCATCGTCTTCGACCTTGAGGCCGCGTTCCTGTTCCCCTGGGCCGTATCGCTCAAGCTGACCGGTTGGGCCGGCTGGCTGACGATGATGGTGTTCCTCGGCGAACTGGCCATCGGCCTCGCCTATGCATGGAAGAAGGGAGCTCTGGACTGGGAATGAGCACGCTCGTCAATTCCGCCGGTCAGCCTCTCGCTCCGGCACTCGCTCAGGGCGGCGCGATCACGCCGCCCGATCAGGCATTCTTCAAGGACCTCAATCAGGAAGTGTCCGACAAGGGTTTCCTCGTCACCTCGACCGAGGAACTCTTCCAGTGGGCCCGTACCGGCTCGCTGTGGTGGATGACGTTCGGCCTCGCCTGCTGCGCGGTCGAGATGATTCACGTCAACATGCCGCGTTACGACATGGAGCGCTTCGGCGCCGCGCCGCGCGCGTCCCCGCGTCAGTCCGACGTAATGATCGTGGCCGGCACGCTCTGCAACAAGATGGCTCCGGCGCTCCGCAAGGTCTACGACCAGATGTCGGACCCGAAGTACGTCATCTCGATGGGCTCGTGCGCCAACGGCGGCGGCTACTATCACTACAGCTACAGCGTTGTGCGCGGCTGCGACCGGGTCGTTCCGGTTGACATCTACGTGCCGGGCTGCCCGCCGACCGCGGAAGCGCTGCTCTATGGCATCATGCAGTTGCAGCGTAAGATCCGCCGCGTCGGCGCGCTCGAAAGGTAAGGGCACGATGACTGTTCTGCATTCCGCCCCCAGGTTCGCATCGAACGAAGGCGTGGTCGAGGCTCTCTCGGCCGCGCTGGGCGACATGGTTCTCGCGACCAAGGAAGAGCACGGCGAAGTCGTGCTCACCGTCGCGCGCGACCAGATCGAAAACGCCCTTCGTCTGCTGCGTGACCGTCACGAATACCAGCAGCTGATGGAAATCGCCGGCGTCGACTATCCGTCGCGTCCCGAGCGTTTCGAAGTCGTCTACATGCTGCTTTCGGTGACGAAGAACCATCGCATCATGGTGAAGGTCTCGGCCGCCGAGAACACCCCGGTGCCGACCGTGACCACGCTCTGGCCCAACGCGGGCTGGCTCGAACGCGAAGTGTTCGACATGTACGGCGTGATCTTCGCGGGCAATCCGGACCTGCGCCGCATCCTCACCGACTATGGTTTCGAGGGCCACCCGTTCCGCAAGGACTTCCCGCTCACCGGCTATGTCGAGCTGCGCTATTCCGAAGAGGACAAGCGTGTGGTCTACGAGCCGGTCAAGCTCGCGCAGGATCTGCGCCAGTTCGACTTCATGAGCCCCTGGGAAGGCGCGGAATACGTGCTGCCGGGCGATGAAAAGGCCGAAGGAGAGGCGAAATGAGCATCCAGCTCGAACAGTCGCCGACCACCGGCGACGAAGTCATCACCAACTACACGATCAACTTCGGTCCACAGCACCCGGCGGCCCACGGCGTTCTGCGCATGGTCATGGAACTCGATGGCGAGATCATCGAGCGCATCGACCCGCACGTCGGTCTGCTGCATCGCGGTACCGAGAAGCTGATCGAGCACAAGACCTACCTTCAGGCGCTGCCGTACTTCGACCGCCTGGACTACTGCTCGCCGCTGGCCATGGAACATTCCTATGTCCTGGCGATCGAGAAGCTGCTCAACCTCGAAGTGCCGATCCGCGCGCAGTACCTGCGCGTGCTGTTCGCCGAGCTGACCCGCATCTGTAACCACATGCTCAACATCGGCTCGCACGTCATGGACGTGGGCGCGATGACCCCGAACCTGTGGCTGTTCGAAATCCGCGAGGACTGCCTCAACTTCTTCGAGCGTGCATCGGGCGCCCGCATGCACTCGGCCTGGTTCCGCCCCGGCGGCGTCCACCAGGACGTGCCGCTCAAGCTGCTGACCGACATCGCCGACTGGCTCGATACGCGCCTGCCGGAGCTGTTCGAGGACGCGATGAGCCTCGTGGTCGACAACCGAATCTTCAAGCAGCGCAATGTCGATATTGCGCTGGTGAGCAAGGAAGACGCGCTGGCCTGGGGCTTCTCCGGGCCGATGGTCCGCGGCGCGGGCATTCCCTGGGATATCCGCAAGGCGCAGCCTTACGACGTCTACGACCGCATGGACTTCGAGATCCCCGTCGGTACCAACTCGGACTGCTACGACCGCTTCATGGTCCGCGTCGAGGAAGTGCGTCAGTCGGCCCGGATCATGAAGCAGTGCTTGGCCGAGATGCCGGAAGGCCCGGTTGCTTCCTCCGATCGCAAGGTGGTTCCGCCGAAGCGCGGCGAGATGAAGCAGTCGATGGAATCGCTGATCCATCACTTCAAGCTCTACACCGAAGGCTTCCACGTGCCGGCCGGTGAAGTCTACGTCGCCACGGAAAGCCCGAAGGGCGAATTCGGCGTCTATCTGGTGTCGGACGGCTCGAACAAGCCGTACCGCTGCAAGATCCGCCCGACCGCCTTCTCGCACCTCCAGGCGATGGACTTCATGTCGAAGGGGCACATGCTCCCCGACGCGACCGCCATTCTGGGCGCCATCGACGTGGTGTTCGGGGAGTGCGACCGTTGAGCAAGCTCGCTATCGCCGAGGCCATGATCGCCGCCTACAACGCGCAGGACGCCGATCTCTACGTGGCCTACATGACCGACGAAGCCAGCGAAGCGAACTATCGCGGCGCCGTGGTTCGCGAGGGCAAGGAAGGTACGCGCTCAGGCCTCAAGGCGGCTTTCGCCAGGTGGCCCGAGAACAAGGCCGAGATCGTCTCGCGCGAAGAGACCGACAATTATGTCGTCTTGCGCGAGCACGTGACGCGCGGCCCGGCGACGGACGGTTCCGATCTCGTCGATCCTTTCGACGTTCTGGCCGTCTACAGCTTCGAGGGCGACAAGTGTTCGCGGGTTGAGTTCATTCGATGAAGTTCAACACGCTCGAACTGACCCGCATCTGGGCCGCCGTCACCGGTGTGGCCCTTGCGGCGTGGTATTTTGCCGCCGTCTATCTCGATCTCCAGCCCACGGCCGTGCTGCCGATGCTGGTGACCGCGATCGGCGGCTTTGAGTTGTTTCTTTTCGGCCAGGACCAGTGGCTGAAGCGCAGGGGTAAGCATGGCTGACCGCTATATCGAACCCGACACGCCCGAACTCCGGGCCCGTTGGGGCAATTTCGCCTGGACCGCCGAGAACGCCGAAAAGGCGAAGGAAGTCGTGTCCCGCTATCCGGCTGGGCGTCAGCGCTCGGCGGTGATGCCGTTGCTCGACCTCGCCCAGCGTCAGGTCGGTGCCGAGCTGAACACGCAGGGCTGGCTGCCGATCCCGGTGATGGAATATATCGCCGCCTATCTCGACATGCCGGTTATCCGCGTCGTCGAGGTCGCGTCGTTCTATACCATGTACAACATCGCGCCGATCGGTCGGTTCCATGTGCAGGTCTGCGGCACTACGCCGTGCATGCTGCGTGGGTCTGACGACCTGCTGGAAGCCTGCAAGTCGCGCGGCATGAAGAAAGGCCATATCTCGGAAGACGGCCTCTGGTCGTTCACCGAAGTCGAGTGCATGGGCAACTGCGCCTCGGCCCCGATGGTCCAGATCAACGACGACAACTACGAAGACCTCACGTCGGACCGCCTCAACGCGGTGCTCGACGCGCTGGCGCGTGGTGAAACGCCGAAGGCCGGCACCCAGGATCCCGCCCGTCACACCGTCGAGCCGGTGGGCGAGCCGACCAACCTGGTCGCGATGATGACCGAAAACCATGACTATCGGAGTGAGTGGTAATGGCTCTCCTCGATAAGGACCGCATCTTCACCAACCTCTACGGCTATCAGCCGTGGAACCTGAAGGAAGCGCAGGCGCGCGGTGCCTGGGACAACACCAAGGACCTGATCGCACGCGGCCGTGATGCCATCATCGACGAGATGAAGGCTTCGGGGCTGCGCGGTCGCGGCGGTGCGGGCTTCCCGACCGGCATGAAGTGGTCCTTCATGCCCAAGCAGCCGCCGCTCGACCAGAACGGCAACCCCAAGCCCAGCTTCCTCGTGATCAACGCGGACGAATCCGAACCGGGTTCGTGCAAGGATCGCGAGATCATGCGCCACGATCCGCACCTCTTGTTCGAAGGCGCGCTGGTCGCAGGTTTCGCCATGGGTGCGCGCGCGGCCTACATCTACATTCGCGGCGAATATATCCGCGAGGCAGAGACGCTGTTCGCCGCGCGTGAAGAGGCTTACGCCGCCGGTCTGCTGGGCAAGAACGCCGCCGGTTCGGGCTATGACTTCGACGTCTTCGTCCACCGCGGCGCGGGCGCCTACATCTGCGGCGAAGAAACCGCGATGATCGAAAGCCTCGAAGGCAAGAAGGGCCAGCCCCGCCTGAAGCCGCCGTTCCCGGCCGGCGCAGGCCTCTACGGCTGCCCGACCACGGTCAACAACGTGGAATCGATTGCCGTCGCGCCGACGATCCTGCGTCGCGGCGCCGCGTGGTTCTCCAGCTTCGGCCGTGAGAACAACAAGGGCACCAAGCTCTTCCAGATCAGCGGGCACGTGAACCGTCCCTGCGTGGTCGAGGAAGAGATGTCGATCCCGTTCAGCGAGCTGATCGAGCG
>JAGHZR010000004.1:168019-173842 GCA_017745295.1 Novosphingobium sp.
CATCTCGTACTTCTACAAGCACGAGTCCTGCGGCCAGTGCACCCCGTGCCGCGAAGGCACGGGCTGGATGTGGCGCGTGATGGAGCGCCTGCGCACCGGCGACGCGGAAGTCGAGGAAATCGACATGCTGCAGCAGGTGACCAAGCAGGTCGAAGGCCACACCATCTGCGCTCTGGGCGACGCTGCGGCGTGGCCGATCCAGGGCCTGATCCGTCATTTCCGTCCGGAGCTTGAGCGCCGGATCGCCGAAAACGTCCGCGAGGCTGCCGAGTAATGCCCAAGGTCAAAGTCGACGGCGTCGAGATCGACGTCCCCAACGGCGCAACCGTGCTGCAGGCCTGCGAGCTTGCCGGCAAGGAAATCCCGCGCTTCTGCTACCACGAGCGCCTGAGCATCGCCGGCAACTGCCGCATGTGCCTGGTCGAAGTGAAACCCGGACCGCCCAAGCCGCAGGCTTCGTGCGCGCTTCCGGCCGCCGAAGGCCAGGAAATCCGCACGGATTCCGAAATGGTCAAGAAGGCGCGGGAAGGGGTGATGGAGTTCCTCCTCATCAACCACCCGCTCGACTGTCCGATCTGCGATCAGGGCGGCGAGTGCGACCTTCAGGACCAGTCCGTCGCTTACGGTCGCGGCGCTTCGCGCTATGACGAGAACAAGCGCGCGGTCACTGAAAAGTACATGGGTCCGCTCATCAAGACGACGATGACGCGCTGCATCCACTGCACCCGCTGCGTGCGCTTCTCGGAAGAGATCGCCGGCGTGGACGAGATCGGCGCGCTCTATCGCGGCGAGAACATGCAGATCACGACCTATCTCGAACAGGCTGCCAAGCACGAGATGTCGGCCAACGTGATCGACCTGTGCCCGGTCGGTGCGCTCACCTCGCGCCCCTATGCCTTCGAGGCCCGTCCCTGGGAACTCAAGAAGACGCTGGGCATCGACGTGTCGGACGCTACCGGCGCCAATATCCGCATCGATGCGCGTGGCCGCGAAGTGCTGCGCGTGCTTCCTCGTAACAACGACGACGTGAACGAGGAATGGATCAGCGACAAGGCGCGCTACATGGTCGACGGGCTTACCAAGCGCCGCCTCGACAAGCCGTTCCTGCGCCGTGACGGCAAGCTCGTCGCGGTCAGCTGGAACGAGGCTTTCGCCGCCATCGCCACGCTGAACCCGGGCAATTCGATCGCCGCCGTCGCTGGCGACATGGTCGATTGCGAAACGATGTTCGCCGCCAAGAAGCTTGTCGGTGCGCTCGGATCGAAGCTCATCGAAGGTCGCCAGACCGGGATGGACTACGCGACCGACAGTCTCGCCGCCGTCAACTTCAACACCACCCTCTCGGGTATCGAAACCGCTGACGTGATCCTGATCGCGGGCAGCAACGTGCGCTGGGAAGCCCCGCTGCTCAACGTTCGCCTGCGCAAGGCGGTGAAGCGTGGCGCCAAGGTGTTCCTCGTCGGTCCCGAGTGGGAAACCACCTTCGGCGGCGAGTTCCTCGGCGAAGACCTCTCGGTCCTCGGCAACCTTCCGCAGAACGTTACCGATGCGCTGTCGAACGCCAAGCGTCCGGCGGTCATCCTCGGCGGTGCGGCGCTCGGCCGTGGCGGCCTGGAAGCGGGCCTCGCGCTCGCGGCCCAGTTCAACCTCCTTCGGGATCTTGAAGATGGCACGCAGTGGAACGGCTTCAACGTCCTCCACATGGCAGCGGCCCGCATGGGCGGCCTGATGCTCGGCTACGCGCAGAAGGGCGGCATCGCCGACCTCGTCGCCGCCAAGCCCAAGGTTCTGCTCGCCCTCGGCGCCGACGAAGTGGACTTCACCCAGTTCGCCGGTTCGATGATCGTCTACATCGGTCACCACGGCGACAAGGGCGCCCACGCGGCGGACGTGATCCTGCCCGCTTCGGCCTATACCGAAAAGGCAGGCACTTACGTCAACACCGAGGGCCGCGTGCAGTGGGCCGACAAGGCCGTGTTCGCACCGGGCGATGCCCGCGAAGACTGGACGATCCTGCGCGCGCTTGCCGACGCCTTTGGCGTTACGGTCGGCTTCGACAGCTTCGACCAGTTGCGCGACGCGATGATCGTGGAAGTGCCCGCGCTCGGCAGCGAAGGTCTTGCCGATTACGGCAGCGTCCTGCCGAACGGCGGCGGTTCCGCTGCCGGTCAGATCGCTTATCCGATCAAGGACTTCTACATGACCAACCCGATCGCCCGTGCGAGCGCGGTCATGCAGCGTTGCTCGGCTGAACTTCTCCACGGAGAAGAGATCGCGGAGGCCGCGGAATGACCGCTTTCTTCCAAAATCTCGGGATGAGCTACGAGTGGGCATGGTTCGTGTCCACCATCTGCGGCATCCTGCTCATCGCGCTGCCGCTGATGCTGGCCGTGGCGATGATCATCTATGTCGACCGCAAGATCTGGGCCGCCATGGCGCTGCGCCGTGGTCCCAACGTGGTCGGCCCGTTCGGCCTGCTCCAGTCCTTCGCGGACGGTCTGAAGGTCTTCCTTCAGGAAACCATCGTTCCCTCGGCGGCGAACAAGGGCCTGTTCCTGATCGCACCGATCGTGACTTTTACCCTCGCGCTGCTGTCCTGGGCGGTGATCCCGTTCAATTCGGGCGCGATCCTGGCCAACATCAACATCGGCCTGCTCTACATCCTCGCGATCAGCTCGCTGGGTGTCTACGGCACGATCATGGCGGGCTGGGCTTCGAACTCGAAGTACCCATTCTTCTCGGCGATGCGCGCCTCGGCGCAGATGATCTCCTATGAAGTCTCGATCGGCTTCATCCTGATCTGCGTCGTTCTCTGGGCGGGCACGTTCAACATGAACGACATCGTCTGGGCGCAGAAGGGCCACGTCTTCGGGATCATCAACGGTTTCGTCGCGAACCCGCTGCTGTTCCCGATGTGGGTGATGTTCCTGATTTCGAGCCTTGCGGAAACGCAGCGCGCACCCTTCGACCTTGCCGAAGCGGAATCGGAACTCGTCGCCGGTTACCAGACCGAATATTCGTCGATGGCCTTCGCCGCCTACTGGCTAGGCGAATATGCCAACGTGCTCCTGATGTGCGCGCTCAATGCGACGCTGTTCTGGGGCGGATGGCTGCCGCCGCTCGACATCCCTGTTCTCTATCTCGTGCCGGGCTTCGTATGGTTTCTGCTCAAGATATTCTTCTTCTTCTTCGTGTTCAGCTGGATCAAGGCCACCGTTCCCCGGTACCGCTATGACCAGTTGATGCGCCTGGGCTGGAAGGTCTTCCTGCCCGTATCGCTGCTGTTCGTTGTTCTCGTCAGCGGCTACCTCATGGCTACCGGACACTTCCAATGACCGTCGGACAACTCATAAAGAGCTTCACGCTCTGGGAGTTCGTGAAGGCGCACTGGCTGACCTTGAAGTATTTCTTCAAGCCCAAGGCGACGATCAACTACCCCTTCGAGAAGAACCCGCTTTCGCCGCGCTTCCGTGGTGAGCATGCCCTTCGCCGTTATCCCAACGGCGAGGAGCGCTGCATCGCCTGCAAGCTCTGCGAGGCGATCTGCCCGGCGCAGGCGATCACGATCGAGGCCGCACCGCGTACCGACGGTTCGCGCCGCACCACGCGCTACGACATCGACATGACGAAATGCATCTACTGCGGCTTCTGCCAGGAAGCCTGCCCGGTCGATGCCATCGTCGAGGGGCCGAACTTCGAATACGCGACCGAAACGCGCGAAGAACTGCTCTATGACAAAGCCAAGCTACTGGCGAACGGGGACAAGTGGGAGCGGGCTATCGCCGCGAACCTTGAAGCCGACGCACCGTACCGATAGGGGGCCGCGGACATGATCCAGACTTTCGCCTTCTACCTTTTCGCGGTGCTGACGATCGCTTCGGCGGCCGCCACCATCCTCTCGCGCAACCCGGTCCATTCGGTGCTGTTCCTGATCCTGGCGTTCTTCAACGCCGCCGGGCTCATGATGCTCACCGGTGCCGAGTTCATCGCCATGCTGCTGATCATCGTCTACGTGGGCGCGGTCGCGGTGCTGTTCCTCTTCGTCGTCATGATGCTCGACATCGATTTCGCCGAATTGCGCGCAGGCTTCATCAAGAACTTCCCGCTCGGCATGCTGGTGGCCGTGGTGCTGCTCGCCGAGATGGTGCTTGGCATCGGTGCCTACAAGGCCGGCGCCCTGAACCTCGGCACGCCTGACGGCACGGCGGCGACGCCGGTCGGCGCCTCGAACATCGAGGCGATCGGCGGACTGATGTACAGTCGCTACCTGTTCCTGTTCGAAGCGGCCGGCCTGATCCTGCTCGTCGCGATGGTCGGTGCCATCGTCCTGACCCACCGTCAGCGTGGCGACACGCGCGGCCAGAAGGTCAGCAAGCAGATCGCGCGTCGTCCCGAAGAGGCGACCGTCAACGTCAAGCCCGAAGTGGGCAAGGGGGTTTCGCTGTGATCGGCGTCGAACATTACGTGGTCGTGAGCTCGATCCTCTTCGTGCTCGGCGTCCTCGGCATTTTCCTCAACCGCAAGAACGTCATCGTTCTGCTCATGGCGATCGAACTGATCCTGCTTGCGGTCAACATCAACCTCGTCGCGTTCAGCGCGTTCCTGCACGACCTCACGGGCCAGATCTTCGCGATGTTCGTGCTGACGGTCGCTGCCGGCGAGGCCGCAGTGGGGCTTGCAATCCTCGTGATCTATTTCCGCGGACGCGGCAGCATCGCTGTCGACGACGTCAACCGGATGAAGGGATAAGGCCTTGCACCCGATCCTGTTCATCGTCTTCCTGCCGTTACTGGCAGCGATCATCGCCGGGCTTGGCAACAAGCAGCTGGGCAATGTTCCCGCAAAGGTCCTGACGACCGGCGCGCTGTTCATTGCCTGTGCACTGAGCTGGCCGATCTTCATCAGCTTCCTCGGCGGTCACGCCGAAGCCAGCGTCGTGCCGGTCCTCAAGTGGGTTCAGTCGGGCGCCATGACCTGGGACTGGTCGCTGCGGGTGGACTCGCTCACCGCGGTCATGCTCGTGGTCATCACCTCGGTCTCCGCGCTCGTGCACCTCTATTCGTGGGGCTACATGAGCGAGGAGCCGGATCAGCCGCGCTTCTTCGCCTACCTCTCGCTGTTCACTTTCGCCATGCTCATGCTGGTGACCGCGGACAACCTGGTGCAGATGTTCTTCGGTTGGGAAGGCGTGGGCCTGGCCTCGTACCTCCTGATCGGCTTCTGGTTCCGCAAGCCCTCGGCCGGTGCCGCCGCGATCAAGGCCTTCGTGGTCAACCGCGTCGGTGACCTCGGCTTCATGCTCGGCATCTTCGGCTGCTTCCTGGTGTTCGGCACCGTCTCGATCCCCGAGATCCTGCACGCCGCGCCCAGCATGGCCGGTTCGACGATCGGCTTCCTCGGCCACCGCTTCGACACGATGACCGTGATCTGCATCCTCCTGTTCATCGGCGCGATGGGCAAATCGGCGCAGCTCGGCCTGCACACCTGGCTTCCGGACGCGATGGAAGGCCCGACCCCGGTGTCGGCACTGATCCACGCGGCCACCATGGTCACCGCCGGCGTCTTCATGGTCTGCCGTCTGTCGCCGCTGTTCGAAACCAGCGAGACGGCGATGCACTTCATCGCCTTCATCGGCGCCTGCACCTGCTTCTTCGCCGCCACCGTCGGCTGCACGCAGTGGGACATCAAGCGCGTCATCGCCTATTCGACCTGCTCGCAGCTCGGCTACATGTTCTTCGCTACCGGCGTCGGCGCCTATGGCGCGGCCATGTTCCACCTGTTCACGCACGCCTTCTTCAAGGCGCTGCTGTTCCTGGGCGCCGG
>JAGHZR010000004.1:173958-400404 GCA_017745295.1 Novosphingobium sp.
TACGGCGCGGGCATCTTCCACCTGTTCACGCACGCCTTCTTCAAGGCGCTGCTGTTCCTCGGTGCCGGTTCGGTCATCCATGCGATGCACCACGAGCAGGACATGCGCTTCTACGGCGCACTGCGTAAGCACATCCCGATCACCTTCTGGACGATGACGGCGGGTACGCTGGCCATCACCGGCGTCGGCATCGCGGGCTTCGTCGGCTTCGCAGGCTTCTACTCGAAGGACGCGATCCTCGAAGCGGCCTTCGGTTCGGGCACGGCAGTGGGCGGTTTCGCCTTCTGGATGGGCATCGCCGCCGCGCTGATGACCAGCTTCTACTCCTGGCGCCTGGTCTTCCTGACCTTCTTCGGCAAGCCGCGTTGGATCCAGTCGGAGCACATCCAGCACGCCGTCCATGACGCGCACGGCCACGGTCACGATGACCATGCGCACGACGATCATGCTCATGAAGACCACACCGACGACGACCATGCGGTTGCCGAACTCGGTTCGCGCGGTCCGGACTACACGCAGCACGGCGACGGCACCGGCGGATATCATCCGCACGAAAGCCCGCTGGTCATGCTGCTGCCGCTGCTGATCCTCTCGATCGGCGCCGTCGCTGCGGGCTTCGTCTTCAACCACGCCTTCGTCTCGGAAGGGACCGGCGAGTTCTGGAAGGGCGCCCTGGTGTTCCACGAACACCTGATCCACGCGATGCACGGCGTGCCGACCTGGGTGAAGTGGGCTCCGTTCACCGTGATGTCGCTGGGCCTGCTGATCGCATGGTACGGCTACATCAAGAACCTCTCGTTCCCCAAGGCAGTCGCCGAACAGCTCGGGCCGGTCTACACGTTCGTGTTCCGCAAGTGGATGTTCGACGAACTCTACCACAACATCTTCGTTCGCCCCGCCTTCTGGCTCGGCAAGGTGTTCTGGAAGGTCCTGGATATCGGCGTGATCGACAAGTTCGGTCCCGACGGTGCCGCCTGGGTCGTCGCCAGGGGTTCGACTTACGCGCAGAAGGTCCAGTCGGGCTATCTGTACAGCTACGCTCTTGTCATGCTGCTGGGCCTTGTCGGCGCCATCAGCTGGGTGATCGCGGGATAAGATGATGAGTGGTTTTCCGATCCTCAGTCTGATGTTGCTGGTGCCGCTCGCGGCGGCACTGGCATGTCTCTACCTTGATGCCAAATCGGCACGCACGGTGGCGCTTCTCGCCACCCTTGCGAACCTTGCCCTTGGTGTCGTCCTCTGGCTGAACTTCGACGTCGGCGGAGCGCAGTGGCAGTTCCAGGAACGGCATGAGCTGTTCTCGGGCTTCTCCTACGCCCTCGGCATCGACGGTATCGCGTTGCTCCTGATCGAGCTTTCCGTCTTCCTCATGCCGATCTGCATCGGCGCGAGCTGGAACTCGATCGAGAAGCGCGTGGGCGAATACATGGCGGCCTTCCTGCTCGTCGAAACGCTGATGATTGGCGTCTTCACGGCGCAGGATATCTTCCTGTTCTACATGTTCTTCGAAGCCGGCCTCATCCCGATGTATCTTATCATCGGCATCTGGGGCGGCGCGGATCGCATCTACGCCTCGTACAAGTTCTTCCTCTACACGCTGCTCGGCTCGGTGCTGATGCTCGTGGCGATGCTGTGGATGGTCCACACCGCCGGCACGACCTTCATCCCGACGCTCATGACCTACGACTTCGACCCGCAGGTCCAGACCTGGCTGTGGCTTGCCTTCTTCGCGAGCTTCGCGGTGAAGATGCCGATGTGGCCGGTCCACACCTGGCTTCCGGCAGCGCACGTTCAGGCGCCGACCGCAGGCTCGGTGATCCTGGCGGGCGTGCTGCTGAAGATGGGTGGCTATGGCTTCATCCGCTTCTCGCTGCCGATGTTCCCTGAAGCCTCGGCCTACTTCGCGCCGCTGGTCTGGGGCCTGTCGATGGCCGCCGTCGTGATCACCTCGCTTATCGCGCTGGTGCAGGACGACATGAAGAAGCTGATCGCCTACTCGTCGGTCGCCCACATGGCTGTCGTGACCATCGGTCTCTTCGCATTCAACGTGCAGGGCCTCGAAGGCTCGATGCTGGTCATGCTCAGCCACGGCCTCGTCTCTGGCGCGCTGTTCCTCTGCGTCGGCATCATCTACGACCGCCTGCACACCCGTGAGATCAGCCGCTACGGCGGTCTCGCCATCAACATGCCGCGTTATGCGCTGTTCTTCCTGCTCTTCACGATGGCCTCGATCGGCCTTCCGGGCACCAGCGGTTTCGTCGGCGAATTCCTGAGCCTCGGCGGTATCTACCAGGCATCGAGCTGGACGGCGCTGATCTGCACTACCGGCATCATCCTGGGCGCCGCCTACATGCTCTACCTCTATCGCCGTGTCGTCTTTGGCGACCAGAAGAATGCCGATGCCGCCGCCATGGCCGACCTCGACCTGCGTGAATACCTGATGGTGATCCCGCTCGGCCTCGCGGTGCTGTGGATGGGCGTCTATCCCGAGAGCTTCATTGCTCCGATGCGCGCAGACATTGCCGCGCTCGACGCCCGGCTCGCTCGCGCAAAGCCGGAAGGAGACGCCAAGTTGGCCATGGGCAAGGAAAAGCCTGCACATGAAGAAGCAGCCGCGCATGAGGGGGCACACTGATGGACTGGTCACAGTCGCTGCGCCTGATCGCGCCGGAAGAAACACTTAGCGTCGCAAGCCTGGTCTTGCTCCTTGTCGCCGCCTGGGGCGGTGACAAGGCCGCGAAGCTGATTTCCGTTCTCGCCGTGGCGGCGCTCGTCGCCGCTGGCATCCTGGTCGCCCCCGCCCTGTGCGGCGGCGCCATGGGCGCCGAAACTTCGGCCTTCTTCGGCCAGTACCGTGCCGACGCCTTCGCGTCCTACGCCAAGATCCTGATCTACATCTCGGCCGCCGTGTCGCTGGTGGTGGCGCCTGCCTACTTCGACCGCTTCAAGGCGATGCGGGCGGAATATCCGGTTCTGGTGCTGCTGGCCGCGATCGGCATGGGCATGATGGTCTCGGCCACCGACCTGCTGACGCTCTACATCGGCCTCGAAATGAACTCGCTGGCCGCTTACGTCCTCGCGGCGTTCCTGCGGACCGACGGTCGTTCGGCCGAAGCGGGCCTCAAGTACTTCGTGCTGGGCGCGCTGGCTTCGGGTATCTTGCTCTTCGGCATGAGCCTGACTTATGGCTTCGCGGGCACCACCTCGTTCGCGGGCATCAGCGCCTCGATGGCGCAGGGCCTCTCGAACGGCGCGCTGTTCGGCATCGTCTTCGTCTTCGCCGGTCTTGCCTTCAAGATCAGCGCCGTGCCGTTCCACATGTGGACCCCGGACGTCTACGAGGGCGCGCCGACCCCGGTGACCACGCTCTTCGCCACGGCCCCCAAGGTCGCCGCCATGGCCCTGACCATGCGCGTCGCCATCGAGGCCTTCGGCGACCAGGCTGCGGCCTGGCAGCAGATCGTGGTCTTCGCCGCGCTCGCCTCGATCGTCGTCGGTGCCCTCGGCGCCATCGGCCAGTCGAACATCAAGCGCCTGATGGCCTATTCGTCGATCAACAACGTCGGCTTCATGCTCGTCGGTCTCGCGGTGGCGACGCCGCAGGGCGTCTCGGCCATGCTGTTCTACCTTGCGATCTACGTCGCGATGTCGGCAGGCGGTTTTGCCGTGATCCTGATGATGAAGGACGCGGACGGCAACCCGGTCGAGGAGCTTTCCAAGATGGCAGGCCTGTCGCGCACGCGTCCGGGTCTGGCGCTCGCGCTGGCGATGGTCATGTTCAGCCTTGCCGGTATCCCGCCGATGTTCGGCTTCTGGGGCAAGTTCCTGGTCTTCAAGGCGGCTGTCGATGGCGGCATGATCGCTCTTGCGGCCATCGGCTTCGCAGCCTCGGTGATCGGCGCCTTCTACTACCTGAAGGTCGTCAAGGTCGTGTACTTCGACGAACCCGCCGACGTGGTGAAGGGTGAGAGCGACGTCTGGCACAAGCTGATCCTCGTCGGATCGTGCGTGGTCATTTCGCCGCTCGGCTTCCTGCTGACCAAGTGGCTCGGCCACCTGACCGAAACGGCTGCGGCCGCACTCTACTCCGGCCTTTGATAGAGGTCGTCGCAGAGACCGCATCGACCAACGCGGACCTTTCCCGGCGCCTCGGCGCCGGGGAGGGCCTCGCGGAAGGTTTCTGGTTGCGCGCGGTCAGGCAGAGCGCTGGACGCGGTCGCCGCGGTCGCCAATGGTCCTCTCCGGAGGGCAATCTCTACGCCAGCACTGTCGTCGCGCTGCGGGCGGACGACCCTTCGGTCCACACCCTGGCTTTCGTGGCGGCACTGGCCGTCTACGACCTGATGCTCTCGCAATTGCCGCCCGGCGCGGACTGCCAGCTCAAGTGGCCCAACGACGTTCTCGTCGGTGGGGCCAAGATCTGCGGCATCCTGCTGGAACGCGCGGGCGATCACGTGATCGCCGGCATCGGCGTGAACGTGGTCAGCGCACCCGATCTTCCGGACCGCGCGACCGTCTCCATCCACGCCGCCAATCCCGCTAACGACAACGACGCGCAGGCGGTTCTGGAAGCGTTGGCCGCCTGTCTGGCCGAGCGTCTCGCGCAGTGGCGGCGGGAAGGGCTGGCAGCGACATTGGCGGACTGGACGCGCCATGCCCACCCGCAGGGAACGCCGCTGCTGGTCACGCTGGATGAGGAAGGGCTGCTGCCGGGCGCCTTCGCCGGGCTTGACCCGGATGGAGCATTGCGCTTGCGTCTGGCCGACGGGTCCCTACGTGTCGTCCACGCCGGTGACGTTTCGCTCGCCTGAAGGAAATTCCATGCTGCTTGCCATCGATGCCGGCAACACCAATGTCGTCTTCGCGCTGTTCGAGGGCCGCACCTTGCGCGGCCGCTGGCGCATCGCCACCGATCCGCGCCGCACGGGCGACGAATATGCGGTCTGGCTGATGCAGCTGCTCTCGATCCGCGGCGTCGCGCCGCAGGAAGTCGAGCAGATCATCATTTCCACGGTGGTGCCCCGCGCGCTGCACAACCTCGAAATTCTCGCCCGCCATTATTTCGACGTCGAGCCGCTGGTGGCGGGCGCCGGCAAGGCGGACTATGGGATCGACATCGACGTCGATCAGCCCAAGTCGCTGGGCGCCGACCGCGCCGTCAATGCCATCGCCGCGCATGAACGCCACGGCGGCGACCTGATCGTCGTCGATTTCGGCACCGCGACGACCTTCGACGTGGTAGACTACAACGGCGCCTACAAGGGCGGCATCATCGCGCCGGGCATCAATCTCTCGCTGGACGCGCTGGTGGGCAACACCGCGAAGCTGCCGCGCATCGCCGTGGCGGTGCCGGCCAGCAAGAGCGTGATCGGCCGGAACACGGAAGATCAGATGCTGATCGGTGTGTTCTGGGGCTACGTGGCGATGATGGAGGGCCTGATCGCCCGCATGCGCGCTGAAATCGGGCGTCCCGCCAAGGTCATCGCGACCGGCGGGCTCGCCGTATTGTTCGACGAGGCTTCAGAGATATTCGACGCGGTCGATCCCGACCTGACGCTCGAAGGCCTCGCCATTCTTGCCGAAAGGGCATCGAAGACGTGATTCCAGGTAACGAACTGCTGTTTTGTGCGCTCGGTGGGTCGGGCGAGATTGGCATGAACGTCAATCTCTATGGCTGCCAGGGCAAATGGCTGATGGTCGACCTGGGCATGACGTTCGGGATGAACGAGTACCCCGGCGTCGACCTGGTCTTCGCCGACCTCGACTTCATCGAGGGCGAACGAGAGAACCTGCTCGGCATCGTCCTGACCCACGCGCACGAAGACCACATCGGCGCGGTGCCCTATTTCGCGCAGGAACTCGACGTTCCTATCTACGCCACGCCCTTCACCGCGCGCCTCGTGGCCGCGAAGCTCGAAGAGGCGGGCATTCTGAACGAGGTCGAACTGATCGTCATCGATCACCTCGACCGCTTCGAACTCGGGCCTTTCGGGATCCGCTACGTGCCGCTCGCGCACTCGATTGCCGAGGGCAACGCGCTGCTGATCGATACGCCGTTCGGCAAGATCTTCCACACGGGCGACTGGAAGCTCGACGACGAGCCGCAAGTCGGAACCCCGGCGACCAAGGCGGAACTGACCGCGATCGGCGACGACGGCGTGCTGGCGCTGGTCTGCGATTCCACCAACGTCTTCAATCCCGAGGCTTCGGGCAGCGAAGGCGAGGTCTATCGCGGGCTGCTGGAGGAAGTGAAGAAGCATCGCGGCCGCCGCGTGCTGGTCACGACGTTCGCCTCCAACGTCGCCCGTCTCCAGACGCTGGGGGAAGTGGCGCGCAAGACAAATCGCAAGCTTTGCGTGGCCGGGCGCTCGCTCGACCGCATCATCGAGACCGGACAGGCCAGCGGCTATCTCAAGAAGCTGCCCGAACTTGTCGATGTCGAGACGGCGATGGACCTGCCGCGCGGCGAAGTGCTGATCGTTGCCACCGGCGGGCAGGGCGAGCCGCGTGCGGCGCTCTCGCGCATTTCCGAGGGCAATCATCCGATCAAGCTGGAGAAGGGTGACGTCGTCCTGTTCTCCAGCCGCCAGATCCCCGGTAATGAAATCCCGATCGGGCGTATCCAGAACCGTCTTTCGGACGCCGGAATCGTCATTGTCACCGACCGCCAGAGCATGATCCACGTTTCCGGCCATCCGGGGCGTCCGGAACTCGTCGCGCTCTATGCCTGGCTGCGGCCGGAAATCCTGCTCCCGGTCCACGGCGAGATTCGCCACATGCGCGAACAGGCCCGGCTCGGGTTGGCAAGCGGCATTCCCCATGCGGTGTTCCAGAAGAACGGCGATCTCGTGCGCCTGGCGCCGGGCAAGCCGGGCAAGTTCGGCGAAGTCCATTCGGGCCGCCTGATCCTCGACGGCGACATTATCGCGCCCGCCGATGGCGATGCGATGGTCATGCGTCGCCGCATCGCGTTCAACGGCGTGGTTTCGGTGGCGGCGGACCGCAAGGGCCATGTCCAGGTGGCGGCGATCGGCCTGCCGCTCGACGAGGACTACCCGAAGTTCATCGAGGAAGCGCAGCGCGACGTTGCCGATGCGCTGGGCCGCGCCAAGAAGTCGGACCGCGAAGTGCGTGTCGAGGCAGCCCGCTTGGCCGCACGCCGCGCCGCCACGCGCTGGTCGGGCAAGAAACCGCAAGTGCAGGTAATGCTGCTGGAGGATTGAGTGGATGGCGATGCAATGGACCTCGATGGTGGCGATCTACGGCCTGTTCTGGGTCCTCAGCGCCTTTCTGGTCATGCCGTTCGGTCTGCGCACGCCCAACGAGGTCCAAGGCTTCCGGGTGGAGAAGGGCCATGCGGACAGTGCGCCGGTCAACTTCCGGCCGCGCCTGATCGCCAAGCGCGCCACCGTTCTCGCGGTGGTGCTGTTCGGCCTCTATTACGTGAACTACGCCGAGCAGTGGATCACGGTGGCCGATCTCAATTTCTTCGGAAAGCCGCCGGTTCAGGACCTCGGATACTAAAAAAGCCCGCTCTATCGAGCGGGCTTTTTTGTTGCGGGTAGCGGCTTCGATCAGCTTCGCAGCCGCTCGATCCCCTGCGCCAGCGCGACATAGAGCTTGCCCATGTCGGAGGAGAGCAGGGTCACGCCGAGGGCATTGCCGTCGCGGGTGGAAAGCACTTGCCGCAGGATCGACTCGAAATCGTGGATGTAGCGGCTGACGTGTTCGCGGAAGGCCTCGTCGCGCTCGAACAGTTGCTGGATCGACTTGATCTCCCCGGCATCGAGCAGCGAGACCGCGCGGCGCGTGAAGATGCCGCGGTCGCCGCGCAGGTAGGAAGCCCAGGCGGTGTCCGAGACTTCGCTCGACAGGGCCGAGGCGATGTCGATGGCGTTGGAATTGAGAGCTTCGGTGATGAGCGCGACGCGACGGGCGAAGTCGTTGTCGACCTGTTCCTCTGCCTTTTCCCGGGCGTCGGTCACGCGGCTTTCGAGATTGCCGACCAGTTCGTCGACTTTCGCCAGTTGCTCACGGAGCTGGATTGTCGCCTCGCGGGTGGCGCCCGAGGCGTGGGCGACGGCCTGGTCCAATTGCCCGGTGACTTCGGCGACGCGGGTGCGCATCGATCGGTCGATGGCCTGGGCGCTCTCGGTCCCGAGGTCTTCGGCGACTTTGGCGATGCGCGCGGCGCTCTGGGTCTCGATTGCGGCGACGGAGTTCTCGATGGTGGTGCCGAGCGCGGCAATCGCTTCGCTGAGTTCTCCCTGCGCGCGCGCGGCGGCGGTATGGGTTGCCGCGTCGATTTCGGTCAGCGAGGTATGCAGAACCTTCAGAAGCTGCGCATGGGCCGCGCCGTGCTCGGACAGATCCGAATGCATGGCGGAAAGTTCGTCGGCGAAGTCCTTGAGATTATTGCCGGATTGCTCGACCCCGCTAGCCAGTTCGGCACCGCTGCGGGCCGACTGGCCCAGTGCTTCGAGAACCGTGGCGACGCCGGTTTGCAGGCGGGCCAGACGATCCTCAGAAACCGTGAGCGCCTCGGGCAGGTCATGATGGGCATAGCGGGCGCTGCCCTGGATGAGTTCGAGCAGGCGCACGCTCGTCTCGGTCAGCTTTTCGGCATCGGCATCGGTAGCCGAAAGCGTGGCGCGCGCGGCGGTCAGGCGCTCGCCCAGCGAGGCGAGGCTGCCGCGCAGGCGGGTTTCGATCAGTTCGCTGCTGCCGGCAATAGCGCCGAAACGGGCTTCGTACTCGCCGAGCTGGCCGGTGACGGTCGCAGCATGTTCGCCGAGCGCGGCGGCCTGAAGGCGATGGCGCTCCAGACGTTCGGAAATGGCATTGTCGAGATCGCCGAGCATCTGTTCGATACGGGCGATGGCGTGGCGCTCCTGCTCGGCCTGACGGGCGAGGCGTTCGCTGGTTTCGCCAGTGAGCCTGTCGCGCCGCGCGGAAATTTCGCGGTCTAGCGCGTCGGCATCGTTGGCGATGGTGCCAAGCGATCCGCGCAGCGCCGAGACGGCGGAATCCTGCGCGCGGGCGATACCGCGCGCGACTTCGGCCTGTTCCTCGTGCAGATCGTCGAGGGCTTGGCGCCAGGCTTCGGCGGCGCGGCCTTCGCCGTCGCGCAAGGCGCGCGAGACGACATCGCTTTCCTCGCGCAGGGCGACTAGGCGCGCGCGCAGCGAGGTGAGGCTTTCTGCCTCGTGGCGATCGAGCTGGCCGCGTGTCTCGGTGATTTCCGCTTCGAGCGCGGCGGCGCGGGTGCGGATGGAGGCGAGGGCGGTGATTTCGTGGCTGTCCAACTCGCTGCGGAATGCCTCGCCGCGTTCCGACAGCAGAGCAAAGCGTTGATCTGCAAGAACGCCGATCTGCTCGCTGCGGGCATTGATCGCGGTCAGCGTGCTTTCCACGACATTGCCGAGGCGCAAGACCTGATGTTCGCTGCCCGTGGCGAATTCGTTGAGGCGCTTGAAGCCGTTCACCATGTCCTCAAGCTGGACATGGGCGGCGCGCCCGGCATTGCCGATGTTGTTGGTGACGTCCTTGGCGGAACTGGCGATGACGGGAAGCTGCCCGCGCAGTTTCTCCATATTGTCGAGCGCGGCCTGGCTGACGCCGCCGATGGATTCGACGCGGGCCCCGTTGTCGCGGATCAGGTCCTGCAGGCGCTCGGCGTTGGAGGAGAGGCGCTCGGCAGCGATACGGCCGAGGGACTCCAGATCGCGCGACTGGGCGGCGATGAATTCGCGGGCGAGGCTGAGTTCGCGGTTTACCGTGGTCAGGCGCGTTTCAAGCTGGGCGGATTCGTGGGAAAGGGCTCGGGCCACGTTGCCGAAGCGGCGGCTCTCGCGGCTGCTGTGGCGCAGTGCCAGCAGCCAGACCATGCCGACCAGCAGCAGCGGCACCGCCCACTGAACGATCATTGCGGGAACCGCTACGAGGCCGAGGCCCTGACCGAAATCCGGCCAGCGCGCATAGAGGAAGAACGCGCTCCAGCTCAGTGCGACTGTCCCGGCGAGGGCGGGCGCTAGCCAGTCGAGCGAGAGCGACGCGCGGTCATAGTCCGGCGCGACGGCTTGCTCGGTCGCGACCCAGGCATTGCGCCATGCGTCGTCGGAGGTGTCATTCTCGATTTCCGGGGCCGGAGCAGCCGGTTTTTCCATGGGTTCTTCCGAATTTCCGCTCGAAACGGGTTCGCTGCCGTTCGCGCCGAACGCGATGATCCTGTTTTCCCCAGACATGCGGATCAGGATACCACGCGGGAAGCGTCGATAAACCCCGGTTTAACCCTTTCCGGATTAAACTGGGGAAATGGCGTATGAAGCAGGTGCCCTCGAAGCGACCCTCGCCGCGGCAGCGGGCGGAGATCCCGTGCTTTTCGCGGAATTGCGCGCTTCCTATCTGGAAAGCGTGACGCGGCAGGTCGATCTGTTGGCGCGGGCGCGCTGCGACGGCAACTGGCATGTCGCGGCGATGCGGCTCAAGGGGCTGGCGGCCAGCTTCCATTCGGCGCAGTTGCTGGCGCTGGCCGAACGCGCGCTGGACAGCGCACCGGGCGAGCCGACCGTGATCCGCCGCCTTCAGGCTTATCTGGCAGAGTTTTCCGTCGGCTGATTTTCCTGCCGAGCTTGGCACCGGGCGGGCCTTTCCCTAAACGGTAGAGCCTTGCTGGAGGTCATTACACTGCGCATCGCCTTGCTCGCCATGATGGAGCCTGCCGTGGCGGGCCAGACCCTGCCGCGCGGCTTCCTGCGCATCGGCGGGGCGACGCTGGCGCAGCATCAACTGGGGCTGGCGCTCGCGCTCGATTGCCAGCGGATCATCTGCCTCGCGCGCGGCCCCTCGCCGGAGATGATCGCGCTTCAGCACATGGCCGAAGACGCCGGGCTGCAATTCTACATTGCCACCGGCGCTCGCCCGCTTTCCGGATTTGTCACGGCGAACGACGAACTCGTGGTGATCGGCGAGGGGCTCTTCGTCGAACCCGCCGGGGTTGCGGCGCTGTTCGACGGCAAGGCGCCTGCCGTGCTGGTCCAGCCGGTGGAGGGCGGTCTGGCGGCGGGCTTCGAGCGGATCGACATCAATCGCGCCAGTGCCGGGATCATGCGGATTCCCGGCAATCTGGTGGAGAATCTCCAGGAACTCCCCGGAGACTGCGACGTGCCTTCGGCGCTGACCCGGATCGCTTTGCAATCGGGCGTCGCAATGCGCGAAGTCCCGGCGGACTTGCGCAGCGGCACCGACTGGCGGCTGATTCGCGACGAGCGCGAGGCGCACGGGGTCGAACTCGAATGGCTGCGCGAGCGGTTCGGTGACGGCAAACGGGTTTCGCCGGGGCGGACGATCGCGCGCTATGGCGTGCTGACGTTCGGGTCCTCGCTGCTGCATGCGGGTAACGCCAGCAATATTCTGAGCCTCGGCGTTCTGGCGGCGCTGGCGATTGCGGGCGGCTTTGCCTGGTTCGGGTTCCTGACCGTCGCGTTTCTTTCGCTGTTCGTGGCCGCCGTGCTGGTCGAGGCGAGCCGGTTGCTGCGTCTGGCGGAGCGTCAGGCGCTGGGGCAGCTGCCCCCGGCCATCCCGCGCGCGGATGCTCTGGGATGGCTCGTCGATGCCGTGTTCGGGCTGTCGCTGCTGGCCGGAATTCCCCGGCTCGGCGGCGAATCGGTGATCTCCTGGCTGTTCGCGCCGGTCATGCTGATGCTGCTGCTGGCAATGATCCCGCGCTTCGTGGCGGGAACGGCGGCCTCGCTGGTCTCGGACCGTGCCACATTGGGACTTCTGCTGGCTTTCGCTGCAGGATTCGGGCAAATTGAGCCGCTGGTGGAGGTTCTGGCGATCACGCTCGTTGTGGTCGGCATGGTTCTTCCGCTACGTCGGAAGGACTAACCGGGGCTTAACCAGATACAGGGTAAACGGGACGGATGATCGACAACGCTGTTCATCCGGCCGACGACCAGACTGCGGAAGCGCTGCTCCGCGCGGATCTGGCGCGCGGCGATGCCATGGCCGGTTCGGTGCTGCCGATCCTGCAGTACCTGCTGGCGGCCGAGGACAGCGCGCTCTTCAGCGACGAGATACTGGCGCGGGTACGCGGCATGCTGGGCGATCTCGCCCGCGGGATCGTGGAAAGGCTCCATGACGACGATACGGCTTCGGCACAGTTCGCCGAGGACGTGGAAGACCTTGCCCGCACTTTCATGGCCGATACTCTGCTGCTTTCGCATGTCCACGCGATGGCGCTGGAATGGCAGATGACCGAGCGGTTGCAGGCGCGGCTCGCGCTCGATCCGGTGGTGTCGCCGCTGATCCAGGCCATGCTGGCTTCTGCCGAGGGGCAGATGCATGGCCTCGCTGTGTGCTGGCTGGCCGCGCAGGCCCGCTGGTGCCAGGCGCAGCGCCGGATGAGCTTGCCGCTGACCGAGCTTCCCGGCGATCTGCTGCACCGGGTGCTGCTGGCGGTTAAGGCGTTTCTGGCCGGGCGGGCGGACCTGGTCGAGCGTCTTGCGCTGTTCGAAGCGGACATTCGCCGCAGTTACGACGAAGGGGCGACCCGGCTCGGACTGTCGGCCCGGTTGCTGACGGTACTCGGCGGGGCTTTCCATGTTGCGCTGTCGGTGGCCCATGCCGGAGCGGCGCTGTTCTTCACGGCGCTGGCGACGGGGTCCGGACTGCGCCGCGAGGCCGCCGTGCTGGCCACGCACGAGGCGCAGCTTGCGCGTCTGGCGCTGGCCCTGCGCGCGGCGGGCCTCAAAGCCGCCGACATCGAAAAGCAATTCCTCGCCATTCACCCGGAGGCGATGCTACCCGAAGGGTTCGAGAGGCTGGGCGTCGATCTTGCCGCCTCGATTTTGGCCAGTGGACGGCAGGGCGGCTGATGCTGATGGAAGGTACCATTCTGGCCCGTGCCGTCAGTGATACGCAGGACCGCCTGCTGGAAGCGGACGAGCCGCTCGCCGGGCTTCAGGAGCGCTGCGGCGGCGAGCTTCCCGGCACGATCGCGATACCCGAACTGCTCGAACTCGTCCGCAAGGCACGGCGCTACGGCTTCCGACTGGCCCGCGCGGTCACCGCGCACGACGGCGGCGATGTCATCACCGCATGGGTCGAAGTCGAGCCGCAGGGGCTGAATGAGGGCTGCCAGATCGTGGTCCGCAATTGGCAGACCGCGCCCGCGCCGGTCGAGGATGCGGCTTCGGTGGAGCGTCGCCGGACGATGATCGATCGTCACCTTGCCGAACTGAGCGCGCAGCTCGATGCCGACCAGCAGGTGCTGGCGGTGCTGACCGACAGCGCGGAACTCTCGGAGGTAGCCGCAGCCATGCAGGGCGGCTTCGGCCGGCTCTGGACCGAGTTCCTGCCGCCTGAGAATGTGGCGCACCAGCAGCCCTTGCATTGGCGCCTGCTCGACGGCGCGCCGGTTAATGTGCCGGGATCACGGCGGTCCTGGCGGGTTTCGCTCGTTCCGCATATGCGCCCCGGCTTCGATCCTGCGGGTTTCGAATTGCTGCTGGTCTCGGACACGCCTGCGGCCCCTGCCTCGGCAGTTCGCGAGCCGATGGAGCCGCTGCTGCGGCGCAGTCTTGTCGGCCACGATCTCGCGCCGGTCCTGCGTCAGCCGATCGCGCGGATCATCGCCAATGCCGAGACCATCCGCACCCGGCTCGCCGGACCGCTCCCCGATGCCTATGCCGAATATGCGGGCGAGATCGCGGGGGCGGGCAAGCTGCTGTTGGGGCTGCTGGAGGATCTGGCCGATCTCGAAGTCGTCGAGACCGAGGGGTTCAGCACTGCGCCGGACAAGGTGGACCTGTCGGAACTGGCGCGGCAGGCGGCCGGTATCCTGAACGTGCGCGCGCAGGAAAAGGGCATCGTCATCGAGGCGCCGCATGTCGCGGAAACGCTGCCTGCCGTGGCCGAGTACCGACGCGTGCTTCAGGTCCTGCTCAATCTCATCGGCAATGCCATCCGCTATTCGCCCGAGCATTCGCAGATCTGGATCAGGCTCGAAGCGCTCGAAGACCGCGCGCGGGTGATCGTCGCGGACCAGGGGCCGGGTCTTTCCGAGGATCAGCAGGGCAAGATATTCGACAAGTTCGAGCGGCTTGGCCGCAGCGGCGACGGCGGCTCGGGGCTGGGGCTCTATATCTCGCGCAGCCTTGCCCGCGCGATGGGCGGAGAGCTGCTCGTCGACAGCGCGCCGGGGCAGGGCGCGCGTTTCATTCTGGACGTTCCGGCCGACCTCGAAACCTGACTTACAGATGGTTGTTGGTGGTCTCGTTCCAGCGCCGTGCAAGCCAGAGCAGAATACCGCCGACCGCCGCCATCACCGCGCCGCGGATCGCCCATCCCCGATCGTCGAGCATCAGGCTGTCGCTTGGCCAGGACAGGATGCCGGTGCCCTGGGCGATCCATAACAGACCTACGGCAATTCCCAGCACGCCCACGAAAACGGCAAGAAGTCTGAGAAACAGCATCAAAGCTTCCCCCTTGCGAAACAAGGCCAGGATAGGAAGCGCTTGCGGCGAGATTGTGGCGACGGCGCGGTCTCGTCGGCAATCGTCCTGACCGGCGCCCACAATACACCTACCCGGCGGCAATGGGTAAGCGGCAATTTCGCGCATGGACGAGGCCAAAAAGAAAGGCCCCCGCTTTCGCGAGGGCCTCTTTTACCGAACCGGTTTCGGCGAACCGTGCGATCAGCGCTGGCCGACCGGCACGTAGTCGCGCTGCGTCGGGCCGGTGTAGAGCTGACGCGGGCGGCCGATCTTCTGGCCGGGATCCGAGATCATTTCGTTCCACTGCGCGACCCAGCCCACGGTGCGGGCAAGGGCGAAGAGCGCGGTGAACATCGTGGTCGGGAAGCCGATGGCCGAGAGGATGATGCCCGAGTAGAAGTCGACGTTCGGGAACAGCTTCTTCTCGGCGAAGTACGGATCGCTGAGGGCAATTTCCTCGAGGCGCAGGGCGGTCTCGAAGAGCGGGTCGGTGACCTTGAGTGCGTCGAACACTTCGCGGACGGTCTTCTGCATGACCGTGGCGCGCGGATCGTAGTTCTTGTAGACGCGGTGACCGAAGCCCATCAGGCGGAACGGATCGTTCTTGTCCTTCGCGCGATCGATGTAGTGCTGGATCTTGTCCGGCGTACCGATTTCCTTGAGCATGTTCAGCGCGGCTTCGTTCGCGCCGCCGTGGGCGGGGCCCCAGAGGCAGGCGATGCCGGCGGCGATGCAGGCGAACGGATTGGCGCCCGAGGAACCGGCAAGACGCACGGTCGAGGTCGAGGCGTTCTGCTCGTGGTCGGCATGGAGGATGAAGATGCGGTCCATCGCCTTTTCGACGGCGGGGATCACTTCATATTCTTCCGCCGGCACGCCGAAGGTCATGCGCAGGAAGTTGCCGGTGTAGCTCAGCTTGTTGTCCGGGTAGAGGAAAGGCTGGCCGACCGAGTACTTGTAAGCGGCAGCGGCGATCGTCGGCATCTTGGCGATGAGGCGATGCGAGCTGATCTTGCGGTGCTCGGGATCCGAGATGTCGGTCGAGTCGTGGTAGAACGCCGAGAGGGCGCCGACCACGCCGCACATGATCGCCATCGGGTGGGCGTCACGGCGGAAACCGCGGTAGAAGTTCGCCAGCTGCTCGTGGAGCATCGTGTGGCGCGTGATGGTGTTCTCGAAAGTGGCCAGCTCGTCCGCGTTCGGCAGTTCGCCGTTGAGCAGCAGGTAGCTGGTTTCCATGAACGACGAGTTCTCGGCCAGCTGGCCGATCGGGTAGCCGCGGTGGAGCAGTACGCCTTCGTCGCCGTCGATGTAGGTCAGCGCGGATTCGCAGCTCGCCGTCGACGTGAAGCCGGGATCGTACGTGAACTTGCCCGTCTGGGCATAGAGCTTGCGGATATCGATGACATCCGGGCCGACACTGCCCTTGAGCACGGGATAGTCGAATTCCGTGCCACCGGCATTCAGTTTGACCTGATCACCCACCAGTTCTTACTCCTTATATGTGTGTCCCGGCAGCGGCGTCCGCCTGCGCGCCAATGCGTGCGAGGCTTTCGTCCCGGCCGAGCAGAACCAATACGTCGAAAATACCCGGAGAGGTCGTCTGACCAGTCAGGGCCGCCCGCAAGGGTTGCGCGAGCTTGCCGAGGCCCAATCCCAAGTCCTCGGCCATTGCCTTCAGGTTGGCTTCCAGTGCCTCCAGCGCCCAGTCGGGCTCGCCGGAAAGACGCTCATGGATGGCGGCGAGGCGCCCCCGCGCCTCGTCCGTCAGCAGCGCCTGCGCCTTTTCGCTGAACGCGAGCGGACGCTTGGCAAACAGGAAGGCCGCGCCTTCTGCAAGTTCGTTGAGGTCCTTTGCGCGGACCTTCAGCACCGGCATCGCCTGCGTGAGCAGGGCGAAGTCGGGATTATCGTATCCGGCCTGGACCAGGCGCGGTGCGACCAGTTCCGCCAGGCGGGCGTCTTCCGCCTCGCGCAGGTAGTGGCCGTTGAGATTTTGCAGCTTCGCGAGATCGAAGCGTGAGGGCGACTTGCCGACGTCGGCCATGTCGAACCACGCGATCGCCTTGTCGCGGCTTATGAATTCCTCGTCGCCATGGCCCCAGCCGAGGCGCAGCAGATAGTTGAACAGCGCTTCCGGCAGCACGCCCATCTCGTCGCGATAGGCATCGACGCCCAGCGCGCCGTGGCGCTTGGACAGTTTGGCGCCGTCCGAACCATGGATCAGCGGAACGTGGCCGTAAGTCGGCACGTCCCAGCCCATGCCTTGGATGACCACGAGCTGGCGGAAGGCGTTGTTGAGATGGTCGTCGCCGCGCAGGACGTGGGTCACGCCCATGTCGTTGTCGTCGACCACCACGGCCAGCATGTAAGTCGGCGTGCCGTCCGAGCGCAGGATCACGAAATCGTCGATTTCCTCGTTCCGGACGGTCACTTCGCCCTGGACGAGGTCGTTGATCGTGGTCTCGCCTTCGCGCGGTGCCTTGACGCGCACGACGTAGGAGCGGTCGGCCGGCCAGGTCGCAGGATCGGCATCGCGCCATTCGCTGTCGATGCGGAACGGGCGGCGCTCTTCCTGGGCCTTCTGGCGGCGCTCGGCCAGTTCCTCGGGCGTGAGGTAGCAGCGATAGGCGTGGCCGTTAGCCAACAGCTGTGCTGCCACTTCGGCGTGACGGTCCGAACGGGCGAACTGGAACACGGCGGGCTCGTCGCCGTCGAGGCCGAGCCAGGTCAGGCCGTCGAAGATCGCCTCGATCGCCGGTTCGGTCGAGCGGGCGCGATCGGTGTCCTCGATACGGAGCAGGTACTTGCCGCCGTGATGACGGGCGAACAGCCAGTTGAAGAGAGCAGTACGGGCACCGCCGATATGGAGATATCCCGTGGGCGAGGGGGCAAAGCGCGTGACGACGGTCTTGCCTGCCGTCGATCCGCTCGATGCGCTGCCGCTTGCCATTATTGTAACCTTCCTGTCCTATGCGCGCCATGGCCAGCCAAGCCGCCACGACGGTCGATCTAGAGCATCCGGATGTCGCCGGAGCCGCTGCAATGCAGCATCGCCCATGGATCAGCCAGAGCCACTTGTCGAGCAGTTTGGCTGGTGTCGAGTGTTTTCTTTCGAACTGCGGTTTCGCTAGGGGACCGTGGCTCGCCGTAGCCTTCGGAAGTGGCGCAGCTGCGTGGTTTTCGCTGCCTTCCCGAGAGGGCTGGGCGGGGCTTTGCATAGTATGCGTCTCGATTGCGTTATTCGCACTTTACTGGCGATCCGGGAGCCTTCGCTATCCGTATCTTCGGCAGGCGATGTTGTCGCTTTCGTTGCTGGTGATGGCGGGATGCCTTGGCGTTTGGCTGCGCTCCGAGATGGTCGGTGCAGAGGCGATCCAGCGCCCGCTTTCGGGAACGTTCACCGGGACCGTGGTCGGATTGGAAGAGCGACCCGCGCTGGAGCGCGACCGGCTGACGCTGGCGTTGCGTGAACCGGGAACCGCACGGGCGATCAAGGTGCGCGTGAACTTGCCGGTGCGGTTTCGCGACCATGTGCTGGAGACGGGAACGGTTGTGCGCTTTCGCGGGCGGCTTGCTCCACCGGCGTCGCCGATGTTTCCGGGGGGTTACGATTTCGCGCGGTCGGCGTGGTTCTCCGGGATTGCGGCCACGGGGCAGGTGACGGCGCCGATCGAGATCATTTCGGCGGCCGGTGGCGGCGACTGGTTGGGGGACCGGCGCAATGGCTTGTCACGTCATATAACCGGGCGACTGGCGGGATCGGCCGGGGGAATCGCCGCGGCGCTGACCACGGGCGACATGGGGGCGATTTCCGGAGGCGATGCGCAGGCCATGCGGGATGCGGGGCTGGCGCATCTGCTGTCCATCAGCGGGCTTCATGTGAGCGCGGTGATTGGCGGGGTCTATCTTCTCGCGCTCCGACTGCTGGCGTTGTCTCCAGCCTTGGCCTTGCGGGTCCGGCTGCCGATCCTTGCTGCCGGTTGCGGGGCTTTGGCCGGGATCGGCTATACCTTGCTCAGCGGTTCGCAGGTGCCGACGGTGCGGTCTTGCCTGGGTGCCTTGCTCGTGCTGGCGGCGCTGGCGATGGGGCGAGAGGCCCTGTCGATGCGCTTGCTGGCAGTGGCGGCTTTCATCGTGCTGCTGGTCTGGCCCGAATCGATCGTCGGCCCCAGCTTCCAGATGAGTTTCGCGGCGGTGATGGTTCTCGTTGCGCTCGGCAATGCTGAACCGCTAAAGCGATGGCTTGCTCCGCGCGAAGAGGCACTGCCCGTGAAGGGCCTGCGCCATGTCCTGCTGCTGCTGGTCATGGGCGTCGCGATCGAAATGGCGCTTCTACCGATCGGTCTTTACCATTTCCATCGTGCGGGCATTTACGGGTCGTTCGCGAACGTACTGGCAATCCCGCTGACAACCCTGGTCATCATGCCCCTGGTCGCGCTGGCGCTGGTTCTGGATGTCGTGGGAGCAGGCGGGCCGATCTGGTGGCTGGCGGATCATGCGATCGAAGGCCTGCTGGCCATAGCCCATTTCATTGCGAATAGTCCCGGTTCCGTCCGTGTCCTGCCGACGATGAACGGGTGGCATTTTCTGCTGTTCGTGGCGGGAGGGTTGTGGCTCGGGCTTTGGGAAGGACGAGTTCGCTTGTGGGGTGTGGTGCTGATCGCCATCGGATTTCTCGGTCTGACGATGGTCCAGGCGCCGGATCTGGTGATTTCAGGCGATGGCCGCCATATCGGATGGATCGATCCGGATAGTCGGCGCCTCGTGATGCTGCGTGACGGTTCGAGCGATTATGCATTGGACAACATGATGGAAGCGGTCGGAAGACGCGAATGGCCCAAGGCCGTTTCGGCAGTTCGGCGTACCAGATGCAACAGTGACTTCTGCGCCGTTACGCTGCGAACCGGCGAAACGCTGAACCATGTTCTCATCGCCAGGGGACATTTGATCGTGCCCGAAGATCAACTGGCCAAGGCTTGCAGGCAATCCGACGTCGTCATTGCGGATCGCCGGCTTCCGGACAGTTGCCGGCCGAAGTGGCTGAAGGCCGATCGCGCCATGCTGGATCGCACTGGCGGCGCGGCCATCGATCTGGACCGGAAGACGCTCTCGACCGTTGCCGACACGCAGGGCGATCATGGCTGGTGGCGTGCCTGGCGGTAGATCCCGGTCGATAAACTTGAAGGGGGCTTTCCCCCTTCAGGCTTAGTGATAACGGCGCAGAAGTCCTGCGAGCTTGCCTTGAACTTCCACCTCGTCCGGACCGTAGATCTGCGGCTCGTATGCGGCATTGGCGGGATCGAGCCGAAGCATGCTGCCCTCGCGGCGGAGATACTTGAGCGTCGCTTCCTCGCCCCGGATCAGCGCGACGACGATTTCGCCGTCGCGTGCGGTATTGGTGCGCTTCACGAGTGCGAAGTCGCCGTCGAGAATGCCTGCGTCGATCATGGAGTCCCCGGAAACCTCCAGCGCGTAATGTTCACCGGAGCCGAGTAGGGCGGCCGGCACCGGAAGCATCGAATGGCCTTCCAGCGCCTCGATCGGTACACCTGCCGCGATCCGGCCATGGAGCGGAATTTCAATCACGTCGTTGGCCGGTGTCGGAACCTTCGGAGCACGAAGCGGCGCCTCTTCCGCTGCCGGAGCGCTGCGGACAGGCTTGGTAGTCGAATCCTCGGGCTGGCGCAGGACTTCGAGGGCACGAGCGCGGTTGGGCAGGCGGCGAATGAAGCCGCGCTCTTCCAGGGCCGAGATCAGGCGATGAACGCCCGACTTCGACTTGAGGTCGAGCGCTTCCTTCATTTCCTCGAAGCTGGGCGAGATGCCGCTTTCTTCGAGCCGGACCTGGATGAACCGGAGCAATTCATGCTGCTTGCGCGTCAACATCTGCTTTGCCTCATATGTTCTGCGGCCCTTGGCCCGACCGGATAGTGCTGCCTCGCCGGGTGATCCCAAGGAACAGATCCGAAATGATCTGCCGCCTTAGAGAACATTCCTGCGAACAATGAGGGAACAATTATGCAACGAACAGGGTATAGTCAAGCAATACCGCCATTTTGGAGCAAGAACATTCGAACCATCTCTCCCGCATCGGCTGCTTCGGCGTGAGCGGGGCGGTCGATCAGGACGTTGCTGGCGGCCAGCGAGGAAAGCGCGCCGCTGTCCTGTAGCGAGAGGGTCTGTGCGGTTTCGCCGTTCCACACGCCGCGCAGGAACTCCCTTCGCGCTCCACCTGCCTTCAGGGGGGCGGAAAGCTTCGCCGTAATGCTGCGCGGCAGCGGCTCGGCGGCACCAAGGAGGGCGCGCAGGACCGGCAGAACGAAAAGATAGGCGGTAACGAGGCTGGATACGGGATTTCCCGGTAGTCCGATTACGAGTTGCCTGCGTTCGCCGTGAGAACGTGTCGCCACCAGCAGCGGCTTGCCCGGCTTGATCGCGACACGCCAGAAATCGATCTTCGCGCCCCATGCCTCCAGCGCCGGGCGCAGGAGATCGTGGTCACCCACCGAAGCGCCGCCGCTGGTCACGATCACATCCGCGTCGGCTGCGGCCTCGAATGCCGCGACGAGGGCGTCGATATTGTCCGGGATAGGTCCATTTCGCTTTGCATTGACGGGTAGGCTGCGCACCAGTGCGGTCAGCATCGCGCCGTTGCTGGCGGGGATCTGATGGTCTGCGCAGCAATCGGGTTCGGCGGCCAGTTCGTCGCCGCTGTCGATCACCGTGATTCGCGGAATGCGATGGACGGGAAGATGCTTGTGGCCTGCCGCAATAGCGAGACCGATCTGGGCTGGACCGATCGGCGTTCCTTGCGACAACAGGGGGCCGCCTTCGGCGAAATCCATGCCGCGTCTGCGGATGTGCTTGTGGCCGGGATGCGGCGCCGTGCCGGTCAGCACGAGGGTACTGCCCTCACGGGTCAGGTCTTCTTGCAGGATCACGGCACCGGCCTCAGCGGGAAGCAGGGCGCCGGTGGAGATGCGGACTGCTTTGCCGGGGGCAAGAGTTCCGTCAAACGGGTGCCCGGCCGCGCTTTCGCCGCTGATCTGCCATGGTCCGGCCAAATCGCCCAAGGTGACGGCATAACCGTCCATGGCCGAGACGTCGGCAACTGGCTGGCTGCGGCGGGCGGACATGGGCGCGGCAAGGTATCGACCGAGCGTGCCTTCCACGTCGACATGCTCGACGGGCAATGGCTCGACGAGGGCCAGCAGGCGCGCTTGCGCTTCCTCAAGGGGGATCGGCGGGGTCACTGGGCCTTCCAGTGGCCGGACTTGCCGCCGCGCTTCTCGACGAGGCGGATATCCCCGATGACCATGCCCTTGTCGAGCGCCTTGGCCATGTCGTAGATTGTCACGAGTGCGACGGAAACGGCTGTAATAGCTTCCATTTCCACACCGGTCTTGCCGGTGAGCGAGACGGTTGCGGTAGCCGTCATGGCCTCGTCCTCGAAGGCGAAATCGACGTTCACGGCATCGAGCACCAGCGGGTGGCACATGGGGATGAGGTCGGCGGTCTTCTTCGCGGCCATGATGCCCGCGATCTTCGCGGTTCCGAGCACGTCGCCCTTGGGGGCATTCCCGGCACGGATCGCTTCAAGTGCTGCCGCCGTCATCGAGATGCGGCCCGAGGCGACGGCGACGCGGCGGGTCTCCGCTTTTGCGCCGACGTCCACCATGCGGGCATTGCCGTCATCGTCGATGTGGGTGAGGGACGTGCTCATCCCAGCAAGAGGGCGCGGGTGGCGGCCTCGACATCGGCTTCGCGCATCAGGCTTTCTCCCACGAGGAACGTGCGGGCACCGCAAGTGGAGAGGCGCTGGAGGTCGGCATGGCCGTTGATCCCGCTCTCGCTGACCAGCAGCGTGCCTTCGGGAGCCAGAGGGGCGAGGCGTTCGGTGATGCCGATATCGGTGACGAAGCGCTTCAGGTCGCGATTGTTCACGCCGATAAGCCTTGATTTCAAGCGGCTTGCGCGCTCCATCTCGGCTTCGTTGTGAACTTCGACGAGGCAATCCATGCCGCGTTCGTGGGCGGCGGCTTCGAGTTCGGCCATGAGGCCGTCGTCGAGCGCGGCGACGATGATGAGGATCGCGTCGGCGCCGATCGCGCGGGCTTCGGCAACCTGCCAGGGATCGATCATGAAGTCCTTGCGGATGACCGGCAGCGACACGGCGGCGCGCGCCTCGACGAGGAAGTCCTCGTGGCCCTGGAAATAGGGCGCGTCGGTCAGGACCGATAGGCAGGCGGCGCCGCCGCGCTCATAGGCGATGGCGTGTTCGGCAGGACGGAAATCGGGGCGGATGAGGCCCTTGGAGGGCGAGGCCTTCTTGATTTCGGCGATCAGCGCGAAGCCGGTTTCCGCCTTGGCGCGCAGGGCGGCTTCAAAGCCGCGCGGGGCAGACTGCTCGGCGGCCCGGGCGTCGAGGTCGCCGATCGTCGCGAAGCCCTTGCGGGTTTCGACTTCCGCGCGCTTGGTCTGGCAGATTTCGGTAAGCTTGTCGGACATCGGTAACCTCGAAAACGCGGCTCATGCCTTGAGCGCGGAAATCCAGCAGTTCAGCAGGGCATTGGCGAGGCCCTTGTCGATGGCCTCGGCGGCTTCCTCGACGCCTTCGCGCCAGGTTTCGACTTCGCCCGCGACGATCAGGGCGCCGGCGGCATTGAGCAGCACGGCGTCGCGATAGGCCCCTTCCTCGCCGAGCAGCAGGCGGCGCAGCGCTTCGGCGTTGAAGGCCGCATCGCCGCCGCGAATGGCGCCGATCTCAGAGACCGGCAGGCCGACGTCCTCGGGCGAGACACGGCGCATCGCCAGCTCGCCATGCTTGATCTCGGCCACTTCGTTGCCGCCCGCGAGGCTCAGTTCGTCCAGCCCTTCGTCGCCGGAGATGACGAAAGAGTGCTCGCTGCCGAGGTGCATCAACGCTTCGGCATAGATCGGCACATAGGCGGGGCGGGCGATGCCGACGAGCTGGCGGCGCACGTTGGCGGGATTGGCCAGCGGTCCCATCAGGTTGAAGATCGTGCGGCGACCGATCGCCTTGCGGATCGGCATGATTCGGCCCATCGCCGGATGATGGCGCGCGGCAAAGAGGAAGCAGATGCCGAGGTCGTTCAGCGTTTCCTCGGCGGTTTCGGCCGCGCGATCGAGGTTCAGGCCGAGCGCTTCGAGGGTGTCGGCGGCACCAGCCTTCGAGCTGGCGGCGCGATTGCCATGCTTGGCGACAGGCACGCCGCAGGCGGCGACGACCAGCGATACGGCGGTCGAGACGTTGAGCGTGTGGTGCCCGTCGCCGCCGGTGCCGCAGACGTCGATGGCGTTCGCAGGGGCGTGGATCGGGATCATGCGGCTGCGCATGGCGCGGGCCGCTCCGGCGATCTCGCTGGCGGTCTCGCCGCGCTCGGTGAGGGCGATCAGGAAGCGGACGATGGCGTCGTCATCGACTTTGCCGTCGAGGATCGCGCCGAAGGCCTCTTCGGCCTCGGCCTCGCCGATGGGATGAAGGGGGTCCGGCAGCGTCATCTGAAGCGTCACGCCGCGATCCGCGCCGGAAGCTGGGCATCGATGCCGCAGAGCCTCAGGTAATTGGCCAGCATCGCGTGACCATGCTCGGTGGCGATGCTTTCCGGGTGGAACTGCACGCCGTGGATCGGCAGCGTGGCGTGACGGAAGCCCATGACATGGCCGTCGTCCGAGCGGGCATTGACCTTCAGCGTCTCGGGAATGTCCTCGACGATCAGCGAGTGATAGCGGGTGGCGGTGAAGGGCGAGGGGATGCCCTGGAACACGCCGGTATCGTCGTGCGTCACCGGCGAAGTCTTGCCGTGCATCAGTCCGCCGCGCACGACCTTGCCACCGAAGTACTGGCCGATCGACTGGTGGCCGAGGCAGACGCCGAGCAGCGGCTTGCCGCTGTCCGCCGCCGCGCCCACGAGGTCGAGGCTGATGCCCGCTTCGTTGGGGGTGCAGGGACCGGGCGAGAGCAGGAAGCCCTGCGCGCCGCTTTCGATGGCCTGAGCGGCGGTGAGCGCGTCGTTGCGCACCACTTCGACTTCGGCGCCCAGTTCCATCACGTAATGGACCAGGTTCCAGGTGAAGCTGTCGTAATTGTCGATGACGAGGATCATGGTCTGCCTTTCGTCGCTTTCTCGACGACGATCAAGGGGCCGAGCGGAGGTCCGCCGTCCACGCGCCCGTGCTCCGGGTCCCAGAGCGAGGATACGCTGCCGTCGAGGAACAGCGCATTGGGGCAGTCGAGCTTGTCGCGGAAGAACCGGGCCAGCTTTCCGAAGGAGACCGGTTCGTCCGAAATCAGGAAATGGGCGCGGCCCTTGCGGTCCACGCCGACGGCATTGCGCAGCTTTTTCGACTCGCCGTCCGCGTCGATCTTCGGGTGGAGCTTTCCGGCGATCACCAGCGTCGGGCCGGACTGCGTGCCGAAATCGGGGCGGTTCGAGACGGTCTTCGCGAAGTCTTCGGTCGTGCGCACGGCCCATCGGCCTTTCGCGTCGCCGTAGAACACCCCGTTGGGCTGGAGGTGGAAGTTGCCCCAGCCGTCGTTGGTGTTGAGCTTGTGGCCGCGTTGACCTTCCTCGACATAGTAGCCGATCGGCTGTCCTTTGTCGTCGAACATGCCGCCGTTCATCGCGAAGGCGACCGCGTGTCCCCCTGAGGGGCGGCTTGCGGCGAGTTCCGACAGGCTGCGATAAGGCGCGCCGTCCTTGGGACCCAGCACCATGTGGATCGTGTTGCGGGCAGGATCGGCCAAGCAGTGGGTGAACGACACGCCTTCGAAGGTCGCGCCCTCACACGCTGGAGGCGGCGGCGCAGCGACCTCCTGCTTCGCGTCACCCGACGAGCAGGCGGCGAGAAGCAGCGCGGCCGCGGCGGCGGCCCGCGTCACTGGCCGAAGCCCGGCTCCCCGGCGACGCGCACGGCCTCGCGGGCGGCGGCGAAGAGCGCGCCGGACTTGGCCTCGCATTCGCGCTGTTCGTAGGCGGGAACGCTGTCGGCGACGATGCCTGCCCCGGCCTGGACATGGAGCACGCCGTCCTTGAGCACGCCGGTGCGCAGGACGATGCACGAGTCAACCGAGCCGTCGGGCGCGAAATAGCCGACCCCGCCGGCATAGGCGCCGCGCGTCTCGGGTTCGAGTTCGGCGATGATCTCGCAGGCGCGGACTTTCGGAGCGCCGGAGACGGTGCCCGCCGGGAAGCCCGCGAAGACCGCGTCGATGGCATCATGCCGGGCGGTGTCGAGCTTGCCGACCACGTTCGAGACGATGTGCATGACGTGGCTGTAGCGCTCGATCGTGTAGCTGTCGGTCACTTCGACGGTTCCGGCGGCGGCCACGCGGCCCACGTCGTTACGGCCGAGGTCGAGCAGCATGAGATGCTCGGCGCGTTCCTTGGGATCGGCGAGCAGGCTGACTTCGTTGGCCTTGTCCTCGGAGGCGGTCTTGCCGCGCGGGCGGGTGCCGGCGATCGGACGGATCGTCACTTCGCCTTCGCGCACGCGTACGAGTATTTCCGGGCTGGAGCCGATCAGTGCGAAGCCGGGCATGTCGAGGAAATAGAGGAACGGCGAGGGGTTCACGCGGCGCAGCGAGCGATAGAGCGCCAGCGGCGGCAGCGGGAACTCGCAGGTGAAGCGCTGGGCCAGCACGACCTGGAAGATGTCGCCCGCCTCGATGTAGTCCTTCGCCTTCAGCACCATCGCCTCGTAGTCGGCGGCGGCCATGACCGGGGTCTGGACGGGTTCGGGCAGATCGGCGGCGGTCTGAGCGGAGGGTGCGGGGCCGGAGAGCTTGCGCAGCGCCTCGTCGATGCGCTCCGAGGCGCGTTCGACCAGCGCTTCCGGTGCGCCGGATTCCGGCCAGAGCGGCGCGACGCAGAACAGTTCGTCGCTGAGGCGATCGAAGACGAGGATCAGCGAGGGCCGGACGAACAGCATGTCCGGCACTTCGAGCGCGCTTTGCGGCGCTCGCGGCAGCTTCTCGACAAGGCCGATGGTCTCGTAGCCGAAATAGCCGACGAGGCAGGCAAGGGCAGGGGGAAGCTCGGCAGGAACGTCGAAGCGGCAGCTTTCGACCAGCGTGCGCAGTTCCACCAGGGTATCGCCCGGAAGCGGCGAGAAGGCCTCGCGGTCGTCCCGCCAGTTGCGGTTGATCTCGCAGGAATGGCCCTCGGCGCGGAACACGAGGTCGGGATCGAGGCCGATCAGGCTGTAGCGCCCGCGCGTCTCGCCCCCTTCGACCGATTCGAGCAGGAAATCGCCGCGCCCTTCCTCGAAGAGCTTGAGCGCGACGGCGACCGGGGTCTCGGTATCGGCCACGAGCTTGCGCCAGAGCACGCCGGGCTTGCCCTGAGAGAGCTGCGCCAATGCCGCAAGGCGATCCGATTCGCGTTCCATAACCCCGGTCTTCATCTCAAGTTGTCTTATTCAGCGGCAGCAGCAGTTTTCATTCAGCGCTGGCGGCGCCGGCGAGCTGGTCGCGCACGGCGGCGATCGCCTTGTCGTGCTTGGTCACGCCCACTTCCTTGCGGATCGCCTTGCCCAGCGCGTCGGTATAGGCCTGGCCAAGCTGGCCGCCGAGTTCACGCTGCGTGCCCTCGACGAGCTGCGGCGATTCGACCTTGCCCGGCACCACGTCCTTCAGGAACACGACGAACCAGCCGCGATCCTGTCCGGCCGACTGCACTTTCACCGTGCCCTTGGCCATGTGGAACATCAGCGAGACCGGCGGCGGAACCTGACGGCCCGAACGCAGCGCGGCGGTCAGCGTGGCGCGCGACATCGAGACCTGCTCGACCGGCAGCTTCTTGCCGGTGGCGGCGACGGCCTGTTCCACGGTCTTGCCCTGACGGAGCTGGGCCTGGATCTGGATCGCAGCGGCCTTGGCGGCGGCGCCGCCCTTGTCGAGCGCCCAGGCGGCCTTCACGTCGTTCACGATCTCCTTGAACGGCGCGGGGGCCGAGGCGGTGATCTGGGTGACGTCGTAGACGATGTAGCTCGGCGGCGTGACGGGAGCGCCCGGCGTGGCGGGCTGGCCGCCGACCTGTGCGCTCTGCGGCTTTTCCTGGTCCATGCCGAAAGCGGTCTTCAGCACCGGCTGCAGCAGGGCCGGAGCGGTTTCGCCGGGCTTGCCGTAGACCTGGCCGTCGGCGACGATCGGCGCAGTCGTCTCGACCGTCGCGCCAAGCGATTTGGCGACTTCGACGAGGCTGGCGCCGTTGCTGAACTCATCCTCGATCTTGGCGAGGAGATCGGTGAAGGCGGCGCGCTTCTTGGCTTCGGTGAGTTTCGCGGCAATCTCGTCCTTGACCGAGGCGAGGGCGCGCTCGGGCTTCTTCTGCTCTTCCTCGACGCGGATCAGGTGCCAGCCCAGCGCGCTCTTCTGCGGCGCGGCGAGCTTGCCGACGGGCGCCGCGAAGACGGCATCGGCAACGGCGGGCGAGAACTGGCCCGAAAGCTGGTCCTTGCTGAAGAATTCAAGCTTGGCAGCCGAGAGGCCCTTGGCCTGGGCGGCCGCTTCCAGCGTCTTGCCGCCTGCGACTTCGGCGGCGACGGCCTTGGCTGCGGCTTCGGTCGGAACGATCAGCTGGGTGATCTTGCGGTTGTCCTGCGCGGCGTAGAGCGCCTTGTCCGCCTGATACTGCTTGGCGATCTCGGCGTCGGTGGGGGCCGCAACCTCCTTGACGGCCGCTTCGCCGAAGGCGGCGTAACGGATCACGCGGCGCTCGGGGCGGACGAAGGCGCCGGTATGGCTCTTGTAGAATGCCTGGAGATCGGCATCGCTCGGTTGACCCGCAGGGAAGAACAGCTGCGAAGGCAGGGCGACGACCGAACCGGCGCGGTTCTCGTCGAGCAGGGCGGCGTAGCGCTTGGCGGCGAAGGTCGACATCGTGGTGCCGAACTGCGCGGGCAGCATCAGCTGCTGGGCGATCAGGCCCTGGGCGATGTCCTCTCGCAGCGACTTTTCCGAAAGACCCTGCTGGGCGAGCAACTGGCGGAAGGTGCTCTGGTCGAACTTGCCGTCCACGCCCTGGAACGCCGGAATGCGGGCAATCTCGCTGTCGATCAGGCGATCTCCGGCGACGACGCCGATCTTCTTCCCGAAGAATGCGGTGGCGGTGCGGTCGATCAGCTCATCGAGCACCTGCTCCAGCCCGCCCTGTGCGATGAGCGACTTCATCGTCATCGTCGGGTCCTGCTGCTGGACACGGGTGAGCGCCGACTTGGCGGCGAGGGCCAGGCCATTCTCGTCCACGTTATCCTTGCCGACCGTAGCGACCGACTTGCCGGGGCTGATGCCGCCGGAATCGTTCATGCCGGTAAGATCGCCGCCGACGAAGGCCAGCGTGATGAGTACCAGCACCGCCAGGCCAATGCCGGCGCCGATCTTGGACTTCAGGACGTTGCGGAAGAATGAGAGCATGTACCGTGCCGATCAGCGTGGAAATTTCAGGTTCAGGTCGCAGTGATGGCTGAGCCGCCATAAGGACAGCCAACGCGCGAAACGGGCTGGCTTTAGGGTGGCTTGGGGCATCCTGCAATGCCGAGTTTTGGGCCGACTTTCGGGCCGAGGTTCGCTAAGCACCTCGCGACTCGCGAATTCCTGCCCTCAATCCGCAGTTATGCCTGAACCGGGAATGCACGGATTTTGACAAGAGAGCCCTCCGTGCCCTAGCAGCGCCCGGAAAGCGCGGCTCGTGATTCCCGCTCCTAGCGGGGCTGACGAGCAATCTGCGTGCTCTGAAATCAAGGTTTCTCAATATCATGGCTGGTCTGCCTTACATCGTCGGTAATTGGAAAATGAACGGCACGCGTGCGATGCTCAATGAGGCGCGCGCGATCGACCGGGCTGCCGCACGCTTCCCGAAGGTGCAGGTGGCGGTCGCGCCGCCGGCGACGCTGATCTACCGTATTCGCGATGCCGTGGAACTGATCGGCGTCGGCGGTCAGGACTGCCGTGCGGAAGACAGCGGTGCCTTCACCGGCGACATTTCCGCGCCCATGCTCAAGGATGCCGGTGCGGACTTCACCATCGTCGGCCACTCCGAGCGCCGAACGCTCCACGGCGAGAGCGACGGCGACGTGAAGGCCAAGGCCGAGGCCGCGCTGTCGGCGGGCCTCGCGGTGATTCTCTGCGTCGGCGAAACCGAGGAGCAGCGTGATGCGGGCGACGCCGAGGCCGTGGTCGCCGCGCAGCTCGAGGGCTCGTGCCCGTCGATCGACGGCACGCCCGAGAAGATTTCGGTCGCCTACGAACCGGTCTGGGCGATCGGCACCGGCCGCGTTCCCTCGATCGAGGACGTGGCGGCCATGCACGCCGCGATCCGAGCGAAGCTCGTTGCCATCTACGGCGAGGGCGGCGCGGACGTGCGCATTCTCTACGGCGGCTCGGTCAAGGCGGAGAACGCCGGCGAACTGCTCTCCGTGCCCGACGTGGGCGGAGCGCTGGTCGGCGGCGCCAGCCTGAGCGCCGAGAGCTTCCTGGCGATCGTCGGTGCCGCAGCCTCGCTGGGCAACGACTGAGACGCGGATTTCCGCCGGATCCGGCCTTTCGTGCCAGGGGTTCGGCTGATGACTTGCGCAGAAGGCGACGAGCGCCTATCTGCGCGGCTTGAGATGTGGGTTTCGGCCCCGAAAGACTGAGAAAAACGCAAGATGCTGTTCACCTTCCTGACCGTTGTCCAGGCGATTGTCGCGCTTCTGCTCGTCGTTATCATTCTGATGCAGAAGTCGGAAGGCGGCGGTCTCGGTGTCGGTGGCGGCAGCCCCTCGGGCCTGATGTCGGCGCGCGGTGCGGCCAACTTCATGACCCGTGCGACGGGAATCCTCGCCGCGGTCTTCGTGATTCTCTCGATCGTGCTCGCAGCCCTTGCCGTCAACACGACCAGCGGCCGCGACATCGACACTTCCCTTCAGCGCGAGACGGCCCCGGCCGCTCCCGTACAGCCGGCCGATCCGCTCGCCGGCGCGGCCGCACCGGCCGCGGCTCCGGCGGGTGGCACGAGCCCGGCTCCGGCCGGAACCGCTCCGGCCAACGATCCGCTTTCGGGTGCTGCCGGCCAGTAATCTGGCTTTCGGCAGGGTTCACCCCGGCGCATCATCGTAACAGGAATGCCGTCTGGCTCTGGCAGGCGGCATTTCATTTGTGTTGAACTGTGGATTGCGGCACAGCGCTCTTGCGCTCGTGCCCCCATGCAATTTAAGGGCCGACTCCCATGGCGCGGCATATTTTCATTACCGGCGGCGTGGTTTCCTCGCTTGGCAAAGGTCTCATGGCGGCGAGCCTCGCGGCTCTGCTTCAGGCACGCGGCTACCGCGTCCGGATCCGCAAGTTCGATCCCTATCTGAACGTCGATCCGGGCACGATGAGCCCGTATCAGCACGGCGAGGTCTATGTGACCGACGACGGCGCCGAGACCGACCTCGATCTCGGCCACTACGAGCGCTACACCGGCGTTTCGGCCCGTCAGGCGGACAACATCACCTCGGGCCGCATCTACCAAGACATCATCGCCAAGGAACGCCGCGGCGACTATCTCGGCGCCACCGTTCAGGTGATCCCGCACGTCACCGACGCGATCAAGGACTTCGCGATGACGGAGACCGAGGATCTCGACTTCGTGCTTTGCGAGATCGGCGGCACCGTCGGTGATATCGAAGGCCTGCCCTTCGTCGAGGCGCTGCGCCAGCTGCGCAACGAACTCGGCCGCGAGCAGACCTGCTTCGTCCACGTCACCCTGGTGCCCTACATCGCGGCTGCCGGTGAGCTGAAGACCAAACCGACCCAGCACTCGGTGCGTGAACTGACCGGCCTCGGCATTCAGCCCGACATCCTGCTCTGCCGTGCCGACCGCGAACTGCCCGAGAGCGAGCGCCGCAAGATCGCGCTGTTCTGCAACGTGCGTCCGCAGGCGGTGATCCCCGCGCTCGACGCGCCGAACATCTACGCCGTGCCGCTCCAGTACCACCAGGAAGGCCTCGACGCCGAAGTGCTTCACCACTTCGGCATGGAATCGCAGGCGCCCGATCTGGCGCGCTGGAACGACATCACCGACCGCTTCGAGCACCCCGAGGGCGAAGTGACCATCGGCGTCGTCGGCAAGTACGTCGGCCTGCAGGACGCCTACAAGTCGCTGAACGAGGCACTCGTGCACGGCGGCATGGCCAACCGCGTGAAGGTCAACGTCAACTGGATCGATGCCGAGATCTTCGAGAAGGAAGATTCGGAAATTGCCGCCGCGCTCGAACCGATGCACGGCATCCTGGTTCCCGGCGGCTTCGGCGAGCGTGGCACCGAAGGCAAGATCGCCTCGGTCCGCTTTGCCCGCGAGCGTGAAGTACCGTTCTTCGGCATCTGCCTCGGCATGCAGATGGCCTGCATCGAGGGTGCCCGTTCCGCAGGTGTCGAGAAGGCTAATTCCACAGAATTCGGTCCCACCGAGGAACCGGTCGTCGGCATCATCACCGAATGGATGGGTAAGGACGGCCTCGAAAAGCGCGCCGAGGGCGGCGATCTGGGCGGCACCATGCGCCTCGGCGCCTACAAGGCAGAGCTTTCGCCGAATAGCCATGTCGCCTCGATCTACGGCTCGACCGAGATCTCGGAACGCCACCGTCACCGCTACGAAGTGAATGCCTCGTACCGCGAGACCCTGGAAGGAGACGGCCTGATCTTCTCCGGCATGTCGCCCGACGGCCTGCTGCCCGAGATCGTCGAGCGTCCGGATCACCCGTTCTTCGTCGGCGTGCAGTTCCACCCCGAATACAAGTCGCGCCCCTTCGAGCCGCACCCGCTCTTCGCCGGGTTCATCGCCGCGGCGCTGCGTCAGGCCCGACTGGTCTGATCGCGGGAAAAGCGAGTTGGGGAAGGGCGGGCCGCAAGGTCCGCCCTTTTCGTTTCAGCGCAGGGCGGCAAGCAGCAGCGTCACCGTCGCGACGGACAGAACCGTCGAGACGAGGATGACGCGGGCGGTGAGGGCGCCTTCGCGGCGGTGGAGTTCCGCCAGCATGAACGGCCCGGTCCCGGTCGGCAGCGCGGCCAACAACACGGCGGCATCGCGCAGTGGCTTTTCGAGCGGGATCACCCAGCGTGCCATCACCAGCATGAGCGCCGGATAGGCGAAGAGTTTCAGCGCAACGAGCAGGGTGGTGCGGCCGGTGTCACCGGGTTCGACCTTGCGCGGTTCGGCCAGGAACATGCCGAGGCAGACGAGCGCGCAGGGGCTGGCGGCGGAGCCGAGCAGCTTGAGGAACGTGTCCAGCGGCGCGGCGATGCCGATCCCGCTTCCCATGACCAGCGCACCCAGGGATGGAGCCAATACCAGCGGATTGCGGAACAGCGCCTGAAGGACGCGGAGGACCACGAGCGAGGGCCGCCCGCCGGACTGGTTGCCGAATTCGAGCAGGACGATGGAGGTCGCGAAGAGGGCGCAGACAGTGTTGATCGTGGCAATTAGCGTCAGCGTCCGCGAGGCTGGTCCCAGCGTTGCCAGCAGGAGCGGAAAGCCGAGGAACGCGACGTTCGAATAGGCGGCATTGAGGCCGTGGATCGCCGCATTGCCGATTGCCGTGCCTTTCATTCGGCTCACCGCGACTGTGAGCGCGAAGAAGCAGAACGTGGTCAGGGAGAACACTGCAACAAAGCCCGGTTGCCACAAGTCTTCGGGCCGGGCGCCTGCGACGATGTCGAACAGCAGGGCGGGAAGCGCCAGATAGACGACGAAACGGTTGAGTTCGGTGGTCGATTGCGGCCCGAATATGCCGAGGCGCCGGGTCAGCCAGCCCGCGAAGGTCAGCGCGAAGATCGGCAGGACGACCGACAGGATCGAAAGCATGGAGGAGAGCGGCCCGCTGGAAGTGATACAGCCAGCTTTAGGGCGCGGAATGTGCGGCTGTCACGGCTTCCTTGTTGTGGCGCCGCAAAAAGGGCGGCCCGGAATGCCGGACCGCCCCCAGATCATGTCAGCTCATCGAAACGTTCAGGCGGCGGCGGAATCGCCGCCTTCGACGACGGAAAGGGTGTTTCCGCCGATCGAGATCTTCTTCGGCTTCATCGCTTCGGGCACTTCGCGCACGAGGTCGATCACCAGCAGGCCGTCGGCCAGATCGGCGCCGTCTACGCGAACATAATCGGCCAGTTCGAAGCGGCGCTCGAACCCGCGCTGGGCAATGCCGACATGCAGCATCTCACCCTCGGCCGGTTCTTCGGGCTTGTGGCCCTTGACCACCAACAGGTTGGCCTGCGCGGTGATGTCGATATCGGCGGGCTTGAAACCTGCGACCGCCAACGTGATGCGATAGGCATCGGCGCCGCGACGTTCGATGTTGAAGGGGGGGTACTTGTCGCCCGGATTCACGCGGCCCTGGTTCTCGATCATGTCGAACAGGCGGTCGAAACCGACCATGGTGCGGCGGTAGGGCGAAAAATCGATACGGTTCATGACAAAAATCCTCGTTCGAGCAATCTTCGTGTGATGAGGCCCGACTTGCGGCGCCTCGCTCTCAAGCCATTCCCTTGGCGGGCCATGACTTGCACTCCTAGATATGGTAGCGGATCGCCCTTTCAAGGGTCGCAAAAAGATTGAAGGAAGAAGTCCGATGAGCCAGCCGAAAGTCGAGATCTACACCAAGTGGGGCTGCCCTTACTGCGTCATGGCAAAGGCGCTGCTGGACGGCAAAGGCGTGACTTACGAGGAATACGACGTGACCATGGGCGGCGAGAAGCGCGCCGAGATGGTCGAGCGCGTTCCCGGCGCACTGACGGTTCCGCAGGTCCTGATCGACGACAAGGCCTATGGTGGGTTCGACGACATCAGCGCGCTCGACCGGGCGGGCAAGCTCGATCCGGTGCTGGGTCTCTGACCGCGATGGGCCGCGCCGCGCTGTTCCAGATGACCTCGGGCATCGATCCGGAGGCCAATGCCACCGCGATCGTCGCCGCGATCCGCGAGGCGAAGGCTGGCGGCGCGGCCATGCTGTTCACACCCGAGATGTCGGGGCTGCTGGACCGCAACCGGGAACGGGCAGCGGGCCATATCGTGAGCGAAGCCGAGGACCGGGTTCTCGCCGCCGCATGCGCTGCAGCGGCGCGCGAGGGGCTATGGGTGCATATCGGCTCGCTGGCGGTGCGCCGCGATGAAGGCGGGGACGGGCGCTATGCCAACCGCGCCTTCGTCATCGCTCCTGACGGCGAAATCCGTGCCCGCTACGACAAGATGCACATGTTCGACGTCGATCTCGCCACCGGCGAATCCTGGCGCGAATCGAATGCCTATGCGCCCGGCAACGACGTCGTGACGGTGGAGACGCCGCTCGGCAGGCTGGGGCTGGCGATCTGCTACGATGTGCGCTTCCCGGCGCTGTTCGAGGCGCTCGGCCGGGCCAAATGCGACGTGATTGCCACGCCCGCGGCCTTCACGGTGCCCACCGGCAAGGCGCATTGGCACCTGATGCAGCGCGCCCGTGCGGTCGAGGCGAGCGCCTTCGTGCTCAGCGCCGCGCAAGTCGGGCATCATGAGGACGGCCGGGAGACTTACGGCCATTCGCTGGCGATCGATCCCTGGGGCGACATCCTGCTCGACATGGGCGGCGAGCGAGCGGGTCTGGGCTTCGTCGATCTCGATCCGGCGCGGATTACGGAAGTGCGTGCGCAGCTTCCCAGTCTTGCCAACCGCCGCGAGATCGCCAAATAGGCCGCGATGCCTATCGTCTTTGATCTCGAATGCCGTTCCGCGCAGCACCGTTTCGAGGGCTGGTTCAAGTCCTCGGACGATTACGCGCACCAGCAGGAACGCGGGCTGGTGGCCTGCCCGCACTGCGGATCGGCGGATGTCGGCAAGGCGGTGCAGGCGCCGCGTCTCGCGCGCAAGGGCAACCAGCGCTCCGAATCCCCGGCAAAAACGGCGCCGTCTCTGCCGGAACCAGCGCCTGCCGCGCCTGCTGCACCCTTGCCGCCTCAGGCGATCGAGGTGCTCCAGAAACTGGCGGTGATGCAGGCCGAGGCGCTCAAGTCGAGCCGCTTCGTGGGCGACAGCTTCGCCGAGGACGCCCGCGCAATGCACTATGGCGAGCGCGAGGCGGAAACCATTCACGGCCGCGCGAGCGTGGAGCAGGCCAAGGAACTTATCGAGGAAGGCATTGCGCTTACGCCGCTGCCGTTTCCGGTCATGCCGCCCGAACAGGCGAACTGAACGGCCCCTGGAACGGGTGAATGTAAACGGATTGCCAAGCCTTTCCCCGCAAGCTAGGACGCCCCTCGAGTGCGCTCGTAGCTCAGCCGGATAGAGCACCAGATTCCTAATCTGGGGGCCATGGGTTCGAATCCCGTCGGGCGCACCATTTTCAAAGAAAATGATCGCCCTGATTTGGAAGGTAGTTCGAACTATGTTCGAACGCGCGCACCAAAACAAAAAGCCCGCAAATTTCGCGGGCTTTTTGTTTTTCTCAGGCGCGTTCGTCGACCGCCTTGCGGCCTATTGCCGGATCGTCGGTGAAGAAGGCATCCAGTCCAAGAGCCAGATAGCGCCGGATTTCGGCGATGCTGCCCTCGGGGTTGCGGGCGCCGTCGCCGCCGCTGCTGCGCATGTCTGCCGGAAGGAAGTAGTTCTCCGGACGGAAAGTCCAGGTCGAGACCAGCAGCCCGGCCTTGTGGGCATTGGCGACCAGATCGCTCGGCTTCTCCGCAAGGCGGTTATCCTTGTCGCGCGCGATCAGGGCTAGGTTGTAGGGCGAGATCCAGTCCGCGTAAGTCGCCATTTCGGCGAGGCCTGCGGGCGTGTGGAGATCGTCGAAGGTCGGTCCGGAGCCTTTGGCGGCGAGATCGGCCGGGCGCACTTTGCCGGGCACCGTCAACTGCATGAGCTGGACATTGCCGAGATCGCCGATGCGCGGGCGGAGCCACTTGAGGTTCGAAACTTCGAAGCTCTGGACGATCAGCGGCGCGGTACGGAGATAGGCGCTGGCATGGACCCGGTCGAGGAAGCGCTGTTCCAGCGGTAGGCCGATCGACGCGAAATAGGTGGAGTGCTTGATTTCCGGGATCACGCCGATCATGCGGCCGCGCGCGGCGGCTTCGGCGGCGACGAAATCGGCGATCTCCTCGAACGTCACGACCTGGAAGCGACCGTCGTAACCGTGGCTTTCCGGGCGCAGCGGGCCGAGGCGTTCCTTCGCGCGCAGCGTCTTGATCTCGGCAAGGGTCAAGTCTTCGGTGAACCAGCCGGTCACTTGCTCGCCGTCGATGGTCTTCGTCGTCTTGCGGGCGGCGAATTCGGGATGATCGGTGACATCGGTGGTGTCGGCGATGTTGTTTTCATGCCGGGCGATCAGCACGCCGTCTTTCGTGGCGACCAGATCGGGTTCGATGAAGTCCGCGCCGTCGGCAATGGCCTTGGCATAGGAGGCCAGCGTGTGCTCGGGGCGCAAGGCGCTGGCGCCGCGATGGCCGATGACCAGCGGCTTGGCCGGGCGTTGGCGGGCGGCGGGAACGGGCGCTGCCCCAGTCGCTGCAATGGCAGAGGGCATGATCGAGGCGGCCAGTGTTCCTGCGGCGACCCCGGCGCCGGTGCGGATAAGCGAGCGGCGGGAGAGTGGCGATTCGATCATGCTGAAGCCCTCGAAGAAACGGAAAATCGGCGGCTATTCACTTCGGGTGACAGCTTGACGACAATCGGATTTCATCGCGAGGAGATTGATATCGCGAAAGAAAGTGCAGGGGGCCGGGGATAAGCCGCCCCCTGCATGCCCTATCAGGCGAACTTTTCCTTGAGGTCGTAGAGCGCGATAGCCGCCTTGGCTGCTTCGCCGCCCTTGTCCTTCTGCGCAGGCTCGGCGCGGACGAGGGCCTGTTCCTCATTCTCGACGGTCAGGATGCCGTTGCCGATCGGAATGCCGTCCATCGTCAGCGCCATGATGCCGCGCGCGGATTCGCCCGCGACGATCTCGAAGTGGTAGGTCTCGCCGCGAATGACGACGCCGATGGCGACATAGCCGTCATAGTCGCCGGTCGCATCGGCCAGCGAGATCGCGGCCGGGATTTCCAGCGCGCCGGGCACGGTGATGACTTCGGCCTGATGGCCGGCAGCCTTCAGCGCGGCCTTGGCACCGGCGATCAGCTTGTCGTTGAGATGGTCGTAGAAGCGGGCTTCGACGATGAGAAAACGGGCCATTTCAATGCGCTCCTTCAGGGGCGGGGATGGGGCGTTCGCCGACGATGTTGAGGCCGTAGCCTTCCAGCGCGACGAGCGAGTAATGGGTGTTGGAAAGCAGGATCATGTCGTGGATGCCAAGCTCCGCCAGGATCTGGGCACCGACGCCGTAGTCGCGCAGTTCCTCCATGTCGGGCGTTTCCCCTGCACGAACCTGGTGCTTGATGTCCATGACCCGTGAGATAGCGCCGTTCATCTGACGGTTGATGACGACGATCACGCCGGTGCCTTCCTCCGCGATCATTTCCATCGAGCGGTGCAGCAGATCGCCGCGATCGGTCGCTTCCTCGCCCAGCACGTCCGCGAAGACCGACAGGGTGTGCATGCGGACCAGCGTGGGCTTTTCGGGATCGATGCGGCCCTTGATGAGGGTCAGCGTCTCTTCGCCGGTCGCCTTGTTGAAGTAGCTGCGCGCCAGCCACTGGCCGCCGTAGCGGCTCTGGAAAGTGATCTCGTTCTTCTTCTCGACCATGCGGTCGTGCTTGCGCCGATAGGCGATGAGATCGCGGATCGTGCCGATCTTGAGGTCGTGGATGCGGGCGAAGGCAATCAGGTCGTCCATGCGGGCCATGGTGCCGTCATCCTTCATGATCTCGCAGATCACGCCGGAAGGGTTGAGACCGGCAAGGCGCGAGATGTCGACCGCCGCTTCGGTGTGGCCGGTGCGGACCAGCACGCCGCCGTCGCGGGCGCGCAGCGGGAAGACGTGGCCGGGGGTGACGATGTCGGCCTTGGTCTTGGTGCCGTCGATCGCCACTGAAATGGTGCGGGCGCGGTCGCCTGCCGAAATGCCGGTGGTCACGCCTTCGCGCGCCTCGATCGAGATCGTGAAGGCGGTCTCGTGACGGGTGCCGTTGTGGCGGCTCATCAGGTCGAGGCCGAGTTCCTCGACGCGCTGGCTGGTGAGCGTCAGGCAGATCAGGCCGCGGCCGTGGGTGGCCATGAAGTTGATCGCCTGCGGGGTCGCCATCTGCGCCGGGATCACGAGGTCGCCCTCGTTCTCGCGGTCCTCGTCGTCGACGAGGATGAACATGCGGCCGTTGCGCGCCTCGTCGATGATTTCCTCGATCGGCACGAGGACCTGGCGGTCGTCGTTGGCGTTGAGGAAGCGTTCGAGCTTGGTCAGCGTTTCCGCCGTGGGGTTCCACTCGGGTTCGGCGCAGTCGCGCAGGGTGTTGGCGTGAAGTCCGGCAGCGCGGGCCAGGCCCGCCTTGCTCATGCCGCCTTCGGTCACGAGCTTGCGGACCTGTTCGATCACATTAGCAGCCATTGCAAGAATCCAATTTCACATTTCGATGTGATGCCCATATGAACCGATCACATCGAAATTCAAGTGCCCTTGAAGATCGGCTTGCGCTTTTCCAGAAAAGCCTCGACCGCTTCGGTGTGGTCGTCGGTCGCATGGGCGGCGGACTGCATGGCGGCGGCCATTTCGAGCAGGGTGGCGAGGTCGCTGCGCCGTCCTTCCCAGAGCAGGCGCTTGGTCATGCGCACGGCGTGGGGCGGATTGGCGGCGATGCGGCGGGCGAGGGCGCGGGCTTCGTCCATCAGCAGGTGGTCCGGCACGACCTTGGAGACGAGGCCGCAGGCGAGGGCCTCCGCCGCATCGATCATGTCGCCGGTAAGGGCCATTTCTGCGGCCTTCGACCAGCCGACGACGCGTGGCAGCAGCCAGGAGCCGCCGTCGCCCGCGATCAGGCCGATCTTCACGAAGCTCTCGGCAAAGCGCGCGCTCTCCCCGGCGATGCGCAGATCGCACATGCAGGTGAGGTCGCAGCCCGCGCCCGCCGCCGCGCCGTTGACGGCGGCGATCACCGGCACTTCGAGCGCCGCGAAGGCGAGCGGCAGGCGCTGGATGCCGCGCTTGTAGTTGAGCCGCGTGCGGGTCGGCACGCCGCCGTTGACGTTGCCGCCGGGCTTCATCTCGTTGATGTTGCCGCCCGAGGAGAAGCCCTTGCCCGCGCCGGTCAGGATCGCCACGCGCGCCGCCGGGTCGCTGTCGAGCCGTTCGAGCGCGCCGAGCAGGGCTTCGATCACTTCGGGGTCGGAGATCGGATTGCGCATGTCCGGGCGGTTCAACGTGAGGGTGACGATGCCTTCCGCGTCGATTTCATAGAGTACCGCTTCGTCCATGCGCTTCGATCCTTCTCCGTTTGCCGGAGGGCTTAGCAGGTTGACGCATAGGTAAAAGGGTGGATCTCGCGACATCCACCCTTGTGAGGGAATGGGGGATCAGGCGGGTTGCTTGCTCATCATCCGGGAAATATCGACCTGTCCGGTAGCGAGGCCGCCCATGAAGCCGCCGTCCACCGGCATGACGATGCCGTTGACGACGCCTGCGAGCCGGGAATTGATGAGCACCAGCGGCCCGGCCTGTTCTTCCGGCGTGGTGTAGCGGCCGAGCGGTTCGGCAGCGGCGTCCACCACGTCCTTGCCCGAAGTCGCATGGAAGGTCGCCATCATCGGCGTCTGGGTGGGCGAGGGCAGCGAGCAGTTGATGCGGATGCCCTGCTTGATGAGCCGCGCCCCCATGAGCTGCGTCCAGACGATCACCGCCTCCTTCGAGAAGGCATAGCCTTCCGCCACCTGATCGGGGTTGGCCTCGCACCAGGCGAGACCGGCGTCGAAGCCCTGCGTGGCGAGGAGCTGCATGTGCACCGGGATGCGGCGGCTCCAGCCCAGGCCGCCGGTGGAGGCGATCGAGACCACGGCGCCGCCTTCGCCCATCAACGGCATGACCCGGTCGGTGAGATGGCGCGTGCCGAGGAAGTTGACCTTGATGACGTCGAGCGGCGGGAAGCCGCCGCCACCGGGCAGTCCCGCGCAGTTGAACAGGGCATCGATCCTGCCGCCGACACCGGCTACCGCCGCTTCGATCGTGGCCGGATCGCGCAAGTCGATCTGCGTGAAGGAGGCCATCGGAACGGCGCTTTCGCGAAAGTCGAAGCCATGCACTTCGGCGCCGAGATCAACCAGCATGCGCGCCGTCGCCTCGCCCATGCCGGAGAAGCATCCGCTGACGATCACGCGCTTGCCCCTATATCCCAGAACGTCGTACCCCAGAACGTCGGTCATCTTTCGTGTCCTCTTCCCGCCGCGCGAATAATGTCGTGCCTTAGCTAGTCCGAGACCGACCGTCGCTTCAACTCTTGCGGGGGCTGATCGCGGGCGCGATGCCGCGCACGTCATCGTCCGTCAGGATCCTCGCCATGGCTGGCAGGGCTTGCTACGCGCGATCCGTCGACTTCGAGGAGGGGCTATGGCGAGCGAGCGGAACACCGGAAAGGCAGGCCCGGCAACGGAAGTGGTGGCGGCCGTGATGGGGCAAGTCCGTTCGGCGCTGGCGGGCGCTCGCCATCGCCCCGTCGTGGTCGGACTGTGCGGATCGCAAGGCTCCGGCAAGACGACGCTGGCGGGGGCCGTGCTCGCTGCCTGCGCGCGCGAGGGTCTGGAATCCGCTACCCTGTCGCTCGATGACCTCTATCTTGCCCGCGCTGAACGGCAGGAACTTGCCCGCACGGTTCACCCCCTGCTGGCGACGCGCGGCGTGCCGGGCACGCATGACGTGGCACTTGGGCTGGATACGTTGGACATGCTCGAAAGCGGGATGCCCGTGGCGCTGCCGCGTTTCGACAAGGGCGCCGATGATCGCCTGCCGGAACGGGAATGGCCGATCGTCGGTCCCGATCTCCAGGTCCTGATCCTCGAAGGCTGGTGCCTTGGCGCCTTCCCGCAGCCTGCGGATGAGCTCGTGCGTCCGATCAATGCGCTGGAAGCCGGGGAGGATTTGGACGGTCGGTGGCGTCGCTATGCCAATGACATGCTCGGCGATGCCTATCAGCGGCTGTTCGCGCGGATCGACCGTCTGGTCCTGCTCGCGGCGCCGGGCTTCGAGGTCGTCCACGACTGGAGGCTGGAGCAGGAGCGCGAACTCGCTGCCGGTGGCGGCGCGCGGGTCATGGACGAGGCCGGGATCGCCCGCTTCATTGCCCATTACGAGCGCCTGACCCGCTGGATCCTGAAGGAAATGCCGCCGCGCGCCGATCTGCTGATCCGCCTCGACGCGCGGCGATGGCCCGTGGTGATCGGTTAGGACTCGGCCTCACGGCGCACTTGCTCGGCCCGGCGGCGCTTGTTGCGTTCCAGTTCGGAGGCGGAAGGTACGCGGTTGTCCATTAGGTCGGCCAGCACCGCGCCGCGTTCTCCGGCGGGCAGTGTCGGCCCGGTGGTGGTGTCGCAGAAGGTCTGCCGCTCGATCTCGGCATTGACGAGCGCACCCAGCAGTACGCCATAGGCCGAGAGATACAGCCACATGAGGAACACTACGATGGCCGACAGCGAGCCGTAAGTGGCGTTGTAGTCGCTGATGTAGGCGACATAGAGCGAAAAGCCGAACGAGACGGCGATCCACAGCAGCGTCGCCAGCAGCGAGCCGGGCGCCAGCCAGCGCCATTTCGCCGGACGCCGGTCCGGCCCATAGCGCATGATGAGCGCGAAACCGGCGCTGCCAAGGGCGACGGCGGCGATCCAGGTCAGCCACTTGAACAGGACCTCGGTAGCATCGCCCAGGAACACGCTGGTCTGGGTCTGGAGCCAGGCGAAGACGCCGCCGGAAAGCACGCCGGTCAGGGCGATGCACACGGCGGAGACGGTCAGCCCCACCGCGCGAAAAGTGAGGGCGATGGTGCCGCGCGTCTCGCGTTCCTCGTTGATGATGTTGAGCGCGCTCATCATGCCGTTCGCCGCGCGCATGCCGCCAAATATCGCAAAGAAGAGGGCGATCAGCAGCGCGAATCCGGTGACGCCGCGACTGGTCGTGACGATCTGCACCAACTGTTGCTCCAGCATCTTCGCGACTTCCGGAGGGACCACTTCGACGATGCTCTGCATCTGCGAATGGACGCTCTCCACATTGCCGAACAGCCCGTAGATCATCACCGTGGCGCCGATCAGCGGGGTGAGGGCGAGGAAGCAGTAAAAGGCCAGACCGCCCGCCAGCAGGCCGAGTTCGTGGAAACCACTCATCACGTAAACGCGCTTGAGGATCTTCCACCAGGCTTTTCCCGGAATTTGCCAGGGCGCATTTGCGTCGGTTCCGGGCTGATTTGGCGTAGAGGGTGTAGACATCTTGTCCTTGGCTGTTGACGCCGGGGAGGCTTCGTCGGATTTCATCGCTTACCCACTTGCGGCAGGGAACTTTCGCTGTTGCAATGCGATAGGGTATTCCACGAGGGGGCCTGTTGCCCATTCTCGACAGGGGGTGTTACATCGCGCTGCTCATGCCTTGGCTAATCAATCAGAAGCCGGCTTGTTCCCTCTCGCTGCGCGACGGTGCGGGACTGGCCACGATTTCACTGCTCCTCGCCCTGTCGGCGAGCCCTGCCTTCGCGCAAGGGACGAGCACGCGGCCACCTGTCCAGGATTCAGGGGCTGTCCAGAGTGCGCAGGAAACGCCCGAACAGAGCGATCCGGTGCAGGACGACCAGGTGCAGGCGGGCAAGCTCGCCGTACCCGCTCCTCCGCCAGATGTCGTGCTGCCTGAAGTGAAGCCGATCATTCCCGACGACGAGTTCAACAGGTCCATTCCCCGGCTCGATCCGCAGGACGATCCCGAACTCGACAAGCCGCTCGAATCGATCGATGATTTCGAGCGCCGCATGGCGAGCGAGCAGGAAACGGCCAAGCAGGCTGGCGCTGAGAAGCCAAAGGATGCGAACGCTCAATCTGTCGCCGTGCCCGTGCCGGCAGGTGCTGTTTCCAATGCTTCGGCCGATATCCCGATCGGCGATGCCCCGGTGCGAGACGCCGAACTCACTGCGCCGCTGCCGCCGATCGACCAGTTCGAGGTGACCCCGGTCCAGTTCGCCGAGAAGAAGGAAGACAACAAGGACGTCGAGGTCGCCTACGAGACCCGGATCGAAGGGCTGGAATCCGCCGACGACGAGACGGGCACCGACTTGCGCAGCGAGTTCCGCTCCCATTCGGCGCTGAAGAAGGGCGACGGCAAGGCGGCGAACCTGGCGATGGTCAATGCCCGCCTGAACGAAGACGCCACGCTGATGCAGACGGTGCTGTCCTCCGAAGGCTGGTATTCGCCGGTCGTGACCACCCGCGTCGAGCGGACTGCCGACGGCACGCAAGGCGCACCGCTGGTTGCCGTTATCAGGGTTAGTCCCGGTCAGCGCTACAAGTTCTCGGAAATCGTGGTGAAGGCCGATCCCACCGTTCCTTCCGACCTCATCGCGAAAAATCTGGCGCTCAAGGTCGGCGAGCCGATCGTCGCCGAGCGCGTTCAGGGGGCCGAGGCGCAAGTGGCGGTGGCACTGCCCGAGAACGGCTATGCCTTCGCCAAAGTGGGCGACCGCGACATCCTGCTCGATCAGGATACCGGCGAAGGCATCTATACGCTGCCGATCGACGTGGGACCGAGAGGCCGTTTCGGCGGTTTCACGACGTCCGGCGACCTCGCTTTCGATGCCGAGCATGTCGGCGTTCTCGCCCGTTTCAAGCGCGGCGAACTCTACGACAGCCGCAAGGTGGACGATTTGCGCAAGGCGCTGGTCGCCACGAGCCTGTTCTCCACCATCACCGTCGAGCCGCGCAAGACCGGCGAGGCAGCGCCGGACGACACCGAATATGTCGAGCTTCACGTCCAGCAGGATGTCGGGCCGCCGCGCACGATCGCCGGTTCGCTGGGCTTTGCCGCGGGCGAAGGCATTACCGCGGCTGCGACATGGACCAATCGCAACATGTTCCCGCCGGAAGGCGCGCTGATCGCGAAAGCCATCGCCGGTACGCGCCAGCAGGGCGCCGGCGTGACCTTCCGCCGTTCCAACGCGGGCAAGCGTGACCGTACTTTCGAACTCGTGGCCGAGGCGTTCCACAACGACTACGACGCCTACAGCGCCTATACCGGCCGCATTGCCGCCCGTATCGCCCGAGACTCCACGCCGATCTGGCAAAAAAAGTATACTTATGCCTTCGGTGTCGAGATGCTGGGAACGGCGGAAACCGACTATAACCGCACCACCGGCAATCGCGACCGCAAGCTCTATTACGTCGCGGGCGTAAATGGCCAGGTCGGCTTCGACCAGACCGACAGCCTGCTCGATCCCACCAAGGGCTACCGCCTGACCACGCTGATCCAGCCGGAAGCGACGGTCCGCAAGGGCTTCGATCCTTACGTGCGGGCGCGCATCGACGCTTCGGCCTATTACCCCGTAACCGACGGCCTCGTGCTGGCCGGGCGCGTGCGGCTTGGGACGATCCAGGGCGCGGGTCTGTTCGACATCGCACCGTCGCGGCGCCTCTATGCGGGCGGCGGCGGCTCGGTGCGCGGCTATGCCTATCAGGCGCTGGGCGAGCAGGCTCCCGACGGTACGGCCGTGGGTGGACGCAGCCTCAACGAAGGCTCGGTCGAGGCACGTTATCGCTTCGGCAACTACGGCGTCGTCGCATTCGTCGATGCCGGGCAGGCCTATCGCCAGACGATGCCGCAGTTCAACAACTTGCGCTACGGCGTGGGCATCGGCGGCCGCTTCTACACCAATTTCGGCCCGGTTCGTCTCGACATTGCGACGCCGGTCAATCGCCAGCCGGGCGAATCCCGCTTCAATCTCTACGTTTCGATCGGACAGGCCTTCTGATGTCGGACGATGACACCATGATCCCGGCCGACCAGCCTGAAACGTCCAGCGATGGCGGAAAGCCGAAGCCCACGGTCTGGCGCCGTGTGCAGATACGCATCCTCAAGACGGTCGTCGGCCTGGTGCTGGGCGTCGTCGTGCTGGCTGCCGCCGTCATCTTCGGCATCGACACCGGGCCGGGGCACCGTTTCGTGGCCGAGCAGATCGCGGGCCTGCGTTTCGAGAACGGCATGAGGATCAAGGTCGGGCGCATCGAAGGATCGCTCTACCGGCGCATGACCTTGCGCAATCTCTCGGTCAGCGATCCCAGGGGCGAATTCCTGTTCTCGCCGGAGATCCATGTCGACTGGCGGCCTTTCGCCTATCTCAGCAACCATGTCGATGTGCGCAGCGCCACGGCGCAGCGCATGATCCTGCGCCGGGTGCCGAAGTTCAAGCCGACCCCACCCAGCGACGCGCCGCTGCTGCCCGACATCGACGTCGACGTCGGCGAGTTGCGGATCGACCGCTTCATTTCCGAGCCGCCGGTGTCCGGCAATCGCCGCATCGTCACGATCGACGGCAAGGCGCATATCTCCGACGGCCGCGCGCTGGTCTCGGCCAAGGGCGGCACGATCGCGATCGAAGGCAAGGAAGGCGGAGACCGCTTCAACCTGCTGCTCGACGCGGTACCCGCGAAGAACCGGCTCGCCATCGATCTCGATCTCAATGCCCCGACCGGCGGCGTGATCGCCGCATTGGGCGGTCTCAAGCAGCCGCTGACGGTGAAGCTCGGCGGCAAGGGCGACTGGAAGGCCTGGAACGGCAAGCTCGATGCCGGTCTCGGTGGCGGTGAACTCGCCAAGCTGGACCTCGTCGCGCGCGACGGCACTTTCACGATCAAGGGGCCGACGCAAGTGGCACGGCTCGTCACCGGGCCGACCGCGAGCCTGCTGGGTCCGATCACCAACCTCGACGTGACCGCCGCGCTCGACCAGCGCCGGGCCAAAGTGACGGGCCGCATCTGGAGCGATGCTTTCAACCTGACGCCGAACGGCGTGGTGGACCTGTCGAACAACAGTTTCGACGATCTCAAGCTCGACTTCGCCCTGCTCAAGCCTGCTGCCATCGCGCCCAAGCTCAGCGGTGCCGGGCTTACTGCCTCGCTCGCGCTGGACGGCGCGTTCACCACGCCCAGGGTTGCCTATCGCATCAATGCCGCGCGCGTGGTGATGAATGACATGGGGCTGGAGCGCCTGACCGCCAGCGGCGCGGCACGGGTGGATGCGGACAAGATCCTGATCCCGGTCTCCGCGCGCGTCCAGCGCATCACCGGGCTGGACACGGTGGCAGGCGGTTCGCTCGCCAATGTCCGGCTCGACGGCGACCTCGCCATCGACGGCACCCGCGTCCTTTCCGACAACATGCGCCTGCGCTCCGACCGCATCGACGCCGGACTGATCCTCGTCGCCGATCTCAGCAAGGGCTTCTACACCGGCGCGATCGACGGCAAGATCGACAACTACCGGCTCGACAGCGTCGGCATCTTCAGCATCCGCACGAACATGGACCTTAAGACGGAGGGCAGCGGCTTTGCGCTCGACGGCACCGTGCGCGCACGTTCGACCAAGCTGCTGAACGAGAGCCTCCAGACTTATCTCGGCGGCAATTTCGCGGCATCCTCGCGTGTTCATTACGGGCCGGACGGTGTCGTGCGCTTCTCCTCGCTGCAATTGAACGCGCCGGACCTCAAGGTTACGGGCGGGCAGGGGAGCTGGTCCCCGAACGGCCGGATTTCCCTCACCGCGCGCGGCAGTTCGAACCGTTATGGCGCGATCGGGGTGCGGGTGAACGGCACGATCGCCAATCCCGACGCCCATGTCACCGCCGAGCGGCCGGGCCTCGGCATCGGCCTTGCCAATCTCGACGCGCGGATCACCGGCGCTCGCGGCGGCTATCGCTTCGACATGACCGGCGACACCGACTACGGCCCGCTCAAGGCCGACGTCTCGCTGGGATTGGGCCAGCAGATGTCGGTGGATGTCAACAGCGCGAACCTGTCCGGCGTCGATTTCGCGGGACGCATGGTCCAGACCAAGGCCGGGCCTTTCGCCGGTGAACTCACCGCCAAGGGCAATGGCATCGGCGGCGCCCTGAAGCTCGATGCCGAAGGCAAGTACCAGGCCGTAGACTTTAATCTTCGCGCGAAGGATGCGGTCTTCCCCGGTGCCGCCAAGCTGACGATCGGCTCGGCCATCATCGACGGGCGCGCGGTGCTTTACGACAAGCCCAGCGTCGTCGCCGACGCCCAGCTGGCCGGGACCTCGTTCGGCGCCGTCGACCTTGCCGCCGCACGTGTGATCGTTGACTACCGTGACGGACGCGGCAAGGCCAAGGGCCTGATCGAGGGCGTGAGCGGCGTGCCGTTCCGCGTCGGTCTCAACGCCGATCTCACCCCCGAACTCTGGCGCGTCGCCTTGCAAGGGCGCGTGCGCGGGCTGGACCTCAAGACCGAGTCTCCGGCGCGGATCGTGCCCAAGGATGGCGGTTACGAACTGCTGCCGACCACGATCTCCTTCGGCTCTGGCACGGCGAAAGTCTCTGGCCAGTACGGCGCCGGCATGAAGTTCCAGAGCCGGCTGGAAAACATCGACGTCGCGCTCGTGAATGCTTTCGTTCCCGGCTATGGCCTCGGCGGCAAGGCCAGCGGCAGCCTCGACTTCGAGCAGGAAAGCGCCACTGCCTTCCCGCGCGCCGATGCCCGGATGAGCCTGGTGAACTTCACCCGCACCAGTTCCAGCACGGTGAGCCAGCCGGTCGACATCAACTTCGTCGGAAAGCTCCATCCCGACGGCGGCGAGGCCCACGCGGTGTTCCGCAAGCAGGGCAGCGTGATCGGTCGTCTGGCCGCCACGCTCAATCCGCTGCCTCCGGGCGAAGGCGCCTGGACAACGCGCCTGCTGCAGGCGCCGCTGGGCGGCGGCATCCGCTACAATGGCCCAGCCGACACGCTGTTCTCCTTCGCGGGCCAGCCCGGCCAGACGCTGACCGGATCGATCGGTCTGGCGGCGGACTTCTCCTGCCGCGTTTCCGACCCCTGCATCACCGGTCTCGTAAAGGGCAAGGACCTGACATACGAGTACCAGGCTTACGGCACCCGGCTGACCAACATGACGCTGGAAGGCAAGTTCAGCGGCAACTCCTTCGAACTGACCTCGCTCAATGCCAATGCGGGCAGCGGCACGGTCAGCGCGAACGGACGGCTCAGCCTCGCGGCCGACGCGGGCTATCCGATGGACCTCAACGTCAAGCTCGACAAGGCACGGCTGGCGCGCAGCGATTCGCTTTCGGCCAGCGCCACCGGCACGCTCAACCTGACCAAGCGCGCGGGCGAGACCCCGCTGCTCTCGGGCGACTTGCGCCTGCCGGAAACCCGCTACGAGATCGTCCGCCAGGGCGCGGTGGACGTGCCGCACCTGACCGGTGTGCGCTTCAAGCCGCGCTCCGGCCCGATGCGCGTGACGGGTGACGAACCGGCGCCGCAGATCACCAGCGCCTTCTCCTCGGTGCGGCTCGACCTTCACCTGAAGGCTCCCGAGAAGCTCTATGTCTCAGGCATGGGTCTGGAATCCGAATGGAGCGCCGACTTCCGCCTGAGCGGCACCAGTTCGGCGCCGAGCATGGCCGGTGAAGTGAAGCTGGTGCGCGGTACGCTCGGGTTTGCGGGCAAGCAGTTCGAACTGACCGACGGTCTGATTTCGTTCAACGGCGGCCAGACGATCGACCCGACCGTGGCAATCACCGCCACCGAGACGATCGACGATGTGGCTGTGACCGTTACCGTGAGCGGTCGCGCCTACAATCCGCAGATCGAGTTCAGCTCCAATCCCAGTCTGCCGCAGGACGAAATATTGTCTCGCATCCTGTTCGGCAGTTCGATCGAGAACCTCTCGGCGATTCAGGCTGTACAACTGGCCACGTCGCTCAATTCGCTGCGGGCCACGGGCGGCGGCGTCAATCCGCTGGGCAAGCTGCGTTCGGCGGCAGGGATCGACCGTCTGCGCATCCTCAGCCCCGACGCGGCGAGCGGCCGCGGCACCGCGCTGGCGGCAGGCCAGTACCTGACCGACGATATCTACGTGGAACTGATCACGGACGCCCGCGGCTTCACTGCCACGCAGCTCGAAGTGAGCGTGACCAAGTGGCTTTCGGTGCTGAGCCAGGCAGGCGGTTCGGGCGTCAACAGCCTCAATATCCGCATCAAGAAGGACTATTGATGGGCAGGGCGGTCATTCTGCTCGCAGGCCTTGTGGCGCTTTCCGGGTGCCACAAGGAGCCGAGCTTCGAGGAGCGCTACGATGCGGCGAACGAGAACATCGCCAAGCGCGCCCGCGATATCGATGCCCGGATCGCGGGCACCGACACGCCGCCTGCGCAAGACGCCTCGAAGGACTAAGGCGCAACTTGCGGTTTACCTATCGTTGCTAGAAGTCGCGTCTCGCCGATGAACGGCGGTAGCGATTAGGGGCTGGAATGCAGGTACGGGACGACTGCGGCAGGCTTACCTCGCGCCATGCCGTCCTGCTGGAAGCGCGCTGTCGCAAGTCGAGCTGGCACGTCTTCGGCGTCGAACTCGCGGACATATCGGAAGGCGGATGCTGCGTGGTCGGTGGCGGCGAGGATTTCACCTCCGGCCAGCGTGTCGCGCTGCGCATGGCGAACCTGAAGGCCGTGGAAGCGGAAGTGCGCTGGATACGCGAGGGGCGGGTCGGCATGGCCTTTCTCAAAGCCCTGCCGAAAGCGGTGATCGAGGATCTGGCGGAGCGCTACGGCATTCCCGTCATGCGGCGCAACCTCTCGGCAGTCGAAAGCTGATCGGGCGAGAACAGACAGAGCAATGGGAAGCTCGATGTCGATCGGAAGCGAATGTAAGGAGAGGCGGTGGTGGACGCACTTGGGTTCGAACCAAGGACCCGCTGATTAAGAGTCAGCTGCTCTACCAACTGAGCTATGCGTCCACACGCTCTGCCGCATAAGATACGGGCCGCGTAAAGGTACGGAAATGGTGGACGCACTTGGGCTCGAACCAAGGACCCGCTGATTAAGAGTCAGCTGCTCTACCAACTGAGCTATGCGTCCACGCGTTTCCGCGTAAGGACAGGTATGGTGGACGCACTTGGGCTCGAACCAAGGACCCGCTGATTAAGAGTCAGCTGCTCTACCAACTGAGCTATGCGTCCACACTGCCCTGACCTGGGCTGCCGTTTTTGAGGAAGTCTTGGTGGACCTCCCCGGCGGCGGAGTGGTCCCTATAACGGCTGATTTCAGGATGGGAAGAGAAAAATTCAAAAATTTTACGCGAGCGATCCGGGGCGGCGATTCCAACGGTTTACGGCCATGAGCGTGCCCAGGCAGATCATGTTGGTCAGCATCGAGGTGCCACCGTGGCTCATGAAGGGCAGGGGGATGCCGACGACGGGCGCCAGGCCCATGACCATCATCAGGTTGATCGCGACATAGAAGAACACCGTCGCCGCCATGCCTGCGGCCAGCAGGCTGGAGAAGCGGTCCGGCGCCTTGCGGGCGACCCTGAGCCCCCAGGACAGCACGATGGCGAAGACGCAGAGCACGAAGAGGCCGCCGAGCATGCCCCATTCCTCCGCCATCGTCGCGAAGACGAAGTCGGTATGCGATTCGGGCAGGTATTGCAGATGGCTCTGCGACCCGTTGCCAAAGCCCTTGCCGAGGAAACCGCCCGAGCCGATCGCGATCTTGGACTGGGTGATGTGATAGCCGGTGCCGAGCGGATCGCTTTCCGGATCGAGGAACACCAGCACGCGGTTGCGCTGGTAGTCGTGAAGCAGGGTGAAGAAGGCGATCGGCGCGGCGATCGCGGCGGTCAGGCCTGCGCCGATGAACCAGGACAGCGGCAGGCCTGCCAGGAACATCGTCACGACGCCGCCGAAGCAGATCGCCAGTGCGGTTCCGAGGTCGGGCTGGATCATGACGAACAGCGCGGGAATGCCGATCAGCACGCCCGCAGGCACCAGTCCGCGCCAACTGGCGGTCATGGCATGGGGCAAAGTCTCGTAGAATCGCGCCAGCACGAGCACGATCGCCGGTTTCATCAGTTCGGACGGCTGAAGCGTCATGAAACCGAGGTTGAGCCAGCGCTGGCTGCCGCCGCCGACCGCGCCGATCGCTTCCACCAGCACCAGCAGCACGACGATCGCGCCGTAGACCGGATAGGCGGCCATGCGGAAGAAATCGCGGCTGATTCGGGAGATGACGATCGCCATGACCAGAAAGATGAAGAAGCGCACGACATGGCTGAGCGCGTAAGGCTGGAGGCTGCCGCCCGCCGCCGAATAGAGCACCGCGGCGCCGAGCGATACGAGGCCGGTCAGCGGCACCAGCATGTGCCAGGGCTGACGGGCGATGGCCTCGGGAACAATCGAACGGCCCATCATTGCGGATTGCCTCCGGTATTGGGCGCTGTCACGGCGGGCGTCGGCGCGGGGCTTGTCGTTTGCGTTGCCGAGGGCTGGCGCTCGGCGGCATCGGGTTCGGGCGCCGGCGAGGCGGCCTCGCGAACGATGGGTTGCGCTGGGTCCTGTGCACCCTCGGCGCCCTGAATCTTGCGGTTTTCCTCTTCAGGGGAAACTGCGGGTGCACCGACACCGTACTGCGCCGAATAGGTGCGATAGCGGGCTTCGAGCCGCTCCTTGGGGGTGCCGCCCCACTTCTGCTCAAGCTCGGTCAGGATATCCATGCCCTTCTGCTTGTCGAAGACATACGTCAGCACATCGCGGGCTATCGGATAGGCTGCACCCGAACCGCCGCCGTGCTCGACCACGACCGAGCAGGCATAGCGCGGATTGTCGAACGGGGCGAAGCAGATGAAGTGGCCATGGTCGCGGTGCTTCCAGAGGCCGCCCTTGCCGCTGCCGACATTGAGCCCGACGACTTGTGCCGTGCCGGTCTTGCCTGCGAGCTTGATGTCCGGGAACGGCAGGCGAGAATGCGGCGCGGAGCCGGGGCCGTTGGCGACATCCGACATCGCCTGGCGAACATAGGCAAGATGCTCGGCGGAAATCCCGAGCGAAGGCGCGACTTTCTGCTCATGCCCATGGACCAGGCGCGGCATGATGACCCGCCCGCTGGCGATGCGCGAAGCCTGGATGGCCTGCTGCAAAGGGTTCACCAGGAAGTAGCCCTGACCGATCGTCGCGTTGACGGTGTCGAAGGTCTGCCATTCCTTGCCGTATTTCTTCAGCTTCCAGGCCGGATTGGGCACGGTGCCGTAGGACTGCCCGGAAACCGGCAGCGGGAAGTCATGGCCTAGGCCGAGGCGACTTGCCATTGCCGCGATCGGGTCCATGCCGATGCGCTGGGCGAAGTGATAGAAATAGACGTCGCAGCTCTGGTAGATGCCCTTAGCCATGTTGACCGAGCCGTGGCCGCGCCGGTTCCAGCAGTGAAACACACGGTTGCCGACACGCAACCCGCCGCCGCAGAATACCGATTCGTTCGGGTCCAGCCCGGCTTCCATGAAGGACAGCGCCACCATCGGCTTGACCGTCGATCCCGGCGGATAGAGCCCACGCAGCACCTTGTTGCGCAGAGGCACATGGTCGTCGTCCGACAGCATCTTCCATTCGAGACGGCCGATGCCGTCAGAAAAGCTGTTCGGATCGAAGCTGGGCATCGAGCACATCGCGAGGATGTCGCCGGTCTGGCAGTCCATCACCACGACGGCCGCCGATTCGGGGCCGATGCGGCGCGAGGCATATTCCTGAATGCCCGCGTCGATGGTCAATTTCAGGGTCTTGCCGGGCACGTCCTCGCGGGTGTCGAGATCGCGGACGATCCGGCCCGAGGCGGTCACTTCGACGCGGCGAGCACCGGGCTTGCCTCGCAGGTCCTTCTCGTAGAACTTTTCGAGCGCGTCCTTGCCGACCTTATAGCCCGGCGTGATGAGCACTGGATCGCGGTCCTTCTCGTACTCTTCCGCCGAGGCCGGGCCGACATAGCCGATCAGATGGCCCACCGAAGGCCCGAGCGGATAGAACCGCGAGAAACCGCGCTGGGTGACGACGCCGGGCAGGTCCGGCAGGCGCACGCTGACGGCGGCGAACGTGTCCCAGTCGAGACCGCTGGCGACTTCCACCGGCGCGAAGCGGCGGGCGCGCTCCAGCTTGTCCTCAAGGTCCTGCATCGCGATCGGGGTGAGGCTGAGCAACTTGCCCAGCGTCTGGATCGTATGGGGAATGTCCTGAACGCGCTCGGGAATGAGATCGACGCGAAAGTCCGCGCGATTCGAGGCGAGCGGGGTGCCGTTGCGGTCCATGATCCAGCCGCGGCGCGGCGGGATCAGCGAGAGGTTGACACGGTTGCTCTCGGCCTGAAGCTCGTACTTCGCGTTCTGGGCGATCGAGAGATAGCCGAGCCGCGCGGCGAGCAGGACGCCGATGCCGCCCTGGATCGAGCCGACGACGAGGCTGCGCCGGTCGAAACTGTTGCGAAGGGTGCCTGCGCTGACGTGGCGCTGCGGAAAGAACCGTTTGAAATTGATCTTCATCGCAGCAGCACGATCGGCGCGAGGCGAATCCGATCGAACATGGCAACGACTCGACCGACGAGCGGGTAGGAAAGCACGGAGATAACGACCTGCGGCACGATGACACGGAACGGGGATGCCGCGCCTGCGAGGTTCGCAAGAGCGAGGCAGAGAACGATATAGGCGACGATCAGGCCCATTGCCATGAGCCATTCGGTTACAAAGTTTCGCCAGGGCAGGCGGACTTCGACGATTTCCAGCGCGATCGCGGTGAGCGACCACAGCAGTACCGCGCAGCCGAATGGCTGACCGGAGAACAGGTCGTCGAACAGGCCGAGCGGCAGGCCCGCCCAGATCGGCAGCAGGCCGGGGCGCAGCTGCCGCCAGCCGAGATAGATCAGGAAGCCCAGCGGCGGCATGACCGGCGCCGAGGCGATCATGAACCAGCCCGGCACCAGCGAGCCGAGCATCACCGTCAGCCAGGGGAAACCTCTGGCAAGGAACCGCGAGGGCGCGTGGTTGATGCGCTGCCGGGTGGTGGAGCGGGAGGCGCTGCGCTGGAACATCAGCGTTTCTTGACCGTAGCGTCGTTGGCGGGCGGCGGTGGCGGCGGCGGTGCCCAGCTCTTTTCGACCATCACATAGTCGGTATCGGACGGGTTGCTGAGCACGCGGGCAATGGCGCCGTCGCGGATGAGGTCGGTCACGACGGCCATCGGCGTGCCCGGGCGGTAGAGACCGCCGGACCCCGACGTCACCAGCACGTCGCCCTTGCGCAGCGGGTTGATACCGAGGTTGATGAGGCGGATGCGCAGGGTGCCGTCGCCGTTGCCCTGGGCGAAGGCGGGAACGCCGTCGGTCGCGCGGCGGACCGGCACCACGCTTTCGCTGTCGGTAACCAACAGGACCCGCGCGCTGGACGAGCCGACTTCGAGTACGCGCCCGACGAGGCCCATCTGCGAGCGGACCGGCATGCCGGGGGTGACGTTGCGGTCGGCTCCGGCGCCGAGCGTCGCATAGCGGCGGGTGCTGGCGCTGGTCGAAGATGTCAGGCGGGCATAGGCGACCGCGCCGCCGTTCGGCTCGGACAGGGCCATCAGGTCCTTGAGGCGCTTGTTTTCCGCCGAGGTCCCTTTCGCTTCGGCAAGGCGCACTTTCGCCTCGGCCAGCTCACGCTTGAGCCGCGCGTGTTCTGCTCCCGAATGGAAGAATCCGGTGAGTTCGGCCCAGGTATCGCGTCCGAGATCGCGGCCGCTGGCAGACATCTGCGCAGCCGGTTCGCTCGCATCGTCGGCCAGTCCGCGAAGAGCGGAGAAAAATCCGGGATTTACAAGCGAGATCACCACGAGCGCCAGTCCGACCGCGGCGCCAAGCACGCCTGCGGCATAACTGAGGAACGTGGTGTATTGCGCCCGGCGCGAATAGCTGGAGCGCCTGTTTGCTGGCGGTGCCATGCGCCATGCACTCCTTCGTAGTGGCGGCCTTCCGGTCGGACTGCCGCTCTGACGTCAAACGACCGGCAATAAGGGTGCCGGGAAGGGGAGCGGCCGGGCTTCCAGAGCACCGGCCGCTCCGCGCGAAATCAGGCGGACATCAGCACGCCGCGATAGACCGGATCTTCCATCGCGCGGCCGGTGCCGAGCGCAACGCAGGACAGCGGGTCTTCGGCGACGCTGACCGGCAGGCCGGTTTCCTCGCGCAGATAGTCATCGAGGCCCTGGATCAGCGCGCCGCCGCCGGTGAGCACGATGCCCTGGTCGACGATGTCGGCGGCGAGTTCCGGTGCGGTGTTCTCAAGCGCGATGCGCACGCCTTCGACGATGGCGCCGATCGGCTCGGCCAGCGCTTCGGCGACGTTGGCCTGGGAGATGGTGATCTCCTTCGGCACACCGTTGACGAGATCGCGGCCCTTGATGTGGATGGTCTCACCGATGCCGTCGGCCGGCATGACGGCGATGCCGTAGTCCTTCTTGATGCGTTCCGCCGTGGCGTCTCCGATCAGAAGGTTGTGGTGGCGGCGGACGTAGGAGACGATCGCTTCGTCCATCTTGTCACCGCCGACGCGGACCGAGGTGGTGTAGGCGAGGCCGCGCAGCGAGAGCACCGCGACTTCGGTGGTGCCGCCGCCGATGTCGACCACCATCGAGCCGACCGGCTCGGTGACGGGCATGTCGGCGCCGATCGCCGCGGCCATCGGTTCGAGGATCAGGTAGACTTGGCTGGCGCCGGCGTTCGAGGCGGCGTCGCGGATCGCGCGGCGTTCGACCGAAGTCGAGCCCGAGGGCACGCAGATCACGATTTCCGGATAGCGGAACAGGTTCTTCTTGCCGTGCACCTTGCGGATGAAGTGCTTGATCATCTCTTCCGCGATTTCGATGTCGGCGATCACGCCGTCACGCAGCGGGCGGATGGCCTCGATGTTGTCGGGCGTCTTGCCCATCATCATCTTGGCGTCGTCGCCCACGGCCTTGACCTTCTTGACGCCGTTCAGCGTCTCGATAGCCACTACCGAAGGCTCGTTCAGCACGATTCCGCGGTCCTGAACGTAGACGAGCGTATTGGCGGTCCCAAGGTCGATCGCCATGTTCTGTGAGCCGAGTTTGAAGAATCGCGAGACGAGCGAGGCCATCAGTAATCCGTTGTCTTTCCGGGCGCTCGCCACAGGGAATCCCCATGGGGCGACTGGCAGGTTGGCATGGAAGGGGACCCCTTAGCCCATCGATTCGCGAAACGCCAAAAATTTGTGTCTTTTTCATGGGGGAATCGTCGGAAGCCCGTCTCGAATTCCATGCGGTTCACCGCTAGTGTTTGGAACACTTCGAGATCGCGGTGCCAAAGACCCGTCTCCTGTGCGTACTCCGGGGTGCTAAACCCCGCAGGACGCAGATCTGCGCTGACTAGCGAAAGAATGCCCGATGCCGATTATCCGCCGTCTTCCCGAACATCTCGTCAACCGCATCGCGGCGGGCGAAGTGGTGGAGCGCCCCGCCTCCGCGCTCAAGGAACTGGTGGAAAACGCGATCGACGCCGGATCTACGCAGATCACCGTGCGCCTCGCCTCGGGCGGTCTCGACCTGATCGAAGTGACCGACGACGGTTGCGGCATGGTGCCGGACCAGATCGCCCTGGCGCTGGAGCGCCATGCGACCTCCAAACTGCCGGACGAACATATTGAACTGGTGGCGACGCTGGGCTTTCGCGGTGAGGCGCTGCCGTCGATCGGGTCGGTCGCGCGGCTCACTATCGAGAGCCGTCCGCACGACTCGGAAGAAGGCTGGAAGCGCGTCGTCGATCACGGCGTGGTCGCGGTGGACAGTCCGGCGGCGCTGCCGCCGGGCACACGCATCCGGGTCGAGGACCTGTTCGGAAAAGTGCCCGCACGGCGCAAGTTCCTGCGCTCGGCGCGCTCGGAATATGCGGCCTGTCAGGATGTCGTGCGCCGTCTCGCCATGGCGCGGCCTGATATCGGCTTCACGATGGAGCACGACGGACGCCGGGTGATCGCCGTTCAGCCGCGCGAGGAACTGGCGTCGCGCGTCGCGCGACTCGTGGCGCGCGAACTGGCCGAAGACGGCGTGCTGATCGATGCGGAGCGGGGAACCGCGCGGCTTACCGGCGTGGCGGGACTGCCGACCTACAATCGCGGCGTCGCGGATCATCAGTATCTCTTCGTCAATGGACGTCCGGTGAAGGACCGGCTGCTCGTCGGTGCGGTGCGCGGCGCCTATTCGGACATGCTCGCGCGTGACCGCCATGCGGTGCTGGCGCTGTTCCTTGAAATTCCGCCCGAGGAAGTGGACGTCAATGTCCATCCCGCGAAGACCGAAGTGCGCTTCCGCGATCCGACTTTCATTCGCGGCTTTCTGGTAGGCGCCTTGCGCCATGCGCTGGAATCATCGGGGCAGCGAAGCGCCCAGCCTGCCGCCGCCGCCGCGATGAACATGTGGCAGGTCGAGCCGGTCGCGCCTGCACCGGCACCCGCGCTCGGCTCGCTGTTCGCGCGTGAGTATTCCGCGCAGCCCTCGCGCACCGATTATCGGCCCGCGCCGAGCCGCGTCTCCGAAGCGGGGGCGGCTTGGCGTTCCTATGAGGAAGAGGTCATGGCCCAGCCCTCGGGCCGGGCGGAATCGGCGCCCGATGAGCCGGAGGAAGCGCTGCAATATCCGCTGGGCGTCGCGCGCGGGCAGGTTGCGGGGACTTACATCGTCGCCGAGGCCGAGGACGGTCTGGTGATCGTCGACCAGCACGCGGCACACGAGCGGCTCGTGCTGGAACGTCTCAAGGCCGCCGGGGCGGAAGACGCGATGGCCCGCTCGCAGGCACTGTTGCTGCCCGAGGTCGTCGAACTGGAGGAAGCCGCCTGCGACGCGCTGGAGGACAAGACCGCCGACCTTGCGCAGTTCGGGCTGGTGCTGGAGCGTTTCGGGCCAGGCGCCATGCTGGTTCGCGCGGTGCCCTCGGTGCTCGGCAAATCGGACGTCCACGCTCTGGTCCGCGATATCGCCGACGATCTGGCGCGCAACGGCGATGCCCTGCTGCTGGGTGAGAAGCTCGAACTCGTGCTGGCGACGATGGCCTGCCATGGATCGGTCAGGGCAGGGCGGTCGCTTTCGGTGGCGGAGATGAATGCGCTGCTGCGCGAAATGGAGCGCACTCCGCGTTCCGGTCAATGCAACCATGGGCGCCCGACGTGGGTTAAACTCGCACACCACGATATCGAGAAACTGTTCGGGCGAAAATGATGCGAAAACCGATCCTTGCTCTGGTTCCTTTGGTCCTGCTGTCAGCTTGCGGCCGGGAGGATCCGGGCAGGGAAGCGGCGGAAGACGCGCAGGACGTGGCCATGGTCGAGCGGATGAGCAAGGAGCCGTTCAAGCCGATCATTCCCCGTGCCATCACCGAGATCGACGTGGCCCGCTACGGGCTCGACAAGCCGGGCTGTGCGTTCCGCAAGCCGGGCGAGAAGGACCCGATCTTCATCGCCAATGCGGATGAGGGCTTCATGCGTATCGGCGGCGATCTCAAGCGCTATGCCGCCAAGAAGGAAAGCGCGCAGTTGCCGGGCAATGCGCGCTCCACTTATGTCGGACTGGCGAGCTGGGTCGATATGGTGAGCCTGCCGGACAAGGCGGGCGGGTCCGATACGGTGCACTGGCCTGCGAAACTCGTTCTCCACGATGCGCAGGAGCGGGTTGCTTTCATGTCGGAGGGCGAGGTTACCTGTAGATCCTGAGGCCTATTTCTTCAGAACTTCCCGGAAAGGCGCATCGTCGCCGTCGCCGTCGGTTGCCTGAGGAAAGTGAAGAAGATCGCGCAGGAGCGGGGCAATATCGACGTTGTCGAACGGCGCAAGTCTGCCCCGCGGCGCGAAGTCAGGGCCGCTCGCCACGAAGAGCGCCGCCATTTCCGGAGCGGCATTGTCATAGCCATGCGTGCCGCCGGTAGAGACTTTGTCGGGTCTGGTCGCGGCGATCTGCCAGCCGGTTTCGGCCAGACAGAAGAACGGGGCGATGCGCGGATTGCTGCCGTAGTGGAAACGGGCGGGAATGTCCTGCTTGCGCCAGCACTGCATGTGGTCATGCGGCCCTGCCAGTGCGGCGGCGAGTTTCGCGTCGTTGCCTTCGGTCGGCTTCAATGCCGCAAACGGGCCGGTATCGCCCAGCGTATAGAGCGAAGGATCGGCGATCGTGTCGAGTGCGACCACTCGTTCGCTGGAGATCGCCGCCATGCCGTGGTCGGCTACGACGATGAGATCGGCGGGCTGCCCGAGTTCGCGCAGGCCCGCGACGAGCTTGCCGATGTTACCGTCCACCTCGGTGATCGCGGCATCGGTATGGGTATCATCCGGGCCGTAGTGATGACCGGCGGTGTCCACCTGATCGAAATAGAGCGTCACCAGTTTGGGCCGGTTCGATGCGGGACGACGCAACCAGTCCAATACCGCATCGACCCGCTGCGTCGGGGATACCGCGGCGTTGAACTGCTGCCAGTCGCGCGGGCGGATACCGCCGGTTACGGTCTTCCACGGTTCCTTCACCAACGTCCCGCCCCAAGCCACGTTGGAGCCGGGCCAGAACATCGTCGCCGTGTGGATTCCCGCCTTTTCCGCCGTGACCCAGATCGGTTCCGCCTCGTCCCACCAGTAAGGCTCGTCGCTCGCCATCGTGAACTTCTCGCCGGGATGGGCCGGGTCCTCGAAGGCATTGGCAATCACGCCGTTGCGGTCCGGCACTTTGCCGGTCACCAGCGCCCAGTGGTTGGGGAAGGTCTTGCTGGGGAACGAAGGGCGCATCGCGGCGCTGATGCCGCGCGCCGCGATAGCCGAGAGGTTGGGGGTGATCCCGCGATCGAGATAGTCGGCGCGGAAGCCGTCGATCGAGACGAGGATCACGACCGGTTCGCGCGCCTTCTCGGCGGGCTTGCGGTCGGATTTGGCAGTCGCAGGCGCGGCGAGCAGGGCAAGCGCGCCGAACAGGGGGGCGAGTCTCTTCATATCGCCGCCCCCTTAGACCTGCGATCATGACAGGTCGATGTCTTGTTATATCATCCTTGCCAGCATCCACAGCGCCATGGCGACCATGAACAGGTTCTCGGTGAGCGAGACGAAGCCCAGCGGCACCGCGCCCGAACCGCCGACGCAGGCGCACTTGAGTTCGCGCTTGTGGATATAGACCGCGTAGAATACCGAGACCGTGCCGATACCGCCGATCGCAAGGCCGATGGGGATCGAGAGCCAGGGCAGGGCATGGGCCGTCATCAGCGCGCCCGCCGTCCATTCCAGCACCGGATAGGCATAGGCATAAGGCACGAAGCGCTTGGCGAGCAGGTCGTAGCCGAGGAACATCGTCGAGAACTGCTCGACATCCTGAAGCTTGAGCATGGCCAGCAGCATCATCGTCATCGAGACGAACCATTCGGCGCTGCGCAAGGTGAAGGGCGTGCCGAACGCTGCCCAGCTGGCCGCGAGCGCAAGGCCAAGCCCGGTCGCGAAGACTGCTAGGACGGGGCGATAGGTCTTTGCCTTGGGATCGTGGACCTTGAGCCCGAAATGCGTGCGCAAGTGCGTGTAGCCGCCGATCCGCTTGCCGTCGATGAAGGTCTGGGGTGTCGTCGCCACGCCCTGTTCGGCCTTGAAGGCATCGACCTGATCGCGCGTGGTCAGCCAGTGGTCCTCGACCTTGTAGCCCAGCTTTTCCAGCAGGTACTTGGACTTGATCCCCCAAGGGCACGAATGCTTCTCCATGACCATGCGATGGAGAACGGCGATGCGGGCTGGCGTCTGTGTCATGACTCGGCTTATAGCTTCCGTACCATGGTACGGAGTCAAGCATGGCCCTGACGATTTCGGAACTGGCGCGTTCGAGCGGCGTCGGCGTGGAGACGGTGCGGTTCTACCAGCGCAAGGGATTGCTGTTCGATCCGCGCCCGGCGGCGACCGGGGGCGCGAAAGGCCAGCGGCATTACGGCGAGGAAGACGTGCGGCGGCTGCGCTTCATCCGCTCGGCCAAGGCGGCGGGCTTCATTCTCGACGAGATCGCCGAACTCATCAGCCTCGATCACACCGGAGACCGGCCGAGGGCGCGGGAAATGGCGCAAGTGCGCCTGGCGGCGCTGGACCTCGAAATCGCCGGACTGGAAGCGGCACGGCAATCATTGCGGCGACTAGCGCAGGAATGCGCGGGGTCGGACGAGGGGCCTTGCCCTATCCTCGAATCTTTCGAGGAAACGGCTTCATGTGGCGGCGCAGGCTCGAAAACCTGCGCCGCCTGACATATTCAGACGTTGAACTTGAAATGCAGGACGTCGCCGTCGTGCACCACGTATTCCTTGCCTTCCTGACGCAGCTTGCCGGCTTCCTTGGCGCCGGATTCGCCGTTCAGCGCGATATAGTCGTCATAGGCGATGGTCTCGGCACGGATGAAGCCGCGCTGCATGTCCGAGTGGATCTCGCCGGCGGCGTCGGGGGCCTTGGCCCCCTTGTGCACGGTCCAGGCGCGGGCTTCCTTGGGGCCGACGGTGAAGAAGGTCAGCAGGCCGAGCAAGTCGTAACCGGCGCGGATGATGCGGGCGAGACCGGTTTCGTGGAGGCCCATTTCCTCGAGGAAGACCATGCGCTCCTCGTTGTCCATGCCCACCAGATCGGCTTCGATCGCGGCGGAGACGATGACGGCGGTGGCGCCTTCGGCCTTGGCCTTTTCGAACACGCGGGCCGAGAAATCATTGCCTTCGGCGGCGGATTCTTCCTCGACGTTGCAGACGTAGAGCACCGGCTTGGCGGTGAGCAGCTGGGCCTGCGCGAATACGCGGGCTTCGTCGTCGTCCTTGGGCTGGGTCAGGCGGGCGGGCTTGCCGTCGCGCAGCAGTTCCAGCGTCTGGCCGAGGACCGAGGCGATGATCTTCGATTCCTTGTCGCCCTGCGCGGCCTTCTTCTGCGCGGCGGGAACGCGCTTTTCCAGGCTTTCGAGGTCGGAAAGCAGCAACTCGGTCTCGACTGTTTCGGCATCGGCGATGGGATCGACGCGCTCGTCGACGTGCTGGATGTCGTCGTTCTCGAAGCAGCGCAGGACGTGGACGATCGCGTCCACCTCGCGGATGTTGCCGAGGAACTGGTTGCCCAGACCTTCACCCTTCGAGGCGCCGCGTACGAGACCGGCGATGTCCACGAACGACAGCTGCGTCGGGATGATCTTGGCCGAACCGGCGATCTCGGCCAGCTTGTCGAGGCGCGGATCGGGCACGCCGACCTGGCCGACGTTGGGCTCGATCGTGCAGAAAGGATAGTTGGCCGCCTGCGCTGCCTGCGTTTCGGTGAGCGCATTGAACAAGGTCGACTTGCCGACATTGGGCAGGCCCACGATTCCGCAACGGAAACCCATGTGTAACTCCGGAAGAAATGTTTGGCCGCGCCTTAGCGTCACTCCGCCCGTATTACCAGTTGCGCGGCGAGTCTTTGTTGAGCGGGGCTTCACGGAAATTTCAGGGCTTGGCCCTAGACCCGCCTCATGAAAGCCGCCGTTCGCCCGTCGCTTGCCGCTCTGGCCTTCGCTTTGCTCGGGGGATGCGGCGATAGCGAACCGGCTCCGTTCGACAAGGCGCGCGCCGATTTTGCCGCGCAGGACTATCAGGCGGTGCGGACGCGCCTGTTCGCGGCGTTGGAGCAGGAGCCGGGCAATCGCGAGGCGCTGGTACTGCTGGCGCGTACGCAGATCGCGCTGGGCGATGCCGAGGCCGCCGAGCGCGCGATCGCGCGTCTCGAAACGGCGGGAGAGAAAGGCGCTGGGCTGAAACGCCTGAAAGCGGGGCTGGTGCTTCTGCGCGGCCGGGCGTCCGAGGCGATTGCGCTCATTGTAAACGATTTCGACACCGACGCCTGGCGCCTCCGGGCGGAGGCCTACCTCGCTATGGGCGACGACAAGGCAGCGGCGGAGGCCTTTGCGCGGGGCATGCAGGCGGGGAACGACCTGCCGCTCGCGGTCGCCTATGCACGTTTCGCGCTCGCGGTAGGAGACCTGTCTCGCTGCGATATGATTTTATCGAAAATGCGGGATTTTGCGTCTAACTCCTACAACACGTTCGTACTTGCCGGAGACCTCGCAAGCGCGCGTGGCGAGACCGATCGGGCAATTGCCGCCTACCGCCGGACGGTGGCCGCTTATCCGGACAAGGTTCCGCCCATGCTCACGCTGGCGAATGCCTACGCTGGGCAGGGCAAGGTCGATGAGGCGATGGCAGTGCTGGAAAAGGCACGGAAAGTAGCTCCCGGCGATCCGGCGCTGGAAGGGCTGCGCATCCGCCTGTTGGCCGAGAAAGGCGAATGGGAGACGATCCGGTTCGCCCTGCAAGGCCGGGAAGCAGGCCTCGATCCGTCATCGCAGCTGGGTCTTGCTTATGGAGAGGCCCTGCTGCGGCTCGGTCAGGCCGAACAGGCGCGCGTGCTGTTCAGTCGTGCGGTACTGCTGGACCCGGCGAACCCCCATTGTCGGATGATGCTGGGCGAAGCGCTGCTGGCGACGGGAGATTCAAGAGGAGCATGGAAAACGCTGGAGCCGCTCAGCGCCAGCCAGCTTGCGCCTGCCGCCGTGCTGGAGCTTGCGGAAAAGGCGGCGCGCGCCTCCGGCGACCCGCGAGCCGGTGCCTTGCAGGCCCGCCTCGATCCTCGGCGTATCAAGGCAACCCTGGAACTGATCGAGAAGGGGCAGGCCGCTCTCGACCGACAGGACTGGACCGAGGCCCGCTCGGTCTACACCCGTTTGCTTGTCCGGGGGGAGGATGCCGAGGTGCTGGGACGCCTTGCCTGGGCCTCTGCCGGTCTGGGGCTTCCTCGGGACGCGATTGCCTATGCCGATCGCGCATTGGCGCAGGACGCCGACAATCCCGCCTACATGCATTCGGCAGCCTTGGTGAGGCTCGAGCTTGGTGTCGATCTGGCGGCGGCTCGGAAACTGCTCGAAGCGGCGGCTGAGGCGGAACCTCGCAATGCCGACATTGCCCGCGATCTCCAGAAAGCGAAAGCAGCTGCCGGTTGAAACCCGGCAGCTGCCTCTGAGCGACTGGCTCTGCATTCAGAGCCTTCGCAAACTCTTCTCGATCAGTCGCGGGTCTTGCGGCGGCGCGCGTACGCCAGACCGAGCAGGCCAAGGCCCATCATGCCCAGCATGCCAGGCTCGGGCACGGCGGTGCTGCCGCCAGAAGTGGAGCCACCCGAAGTCCCGCCAGACGTGGTGGTGCCGCCTGAAGTGCTGGTATTCCCGCCCGAAGTCGTGCCGCCCGATGTCGTCGTGGTGCCGCCGGAGGTGGAGGTGTTGCCGCCCGAGCTGCTGCTGGAACCGCAGTTCTTCTTGCCCCAGCCACAGCCGTTGTTGCCGCCGCCCCAGCCCCAGGTGGCCTGGGCAGGCGTGGCGAAGGCGAGCGTGGTACCGGCGGCGAGGGCCAGTGCGAGCGTGGACTTGCGGATCATATCTATTCCCCTGTTTGCCGGATGGGCATGTTCCGAATGGATCACGGCCAGCCAAGCAATAGCCGTGCCAACATCGGAAATCCGGGACTCCGGCTCCAATGGAAACGGCGGAAGGGGTAAGTTTGTAAGCTAACCCGACACTAATTTACGGCGTATGGTAGCTAATTCGATGGCTTAATCCTGCTGGCGAAGGGCCACGTCGTTCATGAAGCGGACGTCGTCGCCGGCAGCAAGGCGATCCGCTTCTCCGGCGACGGCGCCCAGCATGTCGGCCAGCGGGTCCATGTCGGCCTTGGCGTAGTTGCCGAGTACGTAGCCGTGGACGCGATCCTTGTGGCCGGGATGGCCGATGCCGAGCCTGATGCGGCGGAACTCGGCGCCGAGGTGCTGGTCGATCGAGCGCAAGCCGTTGTGGCCGGCATGGCCGCCGCCCTGCTTCACCTTGACCTTGAACGGTGCCAGATCGAGTTCGTCGTGGAAGACCGTGAGGTCGGAAAGCGCCAGCTTGTAGAAGCGCATGGCCTCGCCGACGGCGCGGCCGCTCTCGTTCATGAACGTCGCGGGCTTCAGCAGCAGGATCTTCTGCGTGCCGATGCGGCCTTCCTGAAGCCAGCCCTGGAACTTCTTCTGCGTGGGGCCGAAACCGTGGACTTCCGCGATCGCATCGATCGCCATGAAGCCGACATTGTGGCGGTTCAGCGCATATTGAGTACCGGGATTGCCGAGGCCGACCCACAGCTGCATCTTGATAGATCCTGTAACTTGAACGCGAAACGGCCCTTCCTGCTCGCCGGTCTGGCCGGGGCGGGAAGGGCCGTTCGTTTATCCGAAGATGGCTTCGGGCGAAATTACTCGCCTTCGCCTTCCTTCGACGTATCGCCTTCCGAGCTCTTCAGAGCCGAGGGAGCAGCGATCGTGGCGATCGTGAAGTCACGGTCGGTGATCGCGTTCTCGACACCGGCCGGAAGCTTCACGTGGCTGGCGTGGATCGATTCGCCCACGTCGAAGCCGGTCACGTCGATCACGATCTCGTGCGGGATCTTCTCGGCGTCGCAGACCAGTTCGAGGTCGTGGCGAACGATGTTGAGCACGCCGCCGCGCTTCAGGCCCGGCGAGGCGTCTTCGTTGGCGAAGACCACCGGCACGTTGACGTGCACGGTCGCGCCCTTGGCAACGCGCAGGAAGTCAGCGTGGAGCGGACGATCGGTGACGGGGTGGAAGGCAACGTCCTTCGGCTGCGTCCGGAACTTCTTGCCGCCGACTTCGACTTCGATGATCGAGTTGAAGAAGTGACCGGTTCCAAGCTGGCGAGCCAGCTCCTTTTCCTCGACGTGGATCGCGAGGGGTTCTTCGTTGCCACCATAGACAACGGCGGGGACGCGGCCATCGCGACGCAGAGCACGGGAGGCTCCCTTGCCAGCCCGATCACGCGTCTCGGCCGGCAGGTTAAGCGTATCGCTCATGTGGACTTGCCTTTCGAAATCTGGATAGATGTCGGATACGGACCGCGTATCGATCCGCACCGTCCCGTCACGCCTCCAGGGATGACCATGACGGGAAGCGCGCGCCCTTAATGCGAAATCGCCGAAAAGGCAAGCATCCGGGGCTACTGTATCCGTGTGACCGTATAGCCTTTCATCGCCAGCATCGCCGGAATGCCTTCCGGTCCCGCCATGTGCGCGGCGCCGACCGCAACGAAAGGCTGCTTGCCGTCGTCGATGGCCTTGGCGATCTGCGCCGTCCAGTCGCGATTGCGGCCCACGAACAGCACCGCGCGCAGCTCCGGGTCGGCCAGCAGGCCCTTGCGGGTTTCTTGCTCGATCGTGGCCATGTCGCCCTTGCGCCAACTGGCCGCGAGATCGGTATCGGAACGATCGGCCTCCGCCACGACCGCCGAGAGCAAGTCGCGCTGCTCGCGTTCGGACAGGCTGTCGAACAGGCCAAGTTGCTTGGCGGCGCCCTCCAGTTCGACGACGGGGCGCTTCCCGGCAGCGGCGATCACGCCCCGGTCCACGCCGTTGCGAGCCTCGTCCTTGTTGGCTCCTGCCTGCGCGACGGTGAGCGCGGCCGCCCAGGTATCCATCGCGGCAAAATCGCCATCGCCGTAGCGACCTTTCTTGAGCAAGGCTTCCAGCGCAGGGCGCTCCTGCGCGGCGATCCGCTGCGAGAGCGGCGGCTGTCCCTCATTGCGTGCGAGGCGGGCGAAAGTGGCGGAAACTTCACTTTCATTCGCAAGATTGCCGACTTCGACCATGATTTCATGGGAATCGTCCAGCGCCTGGCGGACCTTGCCGGTCTGCCAGAGCAGCGGTGCCTTGGCGCTGTGGATCGTACCGAAGAGCCATGCTGTCGCGCCGTCCGGGCTTTCGACATGCCAGAGCGCCGGCCTCGCCGTTTCCGGGCTGGGGCTGCAGGCGAAGAGCGCGAGTGCGGCGCCCAGCAGCGCTAGTCGCGGGAACAGCTTGCGCATCGGCCTATTGCACCCGGATTGAGCGGACACCGGCCTTGGCCAGTTCATCCTGCACGCTACCGCGCCCGGCGAGATGGCCTGCGCCCACGGCAACGAAAACGACGCCCGGTTCGGCAAGCCGCGCCTTGAGCCACTTGGCCCAGGCCTTGTTGCGATCGGTGATGAGTACCTTGCGCATCACTTCGTCCGATTCGTCCTCGTTGAGCAGCTTGGCCAGTTCCTCTGCTTGTCCCGCCTTCCAGGCGGCCACGAGCTTGCCGATATCCTCGCGCAATGTCGGAAGTTGTTCGACTGCCTCGTTGAGATAGCTGCGCTGGCTCTTCTCGGGCAGGCCTGCGAAGAGGCCGATCTGGTAGTCCGCCGTTTCGAGCGGATGGCGTGCAATCTTGTTGGCGGCGGCCTTGGTCTCGATCTGGGTTTCGATCCCGTTGGCCTGCTCGTATCCGGCGGCCTTGAGCGGCAGCAACGACAGCACCAGACCGGCGTACCAAGGCTGGAACTGATCGAAGGTTTCAATCGGAATGTGCAGATTTAAAAGCGCTTTTTCGAGTTTTTCGCGTTCCGATGCGCTCAGGCTCTCGCGCAAGGTCTTGCCGTCATGGCGCATACCTTTTTCGAGGAAAACCTTCTGAAGAGTTTCCGGCGAATCGAGCATGGTTTCCGTCACCAGCAGGTTCGCGGAATCGAAGGCCTGCTGTACCGGTCCGTGGAACCAGTCGGCATTTTCCGGCAGGATGTGGATCGTGCCGAAGAGGTAGATCGTCGTGTCCTTGTCGGCGATCTTCCAGAGCGCCGGGCGGGCTGGAACGACGGCCTCGGCGCGCGGTTCGGCTGCTGCGACCGGAGCAACCTGCGCCTGCACCGGCGGCGCGAACAGAAGCAGGGGGGCGAGGGCGGCGAGACGCAGCCGCTTACGTGAAAAGATCATCGGGTTTCCTTGAAAGGAAAGAAGCAAACGCAAGCTTAACAGCGTCATTCCGGCGGGAGATAGCCGCAGGAGCGGGTTTGCGGTAGCGTCGCCTCGGATTTAACAGGTGCCTGCGCGGTTGATTTGCCGGGTTCGATCCGCCAAAGGCCGCGAAGCCAAGAGTTTTGACGGGATTTCGATGTCGACCGCAGCGCAGCAGCCGCTCAGTTTCCAGGACATGATCCTGACGCTCCACAATTTCTGGAGCGCGCAGGGCTGCCTCATTCTTCAGCCCTATGACATGCGCATGGGGGCAGGGACCTTCCATCCGGCCACGACGCTGCGCGCGCTCGGCCCGGAGCCGTGGAAGGCGGCCTATGTCCAGCCTTCACGCCGTCCCACCGACGGCCGCTACGGCGAGAACCCGAACCGCCTTCAGCACTATTACCAGTATCAGGTGATCCTGAAGCCGAACCCGGACAACCTTCAGGAACTCTACCTCGCCAGCCTCGCCGCGATCGGCGTGGACCCGCTGGCGCACGACATCCGCTTCGTGGAAGATGACTGGGAAAGCCCGACGCTCGGCGCCTGGGGCCTGGGCTGGGAAGTCTGGTGCGACGGCATGGAAGTGACGCAGTTCACCTATTTCCAGCAGGTCGGCGGGTTCGACTGCAAGCCGGTCGCCGGGGAACTGACTTACGGCCTCGAACGCCTCGCGATGTACATCCAGGGCGTCGACCGCGTCTATGACTTGCGTTTCAACAACGAAGGCGTGAGCTACGGCGACGTGTTCCTCGCCAACGAGCAGCAGATGTCGAAGTACAACTTCGAGATCGCCGATACCGAGGCCCTTTTCGCCGGTTTCAAGGCTGCAGAGGCTGAATGCATGCGCTGCATCGAGGCGGAAATCCCGCTCGCCGCCTATGACCAGGCGATCGAGGCCAGCCATCTCTTCAACCTGCTTCAGGCGCGGGGAGTGATCTCCGTGCAGGAACGCGCCAGCTACATCGGCCGCGTCCGCGATCTCGCCAAGGGATCGTGCGAAGCCTGGATCGAGAAGAACAAGACCGAATGGGAAGCCAAGTTCCCGGGGTGGACCGTATGAGGCTTCGACAAGCTCAGCCTGAGCGGATCACCGCTCAACTCCCGCTCGTCCTGAGCCTGTCGAAGGACCTGCTCTCCACCATTCGTCGAACGGCGCTCTGACATGACCGACTTCCTTCTCGAACTGCGCTCGCAGGAAATTCCGGCCCGCATGCAGGCCGGTGCCCGTGCCGACCTTGAAAAGCTGTTCCGCAAGGACATGGCCGCCGCCGGTGTCGCCGTGGGCGAGGTCACCGTATGGTCGACCCCGCGCCGTCTGGCGCTGATCGCGCGTGGGCTGCCGCTTGCCACCGAGGCGGTGCATGAGGAAACCAAGGGGCCTGCCACCAGCGCGCCGGAACAGGCGCTCGAAGGGTTCCTGCGCAAGACCGGCCTGACCAAGGACCAGCTTGAAGTCCGCGACCTCAAGGGCAAGGACACCTACTTCGCCGTCGTCGAGAAGCCCGGCCGCGCCGTGGCCGACGTGCTCGCCGAAGTGATCCCCGCGATCATCCGCAACTTCCCCTGGCCCAAGTCGCAGCGCTGGGGCGCGGCCTCGATCTCGACCGAGTCGCTGCGCTGGGTGCGCCCGCTCTCCGGCATCGTCGCGATCCTCGGCGAGGATCTGGTCGCATGCGAAGTGGGCGGCATCCGCTCGTCCTACGTGACGCTCGGCCACCGCTTCCACGCGCCCGGCGAGATCACCATCGGCGGCGCGCACGACTATGCCGACAAGCTGCACCTCGCCCACGTCCTCGTGAACCACGAGGAGCGGCAGGACATCGTGCACAGCAAGGCACGCGAAGCCGCCGCTGCCGCCGGTCTCGTGCTCGTCGAGGACGAAGGCCTCGTGATCGAGAACGCGGGCCTCACCGAATGGCCGGTGCCGCTGCTGGGCCGCTTCGAGGAGGACTTCCTGGAAGTTCCGCCCGAGACGATCCAGCTGACCGCGCGCGTGAACCAGAAGTATTTCGTCTGCGAAGACGCGGCAGGTTCGCTTGCCAACGCCTTCATTTGTACGGCAAATATCGTTGCGACCGATCATGGTGTGGCGATCGTCGACGGCAACCGCAAGGTCTTGGCCGCCCGTCTGTCGGACGCCCGCTTCTTCTGGCAGCAGGACCGCAAGACGCCGCTCTCGGCTCACGCCGAAAAGCTGGCGCGCATCACGTTCCACGAGAAGCTGGGCACCGTCGCCGACAAGGTCGAGCGCGTGGCAAAGCTGGCCGAATGGCTGGCGAGCGAAGGCGTGGTGCCGAACTGCGACCCCGTGCTCGCGCGTCAGGCGGCGGAACTCTGCAAGGCCGATCTCGTCACCGAGATGGTCGGAGAATTCCCTGAACTTCAGGGGCTTATGGGTGGTTATTACGCCCGCGCCGAAGGCCTGCCGGACGCCGTGGCCGATGCCATTCGCGATCACTACAAGCCGGTCGGGCAGGGCGACGAAGTCCCCACCGCGCCGGTGACTGTCGCGTTGGCGCTGGCAGACAAGCTGGACACGCTCGTCGGGTTCTTCCTGATTGATCAGCGGCCTACAGGATCTCGCGATCCGTTTGCTCTTCGCCGTGCTGCCCTCGGCATTCTGGAAACACTCAACGTGAACCAGACGCGCATGGGGCTCTGGGCTGCGATTACTCGAGCACTTGCAGGTTTTACGGGTCAACTGCTCAACAGTGAAACCTCAGAGGACGGCTTCCAAAAATATCAGGCCAACCAGAAAGCAGTCTTCGGGACTCTTCCTGATTTCTTCGCGGACCGCCTCAAGGTCCAGCAGAAGGAAGCCGGTGTCCGTCACGACCTAATCGACGCGGTCTTCGCGCTCGGCGGTGAGGACGATCTCGTTCGCCTGCTCGCTCGCGTCCATGCGCTCCAGGCATTCGTTTCGACCGACGACGGCGTGAACCTGCTGGCGGGCTACAAGCGCGCGGCCAATATCCTCAAGAAGGAAGACTGGCACGGCGTTGAGGGCGAGATTTCGCGCACCGGCGAGGAAGACCCGCTGGCCGGTGTCGAGGACCCCGATCTCGCCGAAGTGATCGCCGCCAAGATGGCGCACCGTCACGCCAGCGAGCAGGCGCCCGCCTATCAGGCCGAGCCTGCCGAACTGGCGCTGATCGAGGCCGTCACCTCGGCGGAAACCGAAGTGGCGCGGGCCGTCTCGGCGGAGGACTTCGCCGCCGCCATGACCGCGCTGGCCTCGCTTCGTGCGCCGATCGATGCGTTCTTCGAGCATGTTACCGTCAACGATGCCGATCCGCTCAAGCGTCAGGCCCGCCTGGCCCTGCTTGATCGCTTCCGCGCGGCAGTCCACAAGGTTGCGGACTTCTCGCGGATCGAAGGCTAGGTATCTGACCCCGGCTTCGCGGAATGTCGAAAAGACAGGAAGGGAAGCCGGGGATCGATGAACAGGCAGGTCTACACGTTCGGCGGCGCTGCGCTGCATGAGGACGCGCGCGCCCGCGATAAAGTCGTCGTCGGCGGCAAGGGCGCCAACCTTGCGGAAATGGCCGGCATCGGACTGCCGGTGCCGCCGGGCTTCACGATCACCACCGAGGAATGCGTGAAGTACCTTGCCGAGGGCGGGGACTTTTTGGACGATCTGCGATCCGATGTGTCGCAGGCGCTGAGCCATATCGAGCAGACCGTCGGCAAGCGCTTCGGCGATGCGGCTGATCCATTGCTGGTCTCGGTGCGCTCGGGCGCGCAGGTTTCGATGCCGGGCATGATGGACACCGTGCTCAATCTCGGCCTCAACGATGCGACCGTCGAAGGGCTGAGCACGGTGTCTGGCGACGCGCGTTTCGCCTGGGACAGCTATCGCCGCTTCATCCAGATGTATTCCGATGTCGTCCTCGGTCTCGATCACGGGCGCTTCGAGGAGGCGCTCGAAATCGTCAAGGAAGACAACGGCTACATGAACGATGTCGAACTCGCGGCGTCCGACTGGCAGGCCATCGTCCGCGAGTACAAGGGCATCGTCGAGCAGGAACTCGGCCGCCCGTTCCCGCAGGACGTGCAGGAACAGCTCTGGGGCGCGATCCGCGCAGTGTTCGATTCCTGGGATTCCGACCGCGCCAAGGTCTATCGCCGGTTGAACGACATTCCTGGTGACTGGGGCACGGCGGTCAATGTCCAGGCCATGGTATTCGGCAACAGGGGCGACACTTCGGCCACCGGGGTGGCCTTCACCCGCGATCCGGCGACCGGCGAGAAGGCCTATTACGGTGAGTGGCTGGTCAATGCCCAGGGCGAGGATGTCGTCGCCGGTATCCGCACGCCGCAGTACCTGACCAGAGCCGCCCGCGAGCGCGCCGGGGCCAGGCCGCTGTCGATGGAAGAGGCGATGCCCGAGGCTTACGGCGAACTGGCCGAGGTGTTCGAGCTGCTGGAAAAGCACTACCGTGACATGCAGGACATCGAGTTCACCGTCGAGCGCGGCAAGCTCTGGATGCTCCAGACCCGCTCAGGCAAGCGCACCGCCAAGGCCGCGCTGAAGATGGCGGTGGACATGGTCGAGGAAGGCCTGATCGACGAGGCCACCGCGATCCGCCGCGTCGATCCGATGGCGCTCGACCAGTTGCTGCACCCGACGCTCGATCCCAAGGCGCCGCGTGATATTCTCGGCAAGGGGCTGCCCGCCTCGCCGGGGGCGGCCTCGGGAGCAATCGTGCTCGATGCCGATACGGCGGAGAAGCGGGCGGAACGCGGCGACGCAGTGATCCTCGTGCGGGTCGAGACCAGCCCGGAGGACATTCACGGCATGCACGCGGCGCGGGGTATCCTGACCGCGCGGGGCGGCATGACCAGCCATGCGGCGGTCGTCGCGCGCGGGATGGGGCGGCCTTGCGTATCGGGTGCCTCGGGCCTGTCCATCGACATGAAGACCCGCAGCTTGCGCATGGGTCGCCGCGAGTTTCGCGAGGGCGACGTAATCACGCTCGACGGCTCGACCGGCGAGATCATGGCCGGCGAAGTGCCGACCATCGAGCCGGAACTGGCGGGCGACTTCGGCACGCTCATGGTCTGGGCGGACCGGCATCGTCGCATGAAAGTGCGCACCAATGCCGAGACCCCGGCGGATTGCCGCATGGCCCGCCAGTTCGGCGCCGAGGGTATCGGCTTGTGCCGCACCGAGCACATGTTCTTTGACGCGGGCCGCATCTCGGCGGTCCGGCAGATGATCCTCGCTGAAGATGAGGCCGCCCGCCGTGCGGCGCTGGACAAGTTGCTGCCCGAGCAGCGCGCGGACTTCATCGCGATCTTCGAGGTCATGGCGGGGCTGCCGGTGACGATCCGCCTGCTCGATCCGCCGCTCCACGAATTCCTGCCGCACGGAGATGCCGAGTTCGCGGAGCTTTCGGAAAGCATCGGCATCGGCGTCGATACGCTGCGGCGCCGGGCGGAGGAACTCCATGAATTCAACCCGATGCTGGGGCATCGCGGTTGCCGGCTCGGCATTACCTTCCCGGAAATCTACGAGATGCAGGCCCGCGCGATCTTCGAGGCGGCCTGCGAGGTCGCAGCGGCTTCGGGCGAAGCGATCGTGCCGGAAGTGATGATCCCGCTCGTAGCCACCCGGCGTGAGTTGCAGATCCTCAGAAAAGTGGTGGACGAGACCGCCGCCAAGGTCTTTGCCGAGAAGGGCCGGACGCTGGAATACATGGTCGGCACGATGATCGAACTGCCCCGTGCCGCGCTGATGGCGGGCGAGATCGCCGAGGAAGCCCGGTTCTTCTCGTTCGGCACAAACGACCTGACACAGACCACGCTCGGCGTCTCCCGCGACGATGCCGCACGGTTCCTCAGCCCTTACGTTGAGAAGGGGATATACCCGCGCGATCCTTTCGTCAGCCTCGATGTCGAGGGAGTTGGTCAGCTCGTGCAGATGGGGGCGGAGCGCGGGCGGGCGACCGATCCTGCGCTCAAACTCGGCATCTGCGGCGAACATGGCGGGGACCCGGCCTCGATTGCGTTCTGCGAGAAAGTGGGGCTGGACTACGTCTCGGCATCGCCGTTCCGCGTGCCGATAGCGAGGCTGGCGGCGGCGCAGGCCGCTTTGGGATGACAGCAAAAGGCCGGAAGCTCGCTTCCGGCCTTTTTGTTATTTCTTCCAACCGGATAGGGTCAGGATTTCGAACTTTTCGACGGTTCGCCCGTTGTCTCCGGCAGCGGCGAAGGCCTCCCGCGCCCGCAACAGGGCGGCTTTGCCCAGCACCGGCGGAGCATCGGCCAGTACGCCGCCGATGGCCTGGGCGCGAATGTCGCCGACAAGCCTTTCGAGGCTGCGGAAACCGACTTGCAGGGCGCGCTGATCGATCACCGGATCGGCAAAGAGCGTGCGCTGGAGCAGCTGCCCGCCCGCCCGCACGTCGACCATCGGATGGACCCGTGCCGCCGGGCGGTCGCCGTCGGCGGCCAGCATGACGTCGCGCAGGATCGGCAGGCTTCCCGCCGAAAGGAAGCTGGCGATCATCATCCCGCCCGGCGCCAGAGCCTTGCGGATATGGACGAGCGCCCCCGGCAGGTCGTTGACGGTGTCGAGCGTGCCGAGGCTGGCGATCAGGTCGAAGCCTTCGAATGGGTACGGCGCTTCCTCGTCGAAGCCCTCGGCCGGCTCCAGTTGCGTGACCTCTACGCCCTGCGCGGCGAGCGCGCCGGCAAGGGCGCCGGTCCAGTCGCCCACGACCAGCGCGCGTTTCGGTTCGAAGCGCAGGAAGGAGAGGCGGTCGAGCACGTCTTCCACCATGTCGTCGTGCAGATAGTGCGGCGCCTCAGGAAGCCGCTGGGCGGCGAGGGCGCGGCGGCGGGCGGCGCGGCGGCGGGCGGGCGAGAAGATGGAGGGGGGAGCTTTGCTGGCCATGACCGCCCCCTGCCGCTTTGCGCGCCGTCGCGCAATCGCTCTTCCTGCAAGCGGGTTAACGTCTTGTAGCTTGCCGGTAGAGGATCGGCGGCTAGCCTTGGCAGAGATGACCCTCGCCCGTGCCCTCGAACCGCTCGTCGATCTGATCTTTCCGCCGCGCTGTCCGCTGTGCGGGGCAGGGCTGAGCAGTCATGGCGGCCTTTGCGCGGGCTGTTGGAGCGAACTGGCGATCCCCGGCGAACCCTGCTGCGCGGCCTGCTCGCGTCCGTTTGGCGAGGGCGTGCCGGAAGGCGCGGTCTGCGCGCCCTGTCTGGGCGATCCGCCGCGCCATGACGGCATTGCCGCCGCCACGCTCTACAACCCGGCCTCACGCAAGCTGGTCCTGGCGCTGAAGCACAGTAATCGCCTTTCGCATGCCCGGTTCATGGCCCGATTGATCGGCGCCAAGCTGCCTTTCGTGGATGAGACATGGCTGATCGTCCCGGTCCCGCTGCACCGCTGGCGCATCTGGCGGCGCGGCTACAACCAGGCGGCGGAACTGGCGCGCGAAATCGCGCGCTCTACTGGCGGGGTGCTGGCCGTCGACATGTTGGAGCGCCGCAAGCCTACGCCGTCGCTGGGAGGCCTTGGCAAAGCGGCGCGAAAACGCGTGCTTTCCGGTGCTATCGCGGTCCGTACTTCGCGAAAGCCCTTGCTGAAGGCGGCGCAGGTTCTGCTGGTGGACGACGTGCTGACAAGCGGCGCCACCAGTGATGCCTGCGTCTCTCGCCTCAAGCGAGCCGGCGCGCGAAAAGTGGTGATTGCCTGTTTCGCGCGGGTGCTGAACGAAGCGCTGGACGATGTACGCGGTGATGGTGTCTGAAACGCAAAAGAAAACGCCCGGAACTTGCGGCTCCGGGCGTCCTCGTGACGAAACTGTTGAGCCCTGCATAGCAGTTCGGCGGTCCCCCTGTCGGCCGCCTGGCCCGATCCCTCATTACCTGAAACCAGACCACCCGAAAGTATTCCGGCCTTGTTCCCTGAACCGTGGCGCTTGTATCAGCGACCTATGGATCAGCAGCAACCCCCAGCTGCAAGACGACAATCCTACGAAACCGCGGGGTTGAAAAGAGGGACTGCGCGGCTACGAGGATTTTGGTCAACGGCTGTGGTTATCGTGCAACAACGGCGTCCAATGAATTCAATTCGGAGAAATTTCCGGCATGTCCGAAGTAAGCAAAGCTGAACGCGAACTGGGAACGTCCTTCCTTCCGCGATTCGATGCCCAGGGTCTGCTGATTGCGATCGCCGTCGATTCGCAAACGCGGGACATCCTGATGGTCGCCTATATGAACGCCGAGGCGCTCGAGAAGACGCGCGAAACGGGGCTGGCCCATTTCCACTCGCGCTCGCGCGGCAAGCTCTGGCTGAAGGGCGAGACTTCCGGGCATTTCCTGCGCGTCGAGGACGTGCTGGTCGATTGCGATCAGGACGCGATAGAACTGCGCGTGCGGCCCGAAGGTCCGGCCTGCCATACCGGCGCGAGAAGCTGTTTTTACAGGAAGTTATCCGGCGATTCCCTGATTCGCGTCTCGGAATAGGCGGTTAGCAGGCGATCGAATAACCGAAGTAACGCAACCCGGTTCTTTGCCCGGAGAACATGGACTTATTGTGCTGATTTCAAAATTAACCAAGGAATCAGCATGTTCCTTTGAGCACCATTGAGCGGATGGAGCGGACGGATCGTCGCAATCGGCTCGCAACAGGTCTTCGACGAAGGAACTATCCGGCTCGACAGGGTGCAAGGGCTTTCCTTGGCCGTGCCCGTCCTACGAAAAAAATCGTTGAACGGCGGAGGCTTTGGTCGGTGCTTCGTGCCCCACGTACCGATTGGCGGCTCTGTCTGCTTTCGGGTTGCCGCGTTTTCGGGGCAGGCCGGTGATGAGGAGATGGGTGCCCTGCCGGGTGCCTGGGGCACATGAATGGAAGGGAAGCATCAATGAAGCACAAAGCGTTGATAGCGGCCGTGGCGTTGGGACTGTCCGCAGTTCCAACGGGGGCCATGGCAATAACGCCGTCCTCCAGTAATTTCCCCAGCGGTATCCCGTCGTCGATTCTGTCGGCGCTTGCGGGTCTGGGGAACGCCAGCTGGGGCAATATCAGCTGGGGTAATATCAGCTGGGGCAGCACCGGTCCCGGTGGCGCCAGCTGGGGTAACATCAGCTGGGGCAACATCAGCTGGGGCAACATCCCCGGCGGTTGGGATCCGGACGACGGCAAGTCGGACGGCTGCTGAGCTGACGGCTTGACCACCGTGGCCGTCCTTTGCGGGACGGCCACGGCTTGGAAAGATATCCGTTCAGGCGTTCAGGATCTCATCGAAGAACGCGAGCAGCGCGGCCCAGCTCTGGCGGTCGGCGCTGGCATCATAGCCGATCGCGGCCATTCCGCGCTCATCGCTGCCCGGATCGGTGAAGCCGTGGCGCACCCCCGAATAGGCATGGAAATGCCAGTTCGCACCCGCCCGGTCCATTTCCTCCCAGAAACCGATCACCTGCTCGCGGGGGACCAGCGGGTCGGCATCGCCGTGACAGACCAGTATGCGCGGCTTGACCATGCCCGGTTCGGCCGAAGCGGCGGTAGACAGCGTGCCGTGGAAGCTGACCGCAGCGGCAAGATCCTCGCCGCCGCGCGCGGCCTCCAGAACGGCCTGGCCGCCCATGCAGTAGCCGATCCCGAGCATCGGCAGACCGCCCGCTTCTGGAAGCGCGCGCAAGGTCGCGATGGCGGCGGCGATGCGGGCACGGTAGTGGTCGTTGTCGGCCCGCAGCTTCTCGGCCATCGGGAACGAGGCTTCGAAGCTGGCGACCGGCTCGCCGTAGAAATCCGCCACCATGACCAGATAGCCGAGATCGGCCAGCATCCTGGCGCGGCGCTCCATCGGCGCGTTGAAGTTGGCAATCGTCGGGAACAGGATCACCGCGGCGCGCGGCGATCCTTCGGGACGGGCGAGGTGGCCGGTCAGGTCCCGACCGGCGTGGCTATAGGCAATCGTTTCGAGCATGGTCATTCCGGCAGGAAGTCCGGTACCGAGAGATAGCGCTCGCCGGTGTCGTAGTTGAAGCCGAGCACCCGGCTGCCTGCGGGCAGTTCCTTCAGCTTCTGGGCAATGGCGGCCAGCGTCGCGCCCGAGCTGATGCCCACGAGCATGCCTTCCTCGGTCGCGCAGCGGCGCGCCCATTCCTTGGCGTCGGCGGGGTCGACCTGAAGCGCGCCGTCGATCGACTGGGTGTGGAGGTTGGCGGGAACGAAACCGGCGCCGATGCCCTGGATCGGGTGCGGGCCAGGCTGGCCGCCAGAGATCACCGGCGAGAGCGTCGGCTCCACCGCATAGGCCTTGAGCGCGGGCCAGGTCTGCTTGAGCGTCTCGGCGCAGCCGGTGAGGTGGCCGCCGGTGCCGACGCCGGTGACGAGCACGTCGATCGGGGTCTCGGCGAAGTCGGCGAGGATTTCCTGCGCCGTGGTCTTCACATGGACGGCGACATTGGCCGGGTTCTCGAACTGCTGCGGCATCCACGAGCCGGGGATGGTTTCCAGCAGTTCCTTGGCGCGCTCGATCGAGCCTTTCATGCCCTTTTCGCGCGGGGTGAGGTCGAACGTCGCGCCATAGGCCAGCATCAGGCGGCGACGCTCGATCGACATCGATTCGGGCATGACGAGGACCAGCTTGTAGCCCTTCACCGCCGCCACCATGGCGAGGCCGATGCCGGTATTGCCCGAGGTCGGCTCGATGATCGTGCCGCCGGGCTTGAGCGTGCCGTCCGCCTCGGCCGCCTCGATCATGGCGAGGGCGATGCGGTCCTTGATCGAGCCGCCGGGATTGGTCCGCTCCGCCTTCACCCAGACTTCATGGTCGGGGAACAGGCGCGAGAGGCGGATATGCGGGGTATTGCCGATCGTGGCGAGGATGCTGTCGGCCTTCATGTCTCATGCTCCCATCGTGGTGCGAAGGTACGGGCGCGGCGGATCTCGGGGAAGCTCCAGGCCCAGATTGCGGTAATGACTATGGCAGCGCTGCCGCCGAAAACAACAGCACCGGTCGCCCCGAGCAGGGCTGCCGCGACGCCCGACTGCATCTCGCCAAGCTCGTTCGAAGCGGAAATGGCGAGACCGGAAATGGCGGAAACGCGCCCGCGCTTGTCGTCCGGCGTGCGCAACTGGACCAGCGAACTGCGGATGAACACCGAGATCATGTCCGCCGCGCCGAGCAGGGCGAGGAAGCCGAGCGATATCACGAAGCTGCGCGACAGGCCGAAGCCGACCGTCATCGCGCCATAGGCGGCGACGGAAAGCAGCATCTTCACGCCGACGTTCTTCGCCAGCGGCCTGAACGACAGCCAGACCGCGACGGTGGCAGCACCGCAGGCGGTCGCGGCGCGCATCTGTCCGAGGCCTTCGGGGCCGACATGGAGAATGTCGCGCGCGAAGACGGGCATCAGCGCGGTGGCGCCGCCCAGCAGCACTGCGAACAGGTCGAGCGTGATGCAGCCGAGCAGGAAACGCTCACGCCAGATGAAATGGAATCCGTCGACGATCTGGCGGACCGGATGGTCGCGGCGCGCGTCCTTCGGCACCGGCGGCAGGTTGCGGATGCTGGTGATGCTGAAGGCGGCGATCGACATCAGGACGGCGGCGACCCAGTAGGGCGTCGCGTGATGTCGGGCGAACAGGAAGCCGAAGGCAGCCGGGCCGATGATCGTTCCGGCCTCGATCGCGATCGAGTTGAAGGCGATGGCGCGCGGGATCAGCGATACCGGAACGATGTTCGGCGCGATCGCGGTCATCGAGGGGCTGACGAAGACGCGGGCGATCCCGTGGAGCGCCGCGAAGACGTAGAGCACCGGCAGGCTGCGCAAGTCGAGTTCGGTTACGAGGGCCAGGCCGACCGCGACCAGCACGTCGGCGGCCATGGCCAGGCCTGCCACCTTTCGCCGGTCGAAGCGGTCGGCGATGACGCCTGCTACCGGGGTCAGCAGGAAGATCGGCAGGAACTGGGCCAGACCGAGCAGGCCGAGTTGGAACGACGCCTCGGTGATCGACATGCCGTAGACGCTGCGGGCGACGTCGTAGAGCTGGTAGCCGATGATGACGACCATGCCGGTCGAGGCGAAGACTACGGCGAAGCGGGCGAGCCAGAACTTGCGATAATCGGCAATACGCAGCGGCGAACTGGGCTCTGCCGCTGCGGAAGGGCTTGGTGTCTCTGTCGTGTTCACGGGTGGCTGCATGGCAGCATGTCAAAGCATTGCCAAGACATGCTGCTTATGAGATTTTTTCGCAGCCTATGTTTTTTCGGCTCAATAGGTGAAACGCGCGGTCAGGCGCACGTCGCGTCCGGCGATGGGAACGAAGTCGCGCGTTTCCGAAGCGGAAAGGCGGCCGGTCACGTCGAGCAGGTTGTCCGCCGCCAGAATCAGCGAGAGTGGGCCTTGCGCGCCGAACGGGCGCCAGGTGGCGCTGGCGTTTACGAGGGTGAAGGCGTTCGTCGGGTTTTCGTTCTCGGTCACGCGGTTCTGCTTGGCGTTCCATTCGACTTCGCCGCGCAGGGTGAAGGAGGAGGCGTCGAACTCCAGCCCGCCGCGTGCACGCAGCGGGGGAATGCGGGGGACCGGACCCATGTTCACCAGCTTGGCGTGGGTATAATCGACGCCGCCCTCGGCCTTCAGCGACGTGTCGCCCCAATGCGCGAACGTGACGCCGCCTTCCGCCTCGATGCCGCGGAAGCGGGCAGGGGCCTGGAGGTACTGGTACACCGGGAAGTCCTCGATCACTTCGCCGGTGGGGACGGCAGTGATGAAGTTGGCGAAGTTGGTGCCGAACACCGTCACCGAGCCGACCACGTCGCCGCCGTTGTAGCGTGCCCCGGCCTCGATGCTGTCGCTGCGCTCGACCTTGAAGTTCGGATTGCCGCGTTCGTAGGACTGGGTGGCATCGTGCATGCCGTCGACGAAGAGTTCTTCCGCCGAGGGCGCGCGCTCGCCGTGCGAATAGTTGACCGAAAGGGTCACGGTATCGATCGGATGCCAGGCCGCGCCCGCGACGGCGGCGTACTGGTTGAAATTGCGGTGCTCGTCCGAGGGGATCGTGCGGATCTGCGTGTTCTCGTAACGCAGCGCGCCTTCGACGTCGAACTGGCCCAGTTCGAGATGCTGGAGGGTGAAGACTGCGAAACGATCGGTGTTGTTGTTCGGCAGCAGCTTCTCGTCGCCGGTGATGCGGAGCTGCGAGGAGGAGTACTGAACGCCGCTGGAGCCGCTCCAGATGCCGCGCCGGGCCTGGTCGGCCTGAAGGCGGACTTCGAGCGCCTGGTTGTGGAACTGGGTGCCGATATCGCCGTCCTCGATTTCGGCATGTTCGTAGTCGCCATAAGCGCCGCGCACTTCGACGCGTTTGAGGAAGCCTTCGAGATTGAGCCCGGCGCGCAAGTCCACGCGGGTCTGGCGCAGGGAGATGCTGGTGGCTTCCGGGTCGGCCGAGGGGCGCGGCGGAATGCCGTAGTCGGTCGCGAGGCGCTGAACCGAGACGCCGATGTCGCCGCCGTCGTCGATGAAGGCAAGGCCGCCGCCGTAAGTCCAGCCCTCGGTGCCGCTATTGGCGATCTTGCCGCGCTTGTTCGCCTGCTGGCTCAGGGTGGCCGCGCCGGTGAGGTCGCCCGCGTCGGCAAGAGCGCTGGCCTGCGTCAGGGTCTGCGCGCGCAGTTCGGGCGAGAGGACGTAGCCGCCGACATGGAGGTCGTCGCTGTGATAGTAGGATGCATCGAAGTGGGCGACGAGGCGGCTGGCAAGGCGCACGTCGGTGGCGACGCCGCCGTTGACCATGTTCGCCGCCGTCCCGAACGAGCCTAGCGCATCGATGGAGAAGGCCTTGTCCGGAACCTTGCGGGGAATGCGCTTGTCGACGGCGTTGACCGCGCCGCCTGCCGGATCGCTGGCATAGAGCAGGACGCGCGGACCGTGGAGCACTTCGATGCGCTCGACATTGAGCGTATCGAGCGAGACCGCGTGGTCGGCCGAGACCGAGGAGGCGTCGAGCGAGCCGATGCCGTCGAGAAGCACCTGCACGCGCGGGCCGTCGAAGCCGCGCAGGACTGGACGCGAGACGCCGGGGGCGAAGCCGGTGCTGGAAACGCCAGGCAGGCTGGCCAGCATCTCGCCGATCTGCGGCTTGAGATCGCGGGTCAGCGCCTCGCCTGAAAGCACGACGGGGGCCGAGATCGGATCGGCATTGCCGGAAATGAGGCGACCGGTGACGATGATGTCGGCGCCACTCTCCTGCGGATGCCCGTCCGCGTCCGCAGGTGCGGTTGCCGTTGCCGTCTGGGCACTGGCCATGGCCGGCAGCAGCGCGAGAGTCGTGGAGAAGGCGCTGGCAGTGACCAGCAGGGCGATTCGGGCGGTTGGGAGCGTCATGCTCAACCGGCTAATTGCGAGGATATAACATATCAATTCTGAAATGTTTCGGATCGCCAAAGCGAGGCAAATGTGCGACCAGCTGAGTTTGTCGTTGAATTTGCGGGAACTCGACGCAGCGTTCCCGCCGGATCCTTCAGCGGCGCGGGCGCAGTCGCGGGTTGGGCTGAACGGTATCTACCAGCTTGAGGAAGTCGTCCACGCGGATGATCCGCTCGAACTGGAAGCCCGCGCGGCCTTCGTGCGCCCAGATCATGTGGGCTTCGATCCGGCCGATCACCGGCAGGCGCATGACCAGACGCTCACCGCGCTCCAGCGGCAGTTCGCCCTGTGACATGAAGCCCTGTGCCGAGAGGTTGACGATGTGCAGATGCAGGTCGCCGAGCTGACGGTGTTCCGCAATCACCGGGTAATCGACGGGGTGGCGCGTCGCACGACGCTTGTCGGTTACAGTGAGCTGCGCTCCTGCAGTCATCTCAATTGCCTCTGTTGTGACCGTGAGGCGAAACGGTGCACCGAAATGGCAAAGAAACGGTAAACCCGTGCACTATTGAGCATAGTGGGGCGGCAAAACGTGCCTACCTTGCGTTAAAGCGCCCCGATTGCAGGAACCGGGGCGCTTTTTGCATCATTGCTGCGGTAAGTCCTTGGGAAGGCGTCAAAGTCCCTTGAGGATCGCGTGTTTCTTCTTGCCGAGGCTAAGCTTGCGGGTTTCGCCGGAGGCGACTTCGATCAGGAACGCCGGGTCGTCCATCGCCACGTCGTCCAGCTTGACCGCGCCTTCGCCGATCTTGCGCTTGGCCTCGCCGTTGGAGGCGGTGAAGCCGAGTTCGGTGAGCGCGGCGCCGAGGCGCACGCCTTCGCCGGACACTTCCAGCGTCGGCAGATCCTCGCCGAGACCGCCGCCGGCGAAGGTTGCCTTGGCCGTCGCTTCGGCAGCGACGGCGGCATCGTCACCGCGGCAGAGCTTCGTCACTTCATTGGCGAGCACGACCTTGGCGTCGTTGATCGCGGCGCCTTCGAGTGCTTCGAGGCGGGCGATCTCGTCCAGCGGCAGGTCGGTGAACAGGCGCAGGAACTTGCCGACGTCGCGGTCGTCGCAGTTACGCCAGTACTGCCAGAAATCGTAGGAGGGCAGCATGTCCTCGTTGAGCCAGACCGCGCCTGCGGCCGACTTGCCCATCTTGGCGCCGTCCGCCGTGGTGAGCAGCGGGGTCGTCAGGCCGAAGACTTCCTTGCCGTCCATGCGGCGGGTCAGCTCGATGCCGTTGACGATGTTGCCCCACTGGTCGGAGCCGCCCATCTGGAGGCGGACCTGCCTGTCCTTGTTGAGGTGGCGGAAGTCGTAACCCTGAAGGATCATGTAGTTGAATTCGAGGAAGGTCATCGGCTGCTCGCGTTCGAGGCGCAGGCGCACCGAATCGAACGACATCATGCGGTTCACCGTGAAGTGGGTGCCGACTTCCTGCAGCAGCTGGATGTAGCCGAGCTGGCCGAGCCAGTCCTGGTTGTTGACCATGACCGCGTCGGTCGGGCCGTCGCCGAACTTCAGCAGGCGCGAGAAGATCGAGAAGATGCCCTTGATATTGGTCTCGATCGTCTCGTCCGTGAGCATCTTGCGGCTCTCGTCGCGGCCGGTCGGGTCGCCGATCCGGGTGGTGCCGCCGCCCATCAGCACGATCGGCTTGTGACCGGTCTGCTGGAGGCGGCGCAGCATCATGATCTGCACCAGGCTGCCGATATGGAGCGACGGGGCCGTCGCATCGAAGCCGATATAGCCGGGCACGACCTGCTTGGCGGCGAGAGCGTCGAGGCCCTCGGCGTCCGTCATCTGGTGGATGTAGCCGCGCTCGTCGAGCAGGCGGAGCAGGGAGGAATTGTAGGTCATGATGGCCCAATGCTTCTTGGCTCGGGCCTGTGGGGATTTAGCTCATGCGGGCCTGCGAACGGCGACCTTTCGCGCTTCCGGTGCTCACGTACATTAAGTACGCTGCGCTCCGGGTCACGAAAGTTCACCATTCTCGGCTCCACCTGGACTAAATCCCCACAGACCCTTCGGATGGATCGGAAGCCGCGCGCCTAGCACGCAAGGCGCGCAAGATGAAGCGGTTGGTCGCCTTGCCGGGCACTCCGGTCGTATCCGGAGGCGAAACCGGATTGCCATCGGCGGCTTCCGCGCTCTAGGCAGGCGCCATGGCCGACCTGACCTGCCACCCGGCACATCCTTCCGTCCTCGTCCGTTCCATCGAGACCCGCGTGATCGGCCACGATCGCGACTGGCTGCGCGTGCGCTGGCGCATTCTCGGCGCGGGCAAGCTCGTGGTCCCGGCGTTCGCGGGCAAGGGCCGCGCGAACGACCTCTGGCAGACCACCTGCTTCGAACTGTTCCTGAAGGAACCGGGCGGCGCGGGCTATATCGAATTCAACCTCTCGCCCTCCGAGCGCTGGAACGTCTACGACTTCACCGGCCGCCGCGAAGGCATGACCGAGCGACCGATGCCGCGCGAGCCGGAATGCGGCTTGCGCAAGGGTTCGGATATCGCCGTGTTCGACGCCGCGATCCCGGCGGCGGGGCTTCCGAAATCGGAGCTGCACTATGGCTTTACCGCGGTGATCGAGGAAGAGGGCGGGGTGAAGAGCTACTGGTCGTTTGCCCACAATGGCGATGCGCCGGACTTCCACGATCCGGCTTGCTTCGCGCTCGCGCTTGCGGCACCCACCGGCGCATGAAATTCGGCATCGATCGCCTGCTGGCGGACCCTGAACTGCGTGCGCCCCTCGAAGGCAAGCGCGTCGCCCTCGTCGCTCACCCTGCCTCGGTTACCGAGGACCTCGTCCATTCGCTCGACGCGCTGATCGCGGCGGGCGTCAATGTGACGAGCGCCTTCGGCCCGCAGCACGGGCTGAAGGGCGACAAGCAGGACAACATGGTCGAGACCGAGAACGAACTCGATCCGATCTACGGAATCCCGGTCTACAGCCTCTACGGCGAAGTCCGCCGCCCGAGCGCGGAGATGATGGCGAGCGCGGACGTGTTCCTGTTCGATCTCCAGGACCTCGGCTGCCGCATCTATACGTTCGTGACGACGCTGCTCTACTTGCTCGAAGCGGCGGCGGAGCAGGGCAAGTCGGTCTGGGTGCTCGATCGCCCGAATCCGGCCGGTCGCCCGGTCGAAGGCACGATCCTGCTGCCCGGACAGGAGAGCTTCGTCGGGGCGGGGCCGATGCCGATGCGCCATGGCCTGACCCTTGGCGAGATGGGGCACTGGTTCGTTCGCCGCTTCGAACTCGATGTCGATTACCGCGTGGTCGAGATGGAAGGCTGGGAGCCGAAAGGCCCCGGTTTCGGATGGCCGCAGGACCGTATCTGGATCAACCCCAGCCCCAATGCCGCCAATCTCAACATGGCCCGTGCCTATGCCGGGACGGTGATGATCGAGGGCGCAACGCTTTCGGAAGGGCGCGGGACCACGCGTCCGCTGGAAGTGCTGTTCGGCGCGCCCGACATCGACGCCAAGGCTGTGCTGGAGGCGATGCAGCGCATTGCGCCGGAATGGCTGGAGGGCTGCGCCGTGCGGGAGTGCTGGTTCGAACCGACCTTCCACAAGCATGCGGGCACGCTGTGCAGCGGGCTGATGATCCATGCCGAGGGCAAGTTCTACGATCATCATGCCTTCCGGCCGTGGCGTCTTCAGGCGCTGGCGTTCAAGGCGATCCGCCAGCTCTATCCCGACTATCCGATCTGGCGCGACTTCCCCTACGAGTATGAGTTCGAGCGCCTGGCCATCGACGTCATCAACGGCGGCCCGGCCTTGCGCGAATGGGTTGACGATGCGGCCGCGCTTCCCGGCGATCTCGATCTGATCGCCGGGCGTGACGAAGCCGCGTGGAAGGCCGAAATCGCCGACCTGCTGCTCTACCGCTGAACCAGGCTAACGGGCTGGCGAGACCGTCGCCGGTCCGTCGGCATAGGCGGGAGGGGCTGTGATCCGGCCGCTCATGTCGACCAGAACCGGGCAACCGGCGACCGACTTGTCGACCGCCCGGATGATCGTGGGCTTCTCTTCGCCGGAGCGCGGCGCGGCATGACCGGCAGCAGCATTGGCGCGCTGGATCGTGTGACCGCAGGCTGCTCTGGAAGGGGTCTTCCCGGCTTCCGGAGCGGGCGCGGCAGCCATCGACATCGCGCCGAGCGCCAGTATCAGCATAACCTTCTTCATCGTCGCACTCCCGATATCGGTTACTCCGGAATGATTCCTCAAATTCCGTACCGATACAAGCGTCAGCTCTTCTTGCGGCTCAGTTCGCGCATGGCGGCATCGAGACCGTCCAGCGTCAGCGGGAACATCGCCCCGCCCATCAGTTCGCGGACCATGCGGGTGGAGGACGAGTAGCCCCATTGCCGCTCCGGCGTGGGGTTGAGCCAGACCGTGGCCGGATAAGTCTGCGCCACGCGGGTGAGCCAGACCGCGCCGGCCTCGTCGTTCATATGCTCCACCGAACCGCCGGGGTGGCTGATCTCGTATGGGCTCATGGCCGCGTCGCCGACGAAGATCACCTTGTAGTCGTGTCCGAACTTGTGGAGCAGGTCCCAGGTCGGCGTGCGCTGCGACCAGCGGCGGCGGTTGTCCTTCCAGACGCCTTCGTAGAGGCAGTTGTGGAAGTAGAAGAACTCCATGTTCTTGAATTCGGAACTGGCGGCGCTGAACAGCTCTTCCATCAGCGCGATATACGGGTCCATCGAGCCGCCGACGTCGAGGAAGAGCAGGACTTTCACGGCATTGTGGCGTTCGGGCCTCATGCGGATGTCCAGCCAGCCCTGTTTCGCGGTGCCGCGGATCGTCTCGTCGAGATCGAGTTCCTCCGCCGCGCCTTCGCGGGCGAAGCGGCGCAAGCGGCGCAGCGCGACCTTGATGTTGCGGGTGCCGAGTTCGCGGGTGTTGTCGAGATCGCGAAACTGGCGCTGCTCCCAAACCTTGATCGCGCGGCCGTGGGCGCTCTTGCCGCCGATGCGGATGCCTTCGGGATTGTAACCCGAGTGTCCGAACGGCGACGTGCCGCCGGTGCCGATCCACTTGTTGCCGCCCGAGTGGCGTTTTTCCTGCTCTTCCAGACGCTTCTTCAGCGTCTCCATGATCTCGTCCCAGGAGCCGAGAGCCTTGATCTGCTCCATCTCTTCCTGTGAGAAGTAGCGCTCGGCGACCTTCCGCAGCCAGTCCTCGGGTATCTCGACCGGCTGCTGGCCGTAGTCGCTCAGCACGCCCTTGAAGACGCGCTGGAACACCTGGTCGAAACGGTCGAGCAGGCCTTCGTCCTTCACGAAAGTCGCGCGGCTGAGGTAGTAGAAAGCCTCCGGCGTCCGCTCGATCACGTCGCGTTCGAGCGCTTCCAGCAGCACCAGGTGCTCCTTCAGCGAGGCCGGAATCCCGGCGGCGCGCAGTTCGTCCACGAAGTTCAGCAGCATGTGACGTTCCGATCCAACCGTTCCCGAGGGCGATGGAGCAGCGCCACCAGAACGAACGAGATATACATCAGAAGATACCAGGCGCCGAGCTTGCCCCAATGGACCATGGCCCAGCCGTGCTTCTGGCTGGGATAGATCCAGGCCCGCGAAAAGGTCGCGAGGTTCTCGGCGAACCAGATGAACAGTGCGACCAGAAACCAGCCCAGCAGCAGCGGCATCCAGCGATCCTCCCGCCAGACCCGGAACCAGATGCGGGTGCGCAGAAACAGCACCCCGAGCGCGGTGAAGAGGGCGATGCGGATATCCGGCAGCCAGTGATGCGCGAAGAAGTTGACGTAGATCGCCACGGCCAGAACGACCGCCAGAGATTCGGCCGGATAGCCGGTAAAACGGAAGTCGAAAATGCGCCAGATGCGAGCGATGTAGCTGCCGACGGCGGCATACATGAACCCGGAAAACAGCGGCACCGCGCCGATCTGTAGAAAGCTCTCTTCCGGATATTCCCAGGAGCCGTGGGCGGTCTTGAACAGTTCCATTACCGTGCCGACGAGGTGGAAGGCCAGGATCACCTTGGCTTCGTCCAGCGTTTCCAGACGCAACGCCAGCATGGCGACCTGGATCGCCAGCGCCGCACACGTCAGGAAGTCGTAGCGCGCGAATACGGCATCGGCCGGGTAGAACAAGTGGGTGGCGACGAGCAGGGCGAGCAGCAGGGCACCGAACAGGCAGGCCCAGGCTTGCTTGAAGCCGAACAGCAGGAACTCATAGATCCACGAGGCCGGGCCGGGGCGCGGTTCGATTGCTTCCAGGCGGGCACGAACCGCCGCAAAGCGGGTATGCCCGGCAGGAACCGGCCCCGACAGGTCCTTCATGCAGCGGAGGGCGGCGGCGGAGGCTGGCGCGGCCAGCTTTCAAGGGCCGCGTCGAAAATCGCCCATTCCGGAGCGTCTTCGGTCCAGATCACCGCTTCGGGCTTCAATCCATGGCCGGCATCGAGCGCACCGAGACGCACGGTCATCAGATGCGGACGCGCCGAGCTTTGCGCATAGATCTGCGTGCCGCATTGCGGGCAGAAATGGAAGGTGAGCGTGTTGCCGCTCGCCGCCGTCCAGATCGAAGCGCCGAGACCGCCCGTGATCGATACATCCTCGACCTTGAAGATCGCGTTGTTGGTCGGCCCGCCCGCTGCGAGTTGCTGGCATTGGCGGCACCAGCACTGGCGCGTGGCGATCGGCTCGCCCGAGATGCTCAGCGAAATGGCGCCGCAGGTGCAGCCGCCGGAATAAGGTGCGGGCATTACAGTCAGTTCCCCAGCATTCAACTTTGGCGACGCGCCATGAAGGCGAGCCGTTCGAACAGCATGACGTCCTGCTCGTTCTTGAGCAAGGCACCGTGGAGCGGCGGAATGGCCTTGGTCGGGTCCTGGTTCTGGAGCACGTCGAGCGGCATGTCCTCGCTCAGCAGCAGCTTGAGCCAGTCGAGCAGTTCGCTGGTGGAAGGCTTCTTCTTGAGGCCGGGCACTTCGCGCAACTTATAGAATATCTCCATCGCGCGAGTGACGAGCGTCTTCTGGATGCCGGGGAAGTGGACGTCGACGATGGCCTGCATCGTCTCGCGGCCCGGGAACTTGATGTAGTGGAAGAAACAGCGGCGCAGGAAGGCGTCCGGCAGGTCCTTCTCGTTGTTCGAGGTGATGACGACGATCGGACGTTCCGCGGCGGCGACATGCTCGCCGGTTTCGTAGACATCGAAAGCCATGCGGTCGAGTTCGGCGAGGAGGTCGTTGGGAAACTCGATGTCGGCCTTGTCGATCTCGTCGATCAGCAGCACGGGCAGGCGGGGCGAGGTGAAAGCCTCCCAAAGCTTGCCCTTGCGGATGTAGTTGTTGATGTCATGCACGCGGGCATCGCCGAGCTGGCCGTCGCGCAGGCGGCCCACCGCATCATATTCATAGAGGCCCTGGTGTGCCTTGGTGGTGGATTTGACGTTCCAGGTGATGAGCGGGGCGTCCAGCGAGGCGGCAATTTGTTCGGCCAGCACGGTCTTGCCGGTGCCGGGCTCGCCCTTCACCAAAAGCGGACGGCGCAGCAGGACGGCGGCATTGACCGCGACTTTCAGGTCGTCGGTGGCAACATAGCTGCTGGTGCCTTCGAAACTCTGCATGCCCTGTCCCTTAATTGATCGCTTAAGCTCTATGTTTTGCGGCGCAGCAAGGCAAGCAGGGAGCGGCTTGGTTCGACCATGCCATGGACTTCGCCGCCGGAGCGTTGCAGACAGGGCTTATGGGGGCCAATTTCCTGAAACGCATGGACTGGCTGAACGCGCCGCGCGTCGATGGATACTTGCGGCTGTTCGCGGTGCTCAACGTCGCCGCAATCGTGTGGCTGGTGGCTACGTCGCATGGCGGCATCGACATCAACGGCTATCTGCTGGGCAGCGACTTCATCAGCTTCTGGACGACCGGGCACATGCTGGTGGACCATGCCAATCCCTATGACGGCGCCGCGCATATCCTGGCCCAGCGTACTTATTATTCGGCCGAGGGCGCTTATACCGCCTTCTACTATCCGCCACCGTTCCTGCTGTTCTGCTGGCCCCTTGGGTGGTTGGCCTATTTCCCGGCACTCGGGCTGTGGGTGGCGACGACGGGGGTGTTCTGTTTCGCGGCCATACACCGCTGGTGCGCCAAGGCAGAGCTGGGCAAGCCGCTCTGGCTGCTGTTTGCGGCCTTTCCGGCCGTTCCGATCGTCGTCACCCATGGCCAGACGGCTTTCCTTGTCGCCGGACTGCTTGGCCTTGGTGCCTGGCTGGTGCCGACGCGGCCTTTATTTGCAGGCGTGCTGTTTGGCTTGGCGACGATAAAGCCACAGTTCGGTCTGCTGCTGCCGCTGGTGCTGCTGGCGACCGGCGAGTGGCGGGTGATCGCCTCGGCCGCGTTTACGGCTCTTGCTTTGGCAGCCGTTTCCGTCGGGGCGTTTGGCCCGGACGCCTGGGCGGACTGGCTCGGCGCGAGCGCACGGGCGCAGACGGCCATGGCCTATGGCCAGATCGGCTACGGCAAGATGATGAGCCCCTTTGCCGCACTGCGTCTGCTTGGGGGACCGATGACGGTGAGCTATGCCGTGCAGGGCGCCGTAACGCTGGCGGTGGCCGGACTGGTCCTGAAAGCCTCGTGGCGCAAGGCGTGGACACCGGGGCTGGCTGCGCTGACACTGGCGGGTGCACCGCTGGCGACGCCTTACGTGCTCGATTACGACATGGTGATCCTTGCCTTCCCGATGCTTTGGCTGGCGGGGGAGGGGCTGAAAAACGGCTTTCGCAATGGAGAGCGGGCTGCGCTGTTCGTCGCCTTTGCCGCACCGGCACTGGCCCGGCCGCTGGCGCTCTACCTTTACGTGCCGATCATGCCGCTGGCGATGCTGCTGCTTTTCGAGATCGTCCGGCGCCGCGTGGTAGCGGCGCCGGATTGATCGCCAGATTGATTCGGCGTCAGGCGTCGATCAGTTCCGGATCGATCTCGCCCGCGCGGTTCTGGATGAACTGGAAGCGGTGTTCCGGATTGCGACCCATCAGGCGATCGACAAGGTCCTTCACCGCTGCGCGGCCTTCGTATTCCGGCGGCAGGGTGATGCGGATCAGCGAACGACTTTCCGGCGCCATCGTCGTCTCGCGAAGCTGGCCGGGGTTCATTTCGCCAAGGCCCTTGAACCGGCCGACTTCGACCTTCTTGTTCTTGAACACCGTGGCTTCAAGCTCGGCGCGGTGGGCGTCGTCGCGCGCATAGGCCGAGGTCGAGCCCGCAGTCAGGCGATAGAGCGGCGGCTGGGCGAGGTAGAGATGCCCGCGTCGCACGATGTCCGGCATTTCCTGGAAGAAGAAGGTCATCAGCAGGGTGGCGATATGCGCGCCGTCGACATCGGCGTCGGTCATGATGACGATACGGTCGTAGCGCAAGTTGTCGGGATTGCAGTCCTTGCGGGTGCCGCAGCCGAGCGCGAGACCGAGGTCGGCGATTTCCTGGTTGGCGCGGATCTTGTCTGCCGTGGCCGAGGCGACGTTGAGGATCTTGCCGCGGATCGGCAGGATCGCCTGGGTCTTGCGGTTGCGCGCCTGCTTTGCCGAGCCGCCTGCCGAATCGCCCTCGACGATGAAGAGTTCGGTTTCGCCCTCGCCTTCGCCCGAACAGTCGGTCAGCTTGCCGGGGAGGCGCAGCTTGCGGGCGTTGGTGGCGGTCTTGCGCTTGACCTCGCGCTCCGCCTTGCGGCGCAGGCGCTCGTCCATGCGCTCCATCACCGCGCCGAGCAGGGCCTTGCCGCGTTCGAGGTTGTCGGTGAGGAAATGGTCGAAATGATCGCGCACCGCCGCTTCCACGAGGCGTGCGGCCTCGGGGCTGGTCAGGCGGTCCTTGGTCTGGCTCTGGAACTGCGGATCGCGGATGAAGACCGAGAGCATGACTTCGCTGCCAGTGATCATGTCGTCCGGCGTGATGTCCTTGGCCTTCTTGGCCTGGCCCACGAGATCGGCGAAAGCGCGGATGCCCTTGGTCAGCGCCGCGCGCAGGCCCTGTTCATGGGTGCCGCCGTCCGGCGTCGGGATGGTGTTGCAGTACCAGGAAAACGAACCGTCGGAATAGAGCGGCCAGGCGATCGCCCATTCGACGCGGCCCTGTTCGGAGCCGTCGTCGCCGCGCGGGAAGTCCTGCGTGCCGGAGAAGAACTGCGTGGTTACGCATTCGCGGCTGCCGATCTGTTCGGCAAGGTGGTCGGCAAGGCCGCCGGGGAACTGGAAGGTCGCTTCGGCCGGGACGTTGTCGTCCGCCAGCGAGGGGGCGCATTTCCAGCGGATTTCGACGCCCGCGAAGAGATAGGCTTTCGAGCGCACCAGCTTGAACAGGCGCGCGGGCTTGAACTGCTGGTCTCCGAAAATCTCGGTGTCGGGCGTGAAGCTGACCGCGGTGCCGCGACGGTTCGGTGCCGCGCCGACCTTCTGGAGCGGGCCGAGCGTGACGCCGCGGGAAAACTCCTGCGCGAACAGCTCCTTGTTGCGAGCCACTTCGACCCGCGTGAGGCTGGACAGCGCATTGACCACGGAAATGCCGACGCCGTGCAGACCGCCAGACGTGGCATAGGCCTTGCCGGAGAACTTGCCGCCCGAGTGGAGTGTCGAAAGGATGACTTCGAGCGCCGACTTGCCGGGGAACTTGGGATGCTCGTCAACCGGGATGCCGCGGCCGTTGTCGGTGATCGTCAGCCGGTTGCCTTCGTCGAGCGTGACCTCGATGCGGTTGGCATGGCCGGCGACGGCCTCGTCCATCGCGTTGTCGAGCACTTCGGCGGCGAGGTGGTGGAGCGCGCGCTCGTCGGTGCCGCCGATGTACATACCGGGACGGCGCCGGACAGGCTCCAGCCCCTCCAGCACTTCGATCGCGGAACCATCGTAGGATTCCCCGCCCGAGGACGGGAGCTTGTCGAACAGGTCATCGGACATGGGCGGGACTATAAGGCGCGCGGACCCGCGATCAAGCACGGGTTTGGGCTTATCCGCAAAGAGATGTTCACTTTTTCTTCCTCCCCGTAACGGGGAGAGGAGGAATTTATTGGGCGAAGCCGCTCGGGGCCGCGCTGATGACCTTCACTGCGCCGCCTTCCACTGTGCGGACTTCGAGCGCACGCTCGATCAGGCCGGTGCGATTGAAACGGAACGGACCGTCCACGCCGAGGAAACCGCCGGGATCGAGCATCGCCGTGGCCGGGAAGACCTTCCCCGGTGCCCAGTCGCGCGCGACGCGCAGGGTCAGCAGTACGGAATCGTAGCCGAGCGTCGCGATGCGGAAAGGCGCCGCGCCGAAGCGGGTGCGGTAGCTCTTGGCGAACTGGGCGAAGCGCACGTCGGAAACCGTCGAGAACCACGCGCCGTTCAGCGCCGGGCTGGTCGCCAGTTCGCGCTCGCCGCCCCAGAGCTCGGTGCCGAGCAGGCGCACGCCCGCGCCGCCGCCCGCCGCGCGGTAGGACACCGCGGCCTTGGCCGAAAGGCTGCCGCTGTCGGCGATCAGCAGGGCGCCGTAGCCGCTCTTGGCCTTGATCCGGCTTGCCGCCGCGGCGATCGAAGCGGCGGAGCGGTCGTAAGATTCCATGGCGACCACCGAACCACCGGCCTGGCGCACGGAGGCGAGCAGCGAACTGCTTGCGCGCTCGCCATAGTCGCCCTTGGGCACGAGCGCGGCGAACGTGGTCACGCCCTTGCCGCGCGCATAGCCGATGGTGCGGGCGATCGACTGGCCGGGCAGGTTGCCGATGATGAAGACGTCCTTGCCGGCCGCCTTCTCGTCGTTGGAGAACGAGATCAGCGGCACGTGCGCGGGCTTGGCGACCGCCGCCACCGAGGCGATGTCGTCGGAAAGCAGCGGGCCGAGAATCAGCTTGTTGCCGTCGGCAATGGCGCGGCGCGCGGCCTCGCCGGGATTGGTGCCGGTATCGTAAGTGGTGATGCGCAGGTTCTTCGCGCCGGTATCGAGCAGCGCCATGTTCGCGGCATTGGCGAGCGACTGGCCGACACCTGCGTTAGGGCCGGTGGTCGGCACCAGCAGGGCCACGCGGTGGCGCTCGGTATCGGTGGGAATCTCGCTTTCCGGGGCTGTCGGCGTAGGGGCGGGGGCCGGTGCGGGCGCCTTGGGAACGACCGCGCAGCCCGCCAGGGCCGCCATCGCTGCCGCCGCGAGAAGGTTGCGCCGGTTGAGGCGATTATAGAACATTGCTTGCCGCTCCCATAGTGCTTGGGCCATGAGGTCCCGCGATGGAACACACTCTCACCTCAGGCCTCTACATAGTGGCAACCCCGATTGGCAACCTCGGGGACATTACCTTTCGCGCCGTGGAGATCCTCAAGGGGGTCAGCGCGGTCGCCTGCGAGGATACCCGCGTCACCGGAAAGCTGCTGCATCACCTCGGCATCAAGCAGAAGATGATCCGCTACGACGACCATGCGGGCGAGGGCGACCGCGAGCGTCTGCTGGCGCTGATGGAAAGCGCGCCGGTGGCACTGGTCAGCGATGCGGGGACGCCGCTGATCTCCGATCCGGGCTATCGCCTCGTGAAGATCGCGCGGGAGCGGGGCATTCCCGTGACCAGTCTGCCGGGCGCCAATGCGGCGGTGATGGCGATGACGCTGTCGGGCCTGCCCAACGACCGTTTCCTGTTCGCCGGGTTTCTCCCCAACAAGGCCAAGGCGCGCGAGACGGTGCTTGGCGATCTCGCCAAGGTTCCCGCGACCTTGATCTTCTACGAGACCGCGCCGCGTCTGGGGGATTCGCTCGAAGCGATCGCGGTGGTCCTGCCGGGGCGCGAAGTGGCGGTGGCCCGCGAACTCACCAAGAAGTTCGAGGAATGCCGCAGCGGCACCCCGGAAGACCTCATCGCCCACTACGCGGCCCATCCGCCCAAGGGCGAGATCGTCCTGCTCATCGCGCCGCCGGGCGAGGAGTCGATCGGCGAAGTCGACGTGGATGCCCTGCTGCGCGCCGAACTGGCGCTGGCCAAGCCCTCGCAGGCGGCGGCCAGCGTTGCCAAGGCGACCGGCCTCGACCGCAAGATGCTCTATGCCCGGGCGATGGAACTGAAGTGAATAGGCGGCGCGTCGAAGCCGAGCGCAAGGGGCGGCGGGGGGAAACGCTCGCCGCATGGTACTTGCGGCTGACCGGCTGGAGCATCCGTGCCACACGGGTGAAGACGGCGCGCGGGGAAGTCGATATCGTCGCCCGGCGCGGGCGGACCTTGTGCTTCGTCGAAGTGAAATGGCGGGCGCGCCGCGCCGATCTCGACCATGCGATCGACCACTACCGCCTGCGCCGCGTGGCCGCCGCCGCCGAGGCTGTCGCTCACCGCTATCAGAAGCCCGGCGACAGCCTGAGGATCGATGTCCTGCTGCTGGCACCGGGCTGCTGGCCCCGCCGCATCGTAAACGCCTGGCAACCGGGCGCCTGAAGCTCGGGCGCTCAAGGCTCCGTCTGGCGCGCAAAGTTTAAGGACTGACCCAAAACCATTCGCACCCGCCGCCGAATTTGATTAAGCCGCCATTCCGAAAGATACCGCTCGGTACATATCCCGCGAGGACCAGACTTTTCATGACCTTACGCATCGCCGTTCAGATGGACCCGCTGGAATCGATCAAGATCGCGGGCGATTCCTCGTTTGCGCTCATGCTCTCGGCGCAGGCGCGCGGGCACGAGTTGTTCCATTACGACGTGCGCACGCTCGCCTATGACGCCTCCTCGGGCGCAGCCGGGCGGCTGACCTGCTGGGGGGCGCCGGTGACGGTGCAGCGCGTCGAAGGCGCCCACTTCACGCGCGGCGAGTACCGCCTGATCGACCTTGTGGCCGATATCGACGTGGTGCTGATGCGGCAGGACCCGCCCTTCGACCTTGGCTATATCACTGCCACGCACCTGCTGGAGCGACTTGCCGGGCAGACGCTGGTGGTCAACGACCCTGTCTCGGTCCGCAATGCGCCCGAAAAGGTTTTCGTGCTCGACTATGCGCGCTTCATGCCGCCGACCTTCATCGCCCGGCGTATCGAGGACGTGCGCCTGTTCCAGCAGCGCAATGTCGAAGCCGGTTTCGGCGGCGATCTCGTCATCAAGCCACTCCACGGCAACGGCGGCAAGGCGGTGTTCCGCGTGCCTGCCGACGGCAGCAACCTCGGCGCCCTGATTGAGATGTTCGAGAACGCCTGGGTCGAGCCGTTCATGGTCCAGCCCTTCCTCCCCGACGTGGCCGAGGGGGACAAGCGCATCGTCCTCGTTGACGGCGAGTTCGCGGGCGCGATCAACCGCAAGCCGGGCGCCGGCGAATTCCGCTCCAACCTCGCCGTCGGCGGCTCGGCCGAGGCGACCGGACTCACGGTGGCGGAAGAGGAAATCTGCGCGGCACTGGCGCCGCAGCTCAAGGCGCGCGGCCTCGTCTTCGTGGGTATCGACGTGATCGGCGGCAAATGGCTGACCGAGATCAACGTGACGTCACCGACCGGTATCGTCGCCATCGACCGGTTCAACGGCACCGATACCGGCGCGAAGATCTGGGACGCGATCGAGGTCCGCCACGCCGCGATGTAACGCGCGCCCGAGGAAAGAAGGTCCATGAACGAGTGGGTCATCTGGCTGATCGAGGGAGGAGGATACTGGGGTATCCTCCTGCTGATGATGGTCGAAAACATCGTGCCGCCGATCCCTTCGGAACTCATCATGGGCGCGGCCGGGATCGCCATGGCGCATGGACGCATGGATTTCGCGCCGGTGCTGGTCGCCGGAACGGTGGGATCGACGCTTGGCAACTACGTGCTGTTCCTGGCGGCGGATCGCCTCGGCTATGAGCGGCTCCGGCCGTTCATCGATCGCTGGGGACGCTGGCTGACCCTGGACTGGCGGCAGGTCGAGCAGGCGGGCAAGTTCTTTCGCAGGCACGGCCGCTGGGTGGTCTTCGTCATGCGCTTCATGCCTATGTTCCGGACCCTGGTGTCGGTCCCGGCGGGCCTTGCACATATGAAGCACTGGCCGTTCCTGATCTATACTGCGGCTGGGGCGGCGATCTGGAACACGCTGCTCATTCTGGCCGGAAGCTGGATGGGTCGCCGCTTTGCCGAAGCAGAGACCTGGGTGGGCTGGGCGACCGTCGTCCTCGCGGTGCTGACTGGCCTATGGTATTGCTGGCGCGTGATCTTCTGGAAGTCTTCAGCAGACAATTCCTGAAGTCCCCTGCATGTAGTATTTGTCAGTTTTTTACAAATCCCGGAGTATCGCGTCTCAATACGATGCCGTATTCTTTGCTCGCAACCATTTGGGAGCAGGGGTTATGTCCAAGCGATTGGCAGCGGAATTCTTCGGCACATTCTGGCTGGTCTTGGGAGGCTGCGGTGCGGCGGTTCTCGCAGCGGCCTTTCCCGACCTCGGGATCGGCTTCGCAGGCGTGGCGCTGGCCTTCGGCCTGACGGTCGTGACCATGGCCTATGCAGTGGGCAGCATTTCCGGCGGACACTTCAATCCGGCGGTTTCGCTGGGCATGGCGGTCGGTGGACGGCTCGACTGGAAGGACCTCGTTCCCTATTGGATCGCGCAAGTGTTCGGTGCCATCGTCGCGGCGGCGGCGCTTTACGCCATCGCCTCGAGCAAGGCGGGATGGACGCCGGGCGGTTTCGCGACCAACGGCTACGGCGAACTCTCGCCCGGCGGCTATGCCCTGTCTTCGGCGCTGCTGATCGAGACGATCCTGACGGCGGGCTTCATCGTCGTCATCCTCGGCTCCACCTCCAGGATCGCCCCGTCCGGGTTCGGGCCGCTGGCGATCGGGCTGTGCCTGACGCTGATCCACCTCGTGGCGATCCCGGTGACGAATACCTCGGTCAATCCCGCGCGCTCGACCGGCGTGGCGCTGTTCGCGGAGACGGCGGCGTTGGGTCAACTCTGGGCGTTCTGGGTCGCACCGCTGGTCGGGGCCGCTATCGGGGCACTGATCTGGCGGGGCCTGCTGGCTCCCGACGAAGGCGCACTTTAAGGCTTTAGCCCTGCTCGCGCGGATGGGCGTTGCGATAGACGTCGAGCAGGGTCGCCGCATCGACTTTGGTGTAGATCTGCGTCGAGCCGAGGCTGGCATGGCCGAGCAGTTCCTGAAGGCTGCGCAAGTCCGCCCCGGCGCCGAGCAAGTGCGTGGCGAAGCTGTGGCGCAAGGCATGGGGCGTCGCGCTCGCGGGCAGGCCCAGCACGATACGGGCGCGGGCGACGGCTTTCTGCACCATGCCCTGCGCCAGAGGACCGCCCTTGGCGCCCCGGAAGATCGGTGCCTCCGCCGTCATCGGCCAGGGGCATTTGTCCAGATAGTCGGCCACACCCTCGCGCACGATCGGCAGCAGCGGCACCATGCGCGGCTTGCCGCCCTTGCCGGTTACGATCAGTGTCTCCCCCAAGGGCAGTGCCGCGCCGGTGATCGACAGCGCCTCGGCAATACGCAGGCCTGCACCGTAGAGCAGCAGTAGGACCGCCCGGTCGCGCGCACCGATCCATGGCTCGCGGGCATCTTCCTCCACTGTCGCGGCGAGATTGACCGCTTCGTCCGGCGTCACCGGGCGGGGCAGGCCTTTCTTCACGCGAGGCCCGCGCAGGCGCGGTGCATTGGCATGGGCCACACCCGCCTGTTCGCGCGCAAAGGCCAGGAAGCTCTTGAGCGCCGAAAGCTCGCGCGCGGCGGACGTATTGCCGATGCCGTCCTCGCGCCGCCCGGCAAGGTGCAGCCGCAAGTCGCCGGCTTCGAGCTTGGCGAGCGCGTGCCAGTCGGCGGGCTGCAGGCCGTCGACCAGACGCGCGGCGGTGGCGATATAGGCGCGCACGGTATGGGGACTGCGCCGCCGCCCGTTCCTGAGATGATTGCCCCAGGCTTCGAGCAGGTCGGCTTTCGTCATGCCGCTCAAGGCTTGACCAGATCGACCGGCACGATTTCGCCGAGCAGCCCGTCGAGCAGCGGCATGCCCTGTTCGGTCACATGCAGCCGCGCGCCCTCGCGCCGGACGAGGCCCTGCTTCTCGTAGAAGGCGGCCTTGGCGGGATCGCAAAGCTCCATGGCATCAAGGCCTAAGCGCGCGGACATCGCATCGAGATCCACGCCTTCGCGCAGGCGCAGGCCCATGAGCATGGCCTCGCTGGCCTGCTCGCGGCGGCCGAGGTCGCGGTGCTCGTTGATGCCCTGCGTGTGGAGATCGATGGCTTCGAGCCAGTTCTCCGGCTTGCGATGGCGCGTGGTGGCCAGGCCGCCGCGCCGCCCGTGGGCGCCGGGGCCGATGCCGCAATAGTCCTGATAGCGCCAGTACGTGAGGTTGTGGCGGCTTTCCTCGCCGGGGCGGGCGTGGTTGCTGATCTCGTAGGCAGGCAGGCCTGCAGCGGCGGTCATTTCGCGGGTGAGCGCGAACATGTCGGCGCAGGCGTCCTCGTCCAGCGGCTCGAACTGGTTCTGGCGCACCATCGTCGCGAACTTGGTGCCCGGCTCGATGGTCAGCTGGTAGAGCGAGAGGTGGCCGGTGCCGTAGGACAGCGCCTGCGCCAGTTCCGCCTGCCACTTGTCGAGGGTCTGGCCGGGACGGGCGTAGATCAGGTCGAAGCTGACGAGGGAGAAGCGCTTCTGCGCCACTTCCAGCGCCTTCAGGCCCTCCTGCGCATCGTGCAACCGGCCGAGGAACCGCAAGGTCTCGTTATCGAGCGCTTGAAGACCGAGCGAGACGCGGTTGACGCCTGCTGCGGCCAGCGCCTCGTAATTGCCTGCTTCGACAGAGGATGGATTGCCCTCCAGCGTGATCTCGACTCCCTCGGAAAAGCCCCAGAGCTTCTCCGCTTCGTCGAGCAATCGCGCGACGAGGGCAGGGGGCATCAACGAGGGTGTGCCGCCGCCGAAGAAGATCGAATCGAGCTTCTCCCCGCCCGCGACTTCGTGCTCATGACGCATGTCGGCCAGCAGACCCGCCTGCCAGCGCGCCACTTCGACCCGTTCGCGGACATGGCTGTTGAAGTCGCAATAAGGGCACTTTGCGAGGCAGAACGGCCAGTGGATGTAGAGTGCGCGTGCCATGGTGGCAGATTAACCCGCGAACTGCTCCGCGACCAGCTTGGCGAAAGCGTCGGCGCGGTGGCTGATCTCGTGCTTCTTTTCCGGCGTGATCTCGGCGAAAGTCTGGTCGAGGCCGTCCGGCACGAAGCAGGGGTCGTAGCCGAACCCCATCTTGCCGCGCGGAGGCCAGGTGAAGCTGCCGTTCGAGCGGCCTTCGTAGACCGCTTCCTCGCCGTCCGGCCAGGCGATCGCCAGGACGCAGGAGAACCAGCAGGAGCGATCCACGTCCGGCCCCTGTTCGCAGAGTAGGCCTTCGACTTTGCCCATGGCCATGAACCAATCGCGGCCGGGTTCGCCCTCGAACCACTGCCGCTCGGCCCAATCGGCGGTGTAGACACCGGGGCGTCCGCCCAGCGCCGTCACCGACATGCCGCTGTCGTCGGCCAGCGCGGGAAGCTGCGCGGCCTTGGCGGCGGCATGGGCCTTGAGGAGCGCGTTCTCGACGAACGTCGTGCCGGTCTCTTCCGGTTCGGGCAGGCCGAGTTCGCCTGCGGAGACGCAGTCGATGCCGAACGGTGCGAGCAGGGCGCCAATTTCCCGCAGCTTGCCCGCATTGTGCGTGGCGATGACGAGGCGGGTGTTTCCGAGCTTGCGGGTCATTCTTGTGGTTCCATTCTCGTCGCCCCCAGCTGCGCGGGGGCGACGATGAGGGGTAGGACTTGGCTTAGCGGCCGACGGCCTTGGCCTGTTCGGCGAAGATCCGGTCGCAGCCGATGCGGGCGAGGCGCAGGAGGCGCAGCAGGCCTTCCTCGTCATAAGTCGCGCCTTCGGCAGTGGCCTGGGCTTCGGCGATCTTGCCGCCCTCGATCAGCACGAAGTTGGCATCGGCGTCGGCCGAGCTGTCTTCGATATAGTCGAGGTCGAGCACCGGGGTGCCCTCGCAGATGCCGCAGGAGATCGCGGCGACGCGGCCGGTGATCGGATCTTCCTTGATCTTGCCGTCCGCCATCAGCTTGTCGACGGCAAGACGCAGGGCGACCCAGGCGCCCGAGATCGAGGCGGTGCGGGTGCCGCCATCGGCCTGGAGCACGTCGCAGTCGAGCACGATCTGGCGCTCGCCGAGCTTCTTCATGTCGACCACGGCGCGAAGCGAACGGCCGATCAGGCGCTGGATTTCCTGCGTGCGGCCGGACTGCTTGCCCTTCGCGGCTTCACGGCTGCCGCGCGTGTGGGTGGCGCGGGGAAGCATCGAATATTCGGCCGTGACCCAGCCTTCGCCCTTGCCGCGCAGGAACGGCGGAACCTTTTCCTCGACCGAGGCGGTGACGAGGACGCGGGTGTCACCGAAGGAGATCAGCACCGAACCTTCGGCGTGCTTGGTGAAGCCGGTCTGGATGTCGATAGCGCGCATCTCGTCGGGGGTACGGCCTGAAGGTCGCATGGGATGTCCTTTGCTCAAGTTCTGATCGTCGATTACCCGCGCGCCCCTAGAGCATTTTCGAGTGAGGTGGAAACACCTGATGACCGGAAAATGCATGCAATCGAACGGTCCCCTCGCATTTGGCTTGAGACGCCCGCGCCAGTCCTTAAATTAAGCGCAAATGCCAACACCGCCGATCACCGAACTTTCCGACCGCGCCCGCGAGATATTCCGCCTCGTGGTGGAAGGCTATCTGGCGACTGGAACCCCCGTAGGCTCCAAGGCGCTCGCCGGGCCGGGCGGCGTCAGGCTGTCCTCGGCCTCGATCCGGTCGGTGCTGGCGGACCTCGAATCGTTCGGCCTGCTGGCCGCGCCGCACACGAGCGCGGGGCGGCTGCCGACCGAGGCGGGTCTGCGCCTCTTCGTCGACGGCATCATGCAGGTGGCCGAGCCGACCGTGGAGGAGCGCCTCGCGATCGAGAGCCGGATTTCCTCGCCCGGCCCGATCGAGGCAGCGCTGGAGGCGACCAGTGCGCTGCTCTCCAACCTCACGTCCGGGGCGGGCGTCGTCATGGTGCCGCGCCGCGAGCCGCGCCTCATGCATCTCCAGCTCGTGCCGCTGGGACCGGGCCGGGCGCTCGCGGTGCTGGTGGGCGAGGACGGCGCGGTGGAGAACCGCATTGTCGAATTTCCCGCCTCCCTGCCGCCGGGCGCGCTGGAGGAGGCCTCCAACTACATCACCGCCCACCTTGCGGGCCGCACGCTTGGCGAGGCGGCGCGGGTGATGCGCGGTGATATCGCCACCGGCAAGTCGGCGCTCGACGCCGCGAGCCGCGATCTGGTGGAACGCGGGCTGGCGGTCTGGAGCGAGGATGCGATGGCCCGCCCGGTGCTGATCGTGCGCGGACAGGCCAACCTGCTCGACGAAACCGCGCTTTCGGACCTCGAACGGGTGCGCTCGCTGCTGGACGACCTGGAGAACAAGCAGTCGGTCGCCGAACTGCTCGACCTTGCGCGCGAGGCGCAGTCGACGCGCATCTTCATCGGCTCGGAGAATCGGCTTTTCGCGCTTTCCGGCTCCTCGGTGATCGCCTCGCCCTATCGCGATCGCGACGGCCGGGTGGTTGGCGTGGTGGGGGTAATCGGGCCGACCCGGTTGAATTATGCGCGCGTCGTCCCCATGGTGGACTTCACTGCCCAGAGCCTGGGCAAGCTCATCGGATAGCTGGAAGCCTACAATAATGACCGAACAGAAAACGCAGTCGACAGAAGACGCGGCCATTGCCGAAGAACTGAAGGGCGTGCCCGAGGATATGATCGACAATCCGGAACTCGCCAAGCTGCGCGAAGAACTCGAAACGGCCAAGCAAGACGTGCTCTACGCCCGCGCCGAAACGCAGAACGTGCGCCGCCGCCTCGAAAAGGACGTTGCCGACACCCGCGCCTATGCCGCGACCGGCTTCGCCCGCGACATTCTTTCCGTGGCCGACAACCTGACCCGCGCGCTTTCGGCGATCCCGGCGGATCTGCGCGAGGACGAGAAGCTCAAGGGCATCGTCGCGGGCATCGAGGCCACCGGCCGCGAGATCGACAAGGTCTTCACCAACCACGGCATCACCCGCATAGCGGCCATGGGCCTGCCGCTCGACCCCAACCAGCATCAGGCGATGATCGAGGTTCCCTCGGCCGATGCCGAAGCCGGTACGGTCGTGCAGGAGCTTCAGGCCGGTTACATGATCAAGGACCGCCTGCTCCGTCCGGCCATGGTGGCCGTGGCAAAGAAGCCGGACTGATCTACCTTCCCGCCGCGCGTACGCTGCGAACTTCAAGGCCCGTCAAGGCCTTGCGGGACGAGTGGGCGCGCGGCGGCGATAGTCTGCGGGTCCTTCTGGAACCCTCCCGCATCGGGACCGTTGATCAGGTGGAAACCTGATATTTCAGCGGAGAGAACCCATGCGAATGCTCATTCTTCCCATCCTCGCCGCCGGAGCCCTTGGTGTGGCCGGCTGCGCGAGCAACTATGCCGGTGAGGGCGCTCTTGCCGGTGGTGCACTCGGCGCGGGCGTCGGCGCGCTTGCGGGCGATGTCGGTGCCGGTGCTGCCGTCGGTGCTGCCGCAGGTGCCGTGGCCGGATCGACCAAGGAAAAGCACAAGGGCTGCTATCGCTACGACCGTCGCGGCGATCGCTATTGGGATCGCGACTGCTGATCGCGACCAGCCAATCCTGCAAAAAGGGCGCGGTCAATTCCGCGCCCTTTTTGTGTGTTCAGGCAAACGATAACGGCCCAAACGGCAGCACGCCGCGATAGCTGGTGAGCGGCGGCGCGCCGGGCACTTGCCAGCCCCGGTCGAGCATGAAGGCATGGCGGACGATTTCCGCCTGCTGTTCGATGCCGTAGCGACTGAGCGTCCAGCCCGGCCTCATCGTGTAATCATAGCGACAGAACGGATGACGCATCAGCGGCAGATACCAGCGCCCTTTGCACTGGCTCTGCCAGACATGCGTCATTTCGTGGATGAACAACCCTTGCAGACCGATCTGGGCCGAAGAAAAGTCGTCGCAGTAAAGTTCGGAAGCCTTGTGGAAGTGCAGATGTCCGCAAGGCGCCATCACGACATGGGCAGGCTGGAGCGGAAACCACTTGCGCCGCCGGATGCGCACCGGCGCGGGATCGACGGCATTGCCGAAGACCGCCCGAACCAGCGCGATTTCACCCAATGTCAGCGCTCTTTCCGCGCCTGGAGGGCAGGCGGTCGTCAGTGATCCATCCCCGGCATGTCGCCCATGCCGTTGCCGCCCATGCTTTCCACGCGCAGCGGCATCGAGAGCTTGTCGCCGTCAGAGAAGGTCAGGGTCAGTTCCGCCGTGCCGCTGGCCTTCACGGTATCGTCGATGTCGAAGACCATGACATGCATGCCGCCCTGCTTGAATTCGATGTCGGCGCCCGGCGCGATCTCCAGCGAATCGACAGCGGCCATGCTGCCGCCGTCGGTCTTGTGCATCTGCGCGCTGCCCGTGCCGCTGACGTGCACGCCCACCAGCTTGACCGGCGCGGCGCCGTCGTTGCGCACCGTGAAGTAGACCGCGCCGGGGCGACCGGCCACGATCGGCAGGAACAGATGGCCGTCGCTCGCACTGATGCCCGGCTTTGCGGTCGGCACGGCATCGGCCGCCGCGCTTTCCTGCGGTGCCGGGTTTTCCGCCTGCTTGCAGCCGCTCAGGGACACGAGCAGGGCGGCGGCGCCGGTGGCGGCGAGCATGGGCAGGGAGGCGGGAAAACGGGCAGGCTTCACGGCAGATCGATCCTCTCGGACGGGCGGGCGATACCAAGGAGTTCGCGGCGCTGAAAATTTCCACCGCGTAATGCCATTGCGACAGACTTGTTCCAAGCGAAACCGCACCTATATGCCGCTCCGACGACTTTGAACGTCATCGAGCTGTGCAAGCCGCCTTGCCTTGTGGAGGGAGGCGATCCGCATGGTGTCATCCACTGACGTGAGGAATGGGGATAATGGCAAAAGTAATTGGTATCGACCTTGGCACCACCAACAGCTGCGTGGCCGTGATGGACGGCGGCAAGCCCAAGGTTATCGAAAATTCCGAAGGCGCTCGCACGACGCCCTCGATCGTCGCTTTCACCAAGGATGGTGAACGTCTGATCGGGCAGCCGGCGAAGCGTCAGGCCGTGACCAACGGCGACAATACGATTTTCGCGGTGAAGCGCCTGATCGGCCGCCGCTTCGACGACCCGGTGACCAAGAAGGACACCGAGCTGGTTCCGTACCACATCGTCAAGGGCAAGAACGGCGACGCCTGGGTTCAGGCTGGCGGCGAAGACTACAGCCCGTCGCAGATCTCGGCCTTCACCCTTCAGAAGATGAAGGAAACCGCCGAATCGTACCTCGGCGAGACCGTGACGCAGGCCGTCATCACCGTGCCCGCCTACTTCAACGACGCACAGCGCCAGGCGACCAAGGACGCAGGCCAGATCGCCGGTCTTGAAGTGCTGCGCATCATTAACGAGCCGACTGCCGCGGCGCTGGCCTATGGCCTCGACAAGCAGGACGGCAAGACCATCGCCGTCTACGACCTTGGCGGCGGCACCTTCGACGTTTCGATCCTCGAAATCGGCGACGGCGTGTTCGAAGTGAAGTCGACCAACGGCGACACGTTCCTGGGCGGCGAAGACTTCGACACCAAGCTGGTCGAATGGCTGGCCGACAAGTTCAAGGCCAAGGAAGGCCTGGACCTGCGCAGCGACAAGCTTGCCCTGCAGCGTCTGAAGGAAGCGGCCGAAAAGGCGAAGATCGAGCTGTCGTCCACCGCGACGACCGAGGTCAACCTGCCCTTCATCACCGCACGCATGGAAGGCGGCGCCACCACCCCGCTGCACCTCGTCGAGACCGTCACCCGCGCCGACCTTGAAAAGATGGTTGCGGACCTGATCCAGCGCACGCTGGAACCCTGCCGCAAGGCGCTCGCCGATGCGGGCATCTCGGCCAAGGAAATCGACGACGTCGTTCTGGTCGGCGGCATGACCCGCATGCCCAAGGTTCGTGACGTCGTGAAGGACTTCTTCGGCAAGGAACCGCACACCGGCGTGAACCCGGACGAAGTCGTGGCCATGGGCGCTGCGATCCAGGCCGGCGTGCTTCAGGGCGACGTCAAGGACGTGCTGCTGCTCGACGTGACCCCGCTGTCGCTGGGTATCGAAACGCTGGGCGGCATCATGACCAAGATGATCGACCGCAACACGACGATCCCGACCAAGAAGAGCCAGGTCTACTCGACCGCCGAGGACAACCAGCAGGCGGTGACGATTCGCGTGTTCCAGGGCGAGCGCGAGATGGCGCAGGACAACAAGCTGCTCGGCCAGTTCGACCTCGTCGGCATTCCGGCGGCCCGTCGCGGCGTGCCGCAGATCGAAGTCACGTTCGACATCGATGCCAACGGCCTCGTCAACGTGTCCGCCAAGGACAAGGGCACCGGCAAGGAACAGCAGATCCGCATCCAGGCGTCGGGCGGTCTGTCCGACACCGACATCGACCAGATGGTCAAGGATGCCGAGAAGTTCGCCGAAGAGGACAAGAAGCGTCGTGAGGCTGCCGAGGCCAAGAACAACGCCGACAGCCTCGTCCACGCGACCGAGCAGCAGATCGCCGAGCATGGCGACAAGATCGATGCCGGTCTGAAGGCTGAAGTCGAAGCGGCCATCGCCGCGACCAAGACGGCGATCGAAGGCGGCGAACCCGCCGAGATCACGGCCAAGTCGCAGGCGCTGACCGAAGTCGCGATGAAGATGGGTCAGGCCATCTACGAGAAGGAACAGGCTGCCGGCGCTTCGCCCGAAGCCGCTCCGGCTGGCGGTGACGACGACGTCGTCGATGCCGAGTTCTCGGAAGTCGACGAAAACAAGGGCTGATCGGTCCTCATGACAAGCGTGGCCGCCATCGTTACTTTTAGTGACGGTGGCGGCCAGGTCGCACGCGGGGAATAACGAGACGTGTCAGCTACCGAAATCGACTATTACGAACTGCTCGAAGTAGAGCGTACTGCGGACGACAAGACGATCAAATCGTCCTATCGCCGCCTCGCTATGCGCTACCACCCGGACAAGAACCCGGGCTGCGGCGACAGCGAAGCGCGCTTCAAGCAGATCAGCGAGGCTTACGACTGCCTCAAGGACCCGCAGAAGCGGGCGGCCTACGATCGCTACGGTCATGCTGCCTTCCAGCAGGGCATGGGCGGTGGCGGCGGTCATCCCGGCGGCGCCGAGTTCGGCGATATCGGCGATATCTTCGAATCCATCTTCGGCAGTGCTTTCGGTGGCGGCGGCCGCCAGCAGGCCCGTCGCGGTGCCGATTTGCGCTACGACATGGAAGTCACCCTCGACGAGGCCTTCCACGGCAAGCAGACTGAAATCACCATCGAGGTCTCGCAAAGCTGCGAACCGTGCAGCGGTTCCGGCGCCGAGCCGGGCACCGGCAAGCGCGGCTGCAACATGTGCGGCGGCCATGGCAAGGTCCGTGCTCAGCAAGGCTTCTTCGTGGTGGAACGCACCTGCCCGACCTGCCACGGTCGGGGAGAAGTGATCGAGAAGCCGTGCCGCTCCTGCGGCGGTGAGGGCCGGGTCGACAAACCCCAGGCCTTGCAGGTGGAAATCCCGCCGGGCGTGGATTCGGGTACGCGCATCCGCCTTTCCGGCAAGGGCGAGGCCGGGCCGTTCGGCGCGCCTCCGGGCGACCTCTATATCTTCCTGCACGTCAAGCGCCACAAGGTGTTCGAACGCGACGGCACGACGCTGATCACGCGCGTTCCGATCACCTTCACCACGGCGGCGCTGGGCGGCTCGATCGAAATTCCCGGCATGGACGGCGAGAACCTCTCGATCGACATTCCGGCGGGCATCCAGTCCGGCAAGCAGCTGCGCAAGCGCGGCGCCGGCATGCCGGTGCTTCAGGGCCGGGGCCGCGGCGATCTCGTCATCGAGATCAGCGTGGAAACGCCGACCAAGCTTTCCGCGCGCCAGAAGGAACTGATCCGCGAGCTTCAGGCCACCGAGACGGGGGACGAATGCCCGCAGTCGAAGGGCTTCTTCGACCGGATCAAGGAAGCCTGGAGCGATCTGACGGAATAAGCTTCCGTTCTTTGAAGGGCGTTCCGGGATTGGTCCGGGACGTCCTTCAATGCCGCTAACCATAAGCCTTCTCGTCATTGCGAGCGAAGCGAAGCAATCCAGAGACGCGCAGAGCCGCTCTGGATTGCTTCGCTTCGCTCGCAATGACGATGGGTTGGGGCTTTCTCCCTAACCCGCTGTTTTCGCGCTTCATCAACCGCCGCGCAGCACTTCGTTCCGCACGCTCTGCACCAGTGCGGGATCGGCGGTCAGGCGATCCTGTTCCTCGTCCAGTACCGCCAGGAACGCCTCGCGCTTGAAGGCCCAGAGTTCGCCTTCGAGCAGGGCGTGCTCGCCTTCCGCCGTGGAGGAGATCAGGTCGATCATCCGCTCCGCGCCGTGGAGGCGGCCCCAGAGATAGTCGTTCTCGCGATAGGCACGGCTGAAGAAGGCGCCGAAATTGAAGAACTCGGTGCCGCGCAGCACCGGGCCCTTGCGGATCATGTGGCAGTCTTCCGGCGATATCCGATCGACCCGGATCGGGTCGAATTCGGTCAGTCCCTCGCCGCGCAGCAGAGGCAGGGTGACGGTGTCGTAGAACGGGAACCCGAGATAGGCGAGCAGCACCCGTCGGCGCAGGACCTGCGGCATTTCCGAGAGCGCCTCCGCCAGCATCACGTCCACTTGCCCGTCGATTTCGGAAAGGCTGCGGACAGCTTCGACATGATCGATCACCGTGCCGGGATCGGTGAACACGCCCGCTGCCAGCGCCGGGAAATCCTCGCCCATCGCAGCGACCGGCTCGCGGTCGAGATAGAGCACCAGCGCTGCGTAGATCGCCTCGCGCGCCTTGTCCCGCTGGGCTTCGCTGACGTCCGCTTCCTGTTGCCATTCTTGCGTGACCCGCCGGGCCAGAAGTCGCAGGCGGCGGATGCGGAAAGCGAGGTCGTGACGGCGGAAGAAGTCGATTATGCCCGGCGAACCGTCGCCTTTCAGGCCCTGGATGCGGTCCAGCCCCATTCCGGCGAAATGCTCGTGGAGTCGCAGCGCGATCGGCGCGCTGGAGGAAAGCCCCAGTTCGGGCGCGGCATCCTGGATCAGCCGCGCCAGCTTGGCGATGATGCCGGAGAACTTCACCTGCACATAGCCGTGATAGGCGAAACCGGCCTGCTCCAGAGCGGCCCGCTGCGCCTTGTTGCGCCAGGCGGCAAGCCGCTTCGGCGTGGGCCTGTCGAGGAAGAAGGTATTGCCGAACAGGCGGTCCACCGTCTCCTCGATCTCGGGCCGCATGGCCAGGACGATGGCGCGCAAGGTCGCCATCTCCTGCGAATCGCGTTCGAGCGCTTCCAGATTGTCGCGGATGGGTTGCTCACGCGGGATCGACGACAGCGAACCGAAGATCGTCGAGAAGAACCCCGGCGCCTTGCGCTCTTGCCGCAGCGATGCGCCGATCCGGTCGGGCGTGGGGTCGATATAGACGAAGCGGCGGTCCACCTCGCGGGTCGCCGGACGGTCGCGCAGCACGCCCATGGCATCCGAAAAAGGCGCGTTGTTGAGCACGGAGCCGTCGATGAGCGCGACGTTTTCCAGATCGCCGCGCTGGCTGTGCTCGGGCATGACGCGGCGGAAGAACGCCTCGCGTCCCGGCCAGTCTACACCGAGTTCGGCGATCAGCCCGTCGATCTCCGCGATCTGGAGCGGCGGAAACGCGCCGGGAAAGCTCGCTGTCGAGCGCGCCGCGAGCAGGAGTTCCGGCATCGCCGCAAGGGCAGGGGATCCCGCCCGCGCCTCGAAGCCGATGCTAAGGCGATGCTCGCTTTCCAGCACCAGTTCCGGCGAGTGCAGACGCAGGGTTTCGAGGTGGCCCTTGAAATCGGTTGCGGTGACGAAAAGGTTGATCGGATGGCCGTGCGGTAGCAGCGGCGGCCCGGCTTTCGTTTCGGCCATCGCGGTGAAGGCCCCGGCCAGCAGGCGCGAGAGGCCGATGCCGCTGAACGGCGGTTCGAACCAGCGCGAGCGGATCAGGCGGGACAGCTTCTCCCGCACTTCCTCGCGCGTTTCCGGCGCCACGCTGCTGCTGATGGCGTTGCCGGGCCGATGGAGCAGATAGGAGACCAGCGGCCGCGCCCAGAACTTCGTGACCTGGCTGCGCGCCCGCGCCTCGGGATCGAGCAGCACATCGACATCGGCGTTTTCCAGCCAGAGTTCGGTCAGCGGCTCCAGCGAGTGGCCGGAATGGATCGCCTGCGACAGGAACACGCTGTTGATCCCGCCCGCGCTCGCCCCCGCGACGATGTCGGTCAGGATGCGCAGCCGCATGTTGCTGCCCGATTCGAGCCTTTGCAGCAGCTTGCGATAGACGCTTGCCGTGCCCTTCGGCGCTTCCCCTCCGCTCCAGAACGACTGGCTGGCCTGAAGCGCCTTCCAGAGTTCCTTGGTTACCCCGTGCATGTAGACGGCCAGACTGATGCCGCCATAGCAGACCAGCGCGATCCGCAGTTCCTTTTGCCGCATTCCGCCATGTTGCCGCGATCGCTTGGGAAAGGCAATTGCGTTCTCATTCCGTTCCGGATAATCGAAGCGGCATGGCAAAGCCCAAGCGTCGATATGTCTGCCAGTCCTGCGGGGGCGTTTCCTCCCGCTGGCAAGGTCAATGCCCCGATTGCGGGGAGTGGAACACGCTGGCGGAAGATACGCCGCAGACGGTGTTCTCCTCCAAGCACGACCTCTCTTCGGGGGGGCGGCCGATCCTGTTCACGCCGCTGGACGCGCCGGGCGAACTGCCCAAGCGCCGCGCCAGCGGTTTTGCGGAGTTCGACCGGGCGCTCGGCGGCGGTCTCGTGCCCGGTTCGGCGATCCTGATGGGCGGCGACCCCGGCATCGGCAAGTCGACCCTGCTGCTTCAGGCTTCGGCGCATATCGCCATGGCCGGCGGCAGCGTCGTCTATGTCAGCGGCGAGGAAGCGGCGGGGCAGGTGCGTCTGCGCGCGGAGCGGCTCGGACTTTCGAAAGCGCCGATCCAGCTCGCTTCGGCAACGTCGGTGCGCGATATCCTGACCACGCTCGGCATGATGGAAGCGCCGACCTTGCTGGTGATCGATTCGATCCAGACCATGCATTCGGATACCATCGAGGGCGCGCCCGGCACCGTCAGCCAGGTGCGCGGCTGTGCTTTCGAACTGATTCGCTATGCCAAGGAGAACGACGTCACCCTGGTGCTGGTCGGCCATGTAACCAAGGACGGCACGATCGCGGGGCCGCGCGTGCTGGAGCACATGGTGGACGTCGTCATGGCCTTCGAAGGCGAACGCAGCCACCAGTACCGCATCCTGCGCAGCCTGAAGAACCGCTTCGGCCCCGTGGACGAGATCGGCGTCTTCGCGATGGAAGGGGCTGGGCTGGCGGAAGTCGGCAATCCCTCGATGCTGTTCCTCTCGGGCCGCGACGAGGAAATGGCGGGCAGCGCGGTCTTCGCTGCCATGGAAGGCACGCGCCCGGTGCTCGTGGAAATTCAGGCGCTGATCGTCCGGCTCCAGAGCGGGGCGACGCCGCGCCGCGCCGTGGTCGGTTGGGATTCGGGCCGCATGGCCATGCTGCTGGCGGTGCTGGAGGCGCGCTGCGGGCTCAATTTCTCCAGCGCCGAAGTCTATCTGAACGTGGCCGGCGGCTATCGCCTTGCCGACCCTGCCGCCGACCTCGCGGTGGCAGCGGCGCTGATCTCGGCGCTCGGCGACAAGCCTCTGCCCAAGAACGCGGTGTGGTTCGGCGAAGTCTCGCTGGCGGGCGAAATCCGCCCGGTTTCGCATTCATCGATCCGTCAGCGCGAATCGGCCAAACTCGGGTTCGGGCGCGCGATCGGACCGGCGGGCGGGGCCAATGCCGAACAGACGGCAAAGGGTATCCAGTTCACGGGTTTGACGATGCTGCCCAATCTCGTTGACCGTATCCTGACGGATGCCTAGAGCATCCGTTCCGACTGCGTCGGCTCGGCCGCTCTAGGTTTTGGTTTGTCGCATTTTCCGAGTCATCAGGTGTTCCACCTGATTAGAAAATGCTCTGGTTCGGGGCCCTATGACCGGTTTCGATATTGCTGTTCTGGTGTTCGTCGGCGTGGGTGCCGCCACCGGATTTCTGAGAGGTTTCGTGCAGGAGATCCTCGCGCTGGGCGCGTGGATCTTCGCGGTGTTCGCGATCCGGACGCTGCATACCCCGCTGTCCGCCTGGCTTGAGCCTTACAGCGGCTCGGGCACGGCGACGCCGGTGCTCGCCTTCGCGCTGCTGCTGCTGGTGCCGTTCATCGTCGTGAAGCTCGTCGCCAAGTGGGCCGGAAAGCAGAGCCGCGCCTCGGTGCTCGGGCCGATAGACCGCGTGCTGGGATTCGGCTTCGGTGCGGTGAAGGGCGTCATCATCGTGATCCTCGGCTTCTCGGTCCTGGTGCTCGGCTACGACACCGTATGGGGACCGGGCGGGCGACCCGAATGGATGAAGGAGGCGCGGACTTATCCATTCGTCAACGCCAGCAGCGAGGCGCTGGTGAAGATGATTTCCGAGCGTCGCCGCGAAGCGCGCGAAGCCGAAGCGGCGGACGCGGGCTGATGTCTGCCGCCGTGCTCTACACCCCCGATGTCCTCGGCCTGACGATCCAGCTTGCGGCCTATCCCTGGGACGAGGCGCTGCCGCTCAAGGGTGAGGCACGCTCGCAGAGCTGTGGCTCGACGATTGCCGTTGGCTTGGCGCTCGCCGAAGACGGCACCGTAGAGCGCATCGGCATCCGCAGTCAGGCCTGTGCCATCGGTCAGGCCGCCGCCGCGATCTTCGCCGATGCTGCTTCAGGACGCAGCCCGCAGGTGTTGCAGGAGGCGGGCGAGGCGATCGCGCTCTGGCTTTCGGGCGAGGGTGCGCTTCCCGATTGGCCCGGTCTCGAAACGATCGCCAGCGCGCGCGACTATCCCGCCCGGCACGGCGCGGTCCTGCTCCCTTGGCATGCCGTCAAACGGGCGCTTTCCAGCGGCTCAGACCGAAGCTAGATTTCCCGCCGACGGACCTCGAAACCGGGGGCGGAGGGGGAACTGGGAATGGCAGGGGAAGCTCCGGAGAATCCGGCAGGGCCGAACGCATCCGACATAAGACTGGTGATCGCCGCGTCCTCGATGGGCACGGTGTTCGAGTGGTACGACTTCTTCATCTACGGAACGCTGGCCGGGATCATCGGCAAGACCTTCTTCCCCTCCGGCAATGCCACGCTGGAGACGCTGCTGGTCTGGGCGGGCTTCGCAGTAGGCTTCGGCTTCCGCCCGCTCGGCGCGGTGCTGTTCGGCTATCTGGGGGACCGACTCGGCCGCAAGTACACTTTCCTCGTGACCGTGACCCTGATGGGCGTGGCGACGGCGGGGGTCGGCCTGGTCCCTTCGGCCGGTACGATCGGCCTTGCCGCTCCGGCCGTGATCCTGCTCCTGCGGGTGCTTCAGGGGCTGGCGCTCGGTGGGGAATACGGCGGCGCGGCGATCTACGTTTCCGAACACTCGCCATCGGGACGGCGCGGCTTTCACACCGGCTTCATCCAGGCGAGCGTTGTCGGCGGTTTCGTGCTCAGCCTGATCGTCGTGCTGGGCTGCAAGGCGGCGATGAGCGACGCCTTGTGGCAGGGTTGGGGCTGGCGCGTTCCCTTCCTGCTCAGCATCGCACTGCTCGCCATATCGTTGTGGATGCGCCTCAAGCTCTCCGAAAGCCCGGTGTTCAGGGCCATGCGGGAGGAGGGGGAGGTCTCCGGAAATCCCTTCCTTGAGAGCTTCACCTATCCGGGCAATCGCAGGCGCATCTTCATCGCGCTTTTCGGCATCGCGGCGGGGCTGACGGTGATCTGGTACACGGCGATGTTCTCGGCCCTGAGCTTCCTCAAGGGAGCGATGCGCATGGAGGATACGGCGGCGGAACTGATCGTCGGCGGCGCGGCGGCGCTGGGCATGGTGTTCTTCGTGCTCTTCGGCAGCCTGTCCGATCGGATCGGACGCAAGAAGCCGATCGTCTGGGGCTACGCGCTGACGCTTGCGTTGCTGTTCCCGGTGTTCTGGACGATTGGAGAGCATGCCAATCCGGCCTTGTCCCGCGCCGCTGAACGGGCACCGATCTTCGTTGCCGGTCCGGATTGCGACTACAACCCATTCCGCTCCGAGCAGATGACCCGGTGCGGCAAGCTTCTGGGCGACCTTGCCGGGGCCGGCGTTTCCTATCGGCTTTCGCAGGCGCCCGAACTGGTGCTTCAGGTGGGCGGACGCGCTCTGCCGCTGGCAAACTACCCGTGGAACGACCGCAAGGTACGGGGCGTCCTATTGCAGCACTGGCTTGGCGAAGCAGGCTACGATTTCACCAAAGTGCGCCCCGCCATCGCCGACGCATTGACGATCGGTGCGCTGTTGCTGCTGCTGATGGCTTTGTCCGGTGCGACTTACGGTCCGGTGGCCGCGCTGCTCTCGGAGATGTTCCCGCCGCGCATCCGCTACAGTTCGATGTCGATTCCCTATCATCTCGGCACCGGGTACTTTGGCGGTTTCCTTCCGCTGATTTCCAGCTACATGGTCGCTAACAGCGGCAATCCATTTCAGGGCCTTTGGTATACCTGGGGCGTTGTCGCGATTGCCCTTGCCGTCTCGCTCTGGGGGCTGCGGGGCGGCCCCCCGCGCGATTATGGTGAAGATGTTTCCTGAATTTCCTGCTTCCGCCCTCCGCCTCGCTTTCGACCGCGACGCCCTGCGCTCCAACTGGCTGGCGCTCGACCGCCTGTCGGGAAGCGCCCGCGCCGGGGCTGCGGTGAAGGCCAACGGCTACGGCCTCGGCGCGCGGGAAGTGGTTCCGGTGCTCCACGCCGCCGGATGTCATGAGTTCTTCGTCGCGCATTGGGGCGAGGCGCAGGACCTGCTCGATTGCGTCAGCCCGGCTGCGCTTTCGGTGCTGCACGGCCCGCTGACCGCGCAGGATGCCGCGTTCGCGCGCGAGACCGGGGTGACGCCGGTGATCAATTCGCTTTCGCAAGCCCGGCGCTGGACCGATGCGGGGGGCGGGCGCTGCCACCTGATGGTCGATACCGGCATGAACCGGCTCGGCGTCCGCCTGGAGGAACTGGGCGACGCGGCGATCGCCGCGCTCGATATCGACGTGTTGATCTCGCACCTGGCCTCAGCCGAGGAAGAGACCGACCTCAACGCCGTGCAATGCGCGCGCTGGCAGGCGGCGCGCAGGCAAGTGCGCCATGCCCGCGCCAGCCTTGCCAACAGCGCCGGGATCGCGCTCGGCAGCGACTATCACGGCGACCTGACCCGTCCCGGCATCGCGCTCTACGGCGGTATTCCCCGCGCGGGCATGGGAGAGTATTTGCAGCAGGTGGTCCGTCCCGAAGCGGCGATCCTCCAGGTCCGCGAAGTCCCCGCAGGCGAGACGATCGGCTACAACGCCACCTTCACCGCGCCCGCGGCAATGCGGGTCGGCGCGATCGCGCTGGGCTATGCGGACGGTTACTTGCGGTGTTGGTCCGGCAAGGGCCTGTTCCGCGCCAAGGGACACGAACTGCCGGTGCTCGGCCGCGTGAGCATGGACCTCACGGTCGTCAACCTGACCCATGCGCCGGACGTGGGCGAGGGCGACTGGATCGCGGCGGACTATGCTCTTCCGGAGGCTGCTGCCACTTCCGGGCTTTCCCAGTACGAACTGCTTACCCTGCTGGGGCGACGGTTCGGCCGCGAGGGGTAATCCTCCAGAGTTTTGCTGCGCAGCAATTTGTGTTGCGTTGCGACAACCCAGGGTGGTAACTTGTGTGATACAGGCCGGAAATTAGGCAGATTGGGGATTGGCAATGGCTGAAACGGCGTCGCAGGACGACAACACGGTAATCATAAAAAAATACGCTAACCGTCGCCTCTACAATACACGTTCGTCGAGCTACATCACGCTCGATCATCTCGCGAAGATGACCCGCGAAGGGGTCGATTACAAAGTGCTCGATGCCAAGACCGGCACCGATATCACGCACACGATCCTCACGCAGATCATCATGGAGGAAGAATCGAACGGAGAGCAGATGCTCCCGGTGAACTTCCTGCGCGAACTCATCAGCATGTACGGCAATTCGATGCAGTCGCTGGTGCCGCATTATCTTGAAGCCTCGATGGACAACTTCCGGGCCAACCAGACGAAACTGCACAAGGCATTCGAGGACAGTCTGGGCAACAATCCGCTGGCGAAGCTGGCCGAACAGAACATGGCGATGTTCAAGGCCGCCGCCTCTGCCTTCATGCCCGGTGCCGAAAAGCCAGAAACCAAGGCGCCTCCAGCCGCCGAGAACGCCGGAGATCTTGCCGCGCTGCGCGATCAGATGGCGGAAATCCAGAAGAGGCTTGACGCGCTGGGCAAATAAGGGTCTGCGCGAGGTGCTTTCGCGGCGCGTAAAACACGCCGCGACTTGCCCGGAATGCAACGGATGGTCCGTCGCATCGCTCAGTTCAGGAAGAAGCACCCGTGCCCGCCATTCGTCACGCCCTCTCCACCAAGCGCGAGGACGACTTCGCCCAGTGGTATCAGGAAGTCATTTCCGAAGCCGAAATGGCCGAAGAATCGGGTGTCCGCGGATGCATGGTCATCAAGCCGTGGGGCTACGGCATCTGGGAACGCATCCAGCGCCTGATGGATGACCGCATCAAGGCCGCCGGCGTCACCAACTGCTACTTCCCGCTGTTCATTCCGCTGTCCTACTTCGCCAAGGAAGCCGAGCACGTCGAAGGCTTCGCCAAGGAAATGGCGGTCGTCACCCACCACCGCCTCGTCGGCGATGGCAAGGGCGGTCTCGTCCCAGATCCCGAAGCGAAGCTGGAAGAGCCGCTGATCGTCCGTCCGACTTCGGAAACGGTGATCGGCGCCGCCATGGCGCGCTGGGTGCAGTCGTGGCGCGACCTGCCGCTCATGGTCAACCAGTGGGCCAATGTCGTGCGCTGGGAAATGCGCACCCGCATGTTCCTGCGCACCAGCGAGTTCCTCTGGCAGGAGGGCCACACCGCCCATGCCGACCGCGCCGATGCCATGACCGAGACGCTGCGCGCGCTCGAAATGTACCGCGACTTTGCCGAGACCGAGCTGGCCATGCCGGTGATCGCCGGTGAAAAGCCCGAGAACGAACGCTTCCCCGGCGCCGTCGCGACCTATTCGATCGAAGCGATGATGCAGGACGGCAAGGCGCTCCAGGCGGGCACCTCGCACTACCTCGGCACCGGCTTCGCCGAAGCGGCGGGCATCCAGTACCAGGACAAGGAAGGCACCCAGCAATACGCCCATACGACCAGCTGGGGCACCTCGACCCGCATGGTCGGCGGCGTCATCATGACCCACGGCGATGACGATGGTCTGCGCGTGCCGCCGATGATCGCGCCGCACCAGATCGTGATCCTGCCGATGCTGCGCGAAAACGACGAGGACGAAGCGCTGCTCGCCTACTGTGAGGAACTGCGCAAGGCACTCGTCACCCAGTTCGCGCTGAACGAACCGCTGCGTGTCCTGCTCGACAAGCGTCCGGGCAAGGCCACGCAGAAGCGCTGGGCCTGGGTCAAGAAGGGCGTTCCGCTAATCCTCGAAATCGGCGGCCGCGATGCTGCGGGCGGGCAGGTCTCGATGCTGCGCCGCGACAAGCTCTGGAACGAAGCGGCCAAGGCCAACTTCGTGGCTCTGGCCAAGGAAGACTTCGTCGCGCGCGCCGTGACCGAGATCGAGGACATCCAGACCTCGCTCTTCGCCGAAGCCAAGGGCAAGCTGGAGGCGAACATCTCCCGCGCCGGCAGTTTCGACGAACTGGCTGCCGCCTTCGCGGACGACAAGCGCTATCCGGGCTGGGTCGAAGTCGAATGGTCGCGCCCGACCGGAGCGGCGCTCGAAGCCGTCGTCCAGAAGCTGAAGGCGCTCAAGCTGACCATCCGCAACACACCGCTCACCGCACAGCCGGTCTCCGGTAACTGTGTGTTCACCGGCGATGCGGCAGTGGAACGTATCTACGTCGCGAGATCCTACTGATCTGAAAGGAGGAAGAGGGCGTGCTGGGATCGATCAAGTACAATCTGACGAACCTGCTGAACTTCAAGGGCCGCGATGCGCGGCAGACTTTCTGGTTCTACGTCCTCTTCCTCATCGTGATCCAGTACGCCGTGGGCATGGCGATCGTCATGCCGATGATGGGCAGGATCATGAAAGGCGCCTTCGTGGCCGCACAGCAGGGCGTCTCCGGAGGAGACATGAACGCCCGCGTCATGGCACAGATGGCCGGGTACATGCGCACGTCGATGACGCTCTCGACCATCGTGTCGCTCACGGCAGGGCTGCTGCTGCTGGCCTCCTTCGCGCGGCGGCTGCACGATTCCGGCAAGCCCGGCTGGATTTCGCTGCTGACATTCCTGCTGTCGCTCACCTCCAAGGCGATCGTCTGGTCCAGAATGGACGAGATCGTCTCGACCATGCAGCGTGTCTCGGCGGACAATCTTGAGACGGCTTTCGCCATGCAATCCAGAATGGTGACCGCCAGCCTGCTCGGTTACGCGGCGATTCTGATCGTCATCATCTTCGGCGTCTGGCCATCCAATCCGGGTTCGAACCGCTACGGAGAGGCGCCCGTCCGCTTCTGAGGCCTTGCCAAGCGGGCACTCCGGCGTGACAAGCGCCTCTATGAACAAGCTTCTGGTCGCGACTGCGCTTTCCGCTACGATCCTCTCCAGTCTTCCGGCCGATGCGGCTGACTCGCCTCAAAAGCCAGTTCCCGACGAGGTGTCCGAAGCCCGCATGCGCGCGGATGTGGCCAAGCTGGTCTCGTTCGGCACTCGCCACACGCTCTCTTCCGACACGGATCCCAAGCGCGGGATCGGTGCGGCCCGTCGCTGGGCTGCCGACGAATTCCGTAAGACCGCCAAGGCCTGCGGAAACTGCCTCGAAGTGGTCATGCCCGAGGCCATGGTCAGCGGCACGCGCATCCCGGTGCCGGTGAAGATGGTCGATGTCGTCGCCATCCAGCGCGGCACCGAACGGCCCAACGAAGTCGTGATCGTGGAAGCCCATATCGACAGCCGCGTCACCGACGTCATGGACGTGAAGAGCGACGCTCCGGGCGCCAATGACGACGGTTCGGGCACCGCGCTGGTCCTCGAAGCGGCTCGTGTCCTGTCCAAGCGGAAGTTCGCCACGACCATCGTCTATGCCGCGCTTTCCGGCGAGGAGCAGGGCCTCTACGGTGGCAAGCTCCTCGCCGACTACGCGAAGCAACAGGGCTGGACGGTGAAGGCCGTGCTCAACAACGACATCGTCGGCGGCACCCACGGTTCCGACGGCCTCGTCGATGACAAGAATGTCCGCCTCTTCTCGGAAGGCCCGCGCGCCGACGCCACCGACAAGACCCGCGCCGATGCCCGCCGTTTCGGCGGCGAGAACGACAGTCCTGGGCGCAACATCTCGCGCTTCATCGCCGAACTCGCCGACGGCGTGCAGGGCGACCTCGCGGTCCGGCAGGTCTGGCGCGCCGATCGCATGGGGCGCGGCGGCGACCAGCTGCCGTTCCTCGAACAAGGCAACCCCGCCGTGCGCTTCTCGGTCGCGATCGAGGACTACGAGCACCAGCACCAGGACTTGCGCACAGAAAACGGAATCAGGTACGGCGACACCATCGACGAGATGGACTTCCCCTACCTTGCCAAGGTGACGCGCCTCAACATCGCCGCGCTGGCCGCTCTCGCTGCCGCACCGATGCCGCCGACCGCCACGGCCGATGCTGCGGTGAAGACCTGGACCGACGTGACCTGGAAGGCCGTCGCAGGGGCGGCGGCCTATTCGGTCTGGCGCCGCCGCACCGATGCCCCCGAATGGGAAGCGCAGCCGATGATCGCGCGCACCACCGAGACGAGCGTCAAGCTCGACGGTCTGCGCGGAGACGACTGGATTCTCGGCGTCCGCTCGATCGCTGCGGACGGCAGCGTTTCCCCCATCGCCGCTGCCGTACCGGGCGGAGGGTTTACTCCGCTTGCCCAGTTGCCCTAATCCCGCAGATGATCGAGTTCTACCGGTCGAAGGCCTGCCCTGCGCGAGACTTGCTGGCACGGGGCCAAGTAAATGTTTGTTGTCGGACCGGCGCCCGTCGTGACAGGCCCCGGCGCGATAGGAGAAGCGCGATTTCGAGTAATGGTGGGCAATCATGGCACTGACGCAGCATTTCGATTTCCTGCACGTGATTGCGGGCATGCTCGTCGGCGTGCTCGTGGGGCTTACCGGCGTGGGCGGCGGTTCGCTGATGACGCCGCTGCTGGTGCTGCTTTTCGGCGTCAGTCCGCAGACAGCGGTCGGAACCGACCTGCTGTTCGCTGCGATGACCAAGATCGCCGGTTCGGCGGTTCACGGCAAGCGCGAGACGGTGGACTGGCGGATCGTGCGCCGGATGGCTTGCGGCAGCATTCCGGCGGCGGTCCTGACGCTGGGGTTTCTGTCGTGGTTCGGCAAGATCGGCAATTCCACCGAGCACCTCATCATGACGTCGCTCGCCGCGTTGCTGGGCATCACGGCTGTCGCGGTGATCTGCCGCAAGTGGCTGCTGAGGCTTGCGCATGACATCGATCCGGCCCGCCCGCGTTCGCGGGTGCTGGCCGGAACCGTGCTACTGGGCGCGGCAATCGGCGTTGCGGTCTCGATCTCCTCGGTGGGGGCAGGGGCCATCGGCATGACCGTGCTGCTGGTGCTCTATCCCAAGCTCCCCGTCGCCCGTGTTGTCGGCTCCGACATCGCCCATGCCGTGCCGCTGGCCCTGATCGCCGGGTTCGGCCACTGGATCATCGGCGATGTCGACTTCGCGCTTCTGGCCGTCTTGCTGATCGGCTCGATTCCGGGGGTGGTGATCGGCAGCTATCTGTCGTCGCACGCTTCCGACCGCATTCTCCAGCCTCTGCTGGCCTGCGTGCTGGCGGTGTCGTCCTGGCAACTCTTCCTCAAGGCCAATGCCGGGGATAAGCATGCACCCGCGCCAACCACCGCGCAGTCGGTATCGATTGCCGGTGAAGCAGCGGCAAAACAGCCCTGACGTCGACCGGGAGTGGTGCCGCCTCTCGCGGCACCATTGCATTGACGGCCATTCCGGCGCATGGCGGGAACCATGCCTCCCAAGAACCGGCCCGCACCTGGCCTGCCGTCGCGCAAGCAGATCCTCGACCTCATCCAGAACTCGGCCGACCCCATCGGCAAGCGCGAGATCGCGCGCGAATTCGCCCTGAAGGGGCATGAGAAGATCCAGCTGAAAGCGCTGCTCAAGGACATGGCCGAGGAAGGCCTGATCGACGGCAAGCGCACCGCCTTCCACCGCATGGGCGGCCTACCCAAGGTCACCGTGCTGCGCGTGGTCGAAGTGGACGAGGGCGAGCCGGTCGCCATCCCCGACACCTGGACACCGGACGACGCCACTCCGCCGCCGCGCATCCGTCTGATCGAGAAGGGTCGCTCGGCGCTGCGCAAGGGCGACCGAGTGCTGGCGCGTACCGAGGAAACCGCCACCGGATGGCGCGCCTATCCGATGAAGAAGCTGATGCTGCGCTCGGAACAGATGCTCGGCGTCGTCGAGATCGACGGAGCGGGCAAGCCCTGGCTGGCGCCGGTGGACAAGCGCATCCGCAATTCCTCGCCGATTTCCGACCTTGGCGGCGCCGAGAAGGGCGAACTGGTGCTCGCCGAGCCGATCGGCCGCTCCGCGCGCCCCTCGGTCAAAGTCACCGAAGTGCTCGGCGAGCCGCTGGCGCCCAAGGCCTTCAGCCTGATCGCGATCCACAAGCACGGCATTCCCAACCACTTCGACGGCGAGACCATCGCCGAGGCCGAGGCTTCGGCGAAGATGCCGCTCAGCCACGAGAAGCGCGAGGACCTGCGCCATCTTCCGATCGTCGCGATAGACCCTTCCGACGCGCGCGACCATGACGACGCCATCTGGGCCAAGCCCAACGAGGAGGGCGGTTTCGACGCCCTCGTCGCGATTGCCGACGTTTCGTTCTACGTCCGGCCCGGCGGCCATATCGACCGCGAGGCCCGCAAGCGCGGCAACTCGGTCTACTTCCCCGACCGCGTCGTGCCGATGCTGCCCGAAGTGCTCAGCGCCGACGTCTGCTCGCTGCGTTCCGGCGAGGACCGCGCGGCGATGGCCTGTCACATGAAGGTCGACGGGCAGGGCAAAGTCACCGAATGGCGCTTTACCCGCGCCCTCGTCCGGATCGACGAAGTCATCGCCTACGAAGAAGCGCAGGCCCGCATCGACGAGGACCGGGCACCGCAGCATCTCCAGGACCTCTGGGCCTGCTGGAAGCTGCTGGCCGCCGCCCGCGCCGCGCGTGATCCGCTGGAACTGGAACTGCCGGAACGCCGGGTAAAGCTCGACGAGCAGGGCCGCATCACCGAGATCGCCATTCGCGAACGGCTCGATGCGCACCGCGTGGTCGAGGACTTCATGATCGCCGCCAACGTCGCAGCGGCCAAGGCTCTCGAAGCCAAAGTCGCGCCGGTGGTCTACCGCGTCCACGAGACCCCGAGCCGCGAGAAACTGACCGCGCTCAAGGACTATCTCGCCACCTTCGGGCGCAAGCTGGCACTGGGGCAGGTCATCACGCCGGGCCTGTTCAACCGCATGCTCAAGGACATCGCCGACGAGAGCGAGAAGGCGCTCATCATGGAAGCGGTGCTGCGCAGCCAGACCCAGGCCTATTACGGGCCGCGCAACGAGGGCCACTTCGGCCTTGCGCTCGGTTCCTACGCCCACTTCACCTCGCCGATCCGCCGCTATGCCGACCTTCTCGTGCACCGGGCGCTCGTCGATGCCTATGGGCTGGAGCAGCCGAAGCCGGAGGGCGATATCCCCGCGACTTCGGGCCTTTCCGATCGCGACCGCGACGATCTCGGCCGCGTCAGCGAAGCGATCAGCAATGCCGAGCGCCGCGCCATGGAGGCCGAGCGCGAAACCATCGACCGCTATGTCGCCGCCTGGCTCTCGGGCCGCGTGGGGCAAGTCTTCGACACCCGCATCACCGGCGTGCAGAAGTTCGGCTTCTTCGCGACGATCATCGGTCTGGGCGGCGACGGCCTCGTGCCCGTCTCCACACTAGGCGATGAGCGCTTCGGCTATGACGAGAAGGCACAGGTCCTCGAAGGCGAGCAGACCGGCACCACCTTCGCGATGGGCCAGATCCTGCGCCTGCGTCTGGCCGAGGCCAATCCGCTGACCGGCGCGCTCAAGTTCGAGCTGGAAGAAGGTGGCGGCCGCATCGAGCAGCGCGGCAAGCCCGTTCCCCTCAAGAAGAAGGGCAAGCACTTCGTCTCCCCGCGCGGACGTCCGGGGAACATCCGGCATCAGGGGCGCAAGAAGAAGTAGGAGAATGCGCGTCCCGGACCTGATCCGGGATGACGTTTTTTAGCTCAGACGCTCGATCGCCTCGGCATCGAGCGTCCCCGGAATCACGAAGACCGGGCAGGGCATCTGACCCAGTCCTGCCCCCGTGAAGTGCGTGACCAGCGGCCCCGGCCCACCTTCCTTCGCCGCGCCGAGCACGAGGGCGGAAACCTCGCCGTGCTCTTTCAGGTACTCGCGCACGATCTTGATGTCCTCTCCCATGCGGACGGAGATGACCGGCATTTTAGCGCCTTGTGATAAAAGGTTTCCGGCCGCCGCCGTCACCAGGGTCTCGGCGCGGGCGCGGGCCTCTTCCTCGATCGTCGCCTGAACCCCGCCGAATGCGTTGAACGGCTGGGGCGGAACCACCGCGAGAAGATGGAGCGCGCCATCGGTCTTCGCGGCGCGGCGCGCGGCGAACTGCAGCGCGACCAGCGCTTCTTCCGTTTCGTCGACGATGACCAGGTAGATGCGCATGGGTTTCCTCTCGATGGAGCTTATCGGGCTATTCAGGACGGGGTGCAAGCCATCACGAATGCGAAAAAAGGATCGCGAAGGCGCTTGTGCGCGCGCGACAACTTGTCCAAGGAAAGGCGGACCCCGCTCCCCAAGGAAAACAAGGGACACACAAGCTTCCATGCCCATCGACATCAAGATGCCCGCCCTGTCCCCCACAATGGAAGAGGGAAAACTGGCAAAATGGCTGGTTAAGGAAGGCGACACCGTCAGCTCCGGCGACATCATGGCCGAAATCGAGACCGACAAGGCCACCATGGAGTTCGAAGCCGTCGACGAAGGCGTCATCGGCAAGATTCTCGTGGCCGAAGGCACCGAAGGCGTGAAGGTCGGCACGGTTATCGCCGTCCTCGCCGGTGAAGGCGAAGACGCCAGCGCCGTTTCCGCCGCGCCTGCCGCCGCTCCCGCCAAGGCCGAAGCGCCCAAGGCTGCCGAAGCCGCTCCGGCTCCCGCAGCAGCGCCTGCGCCTGCCGCTACTGCGTCCGCTTCCAAGGAGGGCCGCGTTGCCGCGTCGCCGCTCGCCAAGCGCATCGCCGCCGACAAGGGCGTCGACCTTGCGACCGTGAAGGGCTCCGGCCCGAACGGCCGCATCGTCAAGGCCGACGTCGAAGGCGCGCAGGCCGGTGCCGCCAAGCCTGCTGCCGCTCCGGCCGCCGCCCTCGTCGCGACCGAAGCCAAGGCTCCGGCCGTCGACATGGCACCGGAAACCCGCGCGCTGCTCGACGACCGCGTTCCGCATTCGGTCGAGAAGCTCTCGGGCATGCGCAAGACGATCGCCAAGCGCCTCACGCAGTCCAAGCAGGAAGCGCCGCACATCTACCTCTCGGTCGATGTCAACCTCGACAAGCTGCTGGCCCTGCGCGGCGAGATCAACTCCATGCTCGAAAAGCAGGGCGTCAAGGTCTCGGTCAACGACATGCTCGTGAAGGCCCTCGGCCGCGCGCTGATCGACGTGCCGGAGTGCAACGTGACTTTCGCCGGCAACGAGCTGATCAAGTATGCCCGCGCCGACGTTTCGGTCGCGGTCTCGATCCCCGGCGGCCTCATCACCCCGATCGTCACCGATGCCAGCGGCAAGTCGTTCTCGCAGATCGCCAAGGACATGAAGGACCTTGGCAAGCGAGCGCGTGAAGGCAAGCTCCAGCCCACCGAGTACCAGGGCGGCACCGCCTCGATCTCGAACATGGGCATGATGGGCATCAAGCAGTTCTCGGCCGTGATCAACCCGCCGCAGTCGACCATCATGGCGATTGGCGCGGGCGACAAGCGTCCCTGGGTCCTGCCCGATGGCACGCTCGGCGTGGCGACCGTCATGACCGCGACCGGCAGCTTCGACCACCGCGCGGTGGACGGTGCAGACGGCGCGCGCCTGATGGCCGCTTTCCGCGAATACGTGGAAACGCCGCTCAGCATGGTCGCCTGAAGTGACCGAAGCACGACGTGACCCGGTGATCCGGGTCACGGCCATGCCGGCCGACGCCAATGCCTACGGAGACATCTTCGGCGGCTGGCTGATGAGCCAGATGGACATGGGTGCCGGCCTGATCGCCGCCCGTCGCTCGCGCGGTCGCGCGGTGACGGTGGCGATGGACGGCATGCAGTTCCACCTGCCCGTAAAGGTAGGTGACGAAGTCTCGGTCTACGGCGAGATCCAGCGCGTGGGCCGCACGTCGCTGACCATCGCTATCGAGGCCTGGCGCCGGCATCGGCACGAAGAGGAAGAAGTGAAGGTGACGCAGGCTGTGTTCACCTTCGTCGCGGTGAACGAATTCGGTAAATCGCGCGTCATCGATCAGGAGAAGTAAGACAGTGGCTGATACCTACGACGTCATCGTCCTCGGTTCGGGCCCCGGCGGCTATGTCGCGGCCATCCGCGCCGCCCAGCTGGGCCTGAAGACCGCCATCGTCGAGCGCGAGCTGCTCGGCGGCATCTGCCTCAACTGGGGCTGCATCCCGACCAAGGCGCTGCTGCGCTCGGCCGAGGTGTTCCACCAGATGCAGCATGCCAAGAACTACGGCCTGGCCGCGGACAACATCACCGCCGACCTCGCCGCCATCGTCAAGCGTTCGCGCGGCGTTGCAGCCCAGCTCAACGCAGGTGTCACGCACCTGATGAAGAAGAACAAGATCACCGTCCACATGGGCACCGGCAAGCTGGTGGCCAAGGGCAAGCTGGCGCTGACCGACAAGGACGGCAAGACCAGCGAACTCTCCGCGAAGCACATCATCGTCGCCACCGGCGCGCGTGCCCGCGAACTGCCCTTCGCCAAGGCCGACGGCAAGCGCGTGTGGACCTATCGCCACGCGATGACCCCGTCCGAGATGCCCAGCAAGCTGCTGGTCATGGGTTCGGGCGCGATCGGCATCGAGTTCGCCAGCTTCTACAACGACATGGGCGTGGACGTCACGGTCGTCGAAATGCTCGACCGGATCGTGCCGGTAGAGGACAAGGACGTCTCGGCCTTCCTTGAAAAGGCGCTCACCAAGCAGGGCATGAAGATCATGACCGGCGCCGGGGTCGAGGCGATCACCGCCACCGACAAGGGCGTGAAGGCCAAGATCAAGGGCAAGGACGGCAAGGTCGCCGAGCACGACTTCAGCCATGTCATCTCGGCCGTGGGCATCGTGCCCAACACCGAGGAGATCGGCCTGGAAGCACTCGGCATCAAGGCCGACCGCGGTTTCATCCAGATCGACGACTACGGCCGCACCAATGCCGCCGGTATCTGGGCCATCGGCGACTGCACGCCCGGACCCTGGCTCGCCCACAAGGCCAGCCACGAAGGCGTCACCGCCGCCGAATCGATCGCCAAGGAGCTCGGCAACAAGGACGTACACCCGCACGGCCTCGACCGGAACAACATTCCGGGCTGCACCTACTGCCACCCGCAGATCGCGTCGGTCGGCATGACCGAGGAAAAGGCCAAGGAAGCGGGCTACACCGTCAAGGCCGGCACCTTCCCGTTCATCGGCAACGGCAAGGCGATCGCTCTGGGCGAGCCGGAAGGCTTCGTGAAGACCGTGTTCGACGCCAAGACCGGGGAACTGCTCGGTGCTCACATGATCGGCGCGGAAGTGACCGAGATGATTCAGGGCTACGTCGTCGGCAAGACGCTGGAGACCACCGAAGCGGAACTGATGCAGACCGTGTTCCCGCATCCGACGATCTCGGAAGCGATGCACGAATCGGTTCTGGCCGCTTACGGACGCGCGATCCACATCTAAGCGCCGCGCGCCACGCGCTGCATGCAAAAGGAAAGGGCGGGTCCTCGCGGTCCCGCCCTTTTCATATCCGTTTCGCAGATGTCGTCAGTCGTAGGACTTCGAAAGCAGCACCAGCGTGGGATCGCCGAAGAACGGTTCGGGGATGAAGCCCTTGTCCCGCTCCACTTCGATAGCGGCGCTGTTCTCTCGGCTCTCGATCGCGATCACCCGCTTGCAACCGCGCTGCTTCGCCTGCTTGCCGAGGAAGTCGAGCATGGCCCAGCCCACGCCCTTGCCCTTGTGATCCGCACGCACGGAGATCGCCACTTCGGCGGTATCGCCCTCATCGTCGAAAGCCAGCACGCCCGAAGCGATGATCTCGCCGCGATCCGAAAAGCCCAGCCACGATTCGGTCTGGTAGTGATCGGCCTTGACGATCGGCGCGATCTGTTGCGGGCTAACCCGGTCTGCCGCCGCGAAAAAGCGGAAGCGGCGGTCGTCGTCGGTCACTTGCCCGAAGAACTGCGTGAGAGCCTCGGCGTCGCTTTCCCGGGCCGGGCGAACGTCGAGCGCGATGCCCGAGCGGGTGGGCAGCGTGATGGCGTCATTCAAGGACATGGATCGAGACTCCGCTGATTCTTAGGTGTCGGATTCATAAGCCTTTCCAGCACGCAGAGCCTTGATCGAGATCATCGACACCGCCCTCTGGAAGCGCCGAGGCTAACACAGCCCGCGGCTTATGTCCCGTTGCCGAGACAAGCCACCGGAAGACGGTGGCGCTCGTCGATTCATCGGTTAAGGTATCGGGGAAACGGCGGCTCCCAATCCTGCCGGAACCGAAATCTGCCGGAGAGGATACCGGCGAGAGGAGAAGGACATCATGGCCGAGGCCATCTATCCCGTGCCCACCGAGTGGGCCAAAAACGCCCTGATCGACGAGGCGCGTTACCAGCAGATGTACGCGCGCTCGGTCGAGGACCCGGACGGGTTCTGGCGTGAGGAAGCACAGCGGATCGACTGGATCAAACCGTTCAGCGTCGTCAAGCAGACCAGCTTCCATGAGGCCGACTTCGGCATTTCCTGGTTCACCGACGGCACGCTCAACCTTTCGGCCAATTGCCTCGACAGGCACCTTGCGGAGCGCGGCGATGCCGTGGCGATTCTCTGGGAACCGGACGATCCGAAGAACCCGGAACGCCGCATCACTTACCGCGAACTGCACGAATCCGTCTGCCGCTTCGCCAACCTGCTCAAGGCCCGGGGCGTCAAGCGCGGCGAGCGGGTGACGATCTACCTGCCGATGGTGCCGGAAGCCGCCGTTGCCATGCTTGCCTGCGCGCGGATCGGCGCGATCCACTCGATCGTCTTCGCCGGCTTCTCGCCCGACGCGCTCGGCGGCCGCATACAGGACTGCGACAGCCGCATCGTCCTCACCTCGGACGAAGGCCTTCGCGGCGGCAAGAAGATCGCGCTCAAGGCCAACGTCGATGAGGCGCTCAAGGCTTGCCCCGGCGTCGATACCGTCATCGTGCTCAGCCACACCGGCGCCGACGTGCCGAAGGTCGAAGGCCGCGACATCGACTGGGCCTCGGCCGTGGCCGGGCAGTCCGCCGATTGCCCGCCGGAGGAAATGAACGCGGAGGACCCGCTGTTCATTCTCTACACCTCAGGTTCGACCGGCAAGCCCAAGGGCGTGCTGCACACGACCGGCGGCTATTCGGTCTGGGCTTCGATGACGCACGAATACGTCTTCGATTATCGCCCCGGCCAAGTCTACTGGTGCGCGGCGGACATCGGCTGGGTCACCGGGCATTCCTATGTCGTCTACGGCCCGCTGATGAACGGCGCCACCACAGTGATGTTCGAGGGCGTGCCCAACTTCCCCGATCCGAGCCGCTTCTGGCAGGTGGTCGACAAGTTCCAGGTCGAGATCTTCTACGGCGCGCCCACCGCGCTGCGCGCGCTGATGCGTGAGGGCGACGACTGGGTGAAGAAGACCTCGCGCCAGAGCCTGCGCCTGCTCGGATCGGTGGGCGAGCCGATCAATCCCGAGGCCTGGTCGTGGTATCACGAAGTCGTGGGCGAGGGGCGCTGCCCGATCGTCGACACCTGGTGGCAGACCGAAACCGGCGGCGCCATGATCACCCCGCTGCCCGGCGCCACCGCGCTCAAACCTGGTTCTGCCAGCAAGCCGCTGTTCGGGGTGAAGCCGATGCTGCTCGACAACGACGGCACGGTGCTGGAGGGCGCAGCGGACGGCTGCCTCGTCATCGCCGACAGCTGGCCCGGCCAGATGCGCACCGTCTGGGGCGATCACGAGCGCTTCTTCCAGACCTACTTCACGACCTTCCCCGGCACCTATTTCACCGGCGACGGTTGCCGCCGCGACGAGGACGGTTACTTCTGGATCACCGGCCGCATCGACGACGTCATCAACGTCTCGGGCCACCGCATGGGCACGGCGGAAGTCGAATCCGCGCTCGTGGCCCATCCCGCCGTGGCCGAAGCGGCGGTCGTGGGCATGCCGCATGAGATCAAGGGGCAGGGCATCTACGCCTTCGTCACTTGCAATGCCGAAGTCGAGCCGGACGAGGATCTCCGCCGCGAACTCATCAAGTGGGTCCGCCACGAGATTGGCCCGATCGCCACGCCCGATGTGATCCAGTTCGCACCCAGCCTGCCGAAGACCCGCTCGGGCAAGATCATGCGCCGCATCCTGCGCAAGATCGGCGAGAACGACTTTTCGAATCTCGGCGATATCTCGACGCTTGCCGATCCCTCGGTGGTCGACAATCTGATTGCAGGCCGTCCGCAACCCGCGGCCGCCTGACGCCCATCCTGCGGCGACAGCGCGCGTTTGCGCCTGTCGTCGCAGCATTTATGTCATCGAACGACCGTAAGGTTTCCGTCTCGTAAACTGAGGCGAAACCATGAATGCAACGCTTGCGGCCCCTGATGGCAGGGCCAGTACCCGACCGGAACTCGACAAGGGGCTGGGCGCCGCAGGCCGGATCGGCTTCGGCGCGGCGATCGCCGCCGCGCTGTTCTATGTCGGTTACAGCGTCTATTCGGACGCTGCGGCGGTAGGGGTCGAGCCGACCACTTACCTGCCGTTCCTGCTGCTGTTCGTCGCCCTGCTGATCGCGCTCGGCTTCGAGTTCGTGAACGGCTTCCACGATACCGCCAATGCCGTGGCGACGGTGATCTACACCAATGCCATGCCCGCCAACGTCGCGGTGGTCTGGTCCGGGTTCTTCAATTTCCTGGGCGTTCTCGTCTCGACCGGCGCGGTGGCTTTCGGGATCGTTTCGTTGCTGCCGGTCGAACTGATCCTGCAGGTGGGATCGAATTCCGGCTATGCGATGGTCTTCGCGCTCTTGTTGGCGGCGATCCTCTGGAACCTCGCCACCTGGTGGCTGGGCATTCCCTCCTCCAGTTCGCACACGCTGATCGGCTCCATCATCGGCGTCGGCGTGGCCAATGCGCTGATGCACGGGAAGGGCGGCACGGCGGGCGTGGACTGGAGCAAGGCGGCCGAGATCGGGCAGGCCCTGCTGTTTTCGCCGCTGATCGGCTTCGGCGTTGCCGCGCTGCTGTTTCTCGCCATGCGCGTACTGGTCCGCAAGAAGGAACTTTACGAGGAACCTAAGGACGGTGCTCCGCCGCCGCTGTGGATCCGCGCCCTGCTGATCTTTACCTGCACCGGCGTCAGCTTCGCCCACGGCTCGAACGACGGTCAGAAGGGCATGGGTCTCATCATGCTGATCCTGATCGGCACCGTCCCCACGGCCTATGCGCTGAACCGCGCGGTTCCCGAGCGCTATACGGCCGAGTTCCACAGCCGCTCCATCGCGGCGGAAGCGGCGCTGCAAGGCGGCGCCGGGCGAAACGACATGAGTGCGGTGGAAGCACGCCGGAAGGTGACCGCCTATATCGCCGACAAAAGCTTCTTCCCGGAAACGCTCCCGGCTCTGGCGGTCCTGGTTCATGACGTCGACCGGCAGGTCATGGCCTATGGCTCGTTGGCGAAAGTTCCCGCGGCCGCCGTCAGCAATATCCGTAACGACATGTACCTCGCCTCCGAGGCGATCAAGGGATTGGGCAAGCAGAAGCCCGCCGCGCTCTCGGAAACCGCGCAGGATAGTCTCGCCACTTACAAGACCTCACTCGATGCGGGCACCCGCTTCATCCCGACCTGGGTGAAGATCGCGGTGGCCTTCGCGCTCGGCCTCGGCACGATGGTCGGATGGCGCCGTATCGTCGTGACCGTCGGCGAGAAGATCGGCAAGACCCACCTCACTTATGCGCAGGGCGCCGCGGCTGAACTCGTGGCGATGGGGACGATCCTCGGCGCCGACCACCTCGGCCTGCCGGTCTCCACCACCCATGTCCTTTCGTCCGGCGTCGCAGGCACGATGGCGGCGAACCGGTCGGGCCTGCAGATGAGCACGATCCGCAACCTGCTGATGGCCTGGGTCCTGACCTTGCCGGTCTCGATCGTGATGGCGGGCGCGCTCTACATGGTATTCGCGCAAATTTTCTGACCGTCAGGATCGCAGCAGGCGCCTGACGGTCCGCCAAAGGCGCGACAGCGGGCCGGTTGCGGTCTGGAATGCGGAAGCGGCGGGAATGACGAGGGTGACTTCCGCGCCGCCCGCCGGGCCGCGATCGAGAAGCATCTGGCCGTTGAGCTTTCGCGCGCGCTCCTGCATGCCGACCAGGCCGAAGTGGCCCGGCTTGCGACCGGCCTGGATCACCGCGTGGTCGATGCCCATGCCATTGTCGACAAACGAGATCGTGAGCGTGGTCTGGAGATAGTTGACGAGGATATCGACGCGGCTGGCTTTGGCATGACGCGCAATGTTGAAAAGGGCTTCCGTGGCGATCCTGGCGATTTCCTCGGAAACGGCAGGACGCAACGGCCTGGCCGCGCCATAGCTGACGATGTTCAACTCGACATTGCCGGTCAGCCCGGTCTGGGCGGCAATGATGCGCAAGCGCCCTTCGAGGGTGTCGGTTTCCCGGTGCGCGCGCAAGTTGTACACCCGGTCGCGTCCTTCGGCGATGACCGCTTCGGCGTGTTCGATCACACCGTCGAGGCGATCGGAACCGGCGCCGCCCGAGCGGAGCGAGGCTGCCGCGAGACGGAAGTCCAGAAGCAGGGCCTGTACCGACTGGAGCAGCGTGTCATGGAGTTCGCGGGCGATCCGTTCGCGCTCGTCGTGCCGTTCGGCCAACCGCGAACCGATGCTCCTGCTGACGGCGGCGATGCGCAGCCGGTATCCCAGACACAGCAGTGCGAAGAATGCCGCCCCGCACAGCAGCTTGAAATACCAGCTTTCCAGGAAAGTCGGGCGGATCTCGAAGGAAAGCATGCGGGTGGCCGTACCGCCGCCGTCGCCGTTAGCGGTAACGACGAAACGGTACTTGCCGGGCCCGAGATTCGCGTATCCTGCCGTCCTTCGCTGGCCCGCATCGATCCAATCGGAATCCACGTTCTCCAGGCGATAACGAATGCGGACAAGGTCCGGGCGCAGGGTTCCCGTCGCCGAAAAGGCAAGACGCACCGAGCGCGTACCGGCTGCGAGCGTGACCGATCGCGGGTCCCGGAAAGTCGCGCCGTCCGTGGTCAGAAGGCGGAAAACCACATTCGGGGTGGCACGATTCCCGGCGATCGAGCGAGGGTCTATGCTCGCCAGACCGGCCGTGCGCACCACCCAGATCCGGCCGTCGCCGTCCAGCGCGATTTTCTGTCCGACCGGCCCGAGACGCTGCGACGTTCCGGCAAGACCGTCGCGCCCATCGAAGAGACGGCGCGGCAGCAGTCTGTCGGGATTCCCGAACGCCGCTTGCAGGTCGGACGAGCGCACTCTGGACAAGCCGTCGAAGCTGCTGAACCAAACTTCCCCTTCGGGTGTCTCGACCAGCGTCGTCACCCGCCGCGTCCAAGGCGCTGAAAGCGGATCGAGCCGCACTGCATGGCCTTGCGCAAGCCGGATCAGACCGGCCGCCGTAAAGGCCACGAAGCCGCCCAGTCCGGGAGAAACGCCGTTGATCTGCGCGTCTTCGAGCGAGGGAAGGCGGTAGATCAGCTTGCGGTTTCCAGAGAACACGACGACCGTCTCGTCATCGAGTGGAACGGCCACTTCGCCGCGGGCGTTCGCCGAAATCCCAAGCAAGCCGCCTTTATTAGGGGCTTCCAGATCGGGAAGTTCGTGCAGCTTCCCACCAGCGTATCGCCAGGTGCTTCCATCGTAGCCTCTGAGCCAGATGTTTCCGGCAGCATCGAGCGCGCAGGCGCTTGGCGCCATGGGAGCCGGCATAAGGTATCTGAGGCGGCCCTGCGCGGAGAGCGAATAGACCTTGCGACGCTGGGCCAGCACGATCTCGCCTGCCTTGGCCGAGCAGAAGATCGGATCCGCGGCAAGATCGAGCACATGCCGGGCCGGCGCGCCGTGCCGCAACCGATAGAGTTTACCGTGCGAAGCCGCGTAGACGCTGCCATCCTTCGAACTGACGAGCTGAACACCGCCGACATTGTCCCCGGCCACTGTCGGCTCCATCGAAACGTCGGCCAATCGGAACCGAAGCAGGCCCCGGCTTTCGGCAACCCATACCGTGCCCTGCGCATCGGTGTAGTTGGCTCTCACGCCGTCCGTTTCGGCCGTGCCGGGCCAGCGGTATGTTTCGATCGCGCCGCCGGACCGCGCCTGAGCGAGATTCAGACGGCTCGAAACGGGCGAACTCCAGGAACCGTTCCATACGCCTCCGTGATCGTCGAACGACAGGAAGCGCATTCCGATGCTCTTGGGGAGCGGGTATACCGGTCCAAGCGGTTTGAGGCCTGATCCGGCGATGCCGTAGCGTCGTAGCCAATCGCGGTCGGAGACCCAGAGCTGGCCGCTGCGATCGACGTAGAGGCGCGCGAACTGGTAAGAGCCCTCGAGAACCCTGAACCTGCTGCTGCCGGGCGCCAGACGGGCGATCTGAGACTTGCTTTGCTCGAAATCCAGAACCGGTGCGAGGATCGAACCGTCGCCCGTCGCCACCAGGCCGAGCGTGAAACCGGGCAGCAGGCCGAGCAGATCCTCGACCTGCTGCCATTTGCGATCCTTCCAACGCCATAGGCGCCCCGATACTCCGCCCCATTCCGCGTAGATCGCGCCGTCCGGCCCCTCAAGGATATTGGTCACGATCAGCGGCGGCCGGGGCAGCTTCATGTCCTCGACACGGCCGCCGACATAGCGGGAAACGCCTGCGCTCTGCGCAAAGCCGATCCACAACTCTCCCTTGCGGCTGACGAACAGCGAAGAAACCCCGAAAGGACTGGTGCCCTTGATGTCGGGACCGGTCAGATGCTCGAAAGACATGCCGTCGAACCGCCAGAGGCCGTCTTCCGCCCCCAGCCACAGAAGCCCGTCCGGCGTCTGCGTTATGGCACTGATGAGCGAGGGCGCGCCGTCTTCCGTGCTCCAGAAGTCCTGATGGAAACGCCCCAGTGTGACTTCATCGCGGCGACCGGCGCGCTTGGCTGGATCCCCGGCAGGGTTTTGGGCAAGGGCAGCCCCTCCCACCAAAGCGCCGAGGGCAAGACAGGCAAAGACTGCCTGCAAGCGGGAGCCTGCCGCAAGGTTCACACACGAAATCCCACTAGACCCTGCGGCCGCGCCCGATCCCGATATCAGGGCCTCTTTCTTGCTACATGCCTGCTCATAAGCCAGGCGTCAAAGTTCAGGAGGGTGCAACTCGTGGATCGTCGGCATCTCGTCGTTCTTCGTGTCTCCGATGTAGAGCTGACGCCAGGCCTTGGGCGGCATGCCGGTGAATTTCCGGAACACCCGGCTCATGTGGCTCTGGTCGGCAAATCCGCATCCGATGGCAATATGCGAGACGGAAAGGCTCTCGTTCCGAAGCATGTCCTTCGCTTTCGCAACCCTGCGGCTGAGCAGCCACTGATGCGGCGGCATCCCCACGGATTTCTTGAAGGAACGGGCGAAATGAGCAAGGGAAAGGCCGCATTCCTCCGCCAGGGCTTCAACCGAGACATCGCCGTCGAGCGATGCCTCGATAAGCTCCCTCGCCCGACGTTCCTGCCAGACGGCGAGACCGCTGCGTGAGTGCCGCGAGTTTCTTTCCTTTATTCCATAGCGCTGCGCGACATGAGAGCAGAGTGCCCAGCCGAGATGTTCCAGGAACAGGCGATTGGGTTCGTTCGGATTGTCGAAGATCGGCCAGATCGCGTGCGCCAGTCGGTGGAGCTGCCTATCTTCCATGGGTTCACCGGGAATCCCGTCGAGGTTGCCGACCTCGATCGGCCGCTCGTCCATGAGCGCGATGCCGAAAGCCCGGCGATCCACGTGGAAGTTCACGCAAGCGAATGCCGAGCGCAGGTTCGCTTGCCAGGTCTTACGATAATCGAAGAAAGCGCTATGCCCGGACGGTTGCCGCCGAAACGCCAACTTGTGGCCGTTCAGAAATATTTCCCCCTCATAGTCGGCCATCTGAACATTGATCATGAAGGCGTCTTCAGTCAGATGGGGATCGCTCATTCCCACCCCGCACCCGGAACGCAGGCGTGCGGCACCGATCGGAAAGCCTCCCGGTCCCTTGAAACTGATGCTGGAGGCATCCTTCACGCGCAGGAACGTCTGCGAGCGATTGCTGCCTGTATCGGTTTGCCTGTCCATGGTCGATCCGGAGTCCTTGGCGTTGCGACGAGACGGCGCGGACATGGCCATGATTATCCATGAGCAGAATACCCGCGTCCTCCCCCCAATATTGGGGGGAGCCGCGTGGATTGTCTCCACACAAGTGCAGCGGTATCCGAAAGTGAATTCAAGGAGGCGAACGGGATTTGATGCGAGAGGACAAGATCCGCATTGTCGTTGCGGACGATCATCCGCTCATCCGGCGCGGCGTGCGGGCGGTGCTCTCGATGGTTGCCGATGTGCTTGTCGTCGGTGAGGCCGAAGATGGCGCCCAGGCCGTCGCGCTCTATCGCACGCTCCTGCCGGACCTCATTCTGCTCGATCTGCAAATGCCCAAGGTGGACGGCATCGAGGCCATCGAGCAGATCAGGCAGGAGTTTCCGCAGGCCAGGATCCTGGTGCTCACGACGTACTCGGGCGACGCCCAGGCCTTGCGCGCGTTGCGGGCCGGAGCGCAGGGCTATATTCTCAAGAGCAATCTGCATGACGAACTGATCGAGGCGATCCAGTCGGTTCACGAGGGCAGGGAATTTCTCAGCGCCGAAATCATCTCCCAGATCGCCCGGCATCAGGGCAACCAGCAACTGACCGACCGGGAGCGCAGCGTCCTGACGCTTGCCGCCACCGGAAATTCGAACAAGCGGATCGCCTCCAGCCTCGAAATCTCCGAGGAAACGGTGAAAGGCTACATGAAGATTATTCTGAGCAAGCTGGACGCCGTGGACCGCACCCATGCCGTGACGATCGCGCTCCGGCGGGGAATGATCGACCTCTGACCAGCGACATGGCCGCAGGCTTGGCCGGTTCCTGCCGGGCAGGGCAAGGCGGGGGATCTCAGCGTCGATGCAGGACGGCGCGCAGCTGAACGAGCGTGGCGATGGCGGCAAGGATACCGACCGCGCCGACCACACCGAACAGACCGGCCACTTCCGAACCGAGGCCGAAGCGGGGCTGTTCCAGGCGCAGGGCGAGAATCGTCCAGAAGGCGGTGAGGGCGCCGAACAGCAGAGCCTGCGTATAGGCTGCGATGCGCAGTTCGCGAAATTCCCGCCAAAGGTGAACGAGCGACACGAGCAGGCCCGCATAAGTGCTGCGTCCTTCGGGAAGGCTGCGCGGCAAGGCCGCGGCCATCAGCGCGCTCCCAAGGCCAGCGGTACGCCGAGCCAGAACATCGCGCGCCAACCTTCATGCGCTGCGACGAAACCGGACAGGGTACGGCTCAGCAGGATGCCGCAGAATAAACCCGACATGATGGTGCCGACCACGGCACCGCGCCGCTCGGGCGCGGCAAGTGCGGGCCGCGAAGGGCACGATCTGCTGGGCCACCGTCGATGCGACGCCGAGGATCAACGAGGCAATCAGCAACATGACAGCCGATGGCGCCAACGCGGCACCGACGAGGGCGACCGCCAGCACGGCGAATTGCGCGAGGATCAGGCGGCGTCGCTCGACCAGATCGCCCAACGGCACCAGTCCGGTCAGCCCGCCATGAAGCTCGCGCTCGATTACGCCGAGTATGGGCTGGTTGTAATAGATGTTCGCCACGGCCAGTCCGGACGAGACCGCCATGGAGAACATCAGTCCTGAACCGATTTGTGTCGAAGCGGGCGCCTCGGACGGGCGTGCGGATACCTTCGACATGGTCTTGCCTCTGCGACAATGCCCTGATTCCGATCCGGGTGCGGGGCGATTGAACGGCAAGTATGGGGAGGGATCAGGTTCAGGCTTGGATATACGATCGGCTATCTCGACCCGACGGAAAGCGTGATTGTGAGCTTCGATGAACGGGAGACCTGCATAGAGGCAACGCCGGCAGTCGCGATGATCGGGTCATGATGAACTGCGACCCAGAACGAGTTCGCCTTCTTCTTCCCCGTCCCAATAGTGCGCCCGTTCGCCCGCGACTTCGATCAGCACGATGCCCGGCGTCTCGGGACCTTCCGGCCACCAGCGCTCGAGGCTGTCCGTCCAGTGCCGGGCAAACGCGGACTTGTCGCGAACCAGCTTCGCATGGCCTTCGACGGCGAGGAAGAAGGGTCTCTGACCAAGCAGCCCGGACTTGCCCTGATAAGATAAAGTGACCTTGGGGTCGGCCGCGATGTCGGCGACCATCAGCGCGCTTTCTTCGGTGAAGAACCAGGCGGTGCCATCGTAGTCGACTTCGCGGTTGTTGCTCATCGGCCGCGCCGCGATCGCTCCGCCTTGCGTATGGGTCGCGAGCATTGTGAAGTCGATGTCCTTCATCTTGCCGGAAAGCTCTGTAAGGGACCATGTCATCGGGATTTCCTCTTCCGGTTATGCTTCAGGAGACAACGCACGACGCGTGCGTTCGATGCGGGATCGTCGAAGGGAAAATGCCTCGACATGGCCCTCGGATCGCACGGTTCAGGCCAGATCGCGGATCTTGGGTTCGCGCGCCCAGTGTCGGCTGGCTCCGACCTGGAGGAACGCTTCGATCGACACGATGCCCTCGTCCTTCTCTACCCCCGCCTTGTCGAGAATGACCTGGGTGCCGGGACAGTGTGCGATGGTCTTGCAGTGACCATAGGCATCCATGAACCATTGGACCGCAGCCCCTTGCATGGCCAGTTTCTCCGCCGCCTCAGGCATGAGGATCGAAGCGATCGCGTCGAAAAGGACGGACGGCGAACCCGCGAGCTGCCCGTCCGCCTCCAGCGTGCCGCCTTTCAGCTTGATCCCGCCCACTTTCGGAGCCACCAGGAAGGCGGTGCCGCCAGCCGTTTCGATTTCACTCTTGAGCTTGTCGATGGCAGCCTTGTCGGATCCCTCGTCGAAGAGAATGCCGATCTTTCTTCCGTCCAGCGTATCGAGAGCATTCTTCTGGATCGACAGGGCGTCGGAAGGCGCCATTTCGACCGGTTCCCGCGCGGCAGGGGCCTTCTTAGGCAATGTGAGAGCCAGCCCATTCGCAACCCTCTCCGCCAGCGTCTCGTCGACGTTGCGCAGGCGGGAGATTACCCGTTCGCGAACGTAAGCCAGAGCGATTTTGGAAAGTTCGAACACGATGGCGGAGGCGATATGCGCCTGTTCGCTTTCGGTCTGCGAGCTGTAAAAGAGCCTCGCCTGGCTGTAATGGTCGGCGAAGAGTTCCGCGCGGATGCGCAGCTTGTTTTCCGGCTCATTGCGCTCGGCATTTTCCGTAAACGTCGAAAAGCCGCTCTGCGGATCGGCGCGGGGGCCGCTGTGCTCGCCTGCCTCGGCAAGGCTGTTCGGTTCGTAATTGGCGCGGCCGGTGGGCACCAAAGTCTGCATCATGCCGTCGCGCTGGAAGTTGTGGAACGGGCATTTGGGCGCATTGATCGGGATCTGGTGGAAATTCGTCGTGCCGAGCCGCGACTTCTGGGTATCGAGATAGGAGAACAACCGGCCCTGCAAGAGCGGGTCGTTGGTGAAGTCGATCCCCGGTATGATGTTGCTGGGCAGAAAGGCGACCTGTTCGGTCTCGGCGAAGAAATTGTCGACATTGCGGTTGAGCGTCAGACGGCCGACGATCTCGACCGGAATGGCCTCTTCCGGAATGAGCTTGGTGGCGTCGAGCACATCGTACGGCTGCTGCGCGGCCCATTCCTCGTCGAAAACCTGCACGCCGAGGTCCCACGCCGGGAAATTGCCCGAGGCGATCGCCTCGAACAAGTCGCGGCGGTGGAAGTCCGGATCGGCCCCCGCGATCTTCACGGCTTCGTCCCAGACCAGCGATTCCAGTCCGAGAACCGGCTTCCAGTGGAACTTGACGAACTTGCCCTCGCCGGAGGCATTGACGAAGCGGAAGGTATGGACGCCGAACCCCTGCATCATGCGAAGGGAACGGGGAATGGCCCGATCCGACATGGCCCACATGATCATGTGCATCGTCTCGGGCATCAGCGACACGAAGTCCCAGAACGTATCGTGTGCCGAGGCCGCCTGGGGATAGCCGCGATCGGCCTCCATCTTCACCGAATGGACGAGGTCGGGGAATTTCATCGCGTCCTGGATGAAGAAGACCGGGATGTTGTTTCCAACCAGGTCCCAGTTGCCTGCATCGGTGTAGAACTTGACCGCAAATCCGCGCACGTCGCGCGGCGTATCGACGGATCCGGCGCCCCCCGCGACTGTCGAGAAGCGGACGAAGACGGGGCAGCTCTCCCCTTTCTTTTGAAATATCCCTGCCTTAGTCAGTTCCGGAATGGCCTTGGTGCATTCGAAGACGCCGTGCGCCCCCGAACCGCGCGCATGAACGATGCGTTCGGGAATGCGCTCGTGATCGAAGTGGAAGATTTTTTCGCGCAGGACGAAGTCTTCCAGAAGCGTCGGCCCGCGCTCACCGGCCTTGAGGCTGTTCTGATTGTCCGAGATGCGATGGCCGAAATTATCGGTGAGATAGTCTTCCGGCGCCGCCTTCGCGGGTTTCAGGTCCTGATGGGTTTCTCCGCCATTGCCGACGTGATCGTCATGCTGCGGTTTTCCCGAGCCGGGTTGATGATTGCCGAGCGTCTGGGACGTGGCAGGGGATGCGGGGGAATTTGGGGAGGTGTCGCGGGTGGCCATGGAAGCTCCTCGGGGAAGTCTTGCTTGCCGTTTTCAACCGGCCGGGGGAGCAACGGTTCCTGCATCCCGCCGCCAGCGATCGCCCCTGCGCCCGGACGAAAGCGATTTGGGCCGAGCCGGGAACCCGATCAAGCGGCGTTTTCGGGTTCGCCGGCTCGCGGATCGAGACCCGCCTCATCGGCACGGATAAAACTGATCTTGCCTTCAGGCTCCAGGATCGCCCAGGCCACCTGATCGAGACGGGAAATGCCCGCCAGGCGCATTTCGGTCGCCAGCTCGTCACGGTCGATCCGCTCCGAGTCCAGATTACGATCGAGCAACTGACCGTGCCGGACAAGAACGACCGGAGCGCTCTCCAGCAGACGCCGCGCGCGGATCGAGTGATGGCCGATCAGCCCCAGCAGCAGGCTCCAGCCCGCGAACGTCACGATGGCAAGCGTTGCGCCGGTAAGAGAGAAATCCTGATGGGTGACGCCCTGCTGGATCAGGTCACCCATGACGATCAGCGACACCAGTTCGAACGGGGCCATTTGCCCGAGTTCCCGCTTCCCCATGAGCCGCAGCAGGACGTACATCACGCCGAACATGACCGAGGCGCGGATGACGATTTCCATCAGGGCAGGACCGTCAGTGCCATGGGGATCGTGGCAATTTCACTTTCGCCGTCGGCGATACGCATTTCGCCGCGCAATTTCCGGTAGGCGCGCGGCTGTATCTGTCCATCGAACTTGAGGGTGAAGGGATGTCCGGCGCGCACTTTGCCGAAATGGTAGGCGAACCGGTCATCGAGCGATGTGGCGCTCTCGGCATCCGGCACCAGGGTATCGATACTCATGGCGCGCCAGAGCGGCGTGTCGATTGCGATCACGAGGTCCTGGACGTCAGTCGCGGGGATCAAGCGAACTTGTGTTTCGAACCAGTTGCCGCTGCGCAATATCGCGGCATGGCGCAACTCGATCGTCGCGCGGGGAGTGACGATCCTGCGCTCTGTATCTGGCCCGCCGCCCAGCCATCCCGCGAACGCTGCCGCGATCAGTCCCGCAATTACGAAAATGGCCAAAGGGGTTCGCCACTTCGCCAGGCGGCCGGGATCGCCATGCTTCGCCTCGATGCCGAACGGCCGGTCGGGCTGTCTTGGGCGCGAACGTTCCATGGTAGCTCCTGAACCCGTGAACGGGCGGCATGTTCCGGGTCATCAGACGCTCCCTGATGGGGAAATGTCCGGTTTTTTCCGACCGACGATGAGATACCGCCATACACCGATGGCATTGATGACCAGCAGGATCACGTTCTGCCAGCCAATCCCTTCGCTGTCCGGGTTCAGAAACCCCCAGACGATCAGCGCGAGCGAACTGGAGACGAAGATCGCCATGGCCGTCCCGGTCCAGATCCTGCCGAGGTTCAGCGAGACCAGCAGCGATGCCAGCACGGCGGCACCGGCGCCGTAATATTGCAGGATGTCTCTCACTTCGATCCTCTCCCGAGAACGATCCGCCATTGGAGATTTTGGCATTCACGTCCCGCGGCCTTGAAATTCGCAAGGCTCCATTCCGGAAATCGATTTTGCCGAGCCCTGTTCCCGTCGCACTCCGATCTGCGGAGAGGCGGCGAAACGGTCGAAGTTGCAAACGGGGAAGGAACCGGGAGGGGGATCGCGAATTGTTTCGCCGGACCCATCACCGCCGCAGGGGGCTTATGAAATCTTCGACACGCGCCGCGCCGTTCCGGAAGTTTTTCTTGCACAGCGATAGCAGGGTGAATCCATGACTTTCGCCTTCGCGAAGCCGGAACGGCAGCAGCATGAACTGGGCGCCGAGTTTACCGGGGACGGGACCCATTTCGCGATCTTTTCCGAAAATGCCGAGGCCATGGAACTGTGCCTGTTCTCGCCCGACGGTACGGAAGAACTGGCGCGGCTGGAAATGCCGAGTCGCGAAGGATCGATCTTTTCGGGATACGTGCCGGGTGCGAAACCCGGCCAGCTCTATGGCTATCGCGCCCACGGTCGCTACGAGCCGGAGCAGGGCCACCGCTTCAATCCCAACAAGCTGCTGCTCGACCCTTACGCCCGCGAGATCGCCGGAGCCCTGCAATGGGACGATGCGCTGTGGGGGTACGATCTGTCGACCGGGGACGACCTCACTTTCGACGGGCGCGATTCCGCACCGTTCATGGTCAAGGGTGTGGTGCAGGACCCGGCTTTCGACTGGGAGGGAGACAATTCCATCCGTCGTCCCTGGGGGGAGACTCTGGTCTACGAAGCCCATGTGCGCGGGCTGACGATGAGCCACCCGGACGTTCCCGAGGAACTGCGCGGGACTTATGCGGGCATGGTCAGCCCGCCGATCATCGACCATCTGCTGAAGCTGGGCGTTTCCGCGATTGAACTGCTTCCCTGCCAGTTCTTCCTCGACGATCGCATGTTGCTGGACAAGGGCCTGTCCAATTACTGGGGCTACCAGACGCTCGGCTATTTCGCGCCCGAACCGCGCTATCTCGGCCCGATCCGGGGGAAAGCGCCTGCTATCAGCCAGTTCAAGGACATGGTGAAGCGCTTTCACCAGGCGGGCATCGAGGTCATCATGGATGTGGTCTACAACCACACGGCCGAAGGCTCCGAGCGTGGGCCGACGCTGTGCTTCCGAGGCCTCGACAACGCCAGCTACTATGCCCTCTCGTCCGAAAACCCGCGCTACAGTTTCGACCAGACCGGCACCGGCAACACGCTCAGCGTCGCGCACCCGATGGTCATTCGCATGGTCCTCGATTCCCTGCGCTACTGGGTGCAGGCCATGCATGTCGACGGGTTTCGCTTCGATCTGGCCTCGACGCTAGGCCGTGAGGCCATGGGCTTCGACCGGGAGGGCGGGTTCTTCGATGCGATCCGGCAGGACCCGATCCTCTCCGGCGTCAAGCTGATCGCCGAGCCATGGGACGTGGGCAGCGGCGGCTATCAGGTCGGCGGTTTTCCCTATCCGTTCCGGGAATGGAACGACAAGTTCCGCGACACCGCACGCGGCTTCTGGCGCGGCGATCCGGCGCTGGTCGGCGATATGGCCAACCACCTGATCGGCTCGCCCGAGCAGTTCAACCATTCCGATCGCGGGGCGACGTCCTCGGTCAATTTCCTTGCCGCGCATGACGGTTTCACCTTGCTCGACACGGTTTCCTACAACGATCGCCACAACGAGGACAACGGGGAGGGCGGGGCCGACGGGCACGACAACAATCTCTCCGACGACATGGGCGCCGACGGCCCGACCGAGGATCCGGGCATCGTCGAGGCCCGCGCGCGCCGTCGCCGCGCGATGCTGGCGACGCTGCTGCTCAGCCAGGGCGTGCCGATGATCCTGGCCGGCGACGAACTGGGCAACAGCCAGCAGGGCAACAACAACGTCTATTGCCAGGACAACGAGACCGCCTGGATCGACTGGGCAGGCAAGGACGACGAACTGCTGGACTTCTGCAGGCGCATGGCCGACTTCCGGCGCGACCATCCGGTGCTCGCGCAGGACAATTTCCTGAGCGGCGAGCCGGGCGAGGACGGCCGCGTCGAGATCGCCTGGCATCAGCCGGATGGCCGCGAGATGGACGCTGAGCTATGGGGGCAGGCCGAACTGCGCGTCCTGGGCTTCTTCCTGGGCTATTCCGCGCAGGAGGCGTTCGTCGAGGGCGAGCGGCCGCTGTTCATCGTGCTCAATGCCGGGGACGAAGTTACCTTCACCCTGCCGGAGCACAACGGTATCGCGCAGTGGCATCGGGTGCTCGATACCGCGCGCGGGGACGCCTTTGCGCCCGAGGCGGTGGAGAACGGCACGGCGGTCGTTCCTGCCGCCAGCGTCAGCGTCTTTGTGCCGGAATGAGCGGCATGTCCCATTATGCCAAGTCCTGGGGCGCTGAGCCGCTGGATGGCGGACGTTGGCGCTTCAGTCTGTGGGCGCCGGAAGCGAAAACGGTTTCGGTAGCGCTCGCCGGCGGTCCCACCGCGCTGACAGGCGAACCGGACGGCTGGTGGCGCGTCGAAGCCGAGGCCTCGCCGGGTGAGGCCTATAGCTTCGTCGTCGATGGAAGCGCTTATCCCGATCCCGCGTCGCGCGCACAACAGGGCGATGTTCACGGACCTTCGCTGCTGGTCGATCCCGGAGGCTTCGCATGGCAGAGCGCGTGGAACGGCCTGCCGTGGAGCGATGCAGTCATCTACGAAATGCATCTCGGTACTTTCACCGAGGCAGGCACGTTTGCCGCTGCCGAAGACGAACTGCCCCGCCTTCGCGACCTTGGCATCACTCTGGTGGAACTCATGCCGGTCGCCCAGTTCGACGGGCAGCGAGGCTGGGGATACGACGGCGTGCTGCCCTATGCACCGCATAATGCCTATGGTGCGCCGGACGACTTTCGGCGCTTCGTCGACAAAGCCCATGCGCTGGGCATGGGCGTGATGCTGGATGTCGTCTACAACCACCTCGGTCCTTCGGGGAATTACCTGGCAGCCTGGTGCCCTGCGTTCTTCCATGCCGGACGCCGCTCGCCCTGGGGGCAGGGGATCGCCTACGAAATCCCCGCCGTGCGCAACTACTTCATCGAGAACGCGCTTTACTGGCTGACCGAATATCGGCTCGACGGGCTGCGGCTCGATGCGGTCCATGCCATCGAGGATCATTCCGCCGTCCATTTCCTGGACGAGCTGGGCGCGCGCGTGCGAGCCGGGGAATGGGATCGCCCGATCCACCTCGTCACCGAGGACGAACGCAACCTCGCGCGCTACTTCGTCTCCGACGCGCCGTTCGACGCGACCTGGAACGACGACTGGCATCACGCCGTGCATTGCCTGCTCACCGGCGAGAACGAGTCCTACTATGCGGCGTTCGCGGTCGATCCGCTGGCCGATATCGAAACGGCCTTGCGCGACGGGTATGTCGAACAGGGGCAGGACCGCCCAGCCTCGCGGCACCCCCGCGGGGAGCCTTCCGACGCCTTGGCGCGCACCGCCTTCGTGAACTTCCTCGGCAACCACGATCAGGTGGGCAACCGAGCGCGCGGGGAGCGGCTGCACCAGCTCGTTGCCGACCGCACGGCGCTTCGCGTCGTCACTGCGCTGACCCTGCTCGCCCCGTCCGCGCCGATGCTGTTCATGGGGGACGAGTTCCTCACCGAGGCGCCATTCCTGTTCTTCGCGAACTTTACCGGAGATCTCGCCCAGGCTGTCCGCAAGGGCCGTGCCGAGGAATTCGCACAGTTCGAAGCCTTCGGCGGCGAAGTGCCCGATCCGATCTCGCCCGAGACGTTCGCTGCCTCGAAGATAGGCCGTCCGCTGCACAAGGAGCAGCTAGAGCACATGCAGTTCATCGGTGGAATTCTCAGCCTGCGCCGCGCCAAACTCATTCCGCTGCTGGCCGCGAATGCCTCGCCGCAAGGCACGGTGAAACGGGAGGGCGCCGTGATCGATGCTGTCTGGGATTTCGGAGAGGCACGTCTGGCCCTGCGCGCCCGGCTTGGCGATGGAAAATTCGAACCTCACGACGATCCGCTTCTCGTCATCACCGAAAGGGCAAGTCCTTTCGCCTTTTCCGCAGCGCTCCTTGCCGAGATTCGCGCATGACCTATTCCCCTCCTTTCGTCGCCACCTACCGTCTGCAACTCCGCAACGGCATGGACCTCGATCAGGCGCGAGACTTGCTCCCCTGGCTGAGCGAACTGGGTGCAAGCCACCTCTATCTTTCGCCGCTCTTCCATGCCGCCTCGGGTTCGACCCACGGATACGACGTCATCGATCCCAATGCCGTCGATCCCGTGCTCGGTGGAGAGGCGGCTTTCATCGCCCTCAGCGATGCGGCGCGGACAGCAGGGATCGGCCTGGTGCTCGACATCGTGCCCAATCACATGGCGTTCACTCCGGAAAATCCCTTTGTCGCCGATATCCTGCGCCATGGCCGGGACAGCCGGTTCGCCCACGTCTTCGACATCGACTGGAACAAGGGGCCACTGCATTTCCCCGTGCTGGACGGTACGGTCGGGGACGTGCTCGCAAGCGGGCAGATCGCCGTGGTCGGGACCGAGCAGGACCCCGCTCTGACGATCTACGCCGAGACTTATCCGTTGCGTCTGACGCCGCTGGCCCGGCAACTGGTGGAAGAAGGCGGGCTGGATGCGCCAGCCCTGACCGCACTGCTTTCCGAACAGTGGTGGTCCGTGGGGGACTGGCGCGAGACGGCGGATGCGATCATTCATCGGCGCTTCTTCAACATCACCGGCCTGATCGGCGTGATGCAGGAAGACCCTAGCGTCTTCGAACTGACGCACCGCTGGATCGTGGAGCACGTCCGTGCCGGGCGTATCCAGGGCCTCAGGGTCGACCATATCGATGGGCTGGCGCGCCCCGGAGACTATCTGCGGCGGCTGCGCGAAGCGGTGGGAACGGTGCCGGTCTGGGCAGAGAAGATCGTCAAGCCGGGCGAGGATATCCCCGAGTCCTGGCCGATCGAAGGCATGACAGGTTACGAATTCATGACCCCGGTAACCCGCCTGCTGACGAATGGCACAGGCCTTGCCGTTATGCGGGACGCAGCCGCCGGAGCCGTCCCCGCGAACATGCAGGCGGAAGTGCGAACGGTCCGCAGGCAATTGCTCGGCGGCGCGCTTGCCCCTGAACTGCGGCGCGTGGAAACCGCTGCCTCCGCGGCGATGTCAGCTCCGGCCCAAACACGTATCGGGGTTGCCGAAGCCGTCGCAGATCTGGCGGTGAACTGGCCGGTCTATCGTTCCTATGCAGCGGACGGCTGTCCGCTCGCCCCCCGGTTCGAGGCGCTGCGCGCTCCCGGTTTGCCGGGCACCTTGATCGACTTGCTGCATGGTGCCGAAAACGACACTGAAAAGGGTGGGACAGCTCGCAACTTTGCAGGTCGGTTCGAACAATTGACCGGCGCCCTGACAGCCAAGTCTGAGGAAGACACCGTGTTCTTCCGGATGATCGCCTATCTTCCTTTCTGCGAGGTGGGTGCGGAGCCGGATTTGACGACGATGACGGTCGGGCAATTTTCAAGGGTCATGCAGGAACGGTCATCGCAATGGCCGCTTGGCCTGAATACACTTTCGACACACGACACCAAGCGCTCCGCTGATGCGCGCGCGGCGGTCGTCGCGCTGAGCCATTTTCCGGGCTTGGCCGCACGATTGTTGAGCGCGGCCGGGGAACGCGCAAGGAGCCACGACCTCCCGCCACGCTGGGGTCTCTATGCGCTGCAATCGGCGCTGATGCTGCGCGGCGAACCGGAAGCTCCCGAGCGCCTGTCGGCGCACCTGTCGAAAGCGATGCGCGAGGCAAAGGACTTGTCGCAGCACGAGGCTCCGGACGAGCAGGCCGAAAGCCGACTTGCCGATCTCGGCCGCGAACTGCTGGACGCTGTCGCAAAGGGGGAGGGCGGGGAGGCCGATGAATGGAGTCGGTTCGACAGGCGCCGCGAACAGATCGTGCTCGCGCAAGTCGTGCTCCAACTGACGGCACCTGGAATTCCCGACATCTATCAGGGCTGCGAACTACCGGCCTCGAATCTCACCGATCCCGACAATCGCCGCGCTGTCGATTTCGCCAGGCTCACGCAGGTCGAAAGCGCTTCCTCGCTTTCAGCACGCAAACGGAACCTTACCCGCAGGATCCTTCATCTGCGCCACAGCTATGCCGACCTCTTCACACGCGGCGATTATGCCCTGATCGAGGAACCCGGTTGCTGGCGCATCGTTCGGACGCTCGGAAGCAAGGTGGTCGTGGTGGAAATGCCTCTGCCGCGCGGAACTTCGCCGGGCGAGTGGCAGATCAGCGTCTTCGAGTGAAAGATCACTGCCCTAGCAGCGCCTTTACCGCTGCGATGTCCGGCCCGACGACCCGGATGGCGCTTTCGAGCTGGGTCCGATCGAGCTGCAGGCGGGCGGTCCAGTAAGCTACCTCGCGCTCGTCATGAAGCGATACTCTGGAACAATCCAGCGGTACGGCTCCGGCCTTGTTCTCCGGCATCACAATGCTCCTTGTCATGCAAGACCAACGCGCGAGCACAGGCTCCGATCCTGACACGGCCAATTCAATCTTTCGCTCTCAGCGCTCCCAATACCAAAGCGCGGTAACTGCGTTCGCGAACGCCGCGGGGGTCGGCCAGTCCCATGCGTTCGAGCGCTTCGGTTTCCTCCGCGCGAAGATCGGTGACGGCAATACCGCGCGCCATCAGGCCTGCCAGAGCGGTGGGGCGATGTGCGACCTCAGACAAAAACTGAAGTGCAGGCAAAAGCCGCTGCTCCACGGCAGTAAAATCGGTGCCGAACGGATAGGGCGAGAATTCGGTGCCGGGGAGGGCCGATTGCAAACGGTCGGGCACATTGTTGCGATGGATCTCGTCGGGCATCCAGTCCGCCGCGAGCTTGCCTGCCTCGCGAGCGGCATCCATCAGCTCGTCCTGGAACCGGCTGTCGGCGATGGCGACGAGGCGTTGGATCACCCGTTCATCGCTCATGCCGCGCAAGTCCGCGATCCCGTATTCGGTCACCACGATATCGCGCAAATGGCGGGGGATCGTCTCATGGCCATAGGACCACACGATGTTGGAGCGTAGTTCGCCTTTGTGCAGGCGGGTGGCGGGAAGGGTGATGATCGAGCGGGCGCCTTCCAGTTCCAGCGCCTGGGCGACGAAATTGTACTGCCCGCCGACGCCGCTGACCACGCGGCCGTCCTCCAGCCCGTCCGAGACCGTCGCGCCCAGCAGCGTCACCATCATCGCGCTGTTGACGAAGCGGGCGTCCACGCGGGCGGCGCGCTTGGCCTGCTCGTCGCCGTAAAGCGCGTTAATCCAGGAAATCCCGCGCATGTGAATGCGGCGGCGGGTGTCCTCGTCCATCTCGCGCAGGGCGGCGTAGAAACTGCGCGGGCCGACGAAGAAGCCGCCGTGCAGTACGGCCCCTTCGACCTCGCGCTTGAGGATTCCCGCGCGTAGCAGTTCGAGGAAGCCGTCGACCAGCATCTCGGTCGGCGCATAGAGGCCCTGCTCGAAGGGCGTCGCTTCGGCGTGCAGGCGCATGCCGGTCGTGAGGTCTGCCAGGATGGAAGCAAAGCGCTCCGGGCCGCGATGTCTGCGGATCAGGGCATCGGCCACCGCATCGCCGATCTCGCCGATGCCGATCTGCAACGAGCCGCCGTCGGGGACCAGCGAGGCGACGTGCATGCCGATCGCATGTTGCGCCATGCCGATCGGCTGCTTGGGCGGGCCGAACAGGGGGAAGCGGGTTTCCTCGCTGTCGAGGATCATCGCGAAACGGTCGGCAGGCAGTTCGGCGGTGCCGGTCATGAACGGGAGTTCGTCGTTGACCTGCCCGACCAGCAGGAAATCGGCCTTGCCTGCATCGCGAGCGACCAGCAGATCGAGCGTCATGTCGGTGTTGCAGCTCAGGCTGAAGCGGTCGCCCCGGCGCGCGACGATCTGGGCAATGACATTGACGCCCTGGTCGATCAGGCAGCGCATGGCATGGGTATAATTGACCGAGATGTAGCTGCGCTGCGCCGCTTCGGTGTCGAGGCGGCTTCCGGCCTGGAAGAAGAATTCGTTGACTTCGATGTTGGGCGGCATGTCTCCCGCACGCTGGGCGGCGGCATAGGCGAATTCGGGATAGCCGCCCATGGTCCGCGCGAACACGGGTTCGAGGAAACGGCGCTCCAGTTCGCTACCGAGCGGTGGCGGCTCCAGCGTCAGCGCGGTGAAGATCGAGAGACTGACGGCGGGATCGTCGCGGGCCATCTCGAACAGGGCGTTGGCGACATGGGGCGCCTTGCCCAGCCCCAGCGGTAGACCGAGGACGACCCGTCCGCCGGTATGCTCGACGATGCGCCGCGCGACCTCGTGTGGGTCGGACAGGAACAGGCTCACCGCAGGGCGTCCCATCCTGTGTCGGGAGCGAAGCGGGCGCCGTGCCGTTCTTCCAGCGCACGGAGCGCGGCAACGACCTCTTCGACGCCGCGCTCTTTCGCGTAATGGATCGGCCCGCCTCTGAAAGGCGCGAAGCCGGTGCCGAAGATCATCGCCGCATCGATGACGTCGGCATCGTCGCTGACCTTCTCGCGCAGCACGGCGACGGCAGTATTGACCATCGGCAGGATGAGCCGGTCGGCCAGTTCCGGATCTGGCGGCTCGGCCTTGGCTTTGACCGGCTTGCCGTCGCGCCAGACGTAGATGCCCTTGCCGGTCTTGCGTCCCTTGTCGCCTGCCGCGACTTTGTCGGCAAGCCACTGCGGCGCATCCGGCAGCGGCCAGCCAAGCTCGCGCTTCAGCATCGCGGCCACGTCCAGCGCCACCTCGAGCCCGACCTGATCGGCCAGTTCCAGCGGTCCCATCGGCATGCCGAAGTCGGTGGCGGCGCGGTCGATGGTTTCGGGAGCGAGGCCTTCGTCCATCAGGATCAGCGCTTCGGCCAAATAGGGCGTCAGGATGCGGTTGACAATAAAGCCCGGCGCGTTGCGGGCCGGGGCGGGCAGCTTGCCGATCCGGCCGACGAAGGCGCGCGCCGCTGCTTCCACTTCGGGCGCGAGTTCTTCGTGCGCGATCACCTCGACCAGATCGAGACGCGAGACCGGGTTGAAGAAATGAATGCCGACAAGCCGCTCCGGCCGCGCCAGTCCTTCGCGCAGTTCCGGCAGCGGAATGGACGAGGTGTTGGTCGCGAGGATCGCGTCCGGCTTCATGCGCGGCTCGACTTCGGCATAGAGCTTGCGCTTGAGTTCGGCCTTTTCCGGCGCCGCCTCGATTACCAGATCGGCCTGCGCGATGCCAAGCCCGTCCGGATCGGGGATCAGCCGGTCAAGTGCGTCGCGCAGCTTCAGGCGGTCGCCATGGGCGATCTTTTCGTAGAGCTTGGCGGCGCGGGCGAGGGCGCCGCCGATCGGCTCCGGCTTGACGTCGGAAAGGCTGGTTCGCAGGCCCTTCCACGCGCACCAGGCAGCGATATCGCCGCCCATCGCGCCCGCCCCGATGACGTGAACGTGCCGGATCGGCTGCGCCGTCTCTCCCGCAAGGTCCTTGAGCTGCTGGCGCAGGAAGAACACGCGGATGAGGTTCTGGGCTGTGTCCGTCAGCATCAGCCGCGCGAAAGAGGCGATTTCCGCGCGCTTCATAGCGTCGAGGTCGCCGCCGTGCTCCTCCCACAAGTCGATCAGGGCGTAAGGCGCCAGGTAATGCGCGGAAGGTGCCTGCTGCTCGGCTTCGGCGCGCATCTGGCGGGCGGCGATATGGCGGGCGGGCGCGCTGTCCTTGGCCCGGTCTACCAGACTTTGGCGCGCCTGCGAGAGCGAGCCAGCCACGGCCGCATTCACGGCCGCCTGAACATGGCGCTCGGGCACCACGGCATCGACCAGCCCCATTGCCCTGGCCTGACGGTCGTGGATCGTCTTGCCGGTGAGCATGAAACCCATCGCCTTGATCGGATCGCAGGTATGGGTGAAGCGGGCGGTGCCGCCAAGGCCCGGATGAAGGCCGATCTGCACCTCAGGAAAGCCGAAACGCGTGCCTTCCACCGCTATCCGCTGGGTGCAGGCGAGCGCGATCTCCAGCCCGCCGCCGATGGCATAGCCGTGCATCACCGCCACGGTTGGAAGGGTCAGCGCCGCGAGCCGGTCGACCACGGCATGGGCTGCCTCGATGCGGCTGCGGATCGCGGCTTCGTCGATCACGCCGCGAAACTCGGCTATGTCCGCGCCGGCAAGGAAGCCTTCACGCTTGGCGGAGCGGATGACGAGCGCCTTGGGCGCACGTTCGTCGATGCGGTCGAGGATCAGCGCGAATTCCTCCAGCACCTCCTGCGACAGGGTGTTCGCGCTGGCGCCCTGCTTGTCGAGCACGGCCCAGGCGACGCCCTGCGCATCGCGGGTCAGCGTCCAGTGGCGCAGCGCATCGGACTTGTGCGGCGGAGGGCCGAGGGTGAGATCGCGGTCCTTCAGATAGGCCCATACCGGGTCCTGCATGGTCATGCGCCTGCTCCCGTTCGTTCGATCAGCATGGCGCCGCCCTGGCCGCCACCGATGCATTCGGTGGCAATGCCGCGCGCACAGCCGAGGCGTTCCATCGCCTGCACCAGATGAAGCGCGATGCGCGCACCGCTGGCGCCGACCGGATGGCCGAGCGAAATCGCCCCGCCATCGACATTGATGCGCTCGCGGGCGATGCTGCCCGCCGCGCCGTCGAGGCCGAGGACGCCCCGGCAAAAGCCTTCGTCCTCCCAGGCGGCCAGACAGGCGAGGACTTGCGCGGCAAAGGCCTCGTTGAGTTCCCAGAGGTCGATGTCCCCCAGTTCCAGCTTGCCGCGCTTCAGCAGCTCCGTCGATGCCAGCACCGGACCTAGGCCCATGATCGCCGGGTCGAGCGCCGACCATTGGCTGTCAAGGATCCGGGCACGAGGCGTCAGCCCATATTTCCCGAGAGCGTCCTCGGATGCCAGGATCGTCCAGCAGGCGCCGTCGGTGATTTGCGAACTGTTGCCTGCCGTTGCTTTGCCATAGGGCGGCTCGAAGACAGGGCGCAGCTTGGCCAGTTTGTCCGGCGCACTGTCGGGCCGAACGCCGTCGTCGTGGTCGTAGACCGTGCCGTCGCGGGCGAAGGCGGGTACGAGTTCGCCCTTGAGCCAGCCCTCGGCCTGTGCCCGCGCGAGCCGCTTGTGGCTTTCCACCGCGTAGGCGTCGGCCTGCTCGCGCGAGATATCGAAAAGATGGGTGAGCACTTCGGTGGTCTGCCCCATACCGAGATCGGTGATCGGATCGGTCAGACCGCGTTCGAGACCGACGATGGGCTTGAGGAACTCGGGCCGAAACCGCGCCGCCGTTTTCAGCTTGCCGAGCGGGCCGTCCTTGCCCTGCATCGCCGCCAGCCATTCCACCGCATCCTGCCGCAGCACCAGCGGCGCGTGGCTCAGCGCTTCGGCCCCGCCTGCAAGGACCAGGTCGCTGCCGCCGTCGGCAATGTAGCGATAGGCCGTGTCCATTGCCTGCATGCCCGATCCGCAGTTGATCTGCACGGTGAAGGCCGTGGTCTGCGCCCCGCAACCGAGCCGCAGCGCGGCAACGCGTGCCGGATTGGCCTCGTCGGCGATGACATTGACGCAGCCTAGGATCACCTGATCGATATCGCCTGCTGCGAAAGGCTGGCGCAGCAGCAGAGGCCGTCCGCACTGCACCGCCAGGTCGACCGGCGTGAACGGGCCGGGGCTTCCGCGCGCCTTGAGAAACGGCGTGCGCGTGCCGTCTACGATATAGACGGGGCGGCTCATTCGGCGGCCTCGTGCAGCAGTTTGTCAGACTGGCCGGGGGAGGGGCGGACCAGTTCCTCGGGCGCGAAGTCGTCGACGGCGATGACCTCGGCAACGGCGGCGTCGGCCTCGCGCAGCCTTTCGCGCTCGCTGGCGGAAATCAGTCCCGCTGCCTGTGCCTTGTCGGCATCGCGGACGCGGGCCTGCTTCATGCGGTCATGGATCGGCTGGGTGGCGACGGTCTTGCGGAAAGCCTCGGTCAGGCGGGCGACGGCTTCGTCCTCGCCGCCGATATAGACGTTTCCGACCAGACGGTCCCGCGCGGCGCAGGGTTCCAGCAGGATTTCGGCGCAGCGGCGCACGGTGCGGTCGGATGGCCCATGGCGGCGGCGTCCCCAGGGCATCACGAAAAGCCGCAGCATCCAGCCGACCGGCCGGGCCGGGAAGTTCTCGATGATCTGCGCGAAGCTCTGCTCGATGCTCGCGAAACCGCTCTGCATGCACCAGTCGAGCAGCGGCAGGTCGTCGTCCTGTCGCCCCTCGTCCTCCCAGCGCTTGAGTGCGCCCGAGAGCATGTAGAGTTCCGAAAGCACGTCGCCCAGCCGCGCCGAAAGCAGTTCGCGCCGCTTGAGTTCGCCGCCCAACGTCAGGAAGGCGATGTCCGAGCAGAAGGCGAAGGCGGCGGCATAGCGGCTCATCTGGCGATAATAGCGCGTCGCCTTGCCGGCACGGGGAGCGGGGGCGAACACGCCGCCGCTCCAGCTGCGCGCGAAAGCGCGGATCGCGGTCTTGAGCGCGTGGCCGACATGCTTCCACAGCACCCGGTCGAACTGCGCCAGTGCCCGTCCGCGATCGGCATCGCCCACGGCGCGGATCTCTTCGAGCAGATAGGGGTGCGCGCGGATCGCGCCCTGACCGAAGACCATCAGGCTGCGGGTCAGGATATTCGCGCCCTCGACAGTGATGCCGACCGGAATGGCGCGGTACTGGCTGCCCATGTAGTTGCGCGGCCCTTCGATGATCGCCTTGCCGCCGTGGACGTCCATCGCATCGTTGATGACCACGCGCATCCGCTCGGTGGCGTGCAGCTTGAGGATCGAGGAGATCACCGCCGGATGATTGCCCTGGTCCAGCCCCGCGCACGTCAGCCGCCGTGCGCCGTCGAGCAAATAGGCATTGCCGGCGATTCGTGCGAGGCGTTCCTGGATACCTTCGAACTTGCCGATCGGCAGGTTGAACTGCGAGCGGATTCGCGCGTAGGCGCCGGTCGTGTGCGCGGCGAAAGCGCCCGCCGCCGCCGAGAGCGAGGGCAGCGAGATGCCGCGCCCGGCGGCGAGCGCGCTCATCAGCATCTTCCAGCCCTGGCCCACACGCTCCGGTCCGCCGATCACGTTGCTGAGCGGGATGAACACGTCCTTGCCCGCGTTAGGGCCGTTCTGGAACGTCTGCATCGAGGGGATATGGCGGCGCCCGATCGTCACGCCCGGCAGGTCGGTGGGGACCAGCGCGACGGTAATGCCGATCTCGTCCTCTCCGCCCAGCAGATGATCGGGGTCGCGCAGCTTGAAGGCGAGGCCGAGGATCGTCGCGACGGGGCCGAGCGTGATGTAGCGCTTGTGCCAGTTGAGGCGGATGCCGAGCACCTCTTCACCTTGCCAGTCTCCTCGACAGATCACGCCTTCGTCGACCATCGCCGCCGCGTCCGATCCGGCCTCAGGGCTGGTGAGGCCGAAAGCGGGAATCTCGCGCCCTTCGGCCAGGCGCGGTAGCCAATATTCTTGCTGCTCTGGTGTGCCGAAACGCAGGATCAACTCGCCCGGCCCAAGCGAATTGGGAACCATGGCCGTCACGGCTGCGGAAACCGAGCGGGTGGCGATCTTGCGGACGATCTCGCTATGGGCGAAATTGGAAAACCCGAGGCCTGCGTGCTCTTGCGGAATGATGATGCCGAAGAATTTCTCGCGCTTCAGGTAGTCCCAGGCCTCTGGCGGCAGGTCGTGGGTTTCCCAGGTCATGCGCCAGTCGTCGATCATCGCGCAGAGGCGGTCGACAGGGCCAGCCATGAACGCCTCCTCTTCGACCGTCAGCTTCGCGGGAGGTACGGCGAGCAAAGCTTTCCAGTCGGGATTGCCGGTGAACAGCGCGGCGTCCCACCAGGTGTTTCCGGCATCGATTGCCTCGTTCTCGGTGGCGGACAGCGCGGGCAGGGCGGATTGTACCATCGAAAGGACCGGGCGCGTCAGGACCTCACGGCGGACAGTGGTGGCAGCAGCAACGACGGGCGACATTTTTCAGGCTCCTTCTCCAGCCACTTCAACGCGTGGAGAGCGGAGATGATCCATGCGAACAAGAACCCGCCGTCAACGGTGCGGCTCGCTTCGCGCAGCCGGTAAGCCAATGAGACAATCATCGAGGCCGCCTTCGACACCGTCGGAGACCTGTTATCCCGCGCCTTCAGTGCTCGGCGTGGAGGCCGCTCTCCACGCATAGCACCTCCCGGGCCACAGCCCTTCAATGATATGCCGGAATTGCATCCGTTTGGCGTCGTATGATTTGAAAGCCCAACTGCACGCTGCCTCTCCCGTCCTGCTGCGTTGTCTGGGGCCCGCTCCACGTTGCCAGAGCTAGGATTTTTACGGCCGCTCGGCTCATCTGCTGGATCGGCTGCCGTACCGTCGTAAGGTTTGGCCAAATCGAGCTGGCAAGAGGCGTATCGTCGAAACCGCAAATCGTCAGTTGGGCAGGGACACTAATCATCTGCTGATGCGCGACAGTAAGGACAGCCGCTGCCATATCGTCGTTACATGCGAAAATTGCCGTTGGCCGCGAACCTGAACCGAGTAATTTTTCGCCCGCTTCGAGACCGGATTTAAAGGAAAAATCCCCTGGAACTATAAGTTCATCATCCAACGCTATCAAATGATCGGCGTGAGCTTCCCTAAATCCTTCCAGGCGCCTTTGGCTGCCTCGATGCGCCGGGTGGCCATTGACGAATGCAATCCGTTCATGCCCCAAGGCGAATAGATGTGATGTCATTTCATATGCAGCGCGTCTGTCATCTACATAGACCCGCGGAACGTTGTCCCGCTCTCGATCCGGAGCAATAGCTACCACTGCCAGCCCTTCGGCGAGCAGTGCTTCTATCAGTTCTTCCCAATCGCAAAGCGGTGGAGGCAGGACAACACCACCAACATGCGCTGCAGCGATCTGGGAAATAACTGCCTGAGGCGTATCTCCTGGAACATAATGCTCCATCACGAGGTAGACGTGCTGGTCCGATGCCTCCTGAAGCGCCCCCAGGAGCAGTTCGCCCACGTATGCGGACGTCATGGACTCGCTGTGCAGCAGGGCGATCCTGCGAAAGTCGGTTCCCGAGAGCGCTTTGGCGGAGGCATTTGGAATGTAATGCAATTCCTTGATCGCCCGTTCGACGGCGGATTTGGTTTTTGGGCTGACCCTGATGCATGCGTTGAGAACACGTGAGACCGTCATCGGTGAGACGCCCGCACGTGCGGCTACATCCCGGATGGTTGGCGGCTTGCTTGGTTTTTTCTGCGGTACAGTCATCAAATCGGCCCGAGCCCTTACTTTGGAATTAGTCCCGGGCCGTGCCGCGGGGTTTCAACATGCCTTGCATGTCGAGCCACCGGGCGAAGGCGTCGAACCAGCCAGTGCTGGTCGTGGCCTTCGGGTACATGCCGAACCCATGCCCACCGCGCTCGTAAAGGTGGAATTCCACCGGTCGCCTGGCCGCGCGCCAATCGTCGATCAGCTTGAAGTCGCGGTTACCGAACAGAGGGTCGTCCGCAGCGATGGCTGCGAACATCGGCGGAGCGTCTTTCGGCACCGCCATGCTGCCAAGCGGGCCGTAGATATTACCGATGAAGGCGGGCCTGGCGTCTTTCGTGGCCAAGGTGGTGGCCATCGTCAGCATGGCTCCGGCGGAAAACCCGATCATGCCGATGCGATCGGGATCGATGTGCCATTGTCCCGCGCGGTTGCGGATCAGCCGGAAGGCGGCGGTGGAATCGGCCAATTGGGGCGCGAGGTCCATCGCAGCGTCGTTGGCCGCGGGAAGCGGTGCGCGGGCGGCGCCGGTAAACATGTCCTGCATCGACTTTTCGAACCCGGCCATGTCGGCAGGCGTCTGGCGCAGGCGATACTTGATGACGAAGGCCGCGATGCCCTTGGCGGCGAGGGCGCGCGCGACATCGTAGCCCTCATTGTCCATCGAGAGGGTGCGGAAACCGCCACCCGGTGCAACGATGATTGCGGCGCCCGATGCCTTGGCGGGATCGGGCAGGAAAGGGGTCAGCGTCGCGACGGTGACGTTACGGGCAAACTCGCTGCCATATTGACGGTGCCAGCTTTCCCGGGCTGTGGCGCCTGGCAGAGGACCAGTGCCGAGTTCGATCGCGCCGGTTTGTGCCGGCGTAGCGATCGGGGTCATCTTGTCCTTGTCTTCCTGTGCCTGGGCAAGGCTCGGGGCGATGGCGGCGGCTACGGCGATCGCTGCCAGATGTCCCAGGCACAGCCGGTGGACCCACTGCCGGCGTGACGGGTACTTCATTTCCTGTTTCATGATCCCTCTCCTCTCGTGTTGGACGACGGCTTGTGCGTCGCCGTTATTGCAGATCCAGCACCACCACCGACTTCGGCGGCAGGGTGACGGTCAGCGTATCGCCGCCGAGCTGCGCGCCATTGAAGGCCGTGGGTTTCACGGCTTCGGGTGCATCGAAGCTGTTGTGGGCGTTGATCGCATCGGCGGTCAGGACGCGGCCCGAGACGCTGGCGGGGGCAAGCCCTTCGAGCTTCACCGTGACGGTATTGGGCTGAGCGGGATCGAGGTTGGACAGGCCGACATGAACCTTGCCGTCCTTGCCCCGCACCGCCGATCCGCTGACGGCCGGCATCACGAACTTGCCCTTGTTGTACCAGGGCGTCGCCAGGTCGATCGGGAGGACGGTGGCGTCCTGCCAGGGCTTGTACATTTCGAAGACGTGATAAGTGGGCGTGAGCACCATCTTGCGCCCGTCGGTCAGGATCATCGCCTGCAAGACATCGACCATCTGTGCGATGGCGCTCATCCGCACACGATCGGCGTGCCTGGCGAAAATGTCGAGATTGACCGAGGCCACCAGCGCGTCGCGCAACGTGTTCTGCTGCCGCAGGAAACCGGGGTTGGTGCCGGGATCGGGGGCGTACCAGGTGCCCCATTCGTCGACTGCCAGGAACACGCGTTTCTGCGGGTCGTACTTGTCCATCACTTTCGCATGGCCGGAAATGAGTTCGTCCATGCGCCAGGTCGCGGCGAGCGTATCGGCCCAGGCGGTTTCGTCGAAATTGACCGGATCCGCCTTGGGCGGCCATCCGCCTTGGGGAATGGTGTAGTAATGAAGCGAAAGCGCGTCGAGGTGCTTGCCCGCCTCCCGCATCATCACTTCGGTCCAGTTATAGTCGCCGCCATTGGCACCGGAGGCGATCTTCACGATCGTTTTGCCCGCCGGTACTTTCAGGAACGTGGCGTAGCGCTTCGTGACATCCGCGGCATACTCGGCGCGCATGTTGCCGCCGCAGCCCCACAACTCGTTGCCGATGCCGAAGGCCGGGAGCGCCCAGGGCTCCTTGCGACCGTTGCGGCCGCGCTCCTCGGCCAGGCTGCCGGCGGGCGCGGTCATGTATTCGACCCATTCCGCCATGGCCTGCGGGCTGCCATTGCCGACATTGCCGGAGATATAGGCCTCCGCCCCGACCTGCCGCAGCAACTCGAAGAATTCGTGCGTACCAACCGCATTGGATTCGGTTACGCCGCCCCAGTTGGTGTTGACCTTTACAGGGCGCCTGGCTTTCGGACCGATCCCTTCGCGCCAGTGATATTCGTCGGCGAAACAGCCGCCCGGCCAACGGATCATCGGTACGGCCAGGTTGCGCAGCGCGGCGATCACGTCGTTGCGGAAGCCGTTGGTATTGGGGATCGACCTGTCGTTGCCGACCCACAGACCGCCGTAGATGCCGGTGCCGAGATGCTCGGCGAACTGGGTGAAGATCCGCTTGTCATAGACCGGACCGGGACGGTCGGCATGGACGGTGGCCATCGTCGGCTGGCCATCCGTATCGGCGAGGGCTGTGCCGCCGGCGAGCGCGCTGGCGCACAGGAGAAGCGCGGCGGTCGTGCGGCGCAAGGTCTTGATCATCGAACGTCCTCTCGAAAAACCTGAGGCAAGCCGCTTATTTCGGCAGCGGCACCGAATGGGAAATGTTGTAGGTGGCGGTCTGGGCCGGGCTTTCGGTGCCCGGCTGCCCGCTGCCGATGCTGAGGCGGTAGGTGCCGGGGATAAGCCCCCGCTCGCCTGCCATCGTGACGAAGCTCAGGTCGCGGGGAGACAGGGTGAATTCGATCGACCGGGTTTCGCCAGGCTTCAGCGAGACCCGCTGGAAGCCGCGCAGCGCCAGTCGCGGCGCCCCTTCGAAGGCGGGAGGGGTGATGTAGAGCTGGGCGACGTCCTCGCCCGCACGCCCGCCGCTGTTGGTGATCTGCGTGACGACCTTGATGCCGTTCTCCACGGCACCGCCAACCGGCTCGATCACCGGCGACGTATACGTGAAGCGCGTGTAGCTGAGGCCGTGTCCGAAGGGATAGACCGGCACGCCCTTGAAATAGCGATAAGTGCGGCCATCCATGCCATAGTCGGCAAAGGGCGGAAGATCGTTCACGCTCTTGTAGAAGGTGAGCGGAAGGCGTCCCCCGGGATCGGTCCTGCCGGAAAGAACGTTGCCGACCGCGCGGCCGCCCGACTGGCCGGGATACCAGGCCTCCAGGATCGCGGACGCATTGTCCTTCGCCCAGGACAAGTCGATGGCGCTGCCGTTCATCGCCACGACGACCAGCGGCTTGCCCGTTGCCTTCGCCTTTTCCAGGAACGCGCGCTGGTCGGCCGGGAGGTCGAGCGTGGTCTTGTCCCCGCCCTCGAACCCTGCAACCTTGACCGGCATTTCCTCGCCTTCCAGATCGGAAGTCAGGCCTACCACGGCGACGATGACGTCCGCATCCTGGGTACCCGCCACAAGATCGCGATCGAGATTGTCGGTGACGCGCTTCCAGAAGATGGCCGGGGCAGCGGGAATGCCGCTCTGTGCCTGAAGACGGACCGCATAGCGCTCGCCCTTGGTCATGCGCACTTCGGTGAGTTTGAGAGGCTCGGCCCAGCGCGAGTAGTCGGTGGCGGACACTACCGGCTTGCCGTTCAGGGATACCTCGCCCTTTACCCCTGTCAGCGCAAGGCGATAGAGACCGGTTTCGGGTACGACGAGATAGCCCGTCCAGACGACCTTGTGCTCGTTTGCCACTTGCCTGAACTCGCCGGCGCGGGACACGATGCTGTCTTCGGTGCGGGTCAGCACCGGCTTCGCGTCATACCGATCCTCGCCGGCGGCGTTGAAGTATTCCGCCTTGATGCCGGGCTTGCCGTCTGGCGTGAGCAGGGCCGTGCCGGGAACGAGATCGCCGTCGGTGATGGAGGGGGAGAAGGGGATCAGCGTGACGGCGGCGCCCGGCATGGCCTGTCGCAGACCTTCCGCGACCGAGACCGGCGGCGCGCTTCGGGCCGAACTGTAGTTGCCGCGCAGCACGCGGGTCGCATCCGCCAGTGGCCCGGCGAGAGCGATCCTGGTTCCGGGCTTAAGAGGAAGAACGCCGTCGTTCTTGAGCAGGACAAGGCTCTTTTCCGCGGTTTCGAGAGCGAGCGCCTGGTGCTCGGCCGTCCCGATCGCCTTGACCGGCGTCGCGTTGGGCTTGCGGGCCGAGAGACCCGGCAGGTCGCCGTTGCGCAGGCGCGCGGAGAAGAGGCGGACAAGGGCGGTATCTATGTCCTCGGTGCTGATATGGCCTTTCGCCAGCGACTCCTTGTAGCGCTCGCCGAGGTCGGTCTTGCCGCCCAGCGTCGCGTTGTTGCATTCGCTGTCGACGCCGCGGCGCAGGGCGACGGCGACGCCGGTGGCCGCGTCCGGGGCGTATTTGTGATGGTCGTAGATATCAACCACGGCATCGCAGTCCGACACGACATAGCCCTTGAAGCCCCAGGCGCCGCGCAGGTAATCGGTGAGCAGCATGGGACTGCCGCAGGCCGGCTCACCGTCAACGCGGTTATACGCGCACATGATCGAGCCGGCCTTGCCCTCCACGATCGCAGCGCGGAAGGCGGGGAGATAAGTATCCTCCAGGTCGCGCTTGGTCGCGAAGATATTGTCGGTGTGGCGGCTCGGTTCGGGGCCGGAGTGCACGGCATAGTGTTTGGGCGTGGCGACGACATCGGGCAGGTCGGGATTATCGCCCTGGATGCCCCGAATGAAGGCGACGCCGATGTGGGCGGTGAGGAACGGATCCTCGCCATAGGTCTCCTGACCCCGGCCCCAGCGTGGATCGCGGAAGATGTTGATGTTGGGCGACCAGGTATCGAGCCCCGTGCCGATGCGGCCGAGATGTCCGGTCTGGCGACCCAGCGTGTGCAGCGCCTGGACTTCGGTGCTGATGGCCGAAGCGACGTTCTGGATGAGCGGCGCGTCGAACGTGGCGGCAAGGCCGATGGGTTCGGGGAAGTTGGTCGTAGGCACGGCGCCGATCGCGCCGTGCAGTGATTCCGTCCACCAGTTGTAGGCCGGAATGCCGAGGCGCGGGATGGCGGGTGCGGTGTTCAGCAGTTGCGCGACTTTCTCATCGAGCGTCAGCTGGCCGACGATGGCGCGCGCCTTGGCATCAGCTTCGGCCCAGGGATCGGCCGCCTGGGCATGGGCGAGAGGGGATGTCGTCAGGCACAGCATTACGGCGGCCGCGCGCAGGACAAAAACGGTCTTCATGTCTATTTTCCCAAGGATTCCTTGCCGCGCCCGGCGAAGAAAAAATGAATGTTTGATCCCGAAACTTCGGTGATGGACCGGTGGATATGGCTGAAAGTGGGGAAGCCGCTGCGTAAACGGCATGGGCTGCAGCTGATCAGACTGGCTGCAGCCCATAGGAGACGATCTTGTCGATGAGGTCGCGATGGCGGGGGAGGGCGGACCGCAAGCGGGCGGTCGCGGCGGCATTTTCACGGCGAGCACGGCCGGCAAGTGCCGCGTCGCGCATCAATCCGGCGGAATCGACGTGGGTGCGGAAGCCCATCCCGTAAAGCACGTACTGGTAGCTTGCGGCGGGGAAGACTTCCTCCACGCGATCGAACTCGTCATGAAACCAGGGCGACTGGTACTGCCAGAGCAGAAGCAGTTCCTGCAGCCGCTCGGGAATGCTCTCCTTGCGCAGATTGTCGCGCCAGAAATCGCTGTCGGTACGCTGCGTCAGCGCATAGTGGAGTTTCAGGAAATCGATGATGCGCCCCCAGCGGTAGTGGGTCGTCGCATTGAAGCGCGATGCGACGATATCCATCACTTCGCGGCAGGCGGGCAGCTGTTCGGCAATGATCTTGGCGGAGAGTTCGACAAGGACGATGGCGGAGGCCTCGAGCGGCTCCAGAAAACCGGCCGCCAGCCCCACTGCAACGCAATTGCCTTTCCAGAAGGTCTCGCGATGCCCCGAGCGGATCCTGATCTTGCGGGCATCGAGGCGGTCTGCGGCCGGACCGATATAAGCGCGCAATTCCCGTTCCGCCTGTTCGTCGGTGATGTGGCTGCTGGAAAAGACATGGCCGATGCCGCGCCTTGTCTGGATACCGATGTCCCAGATCCATCCGGCGCTCTGGGCGGTGGAAACGGTATGCGATGCGATCGGATCGTCCGGCAGATCGTACGGGATCTGCATGGCAAGCGCGGTATCGCAGAACAGGACGTCGCTGCAGTCCTTGAACGGCACGTTCATCACGCCGCCGATCAGCAGCGCCTTGAAGCCGCTGCAATCGACGAAGAGATCGCCCTCGATCTCGCCGGCCTGGGCGGTGCCCACCGCGCGAATGTCGCCATCTTCCGTCATTTTCACGTGCTCGACATCGGCAAGGACATGACGAACGCCGAGCTTCTCGCAGCAGTGCTTTTGCAGGAAAGGCGCGAATTTTCCCGCATCCAGGTGATAGGCGTAATTGGCCAGACCGTCGTATTCGGCCGTCGCGATCGTCTTGGGTGCCAGTCCGTCGTCGCAGATGCGGCCTTGGGCACAGACGTTGTCGCAGAAACTCTCGTCGGTCTCGCCCGCCAGCCAGTGCGGGGCGAGGTTCACTTGTCCGAAATTCTGCGGAAGCATGAGAGGGTGATAATAACCGTCGTCGGCCTTGCCGGTGGTCCAGCGGGCGAAACGGGCGCCTTGCTTGAACGCCGCGTCGCATTCGCGGACGAAGTCGGTTTCCGATACGCCCATGCGCGACAGGGTGGTGCGCAAGGTGGGCCAGGTTCCTTCGCCGACGCCGATGATCGGAACGTTGGGGGATTCGACCAGGGTGACGGTCAGGTCCTTGCCGATGCGCGTCCGGTGCCGCGCGGCAATGACGCCGGCCGTCAGCCATCCCGCAGTGCCGCCGCCTACGATGACGATATTGCGGATGGGATGAACCATGCTGATGCCACCTTGTGAAAGGGAAGGGATGCCGATCGGCATCCCTTCCAGGGCGAGACAGGGTTAGAAGCGGTAGCGAACGCCCGCCGTGAAGCGCCGGCCATATCCATAGACGTCCAGCAACTGGTTGCTGAAGCGACCATACGTGCTCAGCGTTTCGTTCGTGATGTTCAGCGCCTCTCCAAAGACGCTGAACTGATCGGTCAGCCTGATATTCGTGCTGAGATCGATCTGGAGGCTGGAGTTCACGAAGGTTGGCTCTGCACCGAAGGCCGAGTTGTTCTGGGCCTGGCCGAACTGGAGCAGATACTTGTCGCGCCAGTTGACCGCGGTGCGGAATTCGAAGCCGTTCTTGTCGTAGAAGGCGACGAGGTTGGCGGAATTGGCGAGCCCGGTCACGGCAAAGCCGCTGGTAGACAAGTCGTCGCGGTCATAGGGCTTGTTGGTTTCGACGAATGTGGCGTTGGCATTGAAGCCGAAGCCGCTGTCGCCGAAGACATGCTGCCATGCCAGTTCGACGCCCTTGACCGTCGCCGATGGACCGTTCACGCGCTGCGAAACGGTGAAGACCGCAGGTTGGCCCGTTGTCGGATCGATGACGCCGTTGATCGCCTGGCGCTGCGTTCCCGCGACGATGAAGTTCGACACGTCCTTGATGAAGACGTTCACCGAAGCATAGGAATTGGGCTGGTAGTACCATTCGGCGGCGAAGTCGAAGTTGTCGGCCAGATAAGGCTTGAGGGCCGGATTGCCGCCCGTGGCGGTAAGCGCGCCCACGCGCTGTCCGCTGCCGACATTGAGAACGGGCGTCAAGGTATTGAGCGCCGGCCGGGTCAAAGTCCGCGAGGCATCGAAGCGCAAGTGGAACCTGTCGGTCAGCTCCAGCTTCACGTCGAGGGCAGGCAGGAAGTAGGAGTAGCTGCTGCTCGTCGATACCGGCTGGGCGTCGGTAAACTCCACGGTGAGCAACGTCGGATCCGCCGAACTGCCGACGATCGAGGTGGGTAGGCGGCCGATGCCTGCCGAAACCACCTTGGTGATCTCCTCGCGGCCACCGGCATTGACGCGGAACGGCATGCCCGCGATCTCGGTCTTGAAGTTCACGCCGATCCAGGCCGACCAGCTCTTTTCAACGATGCGCTGGACGCTGCCGGGATCGAGAGCCAGATCGAGCGTTCCATTGAAGCCGTTGCAACAGCCGTCATTGTAGCCCGGCGTGGCACCCGCGCCTTTCCACAGGCTTTCCAGATACTGCTGATAGGCCCGCGCGTCGTATTTGAGCAGGACCGGCGGGAGGTTGCCGGAATAGCCCGGTATCCATTTGCCGGTGCCGATCGTGCCCTGGATGAGGCTCGCGGGAATGGGAACGCCGGTGGTGCGGCCCGAGGGCGCTCCGTAACCGGCATAGGCCTGCCAGTAATTGTTGGCGAACGTGTTCCGGTTCTCCAGCGAGAACTCGTCCTCCATGTACCGCGCGCCGATCTTGATGGTGAGATCGTCCTGCTTCCACGTCGCGCCGAGGCGGAACTGCTTGATCTCGTCGCTGTTCAGCTGCTGCTGGCGAACGGTAACGTGCGATCCGATGATCGACTGGTCGGTCCAGAGGGCCTGGTTCCCGTTCGGCCCGTAAGTCGTGAGTTCGGGGAAAGCGTTGCTGCTTTTGCCGTTCACCCTGACGCCCAGCGTCGTTCCCAGCAACCCGCCGTAGCCGATGTCACCGTTCTCGCTGCTGATCTGGCCATCGGGATTGAGCCGGCTCTTGGAATAGCTGGCGTCGGCATCGAAGGTCAGGTTTTCGGTCGCGTTCCATTTGAGGTTTGCGCCGATCTGGTTGGTTTCGAGAACCGCGGTGTCGGTGCCTGCCGTGAAGTCGGTGGGTGAGCCTGCCTGGAGGAAATTGATCGCGGTGCCATTGCCGTCCAGTTCGACGTTCCGCATGTCGCCCTGGTTGAACCAGATGCCGAAGCCGGCAATGTCGGTGACGACCTTCTGGCGCGAATAGTTGTCGTCGATGGTCAGCATGACATCGTCGGACGGATGCCATTGGAAGGCGATGCGGCCGTCGATGCGCTCATCCTTGGTGTAGCGCTGGTCGGCGCCATACTGCTGGGCATACCAGCCGTTGACGCTTTTTACCTGACTGGGATCGCTACCGGCATCGGCCGGACTGCAACTGGCGGCCGTGCTGCCGGCAAGTTGGCACGGTGCGAACTTGCCGCCCTGCCAGCCGGATACGAAAACGCGGTTGGTCTGGGTGTCGCGCCGGGTGTAGATCGCGTCGACGAGGAGACCCATCGTGTCGTCCGCGAACGTCGTGCTGAAAAGCCCGCCCACGGTGGGAACGATCTTGCCGGCCTCGTCCTGGACCGAGCCGGAAGCGCTCAGCGCCACGCGCGTGCCCGGCTTGTCGAACGGCTTGGGATAGGCGATGTCGAGCGTCGCGCCGATCGAGCTGCTGGAAAGCGACACATCGGGCGTCTTGTAGACGGCAAGCTGGCCGACGAAGTCGGCACCGACAGTCGTGAAGTCGACCGAGCGCCCACCGGCGGCAGTCGAAATGCGACGGCCGTCTATCAGGGTCTCGTTGAAATCTCCGGCGAAACCACGGACCGAAATGCCCTGCGGCTCGCCTCTGGAGCCAGACCGCTGGATCGAGACGCCTGGCAGCCGCTGAAGCGACGCTGCCACGTTCGAATCCGGGAATTTGCCGATATCTTCCGCCGAAATGACATCGACGACACCCGAAGATTCGCGCTTAATATCGAGATTGCGCTGGAGGGAACCGCGGATACCGGTGACGATAATGTCGCTCGCGCTAGGTTCCGTCTCGCTGCCCGTCTGATCGGCGGTTTGCGCAGCCGCGGTTCCGGCTATCGATAAAGCCATCAGGCTTGCAGCAGTGGCAAGTATTACGCGCTTTCTTGTCGCAGGCGCGCGATTGATTTTGGACATCATGATCCTCCCCTTGTTCAGACAATGTCTCGCCCGAAAGCCGGATATTATTTATAAACCGGCGATCATGTATTATAATATTATGGCAATGATTATATATAGTTCAAATCAGCAGGTGAATTCGTAAAACATCAAGCCGACACTGCGATGGTAGCGCTATCAAAAAAGCAGCGCGAAAAATTCATTACTGTAAAAAATGGACGTTAAATTATGGCAAGCCTTTCCGCTTGCAAGCACGACGGCGAAACGAGCGTCGTGAGCATCGGTCGCAGCCGCCCCTTACAGCAGTATTACGAAGCCTCGACGTTTACAGATGCGTTGCCGCAAAAACGTTCTGATGCGCAATAGTCACTGCGTGAAAATATTGAAATGCCATTATCCTCCCCAATTCAGATTATGCTCTGCCTTTGCCCCGAAGCGTTTGCGCATCGGTGACAAATCTGAATTCAAATTCGGATAGAAAGATTTCGGCCTTTAGGCGAAATTTTCATCCTCTTCCCTGTCTTCTCTTTTTCTGCATCAAATGGTAGCGCTATCGAAACAGCCGATCAAGAGAAATTGTGGGGCTGGGCGGCAAACTGGAAAAGCGGCGAAAAAGGTAAGAAAAGAGCCGTTAACCCGTGAGACCGATCGCGGCAAAAAGGGATGGGAGAAGCACGTGTCCAAAATGGAACTGCTCAGCAGTGATAAACATGCCACAGTCCGGGCCTTGGCGGCGGAACGAACGGTTGGCTCCTTCGTCAGAGTGGTACTCGACGAGATCGTCATGGCCGCCGCTTCCTGTCCGCTACTGCTTTCCAAACATGCGGAAACGGGTGCCTTTTATATCGGCGCGTTGATGGGCTTCAAAGAACGGGAACTCTTGATCGAAAGACCGGATGGGAAGCCGTCGTTCCTACCGATGGAGTGGGATCGGGAAGGATTTTTCGCAGTTGGCGAAAATATCGCTCTCGACCGTGACAGTCGTCGCTTTGCCGAAGACCAGGGAGAATTGCTGTTCGACCAGCATGGCCAGCCGACGCCATCACTGACGGCAGCGCAAAGGGCGCTTGGACGGCTGATAGCCGCAAGTGCAGGCACGGATCTTTTCATCGCGGAACTGGTCGCCCATCGCCTGATCGAGCCGATCGATATTTCGCTGAGTTTCGACGACGGTGAGCGTTTGCGACTGGATGGGCTTTATACGGTCAGCCTCGATGCGATTGCGGACCTGGATGACGCGTCCTCGCTGCGTCTCCTGCGAGCCGGTCATTTGCAGATCGCCTATGCCATTTCGGCATCGCTCCAGCACATCGCGCTGATGTCACGGCGACGCAACGAGCATTTGGTTTCGGTTTAAGTCTTGCCAGCGATGATCGGCGGGATAGCCCAAATCGATGTCGCGGAGATCGGAGACGCCGCTGGCCTGGCTGCGTTGACGCGCGAATGCCGTCCGGTCGTGGTGCGGGGCGTCGGTGATGACTGGCCGCTCTACGTGGCGGCGCAAGCGGGCGCCGATGAGGCGCTTGCCTATCTCTCCGAACGGGATGCCGGGCTGACGGCGGAGTATTTTTCGGCGCCGATCGCGCTGGATGGCCGGTATCACTATGGAGAGGAGCCGGGGAGCTTCAATTTCTCGCGCAAGGTGATGGAAGTCAGGGAGGCGCTGGAGCGCATTCGTCACAATGCGTCCGTCCCGGTGGAAACCGGTTATGTGGGCTCACTTCCAGCCGATTCCTACTTTCCCGCTTTTGCCGCGCAGAATCCGTGCGCGTTGCTGGCCGACGGGGTCCGGCCACGCCTGTGGCTCGGCAACCGGTCGACGACGGCCTGCCACTACGATTCCTACGACAATCTGGCGTGCGTGGTTGCCGGCCGGCGGCGCTTCACGCTCTATCCGCCCGAAGCGATCGGTGACCTCTATGTCGGACCGATCGATCACACTCTATCCGGTCAGCCGGTTTCGATGGCGGCGGGGTTGGATGACGTGGATGGCCGATATCCGCGCTTTGCCGAAGCGCGAGCCAAGGCCTGTGTCGTCGAACTTGGGCCAGGCGAAGCGCTCTATCTGCCCAAGTTGTGGTGGCATCAGGTGGAAGCGCTCGATCCGGTCAACATCCTCGTGAACTACTGGTGGGACGGGTTTTCCGCGGGACCGGACTCGCCTTATGCGGCGCTGCTGCTGGCCATGATCGCCATAGCCGAACGTCCTGCTCCCGAGCGTGCCGCATGGCGTGCCTATTTCGATCACTATGCTTTTCGGCCGGATGGACACCCCTTGGCGCACTTGCCGGAAACGCAGTATGGCGTTCTCGGACCGCTGGCGGAGGGCCATTACGGCCGCATCAGGACCTTGGTGATGCGTATGCTTCGGGGTGCGTGAGGCGCTCGTCGGGATGTGATAACAACTGGAGAGAGGGTAGATATGGGGCAGTTGAAGAATATTGCCGTATATTTGAGTGCCGCTGCATCGTTTATCGCAGCGCCGGCGCAGGCTCAGGTAGCGACCGAAGGACCGGCAGCGGTCGTCGGTGCAAAATCGATCAGGATCGAGCGCATCAAGGTCCATGCACCAACTATCGAGGGCAATCTGGAAGGCGAGACCGCCGACCGCGACGTGTTGGTCGTGCTGCCTCCCAGCTATGGGACGGAGCGTAACCGGCGCTATCCGGTGGTCTATGCGCTCCATGGCTACTCGATCGGTGCCGAGCAATGGGCCAGGGAAATTCATCTGACCGTTACCGCGCAGAACGCTTTCGCCAACGGCGCACGCGAGATGATCCTGGTACTGCCCGATTCAAAAACGATCCATAACGGGTCCATGTATTCCAGTTCGGTCACGACCGGGGATTTCGAGACATTCATATCCAGGGATCTGATCGCATACATCGACAGCCGATATCGAACGATAGCGAAGCGAGAAAGTCGCGGGCTGTCCGGTCATAGCATGGGCGGCTACGGCACCAGCCGCATCGGCATGAAGCATTCCGATATGTTCGGCGCGCTTTACATGATGAGCCCGTGCTGCCTCTCGGCGAGGGATGCGGGACCTATGGATCCGTCGGCGCTGAAGCAACTTGATGCGGTGAGGACGCCTGGTGATTCTGCGGGACTGCCTTTCCTGCTTCGTGCGCAATTGGCGATAGCGGCGGCATGGTCGCCCAATCCGGATAAACCGCCTCTGTACCTGGACCTGCCCGTCAAGGATGGGACGGTTCGCAACGATGTGCTTGCTAAATGGGCAGCCAATGCGCCGCTGTCCTTCGTCGATCAGTATATCGGCAATCTCAAGCATTATCGCGCGATCGCCATCGATGTCGGTGACAAGGATGGGCTGAAGGACGATGCGCGGACACTGCACGAGACACTGGATCGCAATGGCATCGCCAACCGCTTCGAGATCTATGACGGGGACCATACCAATCGCGTAGCGTGGCGTTTCCAGGATCAACTGATGCCGTTTTTCTCGCAAAATCTCGTTTTCCAATAACAAGGCACCGGAAAAGGCAGGCGAAGCGCTGGTTAACGTTAACAAAAACCGTTGCCAGCTCTTCGAACATCATTAGGCTGAAACGAAATCGGATCCGCTAACCGGACCGATTCCAGGGGAGGGCAGGGCGTGATCCGGCAAGGTAATCGTATTCATTGGCTCATGGCGTTGCCTTATTGCGTCGCTGCCGCGTCTCCGGCCTGGGCCGCGCCGCGGCTCGATCCGATGTTTGGCGATCATGCCGTCATCCAGCGGGAAACTCCGGTAACCATAACCGGGCGCGCTGCTCCGCGGGAAAACGTCACGGTTCTGCTCGGATCGACGAGCAAGGACGTGCTGGCCGACAAGGACGGCAGGTTCACGGCAAAGTTCGACCCGGTGACGGAGGCGGGCGCAATACGCCTGGAAGCGCAAGCGGCGTCCGGCAGGGTGGTGGTGCAGGACGTGGCGATCGGCGACGTGTTCCTGTGCTCGGGCCAATCCAACATGGAACTGGAAGTCCGCAATGCCCAGGACGCCCTCGGGCAAATCCGGAGTTCGGCCGACGATCAGCTTCGGCTGCTGCTGGTTCCCCGGGCGGTGGCGGACGAGCCCCTGCGCGATTTTCGCGATGCCCCCAATTGGAAAGTGGCAGGGCCGGACAGCGTCGGCGATTTTTCGGCGGCCTGCTTCTACATGGCGCGAGAACTGCGGAAAGGAACGAAGGTGCCGATCGGCGCGATCGCCAGCAGTTGGGGCGGTTCGCGCATCAGTCCGTGGATGGGCGCCCGGGCGCAGGCGGAGGTCGGACAACAGGCGGCCGCTGCCTTGGTAGCGCTGCACGGCCGAGATCCTTTCGCCGCGGAAAAGGCCGCCAGCGCGCAATGGGAAAAGTGGTGGCGCGGGCAGACGGGCGACAAGCCGGGTAGCGAACCATGGCAGGCCGACAGCGCCTTGACTTGGGTAGATGTGCCGCGCATCGGCCCATGGGAGGAATGGGGCGTACCTTCGCTGGCGGATTACAACGGCATGGTCTGGTATCGCCGGGAGTTCGAGTTGACGGCGGCGCAAGCCAAGGCGCCGGGCGAGTTGTCGCTCGGACTGCTCGACGATGTCGGGCGCGTATGGATCAATGGCAAACCCGTGGGCATGAGCGCGCGCGCCTGGCAGCCGAGCAGTTTCGACGTGCCCCCCGGCGTGCTCAGGGCCGGACGCAATGTCATGATCGTCAATGTCCAGGACAATTACGGCAACGGCGGCCTTTCGGGACCGGCCGAAGTCCTGAAATTGTCGCTGCGCGACGGCAGCGAAGTGCCGCTTGGTGCGCAGTGGCGCTATTCGGTGCCGCAGCGCTCGCCTGAAGGTGCGCCGCGCGTGCCCTGGGGCGATGTCACCGGAACCGGTACACTCTACAACGGCATGATCGCGCCGCTCGGAGCTATCGGGCTGAAGGGCGTGGCCTGGTATCAGGGTGAGTCCGATGTCGACCTGCCCGGCTATGCCGAGCGCATGAAGGCGATGATGGCCGATTGGCGGCGTCAGTTCGGATTGCCGGACCTGGCCTTTGTTGCGGTGCAACTCGCGGCCTATGGCGCGCCGGTCACCTTGCCGGCGGAAAGCGGCTGGGCGACGATGCGGCAGATCCAGTATCGGGCGATGGCACAGGACGATCACGGCGGCCTGGCGACAGCAATCGATATCGGCGATCCTTTCGACATCCATCCGGGTGAAAAGCAGGAAGTCGGGCGCCGACTAGCCCGGGCAATGCGCGCGGCGGCCTATGGCGAACGGCACTCGCGTACCGGTCCCCAGGCGGTGCAGGCCGTTGCCGGTAGCGACGGCGGGGTCGTCGTAGAATTTACCGGACTGACAGGTGGCCTTCACACGCGCAGTTCCGCGCAGGCGATCGGTTTCGAACTCTGCGGCGAAGCACTGGGCACTTGCCGCTTCGTGCCTGGCAGAGTGGACGGCACCCGCGTCCTGTTGGCCGGAGATGGCGCCGCCGCGACGCGGGTGCGGTATGCCTGGGCGGGATCGCCCGTCATCAATCTCTATGACGATGCGGCCCTGCCGATCGGCTCCTTCGAATTGCCGGTCGTCAAGACGCGCTGACAACCAAGGCCGCGCAAACAAGCGGCCGGATAGCCAATCGGCGAGACACTTCATTGCAGAACGAACAAGACATGCGGCGGCGTGGTGTCGCCGCATGCTTGCAACAGGAGAGGACTGAACGATGGGAAAAGCGCACTTCTTGCGCCGGGCCGGCTTGGTCGCGCTGGCGTTGGCGAGTTTCGGGGCGGATATCGGCGCGGTGCAGGCACAGGCGATCCGCGCGACGATCGACACGGGCCGGGTGAGCGCACCGGTAACCGCTTATGAATATGGCATGTTCATCGAGCCGATCGCCGGTCTTGTCAACCAGACGCTCTGGGCGGAAATGCTCGACGACCGCAAATTCTATTATCCGGTGCGGGTCGAGGGGAAAGACGAGAAAGTCCCGGATACGGTGGAAGGACGTCCGGCGCCGGCGTTCCGCAAGTGGCGACCCGTCGGCGGCGAAGACGCTGTCGTCATGGATCAAGTGGAACCTTTCGTGGGCAAACAGAGCGCCGCCGTCACACTTGCCGGGACCACGCCGCGCGGGTTGATCCAAGGCGGCATGAGCCTGGTAGCGAGCAAGACCTACGTCGGCCGCATTCAGGTGAGCGGGGATGCCGGCGCCAGAGTGGAGGTTGCGCTGATTTGGGGACCGGGGCCGCGCGACCGGCAGGTCATGACCTTGCCCACGCTGGGCGCTGGCTGGACGGAAGTGCCGTTTCGCTTCACGGCCGGCAAGGCATCGTCCGATGCCCGGCTGCAAATCACCGGCACGGGTAGCGGCGGCTTCCGCGTCGGCGCTGTATCGCTGATGCCTGCCGACAACATCAACGGTTGGCGCGCCGATACGACTGCGATCGCGCGGTCCCTGAACTCAGGCATGTGGCGACTCCCCGGGGGCAACTTCCTGTCCAACTGGGACTGGCATCAGGCTTTGGGCCCGCGCGACAAGCGCGTGCCGATGTTCGACCATGCCTGGAGCGCCATGCAGACCAACGATATCGGCATGGATGAGTGGATGGAATTGACGCACATCCTGGGGGTAGAGCCTTACGTTACGGTCAATGCCGGCCTGGGCGACGCCAATTCGGCGGCCGAGGAAGTCGAGTATCTGAACGGTGCGGCGACCAGCGAATGGGGCGCGAAGCGTGCGGCCAACGGGCATCCCGCGCCTTACGCCGTCAAGTGGTGGAACATCGGCAACGAGCCGTATGGCTGGTGGCAGATCGGCAAGACCAGCCTCGATTACTACCTGATGAAGCATCGGGATTTTGCCGAGGCGATGCGGGCGAAGGAGCCGGACATAACCCTGATCGCCTCCGGAGCGATGCCGGACCAGTTGCATCCGCGCGACGTGAAAGAAAATCCGTCGCTGGAAAGCATTCAGCGAAAATTCGGGACCGAGGAAGACTGGACCGGCGGTTTCTTCGCCAAGGCCATGGGCACTTTCGACGGGATTACCGAACATTGGTACGACCGGGGCGAGGAGCGCCCCGACGCGCCTGCCGACGAGGAGCTGATCGAATTCGTGCGCTCACCCTCGAACCATGTCCGCATGAAGGCCGAACAGTGGAACATCTATCGTCAGCGCTATCCCGAGATTGCGAAAGCCAACGGGGGGAAGGGCATTTTCCTGTCGATGGACGAATATGCCTACATGGCCAAGGACGGCGCCACGCTGAAGTCGGCGCTCGCCTACGCGATGGTGATACAGGAAATGCTGCGGCATACCGACTTCCTGCGGATGGCGGCCTTCACCTCGGGCGCATCCACCATGGATATCACGCCGACGGGTGCGACGATGAACACGACGGGCCTCGTCTTCAAGCTCTACGGAGAGCACTTCGGCGCGGGCACGGTGCCGGTCGCGCTGAACGGCAATGTGGCTCAACCCGATCCCAGGCACGTCGTGGGGTCTGCCCATCCGCAGGTGAAGGCGGGAAGTGCGACCTGGCCGCTCGACATGATCGCGGCGTTGAGCCCCGACGGCAAGGCACTGCGCATCGGCATCGTCAATGCGACGTTCAAGCCGCAGAGCGTGGCGATCGACTTGCCCGGAAAGCGCACGCGCGGACCGGGCAAGGTCTGGCGCCTCACCGCGAGCTCGTTGAACGCGGCCAACAAGGTGGGCGCCAAGCCGGGTGTCGTCCTTACCGAAGGCAAGGCTCCGGCGATGAACGGAAGCCTGAGCGTGCCACCGCTTTCGACGTCAGTCTTCGAATATTCGTTGGACGGCGGCGGCGCCCCGCGCTGAGGTGAAAGGGGGAGGGCGCGCCGGACCGGCGCGCCTTCTCACCGGCGCAGCGCAGCGTCGCCCCAGGTTACCGGCACCGCATTGCCTCTGGCGCCATCGGCGCGAGCGACCAGTTCAAGAACGGCTATCCCCTTCACATCGGCTTCGAGCGGTTGGGCCGCCGCACCGCGTCGCAGCGGAGCGGAGCTGGCGAGCGGCTTGCCGTCTCCGTAGAGGTAGAAGCGGACGGTCTGTTCGCCGTCCAGTGAGCTGTCGTCCACGCCGACTTGGGCACTGAAGCGGGCGAACCCGGCATTGCGCACTTCGAGCCGGCTGTTGGCGAGAATTCCGATCCCCGCCGCGTAAGTGCGTCCGGCTACGGTCAGGGCCTGGTTATAGGGCGTCGCGTCCGCCATCGCGCCGCCCCAACCGGCGTACATCGGCCGCTCGCCGATGCCGCGCGTGCCGCGCCAGCCCGGAATCGAACGATAGATGGTGGGATCGGGCTCGGGCTGGACGACACCGTCCGCCGCCGGGTTCACGGCGCCGGGCTGTTCCGAGAGGTAGAGGCCGTCCGCCAGCATGCGCGTTCCGCTGGCGCGGAACACCACCGTTTCGCGCGGCGCGATGTGGAACTTGGTCTCCTTGGTGAAGTCGCTCTTTGCGCCCGTCCAGAGGTTCGACAGGGCGACGGCGCGATCGGCGCGGAATTTCAGATGATCGGCCGTCAGTACCGCGTCGACAGGAGCGAGGCCGCGGTTGAACAGGGCGACGGCCTTGTCTCCGTTGGCCAGTGTCTTGACCAGGATCTGAAGCCCGTCGCTGTCGAAGGCGAGAGTCGCCTGGTTTCCGGCCGGATCCTGATTGACCGCGATAAGTGCGGCATTGCCGAAAATGTCGAGCAGGGGCTGGGGCGTCGTGCGCAAGTCGGCACCGATCAGCAGCGGCGCATTCATCATCGCCCAGAGCGCGAAATGGGAACGCGCCTCGGTCAGATGGTTCGCATCGAAATCGCCCTTGCCGATGAAGAGCATGTCGGGATCGTTCCAACTCCCCGGATGGGCGTAGAACGCGCGGCGCACGGCGCTGTCGTAATTGGTGAGCATCCGCCCCCAGTCGGGCGAAATATCGTCGCTGGTGCGCGAGATGCTGCCGACGTCCTTGCCCCAGGAGCGGACATTGGCGCTGCCCCAGATGCAAAGCGAGAGCATGTAGTCGCCATCGGGATTGTATCTGGCGAGCGAGCGGTTGATGTCGGCGAAGAGCGCCTTGACCGCCGGGATGTTCGACCGCGTCACGCTGTGCTGGTCGATCAGCGGGGAAAGGGCACGATACTGGCCGCTGCGCACGCGCTCGGCGTCGGCGGTGAAGGCGCGGATGCCGCAGCCATCGACCTTGATCGCATCGAAGCCCCAGTCCGCGAAGAAGAGGCGGATGTCCTGGTCGCTATGGCCGTAGAGGCCGACCTCCCGTTCGGCCATCGTGCCTTCCGGAAGCTGCGCGGGACCGTCGGAATAGGCCTGCGAGCAACTGTTGCGGCCGAGGTCGGAATAGATGCCGGCCTTGAAACCCATCGCGTGCAGCTTGTCGGTCAAGGGGCGGAAGGACGGATCGCCGCGCTTCATCCGGGCCGAGGGAAACTTGTCCGCGCGAATGATGAGCTTCCCGTCGCCGGTGCGGCGCTTGAGCCACCAGCCGTCATCGATGTTGATGAAACGATAGCCCTTCTTCGCAAGGCCGGTGTCGAGAATGCGCTGGGCCGAGCCGAGCAGCTTTTCCTCGTCGATCTCGGTGAAGAAGGCGTTCCAGCTGTTCCAGCCCATCGGCGGAAGCTGCGCGCTGCCGACTTGATAGGCGCTCCACGCGCCGGTGGGCGCGAGCGGATCGATGGTCTGGGCGGAGAGGCCGGTGCCGGCGCAGAGGACGGCAAGGGGCAAGAGCGCGCGGCGCAAGGTCATGCGAAGTCCTTGAGGGTGAGCCTGACCGGCTTTCCGGCCTGAAGCGTGAGGGTGCGTTCGGCGCTGCCGAGGCGGATCTTGCGCGCGCCCGCGAGTTCCGGACGCACTATCGCGCGCTCCAGACGGCCTTCGCGCCAATCGAGGTCCACGGTGCAGCGGCCACGGGCACGCAGGCCGGTGACACTGCCGGTCGGCCAGGCCTTAGGGAGCGCGGGCAGGAGATCGATACGGTCGCCATGGCTGTCCATCAGCATCTCGACGATCCCCGCCGCGCCGCCGAAATTGCCGTCGATCTGGAACGGCGGGTGCGCGTCGAACATGTTGGGGTAAGTGCGCTCCGGACCCAGCAGGAAGCGCAGGATGTCATGGGCATGATCGCCTTGCCGCAGCCGCGCCCAGAGATTGATGCGCCAGGCCGTCGCCCAGCCGGTGGCGCGGTCGCCGCGGATCTCCAGGGTGCGGCGGGCTGCCGCGGCCAGTGCGGGCTCGCGGTCGGGGGTGATCTGGTGCGAGGGATGCAGGCCGTAGAGGTGGGAGACGTGGCGGTGCTGCTGCTCCGGCGCGTCCGCATCCCAGTCCTGCTGCCATTCCTGGAGCTGCCCTTGGCCCCCGACCTTGTAGGGCGCCAGCCTTTCGCGCGCGGCGTGCATTTCGGCGATGAGCGACGGCTCGATACCGAGGATCTGCGCGGCCTCGGTCGTCCGGGCGAACAGGTCGCGGAGCAGAGCCATGTCCATGGTCGGACCGGCGCAGAGCGTGCCGCCATGGCCATGCGGGTTTTCCGGGCTCATCGAAGGGTTGGTGACGAGAAAGCCGGTGCTCGGATCGCGCTGCAAGGTATCGAGGAAGAAACGCGCGGAACCGGCCATGATCGGGAAGATCGAGGCGAGATAGGCAGGGTCGCGGCTATAGTCGTAGTGGTCCCAAAGGTGGACGCAGAGCCATGCGCCGCCGGTAGGCCAGAGGCCGAACTGCGCACCGTCGATCGGCGCGGTCGCGCGCCAGAGATCGGTATTGTGGTGAGCGACCCATCCGCGCGCGCCGTACATCGTCCGAGCCGTGCGCTCGCCGGTGATCGCGAGCTGGCGCACCATCTCTACCAACGGACCGACGCATTCTCCGAGCGCGGTAGGTTCGGCGGGCCAGTAGTTCATCTCGGTATTGATGTTGATCGTGTACTTGGAGCCCCAGGGCGGGTTGAGGCTGTCGTTCCATAGCCCTTGCAGATTGGCGGGTTGCCCGCCCGGCCGGGAGGAGGCGATCAGGAGATAGCGGGCGTATTGGAAGTAGAGTGCCGCAAGCGCGGGATCATCGCTGGTCTGCGAAGCGGCGATCCGCTGGTCGGTGGGCAGCAAAGCCGCCGGCGAGGTGCCGAGATCGAGACCCACACGGCGGAACAGGCGCCGGTGGGCGATCGCGGTGTCGGCTGCGATACCGGCGAACGTGCGGCCCCTGGCTCTGGCAAGCGTGTCCGCCGTGGCGGCAAGGGGATCGCCGCTGACGTCGTCGAAGCGCTTGTAGCTGGTCGCCATGGCCAGCAGCAGGGTGACGGCCCTGGCGCCGCGAATGGCGAGGCGCCCATCGGCGCCGTGGCTGACGCTGCCGCCTTCCAATTGCGCCGTCAGGCGGGCGGCAAAGCGAAGACCGCCCTCGATCCCTTTGGAAGCGCCGTTGCGGCCGGTGAGAAGCAGGCCGGAAGGCCCGTCGCTGGTAGTCCGGACATCGCGCTGGGGCGAGCGAAGCGATATGTCGCAGTCGAGCTTGCCTTCGCCTCCGGCGGTCAGGCGGACGGCGATGAGCTGGTCGGCCGGCGAAGCGACGACCTTACGGACATGGGGGATGCCGTTCGCCTCGAAGCGGGTGGTGGCCATGGCCGTGTCGAGATCGAGTTCCCGGTGATAGGTGGCAGTCTCACCCAGGTTCGGAAAATCGAGGATCAGATCGCCCAGCGTCTGATAGGGCATCTGCGTCAGCGGATTTGCCATCAGCGTCCGGTTGGCGAGCGCTTCGGCTTCCTCGATCCGACCGGCGAAGATCAGTTCGCGCACCTGAGGCAACATCGCCTTCGCCTGCGGATCGACGGGATCATAAGGCTGGCCCGCCCAGAGCGTGCTTTCGTTGACTTGCAGCTTCTCCTGCGCCGTGCCGCCGAACACCATGGCGCCGAGGCGGCCATTGCCGATGGGCAAGGCTTCGGTCCATTTCGCCGCCGGCTGGCGATACCAGAGTTTGAGCGGATCGGGCGCTGTCGGTGCGGCCCCGGCAGGCCGTCCGAGGCCGAGCGAAGCCGCGCCCGCCGCCATGGCCGCCATCGTTTCGCGGCGGCTCAGGCTCATGGTCGGGTTCCTTCCGGCAGGGGAGAGAGCGTGAAGCTGTCGATATCGAGATAGCCGCCGCCTGGCGCGGGATTGTAGCAGGAAAGCGCGATCTGCTGTCCTTGGAAAGTCCCGGTGCGCCAGTCGAACGCGAGTGGGAAGGCGCCTCCGACCTCGTGCCATGTCTTGTCGTCAGAACTGTAGGCGAGCCGGCCTTGCTTGGTCTCGAAATCCATGTCCACGCGCAGCCGGAGGAAGCGTGCGGCCAGGGGGAGGGCAGGGACGCGAACTTCGGTGCGGGGGCCTTGGACGGTGCTTTCGGTAAGCTGCATTCGCAAGGATCGCGTGCCCTTTGCGCCGCCGACGACGGCAAGCTGGGCATTGTATTTGCCGAAGCTGCCGAGGCCGCAGATGTCTCCGGCCTTGATCCCGCCTGCGTCGATTTTCACGACGGCGCGCATGCGCGGACCTTGCGCCTTTTGGGTGAGCGTATTGCGTGCGGTCCAGATGCCGTCAGCCTCGGTCGCATGGAGGCGGAGGAAGCCGGGGCGCTGCGTCAGCGACCATTTGCCGTCGTCGGGGTTATGGTTCCATTGCCATTGCAGTCCGAGCTTCGGTGCCGAAAAATCGTCGGAAGATGGCGGCTCTGCGAAAGGATGGCCCAGGATCGGCTTGGGTGAGCGATCGGGCACATGATCGGGATTTTCGGGCGTGCCCCAGAAGGGCCAGCCGTCTTTCCAGTAGATCGGGCTGATATTGGTCATGCGGCCGATGGCGCCGGCATCTACCATGACGAAACCGTACCAGCCGCCGTCCGGCAGATCGACGATCGCGCCTTGATGGCCGCCGGTCTTGTCGTCGATGGAGGACTTTGTCTCCCACGGACCCCAAAGGCTGCGGGAACGGGAAACGGTCATCGCCAGCTTGGAGGGGATGGCGTTGAAGAGATAGTACCAGCCATCGTGGCGGATGATCTTCGAACCTTCCGCGCCTTTGTTGTAATAGGCGACTTTGGCGGCGGTAACGGCGGAGAGATCGCCGTTGAGGGTAAGCAAGGTCAGCGTGCCGTCGGTTCCGACCGAAGTGCCGAGATAGGCGGTGCCATCCGCGTCGATGAACAGCGCCGGGTCGAAGGCTTCACGGTCCAGTTCCCTGTAGGTCCATGGACCGTCGATCTTCGCCGAGCGATAGATGCGCGTCTTGTGGCCGACCGGGGTCACTGCAAGGTAGAACATGCCGTTGTGACGGCGCAGGCTCGCGGCATAGAAACCGTGGCGATAGTCGCCCCCGCCTTTCAGGTCGTAGCGCGGATCTCCGTCCAGCCGATCGACCACATGGGAAGCGATCGTCCAGTTCACCAGGTCCTTGGAATGCAGGATCGTCACGCCCGGTGCATTGGCGAAGGTGGTCGAGACGAAGTAGAAATCCTCGCCGACGCGGATGACATCGGGGTCTGGGTAGTCGGCGAAGAGTACGGGATTGCGGTAAGTGCCGTCGCCCTGGTCGGAGCGCCAGACTTGCGCGGGGGCGGCGGCGGCGATCAGCACGGCGGCGAGGGCCAGTGCCGCGCCGATGCCGTGCTTCCGGGTCATGACGGGCATGCTCACGATGCCGGGGTGTAGTGATAGAGGCCGAAGACCGTGCCGACGAAACCGCCCGCCTTTTTGGTGCTGAGCAGAGTGGCGTCGACGCCCTCTTTCAATGTCCGCGTCCTGCCGCCCACCGCATAGTCGAAGGCCATCGTCCCGCCGGTAGTGCGGATGGTCAGGGTGACCGGCCCGGTCGTCGGGACTGGTGCTGAAGCGACCAAACTGTCGGCATCGGCCGCATCGCGGGTATAGAGCGCGACCACCGTCTTTCCCGCAATCCGGGTCAGGCCGAAGAACAGGTTGCTGCGGTCGCTTTGCACGGCAGCGAGACCGGCGCGGTCGCCATCGCTCACAGGCGTGTAGCGGAGCGTCGTGGAGACGGTGGCATTGGCATGCTGCTGCCGCCGTCCGATGAAGGCGGGAACACCGTCGAGGTCGCCGATCGGGCTGCCGCTGTCCAGTTCCAGCGCGCCGCCTTGGAGCCGGTAGAACGGCTTTTGCGGCGTCCGGATGCCGATCCACTGCATCGGCAGCGTCTTGCCATCGAACTCCTCGACATAGCCGAAATCACCACTTGTCGGGATCGGCGGCTTGGGCTGGGCGGGCAGGTTCGGCGCCTTCAAGGCATGAGGGATCGCCTGGCCGCGCGGCAGGATGATCGGCCAGCCGTCCTTCCATTCTACCGGCAGCAGGAATGTCTCCCGGCCGATATTGTAGTAATCGTCGGCATAGGGCCGCACGGCTAGGAACGTCGCCCACCAGTCGCCGTTCTGGGTCTGCACCAGCTCGGCATGGCCAGCCGATCCGATGAGGTCGGGCCTTGCCGGATCGAGGTCCCGCTGCGTCAGGATCGGGTTGCCCGCGAACGGGACATAAGGGCCGCGCAGATCCTTCGAGCGGAAGACGACCTGCGAATGGTTGACGCTCGTCCCGCCTTCCGCGGCGGTCAGATAATAAGCGCCGTCCTTGCGGAAGATATGCGGCCCTTCGATCCAGACCGGCTTCTTGGCGATGTCGACGCCGCCATTGATGAGCTGGGTGCTTTCCCCCACCATCTTGCCGGCGCGCCAGTCGTATTCCTGGATCCAGATCGCTCGGTGGCCGTCGTAGCGGGACGGCTCGTCGGGGGCGCGATTGTTGACGATATAGGCCTTGTCACCTTCCCAGTAGATCGAAGGGTCGATCCCTTCGAAGGGGAGCCAGATCGGGTTGGACCAGGGGCCGGCCGGGTCCTTGGCGGTGATGACGAAATTGCCCTTACACTCGACGCAGGTGTTGACGATGTAGAAGGTGCCGTCATGCCAGCTGATGTCCGGTGCGAACACCGCCTGCGACAGACGGCGGCCCTTGAAGTCGAGCTGTTCGGGCCGATCGATCGCGTTGCCGATCTGAGTCCAGTTCACCAGGTCCTTCGATTTGAAGATCGGCAGTCCGGGGTAATTCGCGAAGGAACTGTTGACGAGATAATAGTCCTCGCCCACCCGCAAGACCGAGGGGTCCGGGTAATAGCCGGTCAGGATCGGATTGAGATATTCGCCCGGCTTGACCGCGACCTTCTCACTCGCTTCGCCCTTGTAGGTGAAGCGTTCGAAGCGGGCGGGTTCCGCATGTGCGGCCAGCGCGAAAAGAGGCAGAGACAGCAGCGCGGAGGAAAAGCCCGAAAAGCGCGAGGTCCGGCGTGTCACGATCTATCTCTCCTTGAGCTGCCATGGCTTGGGTGCACGGCTGAACTATTGGTAGCGTTAACAAAAACCGCTGTCGAGTGGGGATCCAGGGGTGGAGGCTACTTTTCGGAAGACGGCGCGGAGATGCCTGCATAGGTCTACACCACAGGCTTCATCGTACCGTGCGCAACTTGCCCCAAGATATACGACACATTCCCGCTTTGCCGTTTCAGGTGGATAGCCTAGGTCGGTTGATCGATCGTCGAACTATGAGGGAAACCATGGCTAAATCGAAGCGGCAGACGCGCGGAGCGACAATCGTGGATGTCGCGATGCGTGCCGGTGTCTCTTCGATGACGGTGTCACGGGTCATCAATTGTCGGCCCGGCGTCAGTGAAGAAACGCGCGCTCTGGTCGAGGAAGCCATCAAGACGCTGGCTTACACGCCCAACGTGGCGGCGCGTAATCTTGTTACCGCCACGGAACTGCGCATCGGCGTGATCTACTCCAGCGTCAGTGCCGCCTTCATGAGCGAATTCCTGACCGGCGTCTTCGAGGAAGCGTCGTCGCGCGGTGCACGGCTGATCCTGCTCAAGGGTGAAAACGGGCGGTCGCCAAACGCAACGGCGCTGAAGGAACTGCTGGCTTCGGGGCTGAGCGGCGTATTGCTCGCGCCGCCACTCGGTGAGGCGCCGGAAGTGCTGCGCGCGCTGCGTGAGGCGGGCTGCCCTATGGCCGCCGTGGGCGCCTATCAGTCGCCGGACAAGATCTGCGTGCGGATCGACGATCGCGCGGCATCCTACCAGATGACCCGCGTGCTGCTCGATCTGGGGCACCGGAGGATCGGGTTCATCCTTGGCAATCCGGACCAGGCGGCAAGCGCGGAGCGAATGGCGGGATTCTACGCAGCGGTACGGGAAAACGAGGGGGTGGAAGTGCAAGTCGTCCAGGGCGATTTCACTTATGTTTCAGGGCTTTCGGCGGCCGAGCACCTGCTCACGCTGCCGAAGCGGCCCACGGCCATTTTCGCCAGCAATGACGACATGGCGGCCGCCGTCGTTTCCGTGGCACATCGGCAGCATCTCGATGTTCCCAGCGAACTGACCGTGGTCGGTTTCGACGACACGACCGCGGCCAGCACGCTCTGGCCGCCGCTCACCACGGTCCATCAGCCGGTTCGTCAACTTGCTGCCGAAGCGCTTGGGTTGTTGATTGCCGAGATCGGCGCGCAATCAGGCAAGTCGCGGGTCCCGCGCGAGAGCATTCTCGATCACAGGATCGTGGAGCGTCAATCGACCGGAGCGCCGTCACCTTCCTCGCCCGCATAGACGAACCAGGCAAAATCCGCAGGCGTGGCCATGCCGGACAGGTCCTGGCAGGCCATGCCGACGAAAGTGCCGGTGAAATTGGGAAGGCCGGGACAGGTCACTTCGTCCGAGAGGATGGTCATGTCGAGCGGCCGGGAAATGTCCTCCCATGCAGATGCGCCTTGCTCGCGCCAGCCGAAGCGCAGAGTGTCGCCGTCGACGGTCGCTTGCAGTTCGACCGGTCCATCGGGCAGGGCCGCGACGACTTCCATCGTAACGCCCTCGTCCCGTTCCGGCGAGGCGACCATCAGCTGGAGTATGCGCTGGCCGTCTTCGATACTGATGTTGAGGTAATAATACTTCGTAGAGTTGTAATAGAGGATTAGGCCCGCTGCCTGCTGGAACGATCGGGGCGAGAAATCGAGGCATGTGCTGGCGGTGAAGCGCATATGCTCCAGCCGCCGCGCGACGAGCGCCTGCTCGAAGTGGCTGCCTACCGTTTCCCGGCCATGCAAGCGCAGGAAACCCGGACGCTCGGACAAGCTGAAAAGCCGTTCCGGCACCGGAGTGCGCAGCCACTGAAATTCCCGGGGGAGGGTATCGCGATCGAACCGGCCATCCCACGGTTCCGCCGGCCAGGGCGCGGCAGGCAGGTCGGGAGCGGTCGGCATCGCCATCGGCTCTGCATCGCCATCCAGCGTGCGCAGCCAGCCGTCGTCGTCCCATCGCATCGGCTGGATCGCGGTTTCGCGTCCGAGAATGCAGCGTTCACGGCCCGGAACCGGTCGGCCGCACAAGTAGGCAAGCCACGGCGTTCCATCCGCCAGTTCGACGAGATCGCCATGCCCCGCCCGCGTCAGCGGTCCTTCGCGGCGGCCCGATGCCGTGAGGACGGGGCCATCGGGGTGAACGTCGTAAGGCCCCAGCAGGCTGCGCGAACGGGCCATGACCACCGCATGGTTCCAGCCCGTCCCGCCCTCGGCAACCAGGAGATGATACCATCCACCGCGCTTGTAGAGGTGCGGGCCTTCGGTGAAGCCCAGATCGGTCCCCTGGAAAATCAGATGGGGTTCGCCGACAAGCTTCAAGGCAGCGCGGTCGAATTCCTGGATCTGGATACCCGCGAAGCGACCGCGATCGGGGCGGTGATCCCAGAGCATGTTGAGCATCCAGCTCCGCCCGTCCTCGTCGTGGAACAGGGCGGGGTCGAAGCCGCTGCTGTTGAGATGGGCGGCATGGGACCAGGTCCCATCGATCCGGTCGCAGCTCACGACGTAGTTCGGGAAGTCGCGGAGTGAGGCCCCCTTGGCACCGTTCACCGTCGTCATGCCGTAACGCTTGACGTCGGTGTAGATGAGCCAGAACCGGCCGTCGACATAGCTGAGGTCCGGCGCCCAGACTCCGCAGGAATCGGGGGCGCCACGCATGTCGAGTTGCGATGCCTGCGCCAAGGGACGGGCAACCAGCCGCCAGTGCTTGAGATCGCGGCTATGGTGGATCTGGACGCCGGGATACCACTCGAAGGTCGACGTCGCGATGTAGAAGTCGTCGCCGACCCGCAGGATCGACGGGTCGGGGTTGAACCCCGGAAGGATCGGGTTTGAAATCGTGCTCATGAAGGTTTGCGTACCAATGTCCAAAGCAGGACGGCGCCCAACAGGTCGAGGACGCCAAGAATGACGAAGAAAGGGCCGTAACCGACTTGATCGACCATCTGGCCGAGCAGGACGGTGAAAACGAGAACCCCGAGGTTCCCGGCCAGACCGGCCAGCCCTGCTGCCGTCGCAACCGTGTTGCGCGGGAACAGGTCGGACGCCATGGTGATGACAGTGACCGACAGGGTCTGATGCGCAAAGCCGCCGAGGCACAGCAGGGCAATCGCTGCGTAGGGATTGGTCGCCATGCCCACGAAGGCCATGCCGGTCATCATCAGTGCGCCAAGCGTGAAGGTCCAGCGGCGGGCGTCGATCAGGTCTATATTGCGGCGTTGCAGGAAAGCGACGACGGCGGGACCGAACAGGCACCCGAGATCGGCGGCCAGAAACGGCAGCCAGGCGAACAGCGCGATCTGTGTCAGATCGAAACCGCGCACGCGGGCCAGATAGAGCGGCATCCAGAAGGACAGCATGCCCCATACCGGGTCTGCGAGCATCCGGGGGAGCGCGATCCCCCAAAGGTCGCGCCTGCGCACCAGAGCCAGGATGGAAGAGCGCTTCGCTTGCGGGGCGAGCCGCGCTTCCTGACCGCTGGCGATATAGTCTCGCTCGGCGGGCTTCAGCCGTTTGTGATGTGCAGGGCTGTTGTAATACAATAGCCAGAGTAATGCCCAGATGAGGCCAATGCCCCCCGCGACGACGAATGCCAGCCGCCAGCTGTGCATCATCACCGCCCAGGCCACGAGCGGCGGCGCGAAAACCGCGCCGAACGACGCGCCGATATTGTAGATTCCGCCGGCCACGCCTCGCTCTTTGGAGGGGAACCATTCCGCCACCAGCTTCTGGCCGGCGGGCTGCGCGGACCCTTCGGCCAGTCCCAGAAGGCCGCGCAAAGCGGCAAATCCGAGCCAGCCGTTGACGAAGCCATGTGCCATCGTGATCAGCGACCAGGCGGCGACACAGATGCCGAAGCCCATTCGAAGACCGACGCTGTCGAGGAAATATCCGGCAGCCGGTTGGAGCATCACGCCCAGCTGGAATGCGCTGGTGATCCAGCCGTATTCGACGCTGTCGATCGACTGCTCATCCAGAATTACGGGGGCCGCGACGCCCAGAACGGAGCGTGAGAGGTAGTTGATGACCATAGCGCCCACGAACAGGCCGATGATGGTCCACCTTATCTTACCGATCCTGACGGTCGTCATGGCAGGAGCGTGATAACGTTAACACTGTTTTGAAGGCGGTGCAGCTTTTCGGCCGACAAATGGTGCAGGGCAGCCTGTAACATCTGGATCGCATCGGTCTTCATAATTCGTCTCAACTCCCAAGATCCGCTAATTTTCTCTCTTGTCCGAGTATTGACAACGAATCGAGAAGATATCAATACCCGTTGTTAGCGCTACCTAACTTTCTGTCGAGTCTGTGACACGCTCATCGGAGGCGGTGCGCCCCCGCAGCAAAGCCTGCGACGGGCAAATAATAAATCTTGGGGAGAGTAGTATGTCACGGTCCAATTCTCGTATCGATGCATCTTGTCCGCGTTTCACCATGGTCAGTGTAGCGGCCATGGCGGCCTGCATTATGGCGGTTCCGGCCTCCGCACAGGACGCCGCCGACGCGGCGACATCCCAGGGCGACGAGCAACGCGTCCAGGCCGCCGACATCGTGGTTACGGGGTCGCGCATCAAGACCAGCGGCTATACCGCTCCGACGCCCACCACGGTGATCGATTCGGCCGCGATCGAGTCCAACGCGCAACCGAACATCTTCACTACGATCGCCCAGCTCCCCTCGCTTCAGGGTTCGAGCGGTACGTCCGTCAACACGTTCAGCACATCCAGCGGCCAGCAGGGGCTCAGTTCCTTCTCGCTTCGCGGTGTCGGCGCCATCCGGACCTTGACGCTGCTCGACGGCCAGCGCGTCGTCGGCGCCAACGTGACCGGCGTTCCCGACATCAGTCTGTTCCCGCAGTTGCTCGTCCAGCGCGTCGACGTGGTGAACGGCGGCGCCTCGGCCTCCTACGGTTCGGACGCCGTGGGCGGCGTGGTGAACTTCATCACCGACACCCGCTTCAAGGGCATCAAGGGCAATGTCCAGGGCGGCATCAGCCGCTATGACGATAACAAGCAGGTACTGGTCCAGCTCGCGGCCGGCACAAGTTTCATGGATGACCGCCTGCATCTGGTGGTCAGCGGCGAATATGCCAACGAAGACGGCGTCGGCGGCGGTGACTTCGGCATCGGGCTGGCCGGCGGCCGCGACTGGTTCAAGCAGACCAGCCTGATCGATCGCGGCGTCGTGAACGACGGATCGCCGCGTTACGTCCTGCGCGATTTCGCGCAGGCCTACAACTACACCAAATATGGCCTCATCACCTCCGGCCCGCTCCAGGGTACGGCGTTCGACCAGAACGGGGTGCCGTTCCAGTTCAACTATGGTTCCAACGGCATCCCCGCGCGCGACGGTACGACGACGGTGCGCAATTGCTATCCGGGCTTCTGCCTCGGCGGTGACCTTTCCGGCAACGTCGATGCAGGCCGAACGCTCCAGTCGTCGATCGAACGGATCAATACTTATGGCCGCCTCGGCTTCGATTTCGCCGCCGACAACGAAGTCTATTTCACTTTCAACTACGGTCAGGTGAAGACGCAGAACCAGCCGGTCGGCGGCATGAACAAGCCCGGCCTGACGATCCAGTGCGCCAATCCTTTCGTACCGGATTCGATCAAGGCGGCCTGCGCGACGGCGGGCATCACCAGCTTCGGTTACGGCACCAGCAACGCGGCGCTGGGCAATACGCAAGTTCATACCGATCGGCGGCAGTACCGCGCCGTACTCGGCGCGAAGGGACAGTTCGACTTCCTGGGCACCGACTGGTCCTATGACAATTACTACGAGCACGGCACGAATTACACCGACATCGACGTGTCGAACATCCTGCTGACCAACCGCTTCAACGATGCGATCAATGCGACGACGCTGAACGGCGCGATCGTCTGCGCCAGCGCCGCCGCACGGGCGAACGGATGCCAGCCGCTCAACTTGTTCGGCGGCAATCCCTCGGCCGGAGCACTGGCCTATATCATGCCGGAAAACGGACCGTTCCAGCGGACCCGGCAGACCCAGGACGTGGTCAGCATCAACTTCTCCGGTTCGCCGGTGGATCTCTGGGCAGGACCGCTCTCGATCGCGTTCGGCGGCGAGTATCGCCATGAATTCTACAAGGTGCGCGCCGATGCCTATGGCATGGGTTCCAACTTCGCGGCCAACACGCCGGACTATCCGGCCGACCCGACCCTGCTGCCCGGCGGCAACAACTGGTATGCGGGCAATTACAAGAGCGGCGGCGGCGCCTATAGCGTGAAGGAAGCCTTCTTCGAGGCGGATCTTCCCATCATCAACAGCGATGTGCTGGGGCGGGCCAATATCAACGGCGCGGTGCGCGTCACCGACTACAGCACTTCGGGCACGATCTGGGCCTGGAAGGTCGGCGGCACCTGGAACCTGCCGATCGACGGCCTGCGCATTCGCGGCGTGACCTCCAAGGACGTGCGCGCGCCCAACCTGTCGGAACTGTTTGCCGCACCGGTTACCACCACGCTGCCGAACTTCTTCGACCCGTTCCGCGGCGTGAACGTCCTCGCGATCCAGAACAGCATCGGCAATCCGAACCTGCGGCCGGAAACCGCGCGCAACACCACCGTGGGCATCGCCTTGTCCGGCGCATCCTGGCTGCCGGGGCTGAGCGTTTCGTTCGACTACTATAATATCAAGATCAAGGACGTAATCTCCAGCCTGGGCGCCACCGACATCGTCAATTTGTGCTTCCAGAACGTCCGGCCCGAAACCTGCGGCGCTTTCAACCTCAACAACCAGCAGGGGCCGAACTTCATCAACGTCCAGGCCTTCAATCTGGCGTCGATCGACACCAGCGGCTTCGACATCGAGGCAAGCTATCGCTGGGAACAGCCTTTGGGCCTGCCGGGCAGCCTCACCTTCCGCGGGCTTGCGACCCATGTCAGCAAGTTCGTCACGGACTCCGGCCTCATCGGTACGCTTCCCAACGACACGGCGGGCGTCAACACGGGCAACACGCCGGACTGGAAGTGGCTGGCGATCCAGAGCTACGAGAACGACCAGTTCTCGTTCATGGTCCAGGAGCGCTGGTTCAGCGACGGCGTGCTCGGGCACCAGTATGTGGTCTGCCAGCCGGGAAGCTGCCCGGCTTCGACCAACAATGCGCCGACGATCGACCAGAACTTCATGCCCGGCGCATTCTACATGGACATCGGCGGCACCTACAACATCACTCCGCAAGTGACCGCTTACTTCAAGGTCGACAATCTCTTCGACCGCGATCCCGCGAAGTCGCCGTTCTTCGTCAATCCGGCACTCTATGACGTGGTTGGGCGGATGTACCGCGCGGGCGTGCGCTTCCGTTTCTGAGGGCCGCCCCGAAAATGAAGCCATAAAGAAGGATGGAGCGTGACCGGCTGCTGGCAGGTCACGCTCTGGACTGGGGAGAGGGCCTCGCGAGGAAATCGCGTCGATGACAGCACGAGCGGCTCCATTCCCCTTCGCTGCCGTGTTCGCGTCCTCTCCCCCTTCTTCTCCTAAAACGATCGTCCCGCCCCGAGGGACAGGACGGTGGCCGTCGCGACCTGATGCGCCGACGTCCAACGTACTGTCGCACGCATTGGCCCGATCAGCGGGCGGCCGGGCACCAATCGCGTTCCGGCGGGTTGTGGGGATGCGAGGCGAAGCCGTCAATCGACGTCGCACCGGCAAGCGTGTGCGGGACTTGCCGATTACGCTGCTCGGAGGCTGAAGATCATGGCGCATCTTTCCTATCCCAATGAAAGCGCAGCTTACCGTGAGGCGCGCAATGCGCTTCTCGAAGCGGAGATCGAGCTGCGTGCGCACAGTGAGAAGGTTGCGGCCATGCGCCGCGCGTTGCCGCCCGGCGGCGCCGTGCCAGAGGACTACGTTTTCGAGCGGATTGGCGAGTACGGGATGCCGGAGCAAGTGCGAATGAGCGAGCTGTTCCATCCCCACGATACGCTGATCCTCTACAGTTTCATGTACGGCCCCGAAAAACCCCTGCCTTGTCCCGGGTGCACGCATCTGCTCGACGGGATGAACGGTGCAGGGCGGCATGTCGAACAGCGCGCCTCGTTATACATCGTTGCGAAGTCGCCTCTTGCCCGGCTGGTCGAATGGGCACGCATTCGCGGCTGGGATCACCTCAGGATGCTGTCCACTGCCGGCAACAGTTACACTTCCGACTACTTCGGAGATACGAGCAGGCTGTCACCAGCAATGCGCAGCGCCCACGGCATTGGCGATGGCAAGGACTGGGACGAGACCATCTACAACGTTTTTCGCCGGGAAGATGGCCGCACTATCCGCCACTTCTGGGGCAGTGAGATGACCTATGCGGCCTCGGAACCCGGGCAGCACCATCGCTCAGGCGATGCCGCAAATCCGCTATGGGGCCTTCTCGACATGACGCCCGAGGGGCGCGGCAGCTTCTTTCCCAAAGTCTGGTACGACTAGCGCGCGATCGTGCGGATGGCGGAATGCGGCTCGACCAATGCGTCTTCGCGTTCTACCGCCAGGCCATGCTGCATGTCGTCCATCATCCCGGCTACGTGGTCGAAACCGAGCGTACGGGCACTTTCCCACATGACAAATATGCGCTGGTCATGCGGGTGCTTGGCGATAGCGGCGTAGCAATGACGGTCCATGCGCCCGAAGCCATGCCGCGAGAATGGCTCGAGGCCGTCCACGACCCCAGCTATGTCGATGAAGTCATCGGTTGTTCGGTTCCGGCGGCCAAGCAGCGCCGGATCGGTTTTGCGATCGACGAGCGGATATCCCGGCGATCGCAGCTCTCCCCCGGTGGAACATGGCTCGCGGCGAAGCTGGCGCTGCAGCACGGGTATGCCGCCAATTCCGCTGGCGGCAGCCATCACGCCCTGGCCGATACCGGGGCGGGCTATTGCGTATTCAACGATCTGGCGCTCGCTGCGCACAGGCTGATCGAGGAGGGGAACGTCTCGCGCATCCTGATCCTCGATCTCGACGTGCACCAGGGCGATGGCACTGCGGCCCTGACCGCAGGGCGCAGCGACATCTTCACGCTTTCCATTCATGCCGAGAAGAACTTCCCCACCCGCAAGGCGCGCTCTTCACTGGATATCGGGCTACCTGACGGAACGGGCGATGCAGCCTATCTGGACGCTTTGACTGGATCGCTGCCCATGGCCCTCGATCATTTCGTGCCAGACCTGATCCTGCTGCAGGCAGGCGTCGATGCCCACATCGACGACAAGCTTGGGCGGCTGTCCCTTAGCGACGAGGGCCTTGCGAACCGCGATCGCTTTGTCGCGACAGAGGCGAAGCGTCGCGACATTCCATTGGCGAGTACGCTGGGCGGAGGTTACGGCGCGGACCGCGAAGCCGTGGCATCGCGACACGCGCGCACGATCCTCACCTTGTCCGCCACACTTCCCGAGTGATGGCCGAGACAAAGTCATCGGTACGAGTGCTCTCGGTCATCTGACGATCTGTGGTCTGCCGCTGCCACTATCCCGGTTTCAACCACGTCCAGAGACCGTCAGACTGCCCTTTCAAGGGAGCCAGGCCCGCGGTCCGGCCGATCGCGTCGATATAGCCGGCGATCTCGGTGCGCCTGGCCGTGTCGGGCACTATCGGTCGCCCGGGCGGGGCGAACCAGATCGGCAAGAAGCCGGTCTCCACCCGGCCATCGGGATGGATCCGGCATCGACCGACCAGCCCGTTGACGGCCTCCGGGTGAAAGGGGGCCAGCGGATAGGCGGGGTCCGGCTCGAAGCCGAACATCGCCTTGCGTCGCAGCGCCCATTCGGCGCGGGCGGGATGGTCCTGGGCGGGGGTCAACGCATGCGTGACTACGCATCCGTTGCCCAGTCCGTGGAAGATCGGACGGCCGCGATGGAACTCTATGCCGCGGGCGATATGGGCATGGTGGCCGACGACCGCGTCGGCACCGGCGTCCACCGCCGCCTGCGCGAGCGGCCGTTCGTAAGGCGCCAGTGCCGCGGGGCGATGGGTGATGCCCTTGTGGAGGGCCACCACCAGGACGTCCGCCTGCTCGCGCGCCTCGGCAATGTCGCGTGTCATCTGTTCCACCGATGCGGGATCGGCGGCGACCAGCTCGGCCTGGGGACGCGAAGGACCGCCATCGGCGGCGAAGACGTTGACATAGGCGCTGCCCGCCCGCGTCTCGGTGGCCCAGCCGATCTCGGGGCCGACACAGTTGTAGCTGAGCAGGGCGATGCGCTTGCCGCCGCGCTCGACCACTGCGGGCCTGCGCGCCAATGGCAGGTTGGCGTCGGCACCGGTGTGGGCGATGCCGAGGCGGTCCAGTTCCTCGTTGGTGTCGGTAATGCCGATGGCGCCGCAATCGGCGATATGGTTTCCGGCCATCGAGAGCATGGTGATCCCGGCGCGGGCGATCGCCGCCAGATGTGCGGGTTCGGCGCCGGGTGCGGGAACGTCGCCCTCCAGTTCCTCGCCGCGCAGGGTATGCGGCACTTCCAGGTGCCCGATCGCGAGATCGGCGGCGCGCGTGACTTCGGCGATACCCGAGAGCCAGTGGTCGGGCTCGGGCACGTCGAGGATGATGTCGCCGAGGAACAGGATGTCGATCGGATCGCTCATGCCGCTGCGCCTTCGCTGCGCAGCGCCGCGACGGCGGCCGGATCATAGCCCAGTTCCGTCAGGATTGCCTCGCCGTCCGCGCCCAGCACGGGCACCCGGCGGAGCGGGGCAGGGTCCGAAGCGCTGTCGGACTCGCGCCCGGTGATAAAGCCTGGCCCCATCGTCGCCAGCGGACGGTCGTGACCGGGAAGATCGACCATGTCCAGCGAGCCGCGCTGCACGATGTGCGGATGGGTAACGATGCCGCCCACGTCGCGGATCATTGCGGCGGGCACTTTGGCGTCCGTCAGGGCCCTTTCGAGATCCTCGGCCCGCCATCCGGCCAACTGGTCCGTCAGCCAGGTGCGCACGAAATCGTGGTTCGCCACGCGCGCCGCGTGGTCGGCCATGCGGAGGTCGGTGAGCATCGCTTCCGCGCCGAGCACGCTCAGGAGTGCTTCCACTTGCGTCTGGTTGTTGGCGCCGAGCGCGATCCAGCCTTCGCCGGTCGGGTAGAACTCGGACGTGGGAACCATGCGGAAGCCGCGGTTGCCGCTGCCGCCCGGCGTCCGTCCCGTATAGCTGTGGACAGAGACGGCCTGGTTGGCCAGCTTCAGCGCGGCGTCCAGCATGGCGACGTCGACATGCTCGCCCTCGCCGGTCGCGTCGCGGCGGCGCAGGGCGGCAAGTGCGCCGATGACCGCGATATAGCCGGCGAAACTGTCGATGATCGGCAGGCCGATCTTGCGCGGCTCGCCGTCGATGGCGCCGAGCGCGGCGATGCCGGAGATGGCCTGGGCGATGTGATCGTAGGCGCCCCATTGCGCGAGGGGGCCGTCCTGTCCGAAGCCGGTGATCGAAACCACGATCAGGCGCGGATTGCGGCGGCGCAGATCCTCGATCGAGAATCCCAGGCGCGCCAGAACGCCGGGGCGATAGTTCTCCACCAGCATGTCGGCGCGTTCGACCAGCTTCCACAGCACGTCCCGGGCGGCGTCGATCTTGAGATCGAGCGCGATGGAGCGCTTGCCGGCGTTGATCGAGGCGAAGGGAACGCTGAGCAGAGGCTCGCCCGCGTGCTCGGTATAGTGGCGGAAGCCGTCGCCCACATGCGGCGGTTCCACTTTCACGACTTCAGCGCCCATCTGCACCAGGGCATTCGTGCAGGTGGGGCCGGAAATGGCATGCGTCAGGTCCACGACGCGGATTCCGTCCAAGGCATTCATCGCGAGGCTCCCTGACGGCTGGAAAAGACACCTGCCGCTTCGAGCGCTTCGGCGTCGAAGCCCAGTTCGGCGAGGATGGCGGCATTGTCCGCGCCCGGCAGCGGGGCGAGACGATGCTGGACCGGCGGGCAGGCGGAGAGGCGGAAGGGCGTTCCGACCTGCTCGACCGTTTCCTTCTCTCCGAGAGTCAGCGTCACATGCATGCCTCGGGCCTCGGCATGCGGGTGACGCAGCGCTTCGCCGGGCGTCAGCACCGCCATCACCTGGGTATCGGCCGCTTCCAGCAGGGCCAGCCAGTGCGCCCGGTCCCGGCTTGCGAATAGTGCGGCAAGGTCTTCATGCATGGCCGGGTGGGCGGCCAGGTCGAACTGACGCGCCGCATAGTCCGGCCGCTCTACCGCTTCGCAGAAGCGCGCCCAGTAGCGCGGCTCCATGTCCGTGGTGCAGAGCCATTCGCCGTCCGCACAGCGCCAGACGCCGCCTTTGGGATGCCAGTCGCCGGTGGGGAATCCGATTTCGGCCGGATCCTGCGCCCGGCCCAGCGCCACCATCAGCAGCGGCATGGCGGCGTCGGTCATGGCGACATCGACATACTGCCCGGCGCCGCTCGCGTTGCGGGCCTGGAGCGCGGTGAGAATCGCGATGGAGGCATGGGCGCCCGCCAAAACGTCCGCCACCTGGGCACCGGGCAGGGTCGGCTCCGGGGTGCCGTTCAGCCGCGAGAGCGCGCCCGCCAGGGCGAGTGCGGCGGGATCGTGCCCGGCGCGTCCGGCCAGCGGGCCGGTCTGGCCGGTGAAGGATACCGAGGCGTAGATCAGGCGCGGGTTGATCGCGGTAAGTTCCTCGTAACCCAGTCCCATCGCCGCCATCACGCCGGGCCGGTAGTCCTCCACCAGCACATCGGCCCGCTCCACCAGCGCCCGCAGCACCGGCGCGGCTTCGGGGTGGCCGGGATTGAGCAGCAGCGAGCGCTTGTTGCGCGTGTAGGTAGGGCGGGCGCGGCGCAGGCGCTCGGCCTGCTCATCGGCGCCGGAGCCGAACATCGCCTGCGCCTTGGCGAGTTCGCGCGGATGTTCGATGCGGATCACTTCCGCGCCCATGTCGCCCGCCAGCCAACCGAAGTAAGCGCCGGGCAGGAAGCGGGAGAAATCGAGGACGGTTAGCCCGGCCAGTGCGGTCATGCGGCAGTCTTTCTGCGGTCTTGCGCCATTTGCACGGCAGGCCCTTCGATGAAGGCGGCGATGCGGGCTTCGAGCGCGTCGGAATCGGCGCGGTCCAGCGCATAGTTGTCTACGCCCAGTTCCAGCACCGGGATCCCGGCGGCGACCAGCGCCCGCAAGACGAAGGGATCGGCATCGTCGAGCGCGACGGCGCCGTCGATGCCGTGTGTCTGTGCTTCGTGGACGTGCCAGGGCGCTGCCCAGCTCGGCATGCGCAGTTCGTCGCCCATCGTCAGGAAGCGGGCGGCGAGCGCGCGCAAGGGGGAGCGGGGGGCATCGCCTGCGCCATCCGCGTCGAAACGGCGGATGTACCCGTCGGCAGCCAGCGCGAGGTACATCGACCAGACGAAGACGGCGCCGTGGCTGTCTTCCCACTTCTGGTAGAAGGCGGTGTTGCTCCAGAGGCCGCGGCCGACCCACATGAGACGCACTTTCTCGTCCGCGATGGCGCCGAGGCCTGCGGCGGCCCTTTCCGACACTTCCTCATAGAGGGCGCGGGCGGCATCGCGACCCCATTCGGTGCCGCGATGCCACTGGGGAACCATCGTCGCGGGCATGGAATCGACCACGCCGATCGGGGCGGGCACGGTCCGCGCGATAAGGTCGCGGGTCATGCGGTAGTATTCTTCCTGTTCGTTGACGAGGTTCATGACCTCCACGAACCGTCCCTCGTCGAAGCGCTGGCCGGTGGCGCTCTCGACTGCGGCGATCACGTCGCGCAATTCGGCGACGAGCAGGTCTAGGCGTTCCGGTTCCAGCACTTCGTGCCAGCGGTCGGGCAGCGCCTCCCACCAGCGCGTCTCGATGTCCCAGCGGGGATCGACGGTGCGTTCGTAGACGTAGGGCGCGGCTCCGCTTTCGTGCGCCCAGGCCTCGAAGATCGCGGGCGTGGCGTCGCTGGAGGCGATGGCCTGGACGAAGTCGGGGCGCGGCAGTCCGCCCCAGGGGGCCTGCTCGGCGTCCCGGTCCAGGGCTGCGGCGACCCCTTGCGCGCTGTAGGCTTCGGCGTCGGTGGGGTAGTGCCGCGAGCGCAGGAGCGCGCGATAGCGGCCGCTCTGCTGCTTGGCGGCGACGATCGAGGCCCACCATTGGTTGACCACGAAAGGCACGCCGAGCGCCCGCAGGATTTCCTGCGGGGCATTGGCGTTGACCATGGCGAACGGCGCCCCCGAAGCCACTTGGGCACGGACCGAGGCGAACCAGTCGCGCTGGTAATCGCCGGAGGAGGCGGAGGCCTTGAGCACCTTGCGGCTGCGCGCGCGCGGAGTGGGGGGCGAAGCGGTTTTTGCAGGCTTCGGAGCGGCGATTTCCGGCGCCGTCTCGTCCTTACGCAGGGCCTTCACCAGCGGGGCGGCATCGTCGAGCGGGCACTTGAGGGGCACGATTTCGGCGGGCGCGGCGTCATGCCGGTCCCCGTTCAACGCGCGATGGAGCGCCGCCACGGTCCATGGCGCGGCCTCGTCTCCGTCGAGGGTGAGGTGCAGGATCCGTTCGACCTTGCGTTCCTGCACGGCTGCCTGCGCTTCCTTAGCCAAGGCCTCGCTGCGCGCGGCGGCGGCGGGGATCGCGTAAGCGGGATCGGCCCACTCCGCCAGCGAGCGCGGGGTGGGGGGCAGGGCGCGCGCGATGCCCCAGTCATGCACTTCGCCGACGATGCGCAGACCTTCGCGCTCGATCGCGGCATAGTGCAGGTCGGTCTCGTGCGGCGAACCGGCGCAGAGCGTCGCCGTGCCGGAAGCCTCGGGAAGGGCGGCTACCTCGTCGCGCAAGCCGCGCAGCAGGGGGATCAGCTCCTCCGGCGGCAGGATCGCCGCACAGCCGATGCTGCGCAACATATCCGTGCCGGAAAGGCGGGGGCGCAGCTTGTCCAGATCGCGCAGCAAGGCGGTGACCGCATCGGCGGCGTCGGCCTCCCGCGCGAGGTCCGTCTCGGTGAAGGACGTGCCGCCCTGAGCCTCCAGCCAATCGCGAAGCTGGGCGAGACGCGCAGCATTGTACGCTCGGCTGGAGGGGCGGTCGATGTGGAGTAGGTCAAGCAGCGTCACCGCCATGCCGGTCGGCGCGCCCAGGCGGGCGTTTTCGCGCAGGGCGGAAAAGACCTGCGCCTGCTCAGCGTCGGCGCGGGTGAACAGGACCGGATCGGTCAGCACAGGATCGAGCAACCGTTCGGCGAGCAGATGGGCGCGGCGACGGCTTCCGGCAGGACCGAGCAGCGCATCGGCGCGCAGCGTCTCGACAAGCGGGCGTGGAGCAAGCCGCACGGGCGCGAAGCCCGCGGCGCGCAGCAGCGGCAGCGGCGCATCGCTGCCGATCGTGCGCAGGACGCGGCGGCCTTCGCCGCGCAGGCGGGCCGCCACGGCATCGGCATCGCCATAAGCGGCGGCGATCGCGGCCCGGATCGCCGAGGGAGCGCTGCCGGTCGGCACCTCAGATCACTCCATCGGCGCGGAGCTGGGCGATCTTGTCTTGCGAATAGCCCAGGCGGTCCGCGAGGATCGTGTCCGCATGCTCGCCCACACGCACCGGTAGAACGTCGTCGAACCCGGTGCGCGCGCCGGAGAACACGATGGGGATGCCCGCGGTGCGCAAGTCGATGTGGGTATCGTAGTTCGGATGATGGACTTCCATCGTCTCCGCGCGGGCGACCACGCGCGGATCGACCAGCGCGTCTTCCGGATGGCGCACGGGGGCGACGGGCACGCCTTCCGCTTCGAGCAGGGCGACGACTTCGGCCGTGGGCAAAGTGCGCGACCAGTCGTTGATCATGGCTTCGAGCACCGCCGCATTGGCGACACGGGCGTCGCGGTTGGCATAACGGCTGTCCTGCGAAAGTTCGGGGCGACCCATGGCCCGGAACAGGCCCTGTGCCAGCTTCTCATGCACGGCGACCACCGCGACGTAGCCGTCTGCGCATTCGAAGACGCCGAAAGGCGAAAGCCGCTGCACGGTAAGCCCGGTCCGCGCCTGCATCCCCGCCGCCGCCATGGCCGACCAGTTCTCGATCGCCACGAAGCTGGTGAGCGCGCCCAGCATCGATACGTCGATATGCTGACCAAGGCCGGTGCGGTGCCGCTGCTCCAGCGCGGAGAGAATGCCGATCACGGCAAAGACCGGGGCGAGCATGTCCGCGATGGGAATGCCGATGCGCACCGGCGGCTCGTTGTGCCCGCCGCTGGCGAACATCGCGCCGGACAGCGCCTGGATGATGATGTCCATGGCCTTGCCGTCCGCCGCCGTCGCGCCGAAGCCGCTGAGCGAGCAGTAGATCACGCCGGGATTCTCCGCCCGCGCCACCTCGTAGCCGATGCCGAGACGGTCCGCGGTGCCGGCGGTGAAGTTCTCGACGACGATGTCCGCGCCGCGCACCAGGTCGCGGAAGACCTCCTGCGATCCCGGCTTCTTGAAGTCCAGCGCGACCCCGTACTTGCCGCGGGCGCGGGTGAGGTGGGAAACGGAGACGTCGTCCTCGTGCCGACGCTCCACGCCGATGCCGTCGCGCCCGACATAGGGGCTGTTCTCGCGGGCGAGGTCGCCGCCGCGCGGGTCTTCGATCTTGATGACTTCGGCGCCGAGCCCGGCCAGCAGGAGCGTGGCGTAAGGCCCCGCGAGCGCGCGGGTGAGATCGACGACGCGCAGACCTTCGAGAGGACGGCCCAAAGCCGAAAGGTCTGGAGCGGAAGCGGCGGGATCGATGGTCATGGGCGGTTCTCCGTCGGCGCGCAGTTTTGGGCGCTGCCGGTGGTGATGAGGTGCTGTGCGGCCCGGAACACGGGCAGTCCGTCGATGCCCAGTTCGGACAGGCGCTGTGCCTGTCCCAGGGCGTCGGCGTTGTAGAGGCGGTCGAAGCGGGCCTGCTCGGCGGCTGGGAGCGGTGAGAAGTCCACGCCGTCGCTCTTGCCGAAGGCGATGCCGTCCGCCTCGGCCTTTAGCAGCTCGCGGTTCAGCGCCGCTTCCCAGTCCTTGCGGGAATGGACCAACAGGGACTGGAGGTCCTGCGGCAGCCGGGCGAAGGCGCGGTCCGAAATCGCGCGGGCCGGGTAGGCGCCGCGGCTGAAACGGATCGTGGTGAAGTGCTTGGCGACTTCGGAGAAGTGCAGGCTCTTGATGGTGTCGGCCGGAGCGACGACGCCGTCGATCACACCCTTGGCCAGAGCGGAATAGACCTCGCTCATCGGCATGTTGACGGGATCGGCACCCAGTTCCTTGAGCACGTCCACGGCATCGCTCTGGGCGCGCAGGCGCAGGCCGCGGAAGTCCTCCAGGTGCCGGATCGGCCGGGTGCGGGTGAGCACGCCCGGAAAATTCCCGCCCTGGACGGCCAGCACGCGCAGCCCTTCCAGTTCCTTGCCGAAGCCGGGGAAGCGACCGGCCAGGCAGTCGTAGACGGCGATCTGCTCGCCGATATCGCGCACGCCGCCATAGAAGCCGGACTGCACCCGCAGCAAATGCGCGCCGCCCTTGGCGTAGATCGGCGTGATCAGCCCGATGTCGGCCACCCCGTGGCGGATCTCCTCCATGCTCATGTCGTTGGAGAGCAGCGCGCCCGACCAGTAGGGGCGGAAGGCGATCCGCCCGCCGCTGTCGCGGGCGACCTTGTCCATCCACTCCTGGTCGGCGCGGCTGAACGGGTGGCTGGGCGGATAGGGGCTGGCATATGTCAGCGTATGTTCGGCGCGCGTCGTCGGGGCCTCGCCGCAGGAGGCGAGCGGGAGCGCGAGGGCGAGCACGGCGGGGGCAAGCAGGAGCTTCAGGCGCATCGGATCAGCCTCCCGTCACGCTGGGCAGCCACAGGGTCAGCGCGGGAACCGCGATGATCAGGGCGAGGTGGAAGAAGTCGGCGACGAGGAAGGGCACGATGCCCCGGAAGATCGCGGCCAGCGGTATGTCCTTGGCGATGCCCTGGATGACGTAGACGTTCAGGCCCAGCGGGGGATGGATGAACCCGATCTCCATGGTGCGCGTCAGGAAGATGCCGAACCAGATCGCGCTGTAGCCCAGCTCCTGCGCGATCGGCAGGAAGATCGGGGTGGTCAGCAGCATCAGCGCCAGCCCGTCGAGGAAGGAACCCAGCAGCAGCAGCAGCGCGGCCATGGCGATGATGGCGATCACCGGACTGGCGTGCATGCCGCGCACCCAGTCGGACATGACATCGGCGATGCCCGTCACGCTGATGAACGTCGCGAAGAGGATGGCGCCGATGATGACGACGTAGATCATGCCCGCCGTGCGCAGGGTGGAGGCCACTGCCTCGCCGATCGCCGCGCGGCTGAAGGCGCCGCGCAGCGCGCAGAGGCCGAGCGCCGCGACGACGCCCACGGAGGCCGCCTCGGTAGGCGTGAACCAGCCGATCATCAGGCCGCCGATGACGAAGACCACCAGGGCGATCACGTCGAGGATGCGGCCGAGGCCGAGGATGCGCATCCGCCAGCCCACGCGCTCCGACTTGGGGCCGAGTTCCGGGCGCAAGTGGCACAGGATGCTGATGGCGATCATGTAGAACAGCGCCTGGGTGGCGCCCGGGATGATCGAGGCGGCAAAGAGCTTGCCGATCGACTGTTCGGCGATGATGCCGAAGACGATCAGCGCGCCCGAAGGCGGGATCAGCGAGCCCAGCGTGCCGCCCGCTGCCAGCGCTCCGGCGGCGAAACCGGGCTGGTAACCGGCGCGGCGCATCTCGGGCAGGGCGGCGGCGCCCACGGTGGCGACCGTGGCGAGGCTCGATCCGCTGATGGCGCCGAAGCCGCCGCAGCCCGCGATCGAGGCCAGCGCGAGGCCGCCCTTGCGATGGCCGACGAAGCGCGCGGCCACGTCGAAGAAGTCGCGGCTGGCTCCGGCGGCGAAGCACAAGTGCGCCATGAGCAGAAACAGCGGCAGGACGCCCAGTTCGTATTTCATGACGGTTTCGAAGGCGACGACGCCGCCTTTGATGATGGCCGCCTCGGGCGAGATCAGCACGGCCAGGCCGACCAGGCCGACGCCGGCAAGCCCGACGCCGATGGGAACGCCGACGGCCAACAGGCCGAGCAGCGCGAAAATGCCGATAAGGCCGATAACCTCGGGACTCATGGAGCGCTCCGGCGGAAGAGGCTGCGCAGGAACAGCGCGGCGATGAACAGCAGCGCGCCGACCTGAAGCAGGCGCAAGGGCGTGATGGGAATGTGGAGAAGCTCGGTCCGCTCGTGACCGCCCCACAGGTCGTGGATCAGCCAGAGCCCAGCCCCGGCCAGCACCAGGAACAGCACCGCGGCCAGCGCCGCCGAGACTCTGGCCAGGCGCTGGACGGTGGGCGCACTCAGCCGCTCGGTCAGGATGTGGACGGCGGCATGCGAACCCTTGAGCGTCGCGAAGATCATCGCCGAGGAGGCGATCAGGACGATGCAGCACTGCACGACTTCGATCGAGCCGAGCAGCGTAAAGCCGGTATGGCGGCCCAGCACCGCGACGGCGTCGGTGGCCATGGCCACGAACAGGCCGGCGCCGCCGATCAGATAGGCCACGCGGGTGGCGCCTCCGGGCACCTCGGGTGCCTGTGGCGACTCGCTTGCCGAGGGCGCTTCGCTGCCCGCGTCCAGGTCGTTCTGCATTTTCCTCTCCTAAGGCGGCCTTATTGACAGCCTTGCGCTTCAACCGTCTAATACCGTGACAGACAACATGGTAGATAGATTCAACTATCTGTCAACTACACCAAATGAGAATGAGGCAGGGACGAAAACGTGGTGCGCGGGACCAGCAAGCGGGAACAGGCGGAAGCGGAAGAGCAGAGCATCAAGCTGGGCCGGCTGGACGAATTCATCGGATTTCGCCTGAGGCGCATCCAGAACCAGCTCTCGCGCGATTTCGCGGCGGCCACAGCCGATCGCAACATGCGTTCGGGGCTGTTTTCCTCGCTCTCGATCGTCGCGGCCAATCCGGGGATTTCCCAGAACGAACTGTCCAAGGCGGTGGGCTTGGACAAGTCGATCACGGTCCAGATCGTCGATGAGCTGGAGAAGCGCGAACTTGCCGTGCGCGAGCGGTCGCCCACCGATCGGCGGCGCCATGCCCTGTTCGTCACCGATTCGGGCAAGGCCTATCTCGATGAGCTGTTCGCGATCCTGACGGAGACGGAAGATGCCGTCCTACACCAGCTCACTCGGGCAGAACTCGCCCTTTTGCGGGAATTGCTGGACCGCATGTACTTGGCTTACGACGAGTCCAGAATTTCGCTATAAAGAAAAACAATATCGTCCACTCAAAAGATAGTTGACATACTCCACGATTGAGTCGCATCATCGGGTTGTCGATGGCGCCAGGAGCGCCTGCGGACGGCGACAACGCCGCTGCGACGAGTGGAGAGGTCATGTCGTGTCCCTTGGGACACTCCCTGCTGTTGCTCCTTTCGCGCCGGTGCCATCGCCGAAACGATAAATGCCCGGTACGGCCGGGTTGGGAGGTCAATAGATGTCGCGCCTTACCTTGCGTCACCCCGTTTCCCGTCTGGTTTCCTATGGAGCCATGGCCGCTTTCGCCCTGGCGGCGTCTGCTGCCCAGGCCCAAAATCAGGATCAGGCGGAATCCGGCGCCCCCTCGCAGGAAACCGCAGCCGATGCAGGCCAGGCTCCTGACGACAGCGGCTCGCCGTCGGTTCAGGAAATCATCGTCACCGGTACCAGCATCCGCGGCGCGGCGCCGGTCGGCTCTCCACTGGTCGCCGTGGGCCGGGCGGAAATCGACCAGTCCGCCGCCACCACCACGATCCGGGTGCTTCAGGAGACCCCGCAGATCACCAACTACGGCGTTTCGGATACGAGCCGCAGCGGCGCGGGCGGCGCCGGCAACGTCGTCTACGGCAACTCGATCAATTTGCGCGGCGTAGGACCCTACGCGACGCTGACGCTGATCAACGGTCGTCGCGCCGTGCCGCAGGGCACGACCGGCGCCACGATCGATCCCTCCACCATTCCCACGCTGGCGCTGGAACGTGTCGAGGTGATCGCCGACGGCGCTTCGGCGGTCTACGGCTCGGATGCGGTGGCGGGCGTCGCGAACCTGATCCTGCGCCGCAACTACGAAGGCGCGCAGATCGAAGTGCAGCACGGCGTGGCCGATCACTACTTCGAAAGCCAGGTGGGTATCGTCGCCGGCCACAAGTGGTCGACGGGCCAGGTCACGGCCTCGTTCCAGCACACCTATCGCAGCAATCTGAGCGGCCGCGACCGGGATTTCTACGGCGCCGACCTCACGACGCGCGGCGGTGCGGACTACCGCGTCAGCCAGTGCGCGCCGGGTAACATCGTGACCGGCGGGCGCAGCTACGCGATCCCGGCAGGCGGCGCGACGCCGGGCAACCTCGCCGCCGGCACCGTCAACCGGTGCGACAATCTCAAGGCGATCGACCTCGTGCCGCAGCAGGAGATCAACGCCGGCACCATCAACTTCGACCAGGACATCACGGACGGCATCCGCTTCTACGCGGACGTCTATGCTTCTCGCCGCGATGCCCTGCGCCGGGGCCAGGTGGCCGCGCAGAACCTGACCGTTCCGCGCAGCAATGCATTCTTCGTGTCGCCCGCCGGAACCAATCCGGCCAGCGAGACCGTGCAGTATTCGTTCGTCAACGACTACGGCCCCTACTCGACCTCGGACATCACCTCGAAGACGATCCAGGGCACCGCAGGCATCACCGCCGATCTGTTCGGCGACTGGCAGCTCGATCTCTACGGCAGCTACGGCTGGAACAAGGACCGCGTGTTCAGCCAGGGCGGCCAGACCGATTCTGCCGCCCTGGCCGCCGCTCTGGCCAGCAGCAATCCGGCGACCGCGTTCAATCCCTTCGGCACGTCGGTCAACGATCCCGGCGTCGTCGCGGCGATCATGAACAACGTCAGCACCACGCAGGGCATCAGCCGCATGAAGGCGGCCGAAGCGAAGCTGGACGGTACCCTGTTCACCCTGCCGGGCGGCGACGTGAAGCTGGCGGTGGGCGCGGAGTACTACAAGCTGAACCTGCGGACCGGCCAGCTGCGCGGCCGCCTGGAATCGCAGACCGGCACGGATATCCGCCTCTCGCGCAATGTGAAGTCGGCCTATGCGGAAGTGCTGGTGCCGATCTTCGGCCCCGGCAACGCGATCCCCGGCTTCCACAGCCTGCAACTCGACGTGGCTGGCCGCATCGACAAGTACAGCGACGTCGGCACCACCAAGAACCCCAAGATCGGCATCAACTGGGAGCCGGTCGCCGACCTCAAGCTGCACGGCAGCTACGGGGAATCCTTCCGCGCGCCGCTGCTGACCCAGCTTGTCAGCGCGGGCGGATCGCAGCTCTATATCCAGAACTACTTCGATCCCACCGTCGGCGCGACCGTGCAGGGCGTGGCGCTTTCGGGCGGCAACCTCGATCTCCGGCCCGAGACGGCGCGGACCTGGTCGTTCGGCGGCGAATATTCGCCGGCCTTCCTGCCCGGCGCGCAGTTCAGCGTGAACTACTTCGACATCGTCTACGAAGGCCAGATCAACGGCTATCTGTCGAACCTGAACGTGCTGCGTCAGGAGAACCTCTATAGCTCGATCATCACGCGCGGCGCGGCGGCACAGGCGCGCATTGCCGAGCTGGTCAACTCCGGCCTCACCGTCAACGGCGGCACGGCCGCGAACGCGCTGGCTACCGGTGTCTTCGTCGACGGGCGCCCCAGCAACCTCGGCACCACGATCACGCGCGGCCTGGACTTCGGTCTGGCGGTGCCGATCCGGACCGACAATGCCGGCGACTTCCGCTTCTCGCTGCGCGGCACGCACTTCTTCACCTACAAGGTGGGGATCACGCCCGACAGCCCGGTGATCGATCAGGCGAACAACATCGACTATCCGCTCAAGTGGCGCGCACGCGGCGTGGCGGGCTGGTCCAAGGGCGGGTTCGACGGCAGCGTCGTGGTCGCCTGGCAGAACGGCTACAACAATACTTACGTCGCGCCGGTGGAGCGCATCAAGTCCTACACCACGGTGGATCTGCGACTGGCTTACGATCTCGAAGGAACCGGCATTCCCGGGACCGAGGGCGTCAAGATCGGGCTTGACGTGCAGAACCTGTTCGACCGCGATCCGCCATTCGTCGACCTGGCGCCGACGTCCAACGGTGGCGGCGGCGGCTTCGATCCGCAGACCACCAATGCCATCGGTCGCATGATTTCCGTCTCGCTGAGCAAGACGTTCTGATGCGCCGCACGGCTTGCACCCTTGCCATGATCGGCGCAGCGATCGGCGCGCTCGTGGCCGCCGATCCCGCGCTGGCGGGGATCGACAAGGTCGACGGGCCGATCCCCGTCACCGCCCAGAGCCATGTCTACAACACAGCCTCGGTCCCCGGCTCCGTGCCCGCGGTGGACCTTGCCGCGCAGGGCTATATGGAGGAGGAATACTTCCTTCACGGCACCGCCGACGCCTATCGCCATGATCCCTCGGGCGCCTTGGCGGTGCTGGCCAAGGATGTCCCCTATGGCACCCGCATCGTCGTGCGGCGTCCGAAGGACGCGGCGAAGTTCAGCGGCCTGGTCCATTTCGAGCCGATCCACCCTTCGCAGGGGGGAACCTCGCACTGGGTGGCGATGTCGGGCTACATGATGGCGCATGGCGACATCTACGTGGCGGCAGGGCTGGGCGACGATGCGCCGTCCCGCGCGATCTCCGCCAAGGGGCCGGTGCCGACCGCGCAAAGCCAGGTGCTCCAGTGGTTCGATCCGCAGCGCTACGGCGCGATCCAGTGGCCCGCGGAGGACGGCATCCGCTATCAGGTCATGGCGGACATGGGCGCGCTGCTGCGCAGCGACACGCCGCAGAATCCCCTGCGCGGGCTGAAAGTGCGCCGCATCCTGGTCGGCGGCTGGTCGTTCACCGGCAGCGTCCAGCGCACTTTCATCAACGAGGGCTTTCATGATCGCGCCCGCCTGCCCGGCGGCAAGCCGGTGTTCGACGGCTACCTCATCGGCATTTCCTCGCGCTGGAACGGCGGCGGCTACATTCCGCTCAACAGCCAGGAACCGGTGACTCACAACGACGATCCTCGCCGTACGCTCAAGCCTATCGACGTGCCGGTGATCGAATTCATGTCGGAGTTCGAAGTCGGCACCGGACCCGGCCCGCAGACGTCCGACAGCGATGCGAAAGTGGGCGCACACCGGCTCTACCAGCTTGGCGCCGTGGTTCACGGTGCCAGCATGATCGACGGCAATCCTCCGCGCGAGAAGCGTCCCAACTTCGTCCAGCTTGCCGCCAAGGGCTATCCGGTGGCGGGCGCGAAAGGCGAGGAAGCGCTGAACGTCTGCCCCCTGCCGATCAGCGATGTGCCGCATGGCGCGCTCGCCCGCGCCGCCGTGGAGAACCTGCGGCTCTGGACGGACAAAGGCATCGCGCCGCCCCATGCGCCGCCGCTTGCCTGGGACGGCGACAAGATCCGCCGCGACGCGGTGGGCAACCCGGTCGGCGGCATGCCGGTGGCCGAGTTCAAGGTGCCGCTGGCCTCCTATGGGCCGTACAAGGGGACGGACCTCCCCGCCTGCACGCCTGCCAAGGGCCGCCCGATTTTCGTGCGGGCCGATCTGGGCGGTGCGGCGCTCAAGGCGCGCTACGGCTCGGCAGAGGCGTTCGTCCGGCAGTACGATGCGCAAGTGGACGGCATGGTCAGGCAGCGCTGGCTGCTCCCCGAAGATGCCGCCGCGCTGAAGGAAAAGGCCCGCCGCGATGCCGGGGCGCAGTTCGCCGCCGGTTCCTGAGGTCTGAAGGCCAGAAAGTTGAAGGTTTTCCCGACATGATGAAGTCGCTTTCCGCCTCTCTCCTCGCCGCGACGCTCCTTTGCGGTACGGCACAGGCGCAAACCGCGCCGGCCAGCTTCGGCCACTACCAACCGGCTGCGACTTACGACGGCATGGTCTCCACGTCGCGCTATGTCGAAATGCGCGACGGGGTGAAGCTGGCGATCCGGGTGGACCGGCCGACCAGGGACGGCAAGCCGGTCGATGGCCGCTTTCCGGTGATCTGGCACCACACCCTGTCGATCTCGCAGCAGACCGCCGACGGCGCGGGCGAGCGCGTGAGCGGCTTCCGGCAGGTCCAGGATCTCACGCGCTACGGCTATGTCGTGGTGCAGGTGGCGCGGCGCGGCAACGGCCAGTCGACCGGCGTGCGGCGCGGCTACCATGACCGCAACGAGGCGCAGGACGCCTTCGACATGACGCAGTGGCTCGCCGCGCAGCCCTGGTCGGACGGCAAGGTCGGGGTCTACGGCTGCTCCAATACCGGCGATGCGGCCATTCATGTCATGACCATGCGACCGCCAGCGCTGAAAGCGGTCTTCGCCGGCTGCTTCTCCTGGAACAAGTACGACGCTTTCCGGCGCGGCGGCATTTTCGCGCAGTGGGGCACCGGCCCGACCCGCACGGTGGAGGATGACATGAAAGTCTCTCCCGTCGACGGCGACGAACAGAAGGTCGTGCTGCGCCAAGCGGCGGAGGAGCACCAACTTTCCACGCCCCTGTTCGACATGTGGAAGCAGCTCCCCTACCGCGACAGCTGGTCCAGCCTGGTCGCAAGCCGCTTCTGGGCGGAAGGCAGCGCGTCCAGCTATGCCGACCAGATCCGGCTCGGCGCGGTGCCGCTCTACATTCAGGGCGGCTGGCGCGACGAACTGCGCGACCAGGGCTTCATTGCCCATGCCAACATCCCCGGATCGCGGCTGGTGATCGGCCCGTGGAAGCACTGCAACAGCGACGATTTCGCCCTGCTGGAGGAGATGCACCGCTTCTACGACCGGCACCTCAAGGGCATCGACACCGGCATCGACCGCGATGCGCCGATCCACTACTTCACCGTCAATGCCGCGCCGGGCACCGAGTGGCGTGCATCGGCGGACTGGCCGCTGAAACAGACCCGCATGCAGCGCCTGTTCCTCGACGGCACGCGCCTGAGCGAGACCGCAGCGCGCAGCAAGCCGCTGACCTTCACGGCCGACTACACCGTGAAATGTCCGAACGCGGGCGAGGGTTCGCAAGTGCAGCCCTGCCATGTCGAGGGATCCGGTGCCAGCATGCGCGGCACTCCGCTGGCGGCGGATACCGAAGTGACCGGCAATGCCCTGGCCGACTTGTGGATCTCCGCTGACCAAAGCGATGCCAACGTCTTCGCCTATCTCGAAGATGTCGCGCCGGACGGCACCGTGCAGGTCGTCACCGAGGGTCGGCTGAAGGCGTCGCTGCGCAAGGAGGCGCAGGCGCCCTGGGCGATGCCGCCGGGCGTGCCGTGGCACCGATCTTACCAGGAGGATGCGCAGCCGCTCAAAGCCGGGGAGCCGGTGCGTCTGCGCTTCGACATGATGCCCACGTCATGGCTGTTCCGCAAAGGGCACAGGATGCAGATCACCGTGACCGGATCGGATCATCGCGAGCGCGCGCGGGACATCGCCACGCCGCCGCGCATCACCGTCTACTTCGATTGCGCGCATCCTTCCACGGTCAGCCTGCCGATCATTCCGGCGACGCCCAACTGATGCCGCTGCTGGCGCTGTTCGCCGCCGCGGCGGCGCTGGGAGGCGGAACCGTGGCGAGCGAGGCCTGCGCCCGGGCGGCGGGGCTGGCAGCGCCGGACGTGCGTATCGTCCGGACCACGCCGATAGCCCCTGGCAGCGGCTTCGTCTCCCCGGACGCCCGGGCGCCCAGGGTCGATGCCGAATTCTGCCGGATCGAGGGCGTGATCGAGCAGGAGATCGGTTTCGAGCTGTGGCTGCCGCTGCAGCGCGAATGGAACGGTCATCTGCTGACGGGCGGTGTGGGCGGACAGGCGGGGAGCTTCAATTACCGCGAACTGGCACGGGCGGTCTCGCGCGGCTATGCCGGTGCCAGCACCGACACCGGCCACAAGGCGAGCGATCGTCACTGGCTGCTGGGCGGGGCCATGCGGGCGGCGAACTATGCCGAGCGCGCCAATCACCTGCTCGCGGTCAAGTCGAAGGCGCTGATCGCGGGCTTCTATGGCAAGCCGGTCCGCCGTGCGATCTTCTCGGGCTGCTCGGGCGGCGGGCGTCAGGCGATGACCGAGGCGCAGCGCTACCCGCAGGACTATGACGGCATTCTTGCCGGAGCGCCCGGCGTGAACACGCCCGCCATGAGCGCCCGGCGCATGTGGGAGATGATCCGGCACCGCCGCCATGCCGGACTGATGTCCGCGGCCGACTGGTCGCTGGTATCCCGCAGCGGCGTGGCGGCCTGCGACAGCGACGATGGGCTGCGCGATGGCCTGGTGGCCAACCCTGCCGCCTGCCGCTTCGACATAGCCGCTCTGCAATGTCGGCCCGGCGGCACCGGACAGTGTCTCAGCCCCGCGCAAGTCGCGTTCGCCACGCGCATCTACGCGCCGCTCCACGACGAGAACGGCAAGCGGATCGACGGGGGCATCCTGCCCGGCGTGCCGGTCAGCGCCACGCCGCTGCCCGAGCCGTTCACGCCCGGCCCGCCCTATCTCGCGGTGGCCCTGTTCGGCGACGGGGTGCACAAGGATCCGAACTGGGACGCCGCGACGTTTCGTCTTGCGGACGATCTTCCGGCGATCGACCGGGTGATGAACCTCCATGCCGACGATCCCGACCTCTCCGCGTTCCGTGCGCGCGGCGGCAAGCTGCTGATGTACCAAGGCTGGGCCGACCCGCTGGTCCTGGCGCAATCGACCACCGACTATTTCGGCGCGGTCGGCAGGCGCATGGGCGGGGACGTTTCGGATTTCCTGCGGCTCTACATGGTCCCCGGCATGGACCACTGCGTCGGCGGAACAGGGCCGGACCTGTTCGGCGCGACCGGCGGCGAGGGGCTGGACCGCTCGCCCGCCCACGACATGCTGGCGGCGCTGGAGCGCTGGCTCGACACCGGCACTTCGCCCGGTGCGATCCTGGCCGTGAAACGCGAGGAAGGCGCAGTCACCATGCAGCGCCCGCTCTGCCCCTATCCGCAGGCGGCATACTATCGCGGCAGCGGGAGTCCTCTGCTGGCGAGTAGTTTCGAATGTCGCTGACGAGCTGTTCCGGACGCTTGCGGGAGCAGCTCAGCCCGCCCGGGCAGCGCTCGCGGAACTCGGCGCCATGGCCACTGGCGACCCACGCAAGAGCAAAACCGTGGATCGCGTCAGCGCGCTGATCGTCGATGCTGCGCCCGACCTTACGATAGGTTGGCCGGGCTTTGTTGCAGGTTTTCAATCAATAACGGGGTGCTTCTTACTGGAAGCACCCCATTTCGTATCCGCTCCCGCCAACCCGAAACCATCAATGTAAGGGCTTGCAAACACTCACGTGCCTGTTTAGTAATGATTCATAACAATTGTGCTTTTGGGAGAGGCAAAATTATGCGTGTGTTCACCGGCAGATCCACTTCCGCAGCCATTTCCGCGTTGCTGGCAGGAGTGGCACTGCCCGCCTCGGCGCAAGAAGCGCCCTCAACGGAACCGGTGCCCACCGGCGGGCTTCAGGAAATCGTCGTTACGGCCGAGCGCCGCACCCAGAGCCTTCAGGACGTGCCGATCTCCGCTACCGTGCTGACCGGGGACACTATCCTGCAAAGGGGCGTCACCGGGGTGAACGATCTCCAGCAGGTCGCGCCTTCGGTGGCGATCAATACGTTCAACCGTTCCACTTTCATCAACATCCGCGGCGTGGGCATTGCGCAGTCGGCCCCCACGTCCAGCCCCGGTGTCGCCTTCTACATCGACGGGCAGCTGATCCCGCACGAGCAGTTCATCGGCCAGAGCTTCTACGACATCGCCTCCATCGAAGTGCTGCGCGGCCCGCAGGGTACGCTGAGCGGGCAGAACTCAACCGGCGGCGCCATCTACGTTCGCACGCCCGCGCCTGAGTACGACACGGTTTCGGGGATGGTCGATGCGACTTACGGCAATTACGACGCGCTGAAGCTGGTCGGCGCGATCAACCTTTCGGGCAGCGAGCAGTTCGCCGTGCGCATCGCCGGTATCCGCGATCGCCGTGACAGCTTCACCAAGAACATCGGCCCCAGTGAGAGCAATCCGGGCAATCTCGACCTCTGGGGCGTGCGCCTGAATGCCGCGATGCGCAACACTGACCAGACGCTCTCCGCCAACGTCCGCGTCGACTGGTTCAAATCGGTGTCGGACAACAATGCAGTCAAGCGGCGCGGCGATACCGTATCGAGCGACCCCTTCGTGATCCAGGAGGATGCCCGCTCGTTCCAGAACCAGGACGGCTATCGCCTCTCGTTCGAACCGCGCATCGCCTTGACGCCGGACATCGACTTGCGCACGCAGGTCTCGTACCAGAACATGCATACGATCGACCAGACCGACGGCGATCGCAGCGCCACGGCGCGCCCCCGACCGCCCGCTTCCAACACCGGCCGGGTCAGCCTCGTCAGCACCGATTTCGACACCTTCATGGCCGAGGTCAATCTGCTTTCGAGTCAGAAGGGGAAGTTCAACTGGGTTCTGGGCGCTTTCTACCTCGATGAGGATGTCCTGACCTTCTCGCGCCGCGACAACAACCACACGACGGATTTCGTTTCCTCCACCTCGACCTTCAAGACGCTGGCGCATAATACGACCAAGTCGGCCTTCGGACAGGCCAACTGGTTCGTCACCGATGCGCTCGAACTGGTGGCCGGTCTGCGCTATTCGGAAGACCAGCAGGTCTACAACCGCATCATCCCCGCCGGCACGGTGCCGCCCGGCGCGGATACGACCGGTGTGCAGAAGTCCAGAAAGTGGACGGGCAAGCTGGGCGTGAACTATCACATCGACCGCACCCTGCTCTACGCCACGGCCTCGCAAGGGTACAAGGCGGGCGGCGTCAACCTGACGATCGGCGTGCCCAACTTCGGGCCGGAGACGAACCGCGTCTACGAGGCCGGGTTCAAGACGACCCTGCTGGGCAACCGCCTGCGCGTGAACGGCGATGTCTTCTATTCGGACTATCAGGATATCCAGTTCTCCAGCCTGCTGGATACGCTGCCGCTCACGCAGAACGCGGCCTCCGGCAAGGCCTATGGCGGCGAACTGGAGGTCACGGGCCAGTTCGGCGGCTTCGGCATCAATGCCGGCGTGGGTTATCTGAAGGCGGAATTCGCCGAGGACACCTGCATCACCGACACCAACCAGAGCGGCACCGATGCGGGCTGCCCCACCAACCTGCGGTTCGTGCCCAAGGGCCGGGCGCTGCCGTTCTCGCCGGAATGGACGATCAACGCGGGTGCCCAGTACGATTTCGAGGTGGGCACCGTAACGGTCACGCCGCGCGTGCAGTGGTCGCACCTCTCGCAGCAAGTCGCGACGCCGTTTCCCAGCGCGAACACCATCGTACCGGGCCGGGACGTGTTCGACGCCCGCCTGACGGTAGACTTCGACGGCGCCTACAAGCTGGAGGGCTTCGTCAACAACTTCACCAACAAGACCTATATCGCCTCGCAGATACAGAACTCGTCGAGCGCGGACGGCGGCAGCATCTACGGCGCGCCGCGCACTTACGGCATCCGGGCGGTGGCGAAGTTCTGAGCCTTCCGTCCCGAACCTGCGTGCTTTCCCGAAAGGGGCTCCCGCCAGCGGGAGCCCCTTTTCTTTTGTTGCCTGGAGAACCGGGCGGTCAGGCGAAGACCGCGCGGATATCGCGCCGCTCCGCGATCTCCAGGACGGCGGCGGCAAGGGCGCGAGCGGGCTGGTCCGCCAGGGGCAGCCGGGCGCGGCCGCAGCAATCCACGAACTTTTCCACCAGACCTGCCCGATCGAGCGGCCGCTCCGGCGACCCGAGGGGAACATGCAGCTCGCGGCGCAGCGTCTGTCCGTCGGCGAGGTCGACTTCCAGGAACCCGCCCGAACCCGGCGGCCAATCCGGCGCCGACACTTCGACGGCGGAAACCCGCGCGGCCATCGCCAGAACGGCAGGATCGGCGAGGGACGCAGCGTCGAAATCATCCAGCGTCACGTTACCCCGCACCGCCGCCAGCGCGAGGGTGAAGGGGATGGAGAATTTCGCATCGATCGCCACGGCTGGCGCCTGCTTGCGCTCCAGCGGTTCGATCAGCATGCGCGTCACCCGGTCGGTCCCGGCGCGGATGGCGACGACCCGCTCCGGACCGAGACCCTGCCCGTGGATCAGCTGCCCGGCCAGTTCGATGTAGACGTGGGTTCCCCGGCACGAAGGCCAGGGTTTGAAGCTGAGCATTTCGCCGTAGAACCGCTTGCCGAGGTCGTTCAGGAGGTCACTGCTGTCGAATTGACCACCTGCGTAAAGGTCGAAGAAGCCATCGCGTCCTTCGAAAGGGGCATCGAAGCCCGCGACACCTTCGGCGGCGAGCCGCGCTGCGACGATGGCGGCCTGCGCCGGGAACGCCTCGCGGATGGCGCGGATGTTGGTCTCGCGATTGTGCTTGATCGCGCCGGGCATCGTCGTCTGGCAGAGCGTGAGCGAAAGGGCGCTGCGGGTCTGCTTCCAGTCCAGCCCCAGCAGCCGCGCGCAGGCCGCCGCGGCGCCGTAAGCGCCCAGGATCGGCGGCGGATACCAGCCTCCCGCTTCCATCGGCCGCCGCAGCGCCAGCGCCATGCGGCAGACCAGATCGCACCCGATCGCCAGTGCCGTGAGAAGCTCCAGGCCGCTGGCGCCGGTCTCCTGCGCAAGCGCGAGGGCCGCCGGGATCAGCGAGGCGTTCGGATGACTGGGGGCGGCATCGAAGGCGTCCTCGTAGTCCAGAGCATGGGCCATGGCGCCGTTCGCGAAAGCCGCGACTTCCGCCGGAACGAGCAGATCGGTGCCGAACACCCGGCAGGCACCGGTGCCCTGGCGGGCCGCCAGGTTCAGGAACGGGCGCACGTCGGCGCTCATGCCGCTGGCCGCGATCATCACACCGGTTCCGTCGAGGAGCGCCCGCGACGTCATCTCGATGCTCTCGGGCGAGAGGGCGGACCACGGCGTCTCGGCAATGTGACGGCAAAGCGTTTCGGAGAGGAGACCTTCCGGCGGGGCGATCATGATCGTGCTGTCCTGTTTATGTTTCATGCTTCATTTCAAACAAGCCGTTTTTACGCAAGCGCTTTCATCGGCGGAAAAGCTGGGTTACGGTAAGCGGAACAGATCCAATGACCGCGCGGAGAGAGCATGACGGACCAGGAAACGACAATCGGGCGCAAGGTGCTGTGGCGGCTGGTGCTGCCCAGCGCCTTGTTCATCCTGATGGGGTCAATAGACCGCGCCAATGTCGGGTTCGCGGCCTTGCAGATGAACCAGACACTCGGGCTTTCGGGATCGAAGTATGGTTTCGCGGCGGGAGTGCTGTTCGTGGGCTACCTCGCCGCCAAGTATCCGAGCGTGCTGCTGTTCGAGGCGATCGGCATGCGCCGGTGGCTGGCCACCATCACCCTGGCCTGGGGCGTCTCCGCTTCGGCCATGGCGCTGGTCCAGACCGAGGGGCAGCTCTACGCCTTGCGCGTGGTCATCGGCTTCACCGAGGGAGGGCTTTCTTCCGGCCTGATGATCTACCTCAGCCACTGGGCGAGCGAGCGCTATCGCGCATCGGTCCTGGCGCTGCCGATCATGGCGATCTCGATCGCGCAAGTCGTGGGCGCGCCGGTCTCGGGCTGGCTGATGCAGGTGGACAATCCGCTGGGCTGGGAAGGGTGGCGCTGGATGTTCCTGGTGGAAGGGATGCCCGCGGTCCTGCTGGGCCTGTTCGCCTGGTTCCATTACCCGGACTCGCCGCAGGAAGCGCGCTGGCTCAGCCCTTCGGAAAAGGCCTGGATCGCCGCCAATATCAAGGGTGCGACGAAGCCGGCGAAGGGCGCTGCGGCCAAGGGACGCTGGGACGTGCTGCGCCTGCCGGTCGGCTGGGTCTCGGCGCTGATCTGGTTCTGCATCCTCTCGGGCAACTACGGCATCATGTTCTGGCTGCCGCAGATCGTGCGCGGGCTGACGGGCCTGACGCCCGCCGAAACCGGCCTGATCGTCGCGTTGCCCTGGGCGGGAAGCGCGGTGGGCCTCTACCTGAACGCGCGCCATTCGGACCGCACGCAGGAGCGGTTCATGCACGTCGCGGTTCCTGCGCTGGGCGGAGCGGCGGGGCTGCTGACGGCCTATGTGCTGGGGCCGGGCCTGCCGGGGCTGGTCGCGCTGGTGATCGGCGGCGCCTGCGTCGGCTCGACGGTGGCGGCGTTCTGGGCGATTCCCACGCGTCTGCTGCCGCCGTCGGCGCTGGCCATGGGCATCGTCGCGATCAACATCGTCGGCAGCCTTGCCGGTGCGACGGTCCCGCCGGCGATGGGCTGGCTGCGCGATACCAGCGGTTCGTTCCTGCCGCCGACGCTGCTGTTGGCAGCTATCCAAGTCATGCTGGCAGTGCTGTGCGTGATCGGGCGGAAGCTGGAGCGGGGCGGGCTGGCCGCTCGCGCGGCTGCTTTGGCCTGAGCACGAAACCCATGCCGGAGCCGCGGAAGGCTCCCCGGCATGGGCGGAGTTCAGCGCTCCTCGGCCTTCGCTTCGCGCACGGCGGCGAAGCGGCGGGGGGCGAGGGACAGCAGGACGATCGCGGCGATGAGGATGCCCGCCCCGGTCAATTCGGCGCCGTTCGGCATCGGCAGGCCCCAGAACCACGCCAGCAGCACCGAACCGCCGACGCCCGCCACAAGGCTGGCGGCACGTTCCAGCGGAACGCAGTAGGAGTTCTCGCTGGGGTGCAACAGGATCACGATTGCGAAGACCGAGACGATGGTCAGTGTCAGGCCGATCAGCGCGATCGGCACGATCTGCGGACGGGTCCACACTTCCACGAAGCCCCAATGCAGGCCCGAGGTATGCCCGTCGATGCCGCTGAGCGAAAGCAGGGCCAGTGCCCCGATCGCCAGCGGCAGGGCGACGACTTTCTCTTCCACGAAATACTTGCGGACCGAAGCCGGGTCGCCGGTCTTCGACACTTTGGTCATGACCGCCAGCCGCGTGAAATAGCCCAGGGTGTAAAGGACGATGGTGGCGATGGCGATCGGCGGCAGCTTCAGGCCGCCGCGGTCGCCGATCGTCACCAGCATGGCGAGCGCCACCATGGCCAGCGCGGCCCAGCTCCACCAGCGCACCTTGCGCCCGAAGGCCAGATCCACCAGCGGCGCGACCAGCAGGATGTCGCCGCGCATCAGCAACTGCATGAAGGGGATGCTGACGTCGGGGATCGTGAAGGAGAGCGGCACGGTGAACAGCACGAGCGCGGTGCCGATGCCCGAAAGCAGGGTGTAGCGCGTCGGCACCGGCACCTGCAGCCCGGCGACGGAGACGCGGTTGGCGTCGCGGTGCCAGCCAGCCAGCCAGATGAACAGGTAGGTCGTGACCAGCGAGACGATCAGCGAGGCGGGCAGGGTTTCGAGGCCGGTGATGGGACGGCCGAGCACTGCGTCAGGCTGGCTCGTTACCAGCCTGGTCAGGATGACGTTGGGCAGGTAGCTGAGGAAATAGACGAAGACGACCAGTTCCAGCGGAAAACGGAGTCTGGCTTTCATGCGGCCTGCACCTCCACCATGTCCGGCCCGGAATGGAAGGCGGTAGCGAAACCGGCCTCCCGCGTAACGGCGGAGAGGTAGTCGATCACCTCCTCGTAGTGCGTATCGCCGGGGGCCAGCGGCACGGGAACGGCATCGCGGCCGATGTGGATGGGCACGAAACCGCTGCGCACGACCTTGCCGCCCGCGATCTCCAGCCGCGCGGCGATCGCCAGTCGCGAGGCCTTGGGGAAGTTGTAGAGGCTGTCGAAATCCGGTTCCCACTCTTCGGCAAGGACGCGGATCTCGTTGAAGCTCTTCGACTTGGCGTGCTGCTCGTCCATGCGCAAGTCGCAGGCGAAGTTGCACAGCGAGTAGAACACCGGGACGGTATCGATCATCTCCACGCCCTTGAGGATATGGGCATGGCCGCCGAGGATCGCGTCGGCACCCGCTTCCACTGCGGCACGGGCGACGACCGGCTGGTACTCGGCGATCGTCGCACGCACGAAATGGATGCCCCAGTGGAGCGACACGACCACGACATCGTGCTCCTGCTTGGCGGCGCGGATATCGGCTTGGAGCGCGGCCAGATCGTCCGGGTGGGGCCAGGAGCGAATGCGCGGCGGGGTGCCGGGCTGGTCGTGTTCGATCTGCTCGTAATGCGTGAAGGCGCGCATCGGGGCGCAGCCGGGGCGGCGCTCGTCGGCCCAGTAGGACTGCGGAAGGATGCTGGAATAGGCGAGAAGGGCCAGGGTGCTGCCATCTTCCAGCGTGAAGCTGACGGGTCTGCGGGCCTCGGCGATGTTCGCACCCGCGCCGACCGGACGGATACCCGCCCGCTCCAGGTTCGCCACGGTTTCGAAGAACGCGTCGTTGCCCCAGTCGAGAACGTGGTTGCCTGCCAGCGAGATCACGTCGAATCCGGCGCGGGCCAAGGCGTCCGCACCGTCCGGGCGGGCCAGTACCGCATGGCGGGCCTGCGGCGCGCGAACGCCTCCGGCGGCGAACGTGGTTTCGAGCTGGCCGAAGGCGATATCCGCACCCTGCAACATCTCGCGCGCGGCCACGTAGCTCTCGTCGTAGTTGTCGCGGTCCGGGGCGAGGTCGCCCACGGCGATCAGCACGCCGGTCATGACGGGCTGCCCCATCGCGCGAGACGGACGCCGACGAACGGCTGGAGCTTGATGGACATGCTTGGATCTCCCCAGGAGCGGCAACGCCGACAGCCTTGTTATATCCTCATCTTACGAGCGGGAAGCGATTGTGCAAGGGCTTACATCAATCCTCTTCCGTGCGTTCGGCCAGGACCGGCAGGAAGCAGAGGCAACCGACGAGCGCCAGTGCCGCGATCGAAAGCATCAGGGCGGGGCCGTGGTCGAAACGGTGCGACAGCGTCGATGCGACGAGGGCCGCCGTGAGCATCTGCAAGGCGCCGAACAGGCTGGAGGCCGTGGCGACGGCGCGAGGGCTGCTTTCCTGCGCCAGCGCCAGTGCGCAGGGCACGCAGATTCCGCTCGCCAGCGCGCAGGCGGCCATCGGGATCAGCAGAGCGGGAAGCCCGGCGATCAAGCCGCCGGCCGCTGCCACCAGCAGCACGATCCCCAGCGCCATGATCGCGACCGCGCCTTTGAGCATGACCGCCGCGCTTCGGCGCATCCGGCGCACGAGCAGGCTGCCGCCGATCATGAAACCGGAAACGCCAAGGTAGAACAAGCCGCTTTGCGAGGGCGAGAGGCGGTAGACCGCGCTCAGCAGGAAGGGAGAAGCCGCGAGGAAGTGGTACATCATCGCGGTCCAGGCCGCGGCGCCGATCGTTACGCCCATGAAGCGCGCCGTTCCCAGCAGCGCCGCATAAGTTCGCCAGGGCGCCGCCGATCCTCCCGTGCTGCGCGCCGTCTCGGGAAAACGCCGGAAAGCGGCGCCCAGCACGGCGATGCCGGTGACGAACAGCAGGCCGAAAACCGTGCGCCAGCTGCCCGCCTCGACAAGGACGCCGCCGATGCCGGGCGCAATCGCGGGCGAGATCAGCGAGATCGTGGCCAGGGTGGCCAGCCCGCCGATCGCCTGTCCCGGCACCGCCAGGTCCGCGATCATCGCACGCGAGGCGACCAGCGTTCCCGAAGATCCAAGCGCCTGGATGATCCGGCCTGCGAGGAGCCAGCCGATGGACGGCGCCAACCCGCAGATAGCGGAGCCCGTGCAGAACAGCGCGAGCGACCAGAGCATCGCCGGGCGGCGTCCGAAGCGGTCGGTGAGCGGCCCCCAGCCGAGCTGACCCAGCGCGATGGCGACGAGGTAGAGTCCGATCGTCAGCTGCACGTCGGCCTGATCGATCCTCAGCTTCGCCGCGATCGAGGGCAGGGCTGGGACGATCATGTGGATCGACAGCGATCCCAGCGCGGTCATAAGCCCGAGTGCGGCGGTCAGGCGTCCGCTCCCACCGGAGGTGGCGCTGCGCTTATCCGATGCCGCTCGTGGCTGTTGCAATGGTGGGAACCTCTCGTCTATTCAGCTCAGAAAGCGCTTACATCAGCATTGTACGCGGGAAAAGAGGAGAGCTGCCGTGTCCGCCGCCATGTCCGCCAAGGTGATCGTCGTCGGAGTAGGCGACATAGGGCCTCGGCGGGCGCACCCCGCCGAACTGTTCTCGGGGCTGGGCGATGCGCTGAAGGGCGACATCCTGTTCGGGCAGATGGAATGCGTCGTCTCCGACAAGGGCACCCCCGCGCCCAATGCCCGTCTGGCCATGCGGACCTCGCCCGATGTCGCCGGAGTGCTGGCGCAAGTCGGCTTCGATGTGCTCTCGCTCGCGGGCAACCACGCGATGGACTACGGCGGCGATGCCCTTGTCGATGGAGCGGCGAATTTGCGGGCGGCAGGCATCGCGGTCTGCGGGGCGGGAGTCGACATCGCCGCTGCTCGCGAACCGGCAGTGCTGGAGGCGAAAGGACGCCGCATCGCCTTCCTCGCCTACAATGCGATCCTGCCGCACGGCTATGCGGCGGAGCCGAATCGCCCCGGCTGCGCGCCGCTGCGGGTCCATACCGTCTATGAGGCGGTGGAACCGGATCAGCCGGGCACCGACCCGCGCGTGCTGACTTTCGCTGCGCCCGCAGATCTGTGCGCGATCCTCGACGATGTCCGCCGGGCCCGCGAGCGCGCGGACCACGTCGTCGTCTCCATGCATTGGGGCATCCACTTCGTGCGCGCGGTCCTCGCCCAGTACCAGCGCGAAGTCGGCCGCGCCGTGATCGAGGCCGGGGCCGATGCCGTGTTCGGCCACCATCCGCATCTGCTGAAAGGCATCGAGTTCCATCTCGGCCGCCCGATCCTGCACAGCCTGGGCAATTTCGCCATCGAGCAGCCTGCCGCCTTCATGGACAATCTCACCGAAGATCGCGGCTTCAAGGAGATCAGCCGCCTCAATGCCGACTGGAAACCGGGCGCGAAATACATGAATCCGGACGAGACGCGGCACACTGTCATCGCGCGGCTGGGACTGGGCGGTGAGGGGCCGCTGCTGCGGCTCACCCCTTGCCGGATCGACGACGATTCGGTTCCTCGCCATGTGTCGGTGGATAGCGCGGCAGGACGGGAGGTCCTGGCCTATCTTCGCGAGATTACCCGCGAAGCCGGTCTGGACACGCGGTACGAAGTGGCGGGCGGGGAGATTGTCGTCCTGCCGGAGGGGTGAACCGGGGGAAGCCGCCGATCAGAACTCGGCGGTCACTTCCACCCTTCGCCGGGAGTATTCGGAAAGCCCCGGGATCGTATCGTCCTCGATCGGGCCCCTATCGCGGCCCTTGTCTCGGCCCACGCGGGTGGAGATCGTCTTGGCGTCGAAGCCCAGCATGCGCAGCGACTGCGCCACCGTCTCGGCACGCTCGCGCGCGACGTTAGGGCGTTCGGCCATGGCCTTGCCCGAGACAGTCACCGGCCGGGTCGCGCCGTAGCCGGTAACGACGATCCGCCGGGGGTGGGCGCTGCGCAGCCAGTGCGCGAGCTTGTCCAAGTAGTAGTCCGTAAACTGATAGCTGATGAAGCTGCTGTCGAACTCGAAGAACAACGGAAAGCTGCGCTTTGCGAAAGGTCCTTTGTCGAGCGGACGGTCCATGTCGAGCGGCGGCACATTGGTGACTGGCAAGGCGAACCTTCGGCCCGGATAGCCTTCGGCGGGGATCATGTAGCGCGGGCAGGGCGCTTCGAGGATCGACACGGACACGGGGGCGAGCACGATTCCGCCGCAGGGGTTATCCTGCCCGGCTTGCCCAGTCTCCTGCCCGGCCGCGACCCGCCCTTCGATCAGCGCGGCGTGCGCATAGTCGGGCTTGGCCGGAGCGAGCGTGACATCGTACTGCATGCCGTCGTCCGGCGATTGCGCCAGCCAGCAGCCCGACTTGCGGCCGGAATCGGTATCCCGATAGACCGGGCAGGCCACGAACAGCCGGTAGTCCGATGCCGCCTGCGCCGCGACCGCGTGCCCGGAAGTGGCCGCGAGCACGGCGGCCGAGAGTGCGAGCCTCATTTCGAGAGGCTTCTTCACAGCGCGCTCATGAGATTGACGAGGTCCTGTTTTTCCTGCTCGCTGTAGCGGATCGAATAGCGCCGGTCGTAGTAATCGACGATACCGCGCAGGTCCTGGGCCGAGCCGTTGGAGAAGTAAGGCGCGCGCGCCGCCAGCGCCCGGTTGGATTGCAGGGTGATGCGCCCGACATCGGCGCATTTCCCGGTGGTCAGCGCGTAGCCAGGATCATGCGTCAGGATCTCGCGGCCGTAGAAGGGGTGCGGCTTGCCCTTGCAGGTGACGCGGAACAGCGGCAGCCAGAGTTGGGGCGAAGCGAATGGCGCATTGGTCGTGCCGAGATCGACTTGTCCAGGCGCCACGTCGATACCGATCTGGCTCATATTATGGCAGAACCGGCAGGAATAGCGCACGGGGTTGCCGAAGCCGACCGGAGCGTTGATGCCCTGGCTGTCGGTAATCAGGAAATTGCGGTCCCGGAAGATCGCCGCGCCGCGCGCCACGGATTCGCGGAAAGCCAGTTCCTGGGGCGAGAGCGCCGCCTTCTGTTTGGGCGTGAGCTTGCCCCAGGCATCGAATTCGGACCAGACGGCACGGCCGGTACTGCCGAGTTGGCCCGGTTTGAGGTCGCGCAGCGTGACCGGGCCGCCTTCCGCCCCATCGGCATCGAGCGCCCCGCCTTGCGGCCCCGCCTGCTGCGCGGTGTAGATGCTGCGGATGAAGGTGAGCACCTGTTCCTTCTGGGCCGGGGTCATCTGTTTCGACAGTTCCAGATGCGCGCGGGCCGCGTCGTTCATCTGCGCGGTCAGCGTGGGAACCCGTCCGTCCGCCATGAGGTTGCCGGCCACCGGCTTGCCGGTCTCGGGATCGACCGGGACCGGCAGCCCGGCCTTGGGATCGTAGGCGAAACCGATCGCCTCGATATATTTGAGGTTCGCGACCGGGCGCGGGCGGCGATAGACCGAGATGTTCGGCTGTTTCGCATTCGGGCCGTAGCGTGTGCCGCTGTTGCAGCCGGTAGGATCGCGCACGACCTCGATCGTGAAGTCCGGCTTGACGTCTTTGCCGGACCAGTCGCGCGGGGGCCAGGAGCGCTCGATCCGGAACAGGCCGTGGTCCAGCAGAAGCGAGTGCGAGGCACGCTCACCCTGTGGCAGGGTAGGGCAATCGGAGCCGTCCACCGCCGCGAAGATTGGATCCTTGCCCTTGGTGGCCTGCCAGCGGTCACGGATCGATTCGACCGAAAGGCTCATGCCGTCGGCCGGTTGATGGCAGCTCACGCAGGCACGTCCATTGGGGCCGAGCGGCATGAAAAAGGCGTTGTCGGCAGTGCGCACCGGCTCGCCATCGTGCAGGACGCGCAGGACGCCCTGGGCGTTGGGGTAGTCGAGCTGACGCGGGAAAACCCGGTCTTCGCCGGGAGCCCACCAGCGCGCGTCCGGCGTCTCGTGGCGCGTGGCGGCCAGGATCGCCAGCGCCGACAGCACCAGAGCGCCCCGGCTCCCGATACGAACCAGCCTGCTTTCTCTTTTCATACCGGCCTTTTTCGTACCGGCTTTGCCTGACAGGGCGTGCGTCCGGGCTGCCTCAGGACAGTTCCGCCTCACGATGCTGCGCATGAAATCTCCCGCGGCCCGATCGACAGGGCGAACCTTTGTTTGTCCGGGAGACGCTAACCGTAGCCGCTACCGCGTGCAAGCGTTTTCATTATGGCCGTGTGGCCGCGTTCAGGCGCTTTCGCGGGCAATCAGGCGGAAGCCGACATCGACGATGCGGTTGCCGGAATCGGCGCGGTCGATCGCGGCGATGGCTTCGCGGGCGATCCGGGCGCCGTCGATGTCCACGGTCGTGATCGTCGGCCGCATCTCGCCGGCAAGCGAGGCATTGCCGAAGCCGATGACGGCCAGGTCCTCGGGCACCCGCAGCCCCGCGAACTGGGCTTCCACGATGATGCCCTGTGCCAGGTGGTCCGATCCGCAGACAACGACGTCGGGCATCCGCTCCAACCGGCGCATTTCGGCAAAAGCGCGGCGGGCGTGGCCGAAGCGTGAGGGGATGGTGACCGAATCCTCGGTGGGCACTTCTCCGCCGCTCGCCTGCCATTCCGCGACGAAGCCGTCGCGGCGCTGGGCGGCGCGTTTCCCCTCGGCGGTGATGATATGCGGCAGGCGATAGCCGCGCGTGCGCAGGAAGCGGGCGATGTCGCGGCCCACTTCGCGGTGCGAGAAGCCGATGGCGATGTCGATCGGGTTCTCGGGCAGCTCCCAGATCTGGATGAAACGCACTTTGCTGCGGCGCAGGAGATCCTCGATCTCCGGCGTCAGCAGGCCGGTGGAGATGATCGCATCCACCCGGCGGCTGAGCGCGGCCATGATGAGCTTGGCGGTGCGCTCCGCCGACACGCCGGTAAGCCCCAGCATGACGGTGATCCCGCCCGCCACCAGTTCTTCGGACATGCTCTCGATCGTCTCGTTGAAGATCGAATCCGACAAGTGGGGGATCAGCACGGAGACCTGCCTGCTGCGGCTGGAGGCCAGGCCGCCCGCGAGTAGATTGGGGATGTAGCCTATTTCCTTGATGGCTTTGGCGATGCGTTCGGCCGTGGCCTTGGCAACGACGTCCGGGCTGTTCAGGTAGCGCGAGACCGTGGCGCTGGAAACGCCTGCAAGCGTTGCCACATCGTCGAGAGTGGGTGCCTTGTCTGCCTTGTCCAAAATCCGCCCGCCTGCAATAGCCTGGTATCTGCCCCCTCTCTAGGGGCGGAAACCGGGATCATGCAAGCGCTTGGAATGTCGTCAGGCAGCTTCGAAGCGTAGCGGCACGGCGACGGCACCCACTTCCGGCCACTTGGTCATGAGAATGTCGCCCTCGACCTCGAAGTGCCGGGTGCGGGCCAGCAGTTCCTCCAGCGCGACGCGGAGCTGCAAGCGGCCCAGCTGCGCGCCCGGACAGTGGTGCGGACCGCGCCCGAAGGCGAGGTGTTCGCCGATGTTGTCGCGGCGCAAGCGAAAGCTCGCGGCATCGTCGAACACGCTTTCGTCCCGGTTCGCCGAGGCATAGACAAGTGCGATGGCGTCGCCTTCCGGGATGGTCCGTTCTCCGAAACGAACCGGACACGTCGCCGTTCGGGCAAAGCCGCGATAGGGGGAATAGAGGCGGAGGAACTCCTCCACGGCGTCGGCTATGTCCTGCGGATTGGCGCGGAGATGTGCCTGCAGATCGGCATGGCGCGAAAGGTGGACCGCCATGTTCCCGATCATCACCATCGGTGCGACGATGCCCACTACCAGCAATTGCCGCACGGTTCCCACGATCATCTCGTCGGGCAGGGGATCGCCGTTCGGATCGCGCGCGGCAAGGAGGGCGCTGGTCGGGTCCTGATCCGCCGGGAGCGGTTCGGCATGGCGCTGCGCGATCAGTTCGCGGGCCATTTCATAAAGCCGCAGACTGGTCGACTTCATCTTCTCCTCATCGTTGAGATGCACCGAGAGGATGAAGGCGCGACCCGCTTCGTGCAGCGTTTCCAGCCAGGGACCGCTGAGATTCATCCAGGCTCCGAAGACGTGGACGGGCAAATGCGAAGAGAACTCTCCGCAGATGTCGCCACGTCCAGCGGCGATGAGCGGGGCCAGCAACCTGATGGTGATGGCCCGAACTTCGGGTTCCAGGGCCAGGGCGTTGTCGCGCGACAGCAGCGGATTGAGGGCGCGCCGATAAGGCGTGTGTTCGGGCGGATCAAGGTGAAGCGGTGGGCGCCGCCCGGTGAAGGCCACTTTGGGAATGACGTTCTGGACGGATGTGATGAACGTGTCGGAATCGGACGCGGCCCGCTTCACGTCGGCATGCCGCGTCAGCGCCCAGAAGCCGCCCCAGCGGTCGGTATGGGCAACCGGGCACTGCGCCCTCAGATGGTCGAACAGCGCATGAGGGCTGTCGAAATCTTCCGGCACTTCCGGGTCGAAGTCGCGGGGGAAGGCGGAGTCACTCATGGGCGAAGGAAGGTCGCAGTAAAGGTCATGAGGCGATAATGGCCTCGTTGCACGCCGATTGCAAGCGCTTACACCGAACCGTGTTGCGACGCCGAGGCCAGCTACCCGGCAGGGCTGCTTTTCAGGACGTTGTTTAGCGCCAGATGGCGTTGAGGGCGGGGAGCAGGTGGTCGCGGTGTTCGGCGGGGATCCGT